>NZ_JAUHJR010000009.1 GCF_030412915.1 Nocardioides abyssi | reverse complement strand
CTGGTGCAGCCCGGCCAGGAGGTCATCTGCGAGGCCTCCGCACACATCGCGCGCGCCGAGCTCGGCGCCCACGCGGCGTACTCCGGCATCACGATGCGCACCTGGTTCCACCCGCGCGGCCAGGTCGACCTGGCGATGCTGCGGCAGATGCACGCGCCCGACCTCGGCCCGTTCTTCGTGCGGACCGCGGCGATCTCGGTGGAGTGCACCCACAACTTCGCCGGTGGCGCGGTGCTCCCGATCGAGGACCTGCGCGACCTGCGCGAGCTGGCCACCGCCGCCGGCTCGTCGGTCCACGTGGACGGTGCGCGGATCTGGAACGCCCACGTCGCGACCGGCACGCCGCTGGCGGAGTACGGCGCCGTGGCCGACGTCATGGCCGTGTGCCTCTCCAAGGGGCTCGGCGCCCCGGTCGGCTCGCTCACCCTCGGCTCCGCCGACGTCATCGCCGAGGCGCGCGTGTGGCGCAAGCGGATGGGCGGCGGCATGCGCCAGGTCGGCATCCTCGCCGCGGCCGGCCTGCACGCCCTCGACCACCACGTCGAGCGGCTCGCCGACGACCACGCCCACGCCCGGCTGCTCGCCGAGGCTTGCGGCGTCGACCCCGACGGCGTCGACACCAACATCGTGGTGGTCCCGCGCACCGACGCCCCCGACTTCGTGGCCCGCGCCGCCGAGGCCGGCGTCCGCGTCTCGATGGTCGGCCCGACCACCGTCCGGCTGGTCACCCACCTCGACGTGTCCCGCGAGGACGCCGAGAAGGCCGCCGCCGCGCTCGCCGCGCTGTAGTCAGCCGCCGGCGCCCGGAGTCGAGCCCGCGAGCGGTCAGCCCGGCAGGCCGACGACCGCCAGCTCGCTGATCGCGGTGTAGTCGCGACCGGCGCGGCCGGAGCCGGGGGAGGACACCTCGACCAGCCGCAGCCGCACGCGACGCGTGGTGATCGAGCCGACGTCGACGGCCTGCACGCGGCGCACCTCGTCGAGGGGTTGGCGGATCGCGGTGCCGTCGTCGAGGACCCACTCGACGGCGAGCACGCGGCGGTTGCCGGTGTACCAGTCGAGCACGCCGCCGCGAGGGCCGCGGGCGCGCTTGGCGTAGCCGTTGACGAGCCCGAGCCGGGTCACCGTGGTGGGGCCGTCGAGCTGCAGCACGAGCTGCGAGCCGGCGCCGTCGCCGCGCATCCGCCAGGTGGTGGTGCGGTCGCCGTCGACGAGGTTGCCGGCGTCGTACGCCGTGCGCGAGCCGTCGAGCCCCTGGCTCGGCGGGGCGGTGGCCGGGACGCGCACGCTCACCGAGCCGGTGACGTCCTCCGGCTCCCGCGGCTCGGGCTTGCGGCGCAGGTCGCCCCCGGAGGCGCGGGTCGGCTGCGGCGGGGTGGTCGGGGCGGTGCTCGTCGGTGGGGCGGACGGCTCTGCGGACTCCGCGACCGGAGCGGGGGCGGGCTCGTCGTCGGACCCGCCGAGGAGCAACGCGGCACCGAGCGCCGCGACCAGCACCAGCGCCGCCGCCCCGGCCACCCAGGGCAGCCACCCGCGGCGCCGGCCCGACGGCCCGGGTGGGGTGGGGGCCGGCGCCTCGTCGGCGTACAGCGGGAAGCGCGGGGCGGGCGGGACGTCCTTGACCGCCGGTCGCTCGGCGGTGTCGGTGCGCCAGTCCGAGAGGTCGGGCGCCTCGACCGGCCGGCCGCACGCGGGGCACGCCGGGCCGGGGCCCAGGCGCGCGCCGCAGGCGGTGCAGGTCTCCACGGGGGTCGAGGGTAGCGAGCGCCCGGCGGCCCGGCCCGCTCAGGCCGTGCGGGACAGCTCGCCGGCATCGACCCGGCCGACCGCGGACGGCAGCCGCCGCACCGCCTGGGCCAGCTCGCGCAGGTCCGCGCCGAGCAGGGCCTGCGGGCCGTCGCACAGCGCGGTCTCCGGCTCGGGGTGGACGTCGACGATGATCCCGTCGGCTCCCACCGCGATCGCGGCCCGCGAGAGCGGCACGACGAGGTCCTTGCGGCCCGCGGCGTGCGACGGGTCGACGATGACCGGCAGGTGGCTGGTCGCCTGCACGACCGGCACCGCGGAGATGTCGAGGGTGTTGCGGGTCGCCGGCTCGAAGGTGCGGATGCCGCGCTCGCACAGGACGACGTCGAGGTTGCCGCGCTGGGCGATGTACTCCGCCGCCATCAGCCACTCCTCGATCGTCGCGGTCATGCCGCGCTTGAGCAGCACCGGCTTGCCGGCCTCGCCGACGGCCTGCAGCAGGCCGAAGTTGGCCATGTTGCGGGTGCCGACCTGGAGCATGTCGGCGTGCTCGGCGACGACGGCGACGTCGCGGGCGTCGACGACCTCGGTGACGACCGGCAGGCCCGTGGCCCGCCCGACGTCGGCCAGGATCTCCAAGCCGCGGACGCCGAGGCCCTGGAAGGCGTACGGCGAGGTGCGCGGCTTGTAGGCGCCTCCCCGCAGGATCGTGGCGCCGGCGCCCTTGGCCATCTGCGCGGCGGCGAGGGTCTGCTCGGGGGTCTCGACGGCGCACGGGCCGGCCAGGAAGGTGAACGAGTCCGGCCCGATCGGCACCTGGCGGCCGGCCGGCCCGACCCAGACCGTGCTCCGGTCGGGGTGGTGCTGGCGGCTGACCAGCTTGTAGGGGTCGGAGATCCGGTGGACGTCCGCGACGCCGCGCAGCGTGCGCAGGTTCAGGTGGTGGAAGGACTCGAGGTCACCGACCAGGCCGATGATGGTGCGGACGACGCCCTTGCTGACGAAGGCCTCGCCTCCGACGCCCTCCACGCGGGCGACGACGGCGGCGACGTCCTCTTCGGTGGCGTTCGGGGACATGACGACGACCATGGTGTTCCTCTTTCTCGGTTCGACCTCGGCCCCGGGACGACGAAACGCCCCACGGCCGGAGGCCGGGGGCGTTGGACGGTGTGCGGCGTGCCTAGGACAGGACGGCCGGCACGGGGGCTCCCGGCAGGCATCCAAAGACATAGGTCCACGTCACGAGCAGGAACCTACCGAGGACCACCGACGGCCCGGGGCCTCTTCCACGATGTGGGACCAGCCGGGACCAGCCCGAGGTCAGACGGCCAGGTGCTGGACCTCGCCCTCCACCTTGCGGCGGGGGAGCGCCTCGACGACCAGCATCGCGGCGAGCACCATCAGCCCGCCGAGCGCCATCCGGCCGGTCAGCGACTCCCCACCCAGCAGCACCGCGAAGAACGCCGCGAAGACCGGCTCCATGCTCATGATGATCGCCGTGCGGGTCGGCGGCAGGTGCGCCTGCGCCCAGGTCTGGCCGATCAGCGCCAGTGCGCCGGCGAAGAGCGCCATGTAGAGCACCGACAGCCAGTCCGCGGTGGTCGGCGGCAGCACGATCCCGTCGGGCGCGGTCGCGACCAGGCAGATGACCGCGATGACCAGCAGCTGTACCACCGACATGCCGAGCGCCTCGCGAGCGTTCGACCACGCGCCGAGCCCCACGATGTGCAGCGCGTAGAGGACGGCGCTGACCAGGGTGATCGCCTCGCCATACCCGACCGCGACGCCGTCCAGGGTCAGCACCGCGAGCCCGCCGGTGGCCAGCGCGACCGCGGCCCAGGTCAGCGGGGTCGTGCGGGAGCGGAGCAGCAGCGCCGCGAGCACGGGGGTGAGGACGACGTACATGCCGGTGATGAACCCCGACACCGATGCCGCCGTGTGCGCCAGTCCTGCCGTCTGCAGGATCTGGGCGACGCCGTAGACGCCGCCCAGCACGACCGCGCGACGCCGCGAGGCCGCCGAGAGCCGCAGCACCGCACGGGGCGCCACGACCAGCATCACCAGCCCGGCGATCGCGAAGCGCACCGCCAGGAAGTCCAGCGTGGGCACCCGCTCGAGCAGGTCCTTGATGAGGAAGAACGTGCTGCCCCAGCAGGCCGTCATGGCCAGCAGGGCGCCGGTGGCGAGCAGGGAGGTACGCCGGTCGCCCACCCCGGCCGCCGGCCGACCGGTCAACCGAGCGCCTTGGCGCGGAGCTCCTGCAGCACCTGCACGTCCCCGCCGACCTCCCGCGAGCCGGGCGTCTCGGCGATGAACGGCACGCCCGCGGTCGCGGGGTGGCGGAACAGCTCGAGGAACGGGTCCATGCCGATGTGGCCGTCGCCGATGCTCTGGTGGCGGTCCTTGAAGGCGCCGCGCACGTCCATCGAGTCATTGGCGTGGACCAGGCGCAGCCGGCCCTCGCCCGCCACCTCGACGAGCCGGTCGAGGGTCGCGGTCGCGCCGCCCGGCTCGTCGAGCGGCGCCCCGGCGGCGAAGACGTGGCAGGTGTCGAGGCAGACGCCGACCCTGGGGTGGCGGTCGAGCGCGTCGAGGTACGCCGCGAGGTCGTCCACCCCCGCGCAGAGCGAGCGGCCCTGGCCGGCGGTCGGCTCGAGCAGCAGCCAGGGTCCGTCGTCCGGGAGCGCCTCGAGCAGCGGCAGCAGGCCGTCGCGGACCTGGCGCAGCGCGGCGTCGTACCGCTCACTGGTGTCGTCGGGCGCGACGTACGACCCGGTGTGCACGACGACGCCCTCGGCGCCGACCTCGGCGGCCCGGCGGAGGTTGTGGGCGACGCTGGCGACCGACCGCTCAAAGGTGAGCGGGGTGGGGGAGCCGGGGTTGACGAGGTACGGCGCGTGGACGAACACCCGCGTGCCGCGCTCGGCCGTCGCGGCCCGGAACGTCGCGTCCTCGGCCGGCTTGCCGGGGCTCAGCGCCCAGCCGCGGGGGTTGCCGCAGAAGACCTGGAACGCCTCGCAGCCGAGCTCGTCGGCCGAGGCCAGCGCCCCGGCCACCAGGCCCTTGCCGACCGTGACGTGGGTGCCGACGGGGTTGCGGGCGGCGAGCTGGGCGGGGTCGAGCACCAGCGGAGGGTACCCGCTCAGATGAGCGTCAGCGTGATCGTGGAGCCCCTGGGGACGCGGTCGCCGGAGCCGGGGCTCTGCGAGAAGACGTAGCCCAGCCCGAGGTAGCCCGCGGCCCTGCGCGTCTCCACCTCGAAGCCGAGCGCCTCGAGCTCGTCACGCGCCGCGTCGACCCCGGACGCGCGCACGTTGGGCACCTCGACCAGCTCGGGCCCGAGGGACACCACGAGCTCGACGGTGTCGCCCTTGAAGAGGGTCGCGCCGACCGGGTCCTGGCTGATCACGTCGCCCTCGGCGACGTCGTCGGAGTACTCCTCGTCGGTCACCTCGACGACCAGGCCCTGGGCCTCCATCCGCTCCCGCGCGGTGCCGGCGTCCTCGCCGGTCCAGTCCTTGACCTTGATCGGCTTGCGGCCTTTGGAGACGACCAGGTCGACGACCGCGCCGGGCCGCAGGGTCGTGCCGGGCTTGGGGTCGCTGGCCATGACGATGCCTTCGGGGACGTCCTCGGACCACCGCTGGGTGGAGCCGCCGAACTCCAGCTTCAGCTCGGCGAGCGCGTCCTGCGCCTCGTCCTCGGTCATCCCGCGCAGCTTCGGGACGTCGTAGAGCTCCTCGCCCTTGCTGATCGTGACGGTCACGGTGCCGCCGTCGAGCACGCGGTCGCCGGCGGCCGGGTCGGTGGACATCACCTCGCCGGCGGGCACCGTGCGGGAGAAGGCCCGCGGCCCGACCTCCGCCTCGAGGCCGGCCGCCTCGATCCGCTCGACCGCGGCGGCGCGGTCCAGCCCGATGACGCCGGGCGTGGTCGTCCAGCGCGCGAACCCGAACCACCACGCGCCCGTCCCGATGCCCGCCGCCAGCAGCAGCGCGAGCACGAGGGCCAGCAGGCCCCTGCGGGAGCGACGGGTACGCCGCGGCGCCGGCGGGGCCGCTGCGCCGACCGGGACCTGCACGGTCCGGGTGTGCTCGGTCGGGGGCGGCGCGGTCGGCGAGCCGGCGCCCGACGGGGCCAGCAGGGCCGCCATCTCGCCGCTGTCCCACGGGTCCGCGGCCGTGTCCCCGCGGCGCGCGACCGCGGGCGGGACCTCGGTGGGCCGCAGCAACGGCCTGGTCAGCTCGCCGGTGTCGCCGCCGACCGCCCCCGAGGCGTCGCCAGCGTCGTCAGGGTCGGCTGCGTCGCCAGTGTCGGTCCCGTCGGTCGTGTCCGGCGCGGGCGGGCGCGGCATCAGGTCGGCCACCAGGTCCGGGTCCTCCCGGACCCCGGTCACCACCGCGGTGCTCACCCGGCGCAGCTGGTGGAGGAGCACGCCGGCGTCGGCGGGCCGCTGGCCGCGGTCGCGGGCCGTCGCGCGGGCGACCAGCGCGTCGACGTACGCCGGCAGGCCGGGGACGAGGGTCGAGGGGAGCGGCACGTCCTCGTGCACGTGCTTGTAGGCCACCTGGATCGGGGACTCGCCCTCGTGCGGCTTGCGGCCGGTGAGCAGCTCGAAGAGCAGCACGCCGGCGGCGTACACGTCGGCGCGGGCGTCGGCGCGGCCGTCGACCACGAGCTCGGGCGCGAGGTAGGAGACGGTGCCGATGAGCACGCCGCCGGTCGCGGTGTGCTGGGTGTCGGCGCTGACGGCCTTGGCCAGGCCGAAGTCGGCGACCTTGACCTGGCCCTCGTCGGAGATGAGGACGTTCTCGGGCTTGACGTCGCGGTGGATCAGCCCGGCGCGGTGGGCGGCGGCCAGGGCGGAGAGCACCGGCTCGAGGAGCGCGAGCGCGCGGGCCGGCGGCATCGGGCTCTCCTTGGCGATGACGTCGCGCAGCGTGTGGCCGGCGACCAGCTCCATCGCCAGGAACACCACGCCGTCGTCGGCGCCCTGGTCGTGGACCGCGACGACGTTGGGGTGGGAGAGCCGGGCCGCTGCGCGCGCCTCGCGCACGAAGCGCGCGGCGAACTCCTCGTCGTCACCCAGCCCGGGGTGCATGACCTTGATCGCCACCGTCCGGTCCAGCCGGATGTCGGTGGCCTCGTGCACGCTGGCCATGCCGCCGCGGGCGATGCGCGGACCGACGCGGTAGCGGCCGTCGAGGAGCCGGCCCTCGAGCCGCCGGCCGTCGTTGCGCGCGGCGCCGGAGGGGTCGGCCGAGGGCTCGTCCGCGCCCGACCGGGCATGACGATCTGGCGTCACGGCGACCCTCCTGCGTGCCGGAGGGGGAAGTCCCCGGCGGGGACATCGTACGAAAGCCGCGCCCTCCGGGCCCGCGCGGCCGCCACCCGGCGTGGCGCGGAGGCGCCGCCGCGGGTGGGAGGATGGACCCATGACCGACGACATCCCGCTCGCCGACCACGACCTCGCGGCCCTGGTGCCCGAGTGGATCGACTGGGCCGAGGCCGCGCGCCAGCTAGGCGTCACCGTCGCCAAGGTCCGCACGATGATCCGCGACCACGAGCTCGCCGCCGCGGTGCCCTCGCCGGGCGCCGGCCAGCAGGTGCCGGCCGGGTTCATCCAGGACGGGTTCCCCGTCAAGGGCCTGCCGGGACTGCTGACGGTGCTGCACGACGGTGGGTACGACGACCGCGAGTGCATCGCCTGGCTCCACCTCGACCAGGACCTGCCCGGCCGCCCGATCGACGCCCTGCGCGAGAACCGCGGGGCGGAGGTCAAGCGCCGCGCGCAGGCGATGGCCTTCTGAGCACGCTGGCCCGCCGGTGCGCCTGAGCCCCCGCACCCGGGCGATCGGCTCGCTGGTCGTCGTCGTCCTGCTCGTCGTCCTCGGCGCGCTGCTCACCGGTGGCGAGGACGCCCCGGCGCCCGACCGCGCCGCGGACCGGGCCGGCTCGTCCGGCTCGTCCGGCTCGTCCGGCCTGCCCACCGTCGAGCTGGCGGACCTGCCGGCCGAGGCGCGGCGCACGGTCGACCTCATCGAGCGCGGCGGGCCGTTCCCCGAGCCCGACCACGACGGCACCGTCTTCCACAACTACGAGGGCCTGCTGCCCGAGCAGGAGGACGGCTACTACCGGGAGTACACCGTCCCGACGCCCGGCCTCAGCCACCGCGGGCCGCGCCGGATCGTCGAGGGCGAGCCGCGCGAGTGGTACTGGACCGACGACCACTACGCCTCCTTCGCCGAGGTCCTCCCGTGAGCCCGCCCGACGACCTGCCCGGCGACCTGCTGGCCGACGTCCTCGCGGGCCGGGTGCCGCCGGCCGCCCACCTCTGGGACCCGGCGTACGACGTCGCGGCGCTCCGGGCGACCGTCGAGCGCGCCGGCTGGCGCTTCCTGCACCTCGACGCCTCGCCCGACCCCACCCGCGCCGGGACCCTCGAGGCGCTCGGCGAGGTGCTCGCCCTCCCGCGCTGGTGGGGCCGCAACCTCGACGCCCTCGCCGACTCCCTGCGGGACGTGGCGGCCGACCCGGCCGGCGACCGGACCGTCCTGCTGTGGGACGGCTGGGCCGCCCTCGCCGCCGACAACCCCCGCACCCTGGACGTCGTCCTGCGCCTGCTCACCGGCGCCGGCCTGACCGTCCTCCTCAGCGGCCCGTTGTCCACAGGTCCGGGACCGTCGGACCGGTAGTCCGTGACGTTCGGCAGGTGGATCGGGCCGAATCTCCCTGCCGATCGTCACGGACTACAGCGGCGCCCGGACGGGAGGCCCGACCAACCGGCGACGCCCGGACGGGCGGTAGACGTTCAGACGGTGCGCTGGGTGGCGGCGTCGGCGAGCGCGCGGAGGGCGTCGCGGGCGGCGGGCTCGACGGTGGCCCGGTCCAACGCGGCGACGGCGAGGTCGGAGAGCTGCTCGATGACCGCCTCGACCTGGGCGCGGGCGCCGGAGGAGTCGATGACCTCGCGGAGCCGGGCGACGGCGGCCTCGTCCAGCGGCGTGCCGAGGGAGCGGTCGAGCAGGGCGGCCTCGGCGGCGGGGGCGGCGTCGAGCGCGAGCGCGACGAGGACGGTGCGCTTGCCCTCGACCAGGTCGTCGCCGGCCGGCTTGCCGGTGGTGGCCGGGTCACCGAAGACGCCGAGCAGGTCGTCGCGGAGCTGGAAGGCCTCGCCGAGCGGCAGGCCGAAGGCCGAGAGGGCGTCCAGCGCAGCCGCGTCGGCCCCGGCGAGCGCGGCACCGATGTGGAGCGGGCGCTCGATGGAGTACTTCGCGGACTTGTAGCGCAGCACGGTCATCGCGGTCTCGACGTCCGCGCGGCCCCGGGCCTGGACGGAGACGTCGAGGAACTGGCCGGCCACGACCTCGGACCGGCACAGGTCGAAGACCTCGAGCGCGGGCGCCACCTGGGCAAGCGGCAGGCCGCAGCGGCGCAGCAGCTCGTCGGCCCAGCTCAGGAGCATGTCGCCGAGGAGGATGGCCGCGGCCGCGCCGTACTGCTCGGGGTCGCCGGTCCAGCCCGACGCCCGGTGCTCGGACTCGAGCTGGCGGTGCGTGGCGGGCCGGCCGCGCCGGGTGTCGGAGGCGTCCATGAGGTCGTCGTGCACCAGCGCGCTGGCGTGCAGCAGCTCGAGCGCGGCGCAGGCACGGACCAGCGCCTCCTCGTCGGCCGCGGGGGCGACGGCGAGGTGGCCCCACCAGCAGAACGCCGCGCGGAACCGCTTGCCGCCGCGCACGGTGGTGCGCGCCTCGGCGATGAGCCGCTCCGCGTCGGGCCCGAGCGGCGCGAGCCGGGCCAGCTGCTGGTCGAGGAACCCGTCGAGGGCTCGCTGGACCCGGTCGCGGAAGTCGTCGCTGTCCCAGCCGCTGCCCGTCACGCCGTCGAGACTAGCCAGTGCCTGCTGCGTGGACGGATGCCGACCCACGGGGCCGCCGACCGTACGCTTCGCGCATGGTGACCGGACCTGGACGCTCGCTGGGGGAGATGATCCGCGCGGGCGGGAAGTCGTTCTCGTTCGAGTTCTTCCCCCCGAAGGACGACGCCGGCGAGGAGCAGCTCTGGGAGGCCATCCGCGCCCTCGAGCCCTACCGCCCCACCTTCGTGTCGGTGACGTACGGCGCCGGGGGCTCGACCCGCGACTCGACCGTCCGGGTGACCGGCCGGATCGCGCGCGAGACGTCGATGATCCCGATGGCCCACCTGACCTGCGTCGGCCACACCCGTGCGGAGCTCGAGTCGATCCTCGACGCCTACCACGAGGCCGGTGTGCACCACGTGATGGCGCTGCGGGGCGACCCGGCCGAGGGGCCGCGGGCGGCGTGGACCTCGACCGAGGGCGGGCTGACCTACGCGACCGAGCTGGTCGAGCTGGCGCGCTCGCGCGGTGACTTCCGCGTCGGCGTCGCAGCCTTCCCGGAGGGTCACCCCACCGCGGAGTCGCTCGACCACGACGCCGACGTGCTCGTCGCGAAGGCCCGGGCCGGCGCGGAGTTCGCCGTGACCCAGATGTTCTTCCGCGCCGCCGACTACTTCGGCCTGGTGGCGCGGGTGCGCGACCGCGGCGTGGACATCCCGATCCTCCCGGGGATCATGCCGATCCTGAACCTCGCGGCCATCCGTCGGCAGGGCGAGCTGATCGGCGCCGACGTGCCCGACGAGGTGGTTCGCCGGATCGCCGCTCACGACGGCGACGCGGCCGCGGTCCGCACCGAGGGCATCGCGGTGGCGGCCGAGCTGTGCGAGGAGCTGCTGGCCGGCGGCGCGCCCGGCCTGCACTTCTACACGCTCAACCGCTCCCGCGCGACGCTGGAGATCTTCGACCGGCTCAACGTCTCGGCCTGATCCTCAGGCCGGGCCGACGGCCTGGGCGACGAGCGCGGCCGACAGCCCGACGTACGGCAGCCCGGCGCCCGGCGTCGCGTGCGCCCCGGCGGCGTAGACGCCCGCGACGGGCGTCGTCGGCCCGAGCCGCTGGCGCACGGTCGCGCGGCCCTGCCACAGCACGCCCAGGGGCGAGCCGCCCCACGCCTCGACGAGGTCGCGCGGGGTCCGGTCGACCCGCGTGACGACCTGCGCGCGGACGTCGATGCCGTCCCGGGCCAGCGCGCGCAGCATGTCCTCGGCGAGCTTGCCGCGGCCGTGCACGGTCCACGCGCTGGCACCCGACGGGGCGCGCCCACCGGGGCGGACGACCAGCAGCGGGTCACCGTGCAGCACCAGCTCGTGGCGCAGGTCCGGCACGTCGCCCTCGAGCCCGAGGTGGGCCACGACCGGCGGGATCGCCGGCATCGTGCGGGCGACCAGCGGCGCGAGGGCCGGCAGCAGGCGAGGGTCGACCGCGACGACCACGACGTCGGCGTCGACCTGCTCGGCGCCGAGGTCCACCGCGACGACCCGCCCCTCGCGCACGACGAGGTCGCGGGCAGTGGTGCCGGTGCGCACGGTCACGCCGCGGGTCGTCATCCGGGCGGCCAGGGCCTCGGCGAGCCGGGCCATGCCGCCCTGCACCGTCCACGCGCCGAAGCGCTGCTCGACGTACGCCGTCACGCCGGCCCAGGCGGGCACGTTGCGCAGGTCGTGGCCCTCGGCGACCGCCGGGTGGCCGGCGACGAGCGCGAGCCGCTCGTCGCGGAACGTCCTGCGCAGGCGCTTGTGCAGCGTCTGCCGGTCGTCGAGCACCGCGGACAGCGGGCGGGAGGGGGAGCGGGGGTCCCAGGGCACCTCGAGGTACTCGCGGCGCAGCGTCTCCCACACGTCGGTGTAGGACGCGACGTGGTCGACCCAGCGCTGCCCGAGCCCTGGTGCGAGGTCGTCGAAGGCGGCGACCTGCGCGCCGCGGCCGGAGGGCACGGTCACGGCGGTGCCGTCGACGAACCGGTGCTCGCGCACCACGTCGAGCGGCTCCAGCTCCAGCTCGCGCTCGACCGGGCGGCCGCTCTTGCGGAAGAGGTCGCGCACCACCGCGGGCAGCGTGGTCCAGGTCGGGCCGGCGTCCCACGCGAAGCCGTCGGCCTCGACCGTGCCGAGCGCGCCGCCGAGGGTCGCGGACCGCTCCAGCAGCGTCACCTCGTGCCCGAGCTTCGCGAGCCGCGCCGCGGACGCGAGACCGGCGAACCCGCCCCCGACGACCACCACCCGTGCCACGGGCTCGACCCTAGGGGGCCGCGCCGACACCGCCGCCGGGCGGGGCGGGTCGCGATCGCCATCGGCGCCAGCCGCGCCGGACCAGCCGCGCGACGAGGTACAGCACGACCAGCCCGCCGACCAGCAGCACCGCCGCCACGGCCGCCGCCGCGCGCGGGTGCTCGATCGCGAACCAGACCACCGCCAGGACCGCGACGTCCTCGGTGACGCTGGCCAGCACGTTGCTGACCGGCTCCGGGGAGGTGTTGATCGCCAGCCGGCCGCCGGCCTTCGCCAGGTGCGAGAGCAGGGCGGTGCCGCCGCCGACCGTGCCGAGCACCGCCTGGTCGAGGGTCTGGGCGTCGCCGGCCAGCAGCACGCCGACCACCGCGCCGACCGTGGGCCGCACCGCCGTCGAGACGGCGTCCCACGTGGAGTCGACGTACGGGATCTTGTCGGCGACGAGCTCGACGAGGAAGAGCACGCCGGCCACCGCCAGCACGTCCCACCGACCCAGCGGGTCGGGCACCTGCTCCAGGTCACCGACGCGGTCGGCGACACCGAGGACGAGCACGACCAGGTAGGCGTTGACGCCGCTTGCCCAGCCGCTGGAGAACGCCAGCGCGAGCGACTCCACGGCGTCTCCTCAGCCCCGGTCGATGACGCGGCCGAGCGACTCCGGGTCGCGCCCGACGACGGTCAGTCCGTCGGAGGCGGTCAGGATCGGTCGCTGGATCGCGCGCGGGGCCTCGGCGAGCGCCTCGAGCCAGGCCTGCCGCGCCGACGGCTCGCGGGGCAGGTCGATGCCGGCCTCCCGCGCCTCCTTCGGCCGGGCGACGTCCCACGGCTCGAGGCCGAGCCGGGCCACGACCTCGGCCAGCTCGGCCGCGGTCGGCGGGTCGTCGAGGTAGCGGCGCACGGTGTAGTCGGCGCCCGCGGCGTCCAGCTCCGCGACGGCGGTGCGGCACTTGGAGCAGGCGGGGTTGAGCCAGATCTCGATGGCCACGGTCACTCCACGTCGATCTCGGGGGCGCCGGTCATGGCCCGCAGCTCGTCGTACGTCGTGGAGAACACCGCCGCCGGGTGCCCGGCCGCGGCCCAGACCACCGGGTGCTGCTGCAGCCAGCGGTCGAGGTACGTCGGCACGGGCGCCGGGTGCCCGATGGGGGAGACCCCGCCGATGACCTGGCCGGTCGCCGAGCGGACCAGCTCGGGGGTGGCCCGGCGCAGGCGCGCCACCCCGACCGTCGCCGCGACCTTGCCGGTGTCGACCCGGTGCGCGCCGGAGGTCAGCACCAGCAGCGGCTCGCCGTCGGCCTCGAACAGCAGGCTGTTGGCGATGGCGCCGACCTCGCAGCCGAGGGCCTCGGCGGCCAGTGCGGCGGTGTGCACCGAGTCGGGCAGAATGACGACGTCGCCGGTGCCGCCGCGTCGTGCGTGCTCCTCGCGGAAGCGCGTGATCGAGGGGTGCTCGCTCGCCATGGCGCGACCCTAGGGCACCGCACCGACGTCCGGCCCAGCCCCCGCGAGACCCGCCGCCCCGAGGAGCACCCATGACGACCCAGCCCACGACGGCCCGCCCGACGACCGAGCGGCCCGCGTCGGTGCGGCGTGCGGTGCGGCTGCTCGCGGTGCTGGTCGCCCTGGCCGCGCTCACCGCGGTGCTCACCGTCCTGCTGCGCGACGACCTCCTCGACTCCTGGTCCGCCGGTCATCCGGTGGACGCCGACATCCAGCAGCCGGCCTTCGTCCCGGTCGCGATCGTCCTGCTCATCACCTTCGTCGGCCTGGTCGGCACGCTCGTGCCCTTCCTGGTCGGCGGCGCCAACTGGGCGCGGCACGCGCTGGCCGCGGTCGTGCTGATGGCAGCGATCGCCACCCTGGCCGGGCTGCGCACCGAGCCCCCCGCCCCGTTCGTGGTCGCGGCCCTGGTCTCGCTCGTCGTCGACGCCGGCATCCTCGCGTCGCTGTGGAGCCCGGCCACGAGCGCGTTCATGCGCGGCGCCCAGGCGTTCGTGCGCGACAGGGACTGAGCCCCGGCCGCTCCTCCACACCGTCCACCGGCGGGTCTTGACGACCTGTCGGTGCCGAGGTGTACCTTCGTCTCGTTCGAACAGATGTTCGATCGACCCGGCGGGGGCGACCTCGACCCCCGTCCCCGCCGGGTGCGCCACGTCGTCAGGCGCGGCGCAGCACGGACCGGGGTCGGAGGGGTCGACGGATCCGGGTGGGAGCCCGAGGAGCGAGGCGAGCGTGACGCAGTACGACGACCCCGTCGAGGTGCGGACCGGCACGGGCGGGCTGGAGGGTCCGGCCCAGTTCCTGTGGCGCGGACGGTTGTGGAAGGTGCGCCAGGTCCTCGACCGGCGCAGCCAGGAGCTGCCGCGGCGCGAGGTGTGGCGCGTCGCCGCCGGGCGTGGGCGCTTCGACCAGCACAGCGGCACGGACAGCAGCACGGACGGAAGCACGGACAGCAGCACGGACGGGAGCGCGGTCGGCGTGCCGGTCCACGGTGGCGTCTTCGACCTCGTCCACGACCTGCCCGCCGGTCGCTGGCAGCTGCAGGCCGCGGGGGCGGGGGAGTGAGCGCCGTGCGGCACGTTCCCGAGCAGCCCAACCCCTACGCCCTGCCGGCCACGACCCACGCCTACCTCTCCCGGGCGGCGGAGTCCCTGAGCGAGGCGATCGCCGCCTCGGAGGTGACCGAGCGCTACGCCCACGCCCACGTGGCGGCGCTGCGCGCGGCCGCGGCCCTGCTGGCCGCCCGGGCCCGGCCGGCACCGGCGCGGCGGCGTCCGCAGAAGAACGCCTGGGTCCTCCTCGTGGAGGTCGCGCCCGAGCTCGAGGAGTGGGCGCGGTTCTTCGCCGCCGGGGCCGGCAAGCGGGCGGCGGCGGAGGCCGGTTCGCGGCGAGCGGTGAGCGAGCGCGAGGCCGACGACCTCGTGCGCGACGCCGACCGGTTCCTCGGTGTGGTCGAGCACGCGCTCGGCCTCGTGCCGCACGCGCCGGTGCAGGTCCACGTCGTGCGACGGGTCGGGTGAGCCGGGCGTGCCAGGTCGACGCCGAGCCCTAGGCTGGGCGCCATGCCAGTTCCCGAGCGGCCCAGCGATCGGCCCAGCGACCGGCCCAGCGAACGACGCGCCGCGGCCCGGATGGCGGTCGTCTGGGGCGCCCTCGGTCCGGTGCTCGACGGGGGACCGCTCGACGTCCTCGACATCGGGGGCGGCACCGGCGGCTTCGCCGTCCGGGTCGCCCAGCTCGGGCACCGGGTCACCGTCGTCGACCCGAGCCCGGACGCCCTGGCCTCGCTCGACCGCCGTGCCCGCGAGCGCGGGGTCGAGGTGGCCGCCCACCAGGGCGACCTGGCGGGGCTCGCGGAGGTCGTCGGGGCCGACGCCGCCGACGTCGTCCTGTGTCACGGCGTGCTCGAGGTCGTCGCCGACCCGGCGGCCGCGCTCGGTGCGCTCCGCTCCGTGCTGCGGCCGGGCGGCGCGCTCAGCCTGCTGGTCGCCCAGCGGCACGCGGCGGTCGTCGCGCGGGCGATGGCCGGCCACTTCGGCCAGGCGCTCGCCCTGCTCGAGGACGAGCCGGGTGCCGCGCCGGCCTCGGGCCGCTCGGGTCGTCGGTTCACCCGCGACGAGGTCGCGGGGCTGCTGGCCGACGCCGGCTTCGCGGTCGACGCCGTCCACGCGGTCCGGGTCTTCGCCGACCTCGTGCCCGGCTCGCTGCTCGACGCCGAGCCGGGAGCCGCGGCCGCGCTCGTCGAGCTCGAGCACGCCGTCGCGGACCGCGCCGAGTACCTCCCGCTCGCGACCCAGCTGCACCTGCTCGCCCGCTGACCTCGCTGACCTCGCTGACCTCGCAGCCCGCGCGCCGGCGCGGCAGCGTCTGTGCGGGGTGCCGGCGGGGGCGTCGTGAGCGGTGGCCGGGTCGACCGGTCGTGGGACTGCCCGATCCTGCACGTCGACATGGACGCCTTCTTCGCCTCCGTCGCCCTGCGGGACCGGCCCGACCTCCAGCACGTGCCGGCGGCGGTCGGCGGCGGTCACCGCGGCGTGGTGCTGTCGGCCAACTACGCCGCGCGGGCCCACGGCGTGCGCGGCGGGATGTCCGGGGTGCGCGCCCGGCGGCTGTGCCCGCAGCTGGTGTGCGTGCCCGGCGACCACGCGACGTTCTCGGCGGTCTCGACGGCGCTCCGCGAGATCTTCCGGGGCTTCACCCCACAGGTGGAGATGGCGTCGCTCGACGAGGCGTTCCTCGACGTCCGCGGCGCGACCCGGCTGCTCGGCTCGCCGCTCGCGATCGCCGAGCAGATCCGGGCGACCGTGCTGGCCGAGCAGGGCATCACCTGCTCGGCGGGGGTCGCGCCGACGGTCTCGGTGGCCAAGATCGCCAGCCGTCGCGCCAAGCCCGACGGCGTGCTCGTCGTCCCGCCCGAGGACGTCGTCGACTTCCTGCACGCCCTCGACGTGGGCGAGCTGTACGGCGTCGGCGACGCGACGGCCACCAAGCTGCGGCGGGCCGGGCTGCGCACCGTCCGGCAGCTGGCGCACGCACCCGTCGGGGAGCTGCGGGCCGCGGTGGGCTCGGGCGCTGCACACCAGCTGCAGGTCCTCGCCTGGGGGCGTGACCGCAGCCGGCTGCACGAACGCCGCGGACCGCAGGAGCCCGACCGCTCAATGGGCTCGCAGCGCACCTTCGCCCGCGACCTGACCGACCGGGAGGAGGTGCTGCGCGAGATCCTGGGCCTCGCCACCAAGGTGACCCGGCGCCTGCGCGCAGGGTCCGTCGCGGGGAGGACGGTCGCGCTGACCGTCCGCTACACCGACTTCACGACGCTGACCCGGTCGCAGACCCTGCCGGAGCCGACCGACGTCACCCAGGAGGTGTACGCCGCGGCCGTCGCGCTCCACGACGCGCTGGTGGCCGCCGCGCCCGGCGGTCGCCGGGGCCGGCGCGCCGCGCTCCGCCTCGTCGGCGTGCGGGTCGAGGGCCTCGTGCCACGCACCCGGGTGCACCGGCAGCGCGTGCTGGGGGAGCGTGAGCACGGCTGGTCCGACGCGGACCGGGCGGTCGACCGCGCCGCGGGCCGGTTCGGCTCCGGCGTGGTCGGGCCCGCGTCGCTGCTCCGGCTGCCCCCGACTACTGCCCCGACGACTGCCTCGAGGACTGCGCCGACGGCGGCCCCGACGGCCGCGCCGCGGGGCCGGGGGACCACGCCGGAGGGCGCCGTGGGACGAGCCGGTGACGAATTTCTCTGACGCGGCTACCGCGTTTCAGAACGCCTGCCTAGACTTGCGGCACGACCCACGTGGGGCGTGTACCGGCCGTACGACCAGTGGAGGAACGGTGCCACTCTCCGAAGAGGAGCTGCGACTGCTCGAGCAGATGGAGCGCGCGCTCTCCGAGGAGGATCCGAAGTTCGCCTCCACGTTGCGCGGGACGTCGCTGCGACGCACGGCTCGACGCCGCGCCATCGCCGCCGGCGCCTGCTTCGTCGCCGGTGTCGCCCTGCTGATGACCGGCGCGGTCACCCAGCTCCCGGTCGTGGGCATCGTCGGCTTCCTCGTCATGCTCGGCTCGGGCACCGTCGCGCTGACGTCGATGCGCGGCCAGGCCGCCGCCGCGGCAGCGCCCGCCGACCCGCGCCAGGCGGCCCACCCGTCCCGCGGGTTCACCGTCATCGACGGCGGCCGCAAGAGCCGCACCCGTCGCCCCCGCCGCACCTCCGGCTCCTTCATGGAGCGGATGGAAGAGCGGTGGCGCCGACGCCGCGAGCAGAACGGCGGCTTCTGAGCGTCCCGGTCGGCCGAGGAGGTTCCGCCCGGGACCGCCTCGGCACCCGCTGACCAGCGAGCCCCGCCCGCTGGTCGCACTCAGCCCGCTCCCGCTGGTCGAGCAGCGAGCCCCGGCGAGCGTCGACGAGACCCCGTGAGTGTCGACGAGACCCCGTGAGCCGGGAGCGGCCGCACCACCCGCGGCCGCACCACCCGCGCCGGGCCGCAGCGGGCCTGCCCGCGGCCCTCAGCCGCGGACGTGGTCGACGACCCCGCCGTAGCGGGTCTGGCCCGGCTCGGTGGGGGAGTCGGCCGGGCGGGGCGCGCGCAGCAGCACCGACCGCGGCCACCAGGCGGCGAGCCGGCGGGCGCGGGGCGGTGCGCCGGCGTACAGGGCGTCGGTGACGGTCTCCACCTCCGCGCGCAGGGTGGCGGTGGCCTCCTCGGCGCGGGGTGAGTAGCGCAGCACCTCCAGGGCGGCGACGACCCGGCCGAGGGCGTGCCCGGCGTCGGGGTCGAGGTGGGCGCCGCGGCGCGGCACCCGGGCGCGGTCGTCCGTGGGCGCGCCGAACTGCTCGGCGAGCCAGTCCGCGGTCTGGCGCGGCGAGCGGGACGGCGGCCAGGAGAGCCGGAGGTCGAGCGCGGTGTCGCGCAGCTCCGCCCAGGCCGGTTCGGGGCCGGCGGAGAGACGGCGGCCGCGGCGTCGGGTGCGGATCGTGCGGGGCAGGACGGCCAGGCCCACGAGCAGGCCGGCGAGGAGGAGCCCACCGACCGTGGGCAGCAGCCAGGCCAGGGCGTCGGAGTCGCCGTCGTCGGCGGCGGCCGGTTCCTCCTCGACCGGCGCGGCCGGCAGGTCGGGCCGGTCGGGGCGCTGCGGGGCGGCGGCGTCGGTGCGGTCCGGGGTCTCGGGGTCGGGGGCGGCGACGTCCTGGCGAGTCCACGGCGGGGCGGTGGCGGCGCGGGCGGCGGGGGTCGGCTCGAAGCGGACCCAGCCGCTGCCGGCGAAGAACAGCTCGGGCCAGGCGTGGAGGTCGTGGGCGCTGTACTCCCAGGTGTCCTGCCCGATCCGCTCGGGGCGCAGGAAGCCGACCGCGACGCGGGCGGGGATGCCGAGCATCCGGGCCATGACGGCCATCGACGCGGCGTACTGCTCGCAGTAGCCGCGCCGGCCCTCGGGCCGCAGGAAGGAGACGAGGTCGTCGGTGGCGTTGCCCTCGGCGACGTCGGTGGAGTACTCGAACCCGCCGGTCTCGCGGAACCACCGCTGCAGCGCGACGGCCTTCTCGTAGCGGGTGGGCGCCTCCCGGGTGACCTGGATGGCCAGGTCGCGCACCTCGTCGGGGATGTCGGGCAGCTCGGTGAACGTCGTCGGGACGACGCCCGCGCTGGACCGCGCCTGGGCCATCGCGGCCGCGTCGTAGTCCAGCTGGATGCCGGTCAGCTCGTAGTCCAGCCCGGCCGTGTCGAGCTCCTTGTCGGCGGCGAGGAAGTCGCGGGTCTGCAGGTCGTAGCGCCAGTCGCCCTCGGCGCGGACGGCCGTGCTGGTCGCCCAGGCGGGCAGCCAGGAGGACCGGAAGGACTCGTAGACGTTGACCCGGTAGTCGTAGGTCCGGCCGCGCAGGCCGGGGTCGACGCCGAGGAACGGCGGCAGGCCGCCGGTCGGGAGGTTGGTGGTCGGCACCTCGCGGTCGCCGGCGCTCCACGTCTGGCCGTTGAACCAGGTGAGCGCGGTGGTGCGCAGGTACGACGGGTCGGGGTCGTCGGTGGTGAAGCGCAGCACCGGGTCGTCGTCGCCGCGGACGAGGTCGCGCTTCAGGTCGGCGAGCGGGTTGGTGAGCTCGATGTCGTCCCCGCCGCCGGGGCCGCGGCCGAGGTCCACCAGGCGCACGTCGAAGGTCGGGATCGCCAGCGGGACGGCGACGGCGAGCGCCAGGGCGACGCCGCCGATGCCGGCCGCGGTGGTGCGCAGCCGGCCGGTGCGCACGCCGAAGCCGCCGCTCGGGGACTGCTCGACCGAGCGCCCCCAGCGGGTGACGCGGTCGCCCTCGTGCAGGTAGAGCACCAGCAGGAAGCCCGCGGCGGTGAACAGGAAGACCCACCACGACAGCCCGCCGCCCAGCACGCCGACGGGCACGCTGTAGATGCTCAGCAGCGGCACTCCGGCCCACGACACCCGGCGCAGGGTGGCGACCAGCGCGTCGACGAGCACGAAGCAGCCGAGACCGCCCAGGACGAGCAGCGGGTGGACGCCGGGGGCGGAGGCCGGCACGGGCGGGGCGTACTGGTTGGCGCTGTCGACGGCCGCCCGCACCACCGCTTCCATCTCGACCAGGCCGGGGCCGAGGGGGAGCGGGTAGCCGGTCAGGAGCAGGCTGGCGGCGACGGTGCCGGCGAGCACCTGGGCGAGGACCACGACCGCGGCCGGGACCCGCGCCCAGCGGGCCAGGGCCCCGCACCCGACGACGACGGCGCCGACGACGGCCAGCGGGACGAGGTAGCGCTCGGGCTCGGCGGTGAACGGACGCCAGGCCATCATGGCCACCCACGTCGTGGCGGCCGCGGTGGCGGAGACCGCGAGCGTCGTGGTCCGGCTGGCGCGGCGGGGTGTCATCGGGCCACCTCCGTGGCGCGGACGCCGCGGCCGGCGGCGGAGGAGAGGTCCTGCCAGACCGCGTCGAGCCGGTCGCGCGGGCCGAGCGGCACGGCCCGCCAGCCCTGCTGGACCAGCACGGGGACCGCGCCGCCCGGGGCGGCGGTGCCGTCGGTGTCCACCCAGGCGTCGACGTCGAGGGAGAGCGCCAGGCCGGAGCCCGCGTGGTGGCGCATCCGCCGCAGCACGGGCACGTCGAGCGCCTCGACCCCGCCGAGCACGGCGACGGTGAGCCCGCCGTGGCCCTGCTCGCCGAGCCAGGACCCGTCGAGCCGGGGCGTGCGGACCGGCTGCAGCACGGCCAGCGCCTCGAGCAGCGGGCCGGTGCCGACGTCGGCGTCGCGCTGGTGCCAGGCGCTGCCGGGCTCCTCGCCCGAGGCGGTCACCAGGCGCACGGCGAAGCCGCGGTGGCTCAGGTGGACCGCGATCGAGGCGGCTGCGGAGACCGCGGCCTCCAGCGACGACGCGACGCCCTGGCCGCGGTGCGCGCCCTCGCGGTTGTCGAGGAACAGTGTGGCGCGCGACTGCCAGGGCTGCTCCTCGCGGCGCACCATCAGCTCGCCGGTGCGCGCCGAGCTGCGCCAGTGGACCCGGCGCAGGTCGTCGCCGCGGCGGTACTCCCGCACGGTGACGTCCTCGGCCGACCCGGTCGCGAACGCGCGCGGCCGGTTGTCCCCGGCGCCGGTCCACCCGCCGCCGAGCGGGATCGTCGGCAGCGGGACGGTCCGCGGGGTGACAGTGAGCGACGCGGTGGTGCGGAAGGAGCGCCCGAGCTCGACGAGGCCGAAGGGGTCGGCGACGCGCACCGACATCGGGCCGATCTCGAAGCGCCCGCGCACGTCGGAGCGCACCTGGTACGCCGCGTGGCGCCGCCACCCGTGGCCGATGCCCTCCAGCACGAACCGGGGCCGCGAGCCGAGGACGTAGGGGACGTGGTCCTCCAGGAGCAGCACGCCGCTGGGGGTGCGTCCCTCGTTGGTCAGGGTCAGGTCGACCCGCGCGGGCTGGCCGGCGGCGACGAGCTGCGGGGCGACAGTGCGCACCAGCGCCAGCTTGTAGCGGCTGCGCGCGAGGACCAGCGCGGTCACGGTCGGGAGGGCCAGCACCAGCACGCCCACCCGGGTGAGCGCCGGCTGGCCGAGCACGATCGCGCACACGACCGCGGTGACGCCGGCCGCCACGAACGCCCGTCCGCGGACGGTCAGGCCGGCGAGCGCCTCACGCACCGCACGGCCTCCCGCCAGCGGGGCTCATGAGCGGGGGCCGTCGGGCACCGGCACCGAGGCCAGCACGCCGTCGAGGACCGTCGCGGTGGAGCGGCCGCTCATCGACGCCTCGACGCTGGGCAGCAGGCGGTGGGCGAGCACCGGCCGGGCGAGGGCGACCACGTCGTCGGGCAGCACGTAGTCGCGGCCGGCCATGGCGGCGTACGCCTTGGCCGCGCGGACCAGGTGGAGCGTCGCGCGCGGCGAGGCGCCGAGGGTGAGGTCCTCGGTGCGGCGGGTCGCGCTCGTCAGCGCGACGACGTAGCGCTGCACCGCCTCCGAGACGTGGACCTGGGCGACGATGCTGGTCAGCTTGCGGATCTCCGCGGCGTCGGTGACCGGCTCGAGGTCCTCCAGCGGGCTCGCGCCGGCGTGGGAGCCGATCATCGCGATCTCGGCCGCCTCGACGGGGTAGCCGACCGACACCCGGGCCATGAACCGGTCGCGCTGGGCCTCGGGGAGGGCGTAGGTGCCCTCCATCTCGATCGGGTTCTGCGTCGCGATCACCATGAACGGCGTGTCGAGCTGGTAGGTCGTGCCGTCGACCGTGACCTGCCGCTCCTCCATGCACTCCAGCAGCGCGGACTGGGTCTTGGGGGACGCCCGGTTGATCTCGTCGCCGACCACGATGTTGGCGAAGATGCCTCCGGGGCGGAACTCGAACTCGCGCGTCGTCTGGTTGAACACCGAGACGCCGGTGACGTCCGAGGGCAGCAGGTCGGGCGTGAACTGGATGCGCCGCACGGTGGAGTCGATGCTGCGGGCCAGCGCCTTGCTGAGCATCGTCTTGCCGACGCCGGGGACGTCCTCGATGAGCAGGTGACCCTCGGCCATCAGCACGACGAGCGAGGCCGAGACGACGTCGGGCTTGCCCTCGATGACCCGCTCGATGTTGGACCGGATCCGCGCGACCACGCGCGCGAGCGTCTCGAGGTCAGCACCCCCCGCTGTCGGAGCAACCACGTCGACCCTTCCGTCCCTCTGACACGTGCGTCCACCGTATTCGGTGACGGCAACCTGCGTCGCCCTCCGACCGACCACGTGCGCCGAGAGGTACGCCGCGGGCCGGCGCGACCCCGAGAGCCGCTCCTCGAGGCACCTGCTCCCCACCTTCCACCCCACTCCGCCCCACCGCGCCCCCCACCCACGCTCCACCCGGGCCCCACCCGGGCCACCACGGGTCGGCCCGGTGGCCCGGACAGCGGCCCTGGCCTGCGCAAACACCGCAGGCGTCCACGAGGACGGGCGGCGCCCGGCGGGGGAGGGGATCGGCCGGCCGTCGGCGGAAATCGGCGTGCGGACACGCCCGATGTGGTTGACGGTGGGGAGAAGTGGGTTAAAGTGGTGCGAAGTGGTGGAACGTGGCTGATGGAGGTGCCCGATGTTCTTCATGGGCACCTACACCCCCCGACTCGACGAGAAGGGGCGGCTGTTCCTCCCGGCGAAGTTCAGGGACCGACTCGCAGAGGGGCTCGTCGTGACGCAGGGTCAGGAGAACTGCCTGGTCGTGTGGCCCAGCGACGTCTTCATGCAGGAGGCACAGCGGGCCCGGGCGACGCCGATGACCAACAAGTCCGCCCGTGAGTACGCCCGCGTGCTCTTCGCCGGCGCGGACGAGGGGTCGCTGGACAAGCAGGGCCGCATCTCGATCCCGGCGAACCTCCGCGACTACGCGTCGCTGGAGAAGGACGTGGTCGTGATCGGCGTGATGGACCGGATCGAGATCTGGGACCCGGCCCGCTGGGAGGCGTTCTCCAGCGAGGCGCAGCGCAAGTTCGCCGAGCTCGACGAGGCCGGCGAGGACTGACACCGCACCACACCGCACCACACCGCACCACACCGCACCACCCGCTCCACACCAGGAGCACCCCGACCAGGACCGACGAGAACTAGACAGCGGAACCGCAGGGCCAGGTCTCTGGCCCGCTCTCCCCGCCAGCTGGCGCACCTTCCCCGGTGCCAGGTGGCGGCTCTTCCCCATCGGGGGAGCGGGCAGGAGACCTGGCCCTGCGGCACCGCAGCAGCACGCACCACCCAGCAGCACCCACTCCGCACCACCCAGCACCACGACATCAGGGGTCGAGACCGATGAGCACCACGCACGTGACGTCCGCGAGGACGACCGACGGTGCCGTCCCGCGCGTGCGGCACCAGGCCCGCGACGCCGCCGTCCTGATGGCCTTCTCCGCGGCCAGCTCGGTCGTGCTGGCGGTCACCTTCCTCCTGCTCGCCCGGCTCGGGAGCTGAGCCGCCGATGAGCCAGCCCCGTCACGTCCCGGTGCTGCTCGACCGGGTCGTCGCGCTGCTCCGGCCCGCCCTCGAGCGCGAGGGCTCCGTCCTCGTCGACTGCACGCTCGGCCTCGGCGGCCACAGCGAGGCCGTCCTCGAGCGGATCGACGGCGCGCGGGTGGTCGGCATCGACCGCGACCCCGAGGCGCTGCGCCGCGCTGGCGAGCGGCTGGCGGCGTACGGCGACCGCTTCACCGCCGTCCACGCCGTCTACGACGAGCTGCCCGACGTCCTCGACGACCTCGGCCTGGCCTCGGTCGACGGCGTGCTCTTCGACCTCGGCGTCTCCTCGATGCAGCTCGACGTCCGCGAGCGCGGGTTCGCCTACGCCGAGGACGCCCCGCTCGACATGCGCATGGACGGCACCACCGGCCCGACCGCGGCCGACGTGCTCAACACCTACTCCGCCGGCGAGCTGACCCGGGTGCTGCGTGACTACGGCGAGGAGAAGTTCGCCAAGAAGATCGCGCACGCCGTCGTCCGCCGCCGCGAGACCCAGCCGTTCACGACCTCCGGACCCCTGGTCGAGCTGTTGTACGCCGAGATCCCGGCGCCGGCGCGCCGCACCGGCGGGCACCCGGCCAAGCGCACCTTCCAGGCGCTGCGCATGGAGGTCAACGACGAGCTGGCCGTGCTGCGCCGCGCGATCCCCGCGGCGATCGACGCCATCGGCGTCGGCGGCCGCGTGGTCGTGGAGTCCTACCACTCCCTCGAGGACCGGCTGGTCAAGCAGGCCTTCACCGCCGCCACCCGCAGCACCGTCCCCGTCGACCTGCCGTTCGTCCCCGAGGGGAGCGAGCCGGCCCTCCGGCTGGTCACCCGCGGCGCGGAGCAGGCCGACGAGCGGGAGGTCGCCGAGAACCCCCGGGCGGCCTCGGTCCGCCTCCGCGCCGTCGAACGTCTTCGTGCCAACCAGGGAGCAGGCTCATGAGCACCACCTCCAGCGCCGCTGCGCAGATCCGCTCCCGCGTCCCGCGCCTGGCCGGGGCCGCCGTCGAGCGGGCCCGGCTGACCGTCGTCCCCGCCCGCCGGGTGCGGGCCGCCCGGGTGCCGTTCGTGACGCTCGTGACGGTGGTGCTCCTCGGCGGGGTGGTCGGGCTGCTGCTGTTCAACACCCAGATGCAGCAGGCGTCGTTCGCCGCCACCGCCCTGGAGAAGCAGGCCGACGCGCTCGCCGCCCGCGAGCAGACCCTGACCATGGAGATCGAGCGCCTCCGCGACCCGCAGACGATCGCCAAGCGGGCCACCCGCCTCGGCATGGTCGTGCCCGCGGCCCCCGCGTTCCTCGACCTCGACACCGGGCGGATCGAGGGCGACCCCACGCCCGCCGGGCCCGAGGGCAGGCTCCCGATCAGCCCCGGCCAGCCCGCGCTGCCCGCGGTGCTGGACCCCGCGCCGAACGTCGTCACCGTCGAGGCGCCGCCCGAGGGCGTGCTGCCCGAGGACCGCGGCCGCGGCAACGGCGGACGAAACTCCGGCGACACGACGCGTGGTGACGGCCGCAATGGCGACCGCGGCGGTAGAAACGCCTCACAGGAGTCCCAGCAGTCACAGGGGTCCCAGCAGAACCAGCAGAACCAGCAGCAGACCCGGCAGGGCCGCGCCCGCGGCTGACCCGGGCCCCCCGCACCACCCCCGTCCACCACAGCACGCAGCACCCCGGGAGACCACGTGCGCCGTACCCGCCCCGTCCGCGGCCGACGCGGCGCCCTCCGCGGCTCGCCTCAGCTGCGGCTGCGGGTCGGGTTCGTCCTCATCGCGATGGTGCTCTCGGTCTTCGGTGGCCGGCTCGTGCAGCTGCAGGGCCTCGACCCGGGGTCGTACGCCGCGATGGCGGCCGCCGAGGGCACCCAGGACGTGGTGCTCCCGGCCCGGCGCGGCGACATCCTCGACCGCAACGGCGAGCCGCTGGCCAACTCCGTCGACGGCCTCATGGTCGTGGCCGACCCGAAGCTGACCGCCGAGCAGGCGCCGGAGATCGCGACGTTCCTCGCGCGCCGGCTCGACGTGGACTACCCCTCGACGCTGGAGCGGCTGCGCGAGGCGGGCAGCCGCTTCGAGTACATCGCGCGCCAGGTGCCCTCGACGCTGGCCAACGACGTGGTCTCCGAGGCGCGCGAGCGCGGCTACGACGGGATCCTGACCCGGCGCGACCCGGTGCGGGAGTACCCCGCCGGCGACGTGGCGGCCAACATCGTCGGCGCGCTCGGCACGCCCGACCCGGAGAAGGGCGACCAGCCCCTGCTCGGCCTCGAGCTGGCCTTCCACCACTGGCTGGCCGGCAAGGACGGCTCGGCGCGCTACGAGGTCGGCGGCGGCAACAAGCTGCCGCTGGGCGACAACCTCAAGGTCGCCCCGGTCGACGGCAAGGACCTGCGCACGACGATCGACCGCGAGATGCAGTGGTACGCCCAGCGCGTGCTCCGCCAGACCGTGCAGACCTCGCGGGCCGAGTCGGGCTTCGCGGTCGTCATGGACTCCCGCACCGGCGACATCCTCGCCCTGGCCGACCACCCGACGTTCGACGCCAACTCCCCGGAGCTGGCCGACAAGGGCAGCCGCGTCTCGCGCGCCCTCGGCGACGTCTACGAGCCCGGGTCGGTGGAGAAGGTGCTCACGGCCGCCGCGCTCATCGACGCCGGCAAGGTGACCGCCCGCACCCGGATCACCGTGCCGCCCCAGCTGCAGCGCCAGGACAGCCCGATCGGCGACTGGTTCGACCACGGCGAGATCAAGCTGACCCTCGCCGGCGTCATCGCCAAGTCCTCCAACATCGGCACCGTGCTCGCGGCCGACAACTTCGAGCCCGGCCAGCTGCGCGACTACCTCGTCGACTTCGGGCTCGGGGCACGCACCGGCCTCGGCGTGCCCGGCGAGTCCGGCGGCATCCTGCCCAGCGGCAGCCTGTGGACCGACCAGACCGAGGACCGCATCGCCTTCGGCCAGGCGCTCTCGGTCAACGCCGTGCAGATGGCCGCGGCGGTCAACACGATCGCCAACGGCGGCGTGCGGGTGGACCCCAACATCATCCAGGGAACCGCCGAGCTCCCCGACGGCACCGAGGTCGGCACCGACACCGCGACCCGCCGCCGCGTGGTCAGCGAGGACGCCGCCCGCCAGACGATGAAGATGATGGAGCGCGTCATCGACCCCGACGCCGGCGTCGCGCCGGCCGCCGCCGTGCCCGGCTACCGCGTCGCCGGCAAGACCGGCACCGCGCAGCGCGCCGTCGCGGGCGGCTACAACGGCTTCACGGTGTCCTTCGCGGGCTTCGCCCCGGCCGACGACCCGCGGTTCACCGTCTACGTCGTGGTGCAGGACCCGGCCAACGGCGGGGGCGGCGGCTCGGTCGCCGGCCCGGCGTTCAGCAAGCTCATGGGCTACGCCCTCGGCCGCTACGGGGTCCCCCCGACGGGCACGCGGCCCTCCCGCCTGCCGGTCGAGTGGTGAGCCGCGGCGATACCCTCGCCGGGTCATGAACGCCCCCACCAGCCGCCCCCGCCACCCCCGCCGCACGACCCTCGCCGACCTCGCGTCGGCCGTGGGCGGCCTGAGCACCCGGGGCGGGGAGGGCGCCGACGACACCGCGGTCACCGGCGTCTCGCTGAGCTCCCAGCGGGTCCGGCCCGGTGACCTGTACGCCGCCCTGCCGGGCGCCCGCGTGCACGGCATCGACTACGTGGCGGGTGCCGTCGAGGCGGGTGCGGTCGCCGTGCTGACCGACCCGGCCGGCGCCGACCGGGCGCCCGCCGACGTACCCCTCCTGGTGGCGGACGACCCCCGGCGCCTGCTGGGGCGCCTGGCCGCCCAGGTGAACGGCGACCCGGCGACGCGGATGCGGATGGTCGGCGTGACCGGCACCCAGGGCAAGACGACGACGACGCGGCTGGCCGAGAGCGGCCTGACCGCCGCCGGCGTGCCCGCCGCGGTGATCGGCACGGTCGGCACCCGGGTCCGCGGCACCGACGTGGCGACGACGCTCACCACCCCCGAGGCGCCCGACCTGCACGGCCTCTTCGCCGCGATGGTCGAGCAGGAGGTCGACACCTGCCTGATGGAGGTCTCCAGCCACGCGCTGGTGATGGGCCGGGTCGACGGGATCGTCTTCGACGTCGCGGTCTTCCTCAACCTCGGCCGTGACCACCTCGACTTCCACGCCGACGTCGAGGACTACTACCGCGCCAAGGCGTCGCTGTTCACCCCCGAGCGGGCCCGGCGCGCGCTGGTCAACGTCGACGACGAGCACGGCCGCCGGTTGGTCGCCGAGACGACGCTGCCGGTCCGCACGTTCTCCGCCACCGGCGCCGAGGCCGACTGGCGCGCGGTCGACGTCGAGCTGCACCCGCACGGCTCGCGGTTCCGCGTCGTCGGTCCGGACGGCGTCGACGTGCCCGCGGCCTGCCCGATCCCCGGCGGCTTCAACGTGGCCAACACCCTCGCGGCCGTCGCCGCCTGCGCCGAGGCGGGGCTGGACCCGGCCACGGTCGCCGACGGCATCGCCACCGGCGCGGGCGTCCCCGGCCGGCTCGAGCGCGTGGAGGCCGGCCAGGACTTCGTGGTGGTCGTCGACTACGCCCACAAGCCCGACGCCGTCGAGGCGGCCGTGGCCGCCCTGCGCCCGGTGACCGAGGGCCGGCTCGTCGTCGTGCTCGGTGCGGGCGGTGACCGCGACCCCGGCAAGCGGCCGACTATGGGCGAGATCGCCTCCCGGCTCGCCGACGTGCTGGTCGTGACCGACGACAACCCCCGCACCGAGGACCCCGCCGCGATCCGCGCCGCCGTGCTGGCCGGCGCGACCGGGGGAGCCGAGGTCGTCGAGGTCGGCGACCGCCGCGCCGCGATCCGCGAGGCGCTCGCCCGCGCGCGGGCCGGCGACGTGGTGCTGGTGGCCGGCAAGGGGCACGAGACCGGCCAGGAGGTGGCCGGCGTGGTCCACCCGTTCGACGACCGCGAGGTCGTGCGCGAGGAGCTGGAGGCGGTGCGGTCGTGATCGCGATGACGCTCGACGAGGTGGCGGCGGTCGTCGGTGGCACCGTCGACGGCGACGGCACCACCCGGGTGACCGGGCCGGCGTACCTCGACAGCCGCGAGCCCGTCGTCGGCGGGCTGTTCGTGGCGGTCGCGGGGGAGCGGGTCGACGGCCACGAGTACGCCGCGCACGCCCACGCCGTGCTCGGCAGCCGGCGGACCGGGCGCCCCTCGGTGCTGGTCGACGACCCGGTCGCGGCGCTGGCCCGGCTGGGCCGCCACGTCGTCGACGGGACCGGCGCCACCGTGCTGGCGCTGACCGGGTCCCAGGGCAAGACCGGCACCAAGGACTACCTCGCCCACGTGCTCGCGACCGTCGCCGGCAGCGGGGTGCCCGACAGCACGGTCGCGACCCGGGGCAACTTCAACAACGAGATCGGCGTCCCCCTCACCGTGCTGCGCGCGACCTCCGACACCACCCACCTCGTCGTCGAGATGGGGGCGCGCGGCATCGGGCACATCCGCTACCTGTGCGAGGTCGCGCCGCCGACGGTGGCCGCGGTGCTCAACGTCGGCACCGCCCACCTCGGCGAGTTCGGCTCCCGCGAGGCGATCGCCCGGGCCAAGGGCGAGATCGTCGAGGCGCTCCCGGCCACCGGCACGGCCGTCCTCAACGCCGACGACCCGCTGGTCGCGGCGATGGCGCCGCGCACCGAGGCCTGCGTGCTGACCTTCGGAGAGGCCGGCGACGTCACCTGGCGCGGGCTCGAGCTCGACGAGCTCGGCCGCCCGACCTTCGAGCTCGGCCACGCGGGGGCCTGGCACCCGGTCGCGCTGCGGCAGGTCGGGGCCCACCAGGTCGCCAACGCCGCCGCGGCCGCCGCGATGGCGCTCGCCGTCGGCTGCGAGGCCGCCGACGTCGCGACCGCGCTGTCGACCGCGGAGAGCGCGTCGCGCTGGCGGATGGAGCTGCGCGAGCGGGCCGACGGCCTGGTGGTGCTCAACGACACCTACAACGCCAACCCGGCGTCGACCGTCGCCGCGATCGAGGCGCTGGCCGCCATCGGGCGGCGCGGCACGCGGCGTACGGTCGCGGTGCTGGGGGAGATGCGCGAGCTCGGCCCCACCAGCCACGACGACCACGTCGGCGTGGGCCGTGCCGCGGCCGAGGCCGGCATCGACGTCGTCGTCGCTGTCGGGGACCCGGCCGCCGGCATCGCCGAGGGCGCCCGGTCGGTCGCCGGCTGGAGCGGTGAGGCGATGCTCACGGCGGGGCGGGACGAAGCACTGGCCTGGGTGCGGAAGAATGCTGCGGCCGGGGACGCCGTCCTCGTCAAGGCCTCGCGCGGAGCCGCGCTCGAGGTCGTCGCGGAGGGACTGCTGGAGGCCGTGTCGTGAGAGCCGTACTGCTCGGGGGTGGGCTCGCCCTGCTCATCTCCCTGCTCGGCACCCGGGTCGCCATCACGCAGTTCACCCGGCTGGGCTACGGCCAGGAGATCCGCGACGACGGCCCCACCAGCCACCACACCAAGCGCGGCACGCCCACGATGGGCGGCGTCGTCATCATCGCCGCGACCGTCATCGGCTACTTCGCCGCCAAGCTGATCACGATGAGCGAGCCGTCGGCCTCGGCGCTGCTGCTGCTCTTCCTCTTCGTCGGCATGGGCCTGGTCGGCTTCCTCGACGACTTCATCAAGATCTCCAAGCAGCGCAGCCTGGGCCTGCGCAGCAAGGCCAAGATGGTCGGGCAGACCGTCATCGCGCTGGTCTTCGGCTTCCTGGCGCTCTCGCCGTGGCTCGAGGACGACCGCGGCCGCACGCCCGCCTCGGACCACATCTCCTTCATCCGCGACTTCACCGCCTTCGCGCTGCCGACCGTCGTGGTGATGGCGCTGATCTGGCTGATCGTCACCGCCACCTCCAACGCGGTGAACCTCACCGACGGCCTCGACGGGCTCGCCACCGGTGCGAGCGTGATGGTCTTCGGCGCCTACACGCTGGTCAACATCTGGCAGAACAACCAGTCCTGCGAGATCTCGCCCGGCGCCACCTGCTACGAGGTGCGCGACCCGCTCGACCTGGCCGTCATCGCCGCCGCGATCACCGGCGCCTGCTTCGGCTTCCTGTGGTGGAACGCCTCGCCGGCGCAGATCTTCATGGGCGACACCGGCTCGCTCGCGCTCGGCTCGGCGCTCGCCGGCTTCGCGATCCTCACCCGCACCGAGCTGCTGCTCGTCGTGCTCGGCGGGGTCTTCGTCGTCGAGACCCTCTCGGTGATGCTCCAGGTCGGCTGGTTCCGGATCAGCGGCGGCAAGCGGATCTTCCGGATGGCACCCATCCACCACCACTTCGAGATGCTCGGCTGGGAGCAGGTCACGGTCGTCATCCGGTTCTGGATCGTCACCGGCCTCTGCGTCGCCGCCGGCCTCGGCATCTTCTACGCCGAGTGGGTCGCAGGAATCTGATGGGCGCCGCCGACCGTCTCGACAGCCTCGGCCAGACCGAGTCCTGGGAGGGCGTCCGCGCCGTCGTCGCCGGCTTCGGGGTCTCCGGCTTCGCCGCCGCCGACAACCTGCTCCACCTCGGTGCCGACGTCACCGCGCTCGACGAGTCGGCCTCCGGCAAGGAGGAGAAGGCCGAGCTGCTCGAGGTGCTCGGTGCCTCGATCCGGCTCGAGCAGGGCGCCACGGCCGTCCTTCCCGACGACGTCGACGTGCTGGTCACCAGCCCCGGCTGGCGCCCCGACGCGCCGCTGCTGGCCCAGGCCCACGCCCGCGGCGTGCCCGTCTGGGGCGAGGTCGAGCTCGCCTGGCGCCTGCGCCACCCCGAGCACGCCGCGCCCTGGCTGGCGGTGACCGGCACCAACGGCAAGACCACGACCGTGCAGATGCTGGACGCGATCCTGCGCGCCGCCGGCCTGCGCAGCGTCGCCGCCGGCAACGTCGGCCTGCCGCTGGTCGAGGCGGTCATGGACCCCACGCCGTACGACGCGCTGGCCGTCGAGCTCTCCAGCTTCCAGCTCCACTACACCCGCTCGATGGCGGCCGAGTCCGCGGCCGTGCTCAACCTCGCCGAGGACCACCTGGACTGGTACGCCGGCGGCTGGGCCGGCGACGCGGACCCGATGACGGCGTACGCCGCCGACAAGGGCCGCGTCTACGAGGGCGTCCAGCGCGCCTGCGTCTACAACGTCGCCGACCCCGCGACCGAGCGGCTGGTCCGCGAGGCCGACGTGCAGGACGGCGCCCGTGCGATCGGCTTCACCCTCGGCATGCCGGGCGTCGGCATGGTCGGCCTGGTCGAGGACATCCTCGTCGACCGCGCCTTCATCGAGGAGCGCGGCACGAGCGCGGCCGAGCTGTGCACGGTCGCCGACCTCGCCAGCCCCGCCCCGCACTTCGTCGCCGACGCGCTGGCGGCGGCCGCGCTCGCCCGGGCCCACGGGGTCTCCCAGCAGGCGGTCCGCGACGGGCTGCGCGCCTTCCGCCCCGACGCCCACCGCATCGCGGTCGTGGCCGAGCACGAGGGCGTCACCTGGGTCGACGACTCCAAGGCCACCAACCCCCACGCGGCCCAGTCCTCGCTGCAGGCCCACGACCCGGTCGTCTGGATCGCGGGCGGCCTGGCCAAGGGCGCGCGCTTCGACGACCTGGTCCGCACGGTGCGCGACCGGCTGCGCGGCGTCGTCCTCCTCGGCCGCGACCGCGGGGTGGTCGCCGAGGCGCTCGCGCGACACGCGCCCGATGTGCCCGTGATCGACGTCGACGCCGGTGAGACTGGTGCCGAACAGGCTCCCATGGAGCGCGTCGTGGAGGCGGCGGCCACGTTGGCCCGACCCGGCGACACGGTCCTGCTGGCTCCCGGATGCGCCTCCATGGACCTGTTCGCCAGCTACGCCGACCGCGGGGAGCAGTTCGCGGCCGCCGTGCGCAGGAGGACCGGGCAGCACTGAGGCAGCGAGACGAGGAGGCGGGCCGTGTCCACCACCGTCGAGCCGCCCAGCAGCCGGTCGGCCGGCCGGCCGAGCCGTGAGCCGGGGGAGTCCCGCACGTCCCCGACGGCCCGGGAGCCCGCCGAGGCCGCCGAGCCGCGCACCGGTCGGTTCGCCTGGTTCGCGGCGGTCCGCGAGGCGCTCGACAAGCCGCTGACGGCCTACTACCTGCTGCTCGGCGCGTCCGGGCTGCTGCTCACCATCGGTCTGATCATGGTGCTGAGCGCGTCGAGCGTGTACTCCTTCCGCGTCTTCGACAACTCCTACGCGATCGTCACCCGCCAGCTCATGTGGGTCGCGCTGGGCCTGCCGGCGGCGTACGTCGCCAGCCGGATGAGCACGCGCTGGCTCAAGCGGCTCGCGTTCCCGGCGTACCTCGTCGCGCTCGTGCTGCTGCTGATGACCGCCTTCCTCGGCGTCACCGTCAACGGCAACCAGAACTGGCTCGCGCTCGGCCCGATCCAGATCCAGCCCTCGGAGATCGCCAAGCTGGCCCTGGTCATCTGGGCCGCGGCGACCTACGCCAACAAGGAGCGCCGGCTCGGCCAGCTGCACCAGATCATGGTGCCGGTCGTCCCCGGCCTGCTGCTGGCCACCGCGCTCGTCGTCGTGGGCCGCGACCTCGGCACCGCGCTGGTCTTCATGGCGATCCTGCTCGGCCTGCTGTGGGTGGTCGGTGCGCCCGCGCGCTTCTTCACCTTCAGCCTGTCGATCCTCAGCGTGCTGGCGATCTTCATCGCCTCCACCAGCTCCGAGCGGCTGGGGCGCATCACCAACTTCGTCGACCCCTTCCAGGACTACCACGACGCGGGCTGGCAGCCCGCCCACGGCCTGTACGCGCTCTCGACCGGCGGCGTCTTCGGCCAGGGCATCGGCGCCAGCCAGCAGAAGTGGGGCGACCTGCCCGAGGCCCACACCGACTTCATCTTCGCCGTGCTCGGCGAGGAGCTCGGCCTGGTCGGCACGCTGCTCGTCGTGGGGCTCTTCCTGACCATCGCCTACGCCGCGCTCCGGGTCGCCCGCGAGACCGCCGACCCGTTCGTGCGCTACTGCACCTTCGGCATCGTGGTGTGGCTGATCGGCCAGATGATCATCAACGTCGGCATGGTGCTGGCCCTGCTGCCGGTCATCGGCATCCCGCTCCCGCTGGTCTCCTACGGCGGGTCCGCGCTGCTCCCGTCCCTGGTGGCCCTCGGCCTGCTCATCGGCTTCGCCCGCCGCGAGCCGGAGGCGGCCCGCGCCCTCGCGCACCGCAAGCGCGAGCGCGGCCGCTCGCTCGTAGGCTGACCCGCGATGCGCGTCCTGCTCGCCGGCGGTGGAACCGCCGGCCACACCTCGCCCCTGCTCGCCACCGCCGATGCCCTCAAGCGGCTGCGGCCCGACGTGGAGATCACCTGCCTGGGCACGCCCCGCGGGCTGGAGAACCGCGTCGTGCCCGAGGCCGGCTACCCCCTCGAGCTCATCCCGCCGGTGCCGCTGCCCCGCAAGGTCGGCGGCGACCTGCTGCGCGTGCCGTCCCGGCTGCGCGCGGCCGTCCGCGCGACCAACGACGTGCTCGACCGGGTCCGGCCCGACGTGGTCGTCGGCTACGGCGGCTACGTGTCGGTGCCGGCGTACCTCGCCGCCCGCCGTCGCGGGGTGCCGGTCGTCGTCCACGAGCAGAACGCCCTGCCCGGCATCGGCAACAAGGTCGGGGCGCGCGTCGCGCGTCGTGTCGCGGTGTCCTTCCCCGACACGCCGCTGCCCAAGGCGGAGTACGTCGGCCTGCCGATCCGCCGGATGATCGCCACCCTCGACCGGCCGGCGCTGCGGGCCGAGGCGCGGGCCTTCTTCGGGCTCGACCCCGACCTGCCCACGCTCGTCGTGACCGGCGGCTCCCAGGGCGCGCGCCGGCTCAACCAGTCGGTCTCCGGTGCTGCCGAGGCCCTCGGTGCGGCCGGCGTGCAGGTGCTGCACGTCGTCGGCCCGAAGGGCGAGGCGACGCCCGTGGCGACCGGCACGCCGTACGTCGTCGTCGACTTCGTCGACCGGATGGACCTCGCGCTGGCCGCCGCGGACCTGATGGTCTGCCGGGCCGGCGCCAACAGCGTCACCGAGGCCGCCGCGTCCGGCGTGCCCACGGTCTTCGTGCCGCTGCCGATCGGCAACGGCGAGCAGGAGCACAACGCCCGGCCCGTCGTCGACGCCGGGGGAGCGCTGCTGGTCTCCGACGCGGCGTTCACCTCCGAGTGGGTCGCGGCGACCGTCCCGGGCCTGGCCCACGACGCCGAGCGGCTCGCCGCGATGAGCGCGGCCGCCAGCGGCCTGGTCCCGCGCGACGCCGACGAGGAGCTGGCCCGCATCGTGCTCGAGGTCGGCGGGGCCGGCGCGTGAGGATCCCCGTCCCGGACGTCGTCCCGCCCGCCGAGGAGCTCGGCCGCGTCCACTTCGTCGGCATCGGCGGCGCCGGCCTCTCGGCGATCGCCCGGATCATGCTGGCCCGCGGCATCGGGGTGAGCGGCAGCGACGGCGTCGACAGCGCCACGCTGGCGTCCCTGCGCGAGGCCGGCGCGACCGTCTTCGTCGGCCACGACGCCGCCCAGGTGGGCGACGCCGACACCCTCGTGGTCTCCACCGCGGTCCGCGAGGACAACCCGGAGTACGTCGAGGCCGTCCGCCGCGGCCTGCGCGTCCTCCCACGCTCCTCCGCGCTCGCCTCGGTCATGGCCGGTCGCCGCGTCGTCGCCGTCGCCGGCACCCACGGCAAGACCACCACCACCTCGCTGCTGACCGTCGCGCTCCAGTCCGCCGGCGCCGACCCGACCTACGCGGTCGGGGGCGAGCTCGCCGCCACCGGCACCAACGCGGCCGAGGGCAGCGGCGACCTCTTCGTCGCCGAGGCCGACGAGAGCGACGGCGCGTTCCTGCACTACGCGCCGCACGCCGCCGTCGTCACCAACGTCGACGCCGACCACCTCGACCAGTGGGGCACCCCGGAGGCGTACGCCGCCGCGTTCGACGAGTTCGCCGACACCGTCTCGCCCGACGGGTTCCTCGTCTGCGTGGTCGACGACCCCGGGGCGGCGGCGCTGGCCGAGCGGCACCGGGCCCTCGGCCGCCGCGTCGTCACCGTCTCCACCCGCGCCGACGCTGCGGACTCGGTCGACGTCGGCCCGGACGCGCTCGCGGGGATCACGCTCTGGTCGCCCGGCGACCACTACCTCGCCGACGCGCTGGCCGCGCTGGCCACCGGGCTGGCCCTCGGGCTCGACCACGCCGCGCTGGCGGCCGGCCTGGCGGCGTACACCGGGACGAAGCGGCGGATGGAGCGCAAGGGCGAGGCCGGCGGCGTCCGCGTCTACGACAGCTACGCCCACCACCCCGCCGAGATCATCGGCGACCTGCAGTCGGGTCGCGCGCTGGCGGGGGAGGGGCGGCTCGTCGTCGCCTTCCAGCCGCACCTGGTCTCGCGCACGCGGATCTTCGGCGAGGCGATGGGTCAGGCCCTCGGCGCCGCCGACGAGGTCGTGCTCACCGACGTCTACCTCGCCCGCGAGGAGGCCGACCCCGACGTCACCGGGGCGTACGTCGCCGGCTCGGTGCCGCTGCCGGCCGACCGGGTCGCGTTCGTGCCCGACCTGGCCGACGTCGCCGCCGAGCTCGCGCGCCGCGCCCGCCCCGGCGACCTGGTGCTGACGCTCGGCGCCGGCACGATCACCACCGTTGGCCCCCTCGTGCTGGAGCTGCTGGCCGACCATGGCTGACCGGTCGAGCACCGACACCTTCGAGCGCACCCGCCGCCGGTTCGTCCGCCGGCAGCGGGCCGGCCGGCGACGCCGCTGGCGGCTCGTGCTCGCGGTGGTGCTGGTGCTCGCGCTGCTCGTCGGCGGGCTGTGGCTGGTGTTCTTCTCCGAGCGGCTCGCCGTGCAGGGCGTCGAGGTGCGCGGCACCGACCGGCTCAGCACCGGCGAGGTCCGCAGCGCGGCCGCCGTCCCGACGGGGGAGCCGCTCGCCACGCTCGACCTCGCGGCCATCGAGGCCCGGGTCGAGACCCTGGCGCCGGTGCGCGAGGTCGACGTGTCGCGGCAGTGGCCGGACAAGGTGCTGGTCGAGGTCACCGAGCGCACGCCGGTGGCGGTGGTCGCGATCGGCGGCGACGTCCGCGGGCTCGACGCCGAGGGCGTGGTCTTCGACCGCTTCCGCAAGGCACCTCCGGGCCTGCCGCGCGTGCAGGTCTCGGCCGACGTCGCCGACGACGCGCTCGTCGAGGCCGCCGCGATCGTCGCGGCCCTGCCCGAGGAGCTCGCCGCCGCGGTCGACCACGTCGAGGTCCGCACGATCGACCAGGTCTCGCTGGCGATGCGCGACGGCCGCACCGTCCGGTGGGGGAGCTCGGACGCCTCGGAGCAGAAGGCCGAGGTCCTCGCCGGCCTCCTCGCCGCCCAGGAGGCCCCGATCTACGACGTCTCCGTCCCGGGCCAGCCCACCGTCTGCACCCAGCCCGCCGTCTGCGGCGACGACTGACCCGTCCCCGCACGACGCGGCACGCCCCGACGCGGCACACACGACGGGAGGCACGACACGCGCGACACGCGGCGTGTCCTCCCGGATCGGACCGGGTGTGCTGCCTAGTGTCGTCCGCACGACGAGGTTGACATAACTATAACCCTCCACCTGAGGGTCAGAGTTGCGGACACGCCGAGTCGGACGACTTCCCCGCGCGGGCCACCACCCGCGCCGCGTCGCACCCAGACCCGTACCGACCTCCATCGAAAGGCGAAGCCGCCGTGGCAGCTGCACAGAACTACCTGGCCATCATCAAGGTCGTGGGCATCGGCGGTGGCGGCGTCAACGCCGTCAACCGGATGATCGAGGTGGGGCTCAAGGGTGTCGAGTTCATCGCGATCAACACCGACGCCCAGGCCCTCCTCATGAGCGACGCCGACGTCAAGCTCGACATCGGCCGCGAGCTCACCCGCGGCCTCGGCGCCGGCGCCAACCCCGACGTCGGCGGCCGTGCCGCCGAGGACCACGCCGACGAGATCGAGGAGGTCATCAAGGGCGCCGACATGGTGTTCGTGACCGCCGGCGAGGGTGGCGGCACCGGCACCGGCGGTGCGCCGGTCGTCGCCCGCATCGCCCGCTCGCTGGGCGCCCTGACCATCGGTGTCGTCACCCGGCCGTTCGCCTTCGAGGGCCGCCGCCGCGCCAACTCCGCCGAGGAGGGCATCGCCGCGCTGCGCGAGGAGGTCGACACCCTCATCGTCATCCCGAACGACCGGCTGCTCTCGATCAGCGACCGCAACGTCTCGGTGCTCGACGCGTTCAAGCAGGCCGACCAGGTGCTGCTCCAGGGCGTCTCGGGCATCACCGACCTGATCACGACCCCGGGCCTGATCAACCTCGACTTCGCCGACGTCAAGTCGGTCATGGCCAACGCCGGCTCCGCGCTCATGGGCATCGGCTCGGCCCGGGGCGAGGACCGCTCGGTCGCCGCCGCGGAGATGGCGGTCTCCAGCCCGCTGCTGGAGGCGTCCATCGACGGCGCCCACGGCGTGCTGCTCTCGATCGCCGGCGGCTCCGACCTCGGCCTGTTCGAGATCAACGAGGCCGCGGCCCTGGTCGCGCAGGCCGTCCACCCCGAGGCCAACATCATCTTCGGTGCGACCATCGACGACGCCCTCGGTGACGAGGTCCGCGTGACGGTCATCGCCGCCGGCTTCGACGGGGGGACGCCGAAGCGTCGCGACGAGGGCACGGTGCTGCGCCGCGAGCCCAAGCCGCAGCAGTCGCAGGAGGAGACCCGCAACGCCGCGCAGGCGCTCGCGGCCGGTCGCCAGGAGGCGCCGCGCCAGGAGCAGCGCGAGCCGGTGGCCGCGGCCACCCGCCCGCAGGGGGCCCCGAGCCAGCAGGGGTACCAGGGCCAGCAGGGCCAGGCCCAGCCCCAGCAGGCGCAGCGCCCGGCGCCGCGGCAGGTGCAGTTCGACGACGACGAGCTGGACGTCCCGGACTTCCTGAAGTAAGCCGCAGGAGCACCGTGTACGCCTTCCGCACGACGCACGGCCCTGCTGGCCGGTCCGTGGAGCTCGCCTTCACCGACCGGCTCGGCGGGGTCAGCGCCGCGCCGTGGGACGAGCTGGACCTGGCGATCGAGGGCGAGGACCCCGAGGAGGCCCGTGCGGAGAACCTCTGCCGGGTGCTCGCGGACTTCGCCCCCGACGCCGGCCTGGCCGACCTGCGGCAGGTGCACGGCCGCGAGGTCGTCACCGCGGACGGACCGGTCGAGCGCGTGCCCGGTGACGGCATCGTCACCACCCGCTCCGACGTGGTGCTGATGGTCCGCGCGGCCGACTGCGTGCCGGTGCTGCTGTCCGGGGGCACGGTCGTGGGCGCGGCCCACGCCGGCCGGGCCGGGGTGGCGGCCGGGGTCGTCCCGGCGACGGTGGAGCGGATGCGTGAGCTGGGTGCGGCCGACGTGGTCGCGTGGATCGGCCCGCACGTGTGCGGGGGTTGCTACGAGGTGCCGGAGCAGATGCAGGAGGAGGTGGGGTCGGTGGAGCCGACGACGGTCGCGACGACGACGTGGGGCACGCCGTCCCTGGACCTCGGCGCGGGTGTCCGCGCCCAGCTCGAGCGCCTCGGCGTGGAGGTCGTCGACGTCTCCCGCTGCACGGTGGAGTCGCCCGACCTCTACTCCCACCGGCGCGACGGCCGGGGCGCGGGGCGCCACGCCGGCCTGGTCCGGAGGGTCGCGTGAGCAGGCGGGCCGAGCTCGCCGCCGGCCTGGCCGCGGTCCGTGAGCGGGTCGCCGGCGCGTGCGCCGAGGCCGGTCGCGACGTCGACGAGGTCACCCTCGTCGTGGTCACCAAGTTCTTCCCGGCCTCCGACGTGTGCCTGCTCGCCGACCTCGGGGTCACCGACGTGGGGGAGAACCGCCACCAGGAGGCCCAGGCCAAGGCCGAGGAGTGTGCCGACCTCGGCCTGCGGTGGCACTTCATCGGCGGGCTGCAGTCCAACAAGGCGGCCGCCGTGGCGGCGTACTCCTCGGTCGTGGAGTCCGTCGACCGGGCCAAGCTGGTCGGTCCGCTCGCCCGGGGCGCGGCCGGCCGGGAGCAGCCGATGGACGTGCTGCTCCAGGTGAGCCTGGACCCGCCCGGCCGGGAGGGCCGTGCGGGGGTCGACCCCGACGACCTGGGGGCCCTGGCCTCCCGGGTCGAGCAGGAGCAGGACCTGCGGCTGCGCGGCCTGATGGCCGTGGCGCCGCTGGGGGAGGACCCGGCGACGGCGTTCGCCCGGCTGGCCGAGGTGCGGGCGGCGTTCGTCGCCGAGCACCCGGCGGCGACCTGGCTGTCCGCCGGCATGTCCGGCGATCTCGAGCACGCGGTGCGCCTCGGCGCGACACACGTGCGGATTGGCTCGGCGGTCCTCGGTTCGAGGCCCACGGGCAAGTAGTGTCCGATTCATCCAAGGAGTGCCCCTCGCGGGCGCTGAGTCCCGAAAGGTCACACCCATGAGCGGCGCGATGCGCAGGATCGGCGAGTACCTCGGCCTGCTCGAGGACACCGGCCGGTACGACGACGAGTACGACGGCGACGACTACCACACCCAGGAGACGACGCCCGTCGCCGCGGCAGCGCGTGCCCAGCGGCCTCGTCCCGCCGGCCCGGCTCCCGTCGCGGACCTCGCCGAGCGCCGCCGCCCGGTGGCGCCGGTCGCCTCGGTGCCCGCGCCCGGCGTGGTCGCCGAGCTCAGCCGGATCACGACCCTGCACCCGAGCACCTACAACGAGGCGCGCACCGTGGGGGAGAACTTCCGCGAGGGCGTCCCGGTCATCATGAACCTCTCGGAGATGGACGACGCCGACGCCAAGCGGCTCGTCGACTTCGCTGCCGGCCTGGTCTTCGCCACCCGTGGCACGATCGAGCGCGTCACCAACAAGGTGTTCCTCCTGTCGCCGCCCAACGTCTCGGTGGCCGCGGAGGACAAGCAGCGGATCGCCGAGGGCGGTTTCTTCAACCAGAGCTGAGCTGAGGGGTACTTGAACGCCGTCTGGCAGATCGCTTACGGCCTCACCTGGGCGTTCGTCGCACTGCTGTGGGTGCGCTTCATCGTCGACTGGGTGCAGGTCTTCGCCCGCTCGTGGTCGCCCTCGGGCCCGCTCCTGGTGCTGCTCGAGGTCGTCTACTCGATCACCGACCCGCCGATCAAGGCGCTGCGCCGCGTCGTCCCGCCGCTGCGGCTGGGGAGCGTGGCGCTGGACCTGAGCTTCATCCTCGTGATGATCCTGGCCTGGGTCCTGCTCAACATCTTCCGCGGACTGGCCTACTAGAGCCTTCGAGAGCCGTCGAGAACCTGGCGCGTCCGGCCCCGGTGACCGGCGTCTCTCGTCGAGTCACACCTGTCCCAGGCCAGACGCTATTGTTCGACGGAGCAGCTGCCAGACGCTCTGCCACAACCGACACGACAACGAATGGGTGAGGTCATGCCGCTGACGCCTGAGGACGTGAGCAACAAGCGCTTTACTCCTGTCCGGCTCCGCGAGGGCTACGACATGGGGGAGGTCGACCAGTTCCTCGACGAGGTGGAGGCCGAGCTCGCGCGGCTCACGAAGGAGAACGACGACCTCCGGGCGAAGCTGTCCTCCGTGCAGTCGGGCACCCAGGCGGTGCCGGTGGCCCAGCCGGAGCCCACTCCCGAGCCGGTCGCCGAGAAGGCCCCCGAGCCGGAGCCGGTCGCGCAGCAGCCGGTCGCCGCTGCCGTCGGTGGCCCCGTGGAGACCATCCGCGTCGAGACGGTCCCGCAGGCCTCCAACGCTGCGGCGCGCCTGCTCGAGATCGCCACGCGCAACGCGGACGAGCTCGTCGAGGAGGCCAAGAACGACGCCGACAAGATCGTCGGCGAGGCCCGCACCAAGGCCGAGCGCCTCGAGTCGGAGTCGAAGTCGAAGGCCGACCGCCTCGAGTCCGACGCCCGCACCCGCGCGCAGATGCTCGACTCCGAGACCGCCGAGCGTCGCCAGCAGATGTTCGGTGAGCTCGAGCGCGAGCGCGACCGCCTCAGCAACGAGGTGGAGACCCTCCGCTCGTTCGAGCGCGAGTACCGCTCCCGCCTCAAGACCTACTTCACCCAGCAGCTCGAGGCCCTCGGCTCCGCCGAGAGCGCCGCGCCGACCGACGAGCAGCCCGCCCCCAAGCGGCTCCGCTCGATCCTCGGCGAGGACGAGAGCTGAGCAGCACCACAGCTGCGACGTAGGACCTCCGGACGGCCGGCCCCACTGGGGTCGGCCGTCCGTCGCGTCCGGGGTGCGGTTGGCGTGGCCCCCGCGCTCCGCTAACCTCCGCCCACACGGTGGCCCCACGTCACCGGGACCGGCCCGAGGAGGACCGATGGCAGGCAGCGCTGGGAGGACCACCGCGAAGGCGGCGGGCAAGGGAGCGGCCAGCACGAAGGCGGCAGCGGACCAGGCGCCGCTGGCCAGCCTGGTCGTCAAGGAGGGCGAGGAGGCCTGGACGAGCGCCGAGCTCGCCGAGGTCATCGACGAGCTGCACCAGCAGCGCGAGCACAGCGCGACGATCATCGAGGGGCTCGACGACGAGCTGACCGGGCTGATGCGCGACTCCGGGGACGGCGCCGGGCAGGACCAGGCCGACATCGGGTCGACGTCCTTCGAGCGCGACCACGAGCTCACCGTGCTCAACAACGAGCGGGAGAAGGTCGCGCAGATCGACCGGGCGCTCGGCCGCATCGACGACGGGACGTACGGCGTGTGCGAGTCGTGCGGCGAACCCATCGGCAAGATGCGGTTGATGGCTTTCCCGCGTGCGACACTCTGCATGCCATGCAAGCAGCGCGAGGAACGTCGCTGAGCGACGACACCGACCGTCCCGCCGTACCCTCGACGCCGCGCAGGCTCCGCCTCCGGCTGCTGCTCGCCGCGGTCTTCGCGGTGCTGTACGCCGTGGACGTGGTCTCCAAGGTCCTGGCCGTCGAGCACCTGACCGGGCGCCCCGACGTCGAGGTGGTCGGGGACCTGCTGGTCCTGCACCTGGTGCGCAACCCGGGTGCGGCGTTCAGCACCGGCACGGAGTACACCGTGGTGCTGTCCTGCATCGCGGCCGGCGCCGCCGTCGTGGTGCTGTGGCTGGCCCGCCGGGTCGGCAACGTCGTCTGGGCGGTCGCGCTCGGCGTCCTGCTGGCCGGCATCGTCGGCAACCTGACCGACCGGCTGCTGCGTTCGCCCGGGCCGCTGCGCGGGCACGTGATCGACATGTTCATGCTGCCCAACTGGCCGGTCTTCAACGTGGCCGACATCTGCATCAACGTCGCGGCGGGGCTGATCCTGCTCCAGGCGTTCCGCGGCGTGCGCATCGACGGCAGCCGAGACGGAGACGACGCATGACCCAGGTCGACCACCGCAGCCTGAGCGTCCCGGACGGCCTCGCCGGCGAGCGCGTCGACGCCGCCATCGCGCGGATGTTCGGCCTGTCGCGGACCCGCGCCGCCGACCTGATCGCCGAGGGCCACGTGCGCCTCGACGGGGCCGAGATCGGCAAGAGCGACCGGGTGCTGCCCGGCGCGGTCATCGACGTGACGATCCCGAGCATGGTCGACCCGCTCGAGGTCGTGCCGGAGATCGTCGAGGGCATCGGGATCATCCACGACGACGACGCGATCGTGGTGATCGACAAGCCGGTCGGCGTCGCCGTGCACCCCTCGCCCGGCTGGTCCGGCCCGACGGTGGTCGGCCACCTCGCGGGCGCCGGCTTCCGCATCGCGACCAGCGGCGCCTCGGAGCGCCAGGGGATCGTGCAGCGCCTCGACGTCGGCACCTCGGGCGTGATGGTGATCGCCAAGTCCGAGCACGCCTACTCGGTGCTGAAGAACGCCTTCCGCAACCGCACGGTCGACAAGACCTACCACGCGCTCGTGCAGGGCCACCCGGACCCGTTGGAGGGCACCGTCGACGCCCCGATCGGCCGGCACCCCAAGGCCGACTACAAGTTCGCGGTGATGGCCGACGGCCGCCCGAGCGTCACGCACTACAACACCCTCGAGGCGCACCGGTTCGCCAGCCTGCTCGAGGTGCACCTCGAGACCGGCCGCACCCACCAGATCCGGGTGCACATGGCCGCGCTCAAGCACCCGTGCGTCGGCGACATGACCTACGGCGCCGACCCGACGCTGGGCCGACGGGTGGGCCTGGAGCGGCAGTGGCTGCACGCGGTGCGGCTCGGCTTCGAGCACCCCGAGACCGGCGAGCAGGTGAGCTACGAGTCGACGTACCCCGCCGACCTGGCGCACGCGCTCGAGGTCATCCGTGACGCCCACTGAGCCCGGGACCGGTCCGGACGAGGTGACGGTCCGCCCGGCCGTGCCGGGCGACGCGGGCGCGATCGCCGCCGTCCACCTGCGCGCCCGCCGGGCCGCGCCGATGCCCGAGCCGGCCCACCCCGACAGCACGCTCGCCCCGTTCCTGGCGACCCGCATCGGTGCCGACCAGGTGTGGGTCGCGCAGGCGGGGGAGCGGGTCGTGGGCTACGCGCGCCACACCGCGACCTGGCTCGACGACCTGTACGTCGACCCGTCGGCCGCCCGCCAGGGCATCGGTTCGCTGCTGCTCGACGTCGTGAAGGACCGGCTCGCGGACGGCTTCTGCCTGTGGGTCTTCGCCTCCAACACCCCGGCCCGCGCGTTCTACGCCCGCCACGGGCTCGTCGAGCTCGAGGAGACCGACGGGTCCGCCAACGAGGAGCGGGCGCCCGACGTGCGCCTGGCCTGGCCGGGGCGCGAGCCGCTGCGCTTCCTCCGCGGGCTGGTCGACGAGGTCGACGAGGAGCTCGGCGACCTGCTGGCCCGCCGGGCGGCCCTGACCCGGGCGATCCAGCCGCTGAAGACCGACCGCACGCGTGACCCCGCCCGCGAGCGGGAGGTCGCCGAGCGGGTCGCCCGCCGCGCCCCCGCGCTCGGCGCCGACCGGCTCGTCCCCGTCGTCGACGCGATCATCACCGCCTCCCTGGACGCGGCCGCGTCCAACCGCTGACGGGTGCGTCACGCCCGGCGGGACTGTCGGCGGTGAGTGCCAGCATCGGGTCCGGCCGTCGAGTAACCTGACGTCCTTCCCCCAGGATCGACGCCGGGCCGTCCACCCGGTGGCTGGTGCTGCCCTACCGCCGCTTCGACCCAGAGGAGCTCGATACCGCCGATGTCGACCGGCTCGAAGGACTCGTTCGTCCACCTCCACGTCCACACCGAGTACTCCATGCTCGACGGGGCGGCCCGCCTCGGCGCGCTCACCGGACGTGCGGCCGAGCTGGGGATGCCCGCGGTGGCCATGACCGACCACGGCAACGTGTTCGGCGCCTACGAGTTCTACTCCAAGGCCAAGTCCGCCGGCGTGAAGCCGATCATCGGCATCGAGGCGTACTTCACGCCCAACATCTCCCGCTTCGAGCGCAAGGGCGTCAACTTCTACGACGGCGGCCCCGACGACGTCTCGGCCCGCGGTGCCTACACCCACATGACGCTGCTCTCGGAGTCGACCGAGGGCATGCACAACCTCTTCCGGCTCTCGACCGGAGCCTGGCGCGACGGCTTCTTCAAGCAGCCGCGCATGGACCGCGAGCTGCTGGCCCAGCACGGCAAGGGCATCATCGGCACGACCGGCTGCCCGTCCGGCGAGGTGCAGGTCCACCTGCGCTATGGGCAGTACGACGCGGCGCGCAAGGTCGCGGGCGAGTTCCAGGACATCCTCGGCCGGGAGAACTACTTCCTCGAGCTGATGGACCACGGCCTCGACATCGAGAACCGGGTCCGCGACGGCCTGCTGCGCCTGGCCAAGGACCTGAAGATCCCGCTGCTGGCCACCAACGACTCCCACTACGTGATGCGCGAGGACGCCAAGTCCCAGGAGCACCTGCTCTGCATCAACTCCGGCTCCACGATGGACATCCCGGCCGGCGACGGCCCGGGCCAGCGGTTCGCGTTCTCCGGCGACGGCTACTACCTGAAGTCCGCCGAGGAGATGCGGGCGCTGTGGGTCGACAAGTACCAGCTGCGCGAGGCGTGCGACAACACCCTGCTCATCGCCGAGCGGTGCGACGTGCAGTTCTCCGAGGCCGTCGGCAAGTACATGCCGAAGTTCCCCTGCCCGCCGGGCGAGAGCGAGGACTCCTGGCTGGTCAAGGAGGTCGAGGTCGGCCTCGCCAGGCGCTACCCGGCCGGCGTGCCGGAGCACGTGCGCAAGCAGGCGGAGTTCGAGCTCGGCGTCATCACCCAGATGGGGTTCCCGGGGTACTTCCTCGTCGTCGCCGACTTCATCGGCTGGGCCAAGGACAACGGCATCCGCGTCGGCCCCGGCCGAGGCTCCGGTGCGGGCTCGATGGTCGCCTACGCGCTGCGGATCACCGACCTCGACCCGCTCGAGCACGGCCTGATCTTCGAGCGGTTCCTCAACCCCGACCGCGTCTCGATGCCCGACTTCGACATCGACTTCGACGAGCGCCGGCGCGGCGAGGTCATCCGGTACGTCACCGACAAGTACGGCGACGACCGGGTCAGCTACATCATCACCTACGGCACGATCAAGGCGAAGCAGGCCGTCAAGGACTCCAGCCGCATCCTCGGCTACCCGTTCGCGATGGGCGACCGGATCACCAAGGCGATGCCCGCCGCGGTGATGGGCAAGGACGTCCCGCTCCAGGAGATCTTCAACCCCGAGCACAAGCGGTTCGGCGAGGGCGGCGAGTTCCGCTCGCTCTACGAGGCCGACAACGACGTCAAGAAGGTCGTCGACACCGCGATCGGCATCGAGGGCCTCAAGCGCCAGTGGGGCGTGCACGCCGCCGGCGTGATCATGTCCAGCGAGCCGCTGCTCGACATCATCCCGATGCTCAAGCGCCCCGCCGACGGCGCGATGATCACCCAGTTCGACTACCCCACCTGTGAGGGCCTCGGCCTGATCAAGATGGACTTCCTCGGGCTGCGCAACCTCACCGTGCTCGACGACGCGGTGAAGAACATCGCGATGAACCGCGGCGAGACCGTGGTGCTCGAGGACCTGCCGCTCACCGACGAGGCGACGTACCGCCTGCTCCAGCGCGGCGACACGCTCGGCGTCTTCCAGCTCGACGGCGGCCCGATGCGCGCCCTGCTGCGCTCGATGCGCCCCGACACCTTCGAGGACATCTCCGCGGTCGGCGCGCTCTACCGCCCCGGCCCGATGGGTGCGGACTCCCACAACAAGTACGCCCGCCGCAAGACCGGTCGCGAGCCGGTCGAGGCGATCCACCCCGAGCTGGCCGAGCCGCTCGAGGACATCCTGGGCGAGACCTACGGCCTGATCGTCTACCAGGAGCAGGTCATGGCCATCGCGCAGAAGCTCGCGGGCTACAGCCTGGGCCAGGCCGACATCCTGCGCCGCGCGATGGGCAAGAAGAAGAAGGAGGAGCTGGACAAGCAGTTCGCCGGCTTCTCGGCCGGCATGCAGGAGCGCGGCTACTCCATGGCCGCGGTCAAGACGCTGTGGGACATCCTGCTGCCGTTCTCCGACTACGCCTTCAACAAGGCCCACTCCGCGGCGTACGGCCTGGTGTCGTACTGGACGGCCTACCTCAAGGCCAACTACCCGGCCGAGTACATGGCCGCGCTGCTCACCTCGGTCAAGGACGACAAGGACAAGTCCGCGATCTACCTCAACGAGTGCCGCCGGATGAAGATCCGGGTGCTCCCTCCGGACGTGAACGAGTCGGCGTCGAACTTCACCCCGGTCGGCACCGACGTGCGCTTCGGCCTCACCGCGGTCCGCAACGTCGGCGGCAACGTCGTCGACGGGATCGTCGCCGCCCGCGAGGAGAAGGGCCGCTACACCGACTTCAACGACTTCATGGAGAAGGTGCCGGCCCACGTCTGCAACAAGCGGGTCGTGGAGTCGCTGATCAAGGCCGGCGCCTTCGACGAGATGAACCACCGGCGCCGGGCGCTGGTCGCCATCCACGAGACCGCGGTCGACCAGTACGTCGACATCAAGCGCAACGAGGCGATCGGGCAGGACTCGCTCTTCGGGGGGATGGACGCCGACTCCGGCGGCGGGTTCGGCATCTCGGTGACCGTGCCCGACCTCGACGAGTGGGACAAGATGACCCTGCTCGGCCACGAGCGGGACATGCTCGGTCTCTACGTCTCCGACCACCCGCTGCTCGGCCTGGAGCACGTCCTCTCCAACGGCACCGACTGCTCCATCGGCCAGCTGATGCTCGACGAGGACCGCTCCGACGGCTCGCCGATCACGGTCAGCGGCCTGGTCACCTCGGTGCAGCGCAAGATCACCAAGCGCGGCGACGCCTGGGCGATGATCACGCTGGAGGACCTCGACGGTGGCATCGACGTGCTGCTGTTCCCCAGCTCCTACCAGCTGGCGAGCACCTACCTGACCGAGGACGCGATCCTCACCGTCAAGGGCCGGCTCTCGCGCAGCAAGGACCAGCCCGAGATCCACGGCCAGGAGGTGACGGTCCCCGACATCTCCGACGGCCCGTCCGGGCCCGTGGTCATCAAGGTGCCGCAGACGCGTGTGAACACCGATGTCGTCGCTCACCTGAAGGACGTGCTCTCCACCCATCCCGGCATGACCGAGGTGCACCTGCGCGTGCTGATGCGCGACAAGACCCTGGTCATGCGCATCGGCGACCACCACCGCGTCACGCCGAGCCCGGCGCTCTTCGCCGACCTCAAGCAGCTGCTGGGGCCCGGGTGCCTGACCAGCTGACCGCGCCGTCCCGCGACCGGGCCGGTGCGGCGGCGTCCGCGCGCCGCTCGCCGGTCCTGGTGCTGGTGGTGCAGGCGCTCCTCGTCGTGGCCGCGCTGGCGCTGGCTGGCCTGGTCGCCGGCGTCATCTGGTTCCAGCTGTGGTCGCCCCCGGCCGGCGTGGTCCGCGACGGCCGGTGGCTGACCGACGAGGCGGGCCTGCGCGACTCCTTCGCCGGCACCGGCCTCTACGTGCTGGTGGCGGTGCTGACCGGGTTCCTGGTCGGCGCGGCGACGGCCTACCTCCTCGACCGCTCCGAGCTGGTCACCCTGGCGGCCACGCTCGTCGGCGCGGCGCTCGGGGGCTGGTTGATGCTCCGCCTCGGGCTGGAGTGGGGCCCGCCGGACCCGCAGGTCCTCGCCCGCACGGCCGCCGACGGCACCGAGCTCGACGGCGCGCTGGTCGTCGACCTGCCGCACGCCTGGCTCGCGCTCCCCGGCGGCGCGCTGGTCGGCACGGCGGTCGTCTTCCTCGTCACCACCAAGCGGCCGACCGGCCACCGTCCCGGCTAGCAGACGCAGACCGCCCCCGGCTCAGGGAGCCGGGGGCGGTCTGGTCGCAGCAGGTGTCAGTGCTGGTGCGCACCGCGGGTGTCACGGCCCTGCTCGTCGTCGTAGAAGTCGCGGCTCCCGGACTTCGCGAGACCGCGGCTGACCATGTAGCCGATCGTCAGCAGGGTGACGTAGAACCAGGCCTCCTGGGCGCCGAAGTCCGAGGCGTCCACGACCGCCGAGGCGATGAGGACGCCGACGACGGCGGCGAGGTAGGCGATCAGCTCGGTCGTCTTGAACGACGCCTTGGTCTCGGTGCTGATCCGGCGGGTGGCGGTGTGGCCGGTGCCGGCGGTGTCGTTGGTCGTTGCCATGTGTTGCTCCTTGGGTGTGCTCTCGCGGACCGACCCCATGTCGACCCGTTGCGAAGCACGTCGGGGGAAGTCCGGCGGACCGGACAGCAGGAGGTGCCCGACGCCCGACCGGGGCGAGCCTCACCCGACGGGGCGGTAGGGCGCCGACCACACGTGTCCTCGGTCACGGCCCGGCCACGTGGGGCGGACGCGGGTCCGCGGTCAGCGCGCGATCGGTGCGACGACGGCCGAGGTGGCCGCGACCAGGTCAGTGGGGGAGAGGCCGAGGTCGAGCCCGCGCCGCCCTCCGGAGACGTAGACCGTCGGGTGGTCGAGCGCGGTCGCGTCGACGACGGTCGGGTGCGGGCGCTTCTGGCCGACCGGCGAGATCCCGCCGGCGACGTACCCGGTGGCGCGCTCCGCGGCCGCGACGTCGGCCATCGCAGCCCTGCTCCCGCCCAGCGCCCGGGCGAGCGCCTTGAGGTCGAGCTGGCGGTCGACCGGCACGATGCCGACGGCCAGCTTGCCGTCGACGTTCGCCATCAGGGTCTTGAACACGCAGGCCGGGTCGAGCCCGAGCGCCTCGGCGGCCTCGAGGCCGAAGGAGGCCGCGCGGGGGTCGTGCTCGTACTCGTGGGTGGTGAACGCGATCCCCGCAGCGCTCAGCGCGACGGTCGCGGGCGTGCCGCCCGCGCGGGCGGCTTTCTTCTTCGCCATGGTTCCTCGGGTGTCGGGACCGCTAGTTCGGCGACCAACGGGTGCGCGCCACGTCGGTGGCGGGCAGGGACGGGATCACGTTCATCGCCCGCAGCTCGGTGCGCAGCAGGTCGGTGACCAGCACCAGGCGCTCCTCGGCGTCCTCGGCCTCGAGCAGCATCTGGCGCTCGGGCATCGGGAGCGGGGCGCAGGCCGCCAGCGTCCAGGAGAGGTACGACGGGTCGCGCGGCAGCGTGCCGTCGTACGGGTCGGTGCGGATCTCCGAGAGCGCCGCGCGGTAGGCGACGAAGGTGGCGCGGGCCTGCTCGAGCAGCGAGTCGGGGACCGGCTTGGTCGGCTCGGGCCGGTCGATGACGTGCCCGACGGGGAAGATCCCGGTCGGGTCGAGGTGGTCCAGCTCGATGCGGTCCAGCCCGACCGCGACGACGTCGAAGGAGCCGTCGGGGTGCGGCTCGACCTCGGTGAGCTGCACGCGCACGCCGATCCGGTAGAGCGACTGGGCACCGTGGTCGCCGACCTCGTAGCCCTCGCGGATGGCGACGGACCCGAAGACCCGCTCGGCGGGGTCCTCCACGCGCAGCAGGTGGTGGACGAGCGCGCGGTAGCGGTCCTCGAAGACGGTCAGCGGCACGCTGACGCCGGGGAAGAGCACCGCGTTGAGCGGGAACATCGGCAGCGTGTCGGTCACGGGTCCAACCTAGTGCGCGCCCGGGCCCGTCCGGCCAGCGTCACCGGTTCGGGGCGGTGGGGCGCGCGAACGTAGGATCGGGCCATGATCCGCCGCATCGACCTGCGCGGGACCGAGGGTTCCGTCGACTACCGCGACGTCGTCCCGAGGGCCGACTTCGACGTCGAGGCAGCGGTGCCCGCGGTGCATGCGATCTGCGAGGCGGTGCGCACCCGCGGCGTGGACGCGATCAAGGAGTACGCCCGCCGGTTCGACGGCGTCGAGCTCGACGAGCTCCGCGTCCCGGCCGGCGCGACGACCGAGGCGCTCGAGCGGCTCGACCCCGACATCCGCGCCGCGCTGGAGGAGTCCGTCCGCCGCCTGCGCGCGACCTGCGAGGCCGAGCTCGAGCGCGACGCCGTCACCGACCTCGGCCCGGGCGCCCGCGTGACGCACCGCAAGGTGCCGATCCGCCGCGTCGGCCTCTACGTGCCCGGCGGCCTCGCGCCGCTGGTCTCCAGCGTGCTGATGAACGTCGTGCCCGCTCAGGTCGCCGGCGTCGAGTCGATCGCGCTCGCCTCCCCGCCGCAGAAGGACTTCGGCGGCGCCGTGCACCCGACGATCCTCGCGGCGTGCGCGCTGCTCGGGGTGGAGGAGGTGTACGCCGTCGGCGGCGCCCAGGCGATCGCGATGTTCGCCTACGGCACCGGCCCGTGCGAGCGGGTCGACCTGGTCACCGGTCCGGGGAACATCTACACCGTCACCGCCAAGCGTCTGCTCAAGGGCCTGGTGGGCATCGACTCCGAGGCCGGTCCGACGGAGATCGCGATCCTCGCCGACGACACCGCCGACGCGGCGTACGTCGCCGCCGACCTGGTCAGCCAGGCCGAGCACGACCCGCTGGCCGGCGCCGTGCTCGTCACGCCGTCCGAGCGGCTGGCCGCCGCGGTGGAGGCCGAGCTGGAGACCCAGGTCCTGGCCACCAAGCACACCGAGCGGATCCGCACCGCGCTGACCGGCCCGCAGTCGGGCGTCGTGCTCGTCGACGACCTCGAGCAGGGGCTGGAGGTGGTCAACGCCTACGCCGCCGAGCACCTCGAGATCCAGACCGAGGACGCAGCCGGCTGGGCCGCCCGGGTGCGCAACGCCGGCGCGATCTTCGTGGGCCCGCACGCCCCGGTGAGCCTCGGCGACTACTGCGCCGGCTCCAACCACGTGCTGCCCACGGGCGGCTGCGCCTGCCACTCCTCGGGGCTCTCGGTGCGCGCGTTCACCAAGTCGGTGCACGTCGTGGACTACTCCCGCGACGCGCTCGCCGAGGTGGCCGACCACGTCGTGACGCTGGCCGAGGCCGAGGACCTGCCGGGCCACGGCGCCGCGGTGCGGGTCCGGTTCCAGGGCTGACCGGGGCCGAGATGACCTTCCCCCCGATCCGGGAGGAGCTGCGCGGCCTCGAGCCCTACGGCGCCCCCCAGCTGGACGTGCCGGTCCAGCTCAACACCAACGAGAACCCCTACGGCCCCTCCGAGGCCTGCGTCGCTGACATCGCGGCGTCGGTCGCGGAGGCCGCCCGGGGGCTGCACCGCTACCCCGACCGCGAGCACGTCGCCCTGCGCGCCGCGCTGGCCGACTACCTCGCGCGCGACACCCCGCACGGGATCGGGGTCGAGCAGGTGTGGGCGGCCAACGGCTCCAACGAGGTGATGCTGCAGCTGCTGCAGGCCTTCGGCGGGCCGGGCCGCTCGGCGCTGAGCTTCGCGCCGACGTACTCGATGTATCCCGAGTACGCCCGCGACACCTCCACCGAGTGGGTGCAGGGGCGCCGCGAGGACGACTTCTCCCTCGACCTCGACGCGGCCGCCGCGCTGGTGCGCGAGCACCGGCCGAGCGTGGTGCTGCTGCCCTCGCCGAACAACCCGACCGGCACGGCGCTGCCGCCCGAGGCGGTCACCGTGCTGTGCGAGGCGGCGGCGTCCTACGAGCCGCAGGGCTTGGTCGTGGTCGACGAGGCGTACGGCGAGTTCCGGCGCGCCGGTGTCCCGAGCGCGCTCGAGCTGCTGCCGACTCACCGCAACCTGGTCGTCACCCGCACGATGAGCAAGGCCTTCGCCGCCGCAGGGCTGCGGCTGGGCTACCTCGCTGCGGACCCGGCGATCTGCGACGCGATCCGCGTCGTGCGGCTGCCCTACCACCTCTCCGCGGTCACCCAGGCGGCCGCGCTGGCCGCGCTGCGGCACGCCCCCGAGCTGCTCGGCAAGGTCGACAACCTGCGCGCCGAGCGGGACCGGACCGTGACCTGGCTGCGCGAGCAGGGCCTGCAGGTGGCCGAGAGCGACGCGAACTTCGTGTTGTTCGGTGCCTTCGCCGACCGTCATGCTGTGTGGCAGGGCCTGCTGGACCACGGCGTGCTGGTGCGCGAGGTGGGCCCGCCCGGCTGGTTGCGGGTCTCGATCGGAACACCCGAGGAGATGGCGGCGTTCCAGCAGGCACTGGCCGACGTGCTGGCGCACGTGACCGAGACGGAAGAGGGACAGCCATGAGCAGGACCGCACGCATCGAGCGGCAGACCAGCGAGTCGAAGGTGCTCGTCGAGGTCGACCTGGACGGCTCCGGCCGCCACGACGTCTCCACCGGCATCGGCTTCTACGACCACATGCTGACCGCGTTCGCGCGGCACAGCCTGGTCGACCTCACCGTGCACTCCGAGGGCGACCACTGGATCGACGCCCACCACACCACCGAGGACACCGCGATCGCGCTGGGCCAGGCCCTGCGCCAGGCGCTCGGCGACAAGGTCGGCATCCGCCGCTTCGGCGACGCCACCGTGCCGCTGGACGAGGCGCTCGTCCACGCGGTCGTCGACGTCTCCGGGCGGCCCTACTGCGTGCACACCGGCGAGCCGGAGGGGCAGCAGTACGTCCAGCTCGGCGGCAGCACGCCGGCGTACCTCGGCTCGCTGACCCAGCACGTCTTCGAGTCGATCGCCTTCCACGGCCACTTCGCCCTGCACGTGCGCGTGCTGGCCGGCCGCGAGCCGCACCACATCGTCGAGACGCAGTTCAAGGCGTTCGCGCGCGCGTTCCGCGACGCCGTGGCGCTCGACCCGCGCGAGACGGGCATCCCGTCGACCAAGGGTGCTCTGTGAGCGCACCGAAGGTCGCGGTCCTCGACTACGGGTCCGGCAACCTCCGCTCGGCCGTGCGCGCGGTCGAGCGCGCGGGCGCCGACGTCGAGCTGACCTCCGACTTCGACACCTGCCTGGCCGCCGACGGCCTGCTGGTGCCCGGCGTCGGCGCGTTCGCCGCCTGCATGGAGGGCCTGCGCGCGATCAAGGGCGACCGGCTCATCGGCCGCCGGCTCGCGGGCGGCCGCCCGGTCCTCGGCATCTGCGTCGGCATGCAGATCCTCTTCGGCCGCGGCGTCGAGCACGGCGTGGAGGCCGACGGCTGCGACGAGTGGCCCGGCGTGGTCGAGCGGCTCCAGGCGCCGGTCGTGCCGCACATGGGCTGGAACACCGTCGAGGTGCCGGAGGGCTCGACGCTCTTCTCCGGCATCGAGGACGAGCGGTTCTACTTCGTGCACTCCTACGGCGTGCGCGAGTGGGAGCTGGTCACCAACGACCGCACCCGGGCGCCGCTGGTGACCTGGGCCGAGACGGGCTCGACTCCTGGGGCCGGTGATCGGTTCGTCGCGGCCGTGGAGAACGGCCCGCTGACGGCCACCCAGTTCCACCCGGAGAAGTCCGGCGACGCCGGCGCGGCGCTGTTCCGCAACTGGGTCGCCTCGCTCTGACCCGGGCGCGGGCCCGCCCCGCGTCGTACTGCTCTGACCTGCACCTGTCCCTGACCCAGGAAGAAGCCATGTCCTACCTCCAGCTCCTGCCCGCCGTCGACATCACCGAGGGCCGCGCGGTCCAGCTCGCGCAGGGCGTCGCCGGCTCCGAGCGGGCGTACGGCGACCCGGTCGCCGCCGCGCGCCGGTGGCAGGACGCCGGGTCGGAGTGGCTGCACCTGGTCGACCTCGACGCGGCGTTCGGCCGGGGCTCCAACCGCGAGCTGCAGGCCGAGATCGTCGGCGCGCTCGACATCGACGTGGAGATGAGCGGCGGCATCCGCGACGACGAGTCGCTCGAGAGCGCGCTCGCGACCGGCTGCCGGCGGGTCAACATCGGCACTGCCGCGCTGGAGAACCCCGAGTGGTGCGCGCGGATCATCGCCGAGCACGGCGACCGGATCGCGATCGGCCTCGACGTGCGCGGCACGACGCTGGCCGCGCGCGGCTGGACCAAGGACGGTGGCGACCTCTACGAGACGCTCGCGCGCCTCGACGCCGAGGGCTGTGCGCGGTACGTCGTCACCGACGTCAACAAGGACGGCATGCTCGCCGGGCCCAACCTGCAGCTGCTGCGCGACGTGTGCGCGGCCACCGACCGGCCGGTCATCGCCTCCGGCGGAGTCTCGACGCTCGACGACATCCGCGCGCTGATGGACCTCGTACCCGAGGGCGTCGAGGGCGCGATCGCCGGCACCGCGCTCTACGAGGGGCGCTTCACCCTCGAGGACGCCCTCGCCCTGACCCGCGGCGGGGCGCAGTGACCCTCGCGGTCCGGGTCATCCCGTGCCTGGACGTCGACGCCGGCCGGGTGGTCAAGGGCATCAACTTCCAGGACCTCCGCGACGCCGGTGACCCCGTCGAGCTGGCGAAGGTCTACGACGCCGAGGGTGCCGACGAGCTGACCTTCCTCGACATCTCCGCCTCCCACGAGGGCCGCTCGACCACGATGGAGATCGTCTCGGCCACCGCCGAGCAGGTCTTCATCCCGCTGACCGTCGGCGGCGGCGTCTCCTCGCCGGCCGACGTCGACCGCCTCCTGCGGGCCGGCGCCGACAAGGTCGCGGTCAACACCGCGGCGATCCGCCGGCCCGAGCTGGTCGCCGAGATCGCCGACCGCTTCGGCAACCAGGTGCTCGTGCTGTCCGTCGACGCCCGCCGCGCCGCCGGCACCGACTCGGGCTTCGAGGTCACCACCCACGGCGGTCGGCGGTCCGCCGGCCTCGACGCGGTCGCGTGGGCCGTGCGCGCCGCCGAGCTCGGCGCGGGGGAGATCCTGCTCAACGCCATGGACGCCGACGGCACCCAGGACGGCTTCGACCTCCGGCTGATCGAGGCCGTGCGCCGCGAGGTCTCGATCCCCGTCATCGCCTCCGGCGGCGCCGGCGCCGTCGAGCACTTCCCGCCCGCGGTCGACGCCGGCGCCGACGCCGTCCTCGCCGCCACGGTCTTCCACTTCGGCACGCTGCGCGTCGGCGACGTCAAGCGCACGCTCTCCGAGGCCGGCCACCCCGTCCGGTGACGGCCCGGTGACGGGCGAGCGATGAGGGTGGTCGCGCTGCACGTCGCGCCCGAGCGGCACGCGGCGATGGAGGAGCGCGCCGCGATCGAGGTCGTCGCGGGCCGCGGCGTCGTCGGCGACCGGTGGTGGGGCACCAGGCACCGGCACGTCTCGGTGCAGTCGGTCGAGGCGCTCGCTGCGGCCGCAGCCGAGCTCGGCCGGCCCGTCCCGCCGAGCGCCACGCGGCGCACGGTCACGGTCGCGGGGCTCGACGTCCCCACCGACCCCGGCGCCCGGCTGCTCGTCGGCCCGGGAGACGACGGTGCACAGGACGGCGCGGACGGCGTGCTGCTCGAGGTGGTCCGCGTCGCCGCGCCGTGCCGGGTCATGGAGACGTCGATGGGCCCCGGGGGAGCAGTCGCGCTGCGGCGGCGCGGCGGCTCGATCCTCCGTGCGCTCACGTCGGGAACCATCCGCCTCGGCGACCGCGTCACCCTGCTCTGACGCCGTGGCGCGTTGTCTCAGGGGACTTGCGGGGGTCTTGAACAAACCTCAGGGATGAGCCCGGGGGAGGCTTGATCCGAGGTCGGCAGAGTTCAGGTCATCAAGCACCACGGCGTCGGAGAGACCGGCGGCCCCCTCCCGAAAGGCTCCCCCCCGATGACGAACACCACCGCCGCCCCGAAGTCCCGCAAGGCCGTCAAGAACACCAAGGCCGGCCGCAAGAACCGCAAGACCGCTGTCAAGCTCGTCGCCTCGGTCGCGCTGGTCGCCGGCGCCGCGTCGGTCGCGGGCCTGGGCACGTTCGGTGCGTTCACCTCCACGACCTCGGCCACCGAGTCCGTCGCGGCCGGCACCCTCGTCCTCGGCCAGGGCACCGCCACCCAGGGCCCGAGCATCGCCGCGGCCGGCCTGGTCCCCGGCGACACCGTCGAGCGCGACGTCGTGCTGACCCGCGGCGCCAACGACGAGAAGTTCGGCACCGTCTCCCTCACGACCACCGCCGCGACCAGCAACCTGCTGTCGACCGACACCACCAACGGCCTGCAGATCAGCGTCGACCAGTGCCCCACTGCGTGGGTCAAGGTCGACGCGAACAAGACCAACGGCGCGCTGCGCTGCAACGGCGCCACCCCGACCCAGGTGCTCGCCCCCCGCCCGGTCGTGGGCGCCAACCTCGCCCTGCCGATCGCGACCGGCACCCTCAACGACACCAAGGTCTCCAACCTCCGCGTGACGCTCAAGTTCCCGGTCGACGCCGACAACCGGTTCCAGGGCCTGGCCAACACCATCGGCCTGACCTTCGACGCCACCCAGCGCGCCAACGAGAACCGCTGACCCCGCCCCACCTCCTCGCCACGGATTCCGGTCGCCCTCGGCGGCCGGAATATCGTGGCGCGTCCGGGTGCTCAGCCCGGGTCGAGGGAAGCAGGAGCGGGTGACGGACGAGCACGAGCAGGGCCGGGGATCGACCAGCGCGGGGTTCCGCGTGCTGTGGGTGGCGATCAAGCGCGAGCCGTGGATCTTCACGTTGTCCACCCTCGGCAGCGTGCTCTTCGGCGCGCTGACCGTCGCCGACGCGTGGGTCCTCGGCTGGGCCACCGACCACGTCGTGCTGCCGGCGTTCGAGACCGGCGAGGTCGGCGCCGACATGCTGCTGGCCGTCCTCGGCCTCTTCCTCGGCGTGGCCATCCTTCGGGCGGTCGGCATCGTCGCCCGTCGCCTCGGCGCCGGCGTCATGCAGTACCGCATGCAGGCCCACACCCGCCGCGCCGTCACCCGGCAGTACCTCACCCTCCCGATGGAGTGGCACCAGCGCCACCCCACCGGCCAGCTGCTCTCCAACGCCAACTCCGACGTCGAGGCCGCCTGGGGGCCGATCGCGCCGCTGCCGATGGCGGTCGGCACCGTCGCGATGATGGTGATCGCCGTCGTGCAGATGCTGCTGGCCGACGTGGTCCTGGCCCTGGTGGGCCTGACGATCTTCCCGGTCGTCATCGCGGTCAACGTCGCCTACCAGCGCCTCGCCCAGGGCTGGATGACCCGCGCCCAGCAGCTGCGCGCCGAGGTCAGCGAGATCGCGCACGAGTCCTTCGACGGCGCGATGGTCGTCAAGACGCTTGGCCGCGAGGGGGAGGAGACCGAGCGGTTCGCCTCCCGCGCCCGCGAGCTGCGCGACGTCAACATCCGCGCCGGCCGGATCCGCGCGGCGTTCGACCCGACGCTCGCGGCGCTGCCCAACATCGGCGTCCTCGTCGTCCTGGCCGTGGGCGTCTCCCGCGTGCTCAGCGGCGCCGCCGACGCCGGCGCGGTCGTGACGGTCGCCTACCTGCTCACCATCGTCTCCTTCCCGATCCGCTCCATCGGCTGGCTGCTGGGCGAGTTCCCGCGCAGCGTCGTGGGCTACCGCCGGGTGCGGGGCGTCCTCGACGCGACCGGCGAGATGCCGTACGGCGAGCGCACCGCGGCCGCGGCCGCACCGGCCGGCGCGCGCGGCGCGGGCCTCGTCGTCGACGGGCTGGCCTACTCCTACGAGCCCGGCCGCCGGCTCCTCGACGGCGTCGACCTGTCCGTCGAGCCGGGCCGCACCGTGGCGGTCGTCGGCGCGACCGCCTCCGGCAAGAGCACGCTGACGATGCTGCTCAGCCGCCTGGTCGACCCCGACGCCGGCCGCATCCTGCTCGACGGCACCGACCTGCGCGACCTGGCCCGCGGCGAGCTGGCCGAGACGGTCGCGAGCGTCCCGCAGACGCCGTTCCTCTTCGACGACACCGTCCGCGGCAACGTCACCCTCGGCGCCGACGTCACCGACGAGGAGGTGTGGGCGGCGCTCCGGGCCGCGCAGGCCGACGGGTTCGTCGCCGCCCTGCCGCACGGGCTCGACACCCGGCTCGGCGAGCGCGGCACCTCGCTCTCCGGCGGCCAGCGCCAGCGGATCTCGCTGGCCCGCGCCCTGGTGCGCCGCCCGCGCCTGCTGGTCCTCGACGACGCGACCTCCGCGGTCGACCCCGAGGTGGAGGCGCGCATCCTGGCCGCGCTGCGGGACGCCACCGGCGCCGGCCCGACGCTGGTGGTCGTCGCCTACCGCAAGGCGACGATCGCGCTGGCCGACGAGGTCGTCCACCTCGAGGACGGGCGGATCGTCGACCGCGGCACGCACGCCGAGCTGCTGCGCCGCAGCCCGTCGTACGCCCACCTGGTCAACGCCTACGAGACCGAGCACGACGACGTCCACGACGACCGGGAGGTGAACGCATGAGCACGGTGATGGACTCCGGCGAGGAGATCGGCGCGATCCGCACCATCCGCCGCGGCGTGCACTTCTCGCCCGAGCTGAAGGAGGGCATCCGGGGCACGCTCGCGCTCGCGGTGCTGGCCTCGGCCGGCCAGGTCGTCGTCCCGATCGCCGTCCAGCAGGTCCTCGACCGCGGCGTCAACGGTCCGGGCGGGCCGGACGTGTCCTTCACCGTCTGGGCCGGGGTCATCGCCGCGCTCGCGATCGTGGCGACCAGCTGGGCGTCGTACGCCATGACCACCCGGCTCTTCACCTCTGCCGAGCGCGGTCTGGCGACGCTGCGGACCAAGGCGTTCCGGCACGTCCACGACCTGCCGCTGCTGACGCAGAACACCGAGCGCCGCGGCGCGCTGGTCTCCCGCGTGACCAGCGACGTCGACCAGGTCAGCCAGTTCCTCGTCTTCGGCGGCCTGCTCTTCGTCGTCAGCGTCGGGCAGGTGCTCGTCGCGACCGTGGTGATGGTCGTCTACAGCTGGCAGCTCGCGCTGGTCGTGTGGCTCTGCTTCGCGCCGCTGTTCCTCTCGCTGCGCTTCTTCCAGCGCAAGCTCTCCGACGCCTACGGCACCGTGCGGCGACAGGTCGGCCTGATGCTCTCGGCCGTCTCCGAGCCCGTCGTCGGCGCGGCCGTCGTGCGCGCCTACGCCGTCGAGCACCGCACCCAGCGCCGCATCGACGAGGCGATCGACGCCCACAAGGCGGCGAGCACGCGCGCGCAGGGCTTCACGGCGTTCTCGTTCTCCCTCGGCGGCGTGTCCGCCGGCCTCGCCAACGCCGGCGTGCTGATCGTCGGCATCTGGCTGGGCCAGGGCCGCCTGTGGGGCGGCGACATCACCGCCGGCCAGGTGCTGGCGTTCGCGTTCCTCGTGACGCTGTTCGTCGGCCCGGTGCAGATGGGCACCCAGATCCTCACCGACGCCCAGAACGCGATCGCCGGCTGGCGTCGCGTCATCGGCATCCTCGAGACCCCCGCCGACCTCGTCGACCCGGGGGAGGCGGGCGAGGTCCTGCCGCGCGGGCCGATCGACGTGCGCTTCGAGCACGTCTCGTTCGCCTACCCCACCGGCCCGCTCGTCCTGCGCGACATCAACCTGGCGATCGCGTCGGGCACCCGCGTCGCCGTCGTCGGCGAGACCGGCTCGGGCAAGTCGACGGTCGCGAAGCTGCTGACCCGCCTGATGGACCCCTCCGAGGGGCGCGTGCTCCTCGACGGCGTCGACGTGCGCGACATCGGGTCCACCTCGCTGCGCCGCAGCGTGGTGCTGGTGCCGCAGGAGGGCTTCCTCTTCGACGACACCCTCGCCGCCAACGTCCGCTACGGCCGCCTCGAGGCCACCGACGACGAGATCCGCGCCAGCGCGGAGGAGCTCGGCCTCGGCGACTGGCTCGCCGGCCTGCCCCGCGGCATCGAGACCCCGGTCGGCCAGCGCGGCGAGTCGCTCTCGGCGGGGGAGCGGCAGCTGGTCGCGCTCCTGCGGGCCCACCTCGCCGACCCCGACCTGCTCGTGCTCGACGAGGCCACCAGTGCCGTCGACCCCGCGCTGGAGATGCGGATCGGCCGGGCGCTCGAGCGGCTCATGAACGGCCGCACCTCGGTCACCATCGCCCACCGCCTCTCGACCGCCGAGAACGCCGACGAGGTCGTCGTCGTCGACCGCGGCCGGGTCGTCCAGCGGGGGCCGCACGCTGCCCTCGTCGCCGAGCAGGGCGGGGTGTACGCCGGCCTGCACGCCTCCTGGGTCGCCCAGCAGGGCCGCTGACGGGCTGCTGTCGGGCCGCCGCCGAGCTGCTGGTCCGGCTGGTGGAGGGTGGGCCGTCGACGACCCGGGACCACCCTAGGGCCGGCATGGCCCGGACGGACTAGTGCCGACGGGTGGTTTTGCCGTCGGCCCGTGACAGGCCCCTGACGGGGTCGTTGGAGGGTCGCTGCCCCTGCCCCCTGGGGTATCGACTCCCCGCCACGAGAGGTGACCCATGCCCTCCACCCCGTCCACCCGCCTGCGGAGCGGACCGCTCGCGGTCCTCCTCACCGCGCTGGCCCTCGTGCTCGGCGCGCTGAGCGCCGCACCGGCCGCTGCGGCGACCGAGTTCGAGTTCTCGGGGGTCGTGTCCGATCCCTTCGCAGGTCCGGTCAGCGGGGTGACGGTGACGGCGAGGAGCACGGTGTCGACCACGGCGGCGCCGGTCACGGCCGCCAGCAACGCCGAGGGCCGCTACGCCCTGAAGCTCCCCGAGGGCACCTACAAGGTCAGCTACGAGAAGTCCGGCTACGTGACGGAGTGGTGGAAGAACGCCGGCTCCGAAGCACTGGGCAGCGTCGTCAGCGCCGCCGATGCGGCTGCGCATGTCGAGCTGGCCCGCACCGAGGCTCCGATCACCGGAACGGTCCGTTCGTCCCAGTCCGGCGCGCCTGCGATCAGCGGGGTCTCGGTCGAGGTGTGGCGTCGTACGGTCACGGCGAGCGGCGTCGAGTTCGTCGAGAAGGCCACCGGCACCACCAATGCCTCCGGGAACTTCGCGGTCCCGGTGCCGTGGGGCGACAACTACGTCATCGGTTTCGTCGGAGCCTCGGCGTTCGCCGAGGAGTGGTACGACGACCAGCCGACCCGTGACGCCGCGACGACGGTGAGCGTCGCAGCCGGTGCCGGTCGATCGCTCGGCACCGTCCAGCTCGACCGCGTGCGCCGGCAGGGGACGATCTCGGGCGCCGTCCTCACGTCGGACAACCGTCCGATCGACGGCGCCACGGTCACCGCCTACAGCTTCCGCGTGGACGGCGACGGCAAGCAGATCTGGGAGGAGACCAGGAAGGGGGCCACTGAGGCGGACGGCACCTACTCGCTCGACCTGGACCCCGGCTATTACCGCATCGGGTTCTCCAAGCCCGGCCACACCACTGTGTTCCACGGCGGCGGGGGACGCGTCGAGGAGGGCACGGACCTCGCCGTGTCCGACGGACAGCAGCGGACCGGCATCGACGTCAAGCTCGCGCTGCCCGGTCGCGTCACCGGTCGGCTGGTCAACCCGGACGGCACGCCGTACGCAGCGGGCGGCACGACGCTGACCTTCTTCCGCGAGGTCCGTGACCGCGAGCCCGAGACCAACACCATCCGCACCTCGTGGCAGGTAGCCGGCGGCGGGCCCGTCGCCACCGATGCGACCGGCTACTACGAGCAGGTCCTCCCGGCTGGCACCTACCGGGCGAAGGTCACGCTGCCGGGCCTGGGGGAGGGATTCCTGCCCGGCCTGGTCGGCCTGGACAAGGCCGCCGACGTGACCGTGGCGGCCGAGAAGGTCACGGCCGTCCCCGCCCGCACCATCGCCACCAGCCTGCTGAGCGGCACCGTGCGCAACCCGCAGGGCACGGGCGTCAGCGGCCTGGGCGTCGACGCCCACTACCGCCTCGTCACCGACATCCGCGACGGCGTCGCCGTCACCACCGATGTCGCCAGCCCCGTCGCGACCACGACCACCGGCGCAGGCGGCGCCTGGTCGGTGCGCGTGGCCCACCGGCCCTACCGCGTGAGGCTCTCCGGCAGCGTCGGCGGCCAGCGGGTCGAGACCTGGTGGCCGGCCTCCACCACCCGTGCCGGCGCCACCGACGTGGTCGTCGCCGGCCCGACGCCGAACGTCGACTTCACCGTCGGCCGCTCGCAGGTGCAGAACACCGCTCGTCCGTGGATCTCCGGCGGTGCCAAGGGCGGCACCCGGATGACGGCCAACAAGGGCACGTGGACCCCGGGCACCACGCTCGCCGTGCAGTGGCTGGGCAACGGCTCGCCCATCAGCGGCGCGACCGGCGACACCTACACGCCGTCGTCGTTCTCCTCCGGCATCCGCTACTCGATCCGCGTCACCGGCACCCAGGCCGGCCTGGAGCCGCTGACGGTCACCTCGCAGCAGACCGGCCCGAGCGCCGGCATCTTCGGCGGGGCCGCCTTCGAGAACCGCCTCCTGCCGAGCATCACCGGCACCCCCGCCACGGGGTCGACCCTCACCGCGACCAATGGCGAGTGGAGCACCACGCCGACGGCGTTCGCCTACCAGTGGACCGCCGACGGCACCGCCATCGCCGGTGCCACCGGGCGGACCTTCGACCCGACCGAGGCGCAGGTCGGCCGCCGGATCGCGGTCCGCGTCACCGCCACCGGGGGTGGCACCGCGACGGCGACCTCCGAGCCCACGGCCCAGGTCACGCGCGGCGCGATCACCAACCGCGTCCTCCCGACCGTCACCGGCACCGCCCGCGAGGGCGAGCGGCTCACCGCCACCGGCGGCACCTGGTCGGTCGACGCCCCGGCGCTGGCCTACCAGTGGTTGGCCGACGGCGTCGCCGTCGCCGGCGCGACCGGTGACCAGCTGCTGCTCGGCGCCGCCCAGGTCGGCAAGCAGGTCTCGGTCCGCGTGACCGCCAGCCGGCCCGGCCTGACCGCCTCCAGCGCGGAGTCGGCGCGGACCGTCGCGGTCGTCGCCGACCTCGAGGAGATCGTCAACACCGCCCGGCCGGTGGTCACCGGCACCCCGGTCGTCGGCGGCACCCTCGCGGCCACCGCCGGCTCCTGGACCCCGAGCCCCACCTCGGTGACCTACCAGTGGCAGGCCGACGGCACGGCGATCCCCGGCGCCACCGGCTCGTCGTACTCGCCGACCGGTGCCGTCCTCGGTCGCCGGCTGACCGTCGTCGTGACCGCCCGCCGAGCGGGCCACCGCGACGCGGACGCCACCTCGCTGCCGACGGCCGCGGTCGCCGACAGCCCGGTGGCCGTCACCCAGGGGCCGCGGGTCACCGGCAAGGCGCGGGTCGGCGCCCGCCTCACCGCCTCGGCCGGCACGTTCAGCCCCGGTGACGCCACGGCGTCCTACCAGTGGCTGCGCGACGGTCGTGCGGTCCCCGGCGCCACCGCCGGCAGCTACCGGGTCACGGCCGACGACCTCGGCAGCCGGATCGGTGTCCGGGTGACCTACACCCACCCGACCCGCGCCACGACCCAGCGCGCCACCTCCCTCGGGGCGCTGGTCAAGGCGGCGCCGAAGCTGCGGCTGGTCTCGTCGGCCCGGGGCCGGACCGCCGTGCTCCGGCTCGTCGTCACGGCCCCCGGCACCGACCCGACCGGCCGCGTGCGCGTCCTGGAGCGCGGCCGCGTGGTCGCCACCGGCCGGCTGCAGGACGGCCGGGTCCGCCTGGTCGTGCGCAAGCTGTCGGACGGGATGCACGCCTTCACGGTGAAGTACGCCGGCGACCGGCTCACCGCGTCGGGCCAGCGCACGGCCCGGATCGGCATCCCGGGCTGACCGGGCCGACCGGGCGGATGGTCCTGCGTTGACGGGGGCCGGGGATACTGAGCAGGTGAGCTCCCTGGCCCCCGACATCGCCGACCGCCTCAAGCGCACCGCCGACGGACTGGTCCCGGCGGTGGTGCAGCAGCACGACACCGGCGAGGTGCTGATGCTCGGCTGGATGGACGACGAGGCGCTGCACCGCACGCTGACGACCGGCCGGGCGACGTACTGGTCGCGCTCGCGCCAGGAGTACTGGCTCAAGGGCGAGACCTCCGGCCACGTCCAGTGGGTCAAGGAGGTCCGCCTCGACTGCGACGGCGACACGCTGCTGGTCAAGGTCGACCAGGAGGGCGCCGCCTGCCACACCGGCGACCGCACCTGCTTCGACGCCGTCGAGCTCCCGACCCGTGGCTGACCCCGCGGCCCGCCGGACCTTCGGGCCGCTCGTCCTCGCAGGCCTCGCCGGGGCGACGCTCGCGGCCGTCGGTGGCAGCCGCCCGTGGGCCGAGGCCGCCGCGGGCAGCGGGGGAGAGGCGGCATTCCTGGGCTACGCGGCGGGCGACACCGGCGAGATGCCGGCCGCGACCGCGGTGGCGCTGGTCGTGCTGGCCTGCTGGGGCGTCCTGCTCGTCACCCGCCGGCGGGTGCGCCGCGCGGTCGCCGTGCTGGGCGCCGTCGCCGCGCTCGGCCTGGTCGCGGCGGTGGTGGTCGGCTGGTCCTCGACCGTCGACGACGTGCGTGCGGCGTACGACGCCACCGGCTCGACCCCCGAGGTCGGCCGGACCGCGTGGCTGTGGGCCTCGGCGCTCGGCTCGCTCGTGACGCTGGTGGCCTCGGTGGCGGCCGTGCGCCTCGTGCCGGGCTGGCCGGAGATGGGCAGCCGCTACGACGCCCCGGCCGGTGGGCCCGCGGCCGCTCCGGAGGCGGTCGCGCCCGAGGACGCGACCAACATCGACCTGTGGAAGGCGATGGACGAGGGACGCGACCCGACGGCCTGACCGCGGCCCGGGTGTCGCTAGGATCGCCCCGTCACCACGACCCCCGATCGAGGAGCTCTCCGCATGTCTAGTGCCCACCACGGCAACACCCCCGCGGCCTGGACCGCCGTCGTGGTCGCCCTGCTCGGCTTCGTGGTCGGTGGTGTCGGTCTGATGCTCGACCCGGTCAGCTTCGTCGTCTTCTGGGTCGGCGTGGCGATGGTCGTCGTCGCGCTGGTGATCTTCATCGCCATGGACAAGATGGGCATGAACGAGTGACCTCGCGGTGACCCTCCGGCAGCGCCTCCTGGCGCCCGGGGTCACCCTCGGCGGCCTCGCCGCCGCCGCGCTGGCGCTCCGCCTGCGCGACCCGCACGAGCCCGGCGCCTGGGGCGTGTGCCCGAGCGCGGCGCTCGGCCTGGCCTGTCCCGGCTGCGGCGGGCTCCGCGCCGTCAACGACCTGACCCACGGCCGCTGGGCCGACGCCGCGTCCAGCAACCTGCTGCTGGTCGCGCTGCTCCTGGTCCTCGCCGTGGTCGGCGGCTGGTGGGTGCTGCGCCGGCGACCGGACGGACGCAGCCCGGTCTCCCCGCGGCTGGCTCGCGGTGCGACCGTCACCCTCGGGGTCGTCGCGCTCGCCTTCACGGTGCTGCGCAACCTCCCCGCGGGCGCCTGGCTCGCCCCCTGACCTGCAGCGGGGGAGGAGCCGCGTGACAGACTCGTGACGTGCGGCTCCGCCTGTGCCGCCACCCGATCCATGCCTGAGGAGCAGCCGTGTCCGTGCTCGACGACATCGTCGACGGGGTCCGCGCCGACCTCGCGGAGCGCGAGGCGGCCCTGCCCCTCGCCGACCTGCGGGCGGCCCTCGCCGACGTCGACCCGCCGCGCGACCCGATGCCGCACCTGCGTGCGCCGGGCTCGAGCGTCATCGCCGAGGTCAAGCGACGCAGCCCCAGCAAGGGCGACCTCGCCGACATCCCCGACCCCGCCGTGCTCGCGAAGGAGTACGCCGCCGGGGGCGCCGCCGCGATCAGCGTGCTGACCGAGCAGCGCCGGTTCGGCGGCAGCCTGGCCGACCTGCGCGCGGTCCGCGCGGCCGTCGACGTGCCGCTGCTCCGCAAGGACTTCATCGTCTCCAGCTACCAGCTCGTCGAGGCCCGCGCCAACGGCGCCGACCTGGCGCTGCTGATCGTGGCCGCGCTGCCCGGCGACGAGCTGCGCCGCCTCCACGACGAGGCCCGCGAGCTGGGGCTGACCGTGCTCGTGGAGGTCCACGACGAGGTCGAGACCGAGCGGGCCGTGGAGCTCGGCGCCGAGCTGGTCGGCGTCAACGCCCGCAACCTCAAGACGCTGGAGATCCACGCCGACACCTTCGGGCGGCTCGCGCCGCTCGTGCCCGACGACCGGGTGAAGGTGGCCGAGTCGGGGATCTTCTCGCCCGCCGACGTCGAGCGGTTCGTGGGCGAGGGTGCCCGCGCCGTGCTCGTCGGCGAGGCGCTGGTCAAGGACGGCGACCCGCAGGCCGCCGTCCGCGCGATGACAGGAGTGGGCGCATGACGACCGAGGTGCACCGCACGACGAGCTACGACGCCGACGAGCGCGGCTGGTTCGGCGGGCCCGAGCAGGGCTGGGGCGGCCGCTTCATGCCGGAGGCCCTGGTCGCGGCGCTCGACGAGCTCACCGAGGCCTGGCACGAGGCCATGGCCGACCCGGCCTTCGTCGCGGAGTTCGACGCGATCCTGCGCGACTACGGCGGCATGCCGAGCCCGCTCTACCACGCCGAGCGGCTCAGCCGGCAGGTCGGCGCCCGCATCCTGCTCAAGCGCGAGGACCTCAACCACACCGGCGCCCACAAGATCCGCAACGTCCTGGGCCAGGCCCTGCTGACCAAGCGGATGGGCAAGACGCGCGTCATCGCCGAGACCGGGGCCGGGCAGCACGGCGTCGCCAGCGCGACCGCGGCGGCGTACTTCGGGCTCGACTGCACCGTCTACATGGGCGCGGTCGACACCAGGCGCCAGGCGCTCAACGTCGCGCGGATGCACCTGCTCGGCGCCGAGGTGGTGCCGGTGGAGTCCGGGAGCGCCACGCTCAAGGACGCCATCAACGAGGCGCTGCGCGACTGGGTCGCCAGCGTCGACCGCACGGCGTACCTCTTCGGCACCGCCGCCGGCCCGCACCCGTTCCCCAGCATGGTCCGCGACTTCACGCGCGGCATCGGCGACGAGGCGCGCGCCCAGGTCCTCGAGCGGTACGGCGTGCTGCCGGACGCGATCGCCGCGTGCGTCGGTGGCGGGTCCAACGCGATCGGCCTGTTCACCGCGTTCCTCGACGACGAGGGCGTGGCCATCCACGGCTTCGAGCCCGGCGGCGAGGGTGTCGACACCCCGCGCCACGCGGCGACGATCCACGCAGGTGAGAAGGGCGTGCTGCACGGGGCGCGCACCTACGTCCTGCAGGACGCCGACGGGCAGACCATCGAGTCGCACTCGATCTCGGCCGGTCTCGACTACCCCGGCGTCGGCCCGCAGCACGCGCACCTGGCCGCGACCGGCCGCGTGACCTACACGCCGGTCACCGACGTCGAGGCGATGGACGCGATGGCGCTGCTGAGCCGCACCGAGGGCATCATCCCGGCGATCGAGTCCGCCCACGCCGTCGCGGGGGCGATGCGCGTCGCCCGCGAGCTGGCCGCCGAGAAGGGGCCGGACGCGACCGTGCTGATCAACCTCTCCGGCCGCGGCGACAAGGACATGGGGACCGCGATCGAGTGGTTCGGCCTGGGCCGCACCGAGGCCGAGATCTCCGACGACGTCACCGAGGAGCCGGTCGGATGACCCGCACGACCACCGTCACCGCCAGCACCGCCTTCGAGCGGGCCCGCGCCGAGGGCCGAGCGGCCCTGGTGGGCTACCTGCCCGCGGGCTACCCCGACGTGGCCGGGGGCATCGACGCGCTCAAGGCGCTCGTCGACTCCGGCTGCGACGTCATCGAGATCGGGCTGCCCTACAGCGACCCGGTCATGGACGGGCCGACCATCCAGGCCGCGGCGCAGGCCGCGCTCGAGGGCGGCGTGCGCACCACCGACGTGCTGCGCACCGTCGAGGCGGTCGCCGCCACCGGCACGCCCACGCTGGTGATGACCTACTGGAACCCGGTCGAGCGCTACGGCGTGCCGCGCTTCGCCGCCGACCTCGCGAGCGCCGGGGGAGCGGGCCTGATCACCCCCGACCTGACCCCCGACAGCGCGCCCGAGTGGATCGCCGCCGCCGACGAGCACGGCCTGGACAAGGTCTTCCTCGTCGCGCCTTCCTCGACCGACGAGCGGATCGCGATGACGACGGCCGCGTGCCGCGGGTTCGTCTACGCCACCGGGATCATGGGCGTCACCGGCACCACCCAGACCACCGCCGCGGCCGTCGCGCCGCTGGTCGCCCGCACCCGCGCGCTCAGCCCGGAGGGCTCCGACCTCCCGGTCGGCGTCGGCGTCGGGGTCAGCACCGGCGACCAGGCCGCCGACCTCGCCGAGCACGTCGACGGCGTGATCGTCGGCTCCGCGTTCGTGCGCCGCCTGCTCGACCACGCCGACGACCGCCCCGCGGGCCTGCGCGCGCTGGGCGCCCTGGCCGAGGAGCTCGCCGCGGGGGTCCGGCGTGGGTAGGTCCGCCCGTCTGCGCACCGCCCTCGCGTCGACCCTCGCCGCCGGCCTGCTGCTCGCCGGGTGCGGCGGCGAGAGCGGCGACGGCGAGGTCACCGGCAGCGTCGTCGACCCGCCGTTCGAGGTGGCCGCGACCCCGCTGACCGACACCGAGGGGAAGCCCTTCTCGCTCGCCGACGACACCGACGCCCGGCTGACGCTGGTGTTCTTCGGCTACACCCAGTGCCCCGACATCTGCCCGATGGTGATGCAGACCCTCACCTCCGGGCTCACCAAGCTCAGCGACGAGGAGCGCGAGCAGGTCGACGTGGTCTTCGTGACCACCGACCCCGCGACCGACACCCGCGCGGTGCTGCGCGACTACCTCGACCGGTTCGACCCGTCGTACGTCGGCGTGCGCGGCGACCTCGACACGACCGCCACGGTCGCCGAGTCGGTCGGCGTGTTCGTCGCCGACGGCGAGGAGCTGGCGTCGGGGGGCTACGACCTCGGCAGCCACGGCACCTACGTGATCGCGGTGGACGGCAACGACCGGGCGCCGATGTTCTGGCGCCAGGACACCTCCGCCGACGAGTTCCGGTCCGACATCTCCAGCCTGCTGGGTGACGCGTGAGCGGGCTCGGCGGGATCACGCCCGACCTGGTCGCGGGCCTGGCCACGCTGAGCATCCCGAGCCCGAGCGAGGGCACGTGGTACCTCGGCCCGGTGCCGCTGCGGGGGTACGCCCTGTCGATCATCCTCGGGATCGTCGTGGCCGTCTGGCTCTCCGAGCGCCGCTGGGTCGCCCGCGGCGGCACGGCCGGGGACATCCAGGACCTCGCGATCTGGGGCATCCCCTTCGGCCTCGTCGGCGGTCGGCTCTACCACGTCGCCACCGACAGCGGCCGCTACTTCGGCGAGGGCAACAACCCCGTCACCGCGCTCTACGTGTGGCGCGGCGGGCTCGGCGTGTGGGGCGCGATCGCGCTCGGCGCCGTCGGCGTCCTCATCGGCGCCCGGCTCAAGGGCATCCGGCTGCTGCCGGTCCTCGACGCGATCGCACCGACCGTGCTGGTCGCCCAGGCGATCGGGCGGTGGGGCAACTGGTTCAACCAGGAGCTCTTCGGCAAGCCCACCGACCTGCCGTGGGCGCTGGAGATCGATCCCGCCCACCGGCCCTCGGGCTACCTCGACCAGGCGACCTTCCACCCCACGTTCCTCTACGAGTGCCTGTGGAACCTCGCGGCTTTCGCCGTCGTGGTCTGGCTCGACCGCCGGCTGCGGCTCGGCCACGGGCGCGTGGCCGCGCTCTACGTGATGGCCTACACGCTGGGCCGCGGGTGGATCGAGATGCTGCGCATCGACGACGTCGAGCTCGCCGACGTCGGCGGGCTGCGCTTCAACGTGTGGACCTCGATCGTGCTGTTCGTGCTCGCGGCGGCGTACTTCGCGTGGTCCTCGCGGCGCCGACCCGGCCGGGAGGAGAGCGTCCACCTCGACGGACGTGAGGTCGGCGACGTCCGAGACGACGTCACGAGGTGACCCACGCCCGCAACGCGGTGGTAACCTGACGGCTCCGCGTGGGCCAACGTCGTCCCTGCACCTTCCTCAGCTCCTCGGGCCGATCCGGTCCGTCCCGCTGAATCCTGCATGTGCCGACCAGCCGGCCGCCTCGTCCCGGAGCCTTCTCACCGAGCCTCCGTGCGGGGACCGGCTCGACGACGGGAGAACCCAGTGCCCTACCCGCACGCGTTCCCGCCGCCCCAAGGGCTCTACGACCCCAGCCACGAGCACGACGCGTGCGGTGTGGCTTTCGTCGCGAACCTGTCAGGCGCCGCGAGCCACGAGATCGTCCGCCAGGGCGTGACCGCGCTCCTCAACCTCGACCACCGCGGAGCCGCGGGCGCCGAGACCAACTCCGGCGACGGCGCCGGCATCCTCATCCAGGTCCCCGACGCCTTCCTGCGCGAGGTCGTGGACTTCGAGCTCCCCAGCCGCGGTGCGTACGCCGTCGGCACGGCGTTCCTGCCGGGTGACGACGAGGCGGTCGCCGCCACCCGCCGCCGCCTCGAGGAGCTCGCCGACGAGGAGGGCCTCGAGGTCCTCGGCTGGCGCGACGTGCCGGTCGACCCCGCGCCGCTGGGGCAGACCGCGCTCGGCGTCATGCCGACCTTCGCCCAGCTCTTCGTGGCCGGCAAGGGCACCCGCCTGACCGGCCTGGGCCTGGAGCGGATGGCCTTCTGCCTGCGCAAGCGCGCCGAGCGGGAGACCGACGTCTACTTCCCGTCGCTGTCCTCGCGGACCCTGGTCTACAAGGGCATGCTCACCCCCGCGCAGCTCGACGTGGTCTTCCCCGACCTGCGCGACGAGCGGGTGACCTCGGCGATGGCCGTGGTCCACTCGCGCTTCTCGACCAACACCTTCCCGAGCTGGCCGCTCTCGCACCCGTTCCGCTACATCGCGCACAACGGCGAGATCAACACGGTCATGGGCAACCGGAACTGGATGCGCGCCCGCGAGGCGCTGCTGCAGTCCGACCTCATCCCGGGCGACCTCGAGCGGCTCTACCCGATCTGCACCCCGGGCGCCTCGGACTCCGCGTCGTTCGACGAGGTGCTCGAGCTGCTGCACATGGGCGGGCGGTCGCTGCCGCACTCGGTGCTGATGATGATCCCCGAGGCGTGGGAGAACCACGGCGAGATGGACGCCAAGCGCCGCGCGTTCTACGAGTTCCACTCCGCGATGATGGAGCCGTGGGACGGCCCCGCCTGCGTCGTCTTCACCGACGGCTCACAGATCGGCGCCGTGCTCGACCGCAACGGCCTGCGCCCCTCCCGCTACTGGGTCACCGACGACGGCCTCGTCGTGCTGGCCTCCGAGGTCGGCGTCCTCGACATCGACCCCGCCAAGGTGGTCCGCAAGGGCCGCCTGCAGCCGGGCCGGATGTTCCTCGTCGACACCGACGAGGGCCGGATCATCGAGGACGAGGAGATCAAGGCCGGGCTCGCCGCGGAGCACCCCTACGAGGAGTGGCTGCACGCCGGGCTCATCCACCTCGACGACATCCCCGAGCGTGAGCACATCGTGCACACCCATGCCTCGGTGACCCGTCGCCAGCAGGTCTTCGGCTACTCCCAGGAGGAGCTGCGGGTCATCCTCTCGCCGATGGCCAACACCGGCGCCGAGCCGATCGGCTCGATGGGCACCGACACCCCGATCGCGGCGCTCAGCGACAAGCCGCGGCTGCTGTTCGACTACTTCAACCAGCTCTTCGCGCAGGTCACGAACCCGCCGCTGGACGCCATCCGCGAGGAGCTCGTCACCTCGCTCAACGGCACCATCGGCCCGGAGTCGAACCTGCTCGAGCCGCAGCCGGCCTCGTGCCGGCAGGTCGTGCTGCCGTTCCCGGTCATCTCCAACGACGACCTGGCCAAGATCCGCCACATCAACCGCGACGGCGACATGCCGGGGTTCATCACCCACGTCTCCCGCGGCCTCTACGAGGTCGAGGGTGGCGGCGAGGCGCTCGCCCGCCGGATCGAGGAGATCTGCGGCGAGGTCAGCCGGGCGATCGCCGACGGGGCGCGGATCATCGTGCTTTCCGACCGGCACTCCACCGCCGAGCTCGCGCCGATCCCGTCGCTGCTGCTCACCGGCGCCGTCCACCACCACCTGGTCCGCGAGAAGACCCGCACCCAGGTCGGCCTGCTCGTCGAGGCCGGCGACGTCCGCGAGGTCCACCACGTCGCGCTGCTCGTCGGGTACGGCGCCGCGGCGGTCAACCCCTACCTCGCGATGGAGTCCGTGGAGGACCTCGCCCGCGACGGCTACTACGTGAAGGCCGACCCCGAGGTCGCGGTCAAGAACCTGGTCAAGGCGCTCGGCAAGGGCGTGCTGAAGGTGATGTCCAAGATGGGCGTCTCCACCGTGGCCTCCTACACCGGCGCCCAGATCTTCGAGGCCGTCGGGCTCTCGCAGTCGGTCGTCGACCAGTACTTCACCGGCACGACCAGCAAGCTCGGCGGGATCGAGCTGGGGACCATCGCCGAGGAGGTCGCCCGGCGCCACGCCACGGCGTACCCCCGCGGCGGGATCTCCCCGACCCACCGCGAGCTGGAGACCGGCGGCGAGTACCAGTGGCGCCGCGACGGCGAGCCGCACCTGTTCGACCCCGAGACCGTCTTCCGCCTGCAGCACTCCACGCGCGCCGGCCGCTACGACGTGTTCAAGCAGTACACCGCGCGCGTCGACGAGCAGTCGGTCCGCCTGATGACGCTGCGGGGGCTCTTCCGGTTCAAGGGTGCGGAGGTCACCGGCCGGGAGGCGATCCCGGTCGAGGAGGTCGAGTCGGTCGAGTCGATCGTCAAGCGGTTCTCGACGGGCGCGATGTCGTACGGCTCGATCAGCCAGGAGGCGCACGAGACCCTCGCGATCGCCATGAACCGGCTCGGCGGCAAGTCGAACACCGGTGAGGGCGGCGAGGACCCCGAGCGGCTCTACGACCCCGAGCGCCGCAGCGCGATCAAGCAGGTCGCCTCGGGCCGCTTCGGCGTGACCGCGGAGTACCTCACCAACTCCGACGACATCCAGATCAAGATGGCGCAGGGCGCCAAGCCCGGCGAGGGCGGCCAGCTGCCTGGCCACAAGGTCTACCCGTGGGTGGCCAAGACCCGGCACTCCACGCCGGGCGTGGGCCTGATCAGCCCGCCGCCGCACCACGACATCTACTCGATCGAGGACCTGGCGCAGCTGATCCACGACCTGAAGAACGCCAACCCCGCGGCTCGCGTCCACGTGAAGCTGGTCTCGGAGATGGGCGTCGGAACGGTCGCGACCGGTGTGTCCAAGGCGCACGCCGACGTCGTGCTCATCTCTGGCAACGACGGTGGCACCGGCGCGTCGCCGCTCACCTCGCTCAAGCACGCGGGCGGTCCCTGGGAGCTCGGCCTGGCCGAGACCCAGCAGACGCTGCTGCTCAACAACCTGCGCGACCGGATCGTCGTGCAGGCCGACGGGCAGCTCAAGACCGGTCGCGACGTCGTCGTGGCCGCGCTGCTGGGCGCCGAGGAGTTCGGCTTCGCCACCGCGCCGCTGGTGGTCTCGGGCTGCATCATGATGCGCGTCTGCCACCTCGACACCTGCCCCGTGGGCGTCGCGACGCAGAACCCCGTGCTGCGCGAGCGCTTCAACGGCAAGGCCGAGTACGTCGTGAACTTCTTCGAGTTCATCGCCCAGGAGGTGCGCGAGTACCTCGCCGAGCTCGGCTTCCGCAGCATCGACGAGGCCGTCGGCCGCGTCGACGCCCTGGACGTGGGCGCGGCGGTCAACCACTGGAAGGCCGCCGGGCTGGACCTCACCCCGGTCCTGCACGTGCCCGAGCTGGCCGAGGGCGCGTCGCTGCGCAACACGACCGGCCAGGACCACGGGCTGGAGAAGGCGCTCGACGTCACCACGCTCGTGCCGCTGGCCGAGGCCGCGCTCGAGCGCGGCGAGCCGGTGCGCGCGCAGGTCGAGATCCGCAACGTCAACCGCACCGTCGGCACGATCCTCGGCCACGAGGTCACCAAGCGGTACGGCGGCGAGGGGCTGCCCGAGGGCACGATCGACCTCACCTTCACCGGCTCGGCCGGCCAGTCCTTCGGCGCGTTCGTGCCGAAGGGGATGACCTTGCGGCTGGAGGGCGACGCCAACGACTACGTCGGCAAGGGCCTCTCCGGTGGCCGCATCGTCGTGCGGCCCGACCGCGCGGCGTCGTTCCGCTCCGAGGAGCAGGTCATCGCCGGCAACACGATCGGCTACGGCGCCACCTCGGGCCGGATCTTCCTGCGCGGCGGGGTGGGCGAGCGGTTCTGCGTCCGCAACTCCGGCGCCTGGGCCGTCACCGAGGGCGTGGGCGACCACGCCTGCGAGTACATGACCGGCGGGCGCGTCGTCGTCCTCGGTCCCACGGGCCGCAACTTCGCCGCCGGCATGTCCGGCGGCGTGGCCTGGGTCCTCGACCTCGACCCGAAGCGGGTCAACCCCGAGCTCGTCGAGCTCTCGCCGGTCGCCGGCGAGGCCGCGGCCGAGCTCGAGCAGCTGGTGCGCGAGCACCAGGAGGAGACCGGCTCGGAGGTCGCGGCGCAGCTGCTGGCCGACTGGCCGGCCGCCCTCGAGCGCTTCACCGAGGTCATGCCGACCGACTACCGCAAGGTCCTCGAGGCCAAGGCCAAGGCCGAGGCCGACGGCCTGGACGAGAACCAGACCGCCCACGCGATGATGGAGGCCCTCCATGGCTGACCCCAAGGGATTCCTGAAGGAGGGCCGCGAGGTCGCGGTCCGGCGCCCCGTCGAGGAGCGCGTCCAGGACTGGAACGAGGTCTACCCGGGATCGGCGGGCCGCGCGCTGCTGCCGATCATCACCCCGCAGGCCGGGCGCTGCATGGACTGCGGCATCCCGTTCTGCCACCAGGGCTGCCCGCTGGGCAACCTGATCCCGGAGTGGAACGACCTGGTCTGGCGCGACGACTGGGACGACGCGATCGAGCGGCTGCACGCGACGAACAACTTCCCGGAGTTCACCGGCCGGCTCTGTCCCGCCCCGTGCGAGACGGCCTGCGTGCTGGGCATCAACCAGGACCCGGTGACGATCAAGAACGTCGAGGTCACGATCGCCGACCGCGCGTTCGACTCCGGCTACGTCCGTCCGCAGCCGCCGGAGTGGCTCTCGGGCCGCACCGTCGCGGTCATCGGCTCCGGCCCGGCCGGCCTGGCCGCGGCCCAGCAGCTCACCCGCGCCGGTCACACCGTCGCGGTCTACGAGCGGGCCGACAAGATCGGCGGGCTGATGCGCTACGGCATCCCCGAGTTCAAGATGGAGAAGAAGTACCTCGACCGGCGCCTGGACCAGATGCGTCGCGAGGGCACCGTCTTCCGGGCAGGGGTCGAGGTGGGCACCGGGTCGCTGACCGCCGAGAAGCTGCGCGAGCGGTACGACGCCGTCGTGCTCGCCATCGGCTCGACCGTCCCGCGCGACCTCCAGGCCCCGGGCCGCGAGCTCGGCGGCATCCACCAGGCGATGGAGTTCCTCCCGCAGGCCAACCGCGCCGCGCTGGGGGAGACCGTCGAGGGGCAGGTCACCGCGACCGGCAAGCACGTCGTGATCATCGGCGGCGGCGACACCGGCGCGGACTGCCTCGGCACCTCCACCCGCCAGGGCGCGGCCTCGATCACCCAGCTGGAGATCATGCCCGAGCCGCCGGAGACCCGGCCCGCGGGACAGCCGTGGCCGACGTACCCGATGACCTTCCGCGTCTCCTCGGCCCACGAGGAGGGCGGCGAGCGGGTCTACGCCGTGTCGACCAAGGAGTTCCTCGGTGACGAGGACGGCAACGTCCGCGCGCTGAAGCTGGTCGACGTGCGGTTCGAGGACGGCAAGCTGGTGGAGGTCGAGGGCACCGAGCGGGAGATCCCGGCGCAGCTGGTGCTCTTCGCGATGGGCTTCACCGGCCCGGAGCAGCCCGGCCTGGTCGAGCAGCTCGGCGTCGACCTCGACGAGCGCGGCAACGTCGCCCGCGACCAGGGTTACCAGTCCTCGGTGCCGGGTGTCTTCGTCGCCGGCGACGCGGGCCGCGGCCAGTCGCTCATCGTGTGGGCGATCGCGGAGGGTCGCGCCGCGGCCGCCGCGGTCGACACCTACCTGACCGGCAAGACGGCGCTGCCGGCGCCGGTCAAGCCGACCGACCGTCCGCTGATGGTCTGAGCAGCACCCGCACGACCCGCGCACGGGGCCCCCGGTCTGGACCGGGGGCCCCGTCGCACGTCGCGGCCGCCGCACGCACGCGGCGTGTTGGAACGATCAAAGGAACGCTAGGCTGGGCCCGTGCGTAGAGCCAAGATCGTCTGCACCCTCGGTCCCGCGACCTCCTCGCCCCGCCGGATCCGGGAGCTGGTGTACGCCGGCATGGACGTCGCCCGGCTCAACATGAGCCACGGCTCCCACGAGGACCACGCGGAGGCCTACCGTCTCGTGCGCGAGGCGGCCGACGCCAGCGGCCACGGGGTCGGCATCTTCGCCGACCTGCAGGGCCCGAAGATCCGGCTGGAGAAGTTCGCCGGCGGACCGGTCCAGCTGCGCCGCGGCCAGGAGTGGACGATCACCACCCGCGACGTCCCGGGCGACGCCGAGGTCGCGGGCACGACGTACAAGGGCCTGCCCGGCGACGTCAACGTCGGCGACCCGATCCTCATCGACGACGGCAAGGTCCGCCTGCGGGTGACCGAGGTCGGTGGGACGGACGTCCGCACCGAGGTGCTCGTCGGCGGCCGCGTCAGCGACAACAAGGGCATCAACCTGCCGGGCGTCGCGGTCTCGGTCCCGGCGCTGTCGGAGAAGGACGAGCGCGACCTGCGCTTCGCCCTCGCGCTGTGCGTCGACTTCGTCGCGCTCAGCTTCGTGCGCAGCGGCGAGGACGCCGAGGACGTCCGCCGGATCATGCGCGAGGTCGGCGTCTCGGTGCCGGTCATCGCCAAGATCGAGAAGCCGCAGGCCATCGAGAACCTCGACGACGTCGTCGCCGCCTTCGACGGCTTCATGGTCGCCCGCGGCGACCTCGGCGTGGAGTGCCCGTTGGAGGACGTGCCGTTCCTGCAGAAGCGGATCATCGAGAAGGCCCGCCTCAACGCCAAGCCCGTCATCGTCGCCACCCAGATGCTGGAGTCGATGATCGGCAATCCCGCGCCGACCCGCGCCGAGGCCTCCGACGTCGCCAACGCCGTCCTCGACGGCGCCGACGCGGTGATGCTCTCGGGCGAGACCAGCGTGGGGGAGTACCCCGTGCACACCGTCGAGACCATGGCCCGCATCGTCGAGGCCACCGAGCGGCACGCGCTCTCCGCCGAGGCCGTCGACCACGTCTCGACCATCGATTGGGACCCCCACACCAAGGGCGGCGTCATCGCCAAGGCCGCTCTCGAGGTCGCCGAGCGCGTCGAGGCCAAGTACGTCGTCGCCTTCACCCAGTCCGGCGACTCCGCCCGCCGCATGTCGCGCCTGCGCGGCTCGGTGCCGATCCTCGCCTTCACCCCCGAGGCCGCCGTGCGTTCCCAGCTCTCGCTGTCGTGGGGCGTCGAGACCTTCAAGACCGCCTCGGTCGAGCACACCGACGAGATGGTCCGCCAGGTCGACGAGCAGCTGCTCAAGATCGGCCGGGTCAGCGAGGGCGACAACGTCGTGATCATCGCCGGTGCCCCTCCGGGCATCCCCGGCTCCACCAACGCCCTGCGCATCCACCGGATGGGCGACGCCATCAAGGGCGTGGCGCCGGCCTACCGCCGCGCCACCTGACCCGCCCCGGCTGCCCCGGCTGGTTGAGGAGCGCGCGCTCGGCTGCCCCGGCTGGTTGAGGAGCGCGCGCTCGGCTGCCCCGGCTGGTTGAGGAGCGCGCGCTGGCGCGCGTCTCGAAACCTGCCACGCTGGTGCCCCGAGTGGGATTCGAACCCACACTGGATGGTGTTTGAGACCACTGCCTCTGCCGTTGGGCTATCGGGGCGCGGGGCCAGACACTATCGCCCGCACAGACGGTTCCCTTAAGTCGAGTTGATCGCTACAGTTTGGGCCATGACCTGGACGAGACCGTGGCGGTGGCCGGCGGGATGGGCGAGGGCGAGCAACGAGCAGGCGGTGGACAATGCGCGCGCCGCGACCGTCGCGTGCAGCCGTCGGCTCGTCGAGCGGGCCGACGCGGCGGCGTACGTCGAGCGGGTGGACCGCGAGCGGTCCCGCCGACCCGCACGACCCGCATGACCGGCGTGACCCGGCGCACCTGCTGACGGGGTCAGCCGGTCCGTCCGTGGGACGGGCGGGGGAGCCGTCGCTACCCTGTGGCGCGTGACCGAGCCCGCCCCCGTCCCGAGTAGCACCACGCGCACCGTCGTGATCGCCGAGGACGAGGTGCTGATCCGGATGGACCTCGCCGAGATGCTCGGCGAGGAGGGGTACGACGTCGTGGGCCAGGCCGGCGACGGGGCGCGAGCGATCGAGCTGGCCCAGGAGCTCCGCCCCGACCTGGTGATCCTCGACGTGAAGATGCCGGTGCTCGACGGGATCGCGGCGGCCGAGGCGATCGCCCGCGACCGGATCGCGCCGGTGGTCATCCTGACCGCGTTCTCCCAGCGCGAGCTGGTGGAGCGGGCCCGCGACGCCGGTGCGATGGCGTACCTCGTCAAGCCGTTCTCCAAGTCCGACCTGGTGCCGGCCATCGAGATGGCGGTGAGCCGGTTCTCCGAGCTGAGCCTGCTGGAGGCCGAGGTCGCGGACCTCTCCGAGCGGCTCGAGACCCGCAAGTCGGTGGACCGGGCCAAGGGCGTGCTGCAGCAGCAGCTGGGTCTCTCCGAGCCCGACGCGTTCCGCTGGATCCAGAAGACCGCGATGGACCTGCGCCTCTCGATGCGCCAGGTCGCCGACGGCGTCGTGGAACACGGTCCCGGCGTCGCCGGCTGAGCCGTCTCCAAGCCTTCGGGGTCGCCGGCACGTCACCGCTAGATCACGGTCCGGTAAAGCCGACGCGCGCCGGGCCGGATGTGCCCCGCGCCACGTTGCGTCCCCCTAGACTCTGCGGGCGGTGCCCGTCGGGTGCCCGTCGGGTGCCTGGATGGGAGGACCGGTTTGAAGTCTCGTCACTACGTCCGCACGGTCGGTGCGAGGGCGGTGAGGAAGGGCCTGGTCGGCACGATGTTGCTGGGCCTGGTGCTCCCGCTGCTCCTGCTGGTCGGCGGCTCGAGCGCGAGTGCAGCGACCCTCTGCCTCCCCAAGCCGGACGAGACGGGCTGCATCAGCGGCACCGTCGGCTCCCGCTCCGACCCGGTCGCCGGGGTCGACGTCATCCTGCGCGACGCGCAGGGGACCGACATCGAGACGGTCACCACCGAGGCCGACGGCAAGTTCAGCTTCACCGTCACCGAGGCCGGCGACTACTTCGTCGTCCTCGACGACGAGTCCCTGCCCGACGGCCTCGAGCAGCAGCCGCCGCGGGCGGCCATCGCCGGTCCGGACGGCTCGGTCAAGGTCACCGCGAACCTCGGCTCGGCGGTCTCGCCGATCGTCGAGGTGCGCGACGAGGACTACGACGCCGGCGGTGACTCCTTCACCGACCAGATCGCGCAGTCGGTGGTCAACGGCCTGCGCCTGGGTCTGCTGCTCGCGCTCGCGTCGCTCGGCCTCTCGCTGATCTACGGCACCACGGGCCTCTCGAACTTCTCCCACGCGGAGCTGGTCACCCTCGGCGGCATGGTCGCCTACGGGCTGGTCAACCTCGCCGGGATGAACCTCTGGCTCGGCATCGTCGCCACCACGATCGTGTGCGCGGCGGTCGGCTACCTCCAGGACCGCCTGCTCTGGCAGCCACTCCGGCGCCGAGGGCTCGGGCTGACCCAGATGATGATCGTGACGATCGGCCTCGCGCTGGCCGCGCAGTACGCCTACCAGTACTTCGTGGGCGCCTCGCTGCAGAAGGTGGTGGTCCGCGACTTCGGCACCACCTCGTTCGGCCCGGTCACCCTGACGAACCTCTCGTTCCTCGCGATGGCCGTCGCGATCGTCGCGATCGGGCTGGTCGGCTTCGTGCTGGTCCGGACCCGCATCGGCCAGGCCACCCGCGCGGTCTCGGACAACCCGGCGCTCGCCGCGGCGTCCGGCATCGACGTGGACAAGATCATCCGCCTCGTCTGGACCGCCGCCGCGGGCCTCGCCGGTCTCGCCGGCGTGCTCTACGCGCTGGTGATCAGCAACGGCATCCGCTGGGACACCGGCATGCAGATCCTGCTGCTGCTGTTCGCCGCGGTCACCCTGGGCGGCCTCGGCACGGCGTTCGGCGCCTTCGTCGGCTCGATCATCATCGGGCTCGTCGTGGAGCTGGCCGGACCGCTGGGCGCGCCCGGTGACCTCAAGTACGCCGTTGCCCTGGCCATCCTGATCGTGCTGCTGCTGGTGAGGCCCCAGGGCATCCTCGGCCGCGCCGAGCGGGTCGGCTGAAGGGGAGAGGGACTCAATCCATGGACACCATCCTCGACATCCTCAGCGCGGTCATCCGCGAGGCGATCAGCCCCGGCACGGCCGCTGTCGCCATCGCCGTCATCGGCCTGAACCTGCACTTCGGCTACACCGGCCTCCTGAACTTCGGCCAGTCCGGCTTCATGCTCCTCGGCGCCTACGGCTTCGCGATCTCGCTGGTGCACGACGTGCCCCTGCCGCTCGCGGTGCTGGTCGGCCTGGGCCTGGCGTTCGTCTTCGCGCTGGTGCTCGGCATCCCCACACTGCAGCTACGCGGTGACTACCTGGCGATCGTGACGATCTCGGCGGCGGAGATCATCCGCTTCGTCGGGCGGCTCTCGAACCTCAAGGACCTCACCGGCGGCGCCCAGGGCATCCAGGGCCGGACCTACCAGCCGGCCTTCGTCGACCTGTCGTTCTTCGGTGACGGCGCCTGGACGCTCGCGCCGTTCAACTACACCGACGTCGCCGACGGGGCCGGCTGGGTCCGGGCGCTCGGCGGCCTCGTGTTCGCCGCCTGCATCGTCGCGACCGTGCTCGTCGGCCGGCGCCTCAAGCGGGCGGCCGACCCGACCCGCACCGCGCCGCGGACGGGCCTGGACGGGACCCTCGGCAAGGTGGCCGCGGTCGTCCTCGTGCTGATCGGCCTCTACGCCCTGTTCTTCGCCATGCCGGTCACCTACGGGCGCTCCGGCGTCAACGGCTGGTGGGTCCGCGCGGTGGCCTGGACGCTCGTCGCGCTCAGCACCCTCGTGGTTTACCTGCTGGTCCGCAGCCCCTGGGGCCGCCTGCTGCGCGGTGTCCGCGAGGACGAGGACGCCATGCGCAGCCTCGGCCGCAACGTCTTCGCCGTGAAGATGCAGTCCCTGGTCATCGGTGGTCTCTTCGGCGCCCTGGGCGGCATGGTCTACGTGCTCGCCTCGACCGTGCAGCCCGACGCGCTCGGCCGCCAGATCACGTTCTTCTCCTACACCGCCCTGCTGCTGGGTGGCGCCGCGACGATCCTCGGCCCGGTGCTCGGCACCGTGCTGTTCTTCTCGGCGCGCATCCTCATCCGGGAGTCGGCGCGTGCCTACGTGCCCGACAGCATCATGAGCGCCCAGCAGACCGAGCAGTTCTCGTTCATCGTGGTCGGTGTCGCGCTGGTCCTGCTCGTGATCTTCCGACCGCAGGGAATCCTGGGCAACAAGAGGGAGCTCCGGTTCAATGTCTGAGACCACCATCGGTACGCCGTCGCTCGCCGACCCGGCCGCCCGCCGCGCGCTCATGGCCGGGGTCACCCCCGAGCCGGGCGCGGCCAAGCAGGACCCGATCCTCAAGGTCGACAAGATCGAGCGTCGCTTCGGCGGCATCACGGCCGTCGACGTCGAGCACCTCGAGGTGCAGCGCGGCATCATCACCGCGCTGATCGGGCCCAACGGTGCCGGCAAGACGACGTTCTTCAACCTCATCACCGGCTTCGACAAGCCCAGCTCGGCGGGCTCGGGCGCGGCGTGGGAGTTCGACGGCCGGTCGCTGTCGAAGACGTCGGCCTCGAGCGTCGCCAAGGCCGGCATGGTGCGCACCTTCCAGCTGACGAAGTCCCTCAACCGGATGACGGTGATGGACAACATGATGCTCGGCGCGCAGGACCAGTCCGGCGAGAACCTCCTCAAGTCCGTCTTCAAGCCGCTGTGGCGCGGCCAGGAGAAGGACGTGGAGGAGAAGGCCAAGGAGCTGCTCGCCCGCTTCAAGCTGCTGGAGAAGAAGGACGACTACGCCGGCAGCCTCTCCGGCGGCCAGCGCAAGCTGCTCGAGATGGCCCGGGCGCTGATGAGCGACCCGAAGATGATCATGCTCGACGAGCCGATGGCCGGCGTGAACCCGGCGCTGACGCAGTCGCTGCTCGGCCACATCCAGGCGCTGCGCGACGAGGGCATGACCGTGCTCTTCGTCGAGCACGACATGCACGTGGTCCGCCACATCTCCGACTGGGTCGTCGTCATGGCCGAGGGCCGTGTCGTCGCCGAGGGCCCGGCCGACACCGTGATGTCGAACCAGGCCGTCATCGACGCCTACCTCGGCGCGCACCACGACACCGACCTCGGCGACGACGAGGTCCTCACCGAGGGTGCGCTCGAGCAGATCGAGGCCGAGGTCCGCGCCGACGAGGCCGCCCACGAGGCGGTCGACGAAGCCAAGCACGACCAGCAGGGAGACAAGTCGTGACCCAGACCCAGACCGCCTCGCCGTCGGCGGGGTCCCAGCAGGCCGTCATCGAGGCCAAGGACCTCGTGGCGGGCTACCTGCCGGGCGTCAACATCCTCAACGGCTGCAGCCTGGTCGCCCACCCCGGCGAGATGATCGGCATCATCGGGCCCAACGGCGCCGGCAAGTCCACCCTGCTCAAGGCGATGTTCGGCCTGGTGAAGGTCCACTCCGGCAGCGTCACGCTGCACGGCGAGGACATCACCAACAACCGCGCCAACAAGCTGGTGCAGGCCGGCGTCGGCTTCGTGCCGCAGACCAACAACGTGTTCCCCTCGCTCACCATCGAGGAGAACCTGCGGATGGGTCTGTTCCTCCGGCCCAAGAAGCTGCAGGAGCGCCTCACCGCGATGTGGGACCTCTTCCCGACGCTCCACGAGCGCCGCGACCGCAGCGCCGGCGCGCTCTCGGGCGGTGAGCGGCAGTCGCTCGCGATGGCCCGCGCGCTGATGATGGAGCCCAAGGTGCTGCTGCTCGACGAGCCCTCCGCGGGCCTGTCGCCGGTGCGCCAGGACGAGACCTTCATCCGCACCCGCCAGATCAACAAGACCGGCGTCTGCGTGGTCATGGTCGAGCAGAACGCCCGTCGCTGCCTGCAGATCTGCGACCGCGGCTACGTGCTCGACCAGGGCCGCGACGCCTACACCGGCACCGGTCGCGAGCTCGCCAACGACCCCAAGGTGATCGAGCTGTACCTCGGCACGCTCGCCAAGGACGTCGACGAGCAGCGCGACTCCGGCCCCGCCTGAGCGGCCCGCCAGCCGGCGTACGCCGCACGGACACCGAGCCGCCCGTCCCCCTCGTGGGGGCGGGCGGCTTCGTCGTTCCCGGGCCTTGCTGGCGCAGGGTCGTTGCGGCGGGGGCAGTTATGAGGACGAGGTACGTCGTGGGTCGCGGCGGAGCCGCCGGCCTCCGGCTGGTTGAGGAAGGCGCGCAGCGCCTGTCTCGAAACCCGTCGAAAAACTCGTCGAGGTTGCTGTCCGCATCGCTCGCTGACCTGGGGAAACAGTGCCAGCACTGTCGGTGGTCGCTGCTTGAGTAGACCCATGGCCAAGGACTCTCGACCTCACGCGCACCCGGTGTGCCGCGCGGTCGCGAAGTCCCACAAGAAGGTCGCCGCAACGGCCGAGGCCCGGCTGTGGTCGATGTCTGACACCGAGGTCGCCGAGGCGCTGCTCGAAGCCACCCGCCTCCGCGCACGCGTCGAGGCGCTCGAGCTCCGCCTCGCTGCCGAGGCCGACCGCCGCGCGATTGGGGACAAGGTCGGCGCGACCGACACGGCGTCGTGGTGGGGACACGAGACCCGCCAGGACAGGCCGGCCGCGAAGCGCCGCATGCGGCTGGCCGAGTCCCTCGACTGCCACGCACCGACGTCAGCGGCGCTGGCTGAGGGCGCGATCAGCGTGGACCACGCCCGAGTGATCGCCGAGTGCGTTGACAAGCTGCCGGACGACCTCGAGGACCCGACCATCCCGGAGCGGGCTGAGAAGCACCTCCTGAACGAGGCGCTGGACGTCACGCCGAAGACGCTGGCGATCCTTACCAAGCACGTCCTTACCGTCGTCGCACCTGAGATCGGCGAGGAACGCGACGCCCGCGCCTTGGAGCGCGAGGAACGAGAGGCCCGCGCCAAGGCGTGGCTGACCATGGCACCGGACGGGCGAGGCAGCTACCGCGGGAAGTTCTCCATCCCGACCCTGCACGGCGAAATGCTGAAGGAGATGCTGCTCGCCTTCGCCGCACCGAAGCACCAGGCAGCCAACAAGCAGGATGACCAGCACCAGTCTGAGGTCGTGGAGCGGAGGCCCTCCCCGGAACGGATGGGCGACGCGTTCTGCGAGTTGCTCGAACGCCTCCCCGCCGACAAGCTCCCGAAGCTCGGCGGTCTCAACGCCTCCGTGGTCGTCCTCATCGACTACTCGGACCTGCACAGCGACATCGGCCGCGCCACCCTGGAGTCCGGCGAACCGATCTCCGCTTCGCTCGCCCGGCGTATGGCCTGCGAGGCGGGCCTCATCCCCGCCGTCCTCGGTAGGAGGTCAGAGCTCCTCGACCTCGGCCGGACCGCCCGGCTGTTCTCCGGCGCTCAGCGCCGCGGACTGGCGATCACCCAGAAGACCTGCACCACGATCGGCTGCGACTGGCCGGCGCACCTCTGCCACGCCCACCATGACGACAGCTGGCTCCACGGCGGGAAGTCAGACACGAACAACGCACGGCTGCTCTGCCCCCGCCACCACGCCCGGATCCACGACCCGAGGTTCGAGACCGCTCGCCATCCTGACGGCGGTGTCTCGTTCCACATGCGGACGTAGGCCACCTCGTTCCTGCGTCGTACGGCGCCTGCCGCATCGCGTGGGGGCGGGCGGCTTCGTCGTACCGGATGGCCATGACCGACCGCCGCGGCACTTGTAACGCGCGGTTGCCCACGCTGTAGGCACGCTGCAGCGCACCTACAGAGCAGTGGACGGTCCGTTACACGCGCCACCGCCGGCCCGGGGAGACCCAGGGCCACCCCCACACATGCGACGAGACCCCGGACCAGGAGGTCCGGGGTCTCGCCGTGGTGCGTGTTGAACAGCCGATCGCTCAGCCGTCGACCGTGGAGGTCATGAGGTCACTTGGTGCCCTCGACGGTGGAGGCGAAGACGTTCTTGTTGGTGGCGTCGTAGGTGTAGATGCCGACGAACGCGGAGGACGGGTCGTTCTCCTCGTCGATCGGACCGATGCCAGACGGGCCGGTGTAGCGGATCTCGGAGCCCTCGTCGAGCAGCGCGACGCAGTCGGCGAACGAGGAGCACTCCTCGCCGTCGGAGGCGCCGGAGACGGCCGCGAGGTTCTCCTGGATGGTGGTCGGGTCCGTGGCGCCGCCCTTGATCGCCGCGAGGGCGCCGAGGATGGTGGCGTCGTAGGACTCGGCCGCGTAGGCGTAGTCGCTGAGCTCCTCGCCGTTGACCTTCTGGTTCCAGCCCTGGAGCAGGTCCTTGAAGTCCGAGGAGGCGTCAGCACCCGGGATGGTGCCCTGGGCGCCCTCCATCGTGCCCTCCGGGAAGTCCTCGGAGTAGTCCGCGGTGTTGCCGTCGGTCAGGTAGGTCTTCGACATGTCCCAGCCCTGCGAGACGAGCTCGGGCACGATGGCCTTGGTCTCGTCGAACGCGAGGATGACGATGGCGTCGGGGTTGGTCGCGAGGACCGCGCTGACGTCGGACGAGAAGGTCGTCTGACCGGCGGGGAACTCGTTGCCGTCGCCCTTGCAGCCGTAGGTGCACTCGCCACCGGAGGCCTCGACGGTCTCCTGGACGGCGTTGCGCAGGCCGGTGCCGTAGGTGTCGCTGAAGACCAGGAAGCCGACGCGCGAGTAGCCGTCGCTGGAGATCAGGGTGCCGAGGGCCGAGCCCTGGATGCCGTCCGGCGGGGCGGTGCGGAAGTAGTAGTCGGAGTAGCCCGACAGGTCCACCGCGGTGTTGGCCGGAGAGATCTGGACGATCTTGGCGTCGGTGAAGGTGTCGACGACGTTCAGCGTGACGCTGGACGACGCGGCGCCGACGACGATCGAGGGCTTGGCGTTGACCAGGCGGTCGGCCGTCGCGGTGCTGACCGCGAGGTCGGTGGTGTCGCCGGAGTCGAGGACCTGGTGGCACGCGTCGGCGCCGTTCACGCCGCCCGCGGCGTTGATGTCGGAGACGGCCAGGCCGACGCCCGCGATCTCCGGCGGGCCGAGGTAGGCCAGGTTGCCGGTCAGGGGCAGGATGCCGCCGACCTTGTAGGTGTCGGCGCTGGTGGTGCCGTTGCCGCACTTGTCGTTCGTGAACTCGCCCGAGGGAGCGCTGCTCGACGACTCGGCCGCCGACGGGGACGAGGTGTCCTCGGCCGCGGGCTCGCTGTCGTCCTCGGAGCCGCAGGCGACCAGGGCGAGGGACAGCGCGGCGGTGCCGGCCATCAGCTTCACCCAGGAGGCGGTGGTGGTTCGATTCACGTGGTGAACCTTTCTGTCAGGTTGGTGCAACCGCAGGTTCCCGACCCCCGGGAGGCCGGTCATGGCTCGGTCACCGTAGGACCGGCCACGGGGTGGTGTGGCGAACGGCACCTTGTCGTCACCAAACCGTTACGTCAACGACGCACGACGGCGCGTCACCGGACCGCTGCGACCACCTGGACCAGCACCGGCGCCACCACGAGTGCCGGCAGCAGGTCGGCGACGGGCACCTCGCGGATGCGCAGCAGCCGGAGCGCGACCCCCACGAGCAGCAGGCCACCGGTCGCCGTCACGGCGGCGAGGTGGGCGTCGGGGAGGACGTCGCCGAGCGCGACGCCGACGAGCGTCAGGGACCCCTGGACCGCCACGACCGTCACGCAGGCGGCGAGCACACCCCAGCCGAAGGACGCCGCGAACGCGATCGCGGCGAAGCCGTCGAGCGCCGACTTCAGCAGCAGCTGGTCGGCGCCGTTGCCGAGGCCGTCGTTGATCGAGCCGAGGATCGTCAGCGGGCCGGTGCAGAAGATCAGCGAGGAGACGACGAAGCCCTCGACGAAGCGCTGCCGGTCGGCCGACCCCTGGCCGCCGGCCAGGCGCCGCTGGAGCCACCCGCCGAGCGACTCGACCCGCTCCTCGAGTCGCAGCAGTGAACCGGTGATCCCGCCGACCAGGAGGGCGCCGAGGACGATGAGCACGGGTGCGCTGTCGCCGACCGTCTCGGCGAGCCCGTCGTCGAGCACGGCCATCGCGGACGTGCCCGCGATGAGCAGCGTGACCAGGCCGAGGCCATCGGTCACGACCTCCCGGGTCCGGACCGGCAGGCGGTTGCCCAGCAGCAGGCCGACGAGGCCGCCGGCGAGGACGGCGAGGACGTTGACCAGCGTTCCGACTCCGGGGACCACGCTTCTCCTCAACAGGGTCTGACAAGACCGGCGGGGGGAGCGTAGTCTCGGCCGGGAAGGTCGGGTCCTCGGGGACCGGACGCCGACCGGTTGGACCGTAGGAGCCCGTCGTGGGCTGGGGGAAGGCAGGGCGCATGCACCGCTCAGTGGTGACGTTGAGGTGCGCCGAGCCGACGGACGCGCCGCTGCTCGCGGACCTGTGGTCCGACGACCTGCGCCGTGCCGACCGGCAGGAGCAGGTGGCCGACCTCGAGCTGATCGTCAAGGCCGCCGCGCAGTCGCCCGAGCAGCGCATCGTCGTCGCCGAGTACGACGGCAACCCGGCCGCCGCGGTCTTCCTGCGGGTCACGACGCTGAGCCCGCTCAACCTCGACCCGACCGTGCAGGCGCTCTCGCCGCACGTGCTCCCGCAGTACCGCCGCCACGGCGTGGGCCGTGCGCTCATGGAGGCGGCGGTGACCTTCGCCGAGGAGCAGGGCGTCGGCCACGTCGCGACCGCGGCCACCTCGGGCTCGCGCGACGCCAACCGCTTCATGGCCCGTCTCGGGCTCGGCCCGCAGGCGGTGCTGCGCGTCGCCACGACCCACGCGCTGCGGGCGCGGCTGACCGCGCTGCGGCCCGCGCACGAGCGGGGCGGGCGCCAGCTCACCCAGGTGCTGGCCGCCCGGCGCTCGCAGCGCCGCTCGCAGGCCGCCGGCTAGAGGCCGACCCGCTCCTTGGGGATCAGCGCGCAGGTGATCCGCGAGGTGCACACCCGCTTGCCGCGCTCGTCGGTGATGACGATCTCGTAGGACGCCGACGTGCGGCCCAGGTGGATGGCCGTGGCGACGCCGGTGACCAGGCCCGAGGTGGCCGAGCGGTGGTGGGTGGCGTTGATGTCGACGCCGACCGGGACGCGGTCGGGGTGGGCGTGGATGCCCGAGCCGATCGAGCCGAGGCTCTCGGCGAGCACCACCGAGGCGCCGCCGTGGAGCAGGCCGTAGGGCTGGCCGTTGCCCTCGACCGGCATCGTCGCGACGACGCGCTCGGCGGAGAGCTCCACGAGCTCGATGCCCATCTTCTCGTTCAGCGTGCCCATGCCCTGCGGCATGGAGGCCAGGTACTCCTCGACGTCCATGCCCGCATTCTCGCCGACCCCGCGACCGTCGGTGACGGCGGATAGAGTCGACGGGTGCCTGACACCCCCGCTCCGGCCCCCTCCGCGGACCCCGCTGCCGTGACGCCTCGCCTGCTCCTGCTCGACGGCCACTCGCTGGCCTACCGGGCCTTCTTCGCCCTGCCGGTGGAGAACTTCTCCACGACCACCGGGCAACACACCAACGCGGTCTACGGCTTCACCTCGATGCTGATCAACGTGCTGCGCGACGAGCAGCCGACCCACCTCGCGGTCGCCTTCGACGTCTCCCGGCAGACCTTCCGCCTGGAGGAGTACGCCGAGTACAAGGCCAAGCGCGCCAAGACGCCGGGGGAGTTCAGCAGCCAGCTGCCGCTGATCGAGGAGGTGCTCGACGCGCTGCGGATCCCGTTCCTGAAGAAGGACGGGTTCGAGGCCGACGACATCATCGCCACGCTGACCACCCAGGCGCTCGCGGACGGCATGGAGGTCTTGATCCTCACCGGTGACCGCGACTCGCTGCAGCTGGTCACCGACCGCTCGACCGTGCTCTACCCGATGCGCGGCGTCTCCGACCTCGCGCGGATGACCCCCGAGGCGGTCGAGGCCAAGTACGGCGTGCCGCCGCACCGCTACCCGGAGATCGCCGCGATCGTCGGCGAGACCTCCGACAACCTGCCCGGCGTGCCGGGCGTCGGCGTCGGGTTCGCCGCGAAGTGGATCAACACCTACGACGGGCTCGACAACGTCATCACCCACGCCGACAAGATCACCGGCAAGAAGGGCGAGGCCCTGCGGGCCCACCTCGGTGACGTGATCCGCAACCGCCGGCTCAACGCGCTGGTGCGCGACCTCGACCTGGAGCTGGCCCCGTCCGACATGGCGATCCGGCCCTGGGACCGCCAGGAGGTGCACACCCTCTTCGACGGCCTGGAGTTCCGGGTGCTGCGCGACCGGCTCTTCGAGACGCTGAGCTCGGAGGAGGAGATCGACGACTCCGGCTTCGACGTCGACATGAGCGTCCTCGGCGCCGGCGAGCTGACCGCGTGGCTGGCCGAGCACGCCTCCGGCAGCGACCGGGTCGGCGTGCACGTCACGGGCCGTTGGGGTGCGGGCACCGGTGACGTCGACGCGCTGGCCCTGGCCACGGTCGAGGGCGCGGCGGCGTACGTCACCGCCGAGACGATGGACCCCGCCGACGAGGAGGCGCTGCGCGCCTGGCTCGCCGACCCCGACCGGTGGAAGGTGCTGCACGACGCCAAGGGGCCCATCCTCGCGCTCGACGCGTGGGGGATGCCGCTGGCCGGGCTGGCTCGCGACACCGCGCTGTCGGCGTACCTCGCCCGTCCCGACCAGCGCTCCTACGACCTCGCCGACCTCACCGTCCGTTACCTCAAGCGCGAGCTGCGCACCGGTGCCGCCGACGACGGCCAGCTGAGCCTGGACGGGATCGGCAGCGAGGCGACCGGGCAGGTCGACATGCTGCACGCCCGCGCGGTCCTCGACCTCGCGGCCGCGCTCGACGAGGAGCTCGCCGACCGCGGCGGCACCCGCCTGCTGGAGGACATCGAGCTCCCGCTCGTCGACCTGCTGGCCACGCTGGAGCGCACCGGCATCGCGGTCGACACCGAGCACCTCGAGGACCTCGAGCGGCACTTCGCCGGCGAGGTGAAGCTGGCGGCCGAGGACGCCTTCGCGGTCATCGGCAAGGAGATCAACCTCGGCTCGCCCAAGCAGCTGCAGGTGGTGCTCTTCGACGAGCTCGACATGCCGAAGACCAAGCGGACCAAGACCGGCTACACGACCGACGCCGACGCGCTGCAGGCGCTCTACGTCAAGACCGAGCACCCGTTCCTGCTGCACCTGCTGCGCCACCGCGACGTCGCCCGGCTGCGGCAGACCATCGAGGGCCTGCTCAAGACGGTGGCGCCCGACGGGCGGATCCACACCACGTTCAACCAGACGATCGCCGCGACCGGACGGCTCTCCAGCACCGACCCGAACCTGCAGAACATCCCGATCCGCACCGAGGAGGGCCGGCGCATCCGTGAGGCCTTCGTCGTCGGCCCGGGCTTCGAGTCGCTGATGACGGCCGACTACAGCCAGATCGAGATGCGGATCATGGCCCACCTCTCCGAGGACGCGCTGCTGATCGAGGCGTTCCGGTCCGGCCACGACTTCCACTCGGTCACCGCGGCGCGGGTCTTCGACGTGCCGGCCGAGGAGGTCGGTCCCGAGCAGCGGGCCAAGATCAAGGCGATGAACTACGGCCTGGCCTACGGGCTCTCGGCCTACGGGCTGGGCCAGCAGCTGGGGATCGAGCCGTCCGAGGCGCGGGTGCTGATGGACGAGTACTTCGAGACCTTCGGTGGCATCCGCGACTACCTCGGCGGCGTCGTCGACGAGGCGCGGCGCACGGGCTACACCGAGACGATCTACGGTCGTCGGCGCTACCTGCCCGACCTGACCAGCGACAACCGCCAGCGCCGCGAGATGGCCGAGCGGATGGCGCTGAACGCCCCGATCCAGGGCTCCGCCGCCGACCTGATCAAGATCGCGATGCTCAACGTCGACCGGGCGGTGCGCGAGGCCGGGTTGCGCTCGCGGATGCTGCTCCAGGTCCACGACGAGCTCGTGCTCGAGGTCGCCGAGGGGGAGCGCGAGGCGCTCGAGGAGCTGGTACGCCGCGAGATGGCCGGCGCCGCCCAGCTCGCCGTGCCGCTCGACGTCTCGGTCGGCACCGGCCGCAGCTGGCACGAGGCCGCGCACTGACCGTGGGGCGACCCATCCGGTGACGGCGCCGCACCGAACCACCCGAGGCGCCCGCTGCGCGGCCCGCGGGGGAGCAACGGGCGGGCGCCACCCAGACAACGACCCCGGGAGGGTGGGGAACGGATGAGCAGCGCCGAGACGGCCACGGACCTGCACGCGGTGATCGGCGAGGCACCGGCCGCGGTGCTGGTCGTCGACCTGGGGCGCGGCACGGTCGTGCACGCCAACGACGTCGCCCAGCAGCTCGCGCCCGGTGTCGACCTCCCGGTCGCGCTCGAGCAGTGGTCCGGCGCCGCGCAGCTGCGCGACGCCGCCGGCACCGAGCTCTCCGACTCCGCCCACCCGCTGAGCCGGCTGCTGCGCGCCGAGCCGGTCCCCGGCCAGAAGGTCTCCGCCCAGCGCACCAGCGAGATGGGCGACTCCCGCACCCCGCTGTGGATGATCGGGCTGCCGATGTCCGGCGCGCCGATGCTCGACGACCACGCCCTCGTGGTCTTCCTCTCGGTCCGCGAGCGGCAGGCGGCCGCCGCCGTCGAGGCCTTCGCCGACCAGGAGGCGAAGGTGCGCGATCGGGCCGTGCTCGCGACCGGCCTGTCCTTCACGGTCGCCGACGCCCGGCAGCCCGACATGCCGCTCATCTGGGTCAACCCGGCGTTCACCGCCACCTCCGGCTACTCCTTCGAGGACGCCGTCGGCCACAACTGCCGGTTCCTCCAGGGCCCGGGCACCGACCGCGCCGAGGTGCGCCGGGTCCGCACCGCCCTCGACGCGGGCGAGCCCGTGACGGCGACGCTGCTGAACTACCGCAAGGACGGCCTGGCCTTCTGGAACCAGGTCACCATGTCGCCGATCCTGGACGAGAAGGGCGAGGTCTCCCACTACGTCGGCGTGCAGAGCGACGTCAGCGGGCGGATCGAGGCCGACCGGCAGCGCGACGCCGCCGAGGGCCGGCTGCGGCTGATGGCCGAGGCCAGCGAGCAGCTGAGCGGCGAGCTCGACATCGACGAGGCACGCGCCCGGCTGCTGCAGCTGCTCGTGCCGGCGCTCGCCGACATGGCGGTCTTCCTGCACACCGACGAGCAGGGTGCGGTGACCGAGCACCGCGTCATCCACCGCGACGCCGAGCAGCAGCCGGTGCTCGAGGAGCTCGCCGGCCGGCTGGCCGGGTCGCTCCCCGCGGGCGGGGTGGTGTCGCGGGTCCTCGACGGCCGCTCCCACCGCCTGCTGGCGGAGGAGGGGGCGGCGTACGTCGGCGACGCCGAGCTGGCCCGCGAGGTCTCCGACCGCCTCGACGTCGGCTCCACCCTCGTCGTGGCGCTCCCCGGGCGACTCGGCGTGCGCGACCTGGCCGTGCTCAGCAAGGTGCGGGGGCGCCCGTTCAGCGACGCCGACGCCGAGGTCGCGGTCGACCTGGGCCGGCGGGCGGGGCTGATCCTGGACAACCTGCGGCTCTACGCCTCCCAGACGCTCATCGCCCAGACGCTCCAGCGCAGCCTGCTGCCGCAGCTGCCGACCCTCGACGGCGTGCGGATCGAGGCCCGCTACCTGGCGGGCGCGGACGAGGCCGAGGTCGGCGGCGACTTCTACGAGGTGCTCGAGCTGCCGGGGGAGCCGGCCGACGGCCGGCACCCGTTCGGCCTGGCCGTCGGCGACGTCGCCGGCCATGACGTGTACGCGGCCGCCGCGATGGGCCAGCTCAAGGGCGTGCTCCGCGCGACCGCGAGCTCGCAGCGACTGATGCCGGCCGCCGTCCTGCGGCAGGTCGACGAGCTGCTGCCCGCGCTCAACGTGACCTCGCCGCTGGCGACCATGCTCTTCGGGCACTTCGAGCCGCTCGCGGGCGCGCGGTGGCGGCTGACGCTGTCCAGCGCCGGCCACCCGCCGCCGCTCCTGCGCCACCCCGACGGCAGCACGGAGGTCGTCGACCTCGGCGAGGCGCGGGGGCCGATCCTCGGCTTCGGGACGTGCGAGCGGGGCGAGACCAGCATGGTCCTCGAGCCGGGCACGACCCTGCTCGCCTACACCGACGGCCTGGTCGAGCGGCGCGGCGAGCCCCTCGACGTCGGCATCGACCGGCTGCGCGTCGCCGTCTCCGTCGGCCCGGAGGTCAGCACCGACCACGTCGTCAGCGCTCTCGCCGAGCGCCCGGACTCCGACGGCGGCGCCGACGACGACGTGGTCGTCGTCGCCGTCCAGCTCCTGCCCTGACCCTCCCGCTCGTCGAGCGGCGAGCGCCCGCTCAGCCGGTGGTGCGGCCGGCGTCGACGGTCTCGCGGTCCGGGGCGGCGCGGCCGAGGAGCGCGACGGCGACGAGCACGGTGAAGAGCGCGGCGTCGAGGCCGAGGACCAGGCTGACGAGCGACTCCACGGAGTGCACGAACGGCGCGGTGCACAGCAGCGCGACGAGGGTGGCCCAGATCGCGAGGATGGCGCGCCACTGCTGCCGGGCGAGCGCGGAGTAGAGGAGCAGCTGGACCATCGAGAGCAGCGTGCCGACGAGGGCGAAGAGCCAGAGCAGGTCCTTGACCTCCTCGAAGTCCGAGCCGCCGACGAAGACGAGCGCGAGGTCGGGCAGCAGCAGGGTGCCGCCCATGCCGCACAGGCCGAGCGCCATCGCCACCACCAGCGCCTTGACCAAGGTGCTGCTGTCCGCGCCGCGGGTGGCCATCGACGGGAAGGCGATGACGGCCACGAACTGCGGCAGGAACAGGATCGCCTTCACCAGGATCAGCCCACCGGCGTAGAGGCCGGCGGTGTGGTCGTCGAGCACCGCGCGGGCCAGCAGGATGTCGGCGTTGGACAGCGCGAAGAACGCGAGCAACGCCTGGCTGCTGCCGGCCACCTCGCGGATCAGGTCGCCGGCCGAGACCTCGGTGGTCGGTGCGGCCGAGCGGGGCCGGCGCAGCGCGACGTACCCGATGACCACCGGCAGCCACGCCCCGATGGCCACGCCGAGCACGGCGGCGAACTCGGTGCGCCACACGAGCAGGAACCCGACGCCGGCGGCGACGCGACCGACGCCCTGCGCGAGATAGACCAGCGCGAGCGGCGCCCACCGCCGCTCGCCCTGCAGCACCCCGGCCTGGCCACCCATGATCGTCAGGGGGGCGGCGGTGATCGCGACGAGCGCGGCGGTCGGCAGGCTGTCGAGCCGCAGCACGGCGTCCATGACCGGGGCGAGCGCGAGCAGGACCAGCGCGAGCACGAGGGCGCTGCGGTAGGACACCGTCAGCACGACCCGCTCGACGGCCACGACCGACTCCGGCGCGGCCGAGATCCGGCGCGCCCCGGTGGCCTGCAGGCCGAGGGACAGCACGTTGACGACGAGCAGCACGCCCATGATCGCGGAGAACGCGCCGAAGTCGCTCGGTCCCACGAGGTGGGCGACGAGGACGGTGTAGCCGTAGGTGGCGACGTTCATGACCGCCATGGCCACCGCGATCGCGGCGCCGCTCCTCAGCAGCGCGCGGAAGCCGCCGGGGGTCTCAGACACGCGGGGAAGCCTAAGGGGAGGCCCACCGCTCCCGACGGGGGATGGTTGGATCGCCGCGTGTCCGACTGGCGAGGGTGGGTGCCGCGCGCGTGGTCGCTGGCGCTGGCGCTGCTCCTGCTCGGTCCGGCGCTCGGCCCCGGCCACCTGCTGACCTACGACATGGTGTGGGTGCCGGACCTCGCCGTGCGGCCCGACGTGTGGGGCGTGGGCTCCGGCCTGCCCCGGGCGGTGCCGTCGGACGCGGTGGTCGCGGTCCTCGACGAGGTCGTCCCCGGCGCGCTCCTGCAGAAGCCGGTCCTGCTCGGCGCCCTGGTCGGCGGCGGGCTCGGCGCGGCCCGCCTGGTGCCCGGCGACTCGCTCGCCGCCCGGCTGGTCGCCGTCGCGGTCTACCAGTGGAACCCCTTCGTCACCGAGCGGCTGCTGCTGGGCCACTGGCCGGTGCTGGTGGGGTACGCCGTCCTCCCGTGGGTGCTGCTCGCCGGTCGCCGCTGGCGCGAGACGGGCCGGCTGCCGGCGTCGCTGCTCGTGCTCGCGCCGCTGGGGTGCCTCAGCGCGAGCGCCGGGCTGGCGACGGCCGTCGCGCTGCTGGCGGTCGCGGCCGGCGGGCGGCGTACCGCTCCGGCCTTGGCCCTCGCGCTGGCGGCCAACCTGCCGTGGCTGGTGACCGGCGCGCTGCACGCTGTCGACGCCCGGACCGACGCGGCCGGGGCGGAGCTGTTCGCTCTCGGCCCCGACGGCGTGCTGCCGCCGCCGCTGGCCGCGCTCGTGCTCGGCGGCGTGTGGAACGGCGAGGTCGTGCTGCCCTCCCGCGATGGCGTGCTCGCCTGGCTGGGCCTGGTGGTGCTCGTCGTGCTGGCGGCGGCGGGTGCCCGTCGCTGGGTCCGCACGAGCGCCCGGCGCGACGTCGTCGCGCTGGTGCTGTGCTGGGCGGTCGGCCTGGTGCTCGCGCTGCTGACCTGGGCCGCCCCCGACGCGGTCGGCTGGCTCGCCGCGCACGTGCCCGGCGCGGGCCTGGTGCGCGACGGGTCCCGGCTGCTCGTGCTGTGTGCCCCGCTGGTCGCGGTGCTCGCGGGTTGTGGCGCGGCCGCGCTGCTGGCCCGTGCCGCCGGCCCGACGACCGGCACCACACCCCGGGTCGTGCTCGCCGGCGTGCTCGCCGCCGCGCCGGTGACGCTGATGCCCGACGCCGCGCTCGGCCTGTCCGGCCGCCTCGAGCCCACCACCTACCCCGCGTCGTACGCCGCGGCGCGCGACGCCGTGGACGGCGCCGGGCCGGGTGACGTGCTCGCGCTGCCGCTGTCCAGCTACCGCCAGCCGTGGTGGAACCACGACCGCAAGGTGCTCGACCCGCTGCCGCGGCACCTGCCGCGCGACGTGGTCGCCAGCGACGAGCTGGTGGTCTCCGACGTCACCGTCGCGGGCGAGGACCCGCGCGTCCGCGAGGCGGCCGCGGCGCTCGCGGCGCCCACGCCGGGGGAGCGGGCCGACCGGCTGGCGGCGCTCGGGATCGGCCTGGTCGCGCTCGACCGGCTCGCTCCGGGGACGGCCCCGGCGGTCGCCGGCGAGGTGCTGCTCGACACCGAGGAGCTGCTGGTCGTGGAGCTTCCCGGAGCGGTGGACCGGCCGGTGCGGACCTCGTGGGTGGTCGCGGCGGTGCTCGCCTGGACGACGTGGCTGGCGGTGGTCCTGGGAGCGCCGGGGCTCGCCCTGGCCCGGGCGCTGCGCGGCCGCCGGAGACGCCCCGAGACAGCGCCCGGAAGGGGGCCGGAGACAGGGCCGGAGACATCGACGTGACGGATGTCTCCGAAATGCAACACCCGGACCTCGGCGCTGTTACGGTTCTGGCCGAACCTAGGGAGGGGTTTTCAACGTGGGAAGCATCCTGAGCACCTTCGGTGCCCTGGCCATCGGCGGCATCGTCGCCTCGGCCACGATCGTGGGCGTCGTGTCGTCGCAGACCAGCCCCAGCGGTGAGTCGCCGGCGAACGTCAACCAGCCGGTCATCCAGTACGGCTCCGAGAGCTGACCCCAGCCCTCACGCTCGTCAGCCGCGCCCGCGTCGCCGTCCTCGGCGGCGTCGGCGCGGGGCGAGCACCTCGTCAGGGTCCTCCGGGTCCTGGCTGTCGATCCTCGTCCCGTTGAGCGCGGCGAGGACGACCAGCGCGAACGACTGCTGGGCGTGCTGCCAGGTGTAGGCGTGGCTCATCTCGCGCGCCCCCTTGCCGAGCCGATCGCGCTCCTCGTGGTCGCGCAGCAGCAGCCCGAGCGCGGCCGTGAGCTCCTCGGGGGTGTCGACGAGCAGCCCCGAGCGGTGGTCGGCCACCGACTCCTGCGTGCCGCCGGCGGACCGGTAGGCGACCGTCGGGGTGCCGTGCATCCCGGCCTCGCCGATGACCAGGCCCCACCCCTCCTTCAGCGAGGGCAGCGCCAGCACCCACGCCCGCTCGTAGACCTCGTGCTTGCGCGCCTCGTCGACGTGCCCCTCGAGGACGACGGTGTCGCCGGCGCCCCGGGCGCGGGCGTACTCCTGCAGCTCGGCCTCCCACCAGCCGCCGCCGACCACGTGCAGGCGCAGGTCGGGGTGCTCCGCGCGCAGCTCGAGCGCCGCGTCGATCGCGTGCTCCACCTGCTTGTGCGGCACAAGGCGGCCGACGACGGCGATCGTCGGGGTGGGGGAGGCGCCGGGGTCGACGGGCACGACGGGGTCGGTGCCGTTGTGGACGACCGCGACCCGGGGGCCGCGCACGCCCAGCTCGCGCAGCTCGGCGCGCGTGGCGCGCGAGACCGCGACGTACTGGCAGTGGCGGTAGAGCCACGGCGCGAGCCGTCGCTCGATCCACCACCCGACGCGGCCGGTGAGCCCGCGGTAGACGACCGGCCACTGCTCGCGGTGCACGTGGTGGACCAGCACGACGACCGGCTTGCGGGTCACCAGCCGGCTGAAGAACGGCAGGCCGTTCTGCACGTCGACGACGACGTCGACCGGTCCCTGGCCACGGCGGGCCAGCTCGCCGGAGGCGAGGGCGCGCATGCCGGCGGGGTAGACGGAGAGCTTGGAGCCCCGGCGCACGAAGCGGATGCCGTCGACGACCTCCTCGGGCGGAGCGGCCGCGTGGGCGGCGCAGAAGATCGTCACCCGGCAGCCGCGCTCGACGAGACCGGCGGCCATCTTCTCCAGGTAGCGCTCGGCGCCGCCGCCCTCGGGGTTGCGCGTGTCGCGCCAGCTGAGGAAGGCGACGTGCCTGCCGCGCAGGGCCTCGAGGGCCTCCGTCGATCCGTCTCCCACGCTTCGCACCCGGGCGAAGGTACCAGTGGGTAAGGTTCCGGCGTGCCGAGCCAGACCCCGCCCGTGACCGCTGCCCGGCGGCGGCCCTGGAAGGCGACGCTGCGTCGCTCGGTGCGCCTGTTCGGCGAGTTCCGGCACGAGCAGGACGATCCGGCGCGGTTCTACACCGCGCTGGCCGAGGACTCCGCCGACCAGCTCGCCACCTACGCCCCGCTCGACGGCGCGGTGCTCCTCGACGTCGGCGGGGGGCCGGGCTACTTCCGCGACGCGTTCCGCGCCGCGGGGGCGACGTACTGGGCCCTCGACGCCGACGTCGGCGAGCTCTCCGGCCTCGGCGGCATCGCCTCCGGCACGGTTGTCGGCAGCGGGATGGAGCTGCCGTTCCGCACCGGCTCGGTCGACGTCTGCTACTCCTCCAACGTCCTCGAGCACGTGCCCGACCCGTGGCGGATGGCCGACGAGATGGTGCGCGTGACCCGCCCCGGCGGCACGGTCTTCATCTCCTACACGCTCTGGTACGGCCCCTGGGGCGGCCACGAGACCGCGCCCTGGCACTTCCTCGGCGGGCGGCGGGCGCGCCGCAGGTACACCGCGAAGCACGGCCACGAGCCGAAGAACAAGTACGGCGAGTCGCTCTTCGCCGTGACCACCGGCGCGGGCCTGCGCTGGGCGCGGGCGCAGCAGCAGCTCGGCGTGGCCGAGGTCGTCGACCTCACCCCCCGCTACAACCCGCGCTGGTCGCGGTTCCTGCTGCGCGTGCCGCTCGTGCGCGAGGTGGTGACGTGGAACCTCGTGATCGTCCTGCGCAAGCGATGAGCACGAGCAGCGACCCGGCGAGCGGCCCCGCTGCCAGCTCGGCCGGGACCTTCCGGTTCCGCCTGCTGGCCGCGTGCGTGGTGCTGGTCGGCCTGGCCTTCGTCCAGGACCCCGGCCTGCTCGCCGCCGACACCAAGCTCGACCTCGCGCTCGCGCCGGCCGACTGGCTCGCGCGCGCCCTGCACCTGTGGGACGCCGAGGGCGCCTTCGGCCAGCTGCAGAACCAGGCCTACGGCTACCTCTGGCCGATGGGGCCGTTCTTCCTGCTCGGCTGGCTGGTCGACCTGCCGGGCTGGGTGGTCCAGCGGCTCTGGCAGGGCCTGGTCATGTCCGTGGCCATGGTCGGCACGGCCAAGGTCGCCCGCGCGCTCGGCGTCCGCTCCGACCTGGCCTGCCTGCTCGCCGGCTTCGCCTTCGCGCTCTCGCCGCGCCTGCTGACCACGCTCGGGCCGATCTCGATCGAGGCCTGGCCGAGCGCGCTGGCCCCCTGGGTGCTCCTGCCGCTGGTGCGCGGCGCCACGCAGGGTTCCCCCCGCCGTGCCGCGGCGCTCTCGGCCCTCGCGGTCGCGATGGTCGGCGGCGTCAACGCGGCGGCGACCTTCGCGGTCCTCCCGATGGGCATCGTCTGGATCCTGACCCGCACCGGCGGTGCCCGGCGGCGGTCGCTGATGCTGTGGTGGCCGCTCTTCACCGCGCTCGGGACGCTGTGGTGGCTGGTGCCGCTGTTCGTGATGGGCGCCTACAGCCCGCCGTTCCTCGACTTCATCGAGACCACGACGGTGACGACGTTCCCGACGACGATCTTCGACGCGCTGCGCGGCACCTCCAACTGGGTGCCGTACGCCGACGGCGGGTCGCGTGCCGGCAACGACCTGCTCCGCACCTCCTGGGTCCTCGTGCTGAGCGGGGTGCTGCTGCTCCTGGGGGCCGCCGGCCTGCTGGACCGCCGGACCCCGCACCGGGCGTTCCTCGGGCTCTCGCTGCTGGTCGGTGTCCTCATGGTCACCGCCGGCCACCGCGGCGCGGTCGAGGGCTGGTTCGCCGCCCCGTTGGCCGACCTGCTCGACGGCGTGCTGGCGCCGCTGCGCAACGTCCACAAGTTCGACCCGGTGGTCCGGCTGCCGCTCGTGCTCGGCCTGGCCTTCGTCGTCGACCGGCTGCTCGTCGCGCTCCGCGAGCAGCGCGACGCGCCGCGCGCCGACCGCTTCAACCAGCGGGTGCTGGTCGCCGCCGCCGTCCTCGCCGTCATCGGCTGCGCGGCCCCGGCGGTCCAGGGGCGGGTGGAGCCCGCCGGCGCGACGCTGGGCGTCCCGGACTACTGGCAGGAGACCGCCGACTACGTCGCCGCGGAGTCCGCGGGCGGCACGGCGCTGCTGGTCCCCGGGTCGCCGTTCGGCCAGTACCTGTGGGGCGACACGGCCGACGAGCCGATGCAGTGGCTCGCCGACTCGCGCTGGGCGGTCCGCAACGTCATCCCGCTGACCCCGCCGGCCACGATCCGGATGCTCGACGGCCTCGAGCGGCGCCTGGCCGAGGGCGACGGCTCCCCGGGCCTGACCGCCGCGCTCCAGCGCGCCGGCGTCGAGCACCTGGTGGTCCGCAACGACATCGAGCGCTCCGACGACGTGCCCGACCCGGTGCTGGTCCACCAGGCCATCGAGGCCTCGCCCGGCATCGAGCGGGTCGCCGGTTTCGGCCCGCCCGTCGGTGGCGACGCCCACCTGCGCGACGACCAGCAGCGGGTGCTGGTCAACGGCGGCTGGCAGGCCGAGCGCGCCGCCGTCGAGGTGTACGCCGTGGGGTCGCCGTCCGCGGCCCCGGCCGCGGTCTCCGGTGGCGCGCCGACCGTGCTGGTCGGTGGGCCCGAGGACCTGCCCGACCTGCTCGACCTCGACGACGTGCTCGGCGACGGCCCCGCGGTGCTGGCGCCCGACGCCGACTCGGAGGCGTCGCCGGACGGCGACCCGGGCCGGGTCGTGCTGACCGACGGCCTGCGCGAGCGCGAGCGCTCCTTCGCGCGCATCCACGACGGCTACTCCGCGGTGACGACCCCCGGCGACGTGCGCCGCGAGGACCGCCCCGTGACGGACTACCCGCTCGACGACATGGACCGCTGGACGACGAAGGCCCGGCTGGTCGGCGCCGCGGCGCTCTCGGCGTCGTCGTCGATGTCCGACGGCGGCACCACCGGCGGCAGCGAGCGGGGCCGGCTGCCCTACGCCGCGCTCGACGGCGCGCCCGACACCGCCTGGGACTCCGGCTTCGCCACCGAGGGCCTGGCCTGGTGGCGCGTCGACCTCGACGAGCCGCTGGAGGTCGAGGAGCTGACGGTCACCGCGGCGCGCCACGACGGCCGCCAGCGGCTCCGCGTCGTCACCGACCACGGGGCCAGCGACCCGGTCGAGCTGAGCCCCGGCGGCACCCGCCGGGTGCTGCTCCCCGACGGCGAGGACGGCAGCACCGCGGTGACCTGGCTGCGCGTCGAGGCGGCCGGCGGTCCCTCGACCGAGCGGCTCTCCGTCGCCGAGGTCGACGTGCCCGGCCTGGACGTGCGGCGCGTGCTCGACCTGCCGACGGTCCCCGAGGAGTGGGGCGCCCCCGACGTGGTCGCGCTGCGCGCCGACCTCGACGGCCGCACCGGCTGCGCGGAGGTCTCCCTCCAGGACCGGTGCGCCGCCGGCCGCGAGCGCACGGGGGAGGACGGCCCCGTGGTGCGTCGCGCGTTCACGCTCCCCACCCCGGCGGCGTACGACGTGTCCCTGACCGCGCGGCCCCGTGCCGGCGCGGCCCTCGACGCGCTCGTGCTTAACGACCAGCCCGCCGGCGCGGTGGCCGGCTCCCTGGCGCTGCCCGACCCCCGCGCCGGGGCGGTCGCGGCGATCGACGGCGACCCCTCCACGACCTGGCTGGCCGATCCCACCGACGACCAGGTCGAGCTGCGGCTGTCGTGGCTCGGGCGGCGCCTGGTGACCGGCCTCGACCTCGACGTCGACGCCGACGTCGCGGCGCGGCTGCCCGACCGGGTGCTGCTGACCTTCACCCGCGCCGGGCGCACCGTCGAGCTGCGCGAGGTCGAGCTCGGCCGCGACGGCCGGGCCGCCTTCCCGGGCGTGCGGGCCGACGGCCTGACCGTCCAGGTGGTCTCCGCCGAGCCGGTCTCCGACCTCGGGTTCGACGGCTCGTCGGCCCTGGTGCCGGTCGGCATCGGCGACGTCTCCGTGACCGGCGTGCCGTTCCTCCCGCTCGGGCTCACCGACCGGGCGGTGAGACGCCCGTGCGGCTCGGGCCCGGACCTGCGGGTCGGTTCGCGGCTGCTCCGCACCGCCGTCACCGCCTCCGCCCTCGAGCTGCTCCAGGGCGCCGAGGTCCCGGCCGAGGTCTGCGGCCCGGGATCCACCGGCCCGCTGCCGCTCGCCGCCGGCACCGCCGAGGTCGCGGCCGAGCGCAGCGACGCCTTCGACGCGGCCACCGTCGTCCTGACCTCGACCACCGCGGACGCCCCCGCTGCCGCCCCGAGCCCCGCGACCACCGAGGGCGGCGCGGGCACCGGCAGCCCGGTCACCCGCTCGCTCCAGCCCGCCCCGGGCGACACGCTCGTCGTGCTGCGGGAGAACGCCAACGCGGGCTGGGTCGCCACCCAGGACGGCGAGGCGCTCGAGCCGGTCGTGGTCGACGGCTGGCAGCAGGGCTTCCGGCTGGCCGGCGACGGACCGGTCGAGGTGCGCTTCGCCCCCGACCGGACCTACCGGCTCGGCCTGCTCGGTGGAGCGGTCGCGCTGGTCGGCCTGCTCGTGGTGGTCGCGCTGACCCGCCGGCGCTGGTCGGGTCCGGTCCCGCCGCCGCTGGCCGACCGCCGGGTCCCGGCGGTGGTCGCGGGCGGGCTCGCGCTCGCCGGGGCCGGCCTGGTCGCCGGCACGGTCGGCCTCGTCGTCGGCGCGCTGACGACCGGCGCGCTGGTGCTGCTCGGCCGGAAGGCGCCCGAGGTGGCGCCGTGGGTGCTCGCGCTGCCGCTGCTGGCCGCCGCGGCGGCGTACGCCGCGACCCCGTGGGGGAGCAGCGCCGGCTGGGCCGGGGACGACGCCTGGGTGGGCTACCTGGCGCTGGTGCCGTTCGTCGCGGTGGTCGCCTCGGTCGGCTCCGCCCGGGTGCGCCGGGGCGGCACCAGGCGCTTCAGCCGCATCGCCGGGACCTCGAGCAGCCGGTAGCCGACCTCGGCGGCCACCAGGCTGCCGACGAGGGCGAGCACCAGGATCTGCGGCCCGTGGCCGCCGAAGATCGGCCAGTCCATGACCGCCATCACCCCGTGCAGCACGAGCAGGTGGAAGGCGAAGAGGCTGTAGGAGACCAGGCCGAGCCGGCGCGCGACGGGGTGGCCGAAGGCGCGGCCGAAGCCGCTGCGCTCGTCGGCCATGACGCCGGGCAGCACCAGCAGCAGCCCGATGGCGGTGTAGAGCAGGTTCTTGGTCAGCGACTCGGTGGTCGTCGGCGCGACCAGCACGGTCGGCCCCGCCAGCGGCGTCGCGGCGACCAGCAGCAGGCCGCCTGCGAGCGCCCAGCAGGCACCCGCCTGGCGACCCGGCGCGAGCAGGCGCGCGGCCGTCACACCCCCGCGGGTGGCCAGCACGTGCACCAGCGCCAGGCCGATGCCGGCGGCGAACCAGGTCAGGTAGCCCGGGAGCCACTGCCCGGTCGCCCCGCCGGTCCAGGTGTCGGCCCAGTCGGCCCCGTGCAGGTGCCACCAGACGGTGACGGCGCTCATCGCCGCCAGCACGGCGACCACCCGCGGCGTCGACAGGCGACGGCCGCGGCCGGTCGCGGCGAGCATGAGCAGCGGCAGCAGCAGGTAGAAGCAGACCTCGACCGCGAGGCTCCACATGTGCGTGAGGCCGTCCGGCGGCAGCGGGTCGACGAAGGTGTTGCCCATCAGCAGGGTCGTCACCCACGCGCCGACGCCGAGGTCGGCGTTGTCCTCGATGAGCAGCAGCGCCAGCACCGCCGCGACGACGTACACCGGCGTGATCCGCAGCAGGCGCCGCCACAGGTAGCTGCGCGTCGAGGGCCGGGGGAGCGCCACGGCCGCGCGGGCGAGGTAGGGGCGCGAGAGCAGGAAGCCCGAGAGCACGAAGAAGACCGCGACGCCGACGTCGAGCCGCGAGAGCAGCGTGCCCCAGAAGCCGTGCCGGCCGTAGTCGCCGGACCAGAAGGCCACGTGCGTGGTCAGCACCGCCAGCGCCCCGACCGCCCGCAGCGCGTCGAGCGCGGGGAAGCGGGGAGCGGTGCTGGTGTCGAGCTCGACGGGCGCCGCCGCGACGGTGGTCATGCGTCCTCCTCCGGCTCCGCCTGGCCGACGACCAGGGCGTCCACGCACAGCGTGACACCCGGGTCGAGGCCCTCGAGCCTGATCGTGTCGAAGTCGTCGTCGGGCACGACCCGGACGAAGACCGTGCCGAGCCCGCTGACCAGGTCGGCGGTCGTGCTCGTGCCGCCGGCCTCGACGCGCAGGGCGGTGTCGGCGGAGACGAGGTAGTCGATCTGCACCCACCAGCCGATCGCGAGCGCGGGGCCGGGCAGCGGGATGTCGCGACCGGGCTCCCGGACCCGCCAGCCGCACCCCGGCACCGGCCCGGGCGCCGCCTCGAGGGCGTCGTCGACCTGCGCCGGCACGATGGTGCCGTCCTCGCGCAGCACGTGGAGCCGCTCGGTGCTGTCGGGGAACTGGGCGACCCCGCTGAGCATCGGCAGCAGCACCGAGAGCGAGTTGTACGGCGGTCCGAACGCGCCGCTGACGTCGGAGGCCAGCGCCTGGTCGGCCAGGTCGAGCGACGAGACCCCCTCGAGCTCCTCGATCGCGCCGCCGAGCATCACCTTGCCGGGGTGGTCGTCGTGCCACACCCGGGCGTAGGCCCACGAGCTGGCCAGCCCCGAGCCGGCGACGAGCACCGTCGCGGCCGCCACCAGCCGGCGCCCGGGCACCTTGGTCAGCAGCGGCTCGGCGCGCGTGCGGCTGGGCTGCGCCGCGCCGACCAGGCCCATCGAGGCCAGGCCCAGGCAGAGCACCAGGGCGCAGGCGGCGTCGGTGAGGTAGCGGTACTCCGTGCCGGCGACCGACCCGACGACCTGCGCCCGTGTGGTCAGCAGCAGCACGAAGTCACCGGCGAGGTACGCCGCCAGCAGGACCCACGCGCGCCAGGTGCGCTCGCGCCGCAGCGCGAGCCCCGCGACCACCAGCGCGATGACCGTCCAGGAGACGTGGACCGACCACTCCGGGGGCGTCGCCCGGGCAACCGGCGCGATGTCGGTGGTCCAGTGCCACGGACCGCCGAGCACGCCGGTGGTGAAGGAGTCCCCGAGCATCCGGTGCGCGAGCTCCCAGGCGCCGACGGGCCGCTCGTCGGAGGAGATCTGCGGGACGCGCAGCACGTAGTAGACGAGGAACGCCGCGCCGCCGGCCAGCCCGGAGAGCACGGCGGGCCAGTAGGCGCGCACCACGGTGAGCACGCGGCGCACGGGACCGCCGGTGGCGAACCAGCCGAGTGCCAGGAATGCCAGCACCGGGAAGACCAGCAGCGTCTTGACGTAGCAGCACAGCCCGAAGCCGAGGATCACGAGGGTCACGGCCAGCCAGCGGAGCCTGCGGGTGCGCAGGTAGTGCACCCAGGCCGCGACGGCGGCGAAGACGACCGCCTGGAGCGGGACCTGGTTGAGCGCGGCGGCCCACCACATCATCGCGGGCATGGTCACCGCGGTGGTCAGGTAGAGCGCGAGCGGGACCAGGATCCCTGGGCGGGTGCCGAAGAGCGTGACGAGCATCCACACGCAGCACGCGCTCGCCGCGGCCGTCATCGCCAGGCTGGTGGCGGCCAGCAGCGGCCAGCTGAGCTGGTCGCTCGTCGACGCCACCCAGGCCAGGAAGCGGCCCCACGGCATGAACTGCGCGGCGTACGGCTCGACGAGCTGCCCGGCCGAGAGGCCGTCGGCGGCCGTGGCCTCGTCGACGAGCTGGTAGTCGTCGCCGTAGAAGAAGCCGCCCGCGAGCGCCCACGCGCGGAAGCCCAGCTGGGCCAGCACCATCGCGACCGCCGCGCCGAGCACGACGCCCGGGCCGTCGAGAGGTCGCCGGGTGCGGCCGCCGATGGCCCGCGCTCGTCTGATCAGTCCCCGCACGCGGCGAAGTCTGCCCGTCGGGCGCGGCCGCGGACGAAGTACGGCGGGTTTTCGTCGAAACCGTGCACAGTTCCTGTGACGCGCGTTACGTTCACGGTCGATGACTTTCCTGGGGAGGGAATGCGGTGCGAAAGATTGCTGGACGCGTGTTGATCGCCATCGGCGGTTTCTTGGTGGTGGCGGGGCTGCTCACCACGACCTGGGCCCCGGGGGTGGTGAAGAAGACGCCGGTCGACGTCGACCAGACGACGCGCCTCGACGGCGAGGCGACGAAGCTCGGGGAGACCTTCCCGGTCAACGTCACCAGCATCACCAAGGCCGACAGCGAGGCCTCGACCGACGACACGACCGTCTGGGTCAACACCTCGTGCGTGGTCGACGCGTCCGGCGGTGACGTCCCCGCCTGCGTCGACGGCGAGGACGAGCGCCTCGTGTCGGCGACGATGGGCACCTTCGCCACCGACCGCGTCACCGCGCTGGGCCGCGACCACGAGAACCTGCCGGCCGGCACCACGCCGTACGAGGGCATCGTCAACAAGTTCCCCTTCGACACCGAGAAGAAGGACTACCCCTACTGGGACGGCACCCTCGGTCGCACCGTCGACATGGCGTTCGTCGAGGAGACCGAGATGGACGGCCTGACCGTCTACCACTTCGCCTCCAGCGTCGTGGACGAGGCGATCGAGGTCGCCGAGGGCACGCCCGGCACCTACAGCCAGGCGGTCGACATCTTCGTCGAGCCCGTCACCGGTGCGGTCGTCAACCAGGAGCAGTCCCAGCAGCGCTTCCTCGAGGACGGCACCCAGGTGCTCGACCTCAACGTCTCCTTCACCGAGGACCAGCTCGCCACCAGCATCACCGAGGCCAAGGACAACGCCGCCAGCCTCACCCTGATCACCGAGACCGTCCCGCGGATCGGCTTCATCGGCGGCGCGGTCGCGCTGGTCCTCGGCGCGCTGCTGCTGCTCGTCGGCCGGCCCCGCCCGGCCGCGAGCCCGCGCGCCGCGGCGATGCCCGCCTGACCCACCTCGACGCCAGCTCCTGAGCCGGTCGGGCCCTCGGCCCGGCCGGCTCAGGCGCGCGTGGCGCCGAAGATCGCGGTGCCGGGCGTCAGCCGGCCGCGCACCTGCGACCAGCCGCCCCAGACCCGGTCGTGCCCGGCCGGCCACTCCGGCTCGAGCAGGTCGGTGAGGACGAACCCGGCGCCGGCCAGCACCGCGACCCAGTCGCCCAGGGTGCGGTGGTGCTCGACGTACGACACCTCACCGGAGGCGTCGTCCACCTCGACGTACGGCGTGCGGTCCCAGTAGGACTGGCTCGCCACCAGCCCGGCCTCGCCGGGGTCGTCGGCGAACATCCACCGCGTGGGGTGGGTGATCGAGAACGCGTAGCGGCCACCGGACCGCAGCACGCGGGCGGTCTCGGCGACCGCCACCTCCAGGTCGCTGACGAACTGCAGCGCGCCGAAGGAGGAGAAGACGACGTCGAACGACGCGTCGCGGAACGGCAGCGCGGTCGCCGTCGCCCGCACCGACGGGACGACCACGCCGGTCTGGTCGTCGATGCGGCGTGAGTGCTGGAGCTGGCGCATCGACAGGTCCAGCCCGACGGCCCGGCCGCCCTGGGCGCGGACCCACCGCGAGCACTGCCCGGCGCCCGACCCGACCTCGAGCACGTCGCGGTCCCGGACGACGCCGAGGACGCCGGCCTCGGTCTCGGTGAACCCCTCCGGCCCCCACACGAAGCCGACGTCGCCGAGGAACTCCCCGTGCGTGGCCTGGTACTCGTCGGCGTACCGGTCCCAGTCGGGCCCGTTCGCCCGCCGCGACTCGGCCTCGTCGACGGCGCGCCGCTCCACCCGGACCGGGGGCAGCGGCGGGTGGTGCCGGGAGTCCGGGGCGCCCGGGTCGCCGTCCCGGTTGTCCGGACGGGTGCCGGCCCCCTCCGGGCCCTGGCCGCTCATGCGGGCCCCGCGCCGAGCGCGCGACGTCGGTTGAGCGGCAGCCGCCCGGCGAGCTCGCCGAGCGGGCCGACCGCGCGGCCGAGGGAGTCCACGGAGTCCGACAGCGAGGGGATGAGCCCCGCGAGCTCCTGGAGCCGCGGCTGGATGGTCTCGAGCGTCTCGCCCAGCGCAACGAGCTGGTCGAGCGTGCCGCCGTCGGCGACCAGCTTCTCGACGAAGCCGTCCTCGGTCAGCACCCGGTCGGCCAGCCCCCCGGGCGCGAGCACCCGGTCGAGCACGCCGCCCTCGGCGGTCAGCCGGTCCAGCGCGCCGCCGGCCGCGAGCAGCCGGTCGAGCGCGCCGCCCTGGGCGGCCAGCTGGTCCAGCGGACCGCCGTCGGCCAGGAGCCGCTCGAGCGCGCCGCCGTCGGCCAGCAGCCGCACGAGCGGGCCGTCCTCGGCCAGCAGCCGGTCCAGCACGCCGTCGCGCTGCACGAGCCGGCCCAGCGGGCGGTCGGGTGCGAGGAGGTCGGCCAGGGCGCCGGCCAGCCGCATGGGTCCGTCCTCGTCCGCGAGCAGGCGCGTGAGCTGCGCGGCGTACCCCTCGTCGCCGATGACGCGCAGCAGCAGGTCGGCGTAGCCGCCCGGTCGGCGCAGGGGCCCGTCGGGGGCGGCCAGGCGGCCGAGCTGGAGCGTGGTCTGCGTGGCCGCGGCGGTCAGCCGGACGGGCAGGGTCGCGGCGCCGACGAGGGCGGGCAGGAGGGCCATGCCGGGCAATCTAGCGGCGCGTCGTCGGCCGGCCGAGCACCGGGAAAGGCGAAGCGGGCGCGGACCCTGAGGTCCGCGCCCGCCCCCGCCCCGCCAAGGTGCGGTCGGCTCCCGGTCAGCCGCTCCTGCGAGCGCCCTGCCGGGGGTTCTTCGGCCAGGAGCCCGGATCGAGCGGGTCGCTGCCCGCACGGACCTCCTTGCCGTCGTTCTGGCCACCGTTGTCGGTGTCGCGGTCGCACGGGTTGGTCTTGTACCTGCGGACCTCCGCGCCGTCCTTGAGCCCGTCGCGGTCGGTGTCGGCCCGCTTCGGGTTGGTCGGGCACTTGCCGTAGCGCTTGTTGGCCGAGCCGGTGACCTCCTGCTTGTCGGTCAGCCCGTCCTTGTCGGTGTCCTTCTTGCGCGGGTTGGTCTTGAGGTTCTTGACCTCGCGCCCGTCGCCGAGACCGTCCTTGTCGGTGTCCTTCTTCAGCGGCTTGGTCTTGGTCTGCTTGACCTCGCGACCGTCGTTGAGGCCGTCGTTGTCGGTGTCCTTGTCCAGCGGGTCGGTCCGGGTGCCGTTCACCTCTCGGCCGTCGCGCAGGCCGTCACCGTCGGTGTCCGGGTCCAGCGGGTCGGTGTCGTGGGTGTTGACCTCGGCGCCGTCCTGGAGCCCGTCGCCGTCGGTGTCGGGGTCGAGCGGGTTGGTGCCCGCGGCGACCTCCTCGGCGTTGTCCAGGCCGTCCCGGTCGGGGTCGCCGGCGTTGACCGGGTTGTCGTCGGTCGGGTCGAGCGGGTCGGTGCCGGCCTCGACCTCGGCGCCGTCCTCGACGCCGCCGTTGTCGGTGTCGGCGTCCTTCGGGTCGGTGCCCGCCTGCTCCTCCTGGCCGTCGGTCAGCCCGTCGTCGTCGGTGTCGGCGTTGTTCGGGTCGGTCCCGGCATCGGTCTCGTCGCCGTCGCTGACCCCGTCGTCGTCGGAGTCCGGGTCACGAGGGTCGGTCGGCTCGTTGCCGAAGGCGTCGTTCTCCGAGCCGGAGGTCTCCTCGCCGTCGCTCAGGCCGTCCCCGTCGGTGTCGACCCGGGCGATGTCGTCGCTCGGGTCACGCGGGTTGGTGCCGTTGCGCACCTCGACGCCGTCGATCACGCCGCCGTCGTCGGTGTCGGCGTCGTTGGGGTCGGTCGGCGCCGCGTTGAACTTCCCGTTGGCGGAGCCGCTGGTCTCCTGCCCGTCGCCGAGGCCGTCGTTGTCGGTGTCGGCGTCGTTGGGGTCGGTCGGCCGGCCGCCGAAGGCACCGTTGGTCGAGCCGCTGGTCTCCTGGGCGTCGGTCAGGCCGTCGCCGTCGCGGTCGTTCTGGCCGGCCGGCGGGGTGACGCTGAGGTCGTCGGCGGGCACGTCGCGCGGGTTGGTGCCGTTGGCGACCTCCTGGCCGTCGCTGACGCCACCGTTGTCGGTGTCGACGTCGCGCGGGTCGGTCCGGTAGGTCGTGACCTCCTGGCCGTCGGTCAGGCCGTCGTCATCGGTGTCGGCGTCGTTCGGGTTCGTGCCGAGCTGGACCTCGCGGCCGTCGCTCAGCCCGTCGTCGTCGCTGTCGGCGTCGGTCGGGCTCGTGGGCCGGTTGCCGTAGAGGCCGTTGGCCGAGCCGCTGGTCTCCTGGGCGTCGGTCAGCCCGTCACCGTCGGTGTCGGTGGTGGGGTTGTCGTCCCGGGCGTCCTTCGGGTTGCTGCCGCGGCCCACCTCGGTCCCGTCGTCGACGCCGCCGGCGTCGGTGTCGCGGAGGAGGGGGTCGGTGGTCAGCTGCACCTCACGGCCGTCGTTCAGCCCGTCGCCGTCGGTGTCGCCGCGCAGCGGGTCGGTGCCCCGGGTGACCTCCTGGCCGTCGGTGAGCCCGTCGTCGTCGGTGTCGGGGTCGTTGGGGTCGGTGCCGATCTGCACCTCGCGACCGTCGTTCAAGCCGTCACCGTCGGTGTCGGGCTTGGTGGGGTCGGTCTTGCCGTCGGGGTTGCCGGGCGCGGGGAAGGGGTTCTTGCTCCCGCTGTTCTCCTCGGCGTCGGTCAGGCCGTCCTTGTCGGTGTCCTCGGTGCCGGCCTCCGTGCCGCAGTCGAAGCCGCCGGCGACGTTCGTGGCGGAGACCTGCATGGGGAAGAGGTCGACGTCGGCCACGGTGATTCCGCTGCCGCCCAGCAGGCCGGGGAGCAGCTCGAGCTCGAGGTCCAGCAGGCTGGCCTGTGCCTGCACCGACGTGCCGTCGGCCGAGATCGTCTGGGTCTGCTCGCCCAGCGACAGCTCGAGCCGCAGCAGCGGGTTGCCCGGCACGGGCAGGCTGAACGGCACGCCGGGGGCGAGCGGCTGGACCTGCTGGCCCGCCGCGCCGATGGTGACGACCGGGCGGTCGTAGGTGACCGTCGACGTGCCGGCGGTGCCGGTCGCCCGCGCGGTCAGCCGTGGGGCGCTCGCCACGCCGACCCTGAGGTTGGCGCCGAGCAGGCGCAGGTCGACGGCGGAGCCGATGGCCTCGGCGACGACGGTGCGCCGGCTGCTGCCCTGGCCGGCCGGCTCGAAGCGGGTGGACTGCTCGAGGCCGACGGTGCCGGGGACCTCGACGAGCGCCCCGACGACGGGGATGTCGAGCACGGCGGCGTCAGCGGTGCGGATCGAGGAGCGCGACACGTCCGGGACGCTCGGCAGGCACTGGCCGCCGGTCCCGAGGCGGGCGCGGGCCGACGCGTTGGAGACACCGAGGGTGAGCACGCCGGGCAGCGAGCTGGTCGGCACGATGCTCGCGGTGTCGGGGGCGGTGTTGTCCGGCGGCGCGGCCTGCTCGGCCTCGGCCAGGAGGCCCGGCAGCTGCTGGCCGAGCAGGGCGGCGTCGAGGTTCGCGGCCCGCGCGGTCACGCGGGGCGTCCCGGTGCCGACGGTGCCGCGCACCGGGCCGAGGCCCAGGTCGACGGCCCGGAAGCCGGCGACGCCGAGCACGTCGGCGTGGAGGATCTCGGCGGTGACCGCGGAGGTCACCCCGCCGGGGACGGGGAGGGGTGCGGCCGTGGCGGCGGGGGCCGCGACGACCGAGAGGGAGAGGGCGGCTGTCGAGAGTCCGACGGCGGCCCCGAGGGCACGCTTGAGCAAGGGATGTCTCCTGTGGCGGGGTCCGGGGGGACGGTGCTCGCGCGCCAGGGAACGCCGTGCCGCAAGGGGCAGGACGTGGACGAGGGAGCACCGGGCGAGGGGCGGACCGGCGTCGCAGGCAGGGGGTGCGTGCGGGGCGGGGCAGCACGTCGCTCGAGGGGGTCGTACCCGGCCGGGGACCGGGTATGCACTGACCGTACCGCCGCGGGGCGGCCGGAGTTGGCTCCGTCTCGCGCGGCGGCGTACGCTGGCTGTCGCGCCAGAGGTCTGCCTGCGTCCCGGACGGAGTGGACCCTCGCTCGCTATCAGCCCGACCTGCCGCTCCGCGGCTCCCGGGCACGACACCACCGGTAGTGAAAACGGCCTTCCGCGCGCGTCCGCACGACTTCTGCCCACCCAAGGATCTGTCTCTACATGACGAGCACCATCTCCACTCTTCCGGACTACGACGCGCCCCAGGTGGCGGTCAACGACATCGGGTCCGAAGAGGACTTCCTCGCCGCGATCGACGCGACCATCAAGTACTTCAACGACGGTGACATCGTCGCCGGCACCATCGTCAAGGTCGACCGCGACGAGGTCCTCCTCGACATCGGCTACAAGACCGAGGGCGTCATCCCCTCGCGCGAGCTGTCGATCAAGCACGACGTCGACCCCTCCGAGGTCGTCGAGGTCGGCGACGAGGTCGAGGCCCTCGTCCTCCAGAAGGAGGACAAGGAAGGCCGCCTGATCCTGTCCAAGAAGCGCGCCCAGTACGAGCGCGCCTGGGGCACCATCGAGCAGGTCAAGGAGGAGGACGGCGTCGTCGAGGGCACCGTCATCGAGGTCGTCAAGGGCGGCCTGATCCTGGACATCGGCCTGCGCGGCTTCCTGCCCGCCTCGCTGGTGGAGATGCGTCGCGTCCGCGACCTGCAGCCCTACGTGGGCCAGACCCTCGAGGCCAAGATCATCGAGCTCGACAAGAACCGCAACAACGTGGTCCTGTCGCGCCGTGCCTGGCTCGAGCAGACCCAGTCCGAGGTCCGCCACGGCTTCCTGACCCAGCTGCAGAAGGGGCAGATCCGCAAGGGCGTCGTCTCCTCGATCGTCAACTTCGGTGCGTTCGTGGACCTCGGCGGCGTCGACGGCCTCGTCCACGTCTCCGAGCTCTCCTGGAAGCACATCGACCACCCGTCCGAGGTCGTCGCCGTGGGCGACGAGGTCACCGTCGAGGTCCTCGACGTGGACATGGACCGCGAGCGTGTCTCCCTGTCGCTGAAGGCGACGCAGGAGGACCCGTGGCAGCACTTCGCCCGCACCCACCAGATCGGCCAGATCGTGCCGGGCAAGGTCACCAAGCTGGTGCCCTTCGGCTCGTTCGTCCGCGTCGAGGAGGGCATCGAGGGCCTGGTGCACATCTCCGAGCTGGCCGAGCGCCACGTGGAGATCCCCGAGCAGGTCGTCCAGGTCAACGACGACGTCATGGTCAAGATCATCGACATCGACCTCGAGCGTCGCCGGATCTCGCTGTCGCTCAAGCAGGCCAACGAGACCGCCACGGCTGCCGACGTCGAGGAGTTCGACCCGACGCTGTACGGCATGACCGCGACCTACGACGAGCAGGGCAACTACGTCTACCCCGAGGGCTTCGACCCGGAGACCGGCGAGTGGCTCGAGGGCTACGAGGAGCAGCGCGCGACCTGGGAGGAGCAGTACGCCAAGGCGCACGCCCGCTGGGAGGCCCACGTCAAGCAGCAGCAGGAGGCCGCCAAGGCCGAGGTCGAGGCCGGCGAGGCCACGTCGTACTCCAGCGGCGGCACCGACGAGGCTGCCAGCACCGAGGGCGGTGGCGGCGGCGGTTCGCTCGCCTCCGACGAGGCGCTGCAGGCGCTCCGCGAGAAGCTCACCGGCGGCCAGTGATCACTCGCTGATCACCCTGGTCCGCGGGTAGCACCCGCACCACGCACGAAGGCCCGGTCACCTCACGGTGACCGGGCCTTCGGCGTCCTCGGGATAGGTGTCGGTGTCACCAGCCCGAGGCTGGGGAGCGGAACTGCGGGTCCTCGAAGCGGGAGGCGGGCGGACGGGACGGCCCATGGCCGTCGTGGGTGGTGCGGCGGACGGTCTCGACGGCCAGGGCGGTCGCGACCAGCAGGAGCAGGATCAGGAAGGTCATGGCAGGAATCCTGCTCCTGTCCGGATCCTGCCACGAGTGGCAGGAATGTCAGGGTGCATTGATTTCCTGCCAACGCCTGCGGCATGATCGCCGGATGCGCAACGTGGTGGTGCTCGTCCAGGACGGGGCGGAGCCCTTCGGGCTCGGCTCGATGTGCGAGGTGTGGGCCGAGCCCTACCACCCCGACGACGACAACCCGGTCTTCGACTTCAAGGTCGCCACGCCCCGACCGGGGCGGGTGCGCGGCGCCTCCGGCTTCGACCTGCACGTCGAGCACGGGCTCGACGTGGTCGCGGAGGCCGACCTGGTGTGCGTGTGCCCGAAGCGGGACTACCTCGACCCCTCGCCGGAGGTCGCGGCCGCGGTGGCGGCGGCGTACGACCGGGGTGCGACGATCTTCGCCCACTGCACGGCCGCCTTCGTGCTGGGCGAGGCCGGCCTGCTGGACGGTCGGCACTGCACGACGCACTGGCGCCACGTCCAGGCGCTGGTCGAGCGCTTCCCCGAGGCGAAGGTCGACGCCGACGTGCTCTACGTCCACGACGGGTCGGTCGTGACCGGCGCCGGCTCCGCCGCCGGGCTGGACGCCGCGCTGCACCTGCTGCGCGAGACCTTCGGTGCGGCGACCGCGGCCGCGACGGCGCGGCGGATGGTCGTCCCGCCGCACCGCGACGGCGGCCAGGCTCAGTTCATCGCCCACGCCGTGCCGGACTGCGACGCCGAGACGCTCGGGCCGCTGCTGACCTGGATCGTGGAGCACCTGGGGGAGGACCTCGACGTGGAGACCCTCGCCCGCCGCGCGCTGATGTCGCCGCGGACCTTCGCCCGCCGGTTCCGTGCCGAGACCGGGGCCACCCCGCACGCCTGGGTCACCCGGCAGCGGGTGCTGCGCGCCGAGCAGCTGCTCGAGCGCTCGGACAAGCCGGTGGAGTGGATCGCGACCGAGGTCGGCTTCGGCAACGCCGCCACGCTGCGCCACCACTTCTCCCGCGTGCGCGGGGTCAGCCCGCAGCAGTACCGCCGCCAGTTCGCCTGCTGAGGCGGCTCGCCGGTCTCCTCAGCGCGGCAGGCGGTCGCGCAGCACCTTGCCGGTCAGCGTGCGCGGCAGCTCGTCGAGGAACGACCAGGTCTTGGGCCGCTTCGGCGGGGCCAGCCGCTCGCGGACGTACGCCGCCAGGTCGGCCTCGGTCGCGGCGCCGACGACCGCCGCGCACACCCGCTGCCCCCACTGCTCGTCGGGCACGCCGTACACCGCGACGTCCTCGACCCCCGCGTGCTCGCGCAGCACCTGCTCCACCTCCAGCGGGTAGACGTTGACGCCGCCGCTGATCACCAGGTCCTCGCGGCGCCCGTCGAGCACGAGGTAGCCGTCGTCGTCGAGCCGGCCGAGGTCGCCGACGGTGAACTCGTCGCCGTCCCACGCCGCGGCCGTCTTGTCCGGGGCGCCGTGGTAGACGAACCGGGCGAACTCCGGCACCGCGCACCAGATCGTGCCGTCCTCGGCGATCCGCAGCCGTCGGCCGGGCCGGGCGCGGCCGACGGTCCCGGGCCGCTCGAGCCACTCCTCGCCGGAGCAGACGGTGAACTGGCCCTCGGTGGAGCCGTAGAACTCCCACGTCGACCCCGGCGGGAAGACATCGAGCAGCCGCCGCTTGACCTTCTCCGGGCACGGCGCGCCGGCGTGGGCGACGAGCCGGAAGCAGGACAGGTCCGGCCAGCCGTGCTCGTCCCAGTGGGCGAAGAGCCGCTGCAGGTGCGTCGGCACGCAGAACATGGTCGTCGGCCGCTCGACCTCGATGGCCTCGGTCACCACCGCCGGGTCGAACGGTCCGGGCACGACGACCCGGCCGCCGGCGAGCGCGGTGCCCATCGCGAACCGGAGCGGTGCGGAGTGGTAGAGCGGGCTGAGCACCAGGTTGGTGTCGTCGGGGGAGAAGCCCCACAGGTCGCGCTCCTCGGCGACCAGCGCCCGCGCACCGGCCTCGTCCAGCAGCCCGCTGAAGACGCCCTTGGGGGTGCCGGTGGTCCCGCTGGTCATGTGCATCGGCCGGCCCAGCGGCAGCCCGCGGCGCGTCCCGGGGTCGACCAGCCCGGCCAGGGTGTCCTCGTCCTCGACGACCAGCGTCGGGTCCAGCCCGGCGAGGATGCGGGTGCGCTCGTGGGTGGTCAGGCGCGGGTCCAGCGGGATGGGGAAGACGCCCCGCGCGAGCAGCGAGACGACCGCGTCGAGGTACGTCGTCGAGCCCGCCACCAGGAGGGCGACCCGGTCGCCGGGTCGGAGGTCGCGGCCGGCTGGGGTGGTCACCGCGGCAGCGTAGTCATCGCGGCCGGAGGGTTCACCCGGCGCCGCCGCCGTGGCAACCTGGGGCGCGGGGCGTCGAGAGCGCGAGGAGGCCGTCGTGACGGCTGAGGAGACCCAGGACGAGCCGGGGCGGGCCGACGACCCGGACTCGGTCTACATCACGGTGCGCCGGGCCTTCCCCGTGCTCGGGTCGGTGCGCGTGCGCAAGCGGGCGCTGACGGCGATCTCGCACGCCCTGGAGCAGGAGATCGCGAGCCGCGTGCGGAAGCCGGTGCTCTTCGGGGGGTTCCAGACCGACCGGTTCCTGGCGCCCGCGCTCTCGCGCTGGGAGCAGCTCGCGGAGGTGGCGCGGGCCTGTGTCGTCTTCGTCGACCCCGGGGGCCGGCCGGTCGCGACCGACGGCGTCGAGGTGGCCGCCATCGACCCCGCCGCCCCGCTGCGCGAGGAGTGGCTGGTCGTGTGCGACGACGACGCGTTCGCCTGCGTGCTGTCGGCCTGGGAGATCCCGGGCCTGGAGCTCGACGACGACGGCGACCGCATCTTCGACCTGGTGTGGAGCGTGGAGCCCGAGCCCACCCGGGTGGCGGCCCGCACCTGTGCCCGGCTGGCCCACCAGGCCGGCGCCCCGGGGGCCGACCGGCTGGTGGCGGAGCTGGCGGCCGAGCCGGCCGCGCAGACCAACGTGCGCACGACGTGGCAGGTGGCGACCCGGGTGCTCGCCTACCTCGGCGGCGCTCCGGGCGAGGGGGCCGCGCTGCGCCACCCCTGGCCCACCTGAGCCGGTCCTGCGGGGTCCGCGAGCGCCCGCGGCCGGTGCGGACGGGGTCGGTGCGGTGACGTACGTTGGCGCCCATGCGTGTGGGACTCACCGGCGGCATCGCCTCGGGCAAGAGCACGGTGTCGGCGATCCTGGTCGAGCTCGGCGCGGTCCTCATCGACGGTGACGCGCTGGCCCGCGAGGTGGTCGAGCCCGGGACACCCGGCCTGCAGCAGGTCGTGGACGCGTTCGGGACCGGCGTGCTGACCGCCGACGGCGACCTCGACCGGCCGGCGCTCGGCGCGATCGTCTTCGCCGACGAGGCGCGGCGCAAGGAGCTCGAGGCGATCATCCACCCGCTGGTCTTCGAGCGGATCGTGGAGCTGGAGGCGTCGGCGACGCCCGACGACCTCGTCGTCCACGACATCCCGCTGCTCGCCGAGTCCGGCCGCGCCCCGACCTTCGACGCCGTCGTCGTCGTCGACGTCCCGGTCGAGACGCAGGTCGAGCGGATGCTGACCCAGCGCGGCATGACCCGCGAGGACGCCGAGGCCCGGGTGCGGGCGCAGGCGACCCGCGAGGACCGGCTGGCGATCGCCACCCACGTCATCGACAACACCGGCACGCTCGAGGACCTCCGCCGCCGCGTGCTGGAGGTCCACGCCGACCTCACCGGGCCGGCCGCGTGAGGCGGCGTACGACGGCCCTGCCCGCGCTCGCGGTCACGGCCGTGCTGGCGCTCGGCGCCTGCTCCGGCTCGTCCACGTCCGCCGGCGGGCCTGGGGGCACGACGACCGGGCAGCCGTCGGCGGGCGCGAGCACGAGCGCGTCCGCGCCCGCGGCCGACCCGGCCGCGCCCACCGGGTGGGGTCCCACCGAGGGTGAGCTGGCGGAGGCGCGGGAGCTCGTCGCCGGGTGGGACGCGGCGCAGCTGGCCGGTCAGGTGATCGTCGGCCGGTTCCAGGGTGCCGACCCGGCCGAGGCGGCCGCACTGGTCCGCGACCTGCACCTGTCCGGCCTGTGTGTGACGGCCGGCAACGTCGTCGACGCCGACCAGGTCCGTGCGCTCAACGCCGCGGTCAGCGAGGCGGTGGCGGCCGACGGCCGCGAGGTCCCGGCGCTGCTGGGCGTGGACCAGGAGGGTGGCTCGGTGAGCCACCTGCGGGGGATCGCGACGGAGTTCCCGTCCTTCGCCCACGCCGGGGCTGCCGTCGCCCAGGGGCGCGAGGGCCGCGACATCGTTCGTCGGGCGGCCGAGACGACCGGCCTGGAGCTGCGCGACCTCGGCTTCACCTGGGTCTTCGCCCCGGTCGCGGACGTGACCGTCGGTGCCGCCGACCCGACCATCGGCACCCGGTCGCCGTCGACCGACCCCGAGCTCGCGGCGGCCGCCGTGCGCGCGGCCGTCGAGGGCTACAACGCCGCCGGCGTCGTCTCGACGACCAAGCACTTCCCGGGCCACGGATCGGTGACCGCCGACAGCCACGAGTCGCTGCCGGTGCTCGGCCGGACGGCCGAGGAGCTGGCCGCCACCGACCTGCTGCCCTTCGAGGCGGCGGTCGAGGCCGGGGCGCCGGCGATGATGATCGGCCACCTCGACGTGGAGGCGATCGACCCGGGCGTGCCGTCCAGCCTCTCGGCGCCGGTCTACGACTTCCTGCGCGACGACGTCGGCTTCGAGGGCGTCACGATCACCGACTCCCTCGGCATGGGAGCGGTGATGGGGCGGGAGAAGCCGGCCGTCACCGCGCTCAACGCCGGGGCCGACCTGCTGCTCATGCCGCCGGACACGCGCCACACCCACGCCGTCGTGACGGCCGCGATCGAGTCGGGCGAGGTCACGCGGGAGCGGGCCGAGGAGGCCGCGGCGATGGTCGTCGCGCTGCAGACGTGGCAGCAGCGGGTCGCCGACGAGGTGCCGGTGCCCCCAGACGCCGACGAGCTCGCGGGAGAGGCCTCCCGCGAGCTCGACGCGACGTACTAGGCGGTCCGGACCCCGCTCAGGCGGCCAGGTCCGGGTCGGCGATCCGGCGCAGCTTCTGCAGCGCCTCCCGCTCGAGCTGACGCACCCGCTCGGCGGAGATGCCGTGCTTGGCGCCGATGTCGGCCAGCTTGTGCTGACGCCCGTCGGTGAGGCCGTAGCGCGAGCGGATGATGTCGGCGGCGCGGTCGTCGAGGTGGCCGACCAGGCTGTTGAGCCGGTCGCGCGACTCGGTGTCGAGGACGGTGAGGTCCGGGCCGGGCGCGGTCTCCTGCGCCATCAGGTCGCCGAGCGAGGTGTCGCCGTCCTCGTCCACCGGGGAGTCGAGGCTGACGTGCTCACGCCCCCACGACATCAGGTCGAGGACCCGATCGATGTCCATGCCGAGCTCCGCGGCGATCTCCTGCGGCTCGGGCTCGCGGCCGAGCTGGCGCTCCAGGGTGCGGCGGGCGCCGCCGACCTGGTTGAGCTCCTCGACGACGTGCACGGGCAGCCGGACGACGCGGGCCTGCTGGGCGATGCCACGCGTGATCGCCTGGCGCACCCACCAGGTGGCGTAGGTGGAGAACTTGTAGCCCTTGGTGTAGTCGAACTTCTCGACCGCACGGATCAGGCCGGTGTTGCCCTCCTGGATCAGGTCGAGCATCGGCATCTGCGCGCGGCCGTACTTGCGCGCGATGGAGACGACGAGCCGGAGGTTGGCGGTGATGAACTGGTCGACGGCCTTGCGACCCTCCTCGGCGAGCCACTCGAGCTCCTCCTGGTTGGCCGACATGGGAGCCCCGCCCTTGCGACGCCCGATCCGGCCCTGGGCCAGGAGGTGCTCGGCGAACAGGCCGGCCTCGATCGTCTTCGACAGCTCCACCTCGGCGGCGGCGTCGAGCAGGGCGTTGCGGGCGATCTCGTCCAGGTAGAGACCGACGCTGTCGCGCCCCTCGATCTCCCGAGCCCCGGACTGTGCGGTGCGTGTGGCCATGCGATGCCCCTCCTCACTGTGAGCACCTGCCCAGGTCCTCACGCCGTCTACAACGCACCCGGTGTCCCGGCGATTCCCGGACCAAACCTGAGTGCCTTCACTGGAGACGACGACCGAGGAGCCCCCGGAGTTGCACGGCCGCAGTACTCTCAGCCAGTTCTCAGGACGCCGTCCCCTCGAGAGGTGTTCGGCGCGGTCGCGCCGGCGGATGGCTGCCCGGCCAGGCCCATCCGGTCGAGCATCCAGGCGAGGCTGAACGCCCGGTCGTGCCAGGCCTTGTAGCGGCCCGAGACGCCGCCGTGGCCGGCCGACATCTCGGTGCGCAGCAGGACGTCGGCGTCCGGGTTGGTCGCGCGGATCCGAGCCACCCACTTGGCCGGCTCGACGTAGAGCACGCGGGTGTCGTTGAGCGAGGTCTCGGCGAGGATCGGCGGGTAGGGGCGCTCGGCGACGTTGTCGTACGGCGCGTACGACGCCATGTACTCGTAGACGGCCGGGTCCTCCTCGGGGTTGCCCCACTCGTCGTACTCGGTCACGGTCAGCGGCAGCGTCGCGTCAAGCATCGTGGTGAGCGCGTCGACGAACGGCACGCCCGCGACGACCCCGGCGAACATCTCCGGCGCCTGGTTGGCGACCGCGCCCATGAGCAGGCCGCCGGCGCTGGCGCCCTCCGCGACGAGCGTGTCCGGCGTCGTCCAGCCGGTGTCGACGAGGTGGCGGGCGCAGGCGACGAAGTCGGAGAAGCTGTTCTGCTTGCTCATCAGCTTGCCGTCGTCGTACCACCGCCGGCCCATCTCGCCGCCGCCGCGCACGTGGGCGATCGCGAAGGCGGCGCCGCGGTCGAGCAGCGAGAGCCGGGCGACGGAGAAGTAGGGGTCCATCGACGCCTCGTAGGCGCCGTAGCCGTAGAGCAGCGTCGGGATCGGGCGGGTGCCCATCGTCTCGTCCTCGCGGGAGTCGCGGCGGCAGACGATCGAGATCGGGATCCGCTCGCCGTCCTCCGCGGTCGCCCAGAGCCGGTGCTCCTGGTAGTCGGCAGGGTCGTAGCCGCCCAGGACCGGCGCCTGCTTGAGCAGGGTCAGCTCTCGGGTGCGGACGTCGTAGTCGTAGACCGACGAGGGCACCGCCATCGTGGTCCAGCCGATGCGCACGGTGGGCTGGGCGAAGCCGGGGTTGCCGCCGGAGCCGACGGTGTAGAGCGGCTTGGAGAACTCCACCAGGTAGTCCTCGCCGGGGCCGTCGGCGCCGAGCTCGATGATCCGCAGCTGGGTGAGGCCGTTGCTGCGCTGGTGGACGACGAGGTGGCCGGCGAAGGCGTCGACGTCCTCGAGGCGGACCTCGGGGTCGTGGGGGACCAGCGGCACCAGGTCCGCGATCGGCGTCGGCTCGACCGGCGCGGTGCCGATCTCGAAGTCGGCCCCGGCGGCGTTGTGCAGCACCAGGAACCGGTCGTCGCCGGCGATGACGGCGTGGTCGAGGGAGTACTCGATGCCCTCGACCCGCTCGGCGAAGACCTGGAGGCCGAGCTCGGGGTGGTCGGCGTCGAGGTAGCGGTACTCCGAGGTGACCTTGGAGCCCGCCGCGACCACGATGAAGCGGTCGGTGCGGGTGCGGCCGACGCCTACCCAGAAGCGGCCGTCGGTCTCGTGGTGGACCAGCTCGTCGTCGGCCTGGGCGGTGCCGAGGCGGTGCCGCCAGATCTTGTCGGCGCGCCAGGAGTCGTCGACGGTCGTGTAGTAGAGGTTCTCGCCGTCGCGGTCCCAGGTGGCCCCGCCGATGACGCCGGTGATCTCGTCGTCCAGCAACCCGCCGGTGCCGAGGTCCTTGACGCGCACGGTGTAGCGCTCGTCGCCGACGGTGTCGGTGGAGTAGGCCAGCAGGGTGCCGTCGGGGCTGATCGAGGAGCCGCCGAGGGAGAAGAAGTCGTGGCCCTCGGCGAGCGCGTCGAGGTCGAGCAGCACCTCCTCGCCGGGCAGTGCCGGCTCGTCGGGCGCGCAGTCCTCCGCCGGGGTCGGCGGGGTCCAGTCGTCGGGGTCGGCGACCGGGACGCGGCAGGTGGCGCCGTACTCCTTGCCGGCGAAGGTGCGGCCGTAGTACCAGTGGCCGCGGTTGCGCGTCGGCACGGACAGGTCGGTCTCGCGGGTGCGGGCCTTGATCTCCTCGAAGATCGACTGCCGCAGGTCGGCGAGGTGGGCGGTGCGCTCCTGGGTGTAGGCGTTCTCGGCCTCGAGGTGGGCGAGGACCTCCGGGGAGTCCTTGTCCCGCAGCCACTCGTAGTCGTCGACGCGGGTGTGGCCGTGGATCTCGCGGGTGGTGGGGCGGCGGTCGGCGACGGGTGGGACGGCGGCGGGCTGCATGCCGGCAACGCTAGCGTCGGGCCCGTGGAGACCGGACGGGCCGTCGACCTGAACGCCGACCTCGGCGAGGAGGTCACCGACGACGCCGCGCTGCTCGCGGTCGTGACGAGCGCGAACGTCGCCTGCGGCTACCACGCCGGGACCGCCGCGATCATGCGCGCGGTGTGCGCCGAGGCCGCCGAGCGCGGGGTGTCGGTGGGGGCGCAGGTCTCCTACGACGACCGGGAGGGCTTCGGGCGGGTCGCCCGCGACGTGCCCTCCGAGGTGCTCCGCGAGCAGGTCGCCGACCAGGTCGGGACGCTCTCGTCGATCGCGGCCGGGGCCGGCACGGTCGTCCGCTACGTCAAGCCGCACGGGGCGCTCTACCACCGGGTCATCGACGACGAGGAGCAGGCGGCGGCGGTGCTGGCCGGCTCCGGCGACCTGCCGGTGCTGGGGATGCCGGGCCGGTTCCTGGACCTGGCCGGCGCAGCCGGGCGGGAGATGCGGCTCGAGGGGTTCCCGGACCGGGGGTACGCCGCCGGCGGCCGCCTGCTGCCGCGCGGCGAGCCGGGCGCGCTGCTGGAGGACGCCGACGCGATCGCCGCCGCGGCCCTCGGGCTCGCGCCGCGCGTCGACTCGCTGTGCCTGCACGGCGACACCCCCGGCGCGGTCGTCAACGCGCGGGCCGTGCGGGCCGCGCTGGAGGCCGACGGGTGGACGTTGCGGGCGCCCTGGGGTCGCGGGTGAGCGTGCGCGCCCGGCCCGTCGGCCCGTCCGCCGTGCTCGTCGACGTGGCCGGACCCGGCGAGGCCCTCGCCCTGGCCGCCTGGGTCCGCGACCGTTCGCTGCCCGTCGTGGAGGTCGTCCCCGCGGCCGCGACCGTGCTGCTCGACGGCGTCGACCCCGCCGCGGTGCTCCCGGCGCTGGCGGCCTGGGAGCCGACCGCGGAGGCGCCGACCGGCGGGCTGGTCGAGGTGTCGGTGACCTACGACGGCGAGGACCTTGACGCGGTCGCCGACGCGTGGGGGACCACCGTCGCCGAGGTGGTCGAGCGGCACGCCGCGCTGACCTTCGTCTCCGCTTTCTGCGGCTTCGCGCCGGGCTTCGCCTACCTCGCCGGCCTGCCCGACGAGCTGTCCGTGCCGCGGCTGGACTCCCCGCGGCCGCGGGTGCCCGCCGGGTCCGTCGCTCTCGCCGGCACCTGGTGCGGCGTCTACCCGACGGCCTCGCCCGGCGGGTGGCGCATCATCGGCCGCACCGACGTCGGCCTCTGGGACACCCGGCGCGAGCCCCCGGCTCTGCTCCCACCCGGGACCCGCGTGCGGTTCGTGCCCGCATGAGGCTGCACGTGCTGGCCGCCGGCCACCTCACCACCGTCCAGGACCGGGGCCGCCCCGGCTGGGCGCACCTCGGCGTGCCGCGCGCCGGCGCCCTCGACGCGCCCGCGGCCGACCTCGCCAACCGGCTCGTCGGCAACCCCGCCGACGCCGCCGTGCTCGAGACGACGCTCGGCGGCCTCGCCGTCCGCGCCTCCGCCGACTGCTGGGTCGCCGTCACCGGCGCCGAGGGACCCGTGCTCGTCGACGGCCGCCCCCGCGGGCACGCCCGGGCCGAGCGGCTCCCCGCCGGCGCCCTCCTCGAGCTGGGTACGCCGCGGCGCGGGGTGCGCTCCTACCTCGCCGTCGCGGGCGGCATCGCGGTCGAGCCGGTGCTGGGCTCCCGCTCCACCGACACGCTCGCCTGGGTCGGTCCGCCCCGCGTGGAGGCCGGGGCCGTGCTGCCGGTCGGGCTGCCCCCCGGGCCGCCCGCGGCGCTCGACACCCCGCGGCCGGGTCGTCCGGGGCCGCTGCGCCTGCACCCCGGCCCGCGGGCCGACTGGTTCGCCGGCGACCCGGTCGCAGCGATGTGCCACGCGGCGTACACCGTGGAGGAGGCGTCGAACCGGGTCGGGCTGCGCCTGGCCGGGCCGCCGCTGGAGCGCGTGCGGAGCGGGGAGCTGCCCAGCGAGGGGATGGTGCTCGGCGCGGTGCAGGTGCCGCCGAGCGGGCGGCCGGTGGTGTTCCTGGCCGACCACCCGGTGACGGGCGGCTACCCGGTCGTCGCGGTCGTCGACGCGGGCGACCTGTGGCGGTGCGCCCAGCTGCGGCCGGGCGACGAGGTGCGGTTCAGCCTTGCTCGTCCGGCAGCGGCGGCGGCACCCACGCGCTGAGCGCCGGGTCGTCCTCGGCGTAGGAGCGCACCGGCCCGGCCGGCGTCTCGGCGGTCTCGAAGCGGACCGTGACCACGCCCCGGCCCGAGCCCCACACCCAGCCGCGGCCCATCTCGGTGTGCTCGACGTCCATGCCGGGCGCCCAGGTGCGGCGCGAGTGGTGCGGCACCTCGACCTCGGGCAGCGGCTCCTCCTCGGCCTCGGTCTCGCCGAAGAGGTCCTCCTGCACCCAGTCGGCCAGGCCCGAGACGCCGACGCCGAGCAACCGGACACCGCCGGAGGTGTCGAGGTCGGCGAGCAGCGCCCGGGCCGTGCGGGCGATGGTGGCGGTGGCGTCGGTGGGGGAGACGAGCGTGCTGGACCGGCTGAGCGTGGTGAAGTCGTGCAGCCGCACCTTGATCGTGATGGTCCGACCCGACAGGCCGTGCTTGCGCAGCCGCGTCGCGACCTCCCCGGCCTGGCGGGTGAGCAGCCCCTCCATCAGCCGGCGGTCGGTCAGGTCGGTGTCGTAGGTGCCCTCGACGCTGACCGACTTCGCCTCCCGGTCGGCGACGACCGCTCTGTCGTCCTGCGCCCGGGCCAGCGACCACAGGCCCGAGCCGTGCGCCTTGCCGACCAGGCGGACGAGCTCGTCGAGGCTGACCGCCTCGAGGTCGGCCACCGTGGTGATGCCGGCGCGCCGCAGCCGCTCGGTCGTCGCCGGCCCGACGCCCGGGATCACCGTGACGCTCATCGGGCGCAGCAGGTCGCGCTCGGTGCCGGGCGCGACGACGACCAGGCCGTCGGGCTTGTCGAGGTCGCTGGCGACCTTGGCGATGAACTTGCTGGTGCCGAGCCCGACCGACGCGGTCAGGCCGCGTGTCGCCTCGGTGACGCGGCCGCGCAGCTCCTCGGCGAAGGCGGTCACCGTTTCCACCTCCAGGTCCGGCAGGCCGGCCCGCTCGAGGTCGACGAACGCCTCGTCCAGCGACAGCGGCTCGACCAGCGGCGAGACCGAGCGCAGCAGCGACATCACCGCGTGCGAGGCCTCGCGGTAGGCGTGGAAGCGACCGCTGAGGAAGGCCGCGTGGGGGCAGCGCGAGCGCGCCTCGCGCGTCGACATGGCCGAGCGGACGCCGTACACCCGGGCCTCGTAGGACGCCGTCGAGACGACCCCGCGCCCGCCGACCCCGCCGACGACCACCGGCTTGCCGCGCAGCGAGGGCTTGTCCCGCTGCTCGACCGCGGCGAAGAACGCGTCGAGGTCGAGGTGCATGACCGATGCGTGCGCCCGCATCAGCGCCCCCTCCGGCCGGTCATGGGCGGAACCTACCTGCGGCCCACCTCCCGTCCCCAGGTGACGCCTCGCGCGTCGTCGTCCACAGGTCCCCTCGCACACCCGCCCCACGGCCGGTCGCCCCGGGGAGCGTCGACCCATGACCACATCGCACCCGGCCAGCGGCCGCTCCCCGTACACCGCCCGCACGACCGAGGACCTGCTGGCCGCCGTGCCCGTCGTCCTCGGCTTCCGACCGCGGGAGTCGATCGTCCTGCTCACCTTCGGCGGCGACCGCTCCGTGCACGCCCGCATCGACCTGCCCACCACCCAGCACGAGGCGGAGGCGGCCGCCCGGCAGCTGCTCGAGCCGTGCCGGCGCCAGCGGGTCCGCGCGGTCGCCCTCATCCTCGTCACCGGCGACGAGCGTGCGGCGAGCCGGGCCGCCCGCGCCGCGGTCCGGGCCTTCACCCGCGAGGGGATCGACGTGGTCGAGTCCGTCCGCGCCCATGAGGGCCGGTGGTACGTCGCCTGCGGGTCGCGCGACGGGGTGCCGGCCCACGGCGTGCCCTACGACGTCTCCGCCCACCCGTTCACGGCGCAGGCCGTGCTCGACGGGCAGGTCATGCTCGACTCCCGCGAGGCGCTCGCCGAGTCCGTGGCCGCCGACCCCGCCCGGGTGCACGCCGTCCTCGAGGCGGTCGTCGCGCTGCCCGGGGGCGAGCCCTCGGTGCCGGCGGAGAGCCGGTGGGCCGCCGAGCTCGTCGACCGCTGCGTCCAGGCGGGCACCGCGCCGACCGACGCCGAGGTCGCGCGCCTGGTCGTCGGGATGCTCGACGTGCCCGTCCGCGACGCGACCTGGGAGCTGATGCGCCGCTCCGAGGCAGCGGCGCACGTCCGCTTCTGGACCGACGTCGTCCGCCGCACCCCGGACGCCTTCTTGGCCGACCCGGCCGCACTGCTCGGCTTCGCCGCGTGGCTGTCGGGGCACGGCGCGCTGGCCTGGTGCGCGGTCGACCGCTGCCTCGACGTCACCCCCGGCCACCGGCTGGCCGGCTACCTCGCGCAGGTCCTGACCAACGCGGTCCCGCCCACGGTCTGGGACGAGGCGGGCGCCGGCTGACGCCGGCTCATGCGGGGCGCCGCCGAAGTGGGTACCTCCTCGACGTGGCGACCACCCTGATGACAGGCACCCGCGACGTGCGAGAGGCTGCCCGGCATGGGTGAGGAGGTCGACGCACAGGAGTTCTCGCGGGCCGACCGCACGCGGCACCGCGAGAAGGTCCGTCGGTGCCTCGACGTCTTCGCCCGGATGCTGCGCGACTCGCGCTTCGACACCGACGACCCGATGACCGGGCTCGAGGTCGAGCTCAACCTCGTCGACGAGCTCGGCGACCCGGCGTTGCGCAACGCCCAGGCGCTCGAGGCGATCGCCGACCCGGACTTCCAGACCGAGCTGGGCCAGTTCAACATCGAGATCAACGTGCCGCCGGCCAAGCTGCGCGAGGGCGGGCTGCGGACCTTCGAGGACGAGCTGCGGCGCAGCCTCAACGACGCCGAGGCCAAGTCGTCCGCGGTCGGGGCGCACCTGGTGATGATCGGGATCCTGCCGACGCTCACCCCGGACCACATGAGCCCGGACAGCCTCAGCCCCAACCCGCGCTACAAGCTGCTCAGCGAGCAGATCCTCGACGCCCGCGGCGAGGACATCGCGATCTCCATCGACGGGCCGGAGCGGCTGGTGACGACTACCGACTCGATCGTCCCGGAGGCGGCCTGCACCAGCACCCAGCTGCACGTGCAGACCTCGCCGGCCCAGTTCGCGTCGTACTGGAACGCCAGCCAGGCGATCTCCGCGGTCCAGCTCGCGGTCGGCGCCAACTCGCCGTACCTCCTCGGCAAGGAGTTGTGGCGCGAGACCCGCATCCCGCTCTTCGAGCAGGCCACCGACACCCGCAGCGAGGAGCTCAAGGCCCAGGGCGTGCGCCCGCGCGTGTGGTTCGGCGAGCGGTGGGTGACGTCGGTCTTCGACCTGTTCGAGGAGAACGTCCGCTACTTCCCGGCCCTGCTGCCGATCACCGACGAGGAGGACCCGCTGGCCGTCCTCGAGGGCGGCGGCACCCCCAACCTCGCCGAGCTGCGGCTGCACAACGGCACGATCTACCGGTGGAACCGGCCGGTCTACGACATCGCCGGCGGGGTGCCCCACCTGCGGGTGGAGAACCGGGTGCTCGCCGCCGGCCCGACGGTCGCCGACACCGCGGCCAACGCCGCCTTCTACTTCGGCCTGGTCCGCCACCTCGCCGAGAGCGAGCGGCCGCTCTGGTCGCAGATGTCCTTCAGCGCGGCGGAGGAGAACTTCCACGTCGCCGCCCAGCAGGGGATCGACGCCCACGTCTACTGGCCCGGCGTCGGCCAGGTCCGGGCGACCGAGCTGGTGCTGCGCCGGCTGCTGCCGATGGCGCGGGCCGGCCTGGACGCCTGGGGCGTGGAGGCGGCGGAGTCCGACCGGCTGCTCTCGATCATCGAGCAGCGCTGCCTCACCGGGGTCAACGGCGCGGAGTGGTTCGCCCGGCGGATGCACGACCGCGCCGGCGAGCAGCGCTACGACGCCCTGCGCGCCACGCTGCTGGAGTACCGCGAGCGGATGCACAGCAACGAGCCGGTCCACACCTGGGACTGACGCCCCCGCTCACCGCTCGCGCAGCCGCTGCCAGGTGCGGCCGGCGCCGGAGCGGGGGTCGCGCCAGCCGCGCCGGTTGGCCACGACCATGACCAGCGGCGCGCCCGCCTCGGCGTACGCCGTGCAGGCGGCGGCGAGCCACGCGGCGTCGACGTCCTGCAGGTCCAGCTCGCCGGTGCGGGTGAGCCACACCAGGGGCTCGTCCGCGCCGTCGCGCCGGGTCGCCGCCCGCATCGCGGCGACGGCGTCGGCCCGCAGCGCGTGGTCGAACCGGTCCTCGGGACGCACCGCCAGCACCCGCTCGACCCCGCCCGGCACCCCGACGTGGACCAGCGGCAGGTGCACCCGCCGCCGCTCGGAACGGGCGTGGTCCAGCACCGCGCGCCGCAGCAGCCGGTCCAGCCGGGCCGGCACCGGCCCGGGCACGCCCGGGGGAGCGGCTGGCGACACGGCTCCCTGACCGGCTGGGGGCTCGGTGGCGGGGGTCGAGGTCACGTCCCCAGCCTCCCGCAGGACGGGCCGGGCCCGCGCTCGCTCTCCACAGGCCGCTCATCGTCCATCGGCTACCGTGCCAGGCATGGGAACCGTGGTGGTGGGCTACGTGCCCAAGCCCGAGGGTGAGGCAGCGCTGGCGACGGCGATCGACGAGGCACGGCTGCGCGGCGCGAAGCTGGTCGTGGTCAACTCCCACCGCGGGGGTCCCGACCTCGACCGCGAGGCGGCCCAGGAGGCCGAGGCCGAGCTGGCCGCGGTCGAGTCGCGGCTCGCGGGCACGGGCATCGAGCACGAGGTGCGCCACCTCATCCGCGGCTTCGAGCCGGCGGAGGACCTGATCAGCATCGCCGAGGCCAACGACGCCGAGCTGATCGTCATCGGGCTGCGTCGCCGCTCGCCGGTCGGCAAGCTCATCCTCGGCAGCAACGCCCAGCGGATCCTGCTGGACGCCAAGTGCCCGGTGCTGGCCGTCAAGGGCGGTGCCTGAGGTGCACGCCGCCTCGATGACCGCGCTGGTCGAGGAGCACCTGGCCAAGGCCCGGGCGGCCGACGCCGGCCGCAGCGCCCACACGACGTACGGCGGCCAGGAGCACCGGCTGCGACAGACGCTCATCGCGCTGGCCGCCGGCCACCGCCTCGGCGAGCACGACTCCCCGGGCGAGGCCACCCTCCAGGTGCTGCGCGGATCGGTGCGCCTGCACGCCGGTGCCGAGACCTGGGACGGCGCCGAGGGCGACCTGCTCGTCATCCCCGCGGAGCGCCACGACCTCGAGGCCGTCGCCGACGCCGCCGTCCTGCTGACGGTCGTCACCGGGACCCGGCCGCCCGCCTGACCCGCTCGGGCAGGATGGGCCTCATGCCCAGCACGCCTGCCATCCACATCACCGGCGACGAGGCCGCTGACCGCGTCCTGACCGAGGACCCGTTCGCGCTCCTGGTCGGGATGATGCTCGACCAGCAGTACCCGATGGAGCACGCGTTCCGCGGCCCCGCCAAGGTCCTCGACCGCTTCGGCTCGCTCGAGCCGGCGCGCATCGCCGCGGCCGACCCGGAGGAGTTCGCGACCCTCTGCTCGACCCCGCCGGCGATCCACCGGTTCCCGGGCTCGATGGCGACCCGCCTGCAGGCGCTGGCCGCGCTGGTGGAGGAGAGGTACGACGGCCGCACCGAGCGGCTGTGGACCGAGGCGACCACCGGCAAGGACCTGCTGAAGCGGGTCCAAGAGCTGCCGGGCTTCGGCAAGCAGAAGGCGCAGATCTTCGTCGCGCTGCTGGCCAAGCAGCTCGGCGTCCGTCCCGACGGCTGGGAGCAGGCGGTCGGCGACTACTCGATGGAGGGCTACCGCTCGGTCGCGGACGTCGTCGACGGCGACTCCTTGCAGAAGGTGCGCGACTTCAAGAAGGAGAAGAAGGCCGCCGCCAAGGCGGCTGCGGGCTCCTGACCTGCGGCGGCACCCGCCCGGGGCCCTGGGTCCGTTCCCGACCACCGGCCACGCCGGGTGCGGGAAGTGGGTGCTGATGCCGTGCCCTCACCGACCCCGTGGCAGAATGAACATCGCGGCTCTTGACATGTGCGGGCTCTGCTGCGCCCGAGAGTCGCCCCGTAGCTCCACAGTCCGTTGACGAGAGGTGTTCGTGTCCTCGACCGCGCGCAAGATTCCTTCCGAGGTGCTCTCGCACCCCGCCGTCGTGGCTCTCATCGAGCGAGGCCAGCCGTCCGGCAGCCTGAGCCCGGAGGACGTCCGCCAGGCGAGTGAGGACGCGGCCGTCGAGCCGAAGCACCTCAAGTCGCTCCTGGCGCACCTCAGCTCGCTGGGCATCTCCGTCGACATCAGCGCCAGCGCCCAGCGCGCCGTGGCCGCGACGACGGCCCGCAAGACGACGACGGCCAAGACCGCCAAGAAGGCCCCGGCCAAGAAGGCGGCCGCCGCTGCTCCCACCGAGGAGGAGGCGGCCCCGGCGAAGAAGACCGCGGCCAAGACGGCGAAGACCGCGAAGACGGCCAAGAGCGCTGCCGCCAAGACCGCCGCCGAGCCGGTCCCCGCGGTGGCGGCGCCGGTCATCGGCCCCGACGGCAAGAAGATCCTCCCCGACGTCCCGGACGAGCAGTTCGAGAAGGACGTCGCGCAGGACCCGACCATCAAGGCGGACGAGGAGGAGGCCACGGCCACCTCGACGTTCGTCGTCTCCTCCGCCGACGAGACCGACGAGCCTGCCCAGCAGGTCATGGTCGCCGGCGCGACCGCCGACCCGGTCAAGGACTACCTCAAGCAGATCGGCAAGGTCCCGCTGCTCAACGCCGAGATGGAGGTCGAGCTCGCCAAGCGGATCGAGGCCGGCCTGTTCTCGGAGGAGAAGCTGGCCAAGGGCGGCAAGATCACGCCGAAGCTCCTCGAGGAGCTCGAGTGGATCGCCGAGGACGGCCGCCGCGCCAAGAACCACCTGCTCGAGGCCAACCTGCGCCTCGTGGTCTCGCTGGCCAAGCGCTACACCGGCCGCGGCATGCTCTTCCTCGACCTGATCCAGGAGGGCAACCTCGGCCTCATCCGTGCGGTCGAGAAGTTCGACTACACCAAGGGCTACAAGTTCTCGACGTACGCCACGTGGTGGATCCGCCAGGCGATCACCCGCGCGATGGCCGACCAGGCCCGCACCATCCGCATCCCGGTGCACATGGTCGAGGTCATCAACAAGCTGGCTCGCGTCCAGCGCCAGATGCTCCAGGACCTGGGTCGCGAGCCCACCCCGGAGGAGCTCGCCAAGGAGCTCGACATGACCCCCGAGAAGGTCATCGAGGTCCAGAAGTACGGTCGCGAGCCCATCTCGCTGCACACGCCCCTCGGCGAGGACGGCGACTCGGAGTTCGGTGACCTCATCGAGGACTCCGAGGCGATCGTGCCGGCCGACGCCGTGTCGTTCACGCTGCTCCAGGAGCAGCTGCACGCGGTCCTCGACACGCTCTCCGAGCGCGAGGCCGGCGTGGTCAGCATGCGCTTCGGCCTCACCGACGGCCAGCCCAAGACCCTCGACGAGATCGGCAAGGTCTACGGCGTGACCCGCGAGCGGATCCGCCAGATCGAGTCGAAGACGATGTCGAAGCTGCGCCACCCGTCGCGCTCGCAGGTCCTGCGCGACTACCTGGACTGACACCAGCCCCGCCGACGTACGCCGGCACCGACCGAGCCCCGCACCTCTCGAGGTGCGGGGCTCGGTCGTTCCTGGACGCGATCGGGACGCGCGGAGGTCATGCGGACGGTGCCACCGGCGGCTCCGTCCGCATGACGTCCTGGGTGGTCAGCCGCCGGCGACGAGGACGACGGCGGCGGCGCAGAGCGCGAGCCCGAGGGCCTGGCCGCGGTGGACGGTCTCGCGCAGGACGAGTGCGGCGAGCAGGACCGTGACGGCGGGGTAGAGCGAGGTGAGGACGGCCGCGACGGCGAGCAGGTCCTCGCGGGTGGCGAGCAGGAACAGCCCGGTGGCGGTCGCGCCCAGCAGGCCGCTGACCACGCCGAGGGCGGCGCCGCGCTCCCGCGGGACCCAGGAGGCGCGGACGACGAGCGCGACCGCGACGATCGCCAGGCCGGCGACGCCCTGGTTGACCGCGAGGGGGAGCAGGCCGGCGCCCTCGCGCACCTCGGCGAGCGCGGCGAACATCGCGCCGAAGCCGAGCCCGGCGAGCACGCCGTCGAGGAGGCCGGACGAGCGCGGGGCCGGACGGCCGTCGACGGCGACGTCCGCGGGCGTCCGCGAGACCAGCCAGATGGCCGGGAGGGCGGCGACGAGGCCGAGCCAGACGAGCAGGCCGGGGCGCTCGCCGGCGAGCAGCCCGACCACGACCGGCACCAGGGTCGCCCCGACACCGGAGACCGGGGCGACGACGCCCATCCGTCCCGAGGACAGGCCGCGGTAGAGGAACGCCGTGCCGAGCCCGTTGCCGATCCCGCCGAGGACCGCCCAGCCGAGGTCGGCACCGGTGGGGGAGCCGTCGACGACGGTGGCGAGCGCCAGCACGGCGGTGGCCCCGGCGACCTGGGCGGTGAGCGCGACGGCCCAGGCGGTGGAGCGCTGGGAGGCGAAGCCGCCGACGAAGTCACCGAGGCCGTAGGCGAGGGCGGCCCCGAGCGCGAGCAGCGCGCCCATCAGGTGACGACGACGCCGACGGCCCAGGTCGCCGCGGCCATCATCGCCGCGAGCAGCTCGATGAGGATGCTGAGGCCCGCGGCCTTCAGCGCGTGCACCGTCGACGGCCAGGCCGCCGACGCGCCGACGCGGCGGTGCTCGGCGAGGTAGACGCCGAGCACGAAGCCGAGCAGCAGGCCGACGACGGGGACGACGAAGAAACCGACGAGGCCGAGCGCACCGCCGACGGCCAGCGTGGAGCCGGGGATGCCGGCGTCCTGGAGCCGGCGGCCCGGCACGGCGTACTTCACGATCGCGCCCAGCGCGAGGACGGTGACCGCGACAGCGAAGACCGTCCACGCGGTGCTCCCGCCGACGTCGACGGCCCAGACCAGGACGGCGGCGAGGACCAGCAGCGTCCCGGGCAGGACAGGGACCAGCACGCCGATGATCCCCACGGCGATGACGACGGCGAGGAGGACCTCGAGCAGGCTCACGGGATCACCCTGTCACGTGGTGGTGCGGCCGCGGTGGAAATGGCCGACGGCCCCGGACATCGTCCGGGGCCGTCGCTAGGTCTGGGTGGGTCGTCGGTCAGCGCTCGTCGGGAGCAGCTGCTGTAGGGGTCCCGGTCAGCTTGTGGGTCTCGTCGACGACGTTCGCCGCGATCTCCTTGAGCTTGTCGCCGTGCTCGCGTGCGTGGTGGGCGCAGAAGAGCAGCTCTCCGCCCGTCTGGAGCTCCACACGGAGGTAGGCCTGGGCTCCGCAGCGGTCACAGCGGTCCGCAGCGGTCAGCGGGGCGCTGGGGGCAACGGCAGTGGTCACATCGGCCTCATTTCTTCAGTCTCGGTACCAGGCTCAACGTGTGAGCGGGGCGAAGGATTCCCGCGGCCACGTGGTGCCTGACACCTCGATCTCATCACGATCAGTGTTGCCCGTTACCGGGGTTTCCATGCCCCGGACCTCGAGAGGCCCGGATCACGATCACCCGTGGTGGGTGGACAACGACTGGTCCTTGGGATTGTGACGGGGTGCGGACCGTCCCGGTGCCCGTTCGGCTCACCTCGAGCCAGATCGTGTCCGCATCGTGACGTCCCGCGTGCTGCTGGGTGCTGCTGGGGTCTCGCTGGGTGGTGCCGGCTGTGCTGCGGCTCACCGTAGTGGCGGCCGGACCTGGCGTGGCTCCGGGGGGCCGCGGCGTGTCGCGGGTAGATTCGGAGCCGCACCTCCGACGGATGGCACGCCGCCGTCGGCCCGTCGTACCGCAGGAGCCCCACGATCGCCGACAACACCTACAACGCAGCGCACCTCCTGGTCCTCGAGGGCCTCGAGGCGGTCCGCAAGCGCCCCGGGATGTACATCGGCTCGACCGACACCCGCGGCCTCATGCACTGCCTGTGGGAGATCATCGACAACGGCGTCGACGAGGCGCTCGGCGGCCACGCCGGCCGGGTCGAGGTCACGCTGCACCCCGACGGGTCCGCGGAGGTCCACGACGACGGTCGCGGCATCCCCACCGACAAGGAGCCCAAGACCGGGCTGCCCGGTGTCGAGGTGGTCGCGACCAAGCTGCACGCGGGCGGCAAGTTCGGCGGCGGTTCGTACGTCGCCACCGGTGGCCTGCACGGCGTCGGCCTGTCGGTGGTCAACGCGCTGTCGACGCGGATGGACATCGACGTCGAGCGCTCGCCCGCGGTCCAGGGGATCTCGTTCCGCCGCGGCGTGCCCGGGGTCTTCGCCGAGGAGGGCCCGGCGGCCGACTTCGAGGCGCGGTCGGGGCTGACCCGCAAGGGCGGCCGGGTGGCCAAGGGGCGCACCGGCACGCGGATCCGGTTCTGGCCGGACCGGCAGGTCTTCACCAAGGACGCGGGCTTCGTCTACGACGAGCTCGTCACCCGCGCCCGCCAGACGTCGTTCATCGTGCCCGGCCTCGAGCTGGTCATCCGCGACCTGCGCGGCTCCGCCGACGGTGGCGAGCTGGTCGAGGAGAAGTTCCGCCACGACGGCGGCATCACCGAGTTCACCGACTTCCTCGCCTCCGACGAGCCGGTCACCGACGTGCTGCGCCTGCAGGGCTCCGGCACGTTCACCGAGACCGTCCCGCTGCTCGACGACAAGGGCCACATGACCCCGCAGGAGGTCGAGCGCGAGCTCGCCGTCGACGTGGCGGTCCGCTGGGGCACCGGTTACGACACCGAGCTCCGGTCGTTCGTCAACGTGATCGCCACGCCCAAGGGCGGCACGCACGTCGCCGGCTTCGAGCAGGCGGTCACCCGCACCTTCAACGACACGATGAAGGCCGCGAAGGTGCTGAAGGTCAACGACGACGACGTGACCAAGGACGACGTGCTCGAGGGCATGACCGCGGTCGTCACCGTGCGGCTGGCCGAGCCGCAGTTCGAGGGCCAGACGAAGGAGATCCTCGGCACCCCCGCCGCGCGCACCGTCGTACGCCGCGTGGTCGCCGCCGAGCTCAAGCAGTTCCTCACCTCCAGCAAGCGCCAGGAGAAGGCGCAGGCCAAGCTGGTCATGGAGAAGGTCGCCGGCGCGGCGAAGACCCGCATCGCGGCGCGCCAGCACAAGGAGACCCAGCGGCGGAAGAACGCCCTCGAGTCCTCCGCCCTGCCCTCGAAGCTCGCCGACTGCCGCGCCACCGACAACGACCGCACCGAGCTGTTCATCGTCGAGGGTGACTCCGCGCTCGGCACCGCCAAGCTCGCGCGCAACTCCGAGTTCCAGGCGCTGCTGCCCATCCGCGGCAAGATCCTCAACGTCCAGAAGGCCTCGGTCGGCGACATGCTGAAGAACGCCGAGTGCGCCTCGATCATCCAGGTCGTCGGCGCCGGCTCGGGGCGGACCTTCGACCTCGACGCGCGGCGCTACGGCCGGATCATCTTCATGGCCGACGCCGACTCCGACGGCGCGCACATCCGCTGCCTGCTGGCGACGCTGTTCTTCAAGTACATGCCCGACCTGATCCGCGAGGGCCGCGTCTACTCCGCGGTGCCGCCGCTGCACCGCATCGAGATCTCCAACCCGCGCAAGGGCATGGACAAGTACGTCTACACCTACTCCGACGACCAGCTGCAGCGGAAGCTGGCGGAGCTGAAGAAGAAGAACATCAAGTGGAAGGACCCGGTCCAGCGCTACAAGGGCCTCGGCGAGATGGATGCCGACCAGCTGGCCGAGACCACCATGGACCCCCGCCGCCGGACGCTGCGCCGGATCACCGTCGACGACGCCGACGCCGCGGCAGGTGTCTTCGAGCTGCTGATGGGCTCCGACGTCGCCCCGCGCAAGGAGTTCATCGTCCAGGGCGCCTACGAGGTCGACGTCGACGCGCTCGACGCCTGAGGTCCCTGTGGAGGACCGGCCGGCGACCCCGCACCGACGCGTGCGTCGGGTGCCGCCCGGCCCGCTGCGGGCCGTCGGCTGGCTGGTGGCCGTGGTGGTCGCCGTGCTGTGGGCGTTCTCGGCCGGCGTGGAGTGGTCGGACGCCCGCCACTGCGGGCCGCAGGCCACCGACTGCGACCTGGGGGCGCTCGACGGGATCCTCTGGGCGGCCGTCGCGCTGCTCGGCGTGCTCCTCGTCATGGCCTGCGTCGAGCTGTGGCTGCTGGTCCGGCGGCGGCGTGCTGTCCCAGGTGTCGACGTGGCCGGGCGCGGGTAGGTCGGGTCCATGGGCCATCGTCTTGCGCGCGCGTTGGGCGCCTCTTTGTTGCTGTCAGGGTGCCTCACGCTCCTGGTCGCCTTCTTCTGCCACCTCGCGGGCGAGCCGGACGGGATGCACGCGAGCGCGGTGTGGGTGCTCACCACGCTCGGACTGCTGCTGGTCGGCAACTCGCTGGTCGTGCTGGTCGTGGAGTCGCAGGTGCGGTCCGAGCGCGCGCCCGCGGCCGGCTGAGGCTCACGCAGCCACGTCGGGCACCGGCGCGGGGACGCGGACGACCGGCATGAGCTTGTCGGCGCGCGGGGTACGACGGGCGTCGCGCCGGCCGAGGTCGGCGACCTGCTCGAGCCACGCCGCGCGCCCCTCGGCCGAGCTGCCGTGCACCGGGCCGATGCGGGTGGCCGGCACGGGGCGGAGGCCGCAGAAGCGCAGTGTGCTGCGGCGCAGCTGCCGGACCGCGCTGTCGCCCATCAGGCCACGCAGCCACCAGCCGGGGGAGTCGGTCGTCATGATCACGCGGGCGGACCGGCCGGCGAGCAGGCCCTGGGGGAGTCCGTTGTCGCGGTACCGGTAGGCCCAGCCGCGCTCGAGCGTCCGGTCGAGGAAGCCCTTGAGAACCGCCGGCACCGAGCCCCACCAGACCGGCGCGATCACGACGACGTGGTCGGCGGCGACGAGCGAGGCCTGCGCGCGGAGGAGGTCGGGCTCGAGTGGCTGCTCGGCGCGCAGCCCCCGGCGCAGGTCGAGGTCGAAGTCGAGGTCGCGCAGGGCGAGCAGCTCGACGTCCGCGCCCGCGGAGCGGGCGCCGACGGCGTACCGCTCGGCGAGGGCGGCGCAGAGCGAGCGGTCGTCGGGATGGGCGTCGAGGACCAGGATCCGGGACATGGCGGTCTCTTTCTTGACGGTGTAAAGATCGGGTGACATGCAGCCTCGGGTACTATCTTTCGCGTGTCAAGATCTTCGTCCGCCTACCACCACGGCGACCTCCGCCGCGCGCTCGTCGACGCCGGCACGGCGCTCCTCGAGGAGCAGTCGCCCACGAACGTGAGCCTGCGCGAGGTGGCCCGGCGGGCAGGAGTGAGCCACGCGGCGCCGTACCACCACTTCGGCGACCGCGGAGGCCTGCTCAAGGCGATCGGCGACGGGTGCATGCGCGACTTCCTCGACCGCCAGGAGGCCGCTGCCGCGGCGGAGGCAGACCCGGCCGAGCGGCTTGTGGCTCTGGGCGAGGCCTACGTGTCCTTCGCCGCGGAGAGGCCGCACGCCTTCGCGCTGGTCTTCGACCCCGAGCTCTGCCCGCCGCAGGACCCGAGCCCGGAGCGCGCACCGCTCATCGCCCGCAACGAGGAGCTGCTCGCCGAGTGCGTCGCGGCGTGGCTGACCCACCGAGACCGCGGACCGGAGGACCTCGAGGCGCTGGCGACGGCGTTCTGGGGCACGGTCCACGGGCTGGCGGCGCTGGTCGGCGAGGGGCAGCTCGACCGAGGGCAGGTGGCGCCGGCGCTGCACGCGCTGGTGCGCTGAGCCCCGCGGGGGGACCGTCGGCTCATCGGCCCGGCTGGCAACATGGACGGGGTGCCCACCCGTCTCGTCGTCGCCCTCGTGGCGGTGCTGGCTCTCGTCACCGGGTGCACGGGCGACGGCGGGGACGACGCGCCCGCCAGTGAGGGCCCGGCCGCGACGGAGCAGGCGCCGCCGCCCAGCCCGTCCGAGCGCCTGGGCCTGGGCACCGGCTGGGGACCGACCCGCGCGGAGCTCGACAGCGCCGCCCGGCGGGTCGGTCGGCTGCGGCTGCCGCAGCTGGCCGGCCAGGTCGTCGTGGCGAGGTACGCCGGCACGCGGGCGCCCACCGAGCTGGTGCGTCGCCTCCACCTGGGCGGCGTGGTGGTCTTCGACGACAACGTGGCCGGCCCGGAGCGGCTCGCCACGGCGTTGCGGCGGCTGCAGCGCGGATCCGGTCGCGGGTGGCCGGTGATGACGGCGGTCGACCAGGAGGGCGGCCTCGTCCAGCGGGTCGGCGGGGCGGTCACGGCGTACCCCTCCTTCATGAGTGCCGGGGCCGCCCGCGACCCCGCGCTGACCCGGCGCGCCCACCGCGCCCTCGGGGCGGAGCTGCGGGGGATCGGCCTCAACGTCGACCTCGCGCCGGTCGCCGACGTGACCGTCGGCCCGGCCGACCCCGTGATCGGCTCCCGCTCGCCGGGCTCCGACCCGGGCGTGGTCGCTCGGCACGCGGTGGCGGCGGCGCTCGGCCTGCGCGGCGCGGGCGTGGTGCCGGTGGTCAAGCACTTCCCCGGGCACGGGTCGCTGACGACCGACAGCCACGTCGCACTGCCGGTGCAGACCCGGACGGTGCCGCAGCTGGAGCGGGTCGACC
>NZ_JAUHJR010000081.1 GCF_030412915.1 Nocardioides abyssi | reverse complement strand
CAAGTTCGCGGTGCTGGGCCCCGACGGCCAGTGGCGCGACAAGGCCGACCCGATGGCCGCCTGGGCCGAGAAGCCGGCCAGCACCGCCTCGCGCGTCTTCGAGTCCTCCTACACCTGGGGCGACGACGAGTGGATGACCGCGCGCGCCGAGAAGGCCGCGGTGCAGGCGCCGATGAGCGTCTACGAGGTGCACCTGGCGTCATGGAAGAAGAACTACGACCAGTCGATGTGGTCGTGGGAGCAGATGGCCGAGGACCTGGTCGCCTACGTCGTCGACCTCGGCTTCACCCACGTCGAGCTGATGCCGGTGATGCAGCACCC
>NZ_JAUHJR010000080.1 GCF_030412915.1 Nocardioides abyssi | reverse complement strand
GGCGTCCAGGACGGCCGGGGCGAAGTCGGCGTTCTCGGCCAGGAAGCCGGAGCCGGGGTGCACCGAGTCGGCGCCCGCCTTCTGCGCCACGGCGATGATCTTGGCGATGTCGAGGTACGAGTCGGCCGGCGTCGCGCCGCCCAGGGAGTGCGCCTCGTCGGCCATCCGCACGAAGATGGCGTCGCGGTCGGGCTCGGCGTACACGGCGACGCTGCCGATGCCGGCGTCCTTGCAGGCCCGGATGACCCGGACCGCGATCTCGCCACGGTTGGCGATGAGGACCTTCTGCAACGGCTTGACTTGCGACACCCTGGCTCCTGAC
>NZ_JAUHJR010000079.1 GCF_030412915.1 Nocardioides abyssi | reverse complement strand
GCGACGTCGCCGGTCTCGCCCGACGCGGTGCTGCTGGTCAGCGGGTACGTCGACCCGGTGCACGCCGGCGGGGGACTGGGCCGGGTGCTGGTGCAGGCGATGGCGCGCGACCTGCTCGGGCGGGGCGGCTACCGCGCCGTGGAGGCCTTCGGGCGGGCCACCCCGACCGGGAGCGCCCTGGGGGCGTGGCCGGGCCCGCAGGTGGCCCGCTGCGCCCTGCCCGTGGGGTTCCTGGGCGGCGTGGGCTTCGGCACCCAGCGGCCGCACCCGCTGACACCGCGGATGCGGATGGACCTGCGCTCGGCCCTGAGCTGGCGCGACGAGGTG
>NZ_JAUHJR010000078.1 GCF_030412915.1 Nocardioides abyssi | reverse complement strand
CAGATCTGCGGAGGAATAATCATCGCCCCCCAAATTGTCTTGACCGCCGCCCATTGCGTCGTTCCCAGTGTCATTTCTGCCGTCTCCCAGCTCAACATCCGCTCAGGCTCAAACCTCCACAATTCCGGCGGTCTGCGCGTCCCAGTCAGCAGGATCACCGTCCACGCTCAATATAGGGACTGCCTCACCTGCGCCCCTGACTACGATATCGCCGTTCTTACCCTTTCCAGCAGTGCGATTGCGAGCGGAGTGCGCGCTGCCGCGATAGGTCGGTGGGACGGCACCACCACTTTCAGTGCGGGAATCACCGGAACTGGGTCTGGATGGG
>NZ_JAUHJR010000077.1 GCF_030412915.1 Nocardioides abyssi | reverse complement strand
CTGCTCGAGCGGGTGCACCACCCCGAGGAGGAGGTCACCGTCGGCCTCGTCGGCAAGTACGTCGACCTGCCCGACGCCTACCTCTCGGTCGCCGAGGCGCTGCGCGCCGGCGGCTTCGCCCACAGCGCCAAGGTCAACCTGCGCTGGACCCCCTCCGACGAGTGCCAGACCCCGGCCGGGGCCGCCAAGCACCTCAGCGACGTCGACGCGGTCTGCGTGCCCGGCGGCTTCGGCATCCGCGGCCTCGACGGCAAGCTCGGCGCCCTGACCTACACCCGCACCCCCGGCATCCCCACCCTCGGGCTGTGCCTGGGCCTGCAGTGCATGGT
>NZ_JAUHJR010000076.1 GCF_030412915.1 Nocardioides abyssi | reverse complement strand
CGGGGAGCACCTGCACGCGAGCACGCTACCCATCTGCTGTTGCCCGCACGTCCCGGCAGAGACCACCCCTGAGGGCGTTTGTGGAGAGCTGCCTGGCCGTGTGAGGGGTCTGCGCCTACAGTCGAGGAAGTGAACAGGCACCGGCACTCGGTGCTGCACCACCAGCTTGGGGGCCCGCCATGGGCAACGACACCGTTCTTTCCACCGCCGCACCGCGGCCGCAGCACACCCGCCACACCGTGACCGGCGACCTCGACGTCGCCGCCGTGCACCGCCTGCGCAGCGGCTTCGCGGCCACGATCGACGGTGCCGACCAGGCCCGGCCGGGC
>NZ_JAUHJR010000075.1 GCF_030412915.1 Nocardioides abyssi | reverse complement strand
GCCTCGACGAGCGCGCGCGGGGAGGGGCGCACGCCGCTCAGGCCGCGCTCACGGGCCACGGCGAAGGCGTGCGTCAGGGCCTTGTCGAGGTCCCAGCCGTCGACCTCGGGCACGTCGAGCTCACCGGTGACGTAGGCCTGCGCGGCGCCGAGCTCGCCCGGGTGCCAGAGCAGGCGGCGTACGGCGTCGGGGCTGCGCAGCTCGACCGTCGGCACCGAGCCGTCGGCCGGTCCGGTCGCGGAGCCGTCCCACGCCACCAGGCGCACCGGGATCGGGCCGCGCAGGAAGGGCTCGAGCGCCAGGGCCAGCCGCTGCGCGACCCCGTTCACGA
>NZ_JAUHJR010000074.1 GCF_030412915.1 Nocardioides abyssi | reverse complement strand
CACGTCGAGCTGGTCGGCGTTGGCCACGCCGCCGTCGGTGTCGATGCCGAACATCGGCACCGCCGGCCCACCCGGCTCGCCGACGACCTGCACCGGCGCCCGGCTCTGCAGGGCGCCCTGCACGGTGTAGACCAGCGCCTGCACCGCCAGCTTGGCCTGCTTGCGCGACATGTCGGCGGGGCGGTCGGCCCAGCGGTCGTCGGGCACCTGGGCGATGATCAGCCCGGCCTGCTCGTCGAGGCGGACCGAGGAGAAGCTGCCGTCGACCGGGAACGCGGCCCGGTAGTCGGGGTCGGCGGGCACCCCGGCCGCGACCATGTCGGCGGCGCCGA
>NZ_JAUHJR010000073.1 GCF_030412915.1 Nocardioides abyssi | reverse complement strand
CGTCGCCCGTTGGAGGAGCAGAATGGACCACCACGTCGTCGTCATCGGCTACGGCACCAAGGGCCGCAGCGCGGTGCAGACCCTGCTCAACAACGGCCTCGAGCGCGAGGCGATCGTCGTGGTCGACCCCAGCGACGTGGCGATGCAGGACGCGCACGCCGACGGCCTCGCGGTCGTCTCCGGCGACGCGACCCGCCGCGGGGTGCTGCGCCGTGCCGGCGTCGCCGACGCCGAGCAGGTCATCATCACCACCGACCGCGACGACTCCAACGTGCTGGCCACGCTGACCGTGCGCCAGCTCAACCCCGACGCCTACATCGTCACCGCGGTGC
>NZ_JAUHJR010000008.1 GCF_030412915.1 Nocardioides abyssi | reverse complement strand
CGACGAGTTCACCTGCATGAGCTGCTTCCTGGTCCACCACCGCAGCCAGCTGGCAGACGAGAAGAAGATGATCTGCCGCGACTGCGTGTGACGCGCCCGCACGCAAGAGGCCCGCGACCGGTGGTCGCGGGCCTTTCGCATTGCTGAGGGATGGCGCGGGTGGTCCTGGTGGCGCGGGTGGCGCCGTCCTGCCCGGAGGGCCGGGTCAGCCCTTCTGGTCGTCCTTGCGCAGGTCGGGCGGCAGGTGGCCGGTCGAGCGCGCGTAGTACGACGCGGCCCGGCGCTGGGCCAGCATGCGCGCCAGCCCGACGGCGACACCGCTGGCCACGGCCCACGCAATCGCCTCGCGCAGCTCGACGTCGGGGTCGGCCGGGTTCTCCGGCGGCTTCTTGCCGGTCGCCACGCGCCAGGTCTTGTCGAGGCCCTGCTTCGCCAGCGCCGCGGCGCCGAGGGCCGAGACGAGGGAGAAGACCGACCACATCTTGGAGGAGTCAGATGCCATGGCGGGACAGTACCCAGGCCTCAGGCCGCCATGTCGTGCGCGGCGGCGATCGCGGCGGCGAGCCGGTCGGGCCGCCGCGTCGAGACCAGCCAGTACGGCGCGGGGTCGGCCGGGTCGGTGATCTCCACCCGCACCGCCCGCTTGAGGTAGGGCCGCAGCAGCAGGTAGGCGCGGGCGTCGGCACCCGGCCCGGCGACGTGCTTGGTCTCGGCCGGGTCGAGGGCCCGGGCCTCGCCGAGGTGCTCGACGCCGATCCGCGCGCGACCGGCGCGCAGCTCGCCGCCGGCCACGACCACCGGCGCGGCGCCGTACGACACGAGCAGCGCGACGGCCAGGGCCAGCAGCACCGCGGAGGCGCTCCAGGCGACGACACCGGGGACGGCCACGACCAGCGCGAGCCACAGCGACGCGACGAACATCGTCGTCTGCACCCACCAGCGCAGCGGCACCCCGAGGCGCTCGTGGTGCTCGGCCGCGGGCTCGGCAGCAGGGTCGGTGCGCGGGGCGCGGGCAGGGTCGGGCACGCCCCGATCCTCCCATCCCGGCCCCGCGTCGGATGCTCTAGGGTCCGCCCGTGACCGAGCCCGCGACCCAGCCCGAGCCCCAGCCGGAGCCCCGTCCCGAGCAGCCGTTGGAGATCCAGGTCGTCCGGCTGGACCCTGACCTCCCGCTGCCCGCCTACGCCCACCCCGGCGACGCCGGCGCGGACCTGCTGACGACCGTCGACGTCACGCTGGCGCCGGGGGAGCGGGCGCTGGTGCCGACCGGGATCGCGATCGCGCTGCCGAGCGGCCACGTCGCGCTCGTCCACCCCCGCTCCGGGCTCGCGGCCCGCCACGGCGTCTCGATCGTCAACAGCCCCGGCACGGTCGACGCGGGCTACCGCGGCGAGGTCAAGGTGCTGCTGGTCAACCTCGACCCGGCCGAGCCGGTCGAGCTGCGCCGGGGCGACCGGATCGCGCAGCTGGTGGTGCAGCGGGTGGAGACCGCGGCCTTCGTGGAGGTCGACGTCCTGCCTTCCTCGCAGCGGGGAACCGGAGGTTACGGTTCTACCGGGGGGTTCGGTCGTCCGTGACCCGCCCCTGACCAGCCAGTCGAGGGAGACATCCGTGAAGTTCCGCCGCAAGTCCGTCGAGCCCACGCGCGAGGGCGGATCGACCGACGAGACCGGCAACGCCGAGGGGACCGCACCGGTCGGTCCCTACGACGTCTCCGAGCTGCCTCCCGGTGACGGCGAGCGGGTCGACCTGGGTTCCCTGCTCATCGGCGCGGTGCCCGGCCGGGAGCTGCGCCTCCAGGTCGACGAGCGCTCCGGCGAGGTGCAGGCCGTGCTGCTCACCGGCGAGGACGGCGCCCTGGAGCTGCGGGCGTTCGCCGCGCCCCGCAACGGCGACCTGTGGAGCGAGCTGCGCCCGCGGATCGTCGCCGAGATGACCCAGCGCGGCGGCACCGCCACCGAGCGCGAGGGCCGCTTCGGCACCGAGCTGGCCTGCGAGCTGCCGGTCACCCGCACCGACGGCCAGGCCGCCACCCAGCCCTCGCGGATCATCGGCATCCAGGGCGACCGGTGGCTGCTGCGCGCGACGCTGCTCGGCCGCCCGGCCATGGACCCCGAGTCCGCTCGTGAGTGGGAGGACGTCATCACCACGATCGCCGTGCGACGCGGCGCGGGCGCCGTGCCCCCGGGCGAGCCGCTGCCGGTGACCATGCCGGAGAGCGCCAGGCGGCTGGGATGAGCCGCCTGCGCCGCAGCCTGAGCCGCTGGGCCGACTCCGGCGACCAGCACGCGCGCGACCTGCGCAAGACGTACGCCGCCCCCGACTGCTCCACGGTCGCCACCGCCCCGGACCGCGACCGGGTCCACCTGCGCGGCACCCTGCGCACCGTGACGCTCCGGCCCCGCGGGGGAGTGCCGGCCCTCGAGGCCGAGCTGTTCGACGGGTCGGGCGTGATCACCATCGTGTGGCTCGGCCGCCGCCGGATCGCCGGCATCGTCCCCGGCCGCTCCATCGACGTGCAGGGCCGCATCGGCACCCACGACGGCGTCCGCGTGATCTTCAACCCCCGCTACGAGCTGCTCCCGTGACCACCGAGCAGGAGCAGCCGGCCACCGTCGAGACCGTCGAGTCGGTCGTCCGCGCCCAGCTGGCCAAGGCCCTCGGCGGCCGCCGCGGCATGGTCGAGGCCGCGGTGCCGACGATCCTGTTCACCGCGCTGTGGCTGACCACCCGCGAGCTGGTGGTCGCGCTGGCCGTCAGCGTCGCGGCCGCGGTCGTCATGCTCGTCGTGCGGCTCGTGCAGCGCTCGACGGTCCAGTTCGCGCTCAACGCGCTCTTCGGCATCGGCATCGGCTGGCTCTTCGTCCGCATCGCCGCCAGCCGCGGCGGCAGCGAGGACGACCAGGCGCTGGCGTACTTCCTGCCCGGCATCCTCTACAACGGCGGCTACACGGTCGTGCTGGCGCTGACCTGCCTGGTCGGCTGGCCGCTGGTCGGCTTCATGGTCGGCAGCGTCACCGGCGACCCGACCGCCTGGCACGACGACCGCCAGGTCGTCCGTCTCTGCACCACGCTGACCTGGCTGCTGGTCCTCCCGTGCTTCCTGCGGGTGGCCGTCCAGGCGCCCCTGTGGCTGGCCGGCCACAGCGGAGCGATGGACATCGACACCGTCGTCGCCACGCTCGGCGTCCTCAAGATCGCCCTCGGCTGGCCGCTCCAGCTCGCCGCCCTCGCCGGCATGGCCTGGGTCCTCGGCCGCGACCGCACCCCGGTCACGCCCTCCGCCGCCTGACCTCGGCCGCCTCGGCTGGGGGAGGGGGCGGGGTAGACAGATCCACCGGTCAACCGGTGAATCTGTCTACCGGACCGACGAATCTCGCGCTTGACCGAGGAACCTTCATCGGTCAAGCGCGAGTTCCTTCGGTCATGTGCGGGCCCCAGCGCCGACGCCGGCCGACCGACCGGCCGCCCGTCAGCGCGCCAGCCGGGCGAACGCGTCCAGGTAGCGGGCGACGACGGCCGCGTCGGCGACCTCGAGGGCCAGGCCGGTGCTGGTGGCGCCGCGGTCGGTCCACGGCGGGCCGCCGACCCAGGCGCGGGTGGTGGCGCCGGAGACGACGAGCGTGGTCTGGGCGACCTTGGCGACCGTGACGGGGACGCCGGCGCCGGTCAGCCGGGCCCGGACCCCGCTCAGCACGCCGGGCCCGACGACGACGGCCACGTCGCAGCCGTCGCGGCGCAGGGAGGCGAGGCGGTCGGCGACCAGACGGCCGCGCGCGCCCGCCCATGAGCCGACGACGGCCCGCACCCGGGTGGGCTGGCCGTCGGCGGAGCAGGTGATGGGCGCCAGGGCGGCGAGCACCGGGTCGGTCGAGCCGGAGGAGACGGGGTAGGACATCGCCGCGAGGGCGCGGGTCGGGCCGGCGGGAGCGCCCGGGAGCCCGGGCAGCTCGGGGACCTCCGGCAGCTCCGGCACCACGGGCGCGGCGGCGGCGACGAGCTGGTCGACGAGCGCGCCGTAGGCGTCGTACGTCGCAGGGTCGGTCGACAGGAAGCCGGTGGTCCAGGCGGTGGTGCTGGCGGGCACCGCGGCCGCGCTGGCGACGACGGTCAGGTCGGTGGTGCGGCTGACCCGGTCGATCAGCAGCGCCTCGACCTCGTGCCGGCCGCCGTCGAGGCAGTCGGTGCCGCAGGCGAGGGCGTACGACGCGGCGCCGGTGTCGGTGCCGAGAGCGGCCTGGAGGCGGGTGAGCGCCGGGCTGGTCGCGCCGGCGACGACCCGGACCGCGACCCCCTCGGCCGCCGCGGCGACCAGGGCCTGCTCGAGGGCCAGGTCGGCGAGGCGGGCGGTGGCCAGGCGGACGGTGTCGCCGGGCTCGGCGTTGCGCACGGCGCGGACCTGCCGGTCGCGGACGGCGGTGCGGTCGGCCGGGTCGGCGGTCGGGTCGTTGAAGACCGGCCCGTCGGCGAGCAGCTGCTGGGGCTGGTAGGTGACGACGACGGCGTCGTGGTCGGAGTTGAAGCCGCGCACGACCCGGCTGTCGGCGGGCACCAGGCCGCCGGCGTCGCGGACGCTCATCGTGTAGTCGAGCAGGGACTTCGTGCCGCGGGAGCCGACCAGCGGCATGTCGAAGCGGACCAGCCCGCCCAGCGCGCTGGTGGGCAGGCCGGCGTTGCGGCGGTTGCGGTCGGCGAGGTAGTTGACGTTGAGGTCGCCGCTGGCGAAGACGTGCTCGGTGGTGCCGAAGAGCCGCTCGATCTCGCCGCGCATCAGCGCGAGGTGCTTGCGCAGGCGGGGGATGCGGCGCATGTCGCTGAGCCGGGCGTCCTTGGACGCGCGGGCGATGGTGTGGGCGTTGACCAGGGCGTAGACCTCGCCGGTGGCGATCTCGCGCAGCCGCACGGAGTTGATGTGTCGGGCGGGGGTGACGCCCTTCTCGGCCGGGTGGACCTTGATCGTGCGGCCCTCGATCAGGCGGAAGCGCGAGCGGTCCCAGATGATCGGGATGGTGCCGCCGCCGGTGGTGGGCATGTACCAGCCCCAGTCCTCGGCGGTGAGCAGCGAGATGAGGTTCTTGCGGTCGACGGCGTCGGAGAACTCCTGCAGGCCACCGGCGTCGCCGAGGGGCAGCACGCGGCGCACGTCGGCCATCGCCTTCGCCGGGCCGAGGCAGTAGCAGACGTTGAGCGTGAAGGCGCGGAACGGCTCGGCGACGGTCGGCTCCGGGACGGGCACGGGAGCCGGCACAGGAGCAGGCGTGGGGGCCGGCGCGGGCTCGGGCTCGGCGCCGGCCGGCACGGTCGCGGTGGCGCCGAGGACCGCCGCGGCGACACCGGCCACCAGCGAGCGGGCGAGGATCGACGTGCGTCGCGGTCCGTCGTGGGTGCGTGGGAAAGCCATGACCTGCCTCTTCTCGCGCGGACAGGAGCGCCGCGACCCACGCATCACACCAGTCACACCAGTCACAGACAAGCCGTCGCCGACAACTACAACGCTGTAGTTATCGACCGGGCTGTCGACCGGGCCCGCGGACGCCGCTCAGCCGCCGTGCGCGGACGGTGCGAGCAGCCGCTCGAGGGCGTCCTCGCCCTCGGCCGGGACGACGAAGAGCAGCTCGTCGCCGGACTCCACCGGCTGCTCGGCGCTCGGCACGTAGACCTGCCCGTCGCGCAGGATCGTCACCAGCGCGCAGTTGTCCGGCAGCGGGATCAGCCCGCTGGGCTTGCCGACGTACGGCGAGTCGGCCGGCAGCGTCATCTCGACGAGGTTGGCGTTGCCCTGACGGAACGTGAACAGCCGCACCAGGTCGCCGACGGTGACCGCCTCCTCGACCAGCGCGGACATGATCCGCGGGGTCGAGACGTTGACGTCGACGCCCCAGGCCTCGGTGAAGAGCCACTCGTTGTTGGGGTGGTTGACCCGGGCGACCGTGCGCGGCACGCCGAACTCGGTCTTGGCCAGCAGTGAGGTGACCAGGTTGACCTTGTCGTCGCCGGTGGCGGCGATGACCACGTCGCAGCGGTCCATCCGCGCCTCCTCGAGCGAGGAGAGCTCGCAGGAGTCGGCCAGCAGCCACTCGGCGTCCGGCACCCGCTCGGGGCGGATCGAGTCGGGGTTCTTGTCGATGAGGAGGACCTCGTGGCCGTTCTGGATGAGCTCGCGGGCGATCGAGCGGCCCACGGCCCCGGCACCGGCGATGGCGACGCGCACGTCAGTCCACCTCCGGTCCACGCTTGATGACGGTCATGGCGCGCTCGGCGTTCTCCTCGCGGACGACCAGGTGGATCAGGTCGCCCTCCTGGATGACGGTCTCGCGCTTGGGCAGCATGCCCTCACCGAGCCGGTCGATCCACGCGATCCGGCTGCCGGTCTGCTCCTGGAAGTGGATGGTCCGCTGGCCCACCCACACCTCGGGCACGGGCACGTGGTCCACGCGGATGGTGCCCGAGGGGTCGCGGAAGTCCGGCTCGGCGCCGGCCGGCAGCAGCCGGCGCAGCACCTGGTCGGCGGTCCACTTCACCGTCGCGACGGTGGTGATGCCGAGGCGCTGGTAGACCTCGGCGCGGCCGGGGTCGTAGATGCGCGCCACGACCTGCTGGATGCCGAAGGTCTCGCGCGCGACACGCGCGGCGATGATGTTGGAGTTGTCGCCGGAGGAGACGGCGGCGAAGGCGTCTGCGCGCCGGATGCCGGCCTTCTCCAGGACCTCCTGGTCGAAGCCCACCCCGGCGATCTTGTCGCCGTTGAAGCCCGGCCCGAGCCGCCGGAACGCGTCCGGCTCGCTGTCGATGACCGACACCGTGTGGTTGCGGTCCTCGAGGCTGCGGGCGAGGGTCGAGCCGACTCGGCCGCAGCCCATGATCACGACGTGCACGGGGGAACCGTACCCGCGCCCGGCCCCGGTCCGTCCGCGAAGCCACCGCTGGGGTCGCGGACGAGTACCGTTCCTGCCCGTGGGTGTCGGGGACGTCTCCAAGCGGATCCTGCTGGGGCGCAAGCTGAGGAGCTCCCAGCTCGGCGAGACACTCCTCCCCAAGCGCATCGCGCTGCCGGTCTTCGCCAGCGACGCGCTGTCGTCGGTCGCCTACGCGCCCGACGAGGTCTTCATCATGCTCTCGCTGGCCGGCGCGTCGGCGTACGTCTGGTCGTGGAAGGTCGCGCTCGCCGTCGCGCTGGTCATGGCGGTCGTCGTGGCGTCGTACCGCCAGACCGTCCACGCCTACCCCTCCGGTGGCGGCGACTACGAGGTCGCCACGGTCAACCTCGGCCGGACCGCGGGCATGACGGTCGGCAGCGCGCTGCTCGTGGACTACGTGCTGACGGTGGCGGTGTCGATCTCCTCGGGGGCGCAGTACGCCGCCGCGGCGGTGCCCGCGTTCATCGGGCACGAGCCGACGGTGGCCGCGGTCGCGGTGCTGGCGCTCATGGCGATGAACCTGCGCGGCATCCGGGAGTCAGGGCGGTTCTTCGCCCTGCCCACCTACGCCTTCATGGTCGCGATCATCGGCATGTGCGCCTTCGGCCTCGTGCGGCTCGCGCTGGGCGACCTGCCGGCGGTCGAGTCGGCGGACCTGACGATCCAGCCCGAGCCGGGGCTGGAGGAGCCGTTGACGACGATCGGGCTGCTCATCCTGCTGGCCCGCGCGTTCTCCTCGGGCTGCGCGGCGCTGACCGGCGTCGAGGCGATCTCCAACGGCGTGCCGGCCTTCCGCCGGCCCAAGAGCCGGAACGCCGCCACCACGCTGCTGCTGCTCGGGATGATCGCGATCACGATGATGGTCAGCGTCATCGTGCTGGCCCGCCAGATGGGCATCCGCTACGTCGACCCGCACGAGCTCGACCGGCTGCTGCGCGACGGCGAGCCCGTCGGCGCCGACTACGAGCAGCACGCGGTGATCGCGCAGATTGCGCGGGCGGTCTTCCAGGAGTTCAGCCCGGCGTTCTACGTCGTCGTGACCGTCACCGGGATCATCCTGGTGCTGGCCGCCAACACCGCCTTCAACGGTTTCCCGGTGCTGGGGTCGATCCTCGCCAAGGACGGCTTGGCGCCCCGCGCGCTCGGCTCGCGCGGCGACCGGCTCGCCTACAGCAACGGCATCGTCGCGCTCGCGCTGATGGCGATCGCGCTCATCTACGCCTTCGACGCCCAGACCACCCGGCTGATCCAGCTCTACATCGTCGGCGTCTTCGTCTCCTTCAACCTCAGCCAGCTCGGCATGATCCGGCACTGGACGCGCGCCCTGCAGACCGAGCGCGACCCGGTCGAGCGGCGGCGGATGACCCGCTCCCGCGTCATCAACGCGGTCGGGCTGGTCTTCACCGCCGTGGTGCTGGTGATCATCCTGCTCACCAAGTTCTTCGCCGGCGCCTGGATCACGGTGCTCGCCATGGGCTTCTTCTTCCTGCTGATGAAGGGCATCCGCCAGCACTACGACCGCGTCGCCGAGGAGCTCGCCGCCGACGAGGAGGACAAGGTCCTGCCGACCCGCGTGCACGCGATCGTGCTGGTCTCCAAGCTGCACAAGCCGACGCTGCGGGCGCTGGCCTTCGCGAAGGCGACCCGGCCCAACGTGCTCGAGGGCGTCTACGTCGACGACGGCACCGACGCGACCGCCCGGCTGCTGGCCGAGTGGGACGAGCGCAGCATCGACGTGCCGCTCAAGGTCCTCCACTCGCCCTACCGCGAGCTGGTGCGGCCGGTCGTGGAGTACGCCACCGAGATCCGCAAGGCCAACCCGCGCGGCGTGGTCGCGGTCTACATCCCGGAGTACGTTGTCGGCCGTTGGTGGGAGCAGCTGCTCCACAACCAGACCGCGCTGCGCCTCAAGGGTCGGCTCCTCTTCGCCCCGGGTGTCATGGTGACCTCCGTGCCCTACCAGCTGAGGTCCTCCGAGATCGCCCGAGAACGAGTTCGCCGAGAGGCCACCAGGGTCCGCCCCGGCGACCTGCGCCGCGGCCAGGTCCAGCGCCGCCCCGACGACCGCCAGGCCAAGCGGTGACGCCGCGCCCGCCGCAGCGGCGGGGCCGGCCCGCGCCGCGTCAGCGCCAGGCCCGCGGGGCCTCGGTCGTCGGTCGTCGCCACGAGGCCGTCGTCGGCCCGGTCGCCCACGGCGGCCACTGCATCGTCCGCGTGCCCACCGACCCCACCGGCGCCTCCGACGAGACCCGCGTCGTCTTCACCCGCCACGGCATCCCCGGGGAGCGGGTGGTCGTCGAGCTCACCGAGGGCACCGAGGGCGACCGCTTCTGGCGCGGCGACGTGGTCGAGGTGCTCGAGGCCTCGCCGGACCGGGTCGTCCCGCCCTGCCCGTTCGCCGGCCCCGGCAAGTGCGGCGGCTGCGACTTCCAGCACGTCGACCTGGTCCGCCAGCGCTCGCTCAAGGGCGAGGTCGTCGCCGAGCAGCTGCGCCGCCTGGCCGGCCTCGACCTGACGGTCACCGTCGAGCCCGTCGAGGGCGACCTGCCCGAGCAGCTGGCCGGCCTGCGCTGGCGCACGCGCCAGCAGTACGTCCGGCTGCCCGACGGCCTGCGCAAGCACCGCTCCCGCGAGGTGGTCGTGGTCGACGACTGCCGGATCGCCCACCCCGACGCCCGCGAGCCGCGGCCCGGCCTGCTCACCGAGCAGGTCACCGCCGCCGGCGCCACCCACGAGTACGCCGTCGCCGCCGACGGGTTCTGGCAGGTCCACCCCGGCGCGCCGCGGACGCTCGTCGAGACGGTCCTCGACGTGCTCCGCCCGCAGGCGGGGGAGTCCGTGCTGGACCTCTACGCCGGGGTCGGGCTGTTCGCCCGCTTCCTCGGCGAGGCCGTCGGGGAGTCCGGCCGGGTCGGTGCGGTCGAGGGCGACCCGACCGCGGCCGGCCACGCCGCGACCAACTGCCCCGGGGCCGAGGTCACCGCCGGAGGCGTCGAGGAGGTGCTCGCAGCGGCGTACGACGGGCACTGGGACGTGGTCGTGCTCGACCCGCCCCGCGAGGGCGCCCGGCGACCGGTCGTGGAGCAGGTCGTGGCGCGCACGCCGCGCGCGGTGGCGTACGTCGCGTGCGACCCGGCGGCGCTGGCGCGCGACGTGTCCGTCTTCGCCGAGCACGGGTACCGGTTGAGCGTGCTGCGCGCGTTCGACCTGTTCCCGATGACCCACCACGTGGAGTGCGTCGCCCTGCTCGAGCGCGAGTCGAACGGTGCTTGAGTGGTTCGTGAAACCCCTCGACATCATGTATCTTGATATCAAGACATCTAGGAGCGGGCGGTAAGGGAAGCCTTCCTACCGCCTCTCCGCGGCGCAGCGGCAAGATGGCAGAAGAGCACCACCGGACGTCACGAGGAGAGTCAGCAGTGGCCAGTCAGGACAGCTTCGGTGCCAAGAGCACCCTGGACGTGGACGGACAGTCCTACGAGATCTACCGCCTCGACGCGGTGACGGGGGAGGGCCTGGACGTCGAGACGCTGCCCTTCAGCCTCAAGGTCCTGCTCGAGAACCTCCTGCGGACCGAGGACGGCGCGGACATCACCGCCGACGACATCAAGGCCCTCGCCGGGTGGGACGCCGACGCGCACCCCGACAAGGAGATCCAGTTCACGCCGGCGCGCGTGATCATGCAGGACTTCACCGGCGTGCCCTGCGTCGTCGACCTCGCCACCATGCGCGAGGCGATGGCCGAGCTCGGCGGAGACCCGTCGCGGATCAACCCGCTCGCGCCCGCCGAGATGGTCATCGACCACTCGGTGATCGCCGACGTCTTCGGCACCCCCGAGGCGTTCGAGCGCAACGTCGAGATCGAGTACGAGCGCAACCGCGAGCGCTACCAGTTCCTCCGCTGGGGCCAGGGCGCCTTCGACGACTTCAAGGTCGTCCCGCCGGGCACCGGCATCGTGCACCAGGTCAACATCGAGCACCTCGCGCGCACCGTCATGGTCCGCGACGGCGTGGCCTACCCCGACACCTGCGTCGGCACCGACTCCCACACCACGATGGTCAACGGCATCGGCGTGGTCGGCTGGGGCGTCGGCGGCATCGAGGCCGAGGCCGCGATGCTCGGCCAGCCGGTCTCGATGCTCATCCCGCGCGTCGTCGGCTTCAAGCTCTCCGGCGACCTGCCCGAGGGCTCGACCGCGACCGACCTGGTCCTCACGATCACCGAGATGCTGCGCCAGCACGGCGTCGTCGGGAAGTTCGTGGAGTTCTACGGCCCCGGCGTCTCCGCGCTGCCGCTGGCCAACCGCGCCACCATCGGCAACATGAGCCCGGAGTTCGGCTCGACGATCGCGGTCTTCCCGATCGACGAGCAGACCATCGAGTACCTCAAGCTCACCGGCCGCTCCGAGGAGCAGCTGAAGCTGGTCGAGTCCTACGCCAGGGCCCAGGGCCTGTGGCACGACCCCGACGCCGAGCCGCGCTACTCCGAGAGGCTCGAGCTGGACCTGTCGACGGTCGTCCCGTCGCTCGCCGGCCCGAAGCGCCCGCAGGACCGCGTCGCGCTCTCCGACGCCCGCAAGGCGTTCCGCGTCGCGCTGGCCGACTACGTCAGCGCCGACGAGACCGGCGGCGAGGACCGCAAGCCGGGCGTGCCGCAGAACGACAAGCCGTACGGCGTCACCACCGGCGCCGACGAGGCCTCGGCCGAGTCCTTCCCGTCCTCCGACCCGCCGTCCACCAACGGCAACGGGGACGGCCACGACGACGCCGACGCCCCGGTCGACTCGCACTCGGCGGCGGCCGGCTCGAACGGGCGTCCGTCGAACCCGGTGAAGGTCACCCTCGAGGACGGCACCGAGTTCGAGCTCGACCACGGCGCCGTCGCGATCGCCGCGATCACCTCGTGCACCAACACCTCGAACCCGTCGGTGATGATCGGTGCCGCGCTGCTGGCCAAGAACGCGGTGGAGAAGGGGCTCACGACCAAGCCGTGGGTCAAGACCACCCTCGCGCCGGGCTCGCAGGTCGTGTCCGACTACTACGAGCGCGCCGGCCTCACGCCGTACCTCGACAAGCTCGGCTTCAACCTCGTCGGCTACGGCTGCACCACCTGCATCGGCAACTCCGGCCCGCTGATCCCCGAGGTCTCCGCCGCGGTCAACGAGAAGGACCTCGCGGTCGTCTCGGTGCTCTCGGGCAACCGGAACTTCGAGGGCCGGATCAACCCGGACGTGAAGATGAACTACCTCGCGTCCCCGCCGCTGGTCGTCGCCTACGCGCTGGCCGGCTCGATGGACCTCGACCTGTTCAACGACCCGCTGGGCCAGGACAGCGACGGCAACGACGTCTTCATGAAGGACATCTGGCCGTCCCCGCAGGAGGTCGAGCGGGTCATCGGTGAGTCGATCACCTCCGACATGTTCGACAGCTCCTACGCCGACGTGTTCGCCGGCGACGAGCGGTGGCAGTCGCTCCCGACCCCCGAGGGCGACACCTTCGCGTGGGACACCGAGTCGACCTACGTCCGCAAGCCCCCGTACTTCGACGGCATGCCCGACGAGCCGGAGGCCGTCACCGACATCGAGGGCGCCCGCGTGCTCCTCAAGCTCGGCGACTCGGTCACCACCGACCACATCAGCCCGGCGGGTGCGATCAAGAAGGACTCGCCCGCGGGCCGGTACCTCGCCGAGCACGGCGTCGAGCAGCGGGACTTCAACTCCTACGGCTCGCGCCGCGGCAACCACGAGGTCATGATCCGCGGCACGTTCGCCAACATCCGCCTGCGCAACCAGCTCGCGCCGGGCACCGAGGGCGGCGTCACCCGCGACTTCACCAACGGTGGCGAGGTGACCTCGGTCTTCGAGGCCTCGGAGAACTACATCGCAGCCGGCACCCCGCTGGTGGTCCTGGCCGGCAAGGAGTACGGCTCCGGCTCCTCGCGCGACTGGGCCGCCAAGGGCACCTCGCTGCTGGGCGTCAAGGCCGTCATCGCCGAGTCCTACGAGCGCATCCACCGCTCGAACCTCATCGGCATGGGCGTCATCCCGCTGCAGTTCCCCGAGGGCCAGACCGCCGAGAGCCTCGGCCTGACCGGCGAGGAGGAGTTCTCCATCACCGGCATCACCGAGCTCAACGAGGGCCGCACGCCCAAGACCGTCAAGGTCAAGGCCGGCGACGTGGAGTTCGACGCGGTCGTCCGCATCGACACCCCCGGTGAGGCGAACTACTACCGCAACGGCGGCATCATGCAGTACGTCCTGCGCAACCTGCGGAAGGCGTGACCTGACCCTCCTGGGACTCACCCTCCCTGCACTGCTCACGGTGGCCCTGGCCTTGCTGGTCGGGGCCACCGTGCAGTCGTTGGTGGGGCTGGGCCTCGGCCTGGTGGCAGCCCCGGTCGTGGCGCTGGTCGACCCCGAGCTGCTGCCCGAGGTCACCCTCTGGCTGGCCTGCACCTATCCCGCGGTCACCCTCGCCACCGAGCGCTCCGGCATCGACTGGTGCGGCCTGGCCTGGTCGATGCCGACCCGGCTGGTCGGCACGGTGGTCGGCGTCGTCGCCGTCGCCTCGCTGAGCGGACGGTTGCTCGCAGTCGTCGTCGCCGTCATGGTGCTGGTGGCTGTCGCCCTCACCTGGTGGGCCGTGCGCATCCCGATCAACCGCGGCACGCTCGTGACCGCCGGCTTCGTCTCCGGGCTGTCCGGCACCGCGACGTCCATCGGCGGGCCGCCGATGGCGATCCTCTACCAGCACCGCCCGCCCCAGCAGATCCGCACGACCATGGCGGTCTACTTCATGGGCGGCGCCGCGCTCTCCCTCATCGGCCTCGGCATCGCCGGCGAGCTGGAGCTGCCCCGCTTCCTGCTGGCCCTCGCCCTGTCGCCGGTGCTGCTCGTCGGCGCGCTGCTCGGCACGCAGCTGCGGCCGCGCCTGCCCGGGTCCCGCGTCCGGCCCGCCGTGCTCGGCGTCTGCGCCGCCTCGTCGCTGGTGCTGCTCGGCCGCACGCTGCTCGGCTGAGGAAGAAGCTCGGTCGCGCACCCCTCCTCCGGGGTTCGTCGGTGCGTGGAAGGGGATGACAGGGCAGGAGGAACCCCGATGACCACCTTGCACGACCGCCTGGCCGACCTGGCCGCCGACGCCGACGCACACGCCGACGTACGCGAGCCGGTGCACGTGCTGTGGGACCGAGGACGCCGCTACCACCGGCTGCGCCGCGGTGGCACGGCCGCGATCGTCGTGGCCGCGCTCGCCGTGGTCGGAGGAGTGGTCGGCACGGCCGAGCTGCGGGCAGACACCACCCCCGCCCCGGCCGGGTCGCCCGTCGGCGTGCCCGAGCGGATCTTCGCCCCGAGCCCGTACCTCGAGGGCACCGAGGACGGCGGCTCGCTCGGTCGGCTGGCCGTCCTGCTGTCGACGACGCGGTCGGGCATGTGGGGTTCGGAGCAGGGGTACGTCGGCGTCTCGGCCGCGACGGGGGAGTACCGCTTCCTCGACCTCCCGGACGCGGCGCCCGACCCCGGAGCGGTGCTCTCGCCGGACGGCTCCGTCGTGGCCTACTGGACGAGCGGCCCGACCCAGGACACCCCCAACACGATCGACGGCGAGCCACCGGTGACCGGGGTGGCGCTCTACCACCCGGACACCGGCGACGTGGTGCGGCACGACATCGCGACCGAGCACGGGCTGGGCATCGAGACCGACCTCGACTGGGTCGCCACCGACACCCTCCTGGTGCGGTTCACGCAGTACGCCGGCGGCGAGGGCGACTCCGAGATGGACCGCTCGACCTCCGGCGCGGCGCCGACGCTGCTGTGGGACGTCGACGAACCCGACCCCCGGCCGGCGGAGTCGCGGGAGGTCCGACGCGGTTTCTGGACCGAGCCGTCCGGTCACGCCGGCCAGGTCGTGACGGTCCACGGCGAGCGGACCTTCTCGGTCGTCGCGCTCGACGCCCCGAGGTTGCCCCGGCGCTACCGGACCGACCAGGTCCTCTCGACGAGCGTGTCCGCCGGTCCTGGCGGGCAGTGGGCCGCGGCGGTGTGGGGCGGGCCGGGAGACCGCGGGCGCAATCCCAACGTGCTGGTGGGCGCCCCGTTCTCCTCGGCCTCCACGCTGGGTGGCGAGGCCGCCGCCAGGATCGACCTGCCGCAGGTGCCCGGCTCGCGCCGCTACGCCGAGGTCGTCGGTTGGCTGGACGGGTCGACGGTGCTCGCACGTGCACGCCGGGGCGGCTACGACGGGCGCACCGTCCTCGACGCCGTGGACCTGCGCGACGGGGCCACCGGGGAGCTGGTGGTCGGACCGCCCGAGGGGACGGGCGCCCGCTGGCAGGTGGCCACCGACCTGCTCCGCGAGCCGACGGTCGACGCCGTCGAGCCGCCGCGCCCGATGAGCCCGCGACTCACCGCCGGGTTGACCGGCCTGACCGTCCTCGGCGCCGCCGGCGCACTCGTCCTGTGGCGGCGACGTGTCCGACCCTGACGCGACCCGGGAAGGGTTCGAGGAGTTCGTCGTGGCGAGGCGCGCGGCGCTGCTGCGCACGGCGTACCTCCTCACCGGCGACCACGACGACGCCGAGGACCTCGTCCAGGTCGCCTTGGTCAAGGTCGTCCCCCACTGGCGGAAGATCGCCGACCGGCCCGAGCCGTACGTCCGCCGCGTGCTCGCCCGCGAGAGTGTCTCGCGGTGGCGCCGGCGCCGCTGGCGCGAGGTCACCACCGCCGAGCCGCCGGAGACCCCCGCTGGTGCCGACGAGGCGGGGGACGCCGCCGGCCGCGACCTGCTGCGGGCGGCGCTGGCGGCGCTCCCGCCGCGGCAGCGTGCGGTGATCGTGCTGCGCTACTACGAGGACCTCACCGAGCGGCAGACCGCCGAGGCGCTCGGGATCGCGGTCGGCACGGTCAAGTCGCAGGCACGCGACGGCCTCGCCCGGTTGCGGGCGCTCGTGCCGGAGGCCGAGGAGGTGGCCACTACCGTGTGACGCATGATCGTCGCGTTCAGCATCAGCCCGACGACCGGCGACGAGACCGGCGGCGTCTCGGAGGCCGTGGCCGCCGCGGTGCGGGTGGTCCGCGAGTCCGGCCTGCCGAACGAGACCAACGCGATGTTCACCAACATCGAGGGCGAGTGGGACGAGGTCATGGCGGTGGTCAAGAAGGCCGTCGACGTCGTCGCCGAGGTCTCGCCCCGGGTCGGCCTGGTGCTCAAGGCCGACATCCGGCCCGGGTACGACGGCCAGCTCACCGCCAAGGTCGAGCGGGTCGAGCGGGCGCTCGAGCAGTCGTGAGCGACGTGCCCCCGCCGCCGTCCTTCCCGCCGCCCTCCACCCCGCCGCCGGCCACCCCGCCACCGGCCATCCCGCCACCGGCCACCCCGCCGCCCTCCACCCCGCCGGCGCCTCCGCGGGACCGGGTGACGCTGCTCGCGCTCGCCGCGATCGCGGTGGTGGCCGTCCTGCTCGTGGCGGTCGGCGTGCCGGTCGCCGTCTCGCAGGTGCGGGCCGACGACGCGGCCGAGGTCGAGCGGACCCTGGACGAGGTGAGCGTCCACGACGACCTGCGGACCGACCACACCGAGGACGAGGTCGACTACCCCCAGGTGCCGCCGGTCGGCGGGCCGCACCACCCGGCGTGGCTGGACTGCGGGGTCTACGACGAGCCGGTCCGTGACGAGAACGCCGTCCACGACCTCGAGCACGGCACCGTCTGGATCACCTACGACCCGGACCTGTCCGAGGACGACGTCGCGCGGCTCGTCGAGCAGCTGCCCGCCAACGGCATCCTCTCGCCCTACCCGGGCCTGCCCGCGCCCGTCGTCGTCACCGTCTGGGGTCGCCAGCTGCGGCTCGTCGGCGCCGACGACCCGCGCCTCGGCCTGTTCGTCGAGCAGCTCGGCGGCGGACAGACCGCGCCCGAGCCGTTCGCGTCCTGCGCGGGCGGCGTACCCGATCCGCAGGGCGGCGAGGGCACGGGCTCCGGCGGCGCCCAGGTCTGACCGGCATCACTCGGCCCCAACCTCCGGGACGTCATACGGACGGTGCCACCGGCGGCTCCGTCCGGATGACGTCCCGGACCGGCCGGGTCTGAACGGGTGGCGGGGCGGGCACGGACCGAGCATGGACTCCGAGACCAGGACCTACCGGACCGGCGCCGAGGACACCGTCCTGGACCTGACTCGGGACTGCGCCGACTTCGTGCGCGACCGCGGGGACGGGCTGCTCCACCTGTTCGTGCCGCACGCCACGGCCGGGCTGGCGATCCTGGAGACCGGCTCCGGAAGCGACGACGACCTGCTCGCCGCCCTGGGCGACCTGCTCCCCGCCGACGACCGCTGGCGCCACCGCCACGGCACCCCCGGCCACGGCCGCTCCCACGTGATGCCGGCCCTCGTGCCGCCGTACGCCACCGTCCCCGTCCTCGACGGCGACCTCGCCCTCGGCACCTGGCAGAGCATCTGCCTGGTCGACCTCAACGTCGACAACCACGAGCGGCAGGTGCGGTTCAGCCTCCTCGAGGGCTGACTCCCGGCGGGGTGGCCGGGCTAGGTTCGCGTCCATGAGTGAGCCGACCCGCTTCGCCTGCGTGCTGCTCGTCGACCGTCGCGGGTGGGTGCTGCTGCAGGAGCGCGACGAGCACGCGGTCATCGACCCGGAGACGTGGGGGATGCCCGGCGGTCACGTGGAGGACGGCGAGGGGTTCGAGGAGGCGGCGTACCGCGAGCTCGCCGAGGAGACCGGAGTCGACCTGGAGCCCGGCGCGCTGCAGTTCTGGCGCGAGATCCCGACCGAGCACGCGTCGTACGGCGTGGGCTCGATGCAGGTCTACGTCGGCGCCGTCGACCTCACCGACGCGGACATCACCTGCGGCGAGGGCCGGCAGATGGTCTTCGTCGACCCCGCCACCGTGGCGGGTCTCGAGCTGACCGGGTCGGCGGCCGACGCCCTCCCGGCGTTCCTCGGCAGCGAGATGTACAGCACGATGACCCCATGACCAGCGCGCGCACCTCGGACCTGACCGTCGTCCCCGTTCCCGCCCACGGTGCCGAGGACGTCGTCGTCGCGACGTCGGGCCCCGACGAGGGCTGTGTCTTCACCGGCACCGAGGACGGCAGCATCTTCCGCGTCTCCCACGACGGGGCGAGGGTGGACCGCGTCGCCCGCACCGGCGGCCGCCCGCTCGGCATCGAGATCGATGCCGACGGGCGGCTGCTGGTGTGCGACGCCAAGCGCGGCGTGCTGCGCGTCGACACCGCGACCGGCGCGGTGGAGACCGTCACCGACCGGGTGGGCGGCGAGCCGATGGTCTTCTGCAACAACGCGGCGATCGCGAGCGACGGCACCGTGTGGTTCTCCGACTCCTCGCGCCACTACGGCATCGAGCGGTGGAAGGACGACTTCATCCAGGTCACCCGCTCCGGCCGGCTGATGCGGATGGCCACCGACGGCACGGTCGAGGTCGTCCTCGACGGCCTCGCCTTCGCCAACGGCGTCGCGCTGAGCAAGGACGAGGACTTCGTCTGCGTCGCCGAGACCGGCGCCCGCACCGTCGTGCGCCGCTGGCTGACCGGCCCCCGGGCCGGCATGCGCGACCTGCTGTGCCAGAACCTCCCGGGCTACCCCGACAACATCGCCCGGGGCAGCGACGGCCTGATCTGGGTCACGATCGCGAGCCCGCGCGACGCCGTCGTCGAGCGGCTGCAGGGCGCCCCGATGCGGGTGCGCAAGCTGGTCACCAGGATCCCGCAGAAGCTGCAGCCGCAGCCCGCGCGCACCGTCCGCGTGCAGGCGTACGACGACGAGGGCCGCCTCGTCCACGACCTCGACCTGCCGGGGGAGCGCTACCACATGGTGACCGGCGTCCGGGAGCACGACGGCCGCGTCTGGATGGGCAGCCTGCACGAGCCGGCGATCGCGGCCCACGACCTGTGACCTCCTAGACTCGACCGCATGTCGCTCCTCGACTCCATCGCCGGTCCGCGGGACGTCCAGGCCCTCGCACCCGACCAGCTCGAGGACCTGGCCGCCGAGATCCGCGACCTCCTCGTCCAGACCTGCTCGCGCATCGGTGGCCACCTCGGGCCCAACCTCGGCGTCGTCGAGCTGACCATCGCGATGCACCGGGTCTTCGACAGCCCGCGCGACCGGATCGTCCTGGACACCGGCCACCAGTCCTACGTGCACAAGATCCTCACCGGACGCGGCGGGCAGTTCGACGGCCTGCGCAAGGAGGGCGGCCTCTCCGGCTACCCGAGCCAGGCCGAGTCGGTCCACGACGTCGTCGAGAACTCCCACGCCTCCACCGCGCTGTCGTACGCCGACGGGCTGGCCAAGGCGTTCGCGATCCGCGGCGAGGACCGCCACACCGTCGCGGTCATCGGCGACGGCGCGCTCACCGGCGGCATGGCCTGGGAGGCGCTCAACAACATCGCGATCGCCAAGGACAGCCGGCTGGTCATCGTCGTCAACGACAACGGCCGCTCCTACACCCCGACCATCGGTGGCCTGGCCAACGCGCTCACCACGCTGCGCACCAACCCGCGCTACGAGCAGGTGCTCGACCTGGTCAAGAAGCGCCTCAACGCGGTCCCCGGCGTCGGCCCCGCGGCGTACGACGCCCTCCACGCGATGAAGAAGGGCCTCAAGGACGCGCTCGCGCCGCAGGGCCTCTTCGAGGACCTCGGCCTGAAGTACGTCGGCCCCGTCGACGGTCACGACCTGGTCGCGATGGAGGCGGCGCTGGAGCGGGCCAAGCGCTTCGGCGGGCCGGTGATCGTGCACGCGCTGACCCGCAAGGGCTTCGGCTACGACGCCGCGGAGCGGCACGAGGCCGACCAGTTCCACTCCCCGCAGCCGTTCGACATCGAGACCGGCGAGGAGAAGGCCCGCGGCCGGATCTGGACCGACGTCTTCTCCGACGAGATCGTCCACATCGGCCAGCGCCGCAAGGACGTCGTCGCGATCACCGCCGCGATGATGCACCCGGTGGGCCTCGACCACTTCCAGAAGCGCTTCCCCGAGCGCACCTTCGACGTCGGCATCGCCGAGCAGCACGCCGCCACGTCGGCGGCCGGCCTCGCGATGGGCGGCCTGCACCCGGTGGTGGCGGTCTACGCGACGTTCCTCAACCGCGCCTTCGACCAGGTGCTGATGGACTGCGCGTTGCACCGCACCGGTGTCACCTTCGTGCTCGACCGCGCCGGCGTGACCGGTGACGACGGCGCCTCGCACAACGGCATGTGGGACATGTCGGTCCTCCAGGTCGTGCCCGGCCTGCGCCTGGCCGCGCCCCGCGACGCCGCCCGCCTCCGCGAGCTGCTCAACGAGGCCGTCGAGGTCGAGGACGCCCCGACCGTCGTCCGCTTCCCCAAGGGCCCGCCGCCCGAGGACGTCGAGGCGGTCGGCAAGGCCGGCGGTGCGGACGTGCTGGTCCGCAACGGCCCCAAGGACGTCCTCGTCGTGGCCGTCGGCTCGATGAACGAGGTCGCCCTCGGCGTCGCCGACCGCCTCGTCGCCCAGGGCATCGGCGTCACCGTCGTCGACCCGCGCTGGGTCAAGCCGGTCGACCCCGCGGTCGTCGAGCTCGCCCGCGAGCACCGCCTCGTCGTCTCGGTCGAGGACAACGGCGTCGTCGGCGGCTGCGGCTCGGTGCTGCTGCAGACCCTCGTGGAGGCCGGCGTGACCACGCCGGTGCGGCTGCGCGGCATCCCGCAGGAGTTCCTCCACCACGCCAAGCGCGCGGTGATCCTCGAGCGGATCGGCCTCACGCCGCAGGCGCTCGCCCTCGACATCGTCGAGTACATGACCTCCGTGGACGAGGGTCGTTTACCCGTCGATGCCGACCACGCCGACCACCCGGTCTGACCGACGACGTCCCTGTGCCCGGGTCGCCGTCCCGGCGCTGCTGCTCGGGCTGCTGCTCGGGCTGCTGCCGGCGTGCTCCCTGCTCGGTGACGACGACCCCGACGGGGCCGCCCCGGCGTCGGCCGGGGCGGCGCCCGCAGACGTCGTCGACGCGGTGCGCACGGCGCTCGCCCGTCGGGCGAAGGCCGTGCGCCGGGGTGACCGCCGTGCCTTCGCCGCCGGTCTGGCCCGGCGCTCGCCGCGGGTGCGGGCCCAGCAGCTGACCTGGTTCGACAACCTCGCCCAGCTGCCGCTCGCCGAGCTCGGCTACTCCGTGGACCGGCAGAACGTCGTGCGCGACGGCGACGCCTACTGGGTGGTCGTGGAGCAGCGGATGCAGCTGGCCGGGTACGACGCCGAGCCGGTCGTCACCCACGACCGGTTCCGGTTCCGGCCGGCCCCGGGCGGGGGGCGGATGCGGCTGACCTCGGTCACCGACGCCGCGTGGGAGGCCGCCCACGACGTGCGGCCCCAGCCGTGGGACCTCGGCCCCGTCGAGGTGCGCGGCGGGCTCGGCGTGCTCGCGGTCTTCGACGCCGACAGCGTCACCGCCGCCTCCGGCGTGATCTCCTCGGTCGAGCGCGGCATCGCCGACGTCTCGGCCGTCCTGCCGCAGGACTGGCGCCGCACCGTCGTCGTCTACGCCCTGTCGTCCACCGCCTTCCTCGGGACCATCGACGAGCTGCCCGGCGGCGACCCCGAGCGGCTCGACGGGGTCGCCTTCCCCGTCGCGGCGGGGCCGGGTCGCGACGGCTCGGCCGCCACCCGCTTCGCGCTGCACCCGCGCGTGCTCGGCCGTGCCGGCCCCGAGCGCGACCGGCTGGTGCGCCACGAGCTCGTCCACGTCGCGCTGGGCGACCGCGACGACGACGTACCGGTCTGGCTGAGCGAGGGGATCGCGGAGTACGTCTCGGTCCGGCCCGTCGACCCGGCCGACCGGGTCGTCGCCGAGGCGGCGCTCGGCCGCGCGGTCGCGGGCGTCGACGGGCTGCCCACCCGCGCGTCGTTCACCGCAGCCGGGGACGAGCCGGTCGCGTCGTACGGCCTGTCGTGGTGGGTGTGCGAGCACGTCGCCCGCTCCTTCGGCGAGGAGGCGCTCTGGACGCTGCTCGACGCGCTCGCCGAGGAGGGCGCCGACGAGGCCGAGGTGCTGCGCCGCGTGCTCGGGCTGACCGCCGACCAGCTGGCCGACCGGGCCTCGCGGCTCATGGTCGCCACCTTCGTCCCGGGCGTGCGGGCCACCCCATAGGCTGGGCGGGTGACCCAGGAACCCCGTCTCGTGCACATCGTCGACGAGGTGCCGGAGCTCGACGACGCCACCGACCTCACCCTGGTGCTCGTGCTCGACGGGTTCCTCGACGCGGGCAACGCGGCGGCCCGCGCCGCCCAGCACCTCGTCGACCTCTCCGACGCGCCCGTGCCCGGCGGGAAGGTGGTCGCGACCTTCGACGTCGACTCCTTCCACGACTACCGCGCGCGGCGTCCGGCGATCTCGTTCGTCCGCGACCACTACGAGCAGTACGACGCCCCCCGCCTGGTCGTCCGCCTGCTGCGCGACACCGGAGGCACGCCGTACCTGCTGCTCAACGGCCCGGAGCCCGACAACCGCTGGGAGGCCTTCGCCCGCGCGGTGCGCGAGGTCGTCGAGCGGCTCGGCGTGACCCGCGTCGTGGCGATGGGCTCGGTGCCGATGGCGGTGCCGCACACGCGGCCGATCGCGATCACCCACCACGCCAACGACCACGCCGAGCCGGTCGGGCAGAGCCCGTGGCGCGGCGAGCTGCGGGTGCCGAGCAGCGCGCAGGCGCTGCTCGAGGTGCGGCTGGGGGAGTGGGGCCACGCGGCGCTCGGCTTCGTCGTCCACATCCCGCACTACCTCGCCCAGCTCGACTACCCGCGCGCCTCCACGGCGCTCCTGGAGCAGCTCGAGCGCGGCGGACGGCTGACCATCGACCTGTCCGGGCTGCGCGCCGAGGCCGAGGACCGTGAGGTCGAGATCGCCCGCTACCTCACGGCCAACGAGGAGGTCGCCGAGGTGGTGGCCGCGCTGGAGCGGCAGTACGACGCGTTCGAGCGCTCCGAGGAGTCCGGCAGCAACCTGCTGGCCGAGGACCAGCCGCTGCCCAGCGGGGAGGAGCTCGGCCAGCAGTTCGAGCAGTTCCTCGCCGCCCTGGACGAGGACCCGAAGTCCGGCACCGAGCCGGGCAACGACGAGGACGGGGAGGGCTGAGTGCCGCGCGACGCCGCCGACCTGGTCGACCTGCTCGACCTGGAGACGATCGACACCAACCTCTTCCGCGGCCGGCAGGCGGTCTCGTCGCTGCCGCGGCTCTTCGGCGGCCAGGCGGCCGCCCAGGCGGTCGTGGCCGCGGGGCGGACCGTCGACCCGGCGTACGTCCTGCACTCGCTGCACTCCTACTTCCTGCAGCCCGGTGACGCCTCCGCGCCGATCATCTTCGACGTCGAGACGATCCGCGAGGGCCGCTCGTTCGCGACCCGGCGGGTGCTGGCGCGCCAGCACGGCCGCCCGATCTACGCGCTGACCGCCGACTTCCAGCGGCCCGAGGAGGGCTGGGAGCACCAGCAGGTCGCTCCCGTCGTGCCGCCGCCCGAGGAGTGCCCGGACCCCAAGAAGCTGCTGGGCCAGCCCGAGGACGACCCCGAGTGGGGCGTGATGGAGATGCGGTACGCCGGCAGCTCCCTCGACGGCGGGCTCGAGCCGGACGAGGTGCGCCCGGGCCGGCAGCGGGTGTGGCTGCGGGCCAAGGGCCGGCTGCCCGAGGACCCGTTCGCGCACGTCGCGGCGTTCGTCTACTTCTCCGACATGACGCTGATGGGCGCCGCGCTCGTGCCGCACGGCATCCGCATCGGCAGCGCGGACGCGATGGTCGCGTCGCTGGACCACTCGGTCTGGTTCCACCGGCCGTTCCGCGTCGACGAGTGGTGGCTCTACGACCAGGAGTCGCCGTTCGCGGGCGGCGCGCGCGGGCTGGTCCACGCCCGGGTCCACACCCCCGACGGCACGCTGGTCGCGTCGGTGTCGCAGGAGGCGCTGCTGCGCAAGCCGCGCCCGCGCCGGACCGAGGAGGGCGCGTGACCAGCGTCGAGGAGCTCGTCGCGCTGCTCGACCTCGAGGACATCGACGCCGACCTGTTCCGCGGCGCCCAGCCGCGGTCCCCGCGTCCGCGGGTCTACGGCGGCCAGGTGGCGGCGCAGGCGCTCGTCGCTGCGACCCGCACGGCCGGCGAGGGCTTCGCCGTGCACTCGCTGCACTCCTACTTCCTGCTGCCGGGCGACTACTCGGTGCCGATCGTGTACGACGTGGAGCGGATCCGGGACGGCCGCTCCTTCCTGACCCGCCGGGTCGTGGCCCGGCAGCACGGGCGGCCGATCTACTTCCAGACCGTCAACTTCCAGCTGCCCGAGGAGGGCTGGGAGCACCAGGACGCGATGCCCGAGGTCGGCGGCCCCGACGACGGGGTCGACATGGCCGACCTGATGCGCCGCTCCGGCACCGCGGAGGCCGACGCGCTCGCCGAGGAGTGGAGCGCCATCGACGTGCGCCACCTCGGCACCACCCGCCGCGGGCTCGCGCCGCACCCCGAGCACCCCTCGCGGGCCCAGCTCTGGCTGCGCGTGCGCGACGGGCTGGCCACCGACGACCCGGTGATCCACCTGGGGTTGTTCACCTACGCCAGCGACATCAGCCTGCTCGGCGCCGCGTTGGCCGCCCACGACACCACCCCGGCCCGCACGATGATGGCCTCGCTGGACCACACCATCTGGTTCCACCGGCCGTTCCGGGCCGACGAGTGGTGGCTCTACGACCAGTGGTCGCCGTCGGCGTCGGGCGGTCGCGGGCTCTCGCTCGGCCGGGTCTACACCCAGGACGGCCGGCTCGTGGCGACCGTCGCCCAGGAGGGGCTGATCCGGCCGGTGCGCTGAGCGCCGGCCGGACCCCGCCTCACAGGTCGGTCGTGCGCCCCGCCAGGTGCGGCGCGCCGGACCGCGGGTTGCTCAGCGAGAACGCGTAGCCGTCGTCGAGCGGGCGCGACCCGAGGGCCACCGTGCCCGGCAGCAGCACCGGCTTCTTGAACGCGACGTCGACGCGGACCGCGTCGGCGAGCCGGTTCTCCAGCGCGGCGGTGCAGCGCGCCAGGGTCCACATGCCGTGCGCGATCTGGCGCGGGAAGCCCAGCGCCTTCGCGGTCAGCGGGTAGAGGTGGATCGGGTTGTGGTCGCCCGACACCGCGGCGTACGTGCGGCCCAGGTCGCCGGGCAGCGACCACACCGTGCCGCCCGCCGGGGCGTCGGGGAACGTCGCGCCCGCGGGCGCGGACTCGTCGCCCTTGCCGCGGCGCAGGTAGGCCGAGGACTCCTCCCAGACCGTCTCGCCCTCGGCGGTGACGGTGGTGCGGAAGTCGAAGACCCGGCCCTTGGCGTGCGGGCGCGCCGGGTCCACCGTGACGGTGACGGCCAGGCTCTCGCCCACCCGCACCGGGCGGTGCTGGGTGATGGAGTTCTCCAGGTGCACCGTGCCGATGGCCGGCGCCGGGAACGCCGGGTCGCTCATCAGCGCCATGTGCAGCGGGAACGCGAGCATGTGCGGGTACGGCAGCGGGACGGTGTCCTTGACCGGGAAGCCGCACACCGCGGCGTACCGCTCGACGTGCGCGCGCTCGACCGTGACCGGCGGGCGGGTGACGGTGAGCCCGGTGAAGCCCTCGCCCGACGCCTTGCGGATGCCCGGCAGCTGCCCGACGACCGGGAGCGAGGGCAGGGCCGCCCGCAGCAGCGTGGTGAGGCCGCCGGCGTCGCCGCTGACCTCGCGCGCCGGGGTGCCGGGGCCGCTCTCGGGGGTGCCGGCCATCAGGCGCCCAGCATCATCTGGCCGCAGACGCGGACGACGTTGCCGTTGACCGCGCTGGAGGCGGGGTTGGCGTACCAGGCGATGGTCTCGGCGACGTCGACCGGCAGACCGCCCTGCGACATCGCGTTGAGCCGCTGGCCGACCTCGCGGGTCGCGAACGGCACGGCGGCGGTCATCTGGGTGATGATGAAGCCGGGGGCCACCGCGTTGATCGTGATGCCGTTGTCGAGCTCGTCGGCGAGGGAGTCGACGAGGCCGATGACACCGGCCTTGGAGGCGGCGTAGTTGGTCTGGCCGACGTTGCCCGCGATGCCGGCGATCGAGGCGACGCCGATGATCGAGCCGTGCGCGTTGACGACGCCCTGGTCGAGCAGCTCGCGGGTGATCCGCTCCGGCGCGGTGAGGTTGACGCCGATCACCGACTCCCAGCGGTCCTCGGCCATGTTGGCGAGCTTCTTGTCGCGGGTGATGCCGGCGTTGTGCACGACGACGTCGACGCCGCCGTGCTTCTCCTCGAGGTGGTGCGCGATCCGCTGGGGCGCGTCCTTGCCGGTGATGTCGAGGGTCAGCCAGTCGCCGTCGAGCTCCTTCATGAGCCGCTGGAGCGGGTCGGCGGCCTGCGGCACGTCGACGCCGACGACCGTCGCGCCGTCGCGGTGCAGCACGCGAGCGATCGACTCGCCGATGCCGCGGCTCGCGCCGGTCACGAGCGCGACCTTGCCGGCCAGCGGCTGCTGCCAGTCGGCGACCTCGCCGGCGACCGTCGCGCCGCGGGCGCCGATGCGGACGACCTGGCCGGAGACGTAGGCGGACTTGGGGGAGAGCAGGAACGCCAGCGTGCTGGTGACCGCGCCCTCCGAGCCCTCGGCGACGTAGACCAGCTGGACCGTGCCGCCGCGACCGACCTCCTTGCCGAGGCTGCGGGTGAAGCCCTCGAGCGCGCGCTGGGCGACCCGCTCGGCGCCGCTGACCTGCTCCGGCGGGGTGCCGAGCACGACGACCCGCGGGTTGGTCTCCAGGCTGCGCAGGAGCGGGGTGAAGAAGTCGCGGAGGGCGACGAGGTCGGCGGAGCTGGTCAGTCCGGTCGCGTCGAAGACCAGGCCCTTGAACCGCTGGCCCTCCTCGGGTGCCCCGGTCACCTCGGTCGAGGCGATGCCGACCGTCCCGAGGATGCCGCCGAGCGACTCGGCCAGCCGGCCCCGACCACCGAGGCCGACCGTGCCGGTGACCAGCGGTGCGCCGGCCTCGTACCGCTCGAGCTTGGTGGGGTTCGGCAGGCCGAGGTTCTTGACCAGGAGCTTGCCGATCGGGGACGAGGTGAAGTCGCGGTAGCGGTCGCTCATGCGACCACATGTAACTAGAGGTGTAACTCGGAGTCCACCTTTCGTGACGTGCCCCTCATGTCCTTCTGAAGACACGCGAACGGGGCAAGGATAGGAACATGGAGACCACCACTCGCCGCGTCGCCGTGCTCGGCGGCAACCGCATCCCCTTCGCCCGGTCGAACGGTGCCTACGCGACCGCCTCGAACCAGGACATGCTCACCGCCGCGATCGACGGGCTCGTCGCCCGCTACGGCCTCGAGGGCGAGCGCGTCGGCGAGGTCGTCGCCGGAGCCGTGCTCAAGCACGCCCGCGACTTCAACCTCGCCCGCGAGTCGGTGCTCGGCTCGCGCCTCGCGCCCACCACGCCGGCCACCGACATCCAGGAGGCCTGCGGCACCGGCCTCCAGGCCGCCATCCAGGTCGCCAACAAGATCGCGCTCGGCCAGATCGACTCCGGCATCGCCGGCGGCACCGACACCACCTCCGACGCGCCGGTCGCGATCAGCGACAAGCTGCGCAAGAAGCTGATGAAGGTCAACGCCGCCAAGGACACCAAGGGCCGGCTGACCGCCCTCGGCCAGATCCGCCCCGGCGACATCGGCCTGGAGATCCCCAAGAACGGCGAGCCCCGCACCGGGCTGTCGATGGGCGAGCACGCCGCGCTGACCGCGCTGGAGTGGCAGGTCACCCGCGAGGCCCAGGACGAGCTCGCCGCCGCCTCCCACCACCACCTCGCCGCGGCGTACGACGAGGGCTGGAACGACGACCTGGTGACCCCCTTCCGCGGCCTCGAGCGCGACAACAACCTGCGCCCCGACTCCTCGGTGGAGAAGCTCGCGAAGCTCAAGCCGGTCTTCGGCAAGGGCGAGTCGGCCACGATGACCGCCGCCAACTCCACCCCGCTCACCGACGGCGCGTCGACCGTGCTCCTCGGCTCGGAGGACTGGGCGAAGGAGCACGGGCTCGAGCCGCTCGCGTGGTTCGTCGACTCCGAGACCGCGGCCGTCGACTACGTCCACGGCGGCGAGGGCCTCCTGATGGCGCCGGCGTACGCCGTGCCGCGGATGCTCGCGCGCAACGGCCTGACGCTGCAGGACTTCGACTACTACGAGATCCACGAGGCGTTCGCCTCGCAGGTCCTCTCGACCCTCAAGGCGTGGGAGGACCCGGTGTTCTGCAAGGAGCGCCTCGGCCTCGACGCCCCGCTCGGCTCGATCGACCGCGCGAAGCTCAACGTCCGCGGCTCCTCGCTGGCCGCCGGCCACCCGTTCGCCGCGACCGGCGGGCGGATCGTCGCCAACCTGGCCAAGCTGCTCGCCGAGAAGGGCTCGGGCCGCGGCCTGATCTCGATCTGCGCCGCCGGTGGCCAGGGCGTCGTCGCGATCCTGGAGCGCTGAGCCGCAGGCTCCCGACGTGCGAGAGGGGCCGACCGCCGGATCCGGCGGTCGGCCCCTCTCGTCGTGCTGCGCTCAGTCGGCCTCGCGGACCCGCCACCCGTCCGGGAGGTCGGTGCCCGCGCGCACGCAGTCCTCCTCGACGTCCGGCTCGCCCCGCACGACCACGTCGCGCTCGACCGGGACCCAGCCGTCCTTGTCGCAGTTGTACGGCATCGGCCGGTTGCCGAACGGCTCCCAGCGAGCGCCGTCCGGCAGGTCCGTCGTCCCCTCGGGGAGGCACTCGCCGCCGCCCCGGGGGTACTCGATCGGCGCCTCGCCCTCCGAGCACACCCACTCGTCGCCCATCGGGTCGACGGCCCGCAGCGCGCCGAGCCCGAGGCCCACGAGGGCGGCCAGGCCGACGGCGGAGCCCACGACGCCGACCACCGTCGCCCGGACGATCCGCGAGCGGCGCGACCGCGGCGGCGGCTCGTCGGTCCGGTGCAGCGCCGGGTAGGCGGGGACGTCGAGGGGGCGCGGCTCGTCGGTCATGGCCCCAGCGTGACCCGTTCACGCGCCGGGCACATGAGTGCTGGTGCTCAGGTCGTGGTGCTCAGGCCGGACGGTGGGTGGCCAGCGCGAGCGCGGAGGTCACCAGGTGGTGGCGCACCTGCTCGGGGCTGATCTGCCCGACCGTCGGCACGCCGGGCGCGGCCTCGTCGACGAGGATGCCGAGCCGGGCCAGCTGCAGGGCGCCCAGCCCGCTGGCGTACAGCGTGTTGGCCAGCAGCGCCGGGTCGGTGACGTGGAAGTCACCGGTCGCCACCCCGTGCTCGAGCGCCGCGCTGAGCTGGCGCAGGCACGAGGAGATGCCGCGGCCGAGCCGGAAGAGCGCGCTCTCGCTGATCTCGTCGAGCAGCTCGGTGCCCGTGCGGCGCATCAGCGCCTGGGCGCAGTCGACGAACGCCGGGTGCTCGACGCCGTAGTCGACGAACGCCGTGACGATCGCGGCCAGCCGGTCGGGCGCGGAGTCGACGCCGTCCGCCGCGCGCTCCAGCTCCCCGCGCAGCTCGTCGAGGTAGAGCACGAGCGTCAGCGCGAAGATCTCCTCCTTGCCGGAGAAGTGGCGGTAGACGATGGCCCGGTTGATCCCGACCGCCGAGGCGATGTCCTCGATCTGGGCGTCGCGCACCCCGCGCTCGTCGAAGAGCCGGCGGGTCGCCGCGACGATCTCCTGCTCGCGTGCCCGCCGCCGGGCCGCGGCGGCGGACCGGCGCCCGTCGGGACGCTTCCCGCTCGTGCCCGCCTGCGCCTGCTCGGTCGTCATGCGGCCGATGCTAGTGCTCGTGCAACTCGCAGTTGCACGGCTGTGACGAAGTCGCCGCTCGCGCGCTCCACCCCAGGGGGCCCGTGGCTCAGCGGTCGACGAGCGAGGGGTCGACCTCCTGCCAGCGGCCCATCGCGTCGTCCCAGAAGACCAGCACGGCGGCGCCGTCCTCGGTGTTGGTGCCGCGGAAGAGGTGGCCGGGCGGGAGCGGGGTGTCCTCGATGTCGGCGTTGGCCTCGTAGCCCGAGACCTGCCAGAACTGCACGTTCCTCATGCGTCCTCCTCCGGGTCGGCCGCGCGGCCGGTGAGCAGCGCGCGGACGTCGTCGATGGTGTCGACCTCGTCGGGCCGCTTGTCGTCGCGGTAGCGGACCACCCGCGCGAAGCGCAGCGCCACGCCGCCGGGGTAGCGGGTCGAGCGCTGCACGCCGTCGAGCGCGATCTCGACGACCTGCTCGGGCCGCACCTGCACGGCGTAGGGGTCCCGCGAGGTCGCCAGCCCGAGGAACCGCTCGGTCTGCCAGGCGAGGACCTCGTCGGTCATCCCCTTGAAGGTCTTGCCGAGCATGACGAAGCCACCCGTGGCCGGGTCGCGGGCGCCGAGGTGGATGTTGGAGAGCCAGCCCTGGCGTCGGCCCGAGCCCCACTCGACCGCCAGCACGACGAGGTCGAGGGTGAGCACCGGCTTGACCTTGACCCAGGCGGCGCCGCGGCGGCCGGCGTCGTACGCCGCGGTGAGGTCCTTGACGACCACGCCCTCGTGGCCGGCGGCGAGCACCCGCGCGACGAAGGCGTCGGCCTCCGCGACGTCGGCGGTGACGAGGCGGGCGACGCGGTGTGCCTCGGGCACGAGCGCGTCGAGGGCGGCGAGCCGCTCGGTGCCGGGGGAGTCGAGCAGGTCGCGGCCGTCGAGGTGCAGCAGGTCGAAGAAGTACGGCGTGACCGCGACCCGGCCGTCCGAGGCCTGTGCCGTGCGGGACGCGGTCTCCTGGAACGGTCGCGGCCGGCCGTCGGCGTCGAGCGCGATCGCCTCGCCGTCGAGGACGAACCGTTGTGCCGGCAGCGACCGGGCGACCTCGACCACCTCGGGCAGCCGGGCCGTGATGTCGTCGAGCGAGCGGGTCGCGACGAGCACGTCGTCACCGTCGCGGTGGACCTGGATGCGGATGCCGTCGAGCTTGGTGTCGATCGCGACCTCGCCCGCCGTCCCGGCTCCTCCGCCGGCCTTGGCCATCGCCTCGGCGGTCGAGGTCGCCGACGAGGCGAGCATCGGCAGCACCGGCCGGCCCACCTCGAGGCCGAAGCCCGCGAGGGCCTCCTCGCCCCCGGTCAGCGCGGCCACGGCGACGGCCACCGTCGAGCCGGCGAGCATCGCCGCGCGGCGCACCGCGGCGAGCGGCACCTCCCCGGCGGCGGCCACCCCCTCCTGCACGAGCGCGTCGAGGGCGCCTTGCCGGACCTCGCCGGTCACCAGCCCGCGCAGCCAGGTCTGCTCCTCCTCGGTCGCGCGGCCGAAGAGGTCCGCGACGGCGTCCGCCCGGGCCGCCTGCGAGCCGGGGCCGGCGAGCGCGGCGATCGACCCGAAGGCCTCGTGGACCCCGGTGACGGTCAGCGTCGGCTGGTCCGCCGGGGCGGGCAGCGAGCCGAGCGAGCGCCACCCGAGGCCGGTGCGGCGCTGGCGCAGCGACCCGGCGACGTACGACACGACGGTGGCGACCTCGTCGGGGTCCGGCGTCGTGCCGTCGGCGACCAGGCGCCCGAGCAGCTCGGCGACGGCCGCGACCTTGGCCTTGCGGGACCGGGTCGCCGCGACGACCCGGGAGGTGGCGACGACGTCGGCGAGGAGCACGGGGCCATTCAACCGGCCGACGCAACAGTGTCCTCGTCGTTCGTGACCGCGGCGGCGTACCTCGACGCGCGACCCGTCGTTGGCAGACCGTGAAGCGCTCCCGCACCTCCCTCGCCGCCGTCGTCGGGCTGGCCGCCATGGCCACGCCCACCCTCACGGTGGTCAGCGCCGCCCACGCGACCTCGGCGCCCGCCCCCGCCGCCCGCACCGCCGGCCCCGTCGCCGGCTTGACCGGCGAGCTCCGCACGCTGGCGTACGACGCCCGCCGCGCCGTCCGCGCGCTCGGCCCGACCACGGCCCAGCGCACGGCGGGCCGGTCGCTCGGCGCGTCGGTGACGTGGAACCCCGCCGGCACCCCGCGGTCGGTGTGGAAGGACAGCGGTGCGCTGACCGGCCCGCGCGCGGGCGACCCGGTCGACATCGCCCGCGGCTGGCTCCGCGCCAGCACCCGGCTGCTCGGCCTCGACGCCGCCGACGTGGACCGCCTCGGCGTCGTCCGCGACCACGAGCTGCCCGGCATCGGCGCGCGCGTGGTCAGCTTCGAGCAGACCTTCGGCGGCCTGTCCGCGGGCTACGGCGGGGTGCTGACCGTCGTGGTCGACCGGGCCGGCCGGGTCGTGAGCTACGCCGGCAACCCGATCCGGCCTAGCCGGCTGACCGGCTCCTTCGACCTGTCCCCGGCCGACGCGATCGGCTCGGTCCTCGACACGGTCGCCCCGGCGGTCGACCTGGTGCTCAAGGCGCTGGGTCGCAAGCAGGCCGGCTACGACGTCTACGCCGCCGGGCCGCTGCTCGACGTGCTGCGGGTGCGCCGGATCGCCTTCCCGATGCCCGACGGCGCCCGCGCGGCGTACGCGGTCCTGGTCGTCAAGAGCGTCAACGAGGCCTACCTGCAGGTCGTCGACGCCTCGACCGGCGAGGCACTGCTGCGCAAGTCGCTGGTCCAGCACGCCGAGGGCACGGTCTACGAGAACTACCCGGGCGCCCCGAAGGGCGGCAAGCCGGTGCGGCGGTCGTTCGGGCGGACGCCGCAGTCCCCGAAGGGCTGGATCGACCCGGTCGGCCTGCTCGGCACCGGCATCACCACGCTCGGCAACAACGCGAACACCGCGAACGCCTGGACCGTCCCGCTCGTCCCGGTCGACCAGGCCATCCGGCCGATCTCGCCGACCGGCGCCTTCCACTACGACTTCCCCGACGCGTGGCGGAAGACCAAGGGCGGCACCGGCTCGTGGGTGCGCGACGCCAACGCGGCGGCGGTCAACCTCTTCTACCACCACAACCGGATCCACGATGAGTTCTACGAGTTCGGGTTCACCGAGACCGGCGGCAACTTCCAGCTCGACAACTTCGGCAAGGGCGGGCTCGGCGGCGACCTCGTCCTCGGCGGCGCGCAGTCCGGCGCGACCGGCCTGACCGACCCAGTCCTCGGGCTGGGCCGCAACAACGCCAACATGCTCACGCTGCCCGACGGCATCCCGGGCATCACGAACATGTACCTCTGGGCGCCGGTCGACGACGCCTTCGAGGGCCCGCACCGCGACGGCGACTTCGACGCCTCGATCATCCAGCACGAGTACGCCCACGGGCTGACCAACCGGTACGTCGGAGGCGGAGGCCTCGGGGCGCTGGGCGTCGTGCAGGGCGGGTCGATGGGTGAGGGCTGGGGCGACTGGTTCGCGATGAACCACCTCTTCCGCGAGGGACTGTCCCGCACGGCCGTCACCGCGGCGTACGTCGGCGACAAGCACCGCGGCATCCGCAACTGGAACTACGACGAGCACCCGACCACCTACGGCGACATCGGCTACGACACCTCCGGCCCCGAGGTCCACTCGGACGGCGAGATCTGGACCGCGACCCTGTGGGACCTGCGCAAGGCGATCCTGCGCACCGTCGGCGGCGACCACCGCCGGGCGAGCGACATCAGCGAGCACCTCGTCATGGACGCGATGCCGATCTCCGCGCCGGAGCCGTCGTTCCTCGACATGCGCGACGCGATCCTCAAGGCCAGCCGGCTGCGCTACGGCAAGAAGTACGACGACCTCCTGTGGTCCGTCTTCGCCAAGCGCGGGATGGGCGCGTCCGCCCGCACCCAGGGTGAGGCCGACACCGACCCGAGGCCGGGCTTCGACGCGAAGCGGGCCTCGCAGAACGGGCGGCTGCGGCTGAAGGTCGTCAACGCCTCGGCCGGCGGCCCGGTCAAGGGCGTCCGGGTGCTCCCGGGTGTCTTCGAGGCCCGCGCGACCCCGGTCGACACCACCGACAAGGCCGGCCGCGCGAGCGCGACGATGACGCCGGGCCGCTACACGCTGACCCTGCAGGCGCCCGGCTACGGCATCCAGCGCTTCCCGGTCACCATCCAGCGCGACACGACGCTCGACCGGACGATCCGGCTGCGGCCCAACCTCGTCTCGGGGCTCTCCGGCGCGAAGGTCGTCAAGGTCAGCAGCCAGAACCCGGCCCTCCCGGCGACCGCGATGTTCGACGACACCGAGGCCAGCGCCTGGCAGACCCGCGCGCAGGACGTCGCCTACGACCGGGGCCGGAAGGCCTCCGTCGTCGTCCGGCTCAAGAAGCCCTCGACCGTCGAGACGGTGGCCGTCAGCGTGATGAAGCCGCCGACGCTCCCGCGCTTCGCGGCGGCCGACAAGGTCCGCGTGCAGACCTCCACCGACGGCGAGCGGTGGCGCACCGTGACCACCGCCCGCTACTCGTTCCGGCAGCCCCGACCCACCGTCGGCGACCAGATGCTGAAGACCTACCGGCTCGACCGGCCCGTCCGGGCGCGGTTCGTGCGGGTCACGCCGCTGTCGACCTTCGGCGACAGCGCGGAGACCTCCTCGACCGCGATCGTCGGCGAGGTCCAGGTCTTCGGCCGGGCACCCGGCATCCGGCCCACCGAGCCGAAGCCGGACAAGCCGGTCACCACCCGCGGCTCGGTCGCGGTCGGCAACCCGCTGCAGGGCTCGCTGCTCGGTCTCGACCCCTACCGGCCCGGCGTCACCGAGCTGACCTGGGCGGCGACCTGCCCGGGGCTCCCGCCGGCCAACGGCTCCGACGCCTGGTTCACCAGGCTGCCGAAGGGCTCCGCCGACGGCGAGCACACGCTGACCTACTCCGGGTCGGTGCCGATCGGGGAGTGGCAGCTGTGGTGGTACGGCCCGGACTGCGCGCCGATCACCGGCGGCTTCCAGTACTTCGACGAGGCGGTCACCATCCCGCCGGGCGCGGCGTACGCCGGCTTCCTGCTGATCTACGGCGCCGGGGCGTCCTTCGACGTGACGGTGCGCGAGCCGCGCTGACCCGTGCCCGTCGGCGGGCCGGTCACATCCCGGTGAAGTCGGCCTCGCGGCCCTCGGCGAACGCGCTGAGGGCCTCGAGGTTGGCCGGACCGCCCATCAGCGCGGCGAACGCGGCGTTCTCGCGCTCGCGCGCGGCGTCGATGCCGGCGCGCAGCGGAGCGGTCATGGCCTGCTTGACCGCGACCAGCGACGCCACCGGGCGGGAGGCGAGCACCTCCGCGTGGCGTCGCGCCTCGGGCAGCAGGTCGTCGGGCTCGCAGACCCGCCAGACCAGGCCCATCTCCCGGGCCTCCTGCGCGGAGACCCACTCCGCGGAGAGCAGCACCCACGCGGCGTCCTGCCGGCCGACGAGACGCGGGAGGAGGTAGGAGGACGCCGCCTCCGGGGCCACGCCCAGCGAGGTGAACGGGCACTTCAGCCGGGCGGTCGAGCTCATGAACGCCAGGTCGGCGAAGCCGAGGATCGTCGCGCCGATGCCGAGGCCCACCCCGTTGACCGCGACGACCAGCGGCTTGGGGAAGCCGACGAGCGCGTCGACGAGCCCGGGGAAGCCGTGCCGGCCGCGCTCGAAGGTCGGGTCGGTGGCGATGCGGTGCATCTCCAGGAGGTCGGTGCCGGCGCTGAACCCGCGGCCGTTGCCGGTCAGCAGCACGACCGCCACGTCGGGGTCCGCCGCTGCCTCGAGGAGCGCGTCGGCGAGCGCGTCGTACAACGCCTCGTTGAAGGCGTTCAGCGCCTCCGGCCGGTCGAGGGTCAGGGTGCGGACGCGACGCTCGTCGGTGACCTGCAGCATGCGCGGCACCCTAGCGACCAGAAGTGGAACACGTTCTCGTTCGGGCCGGTGTCGGTGGCCCGGGTTAGCGTCGTGCCGTGACGTCGTCGACCCGCGTGTGGCGTCCCGACTGGCCGGCCGGCCTCGGGACGATGCGCGCGCACAAGCGCGGCGGCGGCGACCCGACGTACCGCATCGACGACGCCGGGCGGCACTGGCGCGGCATCCGCACCCCCGAGGGCCCGGTCACCCTCGCGCTGCACGTCGCCGCCCGCGACGGCGCGGTCCACGCCGAGGCGTGGGGCCCCGGCGCCGCCTGGGTGCTCGACACGGTGCCCGACCTGCTCGGTGCCGCCGACGACTGGAGCGGCTTCGACCCCCGCGACCACCCGGTGCTCGTCGACGCGCACCGCCGCCACCCACACGTGCGGCTCGGGCGCACCGGCCTGGTGATGGAGGCGCTCGTCCCCGCGATCCTCGAGCAGAAGGTCACCGGCCAGGAGGCGTTCGCGGGCTACCGCATGCTCGTGCGCCGCTACGGCGAGCCCGCGCCCGGCCGCGGCGCCGAGCTCGGCCTCTGGGTGCAGCCGACCGCCGAGGAGCTGCGCAGCGTGCCGTCGTGGGAGTGGCTGCGCATGCACGTCGACCACGCCCGCTCGCGCGCCGTCGTCACGGTCGCCCGGGTCGCCGACGCCATGGAGCGCCTGGCCCACCTGCCCGGCGACGAGGTCGAGCGGCGGCTCTGCACGATCCCCGGCATCGGCCGGTGGACGGCCGCCGAAGTCCGCCAGCGCGCGATCGGCGACCCCGACGCGGTCTCGTTCGGCGACTACCACGTGGCCAAGGACGTCGGCTGGGCGCTGACCGGCACGCCCTTCGACGACGCCGAGATGGAGGCCTACCTCGAGCCGTGGCGGCCGCACCGCGGGCGGGTCGTCCGGCTGCTGTACGCCGCCGGGCACCGCCGGCCCCGCCACGGCGCGCGGATGGCGCCGCGCACCCACCTGCCGGCCCGGGTCACACGTACCTGATCGGGCCCGCGACCGTTGGGCCGGGCATGACCCGACGGACCCCCGCCCTCCTGCTGGCGCTGCTGCTGTCCCTGGTGCTGTCCCTGACGGCGCTGGCCGGACCGACCGCAGCGACCGGACCGACCGCAGCGACCGGACCGACCGCAGCGACCACTGAGCCCGTGGCCGTCTCGGCCCTCTCCGCCGCCCCGGCCCGCACGACCGGCCCCTTCCGCGACGGACGGGGGATCCGGGTGGTCTCGGCCGAGCGGGTCGGCGCCCGCCAGTGGCGGCTGGTCGTGCGGACGGCGGCGCTGGCCCGCCCGGTGCGGGTGGTCGTGCTGCTGCCCCGCGGCTACGCCACCTCCGAGCGCCGCTACCCGGTGCTGCACCTGCTGCACGGCACCAGCGGCGGCGCGACCGACTGGGTCGAGCAGGGCGGCGTCGTCGCGGCGACCCGCACGCTGCCGATGGTCGTCGTCATGCCCGACGGCGGCTACGACGGCAACGGCGGCTCGTGGTGGACCGACTGGGTCGACCAGGGCACCCCGCTGGGCGCCGCCCGGTGGGAGACCTTCCACGTCCGGCAGCTCGTGCCGTGGATCGACGACAACCTGCGCACGGTCCGCGCCCGGCACGGCCGCGCGATCGCCGGGCTCTCCCAGGGCGGCTTCGGCGCGTTCAGCTACGCCGCCCGCCACCCGGACCTCTTCGTCTCCGCCGCGTCGCTGTCCGGCGCGCCCGACATCGCCCGCAACCCGCTGGCCCGCACCGTCGGCGCGGCCGTGGTCGGCGCGATCATGGGTGGGCTCAACGCGGTCCAGCCGTTCGCCGCGTTCGGCGACCCGGTGACCGACGCCGTCGTGTGGCAGGGGCACAACCCCGCCGACCTGGTCACGAACCTGCGCGACACCGACCTGCGGCTGTGGACCGCCAGCGGTGCCCCCGGGCAGTACGACGACGGCTTCCCCGACCCCGGCTCGATCGCCATCGAGGCGATCACCCACCTCTCGACGCTGTTCTTCGCCGACGCCGCCGACGCGGCCGGGGTCCGCTACCGGCTGACCGACCAGGGCGCCGGCACGCACACCTGGCCGTACTGGTCGCGCTACCTGCGGGCCTACCTGCCGGCGCTGCGGAAGGTCTTCGCCGAGCGGCGCCAGCGGCCGGCGACCGTCCGGCACCGGGCGATCGAGCGCACCTGGTCGCAGTGGGGCTGGCGGGTCGCCACGCGGCGTACGACCGAGCACGCCTTCACCGCGCTGCGCGGGGCCGGCCGACGTGGCTTCACCCTGGTCGGCGGCGAGGCCGTCGTCCGCACCTCGCGCGTGCACCGGCCGGGCGCGACGTACGCCGTCCGCTACCGCGGCGGGTCGGGACCGGCCCGGGTGCGCGCCGACGACGCCGGCCGGCTCCGCTTGCACGTCCGGCCCACCTCCGCGGGACGTAACTCCGAGGTGCATGTGGCGTTACAGCGGATGTGAGCGCCGTCACCTCCACCGCCGCGACCCGGGCCCAAAGCCCGCGGAGCGCGGGCCTGGGTGCGCGCGTCCGGGCCGGCGTGCGGACCACCGGGGCGATGGCGCTGCTCGCGGCGTCGGCCACGCGCGGCGCGGTCACCGACATCGCCGCGCGGCGCTTCTCCTGGGAGGAGTGCGTGCTGCAGGCCTGGTTCATGGTCCGGGTCTCGCTGGTGCCGACGATCCTGGTCGCGATCCCGTTCGGCGTGATCGTCTCGGTGCAGGTCGGCGGGGTGGCCCAGCAGATCGGCGCCGCGTCGTTCAGCGGCGCGGTCAACGGCATCGGCGTGCTGCGCCAGGGCGCCCCACTGGTGACCAGCCTGATGATCGCGGGCGCTGTCGGCTCGGCGATGTGCTCCGACCTCGGCGCCCGCACGGTGCGCGAGGAGGTCGACGCGCTGCGGGTCATGGGCATCGACCCCGTACGCCGCCTGGTGGCCCCGCGGCTGGTCGCCGCGGTGGCGGTCGCCCTGCTGCTCAACGTGGTGGTGGCCGTGACCGCGATCGGCACCGGCTACGCCCTCAACGTCGGCGGGGGAGACGTCGCGTCCGGCACCTACCTCGGCTCGTTCGTGTCCTTCGCCAGCCCGAGCGACCTGGTGCTGGCCGAGGTCAAGGCGGCCGTCTTCGGCTTCATCGCCACGATCGTGGCCGCCCACAAGGGCCTTGGGGCGACCGGTGGCCCGCGCGGTGTCGCCGAGGCGGTCAACCAGGCGGTGGTGCTGAGCTTCATCCTGCTCGCCCTGGTCAACGTCGCGCTGACCCAGGCCTACGTGCTCCTCGTCCCGCAGCGGATCGCCTGAGGTGGCCGGCTCCGCGCGCCGGCACCGCCCCGGCACCGCCCTCCTCGCCACGGCCGGCGACGCCGCGACGTTCTCGCTGCGGGCGCTCGCGGCGACCGGCTCGACGCTGCGGCTCTACCGCACCGAGGTGCTGCGCCAGCTCGCCGACATCAGCTGGGGCTCGGGCGCGATCGTCGTGGGCGGCGGGACGATCGGCGTGATGGTGTTGCTGGCGTTCTCGGCCGGCACGTCGCTCGGCATCGAGGGCTTCGCCGGCCTGGAGCTGGTGGGGCTCGCGCCGCTGACAGGCTTCGTCTCGGCCTCGGTCAACACCCGCGAGCTGGCCCCGCTGGTGGCCGCGCTGGCGCTGGCCGCGCAGGTGGGCTGCCGGTTCACCGCGCAGATCGGGTCGATGCGCATCCACGAGGAGATCGACGCGCTCGAGGTGATGGCGGTGCACCCGATGCGCTACCTCGTCTCGACCCGGGTCGTCGCGGCGATGACCGCGATCCTGCCGCTCTACCTCATCGGCCTGATCGGCTCCTGGATCGCCTCGCAGCTGGCGGTGACCGTGCTCTTCGGCCAGTCGCCGGGCACCTACCAGCACTACTTCGACACGTTCATCTCCGCGCGCGACGTCGGCTTCTCGATCGTCAAGATCCTGGTCTTCGCGCTGCTCGTCTCGCTGATCCACTGCTGGTACGGCTTCCGCGCCGCTGGCGGCCCCCAGGGCGTCGGCGAGGCGACCGGCCGCGCGATCCGCGCCTCGATCGTGGTCGTGGTGGTCGTCGACATGCTGCTGACCCTCGTCTTCTGGGGCAACGACCCCGGATTCCGGATCTCGGGGTGAGCAGGTGACCCGCAGCCGGCTCCTCGACGCGCTCCGCGGCCGCGAGCGCGACCCCTCGCAGGCCACGCTCGTCGTGCGCGGCGCGGTCGCGCTGGCCGTCGTCGCGCTGGTGGTCGCCGGGCTGGTCATGGTCGGCAACGGGTCGTTCTCCGACCGGGTCGCGGCGACGGTCGTGCTCGACGACGCCGGCGGCTCGCTGGTCCCCGGCGCCGACGTCAAGCACCGTGGCGTCGTGGTCGGCCGGGTCACCGGGCTGGCCCCGGGGGAGCGCGACGCGGTCGAGGTCGCGGTCGACCTGGATCCCGCCCTCGCCGAGGACGTGCCCGTCGACGTGACCGCCCGGGTGCTGCCCGCCAGCGTCTTCGGCACCTCCTTCGTCGACCTCGTCGCGCCCCGTGGCGGTGACCGCGGTGTGGTCACCGGCGCCCGGATCGCGCAGGACCGCCGCGGGCAGACCCTGGAGATCCAGGCCGTGCTCGACGGGCTGGACCGGGTCGTCGGCGACCTCGGCCCGGCCCGGCTCGCCACCGCGCTCGACGGGCTGGCCACCGCGCTCGACGGCAACGGCGAGCGGCTCGGCCGGACGATCGAGACCCTGCACCGCTACCTGGGGCGGCTCAACCCGAGCATGCCCCGCGTGCGCCGCAACCTGACCCTGCTCGCGACCAACCTCGAGTCGTTCGCGGCGTACGCCCCCGACCTGCTCGACGCCACCGACGACGCGCTCGTCGCCGCCCGCACGGTCGTGGAGCAGGAGGGCCGCTTCGGTGCGCTGGTGCGCAGCGGCGGGCGCACCTTCGCCCGCACGGCCGGGGTGCTGGAGACCAACGAGCGGGGGCTGGTCGACATGCTCGTGCGCACGGCCGTGGTCGTCGACGCGTTGTACGACGGGCGCCGCGACCTGGTCGAGGGGCTGCTGTCGACGATCGACTTCGCCGACGGCTTCGGCGAGGCGCTCTCGCACGGGCGCTACCTCCAGATCGAGGGCGACCTGCAGCTGCTCGAGGAGCCGGCGTACGGCCCGGGTGCCTGCCCGTCCTACGGCGCCCACCGTGGACGGGGGTGCTGAGGTGGCCGGCGCACGCGGGACCCGCTCGGCGGCCGTCGGGCTGGCGGTCTTCACCGCTGTCTCCCTGGTGCTGCTCGTCGGCCTGCACCGGATGATGACCAACGCGCCCGGCGACGGCGCCCGCTCGTGGACCGCACGGTTCGAGTCGGTCAGCGGGCTGCGCGCCGGCGACGACGTGCGGGTCGCCGGGGTCGAGGTCGGCCGGGTCGACGCGATCGAGGTGGTCGACGGCGACCTCGCGCGGGTGCGGTTCCGGATGGACCGCGACCAGGAGGTGCACGAGGGCACCCGGGTCACCCTGCGCTACCAGAACCTGCTCGGCCAGCGGTACCTTGCACTCAGCGCGCCCGCCGACCCCGCCGCCCGCGGCTCCCGGCTGCCCGACGGCGCCGAGATCCCGCTGTTGCGGACCAGCCCGGGCTTCGACCTGACCGCGCTGCTCAACGGCTTCGAGCCGCTCTTCTCGGTGCTCGAGCCCGCCGAGGTCAACGAGCTGGCCGGCTCGATCGTCTCGGTGCTCCAGGGGGAGTCCGGCACCGTCGAGTCGCTGCTCCAGGGCACGGCCGAGGCGACGGCGTACCTCGCCGACCGCGACGAGGTCTTCGGCGACGTCCTGGACAACCTCACCCCGGTCCTGCAGAACCTCGACGAGCAGTCGGAGGACGTCGACGCCACCGTCGTCGCGCTGCGCGACCTGATGCAGGGGCTCGCGGGGGAGCGGCGCACCTTCGGCCGCTCCATCGACAACCTCTCCGCGCTGGTCGACAGCACCTCCGGGCTGCTGCGCGAGCTCCGGCCCGGCCTGGACCGCGACGTCGCGGCGCTGCGCGAGGTCACCGGCCTGCTCGCCGAGGAGCGCGGCCGTGTCAGCCGCGCGGTCGAGCAGCTCCCGGACCTGCTCGGCTCGTTCGCGCGGACCATGTCCTACGGCGGCTTCCTCAACGTCTACCTCTGCAACCTCGGCGTCGACCTGGCCGACCGGACCGTCTGGGTCCCCAGCGGCGGCGGCCCCTACTCAGGAGCGTGCCGGTGAAGGCCCTCGCGGAGCGCGACCCGGCCCGGGTCGGCCTGGTCACGATCGTCGTCGTCGCGCTGCTGGGGGCGGGGGTGTCGGCCGCCGCGCGCGTCGCGCCCGGGTCGGACCGCTACACCGCCGTGCTCGAGCACACCGGCGGCCTGCGGGTCGGCGAGGAGGTGCAGGTGGCCGGCGTCGGCGTCGGCGAGGTGACCGGCATCGAGCTCGGCGACGAGATGGTCGAGGTCGCCTTCACCCTCGACGACGACCTGCGGCTCGGGTCGCGGACGAGCGCCGAGGTCAAGGTCGCGACCTTGCTCGGCACCCACTACCTCCAGGTCTCCCCGGCCGGCGAGGGCGAGCTGGCCGACGCCACGATCCCGGCGGAGCGCACCCGGGTGCCGTTCAACCTCCAGGACGTCATCGACCAGGCGGTCCCCGAGGTCGACGCCTTCGACACCGCCGCGATCGAGCGGTCGCTCGCCACCGTCGCGGACACGATGGAGGCCGCCGGCGGCGAGCTCGGCCCGGCCCTGGACGGCGTACGCCGCCTCTCCGGCGTCGTCGTCCGGCGCTCGGAGGACCTCGGGGAGCTGCTCGGCGCCACCCGCGACGTCACCCGCCGGCTCAGCGACAGCGGCGAGGACCTGGTGGCGCTCATGCGCGGCGCCGACGCCATCCTCGACACCCTGCGCGTGCGCCGCGAGACCATCCACGCCCTGCTGCGCGACCTCGCCGAGCTCGGCGACCAGCTCGCCGGCGTCGTGGAGGACACCCGGGCCGACCTCGCCCCGGCCCTGCGCGACCTGGTGGCCGTCACCGACCTGCTCGAGGAGCACGCGGGCGACCTCCGCTCGGCCGTGCGGAACCTCTCGCTCGCCTCCCGCTACTTCGCCAACGCCAGCGGCACCGGGCCCTGGCTCGACCAGTACGTCCCCGGCGCGACCCCCGACAACCTCGAGTGCATCCTGGAGCGGACGTGCGGATGACGTGGCCGGCCCGGACCCGGCGCTCCACCTCGGCGGTGCTCCTCGTCGCGGTGCTCGGCGGGCTGCTCGGCACCGCCGGCTGCGACCCGCTGGGGCCCTCGACGATCCGGCTGACCGCCGAGCTCGACGACGCCGCCGGCCTCTTCGTCGGCAACGACGTCGGCGTGCTGGGCGTGCCCGTCGGGGAGATCACCGCGATCGAGCCGCGCGGCCCGGTCGTCGAGGTCGAGCTGGAGGTCGACGGTGACACCGACCTGCCCGCCAGCGCCGGGGCCGTCGTGGTGGCCCGCTCGGTCGCGACCGACCGCTACCTCGAGCTGACCCCCGCCTTCGCCGACGGCCCGCGGATGGAGGACGGCGACCGCATCCCGCTCGAGCGCACCCGCACGCCGGTGGAGTTCGACGAGGTGCTCGCCTCCCTCGAGGGCTTCAGCACCGGCCTGGCCGGCGAGGACGGCGAGGCCCGCGCCCTGCGGCGCCTGCTCTCCTCCAGCGCCGAGGCGCTCGGCGGGCGGGGCGCCGACGCCAACGCGACGATCCGCGAGCTCTCGGCCGCCGCGGGTGGACTGTCGGACCACCGCGAGGAGCTGGTCGGTGCCGTGGACGGCCTGGACCGGCTGACCGCCCTCGTGGCCGCCAACGACGACGTCGTCGACCAGCTGCTCACCAGCGTCGCCGACGCCACCGACCTGCTCGCCGACGAGCGCCACGCCTTCGGCCGCTCGCTCACCTCGCTCAGCGGGGCGCTCGACACCCTGGCCGCGTTCGTCCGCGACAACCGGGGCGCCCTGCGCGGCTCGCTGCGCGGCCTGACCCGGGTCACCCGCAACCTGCTGGTCCACCAGGCCGACCTGGCCGAGGCGATCGAGGTCAGTCCGCTGACCTTCGCCAACATCGGCGACGCGATCAGCGACGACGAGCGGCTCAAGGTCCGGATGCCGCTGCGCCACCTCTCGCCGGCCCACGAGGTCACCGACGTCCTCTGCGACGACGTGCTGCCCGTCGGCGTCTGCGACGAGCTCGGCACCTCGCCGGACCTCCTCGACCTGCTCCGCGCGCTCCTGGGGCGCCGGCCGTGAGCCGGCAGCGGGCCGCGCGTCGCGGCGTACCGGCCGTCGTGGGTGCGGTGCTGGCCACCCTCGCCCTTGCCCTCGTCCTCGGCGGCTGCGGGCTCGGCGACTCCGTCGACCGGGTGCGCCCGCCCGCGGTCGGCGCCGACGAGTGGCGGCTCTCCGCCGTCGTCGACGACGCGCTCAACCTGCCCCTCGGCGCGGCGGTGAAGTCCCGCGGCCTCGTCGTCGGGCAGGTCGTCGACGTCCGGCCCGACGACTACCGCGCCCGGGTCGAGATGGCGATCGACGACGACGTGGAGCTGCCGCGGGGCAGCCGGTTCCGGCTGCGCTACACCACCGCGCTGGGGGAGATGTACGTCGACGTGGAGCCCGCCGGCCGCGGGACCCCGCTCGCCGACGGCGACGTCGTCGAGGGCCCGCGCGTCAGCACCTCGGCCACCGTCGAGGACACGCTCGCTTCGGCGTCCCTGCTCGTCAACGGCGGCGGCCTCGGGCAGCTGCAGACGGTCGTCTCCGAGCTCAACACCGCCCTGGGCGGCCGCGTCGGCGCGACCCGCGGCGTGCTCACCGAGACCGACCGGTTCTTGCGCGAGGCGCTGGCCAGCACGCGGCAGATCGACCGGGTCCTCGACGGCCTGGCCGACGCCGCGCGCACCCTGGACCGCCGCGAGGCGACCATCGACGCGGCGCTGCGCGACCTCCGGCCCGCTGCCCGCACGCTGACGCGCAACACCGACGACCTGGCGCGGCTGCTGCGCCGCAGCGACCGGCTCGCCGTCGTCGCCGACCGCCTCGTCCGCCGGACCCGCACCGACCTCACCACCGTCGTCGACGAGCTCGGCCCGGTGCTGGAGGAGCTGCTGGGCGCCCGCGACCGGCTGGTCCCGGGCCTCGACGTGCTGGCGGACTTCGGTGAGCGGGCGGACCACGCCGCGCCCACCGACTACCTCAACCTGCGGTTCCGGCTCGACGCCACCGCCGCGCTCGTCCCGGGCGGGCTCGGGGGCGGCTCGGGCGAAGGCTCAGGGGGCTCGAGCGACGGGTCGGGCGGGCTGCCGGGACTGCCCGGACTCCCCGGACTCCCGGGATTGCCGGGGCTCCCGGGCGCGGCACCCGCGCCGGGGTTGTCCGGCCTGCTCGGCACGGTGACCGACCTGCCCTGGCTGCTCGGCCTGCGACCGACGGGAGTGCCCCGATGACGCGGCTGCTGCGGGACCGGCTCGTGCTGGGCCTGGTGGGGCTGGTGGCGGCGTTCGCGCTGTGCGCGGTCTACCTGGTCACCGTCGTGCTGGACGTGCCGCTGACCGGGCGGGCCGACACGGTGCGCGTGGAGATGCCGCGCACCGGCGGGCTCTTCGAGGGCTCCCCGGCGACGTACCGCGGGGTGCGGGTCGGCACCGTGACCGACGTCGGGCTCGACCCGGCCGGGGGAGCGGTGGCCACGGTGTCGCTGCGCCCCGGCGTCGAGGTGCCGCGCGACGCCCGCGCGGTCGTGCGCAGCCTGTCGCCGGTGGGCGAGCAGTTCCTCGACTTCCAGCCCGAGCAGGACGCCGGGCCGTTCCTGGCCGACGGCGACGTCGTGCGGGCCACGGCGGCCGACGTGCCGGTCTCGATGGCCGCCGCGGCCGACGGGCTCGACAACCTCCTCGACCACGTCGACGGCCGCGACGTCCGGGTGCTGCTGCGCGAGCTCGCGGCGGCCACCGACGGCACCGGCGACGACCTCGAGGACCTCCTGGTCTCCGTCGACGAGGTGTCCGGCGCCCTCGACGAGGCCTGGCCGCAGACCGACCGGCTGCTCGACAACGGCCAGCAGGTCGGCGAGCTGCTGGCCGCCCACCGCGGGGACCTGGCGACGTTCGCCGGCTCGGCGCGGCGGTTCGCGTCGTGGCTGGAGGAGTTCGACCCGCAGTTCCGCCGGATCCTGCGCCGCGCGCCGGACGACCTCGACACGCTCGGCGACCTCGCCGACGACCTCGGGGTGGACCTGCCGCCCGCCCTGCGGGAGCTGGTGGCGGTCAGCGACCTGCTCGCCGACCGCGACCCCCACCTGCGCCGGCTGACCGGCACCCTGGGCTACGGCACCAGCCGCTTCGGCTCGGCGTTCAAGGACGGCTGGCTCGGCGTCGACCTGCTCATCGCCGGCCAGGAGCAGTGCAGCTACGGCACACCCCACCGCTCGCCGATGTCGACCGACCGCAAGCCGATCAACCGCGAGGGCCGCTGCACGATGGACGACGAGGTCTGGCGCGGCGCCGAGCACGCCCCGCCGCCCGTCGACCGCTGACCCGCGGCCGCGCGCCTACACTCCGCGGCGTGCCGATCCGCCAGGAGCTCCTCGACCTGCTCGCCCGCCGTGCGCTCACCGAGGACGCGGCCCGCCCCGACGCCGTCGCCCGCCTGCACGCCCGGGGCGGCCGCACCGCGCGGGAGAACCTCGCCGACGTCGTCGACCCCGGCAGCCTGGTCGAGTACGGCCGCTACGTCACCGCCGCCCAGGAGGGCCGGCGCGACCTCGACGACCTCCTCGACCGCACCGTCGCCGACGGCATCGTGGGCGGACTCGCCACGGTGGACGGCCGGCAGTGCGCGGTGCTCTCCTACGACTACCTCGTCATGGCCGGGACCCAGGGCATGCGCGGCCACCGCAAGACCGACCGGCTCCTCGACGTCGTGGAGCGGCTCGGGCTGCCGACGGTCTTCTTCGCCGCCGGCGGTGGCGGCCGCCCCGGAGACACCGACATCCCGCTCGTGTCCGCCCTCGACGTGACCACCTTCGCGGCGTGGGCGCGGCTGTCCGGGCGGGTGCCGCGCATCGCGGTCGTCGACGACAACTGCTTCGCCGGCAACGCCGTCGTCGCCGGCTGCTCCGACCTGGTCGTCGCCACCCGACGCGCGTCCCTCGGCATGGGCGGGCCGGCGATGGTCGCCGGCGGCGGGCTCGGCGACGTCGCCGCCGAGGACGTCGGCCCCCTCGACGTGATGACCGCCAACGGCGTCGTCGACGTCGTCGCCGAGGACGACGAGGCCGCGCTCGTCGCCCGCGAGCTGCTCGGCTACTTCCTCGGGCCGGTCGAGGGGTGGACCGCCCCCGACCCGACACCCCTGCGCGACGCGGTCCCCGAGGGCGAGCGCACGGCGTACGACGTCGTGCCGGTGGTCGAGGCGATCTGCGACGTCGACAGCGTGACCGTGCTGCGGCCGTCGTTCGCGCCCGAGCTGCTGACCGCGCTCGGCCGCATCGAGGGGCGGACCGTCGGGATCGTCGCGAACGACACCCGGCACATGGCCGGCGCGATCACCGCCGACGCCGGCGACAAGGCCGCCCGCTTCCTCCAGCTGTGCGACGCGCACGGCTTCCCCGTCGTCTCGCTGGTGGACACCCCCGGGATGATGGTCGGCCCCGACGCCGAGCGCACCGGGCTGGTGCGGCACACGTCCCGGCTGCTCGTGGCCGGCGCGCAGCTGACCGTGCCGCTGGTCGGCGTCGTGCTGCGGCGCGCCTACGGGCTCGGCGCGCAGGCGATGCTCGGCGGCAGCACCCACGAGCCGCTGCTCACCGTCGCCTGGCCGGGCGCCCACCTGGGCGCGATGGGCCTCGAGGGCGCCGTCCGGCTGTCGATGCGCCGCGAGCTGGAGGCGATCGAGGACGAGGCCGAGCGCGAGCGCACCGTCGCCGAGCTGACCGCCTTCGCCCGCGAGCGGTCCTCGGCGCTCAACGTCGCCCGGCACTTCGAGATCGACGACGTCATCGACCCCGCCGAGACCCGCCAGGTCGTCGCCCGGGTCATCGACGCCGCCGCCCGTGACGGCCGGCTCGTCGGCAGCGGCCGGCCCGTCGACACCTGGTGAGCCGGCGGTCCGGCCCTCAGCGGCGCCGGCGATCCGGCTGGACCCGCAGCACGCCGAGGGTGGTGGCCAGCATCTGGTAGTGCCCGACCAGCATCAGCACCTCGATGCAGGTCGGCTCGTCGAGCTCGGCGCGCAGGTCGGCCCAGGTGGCGTCGGAGAGGTCCTGGGTCGCGTGCAGCTCGTCGGTGACGCGCAGCAGGAGCCGCTCGCGGTGCGACCAGCCGGCGGCGTCCGGCCCGTCGGTGACCCGGTCGATCTCGGCGTCGGTCAGCCCGGCGCGGCGGCCGAGGCCGCGGTGCTGGGTCGCCTCGTACTCGCTGCCGGTCAGGTGCGCGACGCGGAGGATGACCAGCTCGGTCTCCCGTCGAGGCAGCCGGCCGCCGGGCATCATCCGGCCGGCGAAGTGCAGCCAGCCGCGGAAGAGCCGGCGGTGGCGGCCCAGCGTCAGGAAGACCGCCGGCGGCTCGGTGCCGGAGACCCGGCCGGCCAGGTGCGCGAAGGCCCAGGTCGCCAGGCCGACGTCGCGGCGCGACCCGGGGCCGATCCGGGCGCTCACGCGGCCCGCTCGGGGCGCCGGGCCTGCTCGACGGCCGGCAGGGCCTTGTTGGCGCCCCAGCTCATCACCCGCATCAGGAGCGCGTACGCCGGCGGCACGTGCCGCTGCAGCAGGTGCACCAGCCGGATGTCGCGCGACGTGTAGACCCAGTAGCGGTTGCGGCGCACGCCCTCGAGGATCGCCGCTGCGGCCTGCTCCGGCGTGGCCGCGCCGTGCCGGAAGCGCGCCTGCAGGCGGCGGAAGGTCGGGCTGGCCTTGTCGACGCCGGCGATGTGGATGGTCTCGGTCAGCGGGGTGTCCACCGCGCCGGGGCAGACCAGGCTGACGCCGATGCCGTGGCGGCGCAGGTCGAAACGGAGCACCTCGGAGACGCCGCGGATGCCGAACTTGCTGGCGCTGTAAGCCGCGTGCCACGGCATCCCGATGATCCCGGCCGCCGACGAGACGTTGACGAGGTGGCCGCCGCGGCCGGCGTCGATCATCGGCGGCACGAGCTCCTCGATGACGTGGATCGGACCCATCAGGTTCACCTCGACCAGGCGCCGCCAGTCCTCGTGCTCCAGGGAGCGGACGGTGCCCCAGCGGGAGATGCCGGCGATGTTCATGACGACGTCCATCGGGCCGTGGGCGTCGGTGAGCCGCCGGGCCAGCGCCCGCACCGCCTCGTGGTCGGAGACGTCGGCGGCCTCGACATGGCCGACCCGGCCGCCGGCGGCGCGGATGTCGGCGGCGACCTGCTCGAGCCGGTCGGCCCCGAGGTCGGTGAGGTGCACGACCGCGCCGTCCTCCGCGGCGAGCACCGCGGTGGCGCGGCCGATGCCGCTGGCGGCCCCGGTGACCAGGACCTGCTTGCCGGACAGGGAACGGAGGCGGCGCGAGCGCGGGAGCAGGCGGGTGAGCAGGCGAGGGAGCATGGCGCGCAGCCTCCCACTGCCCGCCCCCGCGCGGCCAGTGTCGTGCCGAGGGTCGGACGTGGTAGCCAGGTGCCGTGACCGCGACCTCCCTCGCCGCCCTGCGCACCGCCGACCGTGAGGAGGCGGACCGCTTCTTCGCCGAGACGCCCGCCGAGGACCTGGTCGCCGCGGTCGTGGCCACCGACGACGAGACCCTGCTGGACCTCATCGGCCGCGAGGAGGTGCGGGCCGCCGCGGTGCCGGGCATCCTCGCCCGCCTGGACGAGTATGCCGACCACGACCGCCTCGCCGCGGTGTCCGGCACGGTCCGCTTCGACCTGCGGCGGCGCGGCCGGCTGCTGGAGAGCCACGCGATCGTGCTCGACGGCGGGGCGGTGCGGCCGGTGGCCGACGAGCGGGCCGCGGCCGAGGCCGACGTCGTGCTCTCGACCAGCCTGCTGCGGTTCGTGCGGCTCGTGGCCGGCCAGCGCAACGCCGGGCTGGAGTACCTCTGCGGAGGGCTCGACGTCGAGGGCGACGCGATGCTGGCGCTGGCCGTCGGCGGGGTCTTCCGCGTGCCCGGCAGCGACGAGGTCGCCGTCGACCCGACCACCCTGGACCCGGACGCGGTGGCCCGGGCCGTGGGGGAGGCGTCGACCGACCACCTGCGCCGGGTGATGGCCGGCGGCTTCCGTCCGGTCGTGCTCGAGGAGGTCTTCCGCCGGCTGCCGTCGTTCGTCGACGAGCGCAAGGCCGACGGTCTCGACCTGGTCGTCGGGTTCCGGCTCGGCGGCGGCCCGGGCGACCCCGACCGCTACGTCGTCACGCTGCGCGACGGCGCCGCCTGTGTCACCCGCGACGACGAGGGCCGCCGCGACGCCACGATCGTCTGCGAGGCCCACGACTTCCTCCGGCTCGCCACCGGCCACCTCGGCGCCGTCGCCGGCGTCGTCAAGGGCCGGCTCGGCGTCAAGGGCGACAAGGCCAAGGCGCTCGCGTTCGCCGCCACCATCCGCTTCCCCTCCGGCTGAGCCCGGGCTGCTGCTCGGCGCGGCATGGCTGCGGGTCGCCGGGTCGCCGGCGGCGCTGGTGCAGGAGTCACCGGTTAACCGGTGACCCCTGCACATATCGGGGTAGATCTGCCCCGATATGTGCAGGACTCCCGTCAGCGGTGGGACGGACGTGACGGGTGGGACCCGTGGGACGGCACCCGGCAACCCGGCGCGATCGGGGCCCCACCGACCCCGCCCACCGACCCCGGCCCACCACCCGGCGAGCGGAGACAGCCGTCAGAGCAGCGGGCGCAACGGCCGCAGCAGCGACTCGGTGAAGCGGCGGTGCAGGTCGCGCGCCTCCCACTCGCCCCAGGTGAGCTCGATCGAGTTCGACTCGTCGACGAGGTGGATCTCCTCCAGCGTCCGGGCGAGGGCGCCGTCGATGACCTCGACGTTGATCTCGTAGTTGCCCTGCAGGCTGAGCCGGTCGATGTTGGCGGTGCCGACGGTCGACCAGGTGCCGTCGACGGTGGCGGTCTTGGCGTGGACCATCGCGTCCTTGAACCGGAAGATCCGCACCCCGGCCTCGAGCAGCTGCGAGAAGTACCCGCGCGAGATCCAGTCGGCGACGATGTGGTTGGACTTGAGCGGCACCAGCAGTCGCACGTCCACCCCGCGGCGGGCGGCGTCCCGGAGCGCGTCGACGAGCTGCTGGTCGGGCAGGAAGTAGGCCTGGGTGATCCAGATGTTGCGGCTGGCGCGGTTGAACGCCTCGAGGTACATCCCGCGGATGGGGAACATCCACAGCCGCGGCACGTTGCGCTGGAAGCGGATCATCGGCTCCCACGTCGACGCGGTCTCCAGCAGCAGCGGCCGCTCGCTGTGGCCGATGCGGCGCCGGCGGTGCAGGTTCCAGAAGTCGGCGAAGGCGCGCTTGAGGTCCCAGACGCCCGGCCCGGTGACGCGCACGTGGGTGTCGCGCCACTCGGTCTCGTAGGCCGAGCCGATGTTGTAGCCGCCCACGAAGCCGACCTCGTCGTCGACGACGAGCACCTTGCGGTGGTCGCGCCCGTAGCGGCCGAGGTCGAAGAAGCGCCACCCGGCGCCGTACACGGGGTAGCGCAGCACCTTCAGCGACGGCGGGAAGCGCTTGAAGCGGGGGGAGACGACGAGGTTCGCGAAGCCGTCGTAGATGCAGTAGACGTCCACGCCGCGCGCGGCCGCGTCGACCAGCGCCTGCTTGAACCGCTCGCCGACCGCGTCGCCCTTCCAGATGTAGGTCTCGAACAGGACCTGCTTCTTGGCGCCGGCGATGGCGGCGAGCATGTCCTCGTAGAGGTCCTTGCCGAAGGTGTACGTCGTCACCGTGCCCTCGCCGAGCGGCACGGTGCGCGGCGGGGTGACCGGGAACGGCTTGGGCTTCTTGCCACGGCGCCGGTAGGAGTCGACCAGCGACATCCCGATCGCGAGCGCGAGCTGGACGCCGACGACGGTCAGCAGCGTGCGGCGCAGGATCCGCAGCACCCGCTCGAGGACGAGCTGGCGGCGGGCGGTCACGGGGTCAATCTAGGGCACCGGCCCGGGGCGTCGTCGGCCGGAGCCGCCGCCTGCGACGGTCGTCACGGAGGGACTGTCGGCGCTGCGGCGTACGCTCGAAGCCATGCGTCCCGTGACCGATCTCGAGCGCCGCGTCGCCCCGTTCCAGGTGATCTCGGACTACCAGCCGTCGGGCGACCAGCCCGCCGCGATCAAGGAGATCACCAAGCGGATCAAGGGCGGCGAGGAGGACGTCGTGCTCCTCGGTGCGACCGGCACCGGCAAGACCGCGACGGTCGCGTGGGTCGCCGAGCAGGTGCAGCGACCGCTGCTGGTCATGCAGCCGAACAAGACGCTCGCCGCCCAGTTCGCCAACGAGCTGCGCCAGCTCTTCCCGGAGAACGCGGTCGAGTACTTCGTCTCCTACTACGACTACTACCAGCCCGAGGCCTACGTCCCGCAGACCGACACCTACATCGAGAAGGACTCCTCGATCAACGAGGAGGTCGAGCGGCTGCGGCACTCCGCGACCAACAGCCTGCTCACCCGCCGCGACGTGATCGTGGTCAGCACGGTCTCCTGCATCTACGGCCTGGGCACGCCGCAGGAGTACGTCGACCGGATGATCCGGCTCAAGGTCGGCGAGGAGCACGACCGCGACTCGATCCTGCGGCGGCTGGTGGAGATCCAGTACACCCGCAACGACATGTCCTTCACCCGCGGCACCTTCCGGGTCCGCGGCGACACCCTCGAGATCTTCCCGGTCTACGAGGAGCACGCGGTGCGCATCGAGTTCTTCGGCGACGAGATCGAGCGGCTGATGACGCTGCACGCCGTCACCGGTGAGGTGCTCACCGAGGACGAGGAGCTCTACGTCTTCCCCGCGACCCACTACGTCGCCGGCCCCGAGCGCATGGAGCGGGCGATCAAGGGGATCGAGCTGGAGCTGGAGGACCAGCTGGCGCGGTTCGAGCGCGAGGGCAAGCTGCTGGAGGCCCAGCGGCTGCGGATGCGCACGACGTACGACATCGAGATGATGCGCCAGGTCGGCTCCTGCTCGGGGATCGAGAACTACTCGATGCACATCGACGGCCGCGCCCGCGGCTCGGCGCCCAACTGCCTGCTCGACTACTTCCCCGAGGACTTCCTGCTCGTCGTCGACGAGTCCCACGTCGCGGTCCCGCAGATCGGCGGGATGTACGAGGGCGACATGTCGCGCAAGCGCAACCTGGTCGACCACGGCTTCCGGCTGCCCAGCGCGATGGACAACCGGCCGCTGCGGTGGGAGGAGTTCCTCGACCGGATCGGCCAGACGATCTACCTCTCCGCGACCCCGGGCGACTACGAGCTGGACAAGGTCGGCGGCGACGTCGTCGAGCAGATCATCCGCCCGACCGGGCTGGTCGACCCCGAGGTCGTGGTCAAGCCGACCAAGGGCCAGATCGACGACCTGATCCACGAGATCAGGCTGCGCGTGGACAAGAACGAGCGCGTCCTGGTCACCACGCTGACCAAGAAGATGTCCGAGGACCTCACGGACTACCTCCTCGACGCCGGCATCCGCACCCGCTACCTCCACTCCGAGGTCGACACCCTCAAGCGCATCGAGCTCCTGCGCGACCTGCGGCTGGGGGAGTACGACGTGCTCGTCGGCATCAACCTGCTGCGCGAGGGCCTCGACCTGCCGGAGGTCTCGCTGGTCTCGATCCTCGACGCCGACAAGGAGGGCTTCCTCCGCTCGGACAAGTCGCTCATCCAGACGATCGGCCGCGCGGCCCGCAACGTGTCGGGCCAGGTGCACATGTACGCCGACAAGATCACCCCGTCGATGGAGAACGCCATCGACGAGACCAACCGGCGCCGTGCCAAGCAGATCGCCTACAACACCGAGCACGGCATCAACCCGACGCCGCTGCGCAAGAAGATCGCCGACATCACCGAGATGCTCGCCCGCGAGGACGAGAGCACCCAGGCGCTGCTGGAGACCTGGGCCGGGACCGAGGCCAAGGGCCGCGCGGGTGGCGCCAAGGCCAAGCAGCCGGTGCCGACGCTCGGCAAGGACGCCGCGGGCAAGCACGCCAAGGACCTCGCCGGCATGCCCAGCTCCGACCTCGCGCAGCTGATCCAGGACCTCACCGACCAGATGCGGACCGCCGCCGCGGAGCTGCAGTTCGAGCTCGCCGCGCGGCTGCGCGACGAGATCTCGGAGCTGAAGAAGGAGCTGCGGCAGATGATGGAAGCGACCAAGTGAGCGGCAGCGCCGAGCGAGGAACGAGCTCGAGTGCTGGCCGCGAGCGCGGGAGCAGCGCGAGCGCAGCGAGCGCCGGCGACGAAGTGAGGCGCAGCGACGAAGCGAGCGCCGGCAACGAAGTAACCAGCAGGGCTTGGTGACGGAGGACCCCCGCCTGCGGACCGCGGTCCTGGTCTGGGGCGTCGGGCTCCTGGTCTACCTGCTGGCGGTCTTCCACCGCTCCTCGCTCGCGGTGGCCGGCCTGCTGGCCTCGGAGCGCTTCGACATCTCGGCGTCGCAGCTGGCGACGTTCACGATGCTCCAGCTGCTGGTGTACGCCGGCATGCAGGTGCCCGTCGGGCTGCTGGTGGACCGGTGGGGCTCGCGCAGCGTGCTGGCGGCGGGGCTGGCGGTGATGACGATCGGCCAGAGCGTGTTCGCCTTCGCCACGTCGTACGCCGTCGCGCTGGGCGCCCGTGCCTTCGTCGGCGTCGGTGACGCGCTGACCTTCATCTGCGTCATGCGGCTGGTCAACAGCTGGTTCCCGCGCCGGCGCATCCCGCTGTTCAGCCAGCTCACCGGCACGATCGGCCAGCTCGGCTCGGTGATCGCGGCGGTGCCGATGACCTGGGCGCTGCGCGACCTGGGCTGGACGAACGCCTACCTGACCGCCGCTGCCGTCGGGCCGGTGCTGATGGTCGCGCTGCTGCTCGTGCTGCGCGACAGCCCGAGGGCCCGCAACCTGCGGGGCGAGCCGATGTCGCTGGTCGCGGTGCGCCGCAGCCTGGCGGCGTCGTGGGCCGAGCCCGGGACCCGGCTGGGCTTCTGGATGCACTTCTCCACGCCGTTCAGCAGCAACATGCTCGGCCTGCTGTGGGGCTACCCGTTCTTCGTCCGCGGCGAGGGACTGTCCTCCGGCGAGGCCGGCGCGCTGCTGACGGTGATCGTCGCGGCGGCGATGACGGTCGGGCCGGTCCTCGGCTGGTTCGTCGGCGCCTACCCGTGGCAGCGGTCCTCGATGGTGCTGGCCGTGATCACGGCGCTGGCCGGTGCCTGGGCCGTGGTGCTGCTGTGGCCGGGGGAGGCGCCGTTCGCGGTGCTCGTCGGTCTCGCGGCCGTCGTCGGCATCGGTGGCCCGACCTGCATGATCGGCTTCGACGTCGGCCGGACGTCCAACCCGCCCGCGCGTCTCGCCAGCGCCACCGGGCTGATCAACCAGGGCGGCTTCATCGCGACCCTCGTGCTCGTCGTCGTCATCGGGCTCGTGCTCGACTGGCGGACCCCGACGGGCTCGGACTACACCGCGGACGCGTTCCGCTGGGCGATGGCGACCCAGTTCGCGTTGTGGGCGCTCGGCGGGTCGCAGGTCTGGCGGTTCCGTCGGCTGGCGCGGCGCGCCACGAGCCGGGAGCAGCTCGCGGCCTCGCTGCACTCGCCGACCTGATCGTCACCGGTACGACGCGGGCGGCCCTGGCGGGCTACCGGCTCGGCGAGCCGGACGAGACCCAGACGTGAGGCCGCTGGACGAGCGCGAGGTGCGGGCGTCGTTCGTCGACGCCAGCCGCGGCGAGGCGTCCCGGCTGCGGCGCAACCTGCTGACCTTCGTGCGCCGGGTCCGCGCGCGGCGCTGATGTCGGACGGAGGCTGGCTGGGTCAGCCGCCGACCTGCGCCAGCCAGGCCTGGTAGCCGCCGACGAGGTCGGTGGCGTGCGGCAGGCCCAGCCGCTGCAGCGTGGCCGCCGCGAGGCTCGAGCTGTAGCCCTCGTTGCAGACGACGACCACGCGACGCTCCGGGTCGTCGGCGACGGGCAGCCGGTGCGGGCTGGTGGGGTCCAGGCGCCACTCCAGCACGTTGCGGTCGACGACCAGCGCCCCCGGGAGCTCGCCGTCGCGCCGGCGCTGCTCGGCCGGCCGGGTGTCGACCACGAGCGCGCCCGCAGCGGCCGCGGCCGCGAGGTCGGCCGGCTCGACCCGGGCGAGGCCGGCCCGGGCCTCCTGGAGCAGCCTGCTGATCGCGGAGTCGTCGTCGGCGGCCATGGCCCGACAGTACGGTCCGCCAGTACGGTCCGGGGGTGGACGTCGAGCGGATCCGCGCGCACTGCCTGGCCAAGCCCGGCGCGTGGCCCGACGACCCCTGGGGCGAGGAGCACCCGGTGGTCAAGGTCGGCCCCGAGGGGCGGGCGAAGATCTTCGCGTTCCTGCGCGCCGACGGGGTCGGCGTCAAGGCCGGCATCCGCGAGGTCGCCGACGAGTGGCTCGACCGGCACCCCGGGAAGGCGCGGGTGATGGCCTACATCGGCCGCTCGGGGTGGAACGACCTGTCTTACGAGATCCCCGACGACGAGCTGCTCGAGGCGGTGGACGAGTCCTACCGGCTCGTCGTCGGGACGCTGCCGCGCAAGCACCGGCCCGACGGCTGGGACGCCTGAGCGGCCCGCCCGGTGGTCAGTCGCGCGGGGGGCGGGTGGCGTTGCGGGTGACGACCAGGCCGACGAGGCGGGCCACCACGAGCGCGACGTAGAGGACGCCGGCGACCATCTCGATCATCACCAACGACCGTGCGTGGGCGGCCACGGGGACGACGTCGGACAGGCCGACGCTGGTGAGCACGGAGAAGGACAGGTAGAGCAGCTCGAACCAGCTGCGGTGGTCCGCGGAGGTGGTGCCGATGAACGCGCCGTCCACGACGACCTGCACCGCGGCGTACAGGTAGGCGAACCCCCAGGCCACGACGGTGAAGGCCGCGCCGGTCGCGTAGAGCTCGTCGGTGGTGACCCGGTCGTCGTGGAAGAGGTAGCGGATCATCGCGTAGGAGACGTAGAAGTAGAAGGGCGCGTGCAGGCACGCCGAGACCAGGACGATCCAGTCGGTGTGCGGCCAGATCGCCTCGAGCACGGTGAAGACGATCGCCGGCAGGCCGAGGAACGCCGCTGACCAGTTCAGCGCCGGGGTGCGGCGCACGGCCCAGACCGCGATCGTCACGACGCCGATCTGGACCACGCCGATGACGGCCCGCCCGGCGGCGGAGTCCTGGAGGAAGGGGTAGACGAGCACCGCGACGAGCTGCACGCCGAGCAGCACGGCGGAGGGGTGCTGGCCCAGGACGCCGTGGACCCGCTGGTCGCGGGAGGCGTCGCGCGGGTGGAGGGCGCGGCGGGTCACGGGAGCAGGCCCCGCCCGCCCCGGCCGTCCCGGCCGCGCAGCGCCTTCGCCTGGCGGCGCTCGAGCCGCTCCAGCTCGGAGGCGATCAGCTCCTGGCGGGCGACGAGCGTGCGCACGAGGTGGAAGCCGGTCGCGGCCATCACGATGAGCGGCCAGGGGAAGGACGCCTCGAAGCCGTCCGGCCCGAAGGAGGTCGCCAGCCAGACCGCCCAGCAGATGAGGGAGGGGCCGATGAAGGCGAGCACCGCTGAGCGCCGGTCGGACTCCCACTCGCGCACGGCCATCCGGCGCAGCTCGTCGGGCCCCGCGGCCGCCAGCGCCGCCGTCTTTCCCCGCGAGGGCGCGGGGGAGGTCGGCACGAGGTCGTCGAGCAGCGGCCGCAGCTCGCCGAAGGTGCGGGTCGCGGCCAGCCTGGCGGCCCGCTGGTCGTGCTCCTCGCGGGTCAGCCTCCCGTCGGCGTACGCGTCGCCGAGCACGCGGAGCACGACCTCCCGGTCGGCGTCGCCGGCCCGCAGGCTCGCGTTGGCCTTGGCGCGCGGGTCGTGGGTGAAGGACGCCCAGGTGGCGGCGGGATCGGGCGGGCTCGGCACGTCGGCATCCTAGGCCGCCCGTTCGGTGGACGCCCGTTGCCCGAAACAAGAACACGTTCTACGGTGGGCCCCGCCGTCATCGATCTGGGGAGGTGGGGGGATGGCGTTCTCTGCTGTGTCCGTCATCCGCGGACCCGGTGAGCTGACCGCGATGGTCGTCGACGTCACCAAGCGCCTCTTCACCACCCCGTTCCAGCTGCGGGAGTTCATCGAGCAGGCCTGGTTCATCACCAGCGTGACGCTGATGCCGACGATCCTGGTCTCGGTGCCGTTCGGCGCGGTGATCTCGCTGCAGGTCGGCAACCTCACCGGACAGCTCGGCGCGCAGTCCTTCGCCGGCGCCTCCGCGGTCCTGGCGGTGGTGCGCGAAGCGGCGCCGATCGCCGCCGCCCTCATCATCGCGGGGGCGGCGGGCTCGGCGATCTGCTCGGACCTGGGCGCCCGCAAGATCCGCGAGGAGATCGACGCGATGGAGGTGCTGGGCGTCGACCCGATCGCCCGGCTCGTGGTGCCCCGCGTGATGGCCACCGTGTTCGTCGCGCTGATGATCAACGGCCTGGTGATCTCCGCCGGCATCGGCGGCGGCTACTTCTTCACCGTGATCATCCAGGACGGGTCGGCCGGGGCGTTCCTGTCCTCGTTCACCGCCCTGGCGAGCCTGCCCGACCTCTACATCTCGATGGTCAAGGCGGCGGTCTTCGGCTACCTCGCCGCGATCGTCGGCGCCTTCAAGGGGCTCAACGCCGGCGGCGGCCCCAGCGGCGTGGGCCGGGCGGTCAACGAGTCGGTGATCGTCGCCTTCATGCTGCTGTTCTTCCTCAACGCGATCATCACCGCGATCTACTTCCAGGTCGTCCCGCAGCAGGGGCTCTGAGGTGTCGGCGATCAGCGAGGTCGGGAGCGCCCTGCTCAAGGAGCGTCGCGCGCGCCTGGAGGAGTACGGCGACCAGCTGCTGTTCTACGTCAAGGCGCTCGCCTGGACGCCGCGGGCGATCCGCCGCTACCCCCGCGAGATCCTCAACACCCTCGCCGAGGTCTCCTTCGGCGTCGGCGGGCTGTCGGTCATCGCCGGCACCGTGGGCGTCATCGCGTTCCTGGCGTTCTTCGCCGGCACCGAGGTCGGCATCCAGGGCTACGCCTCGCTCAGCCAGCTCGGCGTCTCGAAGTTCACCGCCTTCATCTCCGCCTACTTCAACACCCGCGAGGTCGCCCCGCTGATCTCCGCGATCGCGCTGGCCGCGACCGTGGGCTGCGGCTACACCGCGCGCCTGGGCGCGATGCGGATCAGCGAGGAGATCGACGCCCTCGAGGTGATGGGCATCCCGTCGCTGCCGTTCCTGGTGACGACCCGCATGATCGCGGCGTTCATCGCGGTCATCCCGCTGTACGTCGTGGCGCTGAGCGCGTCGTACCTCTCGCCGCGCCTGATCACCACGATGGTCTACGGCCAGTCGGCCGGCACCTACGACCACTACTTCCTGCAGTTCCTGCCACCGATCGACATGCTGTGGTCGTTCTTCAAGCTGATCTTCCTGGCCGTGGCGATCATCCTCATCCACTGCTACTACGGCTACACCGCCTCGGGCGGCCCGGCCGGGGTCGGCATGGCCGTCGGCAAGGCGATCCGCACCAGCATCGTGACGACCGTCGTCGCCGACTTCTTCCTCAGCTTCGCGATCTGGGGCTCCACCACGACCGTGCGGATCACGGGGTAGCCGCGTGCTGGTCAACGTCCACCACGACACCCCCCGGGAGCACCGACGGCTGCTGGTCGCCGGCGTCGTGTTCCTGACCGTCATCGCGCTGCTGCTGTGGCTGTCGGTGGCGATCTACAACAAGGAGTTCGAGCGCTCGACGCGGATGACGCTCGAGGCCGACCGGGCCGGCCTGCAGCTCGCGGTCAACGGCGACGTGCGCTACCACGGCGTGCTGGTCGGGCGGATCGACTCGATCAGCCAGGACGGCGAGCAGGCGGTCGTCGACCTCGCCCTCCAGCCCGCGGCCGCGCGCGACATCCCGCGCAACGTGCGGGTCGAGATCCTGCCGACGACGCTGTTCGGGCAGAAGTTCGTCTCGCTCGTCGAGCCGGGCGAGCCGTCCGCGGAGCCGGTCGCCGACGGCGACGTGGTGCCCGCCGACCGGGTCGAGACCAACGTCGAGCTCAGCCGGATCCTGGCGAACCTCTTCCCGCTGCTGCGCTCGGTCAAGCCGGCCGAGCTCAACAGCACCCTCTACGCCCTGGCCTCCGCGCTCGCCGGCCGCGGCGAGCGGGTCGGCGCGCTGCTGGAGCGGCTCGACGGCTACACCGGCCGGCTGGCCGAGCGGCTGCCCACGCTCGAGCAGGACCTCGAGCTCATCGCCGACGTCTCGGGCATCTACGAGCGCGCGACCCCCGACGTGCTGCGCCTGCTGCGCAACGCCACCGTCTCGGCGCGCACGATCGCCGACCAGGAGGCCGAGCTCTCCTCCTTCATCGGCGACGTGACCGGCATGGCGGAGACGACCACCCGGGTGCTGGCCGAGAACGAGGACGGCATCATCCGCCTCGGTGAGCTCTCCCGGCCGCTGCTGCGGCTGCTGGACACCTACGCGCCGCAGTACCCCTGCCTGCTCGAGGGGCTCGACATCTACACCGCGAAGCTCGCCGAGATCTTCAAGAACGACCGCGTCAACCAGGTGCTCGAGCTCGGCTCGGTGCAGAAGCCGGCCTACGACGTCAACGACCGCCCGGAGTACGGCGAGGTCGGGCACGGGCCGTGGTGCGCGGGCCTCCCGCGGCCCGACGGCCCCAACAGCACGCCGCTGCGCGACGGCAGCGACCAGGACGAGATCGTCGGCTCGACGCTGCCGTTCCGGACCGTCGACCCGGCGTCGTACCGCAACCCCACCAAGGGGTACGCCGGCACCGTGCCCGAGCAGCGCCTGGTCAACGTGCTGCTGGCCAGCGAGGCGGGGCTGTCCTACCGCGACCTCGGCTCGCTCTCGGCGCTCCTCTACGGCCCGCAGGTCCGCGGGACGGTGGTGGAGCGATGAGCACCCGCAACACCACCACGATCCTCGCGGCGGTCAAACTCGGGATCTTCACCGTCGTCTCGGTGCTCGTCACCGGCCTGCTGGCGGTGATCATGGGCAACATCGGCTTCGGCGACAAGCGCACCGTGCACGCCGAGTTCACCAGCGCGAGCATGCTCCAGGAGGGCGACGACGTCCGGATCGCCGGCATCCCGGTCGGCGAGGTCAAGGAGATCGAGCTGCACGAGCGCAGCCGCGCGATGGTCACGTTCTCCGTGGCCGCCGACGTGCCGCTCACGACGACCAGCCGGGCGGAGATCCGCTACCTCAACGTCGTCGGCGACCGCTACCTGGCGCTGGAGGAGGGCCCGAGGGGCGGCGAGCGGCTCGACGACGACGCGACGATGCCGGTCAGCCGCACCGAGCCCGCGCTGGACCTGACCGCGCTCTACAACGGCTTCCAGCCGCTCTTCTCCGCGCTCGACCCGGCCGCGGTCAACGAGCTGTCGCAGAACATCATCGACGTCCTCCAGGGGGAGTCCGGCACCGTGCAGGGCCTGCTGGCGCGCACCGCGTCGCTCACCAACACCCTCGCCGACCGCGACGAGCTGATCGGCGAGGTCATCACCAACCTCGACGAGCTGCTCGGCACCGTCGACCGGCGGCGCACCCAGCTCTCCGAGCTGGTCACCGGACTGGAGGAGTGGATGGGCAACCTCGCCGAGGACCGCGACGTCATCGGCACCTCGGTGCAGAACCTCTCCGAGCTCACCGACACCGTCGCCGACCTGCTCACCCGGGCCCGGCCGCTGCTCGCCGAGGACGTCCGCGGACTGCGTCGCCTCGTCCGCACGCTGTCGAAGCAGGAGAACCTCGAGGTGCTCACCACCCTGCTCGACCGGCTGCCCGAGGCGATGACCGACCAGACCCGGATCGGCACCTACGGGTCTTGGTACAACTACTACCTCTGCGACTTCGAGGGCAGCATCAAGCTCCCCAAGATCCTCGGCATCGACCTCGGCTGGCTCGAGGACGCGCTCAACGACCTGTCCTTCCACAGCACCGCTCCGAGGTGCCAATGATGGGGGACCGGTAGTGGGCGCGCGGGGACGCAGCGACCGCCAGGTCATGCGCTTCGGCGCGGTGGCCCTGGTGGTGCTGCTCGTGGTGATGGCGGCGGCGTTCAACCTGCAGAAGTTCCCGGGCTTCCGGGGCGTCGGCTACCACGCCGAGCTGACCGACGCGAGCGGACTGCGGCCGGGCCACATGGTGCAGATCGCCGGCAAGCGCGTCGGCCGGGTCAACGCGATGTCGGTCGAGGACGGCCTCGTGGTCGTCGACTTCGAGCTCGACGCCGGCACCGAGCTGGGGCCGGAGAGCCGGGCGTCGGTGGAGGTGCTCAACCTGCTGGGGGAGAAGTACCTCGAGGTCGTCCCCAGCGACGAGGGCCAGCTCGAGGCCGGCGGCACCATCCCCGTCGAGCGCACCCAGTCGGCGTACGACATCGTCAACGTGCTCGGCGACCTGACCACCACCACCGAGTCCATCGACGACGAGCAGCTCGGCGAGGCGCTCGACGTCATCTCCGAGACCCTCGACGGCGCCGCGCCGGAGGTGCAGGACAGCTTCACCGGCCTGTCCCGGCTCTCGCGCACCATCGCGACCCGCGACGAGGACCTCGCCGGCCTGCTCGACCGGGCCGAGTCGGTCACCGGGCTGCTCGCCGACCGGCGCGGCGACCTGGTGCAGCTGATGGCCAGCAGCAGCCAGGTCTTCGACGAGCTCGACCGGCGCGAGGAGGCCATCCACGACCTCCTCGTCAACGCCCGCACGCTCGCGACCCAGCTGAAGGGGCTCGCCAAGGACAACGAGGACGAGATCGGCCCGGCGCTGCGCGACCTCCGCACGGTGACCACGATGCTGCGCGACCGGCGCGACAAGCTCAAGGAGACCGCCCAGGCCGTCGGGCCGTACGCCGACATCCTCGGCCACATCGTCGGCACGGGTCCGTGGTTCGACGCCTACCTGGTCAACCTGCTCGGCCTCGCCGGCGAGTTCGTCCCCGGACGGAGGAGCTGACCGTGCCACGGATCACGATGCGGGCCGCCGTCGCCCTGGTCGCCGCGCTGCTGCTCGTCGGCACCGTGCTGGTGCTCGTCGACGGCGACGGCGGCCAGAAGAAGGTCACCGCGCACTTCGCGCGGGCCGTGAGCGTCTTCGTCGGCACCGAGGTGCGCATCCTCGGCGTGCCCGTCGGCGAGGTGACCGCGGTGGTGCCGGAGGGCGAGTCGGTGCGGGTGGAGATGGTGTACGACGACACCTACGACGTGCCGAAGGACGCCCGGGCCGTCATCGTCACCCCGACCCTGGTCGCCGACCGGTTCGTCCAGCTGACCCCCGTCCACACCGAGGGGCCGGTCATGGCCGACGGCGCCGACATCCCGCTGGCGGAGACCGCGAGCCCGGTCGAGCTGGACCGGATCTACGAGAGCCTCTCGACCCTGGCCAACGCGCTCGGGCCCAACGGCGCCAACAAGGACGGGTCGCTCGACACGCTGCTGGCCTCGGGTGCCGAGGCGCTCGACGGGCAGGGGCGCACGGCCAACCAGCTCATCCGCGACCTGTCGGCCGCGGCCCAGACCTTCGGCGACAACAGCGGCGACCTCTTCGGCACCGTGAAGCAGCTGGACGCCTTTACCCGGACCCTGGCGCGCAACGACGGCCTCGTCGACGAGTTCATGGGCGACCTGGGCCGGGCCACCGAGCAGCTCTCGGGGGAGCGGCAGGAGCTCGGCGCCGCCCTGGAGGCCCTCGCCGGCGCGGTCGGCACGGTCGAGGCGTTCGTGAAGGACAACCGCAAGGCGCTGGTCGGCGAGGTCGAGGACCTCACCGACGTGCTCGACGTGCTGGTCTCGGAGCAGGAGTCCCTGACCCAGGCGATCGAGAAGGGTCCGCTGGGCCTGGGCAACCTGGCGCTCGGCTTCGACACCAAGACCGGCTCGCAGAACGCCCGGATCCAGGTCGGCCCCAACGTCGAGGACCTCGACGGCTTCCTGTGCGCCGTCGTCACCAACGCCGGTGTCCCTGCGGCGGGCACGGTCTGCAAGCTGCTCACGTCGCTCCTCGAGCCGCTCGGCCTCGCGCTCCCGCGCGGCCCGGCCCGCGCCGATGCCCCCGACACCCGGGTCCCGGGCGAGGCCGTCCCGGCCCAGGACCTGCGCCAGCTGCTCGGAGGTGGACCCCGATGAGGACCTCGATCACGGGCCTGACCAGGCGGGCCGCCGGCCTGGTCGCCCTCGCGGTGGCCGTCCCGCTGCTCGGGGCCTGTGACTTCGACGGCGCCTACGACCTGCCGCTGCCCGGCAGCCCGGTCAGCGGCGAGGAGACGTTCACGGTGACCGCGGAGTTCGACGACGTGCTCAACGTCGTGCCCCGCTCGCCGGTCATGGTGAGCGACGTCGTGGTCGGCGAGGTGGACGACGTCGAGCGGGACGGGTGGAACGCCGTCGTACGCCTCAAGATCCGCAGCGACATCGAGCTGCCCGACAACGCGGTCGCCGAGATCCGCCAGACCAGCCTGCTGGGGGAGAAGTACGTCGCCCTCGAGGAGCCCGCCGGCCGCGCGCGGGGCCGGCTGGAGGACGGCGACCGGCTCGACCTCGCCGACACCGGCCGCAACCCGGAGGTCGAGGAGGTCCTCGGCGCGCTGTCGTTCCTGCTCAGCGGTGGCGGCGTCGGCCAGATCAAGCAGATCAGCGACGAGGTCAACGACATGCTCTCCGGTCGCACCGACGACGTGAGGTCGCTGTTCAACCAGCTCGAGCAGCTGGTCGGCGGGCTCGACGAGCAGAAGGACGACATCGTCTCGGCGATGGAGTCGCTCGACAAGCTCGCCCGCACCCTCAACCGGGAGTCGCGCACCATCACCGACGCCATCGAGGCGACCGGCCCGGCGCTGGAGGTGCTCAACGAGCAGCACGACCAGCTCGTGGCGATGCTCGGCCAGCTCGACGAGCTCGGCGAGGTCGGCACCCGGGTCATCAACGGCACCAAGGAGAACCTCCTGGCCGACCTCGACCACCTGCGGCCGATCCTGCGCCGGCTCAACGAGACCGGCGACTCGCTGCCGCGCGGCCTCTCGCTGCTGATCAGCTTCCCGTTCCCCGAGCAGGCCAGCGAGATCGTCAAGGGCGACTACGCCAACGCGAAGTTCGCGCTCGACGTCTCGCTGGAGGGCATCACCCAGCTCATCGAGCAGCCCGGCGACGGCCCGTCGATCCCGCTGCCCGACATCCCCGGCCTGCCGGACCTGCCGGACATCCCGCTCCCGGACATCCCGGGCCTGCCGACGCTGCCGGGGCTCGGCCGCGCCGGCACCGACGGCTACACCCGTGACTCGTCGGTCGGCACCGGCGGCGGCCTCCTCGCCGAGGGGCTGGGCCGATGACGCGCGGGGTGAAGGTCCGGCTGGTGCTCTTCGTGGCGCTGGCGGCCATCGGCATCGTCTACGTGACCGGCACCTACCTCGGGCTCGTCGACCGGCTGCTCGGCCGCGGCCTGACGATCTCCGCGACGCTGCCCGACTCCGGCGGCCTGTTCGTGGGCAGCGAGGTGACCTACCGCGGCGTCAAGGTCGGCAAGGTCGCGGGGATGGACGTGACCCGCGAGGGGCTCGAGGCCGAGCTCGCGCTCGAGGAGGGCACGAAGATCCCGCTCGACGCGAAGGTGGAGGTGCACAACCTCTCCGCGGTCGGGGAGCAGTACCTCGACATCGTCCCCGAGGGCGGCGACGGGCCGTACGCCGAGGACGGCGCCGTCCTGGCCGGCGACGCCGACAGCCTGCCCGTGGGGGAGGACGAGCTGCTCGTCGACCTCGACCAGCTGGTCTCCTCGGTCGACCAGGGCAACCTCTCGACCGTCATCGAGGAGCTCGGTCTGGCCTTCGCCGACACCGCCGGCCCGCTGGAGCGGATGGTCGACAGCGGCTCCCGCTTCGTCGAGGCCGCGCTGGAGAACGAGGAGTCGACGTTCCGCCTGCTCGACAACGGCCGCACCGTGCTGCGCACCCAGCAGCGCCACCGCGAGGACATCCGCACCTTCGCCCGCTCGCTGGCCGACCTGACCGGAACGCTGAGGGGCAAGGACCCCGAGCTGCGCACCGTCCTGGAGGGCGGGGCCAGCGCGGTGCGCGAGGTGGACAGGCTGATGGCCGGCCTCGAGCCGACGATGCCGGTCTTCATCGGCAACCTGGTGACGCTCAACCAGATCGTCACCACCCGGCTCCCGGCCGTCGAGCAGCTGCTCGTGACGTTCCCCAAGATCGTCGCCAACGGCTTCACCGGCACCCCCGGTGACGGCTACGGCCACATCAACCTCCAGCTGGCGCAGAACCCTGGTCCGTGCCGGGAGGGCTTCAGGCCGAGCAACGAGTGGCGGCCGTCCTCCGACCTCACCGACGCCCCGATCTACCCGGCCACGTGCCTCTCGGGACCGCCGTACAACCAGCGCGGACCGAAGTACGCTCCCCGCTTCGGGGGCTCGACCAACCGGGTCGCGCCGGGCGCTACCCTCGCCGACGAACCGGCCGTGACCATCGGGAGCAAGGGCGGGCTGCAGGACGTGTTCGGCGAGGACTCCTGGCGCTGGATGCTCATCGGCCCGCAGGAGGGGATGTGAGTCCGCTGCGCCTGGACCAGGCTCGGACCTCGCGCTGGGGCGTGCTGACCGCCGTCCTGGCGGTGCTGGCGGTGGCCCTGACCGGGGCGATCGCCGTGACCGCGCTGCGCTCCGACGAGGGCCGCGACGCGTTCCGGGTCGCCGTGACCGGCAGTGCCGGCGGCGGCGACGAGGAGCTGACGCAGGCGCACCGCGACGTCGCCGAGGCGGCGCGACAGCTGACGCTCGCGTTCCTCGAGGTCGACCACCGCGACATGGAGCCGCTGACGGAGAAGGTGCTGTCGCTGGCCACCGGCGAGTTCGAGGAGCAGTACGCCGCGAACGTCGAGCAGCTCGTCGAGGCGGCCGAGCGCAACAAGTCCGTCAGCACCGGCACCGTCGTCGCCCTCGGTGTAGGCGACCTCGACGCCGACTCCGCGCTCGTCTACGTCGCCGCCGACAGCGAGGTCTCCAACGTGACCACCGACGGCACGTCGCAGCCGCGCTACTACCGGCTCCAGCTCGACATGGTCCGTGAGGGCGACGAGTGGCTGGCCTCCAACGTGCAGTTCGTGGGATGAGGGGGCCGACCATGACCGACGAGACCAAGACCTGCCCGTTCTGCGCGGAGACCATCAAGGCCGCCGCCATCCGCTGCCGCTATTGCGGCTCCGACCTCGAGACCACCCCCTCGGCCGGCTGGTTGAGGAGGCGCGCCAGCGCCGTCTCGAAACCCGCCGCCGAGCCTGAGCCGCTGGTCGAGCAGCGAGCGCCAGCGAGCGTCGACGAGACCCCGCGAGCCGACAGCAAGCCGCACCGCCGCTGGCCCGTGGCGGTCCTGGCCGTGCTGGTCGTCGCGCTGGCCGTCGTCCTCGTCCGCATGCTCACCGTCGACGAGGGGACCGACGGCCCACCCGACGGCACGACCCCCCTCGCGGACGGCGTGGTCTTCGAGTCCGAGGGCGCGAAGTCGGCCGGGCTGAGCGCGGCGACGGAGGCGGCGGAGAAGGTGCTGTCCTACTCCGCGAAGACCCTCGACGCCGACATGGAGGCCGCGCTGCCGCTGCTCGCACCGAAGATGCAGACGGAGTACACCGAGACGCTCGAGGCGATCCGCGAGGACACCGAGCGCAACCAGGCGAAGGTCGAGGCCTCGGTCGTGGCGGCCTCGGCGATCTCGGCGAGCGAGCACGACGTCAAGGCGCTGCTGTTCGTCAACCAGGCGACGACGGGCAAGGGCAGCAAGCAGCCGCGGGCCGACCTCAACCGCGTGGTGGTCACCCTCCACCGCGACGCGGGGGACTGGGTCGTGACGGATCTCGACGCGCTCTGATAGAACTGTCCCGACCGAACCTAGAACACGTTCTAGTGGACCACCTCGGGCGGGAGGAGCAGGATCGCCGCCGTGACCGCGACCGCCAGCCCGACCAGCGCGCCCGCGCGCATCGAGACCGACCTGCTCGTGGTGGGTGCCGGCCCGACGGGGCTCTTCGCCACCTACTACGCCGGCTTCCGCGGGCACCGGGTCGCCGTCGTCGACTCGCTGCCCGAGCTCGGCGGCCAGGTCACCGCGATGTACCCGGAGAAGCTGATCCTCGACGTGGCCGGGTTCCCCGCCGTCAAGGGCCGCGACCTGGTCGCCGGACTGGTCGAGCAGGCCGCGACCGCCGACCCGGCGTACCTCCTCGGGCGCACCGCGACCACCCTCGAGCACGGTGACGACGGCGTGGTCGTGGGGCTCGACGACGGCACCGAGGTCGCCGCCGGCGCGGTGCTGGTGACCGCCGGCATCGGCAAGTTCAGCCCGCGGCCGCTGCCGGCGGGGGAGGGCTGGCTGGGCCGGGGGATGGAGTTCTTCGTCCCGAGCTTCGCGCCGTACGCCGGCAAGGACGTCGTCATCGTCGGCGGCGGCGACAGCGCCTTCGACTGGGCGCTGCACCTCGAGCCGGTCGCCCGCTCGGTGCGGCTGGTGCACCGCCGCGACGCGTTCCGCGCCCACGAGCGCACCGTCCAGCAGGTCCGCGACTCCTCCGTCGAGATCGTCACCCGCGCCGAGGTGACCGCGCTGCGCGGCGCCGAGCACCTCGAGGAGGTCGAGGTGACCGTCGACGGCGAGGCAACGACGTACCCCTGCCAGGCGCTCGTCGCCGCCCTCGGCTTCATCGCCGACCTCGGGCCGCTGCAGCAGTGGGGGATCGACGTGCACAAGCGGCACGTCGTCGTCGACCCCTCGATGCGCACCAACCTGCCGCGGGTCTTCGCCGCCGGCGACATCACCGAGTACCCCGGCAAGGTCCGGCTGATCGCCGTCGGCTTCGGCGAGGCCGCGACCGCCGTCAACAACGCGACCGTGGCGATCGACCCGACCGCCCACGTCTTCCCCGGCCACTCCAGTGAAGGGAGCTAGTCCATGAGCAGGATCAAGGTCGACTTCGACCTCTGCGAGTCGAACGCGCTGTGCGAGGCGATGGCCCCGCAGGTCTTCGAGCTCGACGACGACGACTACCTGCAGGTCAAGGCCGAGGAGACGACGCCCGAGACCGAGGGCGACGTCAAGCGCGCCGTCTCCGCGTGCCCGCGCGCGGCCATCTCCCTGGAGGACTGAAGCCCTGATGAGCACCACCTCAGACGACCTGTCGCTCGACGGCCGCGTCGCCGTCGTGACCGGCGCCGGCGCCGGCCTCGGGCGCGCCGAGGCGCTCGCCCTGGCCGCCGCGGGCGCGAAGGTCGTCCTCAACGACCTGCCCGGCGCTGCCGACGAGGCGGTCGAGGAGATCCGCTCGCGCGGCGGCGAGGCCGCCGTCGTCGAGGGCGACGTCTCCCAGCGGTCCACCGCCGACGCGATGGTCGCTGCCGCGGTCGACGGCTTCGGCTCGCTGGACATCGTGGTCAACAACGCCGGGATGACCCGCGACCGGATGCTGTTCAACATGTCCGACGAGGAGTGGGACGCGGTCATCGCCGTCCACCTGCGCGGCCACTTCCTGCTCTCGCGCAACGCTGCGGCGTACTGGCGTGGCAAGTCGAAGGAGACCGACGCCCCCGTCTACGGCCGGGTCGTCAACACCGCCAGCGAGGCGTTCCTCGGCGGGTCGCCGGGCCAGCCCAACTACGCCGCCGCCAAGGCCGGCATCGCCGCGCTGACGCTCTCGACCGCCCGCGGCCTCGGCCGCATCGGCGTGCGCGCCAACGCGATCTGCCCCCGCGCCCGCACCGCGATGACGGCGCAGGTCTTCGGCGAGGACACCTCGGGCGAGGCGGTCGACCCGTACTCACCCGACCACGTCGCGCCGTTGGTCGCCTACCTCGCCTCGCCCGCCGCGGAGGCGATCACCGGCCAGGTCTTCGTCGTGTACGGCGGGATGGTGGCGCTCGTCGCCGCGCCGGTCGTCGAGCAGCGCTTCGACGCCTCCGGCTCGGTCTGGGACCTCGAGGACCTCGCCAAGCAGGTCGGCGGCTACTTCGACGGTCGCGACCCGTCGGTGGGCTTCGCCGCCGACTCGATCATGCAGCTCACGGTCTGAGGGGGACGGTCATGGGACGACTCGCAGGGAAGGTCGCCATCGTCACCGGCGGCGCCATGGGCCAGGGCGCGGCGATCAGCCGCGCCTTCGTGGCCGAGGGGGCCGCAGTGGTCGTCGCCGACATCGCCAAGGACGCCGGCCAGGAGCTCGCCGACGAGCTCGCGGCGGCCGGCGGCCGCGCGCACTTCGCGCACCACGACGTCAGCGACGCCGCCTCCTGGGCGACGCTGGTGGAGGACACCGGCACCCGCTTCGGCCCGGTCTCGGTGCTCGCCAACAACGCCGGCCTGCTGCGGTTCGGCGAGATCGGCACCATGCCGCAGGACGACGTGGAGCTGCTGTTCCGCGTCAACCAGCTCGGCTGCTTCCTGGGCATGCAGGCGGTCACCGCGACCATGCGCGCCCACGGCGGCGGCTCGATCATCAACGCGTCGTCGGTCGAGGGTCTGGCCGGCATGCCCGGCTGCACGGCGTACGCCGCCACCAAGTGGGCGATCCGCGGCATGACCAAGTGCGCCGCGATGGAGCTCGGCCCCCAGGGGATCCGGGTCAACTCCGTCCACCCCGGCATGATCGACACCCCGATGACGCGCGTGCACGGCGGCGACGCCGCCATGGAGTACGGCGCCTCGAAGGTGCCGCTGCGCCGGGTCGGCCACCCGGAGGACATCGCCCCGCTGTACGTCTACCTCGCCTCCGACGAGTCGGCGTACGTCAACGGTGCCGAGATCGCCATCGACGGCGGCGTGACCTCCACGCACGCCTTCGGTGGCTGACCACTAGGTTCTGCGCCATGGCCAACCAGCGGTCCCAGGTCGTCATGTCCGACGACGAGGTGGACACCTTCCTCACCCAGCAGCGCAGCTCGACCGTCGCGACGATCGGCCCCAACGGGCAGGTCCACCTCGTGGCGATGTGGTACGCCTGGCTCGACGGCCACATCTGGCTGGAGACCAAGGCGAAGTCGCAGAAGGTCGTGAACCTGCGCCGCGACCCGCGGATGAGCTTCCTCGTCGAGTCCGGCCACACCTACGACCAGCTCCGCGGCGTCTCGCTCGAGGGCAACGGCGTCGTGATCGAGGACGAGCAGACCGTCTGGGACGTCTGCGTGAACGTCTTCGAGCGCTACAACGCGCCGTACACCGAGGAGCTCAAGCCCTTCGTGGAGCTGATGGCCAAGAACCGTGTCGTCGTCCGCCTCGACGTCGACCGCGTCCGCAGCTGGGACCACCGCAAGCTCGGCATGGCCCCCCTGGATCTCGGCGGCTCCACCGCCGAGTTCCTCGACTGACGTCTCCCCGACGGCTGGTTGAGGAAGGCGCGCTGGCGCCTGTCTCGAAACCCGCCCGGCTCCGGCTGGTTGAGGAAGGCGCGCTGGCGCCTGTCTCGAAACCCGCCGTGCTCCGGCTGGTTGAGGAAGGCGCCCTGGCGCCTGTCTCGAAACCCGCCCGGCTCCGGCTGGTTGAGGAAGGCGCTCTGGCGCCTGTCTCGAAACCTGCAGAGGAAGGCGCTGGCGCAACCTCCTCGCCGACCCGAGCTCCGTTGTCCACAGGCCGGCGTCGGCCCGCTGGACGGCGTACGGCCCTCGGACGATCGTCGATGCATGGCTTGGACCTACATCCTCCGATGCGCGGACGACAGCTACTACGTAGGCAGTACGACGGACCTCGAGCGGCGGGTCTGGGAGCACAACCGTGCCGACCACGGCGCGGCCGTCCGCACGCGGGCGCGTCGCCCGGTGGTGCTGGTGTGGTCGGCGGAGTTCGCGTTGATCAACGAGGCGTACGCGTTCGAGAAGCAGGTGCAGGGGTGGAGCCGGCGCAAGCGTGAGGCGCTCATCCGCGGTGAGCTGGAGGCGTTGCCCGGCCTCGCCAGCCGCGCGTGGTGCTACCGGCAGGAGCGGTGACCTGACCCGGCCCGGGTCGAGGCGCGGGCTGGTCCCGGCGGGTTTCGAGACGGTTGCTGGCGCAACCTCCTCAACCAGCCGGGGGCGCTGGCGCAGCCTCCTCAACCAACCGGACCGGACTGCCGGCGAGGAGTCAGATCAGTCGCGGAGGATGAGGTGGACGGCGCGCTCGATCTGGGCGCCGGTCTCGGCGGCGGTCATCCGGCCGGTGACCCAGCCGACGAGGGCGGCGAGCCAGACGTCGCCGATGATCCGGGTGATGGCGACGTCGTCCTCGGTGGGCTCGGACTTCCCGGGGTGCATGGCGCGGGTGAGCATCGTGCTCAGCAGCATGCCGACCTGGTGGATCTCGGCCTGGACCGAGGCGTCGGCGAACATGAACGCGCGGGTGAGGGCCTCGGTGAGGTGCGGGCTGCTCTGGAGGCCGCGGGTGGTGCCCTTGAGGACGTTGATGACCCGCTCGGAGGCGGTGTCGCCGGGGACGTCGACGTCGCGGCGGGCGGCCTCGGCGCGCTCGAACTCGCGGCCGAGGGCGCTGACGAGCAGGTGGATCTTGGAGGGGAAGTAGCGGTAGAGCGTGCCGAGGGCGACGTCGGCCTGGTCGGCGACGGCGCGCATCTGGACGGCGTCGAAGCCGCCCTTGGAGGCGAGGTCGATGGTGGCGTCGAGGATGCGCTTGCGGCGGTCGCGCTGGGCGGCGGAGCCGAGGTCCTCCACGCTGAGGGAGTTGGTCGCGCTCATTCGCTCGTGCCCCTGGGTGTCGATGCGGTCATGACGGAACCGGTGTCCCGCGTCGTGTGATCCGATGCGGACCCGACCGCCGGTATGTGGCACTAGGCTAGCCCCACGTGGTCCATGATAGGAACACGTTCCAGTTCGTCCGGCCCGGCGTGTCAAGCATCCGGATTGTGTCCGGATGTCGGCAACGGCACAGTCGAGAAAGGTCGTGACGCGTGCGGATCGCGATGCTGTCCTACCGGAGCGCTCCCCACACCGGAGGCCAGGGCATCTACCTGCGACACCTCACGCGGGAGCTGGCGAACCTCGGTCACGAGGTCGAGGTCTTCTCCGGCCAGCCCTACCCCGAGCTCGACCACCCCGAGGTGAGGCTGACGAAGGTGCCGAGCCTGGACCTCTACCGCCAGCCCGACCCGTTCCGGGTGCCGAAGCTGCGCGAGTTCCGCGACCGCATCGACGTCGAGGAGTTCCTCACGATGTGCGCGGCCGGCTTCCCCGAGCCGAAGACGTTCAGCTCGCGCGTCGCCCGGGTGCTGCGCGACCGGGTCGAGGACTTCGACATCGTCCACGACAACCAGGTGCTGGGCTACGGCATGCTCGAGATCGAGAAGATGGGGCTGCCGCTCGTCACGACGCTGCACCACCCGATCACCTTCGACCGGCGCATCGACATCGGCCAGACGAAGAACCCCTGGCGGAAGTTCACCCTGTGGCGTTGGTACGGCTTCCTGCGGATGCAGGCCAAGGTCGCCCGCGCCGCCCGCAAGATCCTGACCCCGTCCGAGGCGTCCAAGCGCGACATCGCCAAGGACTTCGGCGTCGACCCCGCCCGGATGCAGGTGATCCTGCTCGGCGTCGAGGACCTCTTCAAGCCGCCGACGAAGCCGCGCGTCGCGGGCCGGATCCTCGCCATGGCGAGCGCCGACGCCCCGATGAAGGGCATCGCGACGCTGCTCGAGGCCTTCGCCAAGCTGCGCACCGAGCGTGACGTCGAGCTGGTGCTCATCACCAAGCCCCGCCCGGGCGGCACGACCGAGAAGCTCATCGAGAAGCTCTCGATCGGCCACTGCGTCCGGTTCGTCAGCGGCGTGACCGACGAGGAGCTCGTCGACCTGATGGGCTCGGCCGAGGTCGCGTGCGTGCCCTCGCTCTACGAGGGCTTCTCGCTGCCGACGGCCGAGCTGATGGCCTGCGCGACCCCGCTGGTGGTCTCGCGCGCCGGCGCGATCCCCGAGGTGACCGGCCCCGACGGCGAGGCCGCCGACCTGGTCACGCCCGGCGACGTGGGGGAGCTGACGCAGGCGCTCGGCGCGCTGCTCGACGACCCCGAGCGCCGCGCGCGGATGGGTGCCGCGGGACGCAAGCGCGTCGAGGAGCTGTTCAGCTGGCGTGCCGTGGCGGTCAAGGTCGCCGCGGCGTACGAGGAAGTGATCGAGGACTACCGCCGCGAGCGCGCCGCGGGTCCGCAGGACGAGAGGAACAACCGTGCTCACCGTTGACTTCGACCGCCTGGGGCTGCGCCCCGGTGACCGGGTGCTGGACATGGGCTGCGGCGCGGGTCGCCACGCCTTCGAGATGTACCGCCGCGGTGCCGACGTCGTCGCCTTCGACATGGACGCCGACGAGCTGGCCAACGTCCGCGACCTCTTCGTCGCGATGAAGGAGGCCGGCGAGGTCCCCGCCGGCGCCGAGGCCGACGTCAAGGAGGGCAACGCCCTCCAGCTGCCGTTCGCCGACGGCGAGTTCGACCGCATCGTGGCCGCCGAGGTCCTCGAGCACATCTGGGAGGACGTCGACGCGATCAAGGAGCTGGTCCGGGTGCTGCGCCCCGGCGGCACGCTGGCGATCTCGGTGCCGCGCTGGCTGCCGGAGGTCATCAACTGGAAGCTCTCCGAGGAGTACCACAACGCCACCGGCGGGCACATTCGCATCTACACCGACCACGAGCTCGTCGACAAGGTCACCAAGGCCGGCCGGCCCAACGACGGCGAGCCCGGTGACGCGATGGTCTTCGAGGGCAAGGACTACGCCCACGGCCTGCACGCGCCGTACTGGTGGATCAAGTGCGCCGTCGGCGTCAACAACGACGACCACCCGCTCGCGAAGGCCTACCACAAGCTCCTGGTGTGGGAGATCATGAAGCAGCCGACCGCGCTCAAGGTCGCCGGCAAGGTCCTCGACCCGCTCATCGGCAAGAGCATGGTGCTCTACTTCCGCAAGCCGGTCACCGCCGACGTCCGTGGCGCGGGTGCCGATGTCTGAGCTCCTGCCGTACGTCGACGGGGTGCTGACCGCCTCGCAGGTCGCCGACACCGCCGCCTCGATCGCCGCGATGCAGGAGCCCTCGGGCGCCGTGCCGTGGACGACCGGTGAGCACGTCGACATCTGGAACCACGTCGAGGCCGCGATGGCGATGCTCGTCGGTGGCCAGGTCGAGGCGGCCGAGCGCGCCTACGCCTGGGTGCCGACGCTGCAGCGCGAGGACGGCTCGTGGCCGATGAAGATCGTCGGCGGCGAGGTCGAGGACGAGCGCGGCGAGGTCAACATGTCGGCGTACTTCGCCGTCGGCCTCTGGCACCACTGGTTGGTACGCCGCGACCACGCGTTCGTGGAGCGCTACTGGCCCAGCGTGCGCGCCGGCCTGGACTGGGTCGTCGGCCAGCAGCTGCCCTTCGGCGGCATCCGGTGGACCCCGACCGAGGAGGGCGCGCTCCTGGCCGGCTCCTCGAGCATCTACCAGTCGCTGCGCGCCGGTGTGGCGCTGGCCGACCTGCTCGACGACCCGCAGCCGGAGTGGGAGCTGGCCGGCGGCCGGCTCGGCCACGCGGTGCGCGAGCACCGGGACCTGTTCCTGGACAAGGCGACCTACTCCATGGACTGGTACTACCCGGTCCTCGGCGGCGCCGTCCGCGGCGAGGCCGCGGAGGAGCTGCTCGCGACCCGTTGGGACGACTTCGTCGTGCCGGGCCTCGGCATCCGCTGCGTCGACACCAATCCGTGGGTCACCGGCGCGGAGACCTGCGAGCTGGTGATGGCGCTCGACGCGATCGGCGACCACCGCCGCGCGCTGCAGCTGCTGGCCGACATGCAGCACCTGCGCGCGGAGGACGGCAGCTACTGGACCGGCTGGGTCTTCGGCGACGACGTCAACTGGCCCCACGAGTGGACGACCTACACCGCTGCCGCGGTGGTCCTGGCCGTCGACGCGCTCGGCGAGGTCGCCGGGCACAGCACGGCCGGGTCGGGAATCATGCGCGGCACCTCGCTGGCGCCGCACTTCACCGAGCTCGCGCTCGAGTGCGATTGCCCGCTCGCCGCCAGCGCCACCTGAGGTGTCAGGGCAGGCGGTCTCCCGGCTCTCCGACCGTCCGTCGTAGGACACGCAGGGAGCCCAGCGCCTCGACCTCCTCGAAGGCGCCGGACTCCAGCGCGCGCAGGAAGACGTGGTACGGCGCCTGGCCGCCGTCGGCGGGGTCCTTGAACACGTCGTGGATCACCAGCAGCCCGCCGACCTCGAGCCAGCGGGCCCAGCCGGTGTAGTCGTTCTGCGCGTGCTCCTCGGCGTGCCCGCCGTCGATGAAGAGCATCGACAGCGGGGTGCGCCAGTGGGTGGCGACCGTGGTGCTGCGGCCGATGACGGCGACGACCTGCTCCTCGAGTCCGGCGCGCTTGAGCGTGCGCCGGAAGGTGGGCAGCGTGTCCATCTCGCCGAACTCGTCGTCGACGAGCGTGGCGTCGTGGTGCTCCCAGCCGGCCTGGTTCTCCTCCGAGCCGCGGTGGTGGTCGACGGTGAAGACCACCGCCTGCGGGCCGCCGACCTCGCGCGCGGCCGCGCCGAGGTAGATCGCGGACTTGCCGCAGTAGGTCCCCACCTCCAGCGCCGGGCCGTGGGGGAGGCGCTCGAGGGCGACGCGGTGCAGCAGCATCCCCTCGTCCTCGGGCATGAAGCCCTTGGCGGCCAGGGCGTGGCCCAGCCAGTCCGTCGGCTGGTCGGAGGTGTGGTCGACCGTGTTCGTCACGGCGTCAGACTAGTAGGGTTGGAACACGTTCTAGTTTCACCCCTGGAGCCTCGCCGCCTGGAAGGACGCCCCCATGTCGATCGGTATCTCCGACGAGCACGTCGAGCTGGCCGGCAGCCTGCGCAAGTGGGCCGCGAGCCTCGACGGCCCCGCGGTGGTGCGGGCCGCGGAGCGTGAGGCGGCCGAGCCGTTCGCCGCGACCTGGCAGGCCGTGACCGAGATGGGCGTGGCGACCATCGGCCTGCCCGAGACGGCCGGCGGTGGCGGCGGGTCGGTGCTCGACCAGGCGGTCGCGCTCGAGGCGTGCGCCCACGAGATGGTGCCGGGCCCGCTGCTGGGCCCGGTCGTGGCCGCGGCCCTGCTGGCCGGCACCGAGGTCGCGGGCGCGCTCGGCGAGGGGTCGGTGGTCGGGGTCGCCCTCTCCGACCTGGTCTGGGACGTCCCGTCGGCGACCCACGTCCTCGTCGACGTCGGTGGTCCCGGTGGCGGGGAGGAGTGGCGGGTGCTGCCGGTCGCGGCGGTCACGACCACGCCCGGGACCGGGCTCGACCTGAGCCGACGCTACGGCGCGGTGGCGGTCGACGACGTGACGGCGGGGACGGCCGTGCCGGGCCTGACGCGCGAGCTGCTGCACCGCACGGTCGTGACGTACGCCGCCGCGGAGGCCGCGGGCCTCGCGCGGTGGTGCCTGGACACCGCCGTGGACTACGCCAAGGTCCGCGAGCAGTTCGGCCAGAAGATCGGCGCCTTCCAGGCGGTCAAGCACCTCTGCGCGCAGATGCTCGAGACCGCCGAGGCCGTCACCAGCGCGGCGTGGGACGTCGCCTCGGCGGCGTCGGGCCCGGAGGACCAGTGGGCCTTCGCGGCCGACGTCGCGGCGGTCACCTGCTTCGACGGCGCGGTGGAGGCCGCGAAGACCTGCATCCAGGTGCTCGGCGGCATCGGCTTCACCTTCGAGCACGACGCCCACCTCTACCTGCGGCGCGCGGTCGCCCTGCGCAGCCTGGTCGGCAGCACCGACGAGGCCGCCCGCCGGCTCACCGCCCGGGCGGTCGCCGGGACCCGGCGCCGGCTCGAGGTCGACCTCGAGGGCCGCGACGCGGCGGTGCGCGACGAGGTCCGCGCGACGGTCGAGCAGGTCGCGGCCCGGCCCGAGGAGGAGCGGCGGGCCGGCCTGGTGGACACCGGCTACCTGATGCCGCACTGGCCGGCGCCGTACGGCATCGGCGCCGACGCGGTGACCCAGATCGTCATCGACACCGAGCTCGCGCGGGCGGGCGTGACCCGGCCCGACATCGTCATCGCCGGGTGGGCGCTGCCGACGATCCTCGAGCACGGCACCGACGCCCAGCGCGAGCGGTTCGTCGAGCCGTCGCTGCGCGGGGAGCTGGTGTGGTGCCAGCTCTTCTCCGAGCCCGGCTCCGGCTCCGACCTGGCCTCGCTGCGCACGCGCGCCGAGAAGGTCGAGGGCGGGTGGCGGCTGACCGGCCAGAAGGTGTGGACCTCGGTCGCCGACCGCGCCGACTGGGGCATCTGCCTGGCGCGCACCGACCCCGACGCCCCACAGCACCAGGGCATCTCCTACTTCCTGGTCGACATGCGCTCGCCGGGCATCGACGTGCGGCCGCTGCGCGAGATCACCGGCGAGGCGCTCTTCAACGAGGTCTTCCTCGACGACGTCTTCGTGCCCGACGAGATGATGGTCGCCGGGCCGGGGGACGGGTGGCGGCTGGCGCGCACGACGCTCGCCAACGAGCGGGTCGCGATGGCCAGCAGCCGCCTGTCGAAGTCCACCGAGCGGGCCGTCCAGCTCGCGGCCGACGGCGTCTCGGTCGCCCAGGAGGTGCGGGTCGGCCAGGCGGTCGCGCTGTCGACGGTCTGCTCGCTGCTGGGTGTCCGGTCGACCCTGCGGTCGCTGGCCGGGCAGGGCCCCGGCCCGGAGTCGAGCGTCGCCAAGCTGCTCGGCGTCCGCAACCGCCAGGACGGCTCGGAGCTGGTCGTCTCGCTGCACGGCGACCGCGCGCTGACCGACGCTGACGACGTCCGCGCCGACGTCTGGGAGATGCTCAACACCCGGTGCCTGTCGATCGCCGGAGGCACCACCCAGGTGCTGCGCAACGTCGCCGGCGAGCGCATCCTGGGCCTGCCGCGCTGACCCGCTGAAGTCGCAGGTCAGAAGGGGTTTTCGGCCGATTCTTCTCCGGCGCCCGCGAGCCGTACGATTCGCCGGTGCTCGACGCCGCCATCCTCGCCTACTTCGCCGACGACACCACGCGCACCTACCAGCTGGTGCAGTGGCTGCCGGTGCTCGAGCTGCTCGCCGAGCAGCAGCCGGTCGGGGTCGTCGCGCGGGACCCGGAGGCGGCCGCACTGCTGCGCACGCGGACCTCGCTGCCGGTCGCGCTGGCCGAGTCGTTCCCCGAGCTGACCGAGCTGTACGCCGCGGTCGACCCCAAGGTCGTCCTCTACTGCAACAACTCGATGCTGAACTTCCAGTCGCTGCTCCACGCCCGCACGCTGCACGTGCACATCAACCACGGCGAGAGCGACAAGCAGAGCATGGCCAGCAACAACGCCAAGGCCTACGACCGCGTCTTCGTCGCCGGCGAGGCCGCCGTGCAGCGCCACGAGGCCGGCCTGCTCGAGCTCGACACGCGCCGCCTCGTCCGGGTCGGCCGACCCCAGCTGGACCTGCAGCGCGAGCCGCTGCTGGCGCCGAGCACGCGGCGTACCGTGCTCTACGCGCCCACCTGGGAGGGCGACGCGGAGTACAACGACTACACGTCGGTCGACACGATCGGCCCCGACGTCGTGCGCGCGGTGCTGGCCGTGCCCGACGTGCGCCTGGTCTACAAGCCGCACCCCAAGGTCGTCACCAGCGAGACCCCGGCCGTCCGCGGCGGGCACCGCACCGTCCTGGCGCTGCTCGACGAGGCGACCCGCCGCGACCCGGCGGCCGGCCACGCCGCCGTCCTCGCCGGCGACATCCTCGCGGTCATGCCCGACTGCGACGCGATGGTCACCGACGTCTCCTCGGTCGGCCTGGACTGGCTCTACCTGCGCACCGAGCGGCCGATCTTCATCACCGACCGCCACCACGACGCCGACCGCCTGCGGCAGGAGGTGCCGGTCAGCCGCTGCGCCGACGTCCTCGACACCGTCGACGTGCCTGCGCTGACCGAGCTGGTCACGGCGCGGCTCGAGCACGACGAGCACCACCTGGCGCGCGTCGCCATGCGGCACCACTACTTCGACGACCTCCAGGTCGGCGACAGCACCGTGCGCTTCCTCGCCGCGGTCACCGAGCTCGCCGGCCTGCGCGACCACCTCCTCGGCGAGACGGCTCCCGGCACCGCCATCACCGCCTGAGGGGATCTCCCGGCTGGTCGAGCAGCGGCTCAGCCGGCGAGGCGCCCGTGCTCGCGTCGGTGCTGGTTCCAGTGCCAGTGCAGGTAGCGGTCGATGGCGCGGACGACGTGGCTGCTGCGGATCGAGGGGAAGACGTCGAAGGCGTGCTGGGCGCCCGGCAGCTCGGCGTACACCACCGTCCGCTTGGAGGTCCGGCGCAGCTTCTCGACGAAGGCGCGGGCCTGGCTGACGGGCACGAGGGTGTCGTAGGCGCCGTGCAGCACGAAGAAGTCCGGCGCGTCGGGCGTGATCCGCAGGATCGGTGAGGCGTTCTCGAAGGCCTCGGGGTCCTCGGCCCAGGTCTTCTTCAGCACGCGCGGGGCGAGGAAGAGGTCCCGCAGCTGCTCGGCGGCCTTGGTTCCGGTCGAGCCCGCGAAGTCGTAGACGCCGTAGTGCGGCACCGCGACCTGGACCGAGGTGTCGGCGTCCTCGAAGCCGGGCTGGTACGCCGGGTCGCCGGGCGTGAGGGCGGCGAGCGCGACGAGGTGGCCGCCCGCCGAGCCGCCGGTGATCGCGACGTAGTCGGGGTCGCCACCGCGCTCGGCGATGTTGGCCTTGATCCAGGCGATCGCCTTCTTCACGTCGACGACGTGGGCGGGCCAGTCCGAGCGCGGCGAGAGCCGGTAGTTGATCGCGACGCAGACCCAGCCCTTGGCGGCGAGGTGCTGCATGAGCGGGATGCCCTGCTGGTCCTTGTTGCCGATCGTCCAACCGCCGCCGTGCACCTGCAGCAGCACGGGCGCGCCGCCGTCGGGGACACCGTCGGCGGGGGAGTAGACGTCGAGCAGGCCGCGCCGGCCGATCGCGGGGTCGTAGGCGATGTTCTTCTCGACCCGCACACGTGCGTCGCGCATGCGGAACGGGTTGACCAGGCGCCGCCACGGCACCGCGAGGTCGGCGGGGGTGGGCGCGGCGTCGAGCTGCTCGACGTAGTCGGCGCCGAGGCCCTCGACCAGGCTGTCCTCGGCGCCCTGCTGCACGCGGCGGGCCTGGGCCACGAGGTAGGCCAGGCCGGCGCTGCTGGCGGCGGCCAGGGCCAGCCCGCGGGGGTCACGGCGCCGGCCCCGGGCGTGCGCGGCGGCGTCGGCGACGGTCAGCGCCAGCACGTGCGGGGCCAGCTCGCCGACGAGCCAGCCCGCGGCGAAGGCGGGGATGCCGGGACGGAAGCCGGGCAGCGGCCGCAGGGCGTTCGCGGTGAGGGCAGCAGTCACGACCTGACGTCGGAGGAACGACATGCGCACGAGGGTAGTGCGGAGTTGACGCGTGTCACCGACGCGTTCGCGTGACGTCGTACGGTCCGGGCCGTTGAGGACCAGAACACGTTCTACGTCGGATGGAGATGCTCGTGGTGGACCGGCTGTCGGGGCTCGACGCGAGCTTCCTCTACCTGGAGACGCCCGCGCAGCTGATGCACGTCTGCGGGATGATCGTGCTCGACCCCGCGACGATGCCCGAGCCGTACACCTTCGCCCGCCTGCAGCGGACCGTCGAGGAGCGGGTCCGCGACACCCCGGCGTTCACCCGCAAGCTGCGGCGCGTGCCGCTCGGCCTCGACCACCCGATCTGGGTGCGCGACCGGCAGTTCGACATCGAGCGCCACGTCCACCGCCTCGCGCTCCCGCAGCCGGGCGGGCTCGCGGAGCTGACCGAGCTGGCCGGCCACCTCGCCGGGCAGCCGCTCGACCGCTCGCGGCCGCTGTGGGAGATGTGGGTGATCGAGGGGTACGACGCCGGGCTGGGCCACGACCTGGTCGCGGTCTTCATGAAGATGCACCACGCCACCGTCGACGGCGTCTCCGGCGCCAACCTGGTCTCCCACCTGTGCAGCCTCGAGCCGGAGGCCGACCCGCTGGCCACCGCCGCGGACCAGACCTACGGGCGCGACCCCGACCAGCTCGAGCTGCTCGGCCGGGCGCTGCTGTCCAACGCGACGAAGCCGGTGCAGGCCGCCCGGCTGCTCAGCCCCTCGGCCCAGCTGGTCACCAAGACCGTCGGCCGCGCCCGCGCCGGCACCGCCATGGCGGCCCCGCTGACCGCGCCGCGCACGTCGTTCAACGGCACCATCACCGGTCACCGCACGATCGCGCTGGCCGACATGGACCTCGAGCAGGTGCGCGAGATCAAGGCGGCCACCGGCACGACGGTCAACGACGTCGTGCTGACCGTGGCCGGCGGCGCGCTGCGCTCGTACCTCGAGGACCGCGGCGAGCTCCCCGACGACTCGCTGCTCGCGACCGTGCCGGTCTCGGTGCACGGCAGCACGAAGCGGTCCAGCGGCGCCAACAAGGTCTCCGCCCTCTTCGCCAAGCTCGGCACCGACGAGGAGGACCCGCTGGTCCGGCTCGAGGACATGGCCACCCGCAACCGGCACGCCAAGGAGCACCACAACGCGATCAGCGCGGACTCGCTGCAGGACTGGGCGGAGTTCGCCGCGCCGCGGACCTTCGGGCTTGCGGTGCGGACCTACGCCTCGCTCCGCCTGGCCGAGCGGCACCCGGTCGTGCACAACCTGGTCATCTCCAACGTCCCGGGTCCGCCGGTCCCGCTGTACTTCTGCGGCGCCGAGGTGCTCGGGCTCTACCCGCTCGGCCCGGTGTTCCACGGCGCCGGGCTCAACATCACGGTCATGTCCAACCACGGGCACCTGCACGTCGGCGTCATCGCCTGCCGCGAGTCGGTGCCGCACCCCGACGACCTGGTGCAGCGGTTCCCCGCCCAGCTGGCCGAGCTGCGCGCCGCGGTGGCCGCCCGCCCACTGCGTGAGGAGGCCGAGACCAGCTGATCGCTCGGCTGATCGCTCGGGTGACGGTCAGCTGATCTCGGGCAGCTCCTGGGCGGCGCCGAGCAGCGCGCGGAACGGGTCGCCGTGCTCGGCGATCCGGTCCAGCGCCGTGCGGATCGTCCACCGGTCCGGCCGCAGGTCGGGGTCGTCGAGCTCCTCCCACCGGATCGGCACCGACACGGGCGCGCCGGGCGCGGGCCGCGGCGACCACGGGCCGACGAGCGTCTTGTTGACGGCGTTCTGCGTGTAGTCCAGCCGTGCCAGCCCGCCGCGCGCCTTGACCTCCCACTTCCAGCTGACCAGCTCCGGCACGACCTTCCCGACGGTCCGCGAGAGCCGCTCGACCCAGGTACGGGTGTCGGTGAACGAGTAGCCCGGCACGACCGGCACCCACACCTGGATGCCGCGCCGTCCGGTCACCTTCGGCAGTGCGGTCACGCCGAGGTGGTCGAGCGCGGTGCGGTGCAGCCGGGCCAGCACCAGCAGATCCTCCCAGCTGGTGCGCTCGCCCGGGTCGAGGTCGACCAGGGCGTACGTCGGCTCGTGCATCGCCTGGGTCCGCGAGGTCCACGGGTGCCACTCGAGCGCCCCGAAGTTGGCCATCCACACCAGCGTGGCCGGCTCGTCGGCGACGACGTACGCCGTGGTCTCGCCCTCGTCGGCGTCCGGGTTCTCCCAGCAGTCGACCCACTCGGGTGCGTGGTCGGGACGCTGCTTGTGCCAGAAGCCCGGCCGGTCGGCGCCCTCGGGGTAGCGGTGCAGGTTGACGGCCCGGCCCTCGAGGTAGGGCAGCGCGACCGGCGCCACCTGCGCGGCGTAGGCCAGCAGCTCGCGCTTGGTGATCGCCTCCTCGCCGGGGCGGCCCGGGAAGAGCACCTTGTCGAGGTTGGTGACCTTCAGCCGCCGGCCGTGCACCTCCCAGGTGCCGCCGACACCGGGCAGGTCGCCCAGCGCGTCGATCGCCTCGTCGGGGACGCCCGCGGCCGGCGTCGGCGGGACGCCGGCGAGGACGTCGTCGTTGGTCCGGCCGCTCAGCACCGACCGCGGGTGGTCCTCGGGGTCCCAGCCGTCCACGGCGTGCTCGTCGCGCTTGTGCAGGAGCATCCACTCGTCCTTGCCGGAACCAGAGCCCTTGCCCTCGCGGCGGACCAGGACGAGCCGGCCGCGCAGCTTGCGGCCGTGCACCTCGACGTGGAGCTCGCCGGCGGCGACGGCGACCGCCGGGTCGTCGGTGCGGACCGGCTCGAAGGTGCCGGTGTCCCACACGATGACGTCGCCGCCGCCGTACTCACCGCCGGGGATCGTGCCCTCGAAGTGCAGGTAGTCGACGGGATGGTCCTCCACGTGCACCGCCAGCCGCCGGGTGCCCGGGTCGAGCGTCGGGCCCTTCGGCACCGCCCAGCTCACCAGCACGCCGTCGATCTCGAACCGCAGGTCGTAGTGGAGGTGGCTGGCCCGGTGCCGCTGCACCACGAAGCGCGGCGCACCCTCGTCGGTCGCCACGTCGCCGGCGGGCTCGGGCGTGCGGGCGAAGTCGCGCATCGAGCGGTACGTCGCGAGCGGGTCGGTCACGGCCGGTCGGTACCCACCGGCGGTCAGGCTCTCCTGGTCGGCCGTCAGCCGGGCTGCTGCTGCTCCTCGATCTCGCGCTGGTCCGCCGCGCGCTCCCGCTCGCTGACGGTCCGCTCGCGCTCGGCCGACCGCCGGTCGTGCTCGTCGGCGGAGAGGTCGCGGTCGTCGGCCGCCCGGTCGCGCTCGTCGGCGGCGCGGGACCGGTCGTCGGCGGCCTGCCCCGACCAGCGCTCGCGGTCGGCCGCGACGGCGTCGCGCTCGTCGGCCTCGCTCGAGCGCACCTCGAGGTCGATCGCCCGCTGCTCGGTCTCCGCCCGTCCGTCGCGATCGTCTGGGTCTCGATCCTCTGGTGGGTGACCTGGGTCCGTCATCGGATGCACCTCCGCTCCGCATCGTCGCACCCGGAGCGGGGGGCCGTGTGGCCGTGCGTGCCATCGTGGCCGGCATGAGCGAGACAGCAGCAGACGCCCCTGTCGTCGTCGTGACCGGCGCGAACGGCTTCGTCGGGTCCGCCACCTGCACCGCCCTGGTCGAGCGCGGCGCCTCCGTGCGAGCAGTCGTACGCCGTGCCGGCTCGGCGCCGGCGGTGGCCGGGGTGGAGGAGCGGGTCGGCGAGCTCGGCGACCCGGCGTTCGCCGCGTCGCTCGTCGAGGGCGCGACCGCCGTGGTGACGACCGTCCACCCGATGGGCTCGGACCGCGAGACCCAGCACCGGGTGGGGGTCGAGGCGACGACCATCCTCGCGCGGGCCGCGCGCGAGGCCGGTGTCGACCGGCTGGTGCACGTGTCGACCGCGGCGGTCTACGACCGCACGCCCGGGACGGGCGACGTCGACGAGGGCTCGCCGCTGGTCGGCGAGGACGGTGGCGACTACGGCGTCACCAAGCGCGACACCGACGCCTCGCTGGCCGAGGTCGACGGGATCACCCGGGTGCTGGTGCGCCCGCCCGCGATCCTCGGGCCGGGGGAGACCTCGGTGTGGAACACGCTGCGGCCCGCCGCCGTCCGCGACCAGCCGGACGCGCGGCGTACCGCTCCGGACAAGACGTTCGCCTGGATCCACGTCCGCGACCTCGCTGCGTTCCTCGCCGACGTCGCGACCGGCGTGGTGGCCGGGTCCGACGACCCCGGCCGCGGGCCGGTCACCGGCCGCTGCACGCCGGTCAACCTGGCGGCGGAGCCGGCGCGGACGCGGGACTACCACGAGACCGTCACCTCCGCCGTCGGCGTCGAGCCGGAGTGGGTGGACGAGCCGTCGTGGACCGGCCGGATCGTCGCCGACCGGGCCCGCGCCTGGGGCTGGTCGCCGGCGGTGTCGCTGGAGCAGGCGCTCGCCGAGCTCGCCGACGGGCTGCGCTGACGACCGGCGCTGACGACCTGCGCCGGGTCCGCCACGCCTCGGGGCACCTAGGCTCACGCGCATGAGCGAGGAGCGGCCGACCGACACCCGGACGATGCGCGAGCGGATGGAGGCCGGCGAGCTCTACCTCGCCGACGACCCGGAGATCGCGGAGGCGAGCGCGGCGGCGCTGGACCGGATGGCGGCGTACAACGCGACCACGGTGCGCCAGGCGCCGCTGCGCCGCGCGCTGCTCGAGGAGCTGCTCGGGTCGGTCGGGGAGGGCACCGAGCTGCGGCCCCCGGTGCACGTCGACTACGGCACCAACATCTCCATCGGCGCGCGCTGCTTCGCCAACTTCGGCCTCGTCGCCCTCGACGTCGCGGCGATCACGATCGGCGACGACGTGCAGATCGGTCCGAACGTCCAGCTGCTCACGCCTACGCACCCCCTCGAGCCCGGCCCGCGCCGCGACAAGTGGGAGGCGGCGCAGCCGATCACCATCGGCGACAACGTGTGGCTCGGCGGCGGCGCGATCGTGCTCCCCGGCGTCACCATCGGCGAGAACACCGTCGTCGGGGCCGGCTCCGTCGTGACCAAGGACCTGCCCCCGAACGTCGTGGCCGTCGGCAACCCCGCGCGGGTCGTCAAGCAGCTGACCGACGACTGAGCTGGTCCTCTGGAGCGCCCGCCGTCAGGGGCTCAGTGCCGGACGGCGTACCGGGTCATCACGACCCCGCCGGGGAAGGTGAGCGTCTCCACGAGGTCGAGGTCCACGCGCGCGTCCAGCGTGGTGAGGAACGGCAGGCCACCGCCGAGCAGCACCGGGTGGGAGACGACGGCGTACTCGTCGACCAGGCCGGCCCGCATCGCCGCCGCGGCGAGGGTGGGCCCGCCGACGCGCAGCGGCCCGCCGTCCTCGGCCTTGAGGCGGGTGAGCTCGGGGACCGGGTCGCCGGTGACGAGTCGGCTGTTCCAGTCGACCGACGCGAGCGTCGAGGAGAAGACCACCTTCGGGGTGTCCCGCCAGTTGCGCGCGAACGCGACCTGGGCCGGGGTGGCGTCGGGCTGCTGGTCGCCCGTGGGCCAGTAGGAGCTCATCGCCTCCCACAGCCGACGCCCGTAGGCGATCACGTCGACGGCCTGCTCCTCGGCGAGCCACCACGCGAACAGCTCGTCGCTCGAGGCGCCCCACCCGTGGTCGCCGTCGGGCCCGGCGACGTAGCCGTCAAGGCTCACGTTCATCCCGTAGGTCAGCTTCCGCATGCCTCGCGCCTTCCGTCCGTCGGTCCTGGACGAGGTGGACCGGCGCGGTGCGCGGGACTCATCGGGCGGGGGCCGCGAGCGGGGCATCCCGACCGCGTCGGCGGGTACCAGCCCAACCGAGGGCGACACCCCCGACCAGCGTCCTCGGAGGTGCCCGATGTCCGCTCTCGAGCCACAGGAGACCGCGGCCGCCGCGGCGTCGGCCGGCGTGAAGAAGGTGCACCGGTCGTGGGACCGGGTGCTGGTCAGCGCGTTCCTGGCCGGCGCCTACATCGCCTTCGGGGGGATGGTCGCCATCAGCGTCTCCTCGGGCCTCGACCCGGCGACGTGGGGGACGCTGCCGACGCTGTTCACCGGCGCCGCGTTCACCCTCGGCCTGGTGCTGGTGGTCGTCGCCGGCTCCGACCTCGCGACCGGCAACATGATGCTCGTCCCGCTGGGGGCGCTCGAGGGTCGGCTGTCGGTCGGCGACGTGGCCCGCAACCTCAGCCTCGTGCTGGTCGGCAACCTGCTGGGTGCGTTGTTCGTGGCGTTCTTCCTCGCGGTGCAGAGCGGGGTCATCGGCAGCTCGTCGGCCGAGGCGGGCAGCGCCGCGGCGATGACCTTCGAGCGGCTGGCCGGCATCGCCGAGGACAAGGCGACCGCGCACACCGCGTGGGAGACGTTCCTGCGGGCGGTCGGGTGCAACTGGCTGGTCTGCCTGGCGGTCTTCATGTCGTTGGCCGCCCGGTCGGTCGCCGGCAAGATCCTGGCCGTCTTCTTCCCGATCATGGCCTTCGTCGCGATGGGCTTCGACCACGTCGTGGCCAACATGTTCTTCCTGCCGGCCGCGATCTTCGCCGGGGTCCCGGACCTCGGCTGGGGCGACGTGGTGACCAACTGGCTGCTCGCCGGCGCCGGCAACCTCGTGGGCGCCGTCGTCTTCGTCGCGACCTCCTACTGGTACCTCTTCCTGCGCGACGACGAGCCCGCGAAGGACCAGCCGGAGCCCGAGCAGGGGGCCTGAGCAGGGGGCCTGAGCGGGGGCCGTCCCACCGGCCCGGACGCACGGCGACTTCCCCCATGTTGAGGATGCCGGCCGCCCCACCACGCCCTAGGTTCCGACGTCTCGGCATGGTCCGACCGACGCGGCGCAGAGGTGGGGGAGATGACCCAGATCGACGACCCGGAGCGGGCGGACGACGCCCTGGCGGTGCCGTTCACCCCCGGGATGCGGGACAACCCGGCTCAGCTCGCGGAGCACGTGGAGACCATCGCCCGGCAGCCGCTGCCGCTCGCGGACGTCACGGCGACGCCGGAGCAGGAGCTCGCCGCCGAGTGGCGCAACGCGGCGTACAACTGCTTCTCCTCGGGCCACAAGTTCTGCCGCGAGGTCTGCCCGGTCACCCAGGTGACCCGGAACGAGTCGTGGACCCCGACCGCCTTCCACGCCAACGTCGTGGCGATGGAGCAGGGGCAGCTGAGCATCGAGGACGTGGCGGCGGACTACGTCAACTGCACCCAGTGCGGCGCGTGCGAGCTGCGCTGCCCGAACACCCTCTTCACCGGCGACTTCTACCGCTTCCGGACCCGCACCGTCGACGTCGTCAAGGCGGTGCGGGCGCTCGCCGTCGACCAGGGGGTGCACCAGGAGGGCTGGCGAACCTGGAACGCACGCACCGACCAGCTCACCCACGAGCCGGTGCTCGGGGACACACCGGTCAGCCAGGAGCACGTCCGCGACTGGAGCGCCGGGCTCGACCTGCCCGTCGGCGGGTCGACGGTGCTGTTCGTCGACTGCGAGGCCGCGTTCTACCGGACCTCGGTGCCGCGCGCGGTGGCGCAGGTGCTGCAGCTGGCGGGCGTCGAGTTCGGCCTGATGGACGAGCAGTGGTGCTGCGGCGGCCCGGCGGCGGAGATGGGGTACGTCGACCAGGCACGGCGCTTCGCCCGGCACAACCTCGACAGCTGGCGCGCGACCGGCACGACCCGGGTGCTGGTGCTCGACCCGCACGACTACATCTCGTTCACCGAGGACTACCCGCGCTACTTCGGCGAGGAGTACGCCGACATCGAGGTCGTCCTGGTCGTCGAGCTGTTCGCCGAGCTGCTCCGCGAGGGCAGGCTGACGCCGTCGGTCCCGGTCGAGCGGACGATCACGTACCACGACCCCTGTCGGCTCAACAAGCGCAAGGGCATCTGGCGGGAGCCGCGCGAGGTCCTCCGGGCGATCCCCGGGCTGACCTTCCACGACGTGGACCGGGTGACCCAGTGGTCCTACTGCTCCGGCGGCGGGGGCGGGCTCCCGATCGAGAAGCCGGAGCTGACCGAGCGGATCGCCGCCGGCCGGGTCGACAAGGCCGCTGCGCTCGGGGTCGACACCCTGGTCAGCGCCTGTCCCTGGTCCGAGCGGCCGCTCGCGGGCGCGGGCGAGGCCGTCGGCATCGACGTCGTCGACATCCACGAGCTGCTGGCGCTCTCGCTCGGCATCGACGTGGGCGGGACGACGAACGGCGGTGCGCCGTGACGCTCCAGGTCGAGCGCGTCGACGAGGTGGTCACCGCGCTCCGCACCGTGCTGGCCGACGACCAGATCCTCACCTCGCGCGCCGACCGGTTGAACCGGTCCCGCGTGCCGGCGCCGTTCCCCGTGCACCGCTGGGCCGAGCGGATGCCCGACCTCGCCGTGCTGCCCACCAGCACCGAGCAGGTCGCGGGCGTCGTCCGGATCGCCAACGAGCTCCGGGTGCCGGTGGTCCCTCGCGACGGCGGCACCGGCCTCACGGACGGCGCGGTGCCGCTGCGCGGGGGGATCGTCGTCGACGTCAAGCGGATGAACCAGGTCAAGGAGATCGACCTGGAGAACCGCACCGCCACCGTCGGGGCCGGCACCAGCATGCTCAAGCTCAACGAGCAGCTGGCCGTCCACGGCCTGATCTACCCCGACGACCCGGCGTCGTACCCCTGCTCGCTGGTGGGTGGGCGGATCGGCACCAGCGGGTGGTCGCTCATCGGGTCCCGCTACGGGCACACCCGGGACCTCGTGCTCAGCTTCGACCACGTGCTGCCCACCGGCGAGGTGCTGCACGTCGGCGACGGGGTCGGCCAGAAGATCAGCAAGTCCTCGAGCGGCTACCAGCTCAAGCACCTGTTCATGGGCCACCAGGGCACCTTGGGCATCGCGACCGAGGCGACCCTGAAGCTCTACCCGAAGCCCGAGGCCGAGCTGTCGCCGTTCTGGGCCTTCGACGACTACGACGCGGCGTACCGCTGCGTGGGTGCGCTCGCCCGGGCCGGCGTGGCGACCTTCGCGGGTGCGGTGCTCTTCGACGAGTGGAAGGTCGCCTACCTCCGCCGCGACGACGAGGCCTACATCCCGCAGCCGCGCGACGTCCGGGCGCTGGTCTGCGCGGTGCTCTACGGCTACGAGGACGAGGTGCGGGTCGGCGGCAAGCGGCTCTTCCGCATCGCGCGCGAGCACGGCGCCCGCTACCTCGGCGACGAGATCTCCGAGGGGGACTGGGCGGCCCGCCACGACCGGTACGCCACCCCGCTGCACGGCCGCACGAAGGACGGCCAGGTGATCCCGATGAGCTGGCACTGCGAGGACGCGGCGGTGAGCTACACCCGGGTGCCGGCGGTCAGCCGGGCCTGGCACGCGATCGTGGCCGACCTGCGCCGCCAGAGCGACGTCTTCGACGACTGGGGCATGTTCGCCTACACCTCGGCCGACACCGGCGTGGACTACCTGACCGAGATCGACGTCGGGATCTGGGAGCAGCAGCTCGACGACCGGGCGTGGGAGCTGTGGGTCCGGGCCAAGCGGGACATCGCGGCCGCGGCCCTGGCCCACGACGGCTCGATCAGCGCCTGCCACGGGTCGTGCCGGGAGGGCGAGGTGGACCTCGTGCCCTACGAGCTCGGCCGCGGCTTCGACGTGATGCTCGACGTGAAGCGTGCGGTGGACCCGAACAACATCATGAACCCCGGCAAGTACCTCCTCGACCGGGCCTACCGGACCGAGGAGGCGCCATGAGCCCGGAGGAGCACGACCCCCAGGACGGCGGCGGCCGGATCGGCTACCGCTACGCCGAGCAGCACGACCTGCCGCCAGCGGTCCCGGTCACCGACGTCGCGGTCACGACCTTCGAGCACGTCCTCGAGGTCGACCCGCGGCTGATGGAGCGCTGGGTGCAGCAGCAGCAGATGCCTGCCTGGGACAGCCTGCGGATCGTGCACGGCCGGCACGACCACCTCACCTGGATGCACCGCCACTTCGCGGACCGCGTGGTGGCCGGCTCCGGGCTGCTGCACGAGGTCGAGGACGACGACCGCGAGGTCGGGCCGTGAGCCACCGGCTCGGGGACCGGCCGCTGCCGGGCGACCGGCGCCAGCACGACGCCGACGCGGCGACGCTGGCGTCGCTGGGCTACCGCTCGGAGTTCCGGCGCGAGATGAGCCCGGCCGCGAACTTCGCGCTCGGCTTCACCTACCTCTCCCCGGTCGTCGGGATCTACACGTTGTTCGCGGTCGGCCTCGTCAGCGGCGGGCCGGCGATGATCTGGTGGCTGGTGATCGTGGGCGTGGGGCAGCTCCTGGTCGCCCTGGTCTTCGGCGAGGTCGTCTCGCAGTTCCCCGTGGCCGGCGGCGTCTACCCCTGGGCGCGCCGGTTGTGGGGCCGTCGGTGGGCGTGGATGACGGGCTGGATCTACCTCATCGCCCTGCTGACCACCATCGCCGGCGTCGTCTACGGCTCGGGGCCCTTCCTCGCCCAGCTCCTGGGCTTCACCCCCGGGACCTCGTCGACGATCACCTGCGCGCTGATCCTGCTGGCGCTCGCGCTGGCCATCAACCTGATGGGGACCAAGTGGCTGGCGACCGCGGCCGTCGTCGGGTTCTCGGCCGAGCTGATGGGCGCGCTCGCGGTGGGCTGGTGGCTGCTGCTGACCGAGCGGCACCAGTCCCTGTCGGTGATCTTCGAGACCGGGGACGTGGTGGGCCACAGCGGCGGCTACCTCTCGGCGTTCATGGCCGCCGCGCTGATCGGCATCTACCAGTACTACGGGTTCGAGGCCTGTGGCGACGTGGCCGAGGAGGTCCCGGACCCCTCGCGCCAGATCCCGAAGGCGATGCGGATGACGATCTACGTCGGCGGGGCGGCGGCGATCTTCGTGTGCCTGGCGCTGCTGCTGGCGGTCTCCGACTACGCCCGCGTCATCGACGGCACCGACGCCGACCCGGTCACGACGATCCTGCACGAGGCCTTCGGCGAGACCGGCACCAAGGTCGTGCTGGTCGTCGTGATGATGTCGTTCCTCTCCTGCGCGCTCAGCCTGATGGCCGCCGCGAGCCGGCTGCTGTACGCCTACGCGCGCGACGACATGGTCCCGGGCGCCCGCCTGTTCCGGACGTTCCTGCCGGGTCGCCACGTCCCGCCGTACGCGATGGTGGTCGCCGCGGTCGCGCCGGCCGTGATCGTCCTGGGCTCGGTGTTCTCGACGAAGGCGCTGACCTCGATCATCTCCTTCGCCACCCTCGGCATCTACCTCGGCTTCCACATGGTCACGGCCGCCGCGCTGCGCGCCCGCCTCCTCGGCTGGGTGCCGAGCGGGCCGTTCACCCTCGGCCGGTGGGGCCTGGTCGTCAACGCCGCGGCGCCGGCGTACGGCGTCCTGGCGATGGTCAACATGGCGTGGCCGCGGAGCCCGGGCCTGCCGTGGTACGACAACTGGCTCGTCGCCCTCTCCGCCGCGATCGGCGTGGGCATCGGCGGGCTCTACCTCGTCCTCGCGCGTCCCCACGAGCGCAGCGACGCCCTCGCCGGGGACGCGATCCCCGCCCCGGTCGACAGCGACCGTCCCTCCCCGCCCGCCGAAGGAGCCATCCGATGAGGTTCAGCTACGCGATGCTGCCGGACTACCCGCTCAGCGAGTCCCTCGCGTCGATCCAGAAGGCCGACGAGCTCGGCTTCCACGCGGTGTACGCCGCCGACGAGACCTGGCACAAGGACCTGTGGCTGCTCTTCGCGGCGGCCGCGGCGACCACGAGCCGGATCCGCCTCGGCCCGAGCGTCTCGGGGATCTGCCTGCGCGAGCCGACGCTGGTCGCGCAGGCCGCCGCGACCCTCGACGAGCTCACCGGCGGCCGCGCGGAGGTGGCCGTCTCCAGCGGCAACTTCGGCCTGCTCGCGCAGTACGGCATCGACTGGGCCGGCACCAAGCCGCTCTCGCGGGTCAAGGAGGCCGTCCACGTGATCCGCACGCTCCTCGACGACGGCGTCGTCACCTTCGACGGCGACTTCTTCACCTACAACGGCCTGTTCACCTTCGCCCGCCCGGTGCAGGAGCACCTGCCGGTGATGATGGGAGCGATGCGCGGGCCCAAGTCGTTCGAGGCGGCCGCCGAGCTCTCCGACGGCTGCCACCACGCGCTCAGCTACACGCGCGAGGCCTACGAGTACATGATCGAGCACTGCGCGATCGGCGCGAAGCGGGCCGGCAAGGACCTCGACGACCTGGACCTCGGCTCCTGGGTGGTGTTCTCGGTCGCGGAGGACTCCGCCGTCGCCAAGGACGCCGCCCGCAGCATGGTCGGGCTCTACGCGTCCTCGATGCCGCACGAGCAGCTCGAGCGCAACGGCGTGAAGCCGGAGGAGATGGCTCCCATCATCGAGGCGATCGGCGCCGGCGACATGGCCCGGGGGATCGAGCTGACCACCCCGGACATCGCCGACCGGCTCTCGATCGCCGGCACGCCCGAGGAGGTCACCGCCCTCATCAAGGAGCAGATCGAGCCGACCGGGGTCAACCACATGATCCTCGCGATCACCGACGCCGCGCTGGTCAAGGCGCTCATGGGTCGCGAGCTGGAGGGGGTCCCGGACATCAACGCCCAGCTGCAGCTGGTCCACGACCAGGTGATGCCGGCGTTCGCCTGACCCGGGGGCGGTGGGCTGGACCGGCTTGTTAGCGTCGAGGTCGGCTCTCGTCCGGCGCGGAGCCCGCCGGAACGTGTCCGCACCGCCAGCCCGAACCCGTCCCTGCCCGAGAGGTCAGCGTGCCCCCCTCGCAGCACTCCGCCCGTCCGTCCCGGACCCACGGGAGGGAGGGCGGAAGGCCGCAGCGGAGAGGGTTCCGCGACGACATCCAGGGTGTCCGCGCGCTGGCCGTGCTGGCGATCATGCTCTACCACGCGGGGCTGAGCCCCTACCCCGGCGGCTTCGTCACCCTCGACGTCTTCTTCGTCGTCTCGGGCTTCCTGATCACCCACCTCCTGCTCAAGGAGGTCGACCGCGACGGGTCGGTGTCGCTGGTCACGTTCTACGCCCGGCGGGCCCGGCGCATCCTGCCCGCGGCGTCCGTGGTCACGATCGCCACGCTGGCGGCGTCGGCGATCTGGCTCGGGGTCGTCGAGGCCAAGGACGCCGCGACCGACGCGCTGTGGACCGCGTTCTTCGCCGCCAACATCCGCTTCGCCAGCGAGCAGACCGACTACTTCGCGCAGGACACCGCGGCCTCGCCGTTCCAGCACTTCTGGTCGCTCGCGGTCGAGGAGCAGTTCTACCTCGCGTTGCCGCTGCTGGTCGTGCTCGCCGCCTGGTGGGCGTCGCGGCGGGCCGGGTCGGTCCGCGCGCGGGCGGCGGTCGTGCTGGGCACGATGACCGCGGCGAGCCTCGCCTGGTCGGTGCACGCCTCTACGACGAGCCCGGAGACGGCGTACTTCTCCACCTTCACCCGCACCTGGGAGTTCGGGATCGGCGCGCTGCTCGCGATCGTCGCGCCGTGGCTGGTGCGGGCGCTGGGCGCCCGCGACCGCAGCCTGCTGGCCGCGACCGGCCTGGCCGCGATCGTCGTCGCCTGCTTCACCACGACCGAGGAGGCGGCGTTCCCGGGGTACGTCGCGCTGCTGCCGGTCCTCGGCACGGGCGCCGTCATGGTCGCCGGCGCCGAGTGGTCGGGGCGCCCGCCGCTGGTGCAGCGGATGCTCGGGATCGCGCCGCTGCGGTGGGTCGGCGACGCGTCGTACTCCCTCTACCTCTGGCACTGGCCGGTCTTCCTCATCGCCACCCAGCACGTCGGCCGCGACCTGAGCCTGCGCGGCACGGCCGCGGCGGTGCTGGTGACGTTCGCGCTGTCGTGGGCGACCTACCGCTTCGTCGAGACGCCGTTCCGCACGCTGTCGTGGACGCCGCGGCGGACGCTGCGGCTCTACCCGGCCTCCGTCGGCCTGGTGCTCGCGGCCAGCCTCGTCGCCGGCGCCGCCGTCGAGCGCTCGATGGTGCACGACGACGCCCCGCCGATCACCGTCGCCTCCCAGGACGAGGGGCCGACGGGCGAGCGGCTCTCCGACGACCCCGCCGTCGCGCTGGTGCAGGCCAGCGCGCGGGCGGCCAAGGACGGCGAGCCGATCCCCTCCGACCTCCAGCCCGGGCTGCTGGACCTCAAGGGTGACAAGGCCGAGCTGGGGGAGTGCGACTACGGCGCCGCGCCGTGGACGCTGTGCCGTCGCGGCGACACCGACGGCGAGCGGACGATCGTGCTGCTCGGCAACTCCCACGGACGCCACTGGGTGCCGGCCTTCGAGAGGATCGCGGAGCGTGCCGGCTACCGCGCCTACTACCTGGTGAAGTCGGCCTGCACGCCCGCGCGCGTGGTCTCGCTGCACCCGAGGCTCGACGAGCCGTTCGACGAGTGCACCGACTTCAACCGCTGGGCGCTCAACCGGGTCGCCAAGCTGAAGCCCGATCTCGTCGTCGTCACCGGGTCCGCGCCCCGCGGCGTCGTGGTCGACGGCGAGGTGGTCAAGGACCGCGGCGAGATCCTGGACGCGATGGGCCGGGGCTTCGCCGACGTCATCGACGAGGTCCGGCCCCACGCCGGCCAGGTGGCCGTCCTCGGCGACGCCCCCAAGCGGCAGCGCGAGCCCGCCGACTGCCTCGGCCGGCGCGGCGCCACCCTGCAGGACTGCCTCGACGAGCCGGTCGACTCCGCCCGCCAGGTGACGCTCGCCGCGCGCGACGCCGCCCAGGACGCCGGCGTGGACTGGGTCGACCCGCAGCGCTGGTTCTGCGCGGGCGGGGTGTGCCCGGCCGTCGTCGGCGCGACGATCACCATGCGCGACCTGGGGCACCTCACCACGGCGTACTCCGACCAGCTCGGCGAGCCCCTCGGCCGCGCGCTCGGTGTCTGGGACCGGGACTGACGGGCTCGTTGTCCACAGGCTGGGCGGCGTCGGCGGCGTAGTCCGTGACGTTCGGCAGGGATTTCGGCCCGGATCGCCACCCGAACGTCACGGACTACCCCGGCCCCGCGGTCGATGCGTCGTAGCGGAGACCCTCCGGGGTGACCAGCGCGCCGGCCGACGGCTCGTGGAGGGTGGTGCGGCCGTCGTGGGCGAGGTGGTGGACGGGTACGCCGTGGAGCAGCGTGAGCGCGTCGGCGACCATCCGCCGGTGGCAGCGCCACCACAGCGACTCGCTGCACATGATCGCGGTCGTGCCCGCGGCTGCGCCAGAGAGCAGCTCGTCGAGGCCGGCGCGGAACTCGTCGGTGCGCATGTGCGCGGCGTACCCCCGGAACGCGGTGACCCGCCACCAGCCGTCGACCGCGGGGTCCTGGCCCTTCGGGACGCTGCGGCGCCCGCCGAGGCGGGGCTCCCACGCGTAGTCGATCCCGGCGGCCGGCACCCACTGCTCCATCGCGTCGCGCGAGACGTCCGGGTTGCGGCGGCTGCCGGGGAAGCGGCGCACGTCGACGAGCCGGTCGACATCGGCGCTCAGCAGGAGGTCGCGGAGGCCGTCGCGGTCCGCGGTGCCGTGTCCGACGGTGAGCAGCTGCGGCATGTGGGCCCGGTGCCCCACCGCCGCTGAGGCACGCTGGGGGCATGGACGGGCTGCTCGGCTCCGCTGCGCTGGACGGTGCGGTCGTCGCGGGCGTCGACGGTTCGACCCAGGCCGACGAGGCGCTGCTGTGGGCGGCCGAGCAGGCCGTGCTCGAGGGGCGGCGGCTGGTGGTGCTCCACGCGGCCGACGCCGGCACCGCCTTCGCCTCGGCCTGGGCGGGCGTGCCCGGCAGCGCCCCGGAGGCGCTGCTGCAGGAGCTGGAGGAGCACTCGCGCGGGTTCGTCGTGCGGGCGGCGAGCTCGGTGGCCGACCTGGTGCCGGGCGTCGAGGTGCTGACCGCGGTCGGTCGGAACGACGCCCGCCAGGCGCTGCTCGCCTGCGCCCGGCACGCCGCGCTGCTGGTCGTCGGGTCGCGCGGTCGCGGGCCGGTGCGGACGCTGCTGCTCGGGTCGGTGAGCGCCGGGGTGGCCCGCCACGCGACGTGCCCGGTGGTGGTCGTCCGGCCCTGGTGCGGCGGCCCGGCGCGGACGCCGCGGACGGGAGTGACCGTGGCCCACCACCCCGCTCTGCTCGGCCCGTGCACCGTCGAGCGGGCCCTGCTCCACGCCCGGGTCCGCGACCTGCCCGTGACCGTGCTGCACCGTCCGCAGGACGACCCGTCGGCGCTCCTGCCCGCGGGCAGCCACCGTGGTGTCGCGGTCCGCCACCGGGCGGTCGACCGGGACCTCGTGCACGCGCTGCAGGACGCCAGCGGCACGAGCCACCTCGTGCTGGTCGGTGCGGCGAAGGAGCCCCGGGCCGCGCGCGGTCCGCGGGCCGCGCTCGCCGTGGTCGAGCACGCGAACGGTCCGGTCTGCGTCGTGCCGGAGCGGTAGCCGGCGGCGTACCGTGGAGCCTCGCCGTCGTCGGAAGGACCCCCTCGTGCGAGCCGTGCTCCGACCTCTGCTCATCGCCGGTGGCCTCGTCGTGGCCGCAATCTCGAACGCGCCGGTCGCGGTGTCCGCGGTGCCTGCGGGTGCCGCTTCGGCTCCGCCCTGCTTCGGGCTCGCGCCGACCGTCGTCGCCGAGCCCGGGACCACCGAGGTGGTCGGCACCGAGGGGGACGACGTCGTGGTCGTCTCGGACGTGTCGCGGGTGATCACGCTCGGTGGCGACGACACCGTGTGCGCGACCGGCGCCCGGTGGATCGACGCCGGGGACGGCGACGACCGGGTGCGGCACCGCTCCACCGCCGGAAGCTGGGTGGTGCTCGGCTCGGGGTCCGACCTGTTCGAGGGGTCCGACGCGCGCGACCGGGTCTACGCCGAGCGGTTCGACGGCGAGGACCCCTATCCCGGCGAGGGGCCCGACAACACCGACGTGGTGCGGACGTACGGCGGTCGCGACTCGGTCACGACGATGGCCGGCCCGCAGGGACCGGACCGGGACCGGGTGTCCCTCGGCGACGGCGACGACACCGTCACGGCGTACGGGCTCGCACCCGGGGACGACCGGCGGCTGCGAGGTGGCGCCGGCCGGGACACCGTCGTGCTCACCGCAGCCGGCGCTGCGGGGAGCGAGCTCGTCGTCGACCTCGAGGACGGCCGGGCCCGGCTCGACGGGGAGACGGTCGCGGTCGCCGACGCGTTCGAGGACGTCGTCGGGCGGGCCGGATCGGCCGACCTCACCGTGCTCGGCACGGACGGGCCGAACGCGATCTCCGTGGTGGGCTCCGCCGCGGTCGACGCGCGTGGTGGCCGGGACCGGATCACGCTGCACGGCGACCCGCGGTCCGTGCGCGGCGGGCCGGGGATCGACCACGTCGAGGTGCAGGGGTACGCCGACCTCGAGGACCTGCCGGTCCGCTACGACCTCCACCGCCGGACCTTCACCAGGAACGGCGCGACCGTGCCGTTCGCCGTCGAGAAGCTCCTGGTCCGGTCCACTGGCGCGCTGCGCGAGGACGTCGTCGTGCTGGGCACCCCGGGCCGTGACGTCGTGGTGATGCGTGCCTGCGGCGGCGTCGTGCGCGGCGCCGGCGGCGACGACGTCCTCCGCTCCCGCGCCGAGCAGTGCGAGGACACCCGCACCGTGCTCCGCGGCGGCCCCGGTGACGACCGGCTCAGCGGCGACGTCGACGGCGAGGTGCTCATCGGCGGCGCCGGCCGCGACCGCGCCGTCGGCGGCGCCGGCACCGACCGCTGCCGGGCCGAGATCGAGCGGGAGTGCGAGCTCGAGTGAGTGCTCGTCCGGGGTCCTCAGTCGTTCCGCCCCGAAGTCTTAACTTCCGCCGTAGCCTCCCCGCATGTCCGAGGAGACCTGGCACGAGGCCCGACTCATCCCGACCTCCGGCATCAGTGGGGCCGAGGAGCAGGAACGGCGTGCGACATCAGCCGTGCTCGCCGTGATGAGCGTCGTCAAGGAGTTCAGCAAGGCGCTGCTCGGTCCTCTCGGTGCGCCGGCCGGCAACGTCGACACCTTCATCGAGGTGCCGTTCATGCTGGGGGAGAAGCGGTGCTACCCGGACGGCCTGATCCGAGTCAGCCGAGGTGCCCGGTCCTGGACGGCGCTCGTCGAGGTCAAGACCGGCAAGAACGAGCTGCAGACCGAACAGCTCGAGAACTACCTGGACGTGGCGCGGGAACAGGGCTTCGACGCGCTGGTCACCATCAGCAACGAGATCCCGAGCATCGCGGGGCAGCACCCGACCAAGGTGGACAGGCGGAAGCTCAAGAAGGTCGACATCCACCACTGGTCCTGGTCGCAGGTGCTGTCGACCGCAGTCGTCCAGAAGGAGCACCGAGGTGTTTCCGACCCGGAGCAGGCCTGGATCCTCGGCGAGCTCATCCGATACCTCGAGCACCCGAGGTCCGGCGCCATGGAGTTCGAGGACATGGGTGCCAACTGGGGCGCCGTGCGGGACGCGGTCGTCGCCGGCACGCTGCGCGCGTCCGACCGGACGGCGCCGGAAGTGGCGGCTCGCTTCGATGCGCTGCTCCAGTACGTCAGCCTCCGGCTGGGCCGTCAGCTCGGCACCGAGATCCTGCCGGTCCTGACCCGCAAGGAGCAGGCCGAGCCCGCGCTGCGTTCGCAGAGCCTGCTCACGCGGATGGTCGACCAGGCCGAGCTGGCCGGAGCCATCCGGATCCCCAACGCGGTGGCACCGATCCACGTCGTTGCCGACCTACGTGCGGGCAGGGTCACCTGCCATGTCGACGTGGACGCCCCACGGGAGGGCCGCCCCACCACCAGGGTCAACTGGCTGCTCCGGCAGCTCAAGCACGCGCCCGACTCGACGAGGGTCGAGGCGTTCGTCGCCAACGCACGTGGCAGCAGCGCTGCCGAGCTCCTGGGGAAGGTACGCGAGGACCCGGCCGTGCTCGTCACCGATCCGAAGAAGGACATCCGCTCGTTCCGAGTTGCGTTGTCGGTGCCCATGGGCGTGAAGCGAGGCCGGGGGCGCGGAGCCTTCATCGACTCCGTCATCGACCTGGTGGACTCCTTCTACGGTGATGTCGTCCAGCACCTGAAGGCGTGGTCACCCGCAGCGCCGAAGCTGCGCGAAGCAGCCTCGGCTCCGGACGACAAGCCGGCCCTGAGCTCGACGGCACTCTCGTCACAGGACGGGCCGGAGACCGACTGACGGGTGCCCGGCGGCGTACCCTCCGGGCATGCACCGGATCTACACCACCAGCGTCGCGTCGGTGTACCCGCTCTACGTCACGAAGGTCGAGCGCAAGGGGCGGACGAAGGCCGAGCTCGACGCGGTGATCGAGTGGCTGACCGGCTTCGACGAGGCCGAGGTGGCCCGGCACCTGGAGGCGGGGACGACGTTCGAGGAGTTCTTCGCCGCGGCCGAGCTCAACCCGCTGGTCTCGGAGATCACGGGGTCGGTGTGCGGGGTGAAGGTGCAAGAGGTCGAGGACCCGTTGATGCGACGCATCCGCTACCTCGACAAGCTCGTCGACGAGCTCGCGCGCGGCAAGGCGCTCGAGAAGGTCCTGCGGTCCTGACGCTCAGGCGCGGGGGATCGGGTCGGTGACGCCAGTGACGTCGGTGGTGCCCGTGGGTCCGCGCAGGTAGTGGCGACCGTGGGGGTCGGTCCACAGGTGGACCCCGGGATCGGTCACGGGGTCGAGCGGCCGGTAGCGCCATCGCGCGTGGGTCTTGAGCCGGTGGTGGCGGCGGCACAGCGGGGCGAGGTTGTGGGCGCAGGTCGCGCCGCCGGCGCCGTGCGGGTGGATGTGGTCGCAGTCGCAGGCCGCCGCCCGACGGGTGCACCACGGGAAGACGCACTGCGGTTCGCGGAGGGCGACCTGGTCGCGGAGCCGGTCGGGCACCTCGTACTGCTCGGCGTGGACGTGCGCGGCGAGGTCGAGGACGGGCTGGACGACCAGGTGGGTGTCCTCCCGGCCGCACCACGAGCGGATGACCTGCTCCAGCTCGGGGCGGCCGGTGGTCTGGTTGCGCCCGACGGGCTCGAGGCCGCAGAGGCCGGCGTCGGTGAGGTGGAGGTAGAGCACGGTCTTGCTGCTGGGTCGCGACGGCCGGTCACCGTCGAGCAGGGCGGTGGCCGCTGCGGGGTCCGCGAGGACGCCGACCGCCATCGAGCGGCGCACGTCGAGGGACAGCCCGTGGCCGGCCCGGCCCTCCTCGGCGAGGACGACCGCCAGGCGGGAAACGGTCGCGTCGAGGTCGTGGAGGTCCTTCCAATCGCCGCGGACGACCAGCTCGGCGATGCCGGTGTGGTTGAGGGTGCGCTCGTCGAGACGGACGTACCGGCTGTCCAGCGCGGCGAGCTGGGCCAGCTCGCGCTCCTCGGCGTGGAGGCGGAGCAGCGCCTCGTCGACGACCCGGTCGAGCCGGACGGCCCCGATGGTGCCGGCGACGGGTGCGACGTGGGTGTCGACGTACGTCGTGACGTCGTCGGGCCGGCCGAGCACGGCCTGCGCGATGCGGCGGGCGCGCCAGGCGGTGACCTCGCCGGCCAGCGTGCGCGCCCACACCCGCGGCATGCGGTGCCGCAGGGTGAGGGCGTCGCGGATGAGGGACTGACCGGCATCGGTCGTCATCGCGTTGGCGGCGGCGAAGGCGGCGGGGGCGTCCCACCGCACCAGCGGCAGGCCGGCCAGCTCGTCACCGACGAGCTCCGCCTCGGGGTCGTCGTCCGCACCGTCCGTCGGTGCTGCCTCGTCGACGCACCCGGGGATGCCGGGCACGCTCCAGGCCTCCTGCCCCGGCAGCACCGGGTGGGCGTGCGCCCACTCGACCGCGAGCACCAGGACCTCCACCTCGGCCGCGTCGGCGGCCCGTCGCGCCGCACGCAGCCGGGCCAGCACGGCGCCGGGCGTCACGTCGACGTCGGCCACGGAGGCGACGTCGCGCGTAGCGGGGATATCGGTCGAGGACATGGCCTTATGCTAGTCGAACACACGTACGAATAGAAGAGATGTGCACAGGTCGGGAACCGACTCCCACCCGCGGACAAGTAGAGGCATGAGCAACGAGAGCGAGGCCGATCCGCGGCGTGTGCGGCGGGCGCTGAGAGAGGGCGACGACGAGGCGTTCGCGGACCTCTTCCGCACCCACGTCGACGCCGTCTTCACCCTGGCCCACCGCCTGACCGGCAGCTGGAGCGCGGCGCAGGACGTCACCTCCGAGACGTTCCTCGCCGCGTGGCGGGGCCGCGACCGGATCGCCGACGACGACCGACCGCTGCGGCCCTGGCTGCTGGGCATCACCGCCCACCAGGCCATGAACGTACGCCGCGGCGCGCGGCGGCGGCTCGGCTTCCTGGCCCGTCGTCCCGGGCCGGGCGTGGTCGAGGACTTCGCCGACGAGGCGGCCAGCCGGATCGACGACGCCGCCACGCTGGCCCGTACCGCCGAGGCGGTCCGCCTGCTGCCGCCGCGGGAGGCCGCCGTGCTGGGGCTGTGCGTGTGGTCGGGACTGAGCTACGCGGAGGCGGCCGAGGCGCTCGGCGTCCCCGTCGGGACCGTGCGGTCACGGCTCGCCCGCGCCCGCGCCCGGCTGCGGGAGCTCACCGAGCCGCCGGGGGAGCCGGGCGCCACTTCCGACCACGCAACAGGTGAGACCCGCGAGACCCGCGAGACCCGCGAGACCCGAGGAGCCCGACGATGAACCAGCCCGAGCACACGCCGGCGGACCGCCACGACCGCACCCTGCTCGCGCTGCGCGAGCAGCTCCCGCCCCCGCGGCCGATCACGTTGTCCGACGACCACCGCCGGGCGCTGCAGCGGCGCACGCTCGCCGCCGCACGGCGTACGGACCGGCGCCGCGAGGTGGTCCGCACCGTGGCCCCGGCCGGGCTCGTCGTGGCCTGCCTGGCCACCGCCGTCGCACTGCTGGCGACGACCCTGCTCGGCGGCGCCGAGCCCGGACCGACGGACGGCCCTCGGCCGGTAGCGGCCGCGCCGGCGGCGGCCTCGCGGCTGCAGGCGATCGCCGCGGTGGCCGGGCGGGCCCCGACGCCCGCGGTGGGCGACGACCAGTTCGTCTACGTCCGCAGCGCGGTGGTGTCCAACGAGGCGGCGCTCGGCGAGGCCCCCGACCTCGGCGCCGTGCACGAGCGGGAGATCTGGCTCGCGCAGGACCCGGACGCCCACGGCAGCCGGGGGAGCCTCATCCGGGAGGACGGGCAGGACTGGCCGATCGTCACGGTCGGGTCCGACCCCGCGGGCGCCCGGCGGCCGACGTACTCCTGGCTCGCCTCGCTGCCCACCGACCCCGACCGTCTGCTCGACGAGCTCGAGGCGCTGGCGGTGCCGGTCGACGGGCAGGAGCCCGAGCAGGCGGTCTTCGACCTGATGACCGGGCTGGTGCGCGAGACGGTGCTGCCGCCGGACCTCGCCGCCGCGCTCTACCGCGCGGCGCGCCTCGTGCCCGGCGTGGTGCTCGAGCGGGGAGCGGAGGACGCGGTCGGACGTCGAGGGGTGGGCATCAGCCGCACCGACGAGCGGTTCCGGTCGCGCACGCTGTGGGTGGTCGACCCCGGCACCGGCGAGCTGCTCGGCACGCGCGACCACCTGCTGGGGCCGGACGGCGAGCCGATGCTCTTTCACGCCACCGCGGTGCTCGAGCGGGCGGTCGTCGACGAGCCCGGTCGTGAGCCCGCCGGGGGCGGTCGCGCCTGACGCGCGCCGGGGCCGCGACCGATGAGGATCGGTCGCGGCGACGGTCGGACCCGCTGACCCGTCCCGAGCACCCCAGGAGCCCCTCGTGCGCACACTGATCGTCACCGCCTTCATGTCCCTCGACGGCGTCATGGAGGCGCCCGGGGGTGAGCCGGGCTACCGCAACAGCGGCTGGACCTTCGACGGCATCGCGTTCGACGAGGCGGCGTACGCGCTCAAGGCCCAGGAGCAGGACGAGGCCGGCGCGATGCTGATGGGTCGCCGCAGCTACGAGGCGTTCGCGCCGGTGTGGCCGACGATGACCGAGGAGTTCCCCGGCTACAACGAGATGCCGCGGTACGTCGTCTCCACCACGCTCGACGCCGACGACCCGCGCTGGCCGGCGACCGTGCTGCGCTCGCTCGACGACGTCGCCGCGCTGAAGCAGACCGACGGCGCCCCGATCATCGTCCACGGCAGCGCCACCCTCGGGCACGCCCTGGCCGAGGCGGGCCTCGTCGACCGCTACCACCTGCTCGTCTTCCCCGTGCTCCTCGGCGCCGGCAAGCGGCTCTTCAGCGACGCCGACCGCGACAAGACGCTCCTCAACGTGGTGGACACCGAGTCCTACGGCAACGGGATCGTCAAGGTCGTCGCCGACGTCCGGCGCTGAACCGGCCCGTGTGAGGCTGTCGCTCGCACGCCGTTCGCCACCCAGGGAGACCCGTCATGCCCACGAGCTGGTCGCTGCACCCCGAGGTCGAGCAGCGGCTGGACCCGTCGTGGAAGCGCGCCACGAAGGACAAGGGCAGCGTCTTCGCCGGCACCGACGTCGCGGCGTGGCTGGCCGATCAGGGCGTCGACACCATCACGATCGTCGGCTTCATGACCAACAACTGCGACATCGCCACCGCGGTCCACGCCGAGGAGCTGGGCCTGGCCGCGGAGGTGCTCGGCGACGCCACCGGCGCGATCCACCTGGCCAACGAGGTCGGGCAAGTCTCCGCCGAGCAGCTGCACCAGACCCTGCTGGTGCTGCTGCACTCCAACTTCGCGGCCGTCGCCTCCACCGAGGCCTGGACCGCGGCCGTCACCGCCGGCGAGGCGCTCCCGAAGAGCGACCTCGGCACCTCCGCGACCCGGGGCCGCGCCGCGTTCGGCGGCTGACCCGCGTCGAGCGAGGGGGCCGGCTCAGGCGCTCGCCTCGGTCAGGGTCACCGGCGGCAGCCAGTCGGCCCCGAGGAGCTCCGCGAGGTCGGCCAGGCCGGTGGTGTCGCTGCCGACGGTGTCGGAGGCCGCCGCGATCCGCTCGACCATGACCTTGCCGACCTGCTCCTCGACCGTCCCCTCGGCGTACGCGATGTGCCACGGCGAGACCTGGTGGTCGCGGTGCGTGCGGCCGGTGACCTGACGTCCGGCGATGCCGGAGAAGCGGGCCTGGTGGAAGACGCCGACCCGGGGGTCGGTGCTCGCCCGTCGGCCGTCGGCGAGCGTCTCGCCGGCGTGCAGGCTGATCGAGGCGACGGTGGTGAAGACGCAGACCTTCGCCTCCCCGGTCTGGAAGCGGAGCCGCTCGGCCTCGACGTCGAACCGGTCGCGGCCGTAGATCGTGGCCACCTCGATGCCGGCGTCGCGCAGCCGGTCGGCGATGGGGTCGGCGGCGGTCGCGACGAACTCGACCGAGCACGCCACCTGCCGCTCGGCCTCCACCTGCTGGGCGATCCAGGCGACGGTGGAGTCGACGCGGATCAGCCCGGCCTTCTGCCGGAAGCGCAGCAGCGCGGCCCGCCCCTTCGCGACGTTGCGACCGCGCCGGGCGATGTCCATCTCCCGGCAGAACTCGCCCCACTCCGCTTCGTACGCCGCTCGCTCGGCCGGCGTGAGCGCCACCGGCATGCCGGAGATCGGCACCGGCCCCCACGGCGCGGCCCGGTGCAGCATCGCCGGGGGCCGGTCGTCCGCGAGCCAGCCGCGCACGAGCGCGAGGTCCGCGGCGCGCCGGGCCGGGTCGGTGGTCCACCCGGCGCCGTACCGTCCCTGCTCGACCCCGACCCCGTGCCGCTCCAGCGCGGCGGCGAACGTGGCCCCGGGCTGCGTCGCGGACGTCCACTCCCGCATCGGCTCGCCGAGCCGCTGGGCGTAGGCCGGCGCGAGGTAGGGCAGCTCGAGCGGGGTGTGCCCCGGCGTCGCGGTCGTGGCGATGACGAACGACGCCTTGTCGTGCGGCCGCCCGTGCCCAGAGACCTTCGACCACAGCTTCCACCGCTTGGTCGTGGTGCGCCGCAGGGCGTGCGCCTCGTCGGCGATGATCACGTCCCAGTCGTGGTCGGTGACCTTGTCCAGCCGGTCCCAGGTGATGACGACCCACTCCAGACCGCCGTCGCCGAGCGCCGTGATCGTGCGGCACCAGTGACCGATCGTGATCGCGGCGGGCCGGTCGGCCACCACCAGGACCCGCTGTGCCCCGCGGAGGTCACCGACCGCCTGGGCGCCGAGGACGGCGGAGATCGTCTTGCCCACGCCGGGCTCGTCGGCCAGCAGGAACAGCCGTCCGCCCGCCGCGGCCCGCTCCGCGATCGCGTCGGCCGCCTCGAACTGGATCCGCCGCGGCTCCAGCGCCTCGCTCGGCTCCGGGTTCGGCGTCGGGTCGTCGGGGTTGAGGGTGTTCTCGAGGAACCGCCCGAGCGTGTGCGGGCCGGGGGAGTACGCCGCCAGGTGCGCCGGCAGCGCCCGCCCGACGTGCAGGTGCATCCTGACCGCCGGGTGCCAGGCCGCGCCGTCGACCTGTGTCCCGTACGGCACGTCGAGCACCCACACCCGCTCGCCCGGCCCCGCCACCGGCAACGGCCGCTCCGCCTGCCGCGACCCGCTCCGCCGCTTCGTGGTCGACCGCGGGGAGGACCTGCGCCCGCGCGCACCGGATCGTCGCGAGCTGGCCACCCCCGGACGCTATCCGGGTCGGCCCCTCCTGCTGCGGAGCCGCTCCCGGGACCGGTCGGTCATCACGCTGGCTCGGCTGCCGGTCAGGGATCCGGTCGGGGACCAGGTCAGGGTGTCGAGAGTGTCAGGTCGATCTCCCGGAGTCTCCCGTGATCGTCAGCGGCTAGCACCAGCGCGAAGTCGCTGGCGCACGTGCGCCAGTCCGGGCTGGGCCTGAGGACCACACGGCGGCCGGGCGGCAGCGGGCCCGTCCTCGTGGCGGCACACGTGACCTCGCTGTACTCGGCCGAGTAGACCAGCGGGGTGTCGTTCACGACGGCGCTCGTGATGGGACCGCGGAGGTCCACCGGGCACGACGAAGCCCCGTACACGTCCCGGTCGGCCGGACAGATCTGCCAGATCCTCCGCTGCGACAGGGCGGCGGCCATGTCATCGACCGAGACGACTGGTTCGCCGCCCAGGGACATCGAGACCGACTCCCCGTGCGGGAAGGACCTCGAGTCGCCCAGGATCTCAAAGCCGCGTACGACCACGCCGCGACAGACGACGCGAAGGCGGTGCCTTCCAAGCGGTCCAGTTCGGCGAGGACAGGCCCGAAAACTTCCTGGCGCGTTCGTCAGCCTCCATCACAGACGCTTCACAGTGTCGGGCCAGCGCCGGGACAGGGCGGCGGCCCACCGTGGGGACTCGCCAATCTCCAGTGAAGGAAACCTCGGATGACCACCACGTACCTGCTCGCCGCGGCCGATGCCGTCGCCGTCGCCGTCCTGGCCCTCGCCGTCTACTTCCCGCGTCACCGTCGTGCCGACCTGGTCACAGCGTTCCTCGCGGTGAACGTAGGCGTCCTGGCCGTCACGATCGCCCTGTCCAGCAGCGCCGCCACCGTCGGTCTGGGGCTCGGTCTGTTCGGGGTCCTCTCGATCATCCGGCTGCGTTCGACCGAGCTCGGGCAGCACGAGATCGCCTACTACTTTGCGTCCCTCGCACTGGGCCTTCTCGGGGGCCTTGGCACCGGTGACCCGGCGTTGGCCGTGACCCTGATGGGGCTCCTGGTCGCGGTCGTCGCGATCGCCGACACCACCGCCCTCCAGCGCGGCGCCCGCCAGCAGGTCGTGGTCCTCGATTCCGCGATCACCGATGAGTCGAACTTGGTGCAGCGCCTTGAGCTGGTCCTTGGTGCGCGGGTCCATCGGGCCATCCCGCTGCGCGTCGACCTCGTCAACGACTCGACGACCGTGGACGTGCGCTATGCCCAGCAGGCCTCGCGGGACTCAATGCCGGAGTCGGAACGCGTCACCAGCACCGCGCCGACCGTCGCTGTCCGCTGACATGGACGACCTCGCCGGGCTCCCAGCCATCGATCTCGACTCACTCAACGCCACCGCGGAGTTGCTTGTCCGGACCGATCGGAAGTACGTCGTCCCCCAGCACGACCTTCGTGGCTTGCTACGGGGCCTTCCTGGCCTCCGCGTGCTCGAGATCGACGGCCGCCGGGCCTCGACCTACGAGTCCACCTACTTCGACACGACCGAGCTGACGAGCTGGGCCGCGTCTGCTCATCCCCGCCGTCGCCGCTGGAAGGTCCGCACCCGCGTCTATGCCGACACCGGCGAGTGCTGGCTGGAGGTCAAGACCCGAGGCGGCCGGGGGGAGACCGTCAAGGAGCGGATGCCCTACGACGCATCGTCGCGCGACGACATCGGCGACGAAGCAGCGATGTGGTTGTCGGCCCGGCTAGGCGCTGGAGGAAGCGTCCGGATCAACGTGCACGGCCTCGTCCCGACCCTGCGCACCTCGTACCAGCGGTCGACCATCTTGCTCCCGGACGGCGCAGGCCGGGCGACGATCGACCGTCGTCTGGTGTGGTCCTCGCCATTCGGTCGTGCTGCACTCGACGCCGCGTCCGTCGTGGAGTCCAAGACCCCACCGGGCGCGGCCGGCCCGCTCGACCGCCACATGTGGGGACTCGGGCACCGCCCCAGACGAATCTCCAAGTACGGAACAGGGCTGGCACTGCTGACACCCGAGCTCCCCGCCAACCGCTGGCACCGCGTGATCACCCGCGACCTCGCGGCCAACCTAACCATCACCCGGGACATCCCGGCCTGAGGTGCCCCCGGCCTGTCGGTCGTCGAGGGCCGCGGGCCGAGGGATGGCGGCGCCCGAGACGCTCCGCGCGTCACCGTGTGCGGCGGACCCGGTCACGAGGCCCGCAATGCTGTCGCCGCGGCGACGATCCGGTCCGGTCTCTGACACCTCTCGGGGTTCTGTGCGGCCCGACCCACTCGCTCGTCGGCGGTCGCCGAGGGTCGGAGGCACCCCTCCCGAGCTACCCGTGCCGTTCCGGCCAGGGCTCACAGAACACTCACAAGGTCATGCCACCTCAGCGAAAGAACCGCCGACCAGAGTCCTCAGCACCGGGCACCACTGCCCACCGCAAGCCCCACACCAGAAAGGCAACATCGTGCGACATCTCCGACTCCGCCGGGCTCTGGCCGCCACCGCGGCCACCGCTCTGCTCGCCGGTTGCAGTACTTCAACCACGGCTGACCTCACCACGACCTCCGCCGACTCCAGCACGTCCTCGGTCGCCGTCAGCGACGCGACCACCGTGACCGACGCGCTCAGCGGCAACGTCGAGGTCGAGACCGGTGACACGTCCTACGACGAGTCCGAGGTGGTCGACGTGACCCTCTCCGGAGGCGCAGCGGAAACGGACAGCGAAGCTGTCAGCTCCGAGGACGGCACCGTCACCATCAACGCCCCCGGAACCTACCGGCTCAGCGGCGAGCTCGACGGCCAGCTCGTCGTCGACAGTGCGGGCGACGGCGTCGTACGCCTGGTCCTCGACGACGTCTCCATTTCCTCGGAGTCCACTTCAGCCGTCAACGTCGTGGGCGCCGAGTCGGTGACAGTCGTGCTCGCGGAGGGCAGCACCAACACGCTGACCGACGCGACGTCGTACGCCGACACCTCTGAGGATGCCCCCACCGCAGCGCTCCATTCGACCGCTGACCTGACCATCGGCGGAACCGGGGCCCTCGCCGTCACCGGCAACACCAACAACGGCATCGTCGGCAAGGACGGCCTGGTCATCACCGGCGGAACCATCGAGGTCACGTCCGTCGACGACGGCATCATCGGCAAGGACTACCTCGCGATCAGCGGCGGAGACATCGCCGTCGACGCCGTGGACGACGGCATCAAGTCCGACAACACCACCGACCCCGGGTCCGGGTTCGTCCTGGTCGAAGGTGGCTCCGTCGAGGTCAGCTCCCAGGACGACGGCATCAAGGGCGTCCAGGTGCTCGTGGCCGGCGGCACGATCGACGTCGCCGGCTCCACCGAAGCCATGGAGGGTTCGCTGATCATCATCGACGGCGGCGACATCGAGCTGCACTCCGCCGACGACGGCGTCAACGTCGCCACCTCCGACGACAGCGCCAGCACCGACGGCAGCGGCGGCCCCCCGGACGCGGGGGGTGGCGGCGGCTCCATGGCGACCGACGACTCGCTCAACCTCGTCGTCAACGGCGGCACCCTCGAGGTCTGGGCAAGCGGTGACGGGCTGGATTCCAACGGCAACGCCGTCATCGCCGGCGGCGACATCACCGTCTACGGCCCGACGAGCGACGGGAACGGCGCAGTGGACGTCAACGGGACGTTCGACGTGTCCGGCGGCACCCTCCTCGCCACCGGCAGCGCCGGGATGATGGTCGCCCCGTCCCCCGACTCGCCGCAGGCGTGGGTCTCCACCGCCCTGCCCGGCGCCGCGGCAGCCGGTTCCGAGGTTGTCATCACCGCAGCCGACGGCACCCAGATTGCGTCCTACACGGTCGAGAAGGACTTCGCCTCGGTCACCTTCTCCTCGGCCGACCTCGAGCACGGGGCGACCTACACGGTCACCGTCGACGGCACCGACACCGAGGTCACGGCCGGCGAGGCACCGGCCGGCAGCCACGGACCCATGGGCGGCTGAAGCGCGGACCGCCAGCGCCCTCCACCACCACGACAACGCGAAGGAACCACCATGGATGCACAGCACGACCTCGACACGACGACCCCTCTCACGCCCAACCCCGCCACCAACCCCGCCCCCGAAGCTGCAATGGCGACGCGGGGCTGGAAGGAGCGCCTCACCCGCGGCCGCACCCCTGCCCTCGCCGCAGCCACCGCGGCTGCCCTGGTCATTGGGGGCGCGGGGTTCGGCATCGGGTACGCCGTCGCGGACCCGGCCGGAGACGGGACGAACCCGTCGCAGGTGACGGGGACCGGCCAGGACGATCCCAGGTTCGGCGGGCCCCCCGACGGCCGCATGGGTGGCCCTGGTGAACCGATGGGCGGACAGATGGGCGGCTCGACGGACGGCGAGTCCGACCCGGGCTCAGGAGATACCGGACAGGCGCCCGACCTCGACGGCGATGGCCAGCCCGACGCCAGCACCAGCGTCCCCGACGACTCCGAACAACAGAGCTGACCGTCTTGGTCGCCCCCGCCGCCTTGCTGCGGGGGCGGCCGCGCGTCCGCCGGCAGGCTACGAATCCCGCACGTCGCGCCGTCCCGAGGAGACGACGGACCGGTCCGAGAACCACCGGCTGTGCCATCCCGCCGGCCGGGCGGCGTAGATGGTCGACCAGCGCGGCCGCGTGACCCTCGGCGCCGCCATATCGGTTGACTCGGCGTCGCGCCCTCGTTCGACGGCCCGAGGGAAGTCCCGTCCCGGGGCCGTCGTCCATGGGTCTGACGCTGACGCCTGGAATGGACACGCTGTGCCCCCTCACAGCAGACCCACAGGTTGTCGAGCCAGGCTGGTGCCATGGAGACCGCCCGAACTCTGACTCGCCTCGACGGCTCGCCCCTACGGGTGCTGGTCGTCGACGACGAGGTCAATCTCGCTGAGCTGATCGCTATGGCGCTGCGCTACGAGGGCTGGCACGTCGAGATCGCGCACACTGGTGCCAAGGCGGTCAGCACCGCAAAGACGCAGCGTCCCGACGCAGTGGTGCTCGACATGATGCTGCCCGACTTCGACGGCCTCGAGGTGCTGCGGCGGATGCGAGCCACCGCGCCGGATGTCCCCGTCGTCTTCCTGACCGCCCGCGACGCCGTCGAGGACCGGATCGCCGGCCTCACCGCTGGCGGGGACGACTACGTGACCAAGCCCTTCTCGTTGGAGGAGGTGGTCGCCCGGCTCCGGGGCCTCCTGCGACGCGCGGGTGCACAACAGGCGGCGACCTCATCGGTACTGACCGTCGGCGACCTCACCCTCGACGAGGACAGCCACGAGGTACGCCGCGGGGATGAAGAGATCACCCTGACCGCCACCGAGTTCGAGCTGTTGCGCTTCCTCATGCGCAACCCGCGCCGGGTGCTCAGCAAGGCTCAGATCCTCGACCGAGTCTGGAACTACGACTTCGGCGGTCAAGCCAATGTGGTCGAGCTCTACATCTCCTACCTCCGCAAGAAGGTCGACGCTGGACGCATACCGATGATCCACACGATGCGCGGCGCCGGCTACGTCCTCAAGCCCGCCGGATGAGTCCGGTGAGGAGGTATGAGCCCTCTCGGGCGTCTGGTCGACCCAACCGGCGTCCGAGTCTTCCACGCTCGTTGACCGCACGGATCGTGCTCTCTGCAGTCCTGCTCGTCGTCGTCGTCGCGGCCGCGATCGCCGCCGCCACAGCGCTTGGTGTCCGTGGCTACCTGTTGGACCGGCTCGAGGGCGAGGTCCAGCGCTCCGCCCAGCGCGCGCCGGCCGACCTGACTCTGTACGAGCAGGGCGTCGTTCCCGGTCTTGCCGGCAGCCCGGGAGACCGCGGTGGGCCCGACGACGGTCCCGGAGGCCCGCGCATCCAGGACCTGGGCTCACTGACCGCATTCATAGGCGTCACCGGGCAGGAAGACTTCGGTTGGATCCTCACGGAGGGCCAGGCCGGTCAAGGAGGGGCCGAGCTGCTCGGCACCGGCACCGTCGTCCGACTGTCCGAGGTCCCCGCCGACGGCCGCGCCCACCGGGTAGAGGTCGAGGACGGCGACTCCTACCTGGTAGTCGTCACGTCTCTTCCCGGCGGCACCGTGATCTCCGGGCTGCCCACCGATGACGTCGACGACGTGGTGTCCACCATCGTGACGTGGGAGGTGGCTCTGGTGGCCATCGGCGCCGTGGTGGCGCTGGGCGTCGGCCTCGTGGTGGTCAGGCGTCAGCTGCGTCCGCTGCGGAAGGTCGCTGCCACTGCGCACGCCGTCGCCGCCCTGCCTCTGGACACCGGCGACGTCGAGGACTTGCAGGACCGGGTTCCGGCGCACCTACGCGACGGCACGACCGAGGTCGGACAGGTAGGCGCGGCCCTGCACACCCTGCTGTCTCACGTGGAGTCCTCGTTGCGCGCTCGTCACCGCAGCGAGCAGCAGGTCCGACAGTTCGTCGCCGACGCCTCCCACGAGCTGCGCACACCGCTGGCAACGGTCGTTGGCTACACCGAGCTCGCACGTCGTCGCCCCGATGACGTCGAAACCGTTCGCACTGCGCTGGCCAGGGTCGCGGACGAGTCGACCCGCATGACCTCGCTGGTCGAGGACCTCCTCCTCCTCGCTCGCCTCGACGCGGGGCGACCGTTGGCCACCGGAGTTGTCGATCTCACCCGCCTCCTCCTCGAGGTCACCCGGGATGCCCAAGTCCTTGCACCATCGCACCGGTGGCGACTGGAGCTCCCGGATGAGGCGGTCGAGGTGCACGGAGACGAGGAGCGGCTACGTCAGGTGCTCAGCAACCTCGTCACCAACGCGCGGAAACACACTCCGCCAGGAACGACCGTCACCGTGGGCGCCCATGCCGACCACGAGCATGACCGGACCGTCGTGACTGTTCAGGACGACGGGCCGGGCGTTTCACCCGAGCTGACCGCTCACGCCTTCGAGCGCTTCGCGCGAGGTGACAGCTCACGCAATCGCGAAGGTGGCGCCGGCCTCGGCCTCTCGATCGTGCAGGCCATCGTCTCGGCCCACGGCGGCTCGGTGTCATTGTGCAGCGAGCCCGGTCGGACGGTGGTTTCGATCGACCTCCCCGCCGGTTGACGCGAGGCGAGTACTGCCCGCTTCCACCTGACCGGGTCGATGCGCCGCCTGCCGGACACTCGACTGGAGTGCAGGCGAGCGCCTGCGGGCGCACGATCATCGACATGAGCGGACGTTGAGCTGTCACCGATAGGCGGCGGAGTCACAAGCGCGGGTACGGCGCCGACACCAAGGCTGCCGAGATCCTGGGGTGGCTGAAGGACGACGTCGGTCTCGGGCGCGGCCACGGGATGGCGCTCGTCCACGTCATCAAGAACGGGCCCGGCATCAGCGAGGCCCACGTCGGCAGCAGCGGTGTGCACCGCGACGAGTCCGCGGTGCTGCGCCTCGACGGGATCGCCCGGCGCTGACCTCGGGCCGTGGCTCTCGCGCGACGACGTCGTGAGGCGGGCCCGCCCCGCGGCGTACGGACGAGCAGTGACGTCCACGCCGGGGGCGGCCTCCGGGGTCAGCGCATCCGGATGGTGCGGGACTTGCTCTTGCCGCCGACCTTCTTGACCGTCACCTTGAACGTGTCGGCGCCCTTGGTGTCGCCGCGGCGCTTGTCGATGTCGACGTCGCCCTCACCGTCGGCGCGGTGGACCTTGTTGTGGAAGACCTTGCCGTCGTGGCGCAGCACGACGCGCCACTTGCTGCCCTGCTTCGCGTCGTCGATGTCGACGTCCACCTCGAAGCGACCGTCGTCCTTCTCGACCTTGAAGTCGACCTCGGCGCCGGCGAGGCGGAAGCTTCGCTCCTTCTCCGGGCCGTCGGCCTGGGCGGGGGCGGCGAAGGCCAGGGGCGCGGCGAGCAGGGAGGTCGCGGCGAGGGCGGCGGTGGCGGTGCGGAGGTGCGTCATGGGGGTGGCTCCGTTTCGGTGGGGGAGTTTCCGAGATGTGCGGACGTCCTGCCCGAACGGTTCCCACCATCCACGGCGCCCATGAGGGCCGGGTGAGACCTTCATGAGGCGGTCTCTCATGTTCGCTGCTGGGGCACCGTCCGCTCGCGCAGCCACGTCGTCGTGCCCGGCGCCAGGCCGCGCAGCTTCGGCGTCTCGTGCAGGGGTACGACGACCAGCGCGGCGTCGTCGGGCAGCGCCCACTTCAGCGCGTGGTAGACCGCCGACAGGTGCTCGGTGCTGTCGATGAGCAGCAGGCCCGGCGCGACCGGCCGGGCCTCGGTCCACGGGCCGTCCAGGTCCTCGGGTGGCTCCGCGGTCCAGGCCAGGTAGGCGGTCATGGGCTCATCCTGGCGGGTGGGACGCCTGGTTTGCCGCCCCCACCTGCGGAGACCGGTACAGCAGCCCCGCGGAGCGACGTACCCCGAGGAGGTGGTGGCGGTGGCGCTTCCCGAGACGCTCGAGGGCATCAACGGGACGGACGACGGGCCGCACCAGCGCGGCGGCCTCTGGTCTCGCCGCGCGGTCATCGCCCTGCTCGCCCTGGTCGTGGCGGCCGGGCTCGCCGGCGTCCTCGGCGTCCGCACCACCACGTCGGAGGGCACCACGGGGGACTGGCACCTCGAGGTGCTCCACCCGCAGGTCGCGCGCGCCGGCCTCGACGCCCCGTGGGAGGTGCGCGTGCGCCACGACGGAGGCTTCGGGCCGGAGGTCGAGATCGCGGTGACCGGCGCCTACTTCGACATCTTCGAGACCCAGGGCTTCCACCCCGAGCCCACCGAGGCGACCCGCGACGGCGAGACGCTCCACCTCACCTTCGCCGCGCCCGACACCGACGAGCTCGTCGTGCGGTACGACGCCTACATCCAGCCCGCCAGCCAGCAGGGCGCGTCCGGGGAGGTCAGCGTCCTGGAGCGCGGCGCCCCCGTGGTGTCCGTCCCGATCCGCACCCGACTGCTCCCCTAGGAGGACACCCGTGGAGATCGTGCTCAGGGCCGTGGTCGTCTTCGTCTTCCTCTGGATCGTCACCCGCGCCGCCGGCCGCGCCACCCTCGGGGAGCTCAGCACCTTCGAGCTGCTGCTCTACGTCACGATGGGCGACCTCGTGCAGCAGGCCGTCACCCAGCAGGACTACAGCATCACCGCAGCGGTGCTGGCGGTCGGCACGTTCACCCTGCTGACCGTCGGCCTGTCGTGGACCCAGTGGCGCTTCCCCCGGGTGCGGCCGCTCGTCACCGGCCGACCCGTCCTGGTCGCCCGTGACGGCGCGCTCCTGGACGACGCGATGCGCAGGCAACGGCTCGCCGTCGCCGACTTCCTCATGTCGGCCCGGGAGCAGGGCATCCGCCGCGTCGCCGACGTGGAGTACGCCGTCCTGGAGCCGGACGGACGCATCTCGTTCTTCACCTACGACGACAGCGGCGCCGGCGCGCCCGAGAAGCCGCCGGGAGGGTAGGCGGGTCTCGAGACGGTTGCTGCGCAACCTCCACGACCGGCCGAGCTGCTCAACGATCGGCGCGGCGGCGGGCGTCGACGGTGGCGGCAGCCTCGACGAAGCGGGGGACGAAGACCTCGGCCTGGAGGACGCAGCCGGCGTGGCCGGTGGGGATCTCGTGGACCGTCGCGCCGGAGATGCGGCGGGCCAGGGCCAGCTGCCGGGAGGCGGGGATGACCCGGTCGCCGAGCGTCACGACCACCGCGGTCGGCACGTCGATGCGGCCCAGCCACGGCTGGGAGTGGTGGTTGCCGAGCGCGCTGAGAGCCTGCCCGACGGCCCAGGGGCTGGTGCTGCGCAGCTCGCGCAGCGCCCAGTCGTGGACGTCGGTGGGCCGCAGGCCGGTGGCGCCGCGGGCGGCCCGGACGGCGGTGCGCGAGCGGGAGATGCCGCGGGTGGCGAGCATGGTGGCGCCCATCCCGGCGAAGAAGCCCTGCTCCACCGGGTTGTTGCGGAACCGGTCGCTCGTCGCGGCGAGCACCAGCCCGCCGACCCGGTCGGGGTGCTGGCGCCAGGTGCGCTGGGCGACCACGCCGCCCATCGAGTAGCCGCCGACCAGCACCTCGTCGAGCCCCAGCACGTCGCAGAGCGCGACCACGTCGTCGGCGCAGTCGCGCAGCGAGAAGTCCTCGCTGCGGATGCCCTGGCCGTGCCACCGCTGGTCGAGGGTGATGACGCGGAAGCGTCGCGCGAGCGCCTCGACCGCGGGGTACCACGTCAGCAGCCCGGTGCACCCCAGCGCGTGCAGCAGCACCAGCGGCGTCGCGTCGGGCGAGGGCCCCGGGGTGTCGGTGACGTACGTCGTGCCGCGGCCCGGCAGCTCGACCAGCCGGCCGTCGGGGATCCGCGCCCACGGCATGTAGACGCGCCGCAGGGCGCTGCGCGGGGAGGGCAGGGCCACCGCGATCACCTCCTGACGACACCGTCGACCTGTGCTAGAACACGTTACAGTTTCGGGTGGGAATCCCCGAGTCGTGAGGAGACACGCGTGGGCACGGACGGCTACACCGAGGTGGACGCGGAGCGCGCGGAGTCGCTCGACGCGGTCCGGTCGGTCATCACCGAGGCGCTGGAGCGCGGCGGCGACGGCTGGCGCGAGGACTGGGCGGCCCTGGCCGCCAACGGCCTCACCGCCCTGCCCGTGCCGACCGAGCACGGGGGAGAGGGGCTCGGCCTGGCCGAGGTCGCCGTCCTCCTGCGCGAGACCGGCACCCGCGCGCGCCACCTCCCGGTCTGGGAGACGCTGTGCTGCGGCGCGCTCGTCCTGGCCGCCCACGGCACCGACGAGCAGCGCGCGGCCCTCCTGCCCGGCGTCGCCTCCGGCGAGCTGCTGCTGACCCCGGCGCTCCGCGAGGTCGGCTCCGGCCTCAGCGGCCCGGCGGCGGCCACCCCGACCACGCGATACGACGGCAGCGCGGTCTCCGGCCGCAAGCTCGGCGTGACGTACGCCGAGGACGCGGCCCGCCTGCTCGTCACGGCCACCGGGTCCGACGGCGAGCCGGTGCTGGTGCTCGTGGACCCCCAGGGACCCGGCGTCGAGCTGCACGCGTCGCCCTCCTCCGCCCGTCTTCCCGAGCACACGGTCGTCCTCGACGGCGCCCCCGCGGACCTCGTCGGGGGCGCCGACGCCGCGCGGTCGCTGCTCGAGCACGCCGTCGCCGGCCTGGTGCTCACCGCCGCGGGCGTCGTCGCCGGCGCGCGCGACCTGACCGCGGCGTACGTCAAGGACCGCACGCAGTTCGGCCGCTCCCTCGCGCAGTTCCAGGCGGTCGCGATGCAGGTCGCCGACGTCTACATCACCTCCCGCCTGGCCGACCTGGCCGCGGCCAACGCCGCCTGGCGCGTCGAGCACGGCCTGGACGTGACCGACGACCTCGCTGTCGCGGCGTACTGGATCTGTGCCGAGGCGCCCCGCGCCATGCGCACCTGCCACCACCTGCACGGTGGCATGGGCGTCGACGAGACCTACCCGATGCACCACTACTACTCGTGGGTGATGGACGTCGTGCACGCGCTCGACACCCGCCCCGAGCACGTCCAGGTCGAGGACCCGACGACCAAGAACCTCGAGCTCAGCGCCGACCAGCGCGCGCTCAAGGCCGAGCTGCGCACCTACTTCACCGGGCTCGCCGACCACGACGCGCACCTGGACATAGGCAAGGACCGGCACGGCCCGACCTACCAGCGGGTCGTGCGCCAGATGGGCGCCGACGGCTGGATGGGCATCGGCTGGCCGAAGGAGTACGGCGGCCACGGGCTCGGCGAGATCGAGCAGACCGTCTTCGCCAACGAGGCGCAGCGCGCCGACGTCCACCTGCCGGCCGTCACGCTGCAGACCGTCGGGCCGACGCTGATCCGCTACGGCACGCAGAAGCAGAAGGACATGTTCCTCAAGCGGATCCTCGAGGGCGACGTGCACTTCGCGATCGGCTACTCCGAGCCCGACGCCGGCACCGACCTGGCCTCGCTGCGCACCACGGCCCGCCGCGACGGCGACCACTACGTCGTCAACGGCCAGAAGCTGTGGACCACCGGCGGCCACCAGGCCGACTACCTGTGGCTCGCGGTGCGCACCGACCCCGATGCGCCCAAGCACAAGGGCATCTCGATCCTCATCGTCGACACGACCGACCCGGGCTACTCCTTCACGCCGATCATCACCGCCGACGGCAGCCACCACGTCAACGCGACGTACTTCAACGACGTCCGCGTGCCGGTCGACATGCTGGTCGGCGAGGAGAACCAGGGCTGGAAGCTGATCACCACCCAGCTCAACCACGAGCGGGTCATGCTCGGCCCGGCCGGCCGCATCGAGGGCCTCCGCGACCGGGTGCTGGACTGGGCGACCAAGGCCGGCGTGGCCGAGCAGCCCGACGTGGTCGAGGTGATGGGCCGCACGACCGCGGTCTTCCGTGTCAACGAGCTGCTCAACTGGGAGGTCGCGCGCGCCGCGGCCACCGGCGAGATCTCGGTCGGCGACGCCTCCTCGTCGAAGGTCTTCGCCGCCGACCAGGTCCAGCACCTGCTCGACGACCTCACCCGCATCGTGCACCGCCACGGCGACCCGGGGGAGGCCGAGACCCGGCACCTCGTGGACTACCTCGACGCGCAGGCCAAGCGGAACCTGGTCCTGACCTTCGGTGGGGGCGTGCAGGAGGTGCAGCGCGAGCTGATCGCGATGTTCGGCCTCGGGCTGCCGCGGGTGCCGCGATGAACCAGCCGAGCGCCGCCCACGAGCGGATCATGGCCGAGGCCGAGCGGATCCAGGCGCTGGGCGAGGCCGCCGAGCGCGAGGCCCGCGACCCGGTCAACCAGCCGACGATCAACAACTGGCTCGAGGCGATGGGCAACACCAACCCGCGCTGGAAGGCCGGCGAGGCGCCGCCGTCGATGGCGCAGGTCTGGACGATGTACGGCCTCGGTGGGAAGCCGCCGGCCGACGACCCGCTGCACGGGATGATGAAGGTGCTCACCGACGAGGGGTTCACGGCCGTCCTCGGGACCAACTGCGAGCAGGAGTACCGCCGCACGCTCACCGTCGGCGAGCAGGTGCGGGTCACCACCGCACTGGAGTCCGTCGTCGGCCCGAAGAGGACCGGCATGGGCGAGGGCTACTTCGTCACCTCGCGCAACACCTGGTACGTCGACGGGGCGGACGGCGACGCCGAGGTCGTCGCGACCATGCTCTTCCGCGTGCTGAAGTTCGTCCCGAAGGGGGCGGCCTCGTGAGCGCACCCAACCCCGCTGCCGTCCCAGCCGCCACCCCGGGCATCATCCGGCCGATGGTCGGTCGCGACACCGCGTTCTTCTGGGAGGGCACCGCCGTCGGCGAACTGCGCATCCAGCGGTGCCACGACTGCGATGCGCTCCGCTTCCCGCCCGGCCCGTCGTGCCCGCGGTGCCACTCCTTCGACCAGGGCCACGTCGTCGCGGCCGGCACCGGCACGGTGTTCAGCTACGTCGTGCACCGGCACCCGCCCGTGCCCGGCAAGGAGCTGCCGATCGTCATCGCGCTCATCGACCTCGACGAGGGGGTCCGGATGGTCGGCGAGGTCGCCGACGCCGTGCCCGATGGTGGGGGCGCCGAGGAGATCGAGATCGGCATGCGCCTGCAGGTCGACTTCCGCCGCATCGACGACGACCTGACCCTCCCGACCTGGCGGAAGGCCTGACATGACCACGCCCACCACGAGCACCAACCCGAGCACCACCGGCGCGCCCCTGGCCGCCGGGGACACCATCCCGGCCTGGGTGCTGCCGATCACGCCCACCCTGGTGGTGAGCACGGCGATCTCCACCCGCGACTTCCAGGACGTCCACCACGACCGCGACATCGCCCAGGCGGCCGGGTCGAAGGACATCTTCGTCAACATCCTGACCTCGACCGCGCTCGTCGAGCGGTACGTCACCGAGTGGCTGCACGAGCGCACCGGCGACTGGGACACCGACGTCCGCGGCATCGCGATCCGCCTCGGCGCGCCGGCGTACCCCTACGACACGCTCACCTTCACCGGCTCGGTCGCCTCGGTCGAGGACGGCGTCGCCACCCTGCAGGTCACCGGAGCGGTCCCGCTCGGGGACCACGTCACCGGCACCGTGAAGGTGGCCGTGCGATGACCGGCCTCTCCCGCGCGGCCGCGGTCGTCGGCATCGGCGCCACCGAGTTCTCCAAGGAGTCCGGCCGCTCCGAGCTCCAGCTCTCCGTCGAGGCCGTCCTGGCCGCGCTGGCCGACTGCGGGCTGACGCCGGCCGACGTCGACGGCCTGACGACGTTCACGATGGACACCTCCTCCGAGATCGCCGTCGCCCGCGAGCTCGGCGTGCCGGAGCTGCGGTTCTTCTCCCGCATCAACTACGGCGGCGGCGCGGCCTGCGCGACCGTCCAGCAGGCCGCGATGGCCGTCGCGACCGGCGTCGCCGACGTCGTGGTCTGCTACCGCGGCTTCAACGAGCGCTCCGGCAGCCGCTTCGGCCAGGTCTCGGTCGCCGCGGCGACCCAGGTCAACACCAACGGCCTCGACAACGCCTGGACCTACCCGATGGGGCTCGGCACGCCCGCCGCGACCGTCGCCATGCAGGCGCGGCGCTACATGCACGAGTACGGCGCCACCTCCGAGGACTTCGGCCGCGTCGCCGTCGCCGACCGCCGGCACGCCGCCACCAACCCGAACGCCTTCTTCTTCGAGCGGCCGATCACCCTCGAGGACCACCAGGCCTCGCGGATGATCGCGGACCCGCTGCACCTGCTCGACTGCTGCCAGGAGTCCGACGGCGCCGTCGCGCTCGTTGTCGTCTCCGCCGAGCGGGCGAAGGACCTGCCGCAGAAGCCGGCGTACGTCGCCGCGGCGGCCCAGGGCAGCGGCCGGGACCAGTTCGTGATGACCTCCTACTACCGCGACGACATCGGCATCCCCGAGATGGGCGTCGTCGGCCGGGAGCTGTGGCGCCAGTCCGGCCTGCGGCCCGACGACGTGCCCGTCGCGGTGCTCTACGACCACTTCACGCCGTACGTGCTGATGCAGCTCGAGGAGCTCGGCTTCTGCGGCCGCGGCGAGGCGCCCGGGTTCGTCGCGGACGGTGCGATCGAGATCGGCGGACGGCTGCCGATCAACACCCACGGCGGCCAGCTCGGCGAGGCCTACATCCACGGGATGAACGGCATCGCCGAGGGCGTCCGCCAGCTGCGCGGCAGCTCGGTCAACCAGGTCGACGGCGCCGAGCACGTGCTCGTCACCGCCGGCACCGGCGTGCCGACCAGCGGGTTGGTGCTCTCGGCCTGAGGTCGGGAATGTACCCCTGGGGGGTATGTGTTACGCCCGGCATGGACCACGCCACCCACGAGCACCACGCCCATCAGCACCGCCCCCACGAGCACCACGAACACGACCTGGCGAGCCGGTCGATGGCGGTCAGCGCCACGCTGCACTGCCTGAGCGGCTGCGCGATCGGCGAGATCGCCGGCCTGATGATTGGCACCGCCCTCGGCCTCGCCAACGGGTGGACGATCGCGCTGTCCGTCGGCCTGGCGTTCCTGTTCGGCTACTCGCTGTCCACGCTCCCGCTCGTCCGGTCCGGCCTCGCCGTCGGCGCCGCGCTGGGCGTCGTGCTCGCCGCCGACACGCTGTCGATCGCGACGATGGAGGTCGTCGACAACGCCGTCATGGCGCTCATCCCGGGCGCGATGGGCGCCGGCCTGGTCGACGTCACCTTCTGGATCGGCATGCCGATCGCGCTGGCGGTCGCGTTCGTCGCGGCCTACCCGGTCAACCGCCACCTGCTGGCGCGCGGCAAGGGTCACGCCCTGACCCACGCCTTCCACGGCGCCCCGGCCGAGCCGACCGGCTACCGGCGGTTCATCCCGGACGTCGCGACCTCGACAGTCGTCGCCGCTATCGCCGCGTTCCTGCTCGGCGGGCTCGTCGTCTCGGCTGCCGACACGCTGGGCACGGAGACCTCGGAGGGCGGCGGCCACGCCGCGCCCACGCCCGTCAGTGCACGAGCTTGAGCCCGATGACGCAGCCGACCAGCCCGGCGATCAGCAGCACGCGCGCGACGCTGACCGGCTCGGCGCCCGTGGCCATGCCGAAGGCGACGGTGAGCGAGGCGCCGATCCCCACCCACACGGCGTACGCCGTGCCGATCGGCAGGGTGCGCATCGCGTAGGCGAGCCCGGCCATGCTCGCCGTCAGCGCGACCGCGAACACCACGGACGGCGTCAGCCGGGAGAAACCCTCCGAGCGGCCGAGCGCGACCGCCCACACCGCCTCGAGACCACCGGACAGGACCAGCACCAACCACGCCACGACGACTCCTCGTGGCCGTCTTGTCGCTGTCCGGGTACGGCTCCCTCGTCCGGGGGCCACCTCGGCCCACCCCCGAGGCTAGCAAGCCCTCAGGGACGCCGGACCAGGCTCAGCGCCAACCAGCCCAGCAGGCCCCCGACGACCGCGCCGATGGTGTTGGAGAGCCAGTCGTTGGTCGCGCACGAGCGGCCGAGCGCCGGCACCAGCGCCTGCATGGCCTCGACCGCGGCCGACAGCACGCTCGCGCCCAGCACCGCGAGGGCCGGCCGCCGGGAGGCGACCGCGGCCAGGAGGGCAGGGGCCACGAAGAGGACGACGTTGGCCGCGAGCTCGACCCGGCCGATCGTCGGCAGCGACCAGTCCACCTCGCAGCGGGAGAACAGCTCGCGGTCGACCGGGACGAGCGTCAGCACGGCCACCGGCACCAGCGCGAGGGCGGTCGCCGCCCACGCGAGCCGGGGCCGCGTGGCCAGCCACGCGCCGACGAACGGCCCGAGGACGACGAGCACGAGCAGCGCGGTGGGGGAGAGCCAGGGGTGCTCGACGAGGACGGTGGTGATCACGGGGCGAGGTCCTGCACAGACGAGGAGGGTACGGCGTGGGTACCGTCGAGTCATGACCCGCGCACCCCGCCACGTGTCCGTCGAGTGGCTCCACGAGCACCTGTCCGACCCCACGCTGCGTGTCATCGACGCGACCGTGCACCTGACCTTCGACGCCGACGGTGCGCACGTCGAGCCGGGCCGCGAGAGCTACGAGCGCGGGCACGTCCCCGGGGCGGCGTACCTCGACCAGGTGACCGCCCTGAGCGACCCGCAGGGGGAGGCGCCGTTCGCGGCCGTCGACAGCGACCGGTTCGCCGCCGCGGTCGGCGAGGCCGGCATCGGTGACGAACACCGGGTCGTCGTCTACGACACCGTCAACGGGATCTGGGCGACCCGGCTGTGGTGGCAGTTCGGGCTGGAGGGCAACGACCACGTCTCCGTGCTCGACGGCGGCCTCGGCGCCTGGTTGGCCGCGGGCTACGAGACGGTGACCGGCAAGGAGCAGTACCCGCCGACGACCTTCACCGCGCGCCGCCGCCCCGAGCGGATCACCACCACCACCGAGGTCGAGCGCGCCGTCGACGACCCCGGCGTGCTGCTGGTCAACGCCCTCGACCGCGACACCTTCGCCGCCGGCCACATCCCCGGCAGCGTCAACGTCCCCTTCGACGAGCTCGTCGGCCCCGACGGGCGGATCCGGCCTGCCGACGAGCTGCGGCACCTCTTCGAGTCCGTCGGTGCGCTCGACCCCGGCAAGCAGCCGGTCACCTACTGCGGCGGCGGGATCGCCGCCACCGCGGCCGCGCTGGCGCTCATGGAGCTCGGGCGCGACGACGTCGCGGTCTACGACGGCTCGATGAACGCCTGGACCGCCGACCCGTCCCGGCCGGTCGAGACCGCCTGACGCCGACTGGCTGAGCCCGTCAGCCGAGCAGGTGGTGGCTGAGGTCGCCGGTGAGGTCGAGGCGCATCTCGCGGGTGGCGAACCACCAGGTGCCGTCGACGCGGTGGAACGTGTCGACATAGCGACCGGCCGCGACGACCTGCAGCGGCAGGTCGGGGGTGGCCTGCACGACCGTGAACCGCGAGCGGCAGGTCGCGGTCCCCGCGTGCTCGTCGACCTCGACGATCGGGTTGCTGACGACGTGGTGGCTCAGCGGCCGGCCGGACGGCTCGTGGAGCCGCACCGTGGCGGCGTACATCTCCTTCACCGCGGCCGGGCCCTCGTGGCTCACGACGCTGCCGTGCTCGAAGAGCGCCGCGACGCCGTCGAGGTCGCCGGCGTCGACCCGCTCGGCGTAGACGTAGATGAGGTTCTCGATCGCGCGTGCGCTGTCCACGCCCGGCAACCTAGCCGCGTCGGGCCGGCCCCGCGGGGTATGCCGTCGAGCCGGTGCGGAACCGGGAGCACATGACCGGATGGATCGTCCTCGTCGTGGTGCTCGTCGCCATCGTCCTCGGCTACGTGCTCGCCAGCTCCCGCGCGGCCAAGCAGGAGGAGCGTCGGATGAACGACGGCATCGCCGGCGGGCACCAGGACACCCACCTCGACCCGGGGCCGCACCCGCAGTCGCGGCACACCGGCCCCCGCGACCCGCACGTCGGGCCGCAGCCGCCGTTCGGCGACTGAGCCCACCGCGCGGGCCGATCTGCACGGGACCTCCACACCTCCTCGACCCGGCCCGACCACCGCCGCGCCTAGCGTCGGAGGCATGAGCCTGCGCCTCCACCCGACCACCGCGTCCCGCCTCGGCCTCGCGGTCGCCGTCGGCACCGCCGCCCTCCTCGTCCTCTCCGCCGGCGCGCTCGGGATCGTCGGCGACGGCGGCCGGCCCGACCGGGCGTACGTCGCCGTCCCGGCCGTCCTGCTCCTCGGCTCGGTCGCCGCACGGCTCCGGCCGCGCGGGATGGTCCTCGCGCTCGGCGCCACGGCGCTCGCCCAGGTCGTGGTCACCGCCGCCCTGCTGCTCGCCGACGTCCACGGCGAGGCGTCCGTGGTCGACGTCGTCGGCATCACCGCGATGTTCGCCGGCCTGTTCGCGGCCGCAGCGGCGCTCCAGGCGGTCGCCGCGGGGGCAGGGGACGCGGTGGTCGCGGCGGACTGAGGGCTAGCGGCGCAGCCGGTCGTCGAAGAACGCCAGCACCGCGTCGACGGCGTCCTGGTGGCGGTGCAGGGTGAGCGTGGCGTGCTTCGAGCCCGGCAGGTCGACCCGGAGGAACGCGTCGCCGAGCTCGCGGGAGAGCGTCTCGAACCGGGAGCCGATCATCCGGTCGCCCTCGTAGCGCAGCCCGAGCACCTGGCAGCCGGCGGCCGCCCGGGAGCGGACCGTGTCGAGGTCGGCGGGGGAGAGCTGCAGGTCGGCCGCGCGCCGCCGCCCGAGCGGGAACGGTGTCGACGGCTGGGCCAGCACCGGCGCCGCGACCGAGTCGTCGACCATCATCGCCAGCGCGAAGCCACCGGTGAAGCACATGCCGAGCGCCCCGACGCCCGGCCCGCCGATCTCCCCGTGCAGCTCGCGCGCCAGCGACCGCAGCCAGCCCGCGACCGGCGTGGTCTCGCCGGCGGCCAGCATCGACATCTCCCGGCTGACGCAGATCTGCGCGAGCGCGCGACCCACCGACCGGGCACCGACGGGCGCCGCCGGCGTGCCGAACAGGTGCGGCATCATCACGGTGTAGCCCGCGGCGACCAGCTCTTCGGCGTACGCGACGACGTCGGGGGAGATGCCGGGGATCTCGTGGACGAGCACCACGCCGGGGCCGTCGCCCTTGCGGTACGTCGGGTGGCTGGTGCCGGCGGGGTCGGTGTGCTCGCCGCGGGTCCAGGTGTCGAGGAGCGCCATGACGCGGAGTATGGGTACCGGCGGCCCGTGACGGAACGGCGTGTCCAGCTGGTGATGCCCCACCAGCTCTTCCTCGACCACCTCGAGGCGCCGCGCGGCACGACGTACGTGCTCGTCGAGCACGACCTGCTGTTCCGCCAGTACCGCTTCCACACCCAGAAGCTCGTGCTCCACCGCGCCTCGATGCGCCGCTTCGCCGACCGGCTGCGCGAGGCCGGCCGCGACGTCGAGGTGGTCGAGACCTCCGCGGAGCGCACCAGCCACGACGGCCTGGTCGAGGTCCTGCGGCGGCTGCGACCCACCGAGGTGCGCGTCCACGACGTCGTCGACGACTGGCTCGCGCGCGACCTCACCGCGACGCTCGCCGAGGCCGGCCACGAGCTGCGCGCCGAGGAGGTCCTCGAGACGCCGATGTTCCTCACCTCGCGGGCCGAGCTCGCCGCGCACTTCGACGGCGTCGCGGGCCCGCGGGGGCGCACCGCCCGGATGCAGCACTTCTACTCCTGGCAGCGCAAGCGGCTCGACGTGCTCGTCGAGGGCGACGGCGAGCCGGTCGGCGGGCGGTGGTCCTTCGACGAGGACAACCGCAAGAAGCTCCCGCGCCAGCACCCCGTCCCCGACGTGCCGCAGCCCGAGCGGCACCCGGCGGTCGAGGAGGCGATCGCCTGGGTGCGCGCGGAGTTCCCCGACAACCCCGGCGACCCCGACGCGTTCACCTGGCCGACCTCCCACGAGGAGGCCGAGGCGGCGTACGAGGTGTTCCTGGCCGACCGGTTCGCCCAGTTCGGCCCCTACGAGGACGCGGTGTCGACCGCGCACCCCTACCTCTTCCACTCGCTGCTCACCCCGGCGCTCAACACCGGGCTGATCACGCCCGACCGGGTGCTCGCCGGCGCGCTCGAGGCGGGGGAGTCGGCCGACGTGCCGCTGGCCTCGCTGGAGGGGTTCGTCCGGCAGGTCATCGGCTGGCGGGAGTACATGCGCGCCTGCTACGTGCTGTGGGGCCGGCCGATGCGCAGCCGCAACCACCTCGGCCACACCCGCCCGCTCGCCGACGGCTGGTGGGACGCGACCACCGGGCTCGAGCCGGTCGACCACGTGCTGCGGTCGGTGCTGCGGACCGGCTACGCCCACCACATCGAGCGGCTGATGGTGCTCGGCAACGCGATGTGCCTGCTGCGCACGGAGCCCGACGCGGCGTACGAGTGGTTCATGGAGATGTTCATCGACGCCTACGACTGGGTGATGGTGCCGAAACAGCATACATATGTTTCGGCTGCGTAGGGAGGATGGGGAGGTTGACGTACCCCACACCCTGTAGGTTACTCATGGGTAACTTGGCACGGTGGCCCTAGTGGGTAAATCGGGGACTGTCGCAGGTAAATACGAAACTGAAAACAGCCTCTGACCTGCGGGTTTACGATAATCTAACCTTGACCAATGAGGGTGTGTCACGGTAAGATGTGGACCACTGGCAACCACACAGGAGTGATGCCGCTGACAGAGAAGAGAGCACCTATGACAACCCTGCCCGCACCACCCGAGACCGCTGACGCACCTGACCTACTGAGCACGCTGCCTCACGAGACGCTTGCTGAGACCCTTGACCGACTGGTTGAGTTCCAGAAGCGGTTCGTCTACCACCCGCATGAGTCCACCTACGACCTGACGGTTCTGTGGGCGGCTCACACCCACGCCATGCAGACGTGGCGTGCAACCCCAAGGCTCTACATCGTGGCCCCTGAGCGTGGCTGCGGGAAGAGCACGCAAGCGGACATCATCAAGTTCGCCTCACACGCTGGCATCCGTGCAGGCACCAGCAGCACGGCTGGCCTGTTCAAGATTTGCCAGTTGAACACGGTGTTCTTGGACGAGACCGACAACCTGTTTTCGGGCCACCCTGAGCGCAAGGTACTCACGGCGGTCATCAACGACGGCTACACGCCTGACGGCTTCGTGCTTAGGAAGAGCGGGGCTATCCCTGTCTATGGCGCTCTGGCCTTCGCAGGCATCGAGAACGGCACCATGCCGGAGGCCACCCGACAGCGTTGCATCCCGGTACAGATGCGGGTTGGTGAGCCGGAAGAGGCGTTCGACCCCTACGACCACATCGCCTACCACGATGAGGTACAGGCACGCCTTGCCAAGCACTCCGAGTCGTGGACGTGGGTCAAGCCCACCACGGTCAACCGCACCAACCAGATTTGGGCACCGCTGCACTCCATCGCGGCTGCTGCCGGTGGTGACTGGCCCAAGCGTGCCCGTGAGGCCCAGAAGCGTCACCAGTGGCCTGATGAGGCTGAGAACCTGCCGAACGAGATTCTGAGCGCCACGCGTGACTACTTCGACGAGCACAAGGGAGACCGCGTGCAGTCGTCGGTGCTGGCCGACTACCTGAGTGCCTACGACACGCTGCCCAACATCACGCCCAAGGCGCTGCGTCCCTGCATGAAGGCGTACGGAGTGGAGCCGCGCAAAATCTCCAACTGGTACTACTTCCGGTCGGACCTAGAGCCGGTGTGGAACGAGTGGCTGTGAGCGTCTGAGGAAAGCCCCTGAGGTCTATGGCCTTGGGGGCTTTTCCATGCCCTCAGAACGGCTCCTGCGGCCTCCTACACTGCTCGCATGGGTTGGTTCAGCAAGACTCCTGCCGCTCCACAGGTCCATGAGGTCTGGGAGGGCGACCTACGCACACCCATCACCAAGGATGAGGCTGACGCGGGCTTGGCTGACGGCTCCCTGACGTTCGACGGCTACCACTCCGAGAGCAGGGGCGGTGGCTACCAGCAACCAACCATCGTCTACCGCTACGTCCGGTCGTAGAACGAAGAAACCCCGCTAGGATTTCTCCTAACGGGGCTCTTGCTCACTCTTCGATTTCGTATGTATGTGTTTCCCAGAAGGCTGCTGCTGCTTTCATTTGCTGCTGTGCTGTTTCGGGGTCTTCGTCATATCCTTGGTCTACGATGTGGCCTTCTTTAATGACTAGCCACGCGTAGGTATCTCCAATCGGACCGTGCATAATCTTCACTCATCTTCACTCCCTTCGTACTTAGCAAGGGTGTCTAGGATGAGAGGGCCGGTAGTGGAAATATCGCTTCCCTTATCTACCGCCCCGAATCCCCACTCTGCGTAGTTTTCTAGGTGTTCAATCTCGTTCTCGTTAAATCCCTCACAGATGAGGTCAGCCCAGATGGTTTGTTCCTCAGCCGTTAGGTGCTCATCCATCGGGGGAGTGGTTTCACGAATCACGCCCACTCACCATCCAACTGGTAGGTGATGATTGCCTTGGACGTGGCTGCCTTGTTCTCAGCGGTCTTCTGAGTCTTGGCTACGCCTTGGTCTAGGACGTGAGACCCGTTAAGGACATACCAACGCCATGTTGTTGTATCTACATCGCGGTAGATGAAGGTATTGAGCATCAGTCATCCACCGCACTCTTGGTGTCATAGACTGACTTGCTATTGCTGATGACCTTCCTGTTACCCGGCCCTTCGTGAGCCTTGGCACGCTTATCAGTCTCAGTGTTGAGGGTCTTCCACAATCTGATAACTGCACGTGATGCCTGCTGACGGTCCTTAGGCTCAGATAGTTCCTCACCGTCTCCGTACTTCCTAACTAGAATCTCTCGCTGTGCTGCGCTCAACTTGTCCATAGCAAGCGACAGGTCGCACATCATTTCTACGTTGTCGTTACGGGTCATGGTTGCCGCACCATCCGGTACCGGCGCTAGTGCCCATGACTCATACAGACCGAAGAAGTGGGGGAGTAGGTCCTTAACTTCTTCTAGCGTGTAGTAGAACGTGTCCGTCTCACGTAGAGCGGTATCACGCATCTTGGCTGCGTAGTTGCGAGCAACGTTAAGGATGCTTCGACGGATATATTCGTCACTACGCTCTTGCTCTAGGAACGCTGGTTCCTTCTTCCACAGGAAGACCCAAATCTCTTGGGTTACGTCCTCTTCCTCTACCTTCGCATATGACCTGCTGATAGAGCGGGCGGTAGAAGTAATGTAGTTGTGGTGGGCTGTCCACAGAAGTTCGCCCTGCTGCATTACGCTCACTTGGCACCGCCATTGACCTGTGCGTACCGACCGGTCTTGTAGGAGCGGTTACCGTGCTTGGCGTCGTATGCCTTGTGGCAGTCTGAGCAACGTGGCTCATAGTCATCGGGGTTAAGAGAAAAGGCCGTAGTTGGCTTTCTGCCGTATGCCGAATACCCGTAATGCTTCTCAGAAGGATTTACGATTAGGCACCAGTCGGTTGCCATGTTGTCGCAGTCAAGGCACTGGTAGTCCCTCGCACTACCCTTGGCGCGACGCACCCTGTAGTGGGCTGTGGCGTAGGTGACGTTTTCGGCCTTGAAGTTGTGGTGGCCCTCATCGACCGGCTTTTGCTCGGCGTTCTCTGACCACCATGCCATGTAATGCGCCTTGCACATGCCGCGAGATTGGGCAGGCTTGCCGCAGTGGCATTCCTTCCCGGAGTTGATGAAGTCCTGCTGGTGCAGCGGGTCTCCATAAGTCCTGAACTTAGCGTAGTGCTTCCTGCAATACTGCTTTGCGTAGTGCTTCTCTTCGCAGTCTTGTACCAAGCAGCCAAAGTAACTGGCGCTGCGTCCTCGCTTGGTGTTTTCTTCTGTTCGGTCCTTTACCGAAGTTGTTTCGTTTGTCATGATTTTGTTGTCCTATTTTATGTAAGTCAGGGTGGTACTCCTTCCAAGAGCGTCTATTTCCATCCTGCTAATATTAACTATATACTATATGGTTTCCCAATGCAAGCCAGGGAACGTCATTTCCGGCCCTTTTTGGGTCTTTTTCGGACTTATTTGGTAACAGTTTGGTAACAAACTCTGAGATTAAGCAAGAATGCCCCGGAAAACACCGGTTGGTCCATTCGGACTGTCGGTGGGGCCTGCTATGATTGAGATATCGAAGAATCACCAAGAATGTTGCTCTCAACTTGACAAGTAGAACAACTTGGTTTAAGATAGTATATGTAAGCAAGACACGACCAACGATTGCCTCTTGCAAGGAGTACCCACAGTTTTACGAAATCTAGTTTCGTTCCTATGAGAACCCCTGTCAGCGGCTTGGTCGTGGCTGGCAGGGGTTCTTTCTTTTTGAAGGTTCCCCCTGTGTATCACCTACGTTGAAGTACACAGTATCTACCGTATAGATGCTAGTTAACCAGCGTCAGGGAACGACACGGTGTGTAGGAATAGGGACGGCCAAGGACGCAGAGATAGCGTCGTAATGGAATAGACAGTTTCGGAATACGTAGTGACCGAGACCGGGTAAAACCCAAGGCGTCTGACCGCTAGAACCACACGACAGTGGAACCTGACTGAAACGGTCTCTAAAGAGACGCGGGTAGCAAAAACTACCCAGCATGGAACATTGAAGCACTGGAACGGTGGCTGGGAGACCAGACTTCCTGAAAAGGTCGTATGGTCTTTCACGCCCAAAAACAGCCCAACACAAACAAAACTAAGACAAGCCCAAAGACGTTAGAAGCAGTTACAAACACTCCGCTCCTGCGTCGCTACGTGAGGCTACGGCGCAAGCGCCTACGCCTTGAAGTTAGAAGGAACAAAGGTTAGGACAGGGTACGTAAATAACAAACCCTCTCCTAACTTCTAGGAAGAAAGAGTCACCCACCGAAGGCGTAGCCGAGTGTGGGACGTGAGGCCGGTAGGCCGAACGGTACAAATAACAATAGGAGAATAAACAGATGACGTACAGCAGTTACAGGCTAAGGAGACAAATCCTTGCCGACACAGAGAAGAGTGACAAGGTAAAAGTGTGTTCACTCGTCGTAGTGGAACACATTGATTGGCAGACAGGTCAGAAGAAGTTTGCAGCCAAGACCCATATGGCTAACTGGTTCAAGAGTCTAGGACAGCAGTACGGACTTGAAGATGAGGACGGCACGGGAGAAGCGTGGTTGTCTTATTCGTTAAGGCTAATGATTGAGAGCGGTCATGCAACGCTTGATAAGAAGACAGGTTTGCTGTCTTTGCACCAGAAGCCCGATTGGGACGACGAAGAGGAAGGGGACTCAACCGCTTAATGGCAGGACAACAAAAGAGAGAAGCGATGGTACGTAGGAAGTTGGAAGTAACCGACTATGTACCGGGAACCAACCACTTGCTAGATGCAATGATGGATGGTGAGGCAGTAAAGATTGTTCAAGGCATGTACGGTCGCACACCCATCATCGCTAACACCGATGAGGAAGCAGCAGACCGCTATGTAGAGAAGTACCGCAACAGAATCAAGCAAGATGAAGAGGATGAACCCGTCACGGATGAGGGGTAATCACCACTCCATAAGTATGTAAGCATAAAAAAGACAGGGCTGGTCTGAGGACTGGCCCTGTTTGCTTTTCCCTAGGAGACATATGAAGACGACCGTTGAGAAGATGCTGTGGTGCGCCAAGTGCGAGAAGTTCCACAGACGTAAGCGAGTCATCAAGAAGTGTCCCGACTGCAAGCAACCAGTCGAGTCCGTGGGATTTATCGAGTCTGCCGCCTGAACCGGGCGGTACGGAGAGTTATGTTGCTGCTGCGCTCTCCTTAACGGGTACATCGTTCCGCATTGGGAAACACGAACCAACGTTGCCAGTGGTCTGAGTATGGGTGTACCGACAGGTTTGGCAGGGCATGGGTCAAGTAGTAAGTAGTATCTTGTGAAGCAGTCTGCCGGGTGGTTCCTTCCCGGTCTTCCACAGACTCCCCATGCTCTGTCAGCCTCTAGAAAAAACAACAGCCCCTCTGATACCTAGAAACACTCCTAGGCCGTCAGAGGGGCTTTTTTGTTGCTCTCAGAGGCTACTGAACGCCTTCCGTGCCTGACGGTTTACCCGTGCAACCTCACGGCTGGTCAGACGACGACCACGGGACTTGGCAGCCACCGAAACGGCGGTACGGGAGAAGTCGTGACGAGTGGTGGCGTTCATATCGGCATCCTTAGGTTGGTAGTTCCTGCTGATGCCTTTATTGTCCGCTACGTGGTGGAGGGTAAAGCAAGTCCAAGGTGGAGGGTAACCGCAACTTTCTTCCAGAAAACCAAGAACCCCACCAGCCTGTTGAGGCCAGTGGGGAACTAGGGAGGTTAGGGAGGTTGCCGCTACGTAGTCCTCAGGCAGACGCAGACTCAAACTGGTCGATGACGCTCTGAGGGATGCGACCACGGGCCGGAACCTCAATGCCGTTGGACTCAGCCCACGCACGGACCTCAGCAGCGTTGGACTTGCCCTTGCTGGCGCTCTTGGTGGACTTGGCCTTGCCGGTGACCTTGCGGGCAACGCTCAGGTACTTCTCCATGACCTTGTAGAAGTCCTCAGCCTCCTTGCTGGTCAGGTCAATCTCGTAGTCCTTGCCGTCCCAGCCGAACGAGACGGTAGGGGCGTCGTTGTCCTCAATCGCCTTGCCAGACAGGTCCGACTCGTAGACAACGTGCTGCTTCTGCGCCATGTGGCTCTCCTAAGTCAGTGGTTAGGCCGGTAGTTGAAGGCCCGATGACGGAGATAGTAACCAGACAGAACGCCATTCACACAACTTCTTGAAGAAGTTTCTTCCGAACGTGTCACACATCTGGGCAATCACCCATCCTTCTATATGAGAAGGAAAAACAGGTGAGCATGGCAACAACGCACAGCAGAAGGAAGCGCACGGCGGGCGAACTGAACGAAGACCGCATCCTCTACCGCGAGGGTAGGCGACGTTGTACCACATGCCTCACCATCAAGCCGCTGGCTGACTACGACGAACTGCCTGTAGGTCACCCACATGCACGGTTGCTGCTAGACCGCCGGTACGTACAGACACACGATACTCGGTGCCGAGAGTGCAAGCGCCACGCCGGGAATGCCCGACGCCACAAGCGCAGGCTGCACTACACCACAGGAGACTTCCCCAGCAACGGTATGCAGATGTTGCTAGCCGAGTACGGCGCAGCCTGCATGAAGTGTGGTCGCACAGAGTCAATCGAACTTGACCACATCGTACCTATCTCGCTTGGTGGGCCTCACTCACTGAGCAACGCACAGTTGCTTTGCCAGCCATGCAACGGCAGCAAGGGCAATCGCAACTCAACAGACTACAGACCATACGTGGTCTGGAAGTAAGACAAATACAACAACAACAACAGGAGCACAACATGAACGAGACATACGACTGGCCTGCTGACCTGCAAGGACTCAGCGAGGCTGACCTAGAGCGTCTGTGCAACGGAGACGGCGGCGGTACCGATGAGTGACCCAGCAGTCAAGGAACTACCAGCAACACGCGACTACTGCCTAAGGCTCCGTGTCGAGTACAAGAGCGGACAGTCCCTAGAGGTAGAGGCAGAGACGTTCGAAGACCTAGCAGACCTCATCAACACCGGCATCAAGGTTCTGTGGCCGCACACAGCCAAGCCACTGAGCATTGAGGAAATGACTGAGTGGTTGGGATGGGACAAGCGATGAACGCAGATATGCGTATCAAAAGTTTCATCCTAACCGATGGAGTCAAGGACGTTAGGTACGACTCAGACCTAGCGATGAGTCACCGAATGGCAGACAAGATTATTGAACTGATGGTTGCTTGGAAGAGAGCACATCAGTAACGAAGGAGGGCCGGTACAGAAGATAAGTACCAACCCTAATGGCATCACACGATAAGAGAAGAAACCTAAGAGCATGGCGTAACAAGAGAGACGCAGCCAAGGCACGAGCATTAAGAGAGTTCAACGAAGGTGGCACAGTCACATGCTGGTTGTGCAAGCACCCCATTGATATGTCTCTACCGGCCAACGACAGATTGGCTTGGACCCTAGACCATGTTGAGGCTATCGCTAATGACGGTCACATTCTTGGTCAAGCACTAAGCGCACACCGTGGTTGTAACTCAGCCAAGGGTAAGGGCGACACGCTCAACCCGTTGCAAGGTCAGACACGACAGTGGTTGTAAACACATACGGTTGTAACCCAACGCGGCGGTACAGAAAACAATAACAACAACAGGAGTAGTAATGACTAACGTTATCAATAAAGACCTAGACGAAAGAGACTGGAACAGGCTACTAGCCGATGCCTCTGACATTAGGCAGAACGAAGATGGAACCTACGAAGGTGTCATTGAGTTCTCAGTTGACTCAGCACTAATCATGGCTGAACTAGGACACCGTGTTGAGGTTGGGGACACCATTCCATTCAAGGTTCAGCCTAAGAAGTAAGACCCCCCACCCGGGTACCCCCCTAGGCCCCCTGGCTGGCTTGCCCACGTCATTGAGCCAATCCCCCCGTTAGAAATAAGCCAATGAGGCTGGGGTACCAAAACAATCTACAAGGCCCTTAGAACGCATCCTCAGGCGTCCTAGGGGCCTTTCTCATGCACCACAACGGACGGTAGGGCAGAAGACCCCTACCGTCCTATGGCTCTGTATCCCAACTGGTAGAGGACGTTGGCTTAGACCCAACGAAGTGTCGGTTCGAATCCGACCAGAGTCACTGACGAACAGCCCAACCTTCAATCTTAGCCAGATACACACCGGGCTGTTCGTCTCTAACTTAAAAGGAGGTTCCGAATGGGAGACCTAGTTACAGCAGCGGCTTCCGGCGACAGGCTTGCGACCTTGATTGCGCTGAGGAACCGACTTGCAGAAGAGATTGAAACCGCATCAAGCCGTGACCTAGCAGCACTGTCCAAGCAGATGACAGACGTGCTGGCACAGATTGAAGCCATGCCGGTGGCAGATGCAACCAGCGCAGCCGACGAAATCGCAAAGCGTCGAGAAGAGCGCAGGAAGAACGCCGGTAATGAGGCATGACGAACGTTGCGACCGATGCGGAGCAAGAGCGTACGTAATGACGCTCCACTCTGGCCGTGCCCTGATGTGGTGCAGCCACCATTACAACGAACACGAAGAAGCGTTGCGTGAATATCTGTTCATCGACGCCAGAGAGGCTTTGACAGTCAATTAAATAACGGAGGAACAACAACCATGACTGCTTTTCAAAAGCCGGTCATGGGCAATCAGACTCCGCGACTGGCATACCTACCTAAGTACCACTCCAACGCCTACGAAGAGGCAGTTGACCTGTGTGCGGCTTATGGGCTGCACCTAGACGACTGGCAGGCGACGGTACTAAAGGCATGGCTTGGTGAAGACGCCGCAGGATTGTGGGTCTCACCGATTAACGGTCTATCCGTACCCCGTCAGAACGGTAAGGGCGCGGTACTAGAAGCAAGAGAACTATTCGGTGCAGTCATCTTGGGTGAACGCATCTTGCACACGGCTCACTTGCTAAAGACTTCCAAGGACCACTTCGCACGAATGTTGAAGCACGTTGACCCACAGGTCAACCCGGAACTTGCCAAGTTGGTCAAGAGAATCAGCCGTGTCAACGGTGAAGAGGCCATTGAGTTCACAAACGGTGGCGTCATCAAGTTCGTTGCACGTTCAAAGAACTCTGGTCGTGGATTTACCGCAGACCTGCTGGTCTGTGATGAGGCGCAAGACATGTCTGACGACGACTACGCGGCTCTACAGCCAACGCTGTATTCGGTTAAGAACCCACAGACCATCCTGACTGGTACTCCACCTATTCCTAGCGTGGACGGAACGGTCTTTGCTCGCTACCGCGACGTTGCCCTAAAGGGAGAGGCAGACCGCTTCTCCTGGCTGGAATGGTCAGCCGAGACAGGCGATGACTACTCAGACCCAACCACATGGGCCAAGGCGAATCCGTCTCTTGGTATCCGTGGTGAAGTCTCTACTGTCCATAACGAGTTCCTTGGTATGGATGACGAGACCTTTGCCCGTGAACGTCTGGGCATGTGGGCCGGTATCGGTGCCAACTCCATGTTCGATATGGAGCATTGGGACACGCTAAAGAGCAACGTTGACCCGACAGACCCGGTTGCCTTTGCTATCGACGTTAGCCCTGACCTGACTATCGCCTCTATCGGCATGGCGGGGTATGTCGGAGACAAGGTCTCTTATCAGGTAGTCGCTAACCGTAAGGGCACAGGCTGGATTGTTGAGGCCCTACGCAAGTTGCAGGCCGACTGGAACCCCGTAGCGATTGTCATTGACTCCTACGGTCCTGGCGCATCGCTGTTGCCAGACCTAAGAGCCGCACGCATCCGTGTGGTTGAGGTTTCGTCATCACAGGTCGTTCAGTCGTGTATGTCGTTTTACAACTCTGTTGTCAACGTCCGAATGATGCACGCAGACCAGCCGGTACTCAATGCAGCCATTGCAGGCGCATCAAAGAGGCCGGTAGGTCAGGGATGGGCTTGGAACCGCAAGAATCCAAACACAGATATTACTCCGTTGGTCGCAGTCACTTTGGCTGGACACGGACTTACAAGCAAGCGCAAGCCACCGAGTGAGCGCAGAGCGTCAGACCGTCGAGTCTTGATGCTCAAATAAATTCAAACAAAGGAGGCGACGAGTTGACTATTTCTCCTGTCGCCATTGCGCTACCGCAATCCTCGCTAACTGAGGACGAAGAGCGTCTGGTTAATGAAATGCTTAACAGGCTGGCTGTTTATGAAGTCAGCAACAGGTTGAAGGAAGCGTACTACGAAGGCGAACAGCGAATTCATCACCTTGGTATTGCTATCCCGCCACACCTACAGAACATTCCTGCTGTTGTCGGATGGGCCGGTATGTCAGTTGACATTCTGGCAGAACGAATCGACTGGCAGGGTTGGCGCTCATATGAGGGTGACGACTTCGGACTATCTGAGGTCTACGAACAGAACAGTCTAGATATTGAGAGTGGCCTAGCAACCAAGGACGCGTTCATCTACGGAACGTCGTTCCTAGTAGTTGGGTCTGGATTCGACGGTGAGCCTAACCCGCTTATCACTGTCGAGTCTGCTCGCAACATGACGGGTATTTGGGACAACCGCACCCGTCGTCTGTCTGCTGCTCTGGGAGTTAACGCCAACACCAATGGTGTCGTTGACGACGTAACCCTTTACATGCCTTACGCGAATATCCGCGTAGTCAAGGTCAATGGATTGTGGGTAGTCGCAGACCGCGACCAGCACAACCTAGGCCGAGTCCTAGTAGCGCAGATGGTTAATGACCCTCGCGCTAGCCGTAACGGCGGACGTAGCCAAATCACAAGGGCTATCCGCTACGCGGTGGACACCGGCGTACGCACCTTGCTTGGTATGGAGTTGAACCGAGAGTTCTACAGCACTCCACACCGCTGGGCAGCCGGTATGGAGAAGGACGCCTTCCTAGATGAGAACGGCAATCCAACTCCTGGCTGGGAAGCACTGATGACCAAGATGATGGTTGCTCCACCTAATGAAAACGGTGGACCTAACCCAACGTTCGGTCAGTTCACTCCTGCGTCTCCTGCTCCGTACCTAGACCAGATTAAGGGTCTAGCGCAAATGGCTGCATCCGAAATGGCTGCACCTGTCACCTACTTGGGCTTCCACACGGATAACCCGCCGTCTGGTGACGCTGCACGAATCATGGAGTCTCGCCTAATCAAGCGTGCCGAGGACAGGCAGAGCCACTTTGGCCGCGCACTGACTGAGGTAGGACGCCTAGCACTGCTGGTTCGTGATGGAGAGATTCCAGACGAGTACAGCCGTGTCACGAACAAGTGGCGTGACGCTGGTACTCCTACCCGCTCTGCTGCTGCTGATGAAGTATCCAAGTTGGTTTCTTCTGGCATCTTGCCTGCTGACTCTGAGGTTGTTCTAGACCGTATCGGCCTAGACCCGGCAGAGAAGGCACAGGTTATGAACGAGCGTCGTAAGGCGAATGCCTCACAGCGTCTCGCTGACCTACAGGCAGCGGTACAGGGAACTGAGGTTGCCTAATGGCTACAGCGGCACAGGTCGCTGAGTTCCGTAAGGCACAGAGCAACGTAGCCGTTCTAGCAGAGCGCGAACTACAACGCTTCTACGCGTCCCTAGACCCCGACGACGGGCTAGGGACCGTACGTGCCCTTGAACTCTTCCTACCTGAACTTATTCAGTCGTACGGAGAGATTGGGGCGACGGTAGCAGCGGACTTCTACGACGAACTACGTGACGCATCGGGCGTGAGTGGTTCGTACAGAGCGGTTCTAGCGGACCCAATCCCTCTAGAGCAAGCGACGATTTCAACCAAGTGGGCCGTTGGCCCCTTGTTCGGGCAGACCGACCCCGTTGCTGCATTCAACAACCTTGCGGACGTAACAGACCGTCTGGTTAAGCAGCACGGCAGGAACACCATCCAACTGAACGGTCACGCAGACCCAGCACGAGTTGCTTGGGCACGCGTACCAACAGGACCGGAGACCTGCGAGTTCTGCCTAATGCTAGCGAGCCGAGGGGCTGTATACGCCTCTGAGAAGGCCGCTGGCGCTGTTCACAAGTTTCACGGCAAGTGTGACTGCGTTTCAACACCAATTTGGAGCGACAGAGACCTTGCTGATTTGAATTCAGCGGGATACGACCCTGACGAGTTGTACGACCGCTGGCAGGACGCTGTAGAAGCCCGAAAGGCCGAAGCAGCGAACAACTAATGCGATTAGACGCGCAAAGCACACAACCCCGCAACCGGAAGGGTGGCGGGGATTTTTTATGCCCGGAAGGGGCGGAAAGAGGTAACAAATGTCTGACGAAGTAAAGGTCACTGACTCCGAAAAGGACGCTCTTTTGAGCATGGTCAACGGAGAAGAGGCCGGTACCGAAGAAAAGACAGCCATGACCACTGAGGTAAAGACCGAAGAGGTTAAGGCGACAACGGAGGCTAATGCTTCCGAAGATTCTCAGGAGAAGGATTCCGAAAGGGAAGATTCTGAGGACGATTGGAAGGCACGCGCCCGTCTATGGGAAAGCCGCGCCGATAAGGACAAGGCAAGGGCTGATTCAGCCGAGAGCCGAGTGTCCGAACTAGAAAAGCAACTTGCTGATTTGCAGACCACCGTTAAGGCGGATTCTTTGCGTTGGCAGGTTGCAGCGAAGTACGGGATTTCCGAAGAGGACGTAGCCCTATTCCTAACCGCTACGGACGAGGAAACCCTAACTAAGCAGGCAGAAAGGCTTTCTCAGACCTCTGCCAAGACCCCAAAGCCTGATACCGCGCAGGGGACGCGAGCAAGTACAGGCCCTCTTTCAACGAAGCAGCAAGGCGCTGCCGCGTTGGAAGGACTATTCAACTAATTCTAAATCCCCAGAAAGGTATTGATTTTTCGATATGACTATGACACGCGCGACCGCAGGAGTTAACCTGCCAGAGAGTGTCGCCAACTCAATTTGGGCAGATGCACAGACTGGTTCTGCTGTAATGTCCCTAGCAACTCAGATGGTTCTACCGGGTAACGGTGTTGCCGTCCCTCTAATCACTGGTGACGCAACTGCGTCCTTCGTTGCCGAAGGTGCAAAGAAGCCAACCAGTGACTCAACTGTAGACAACAAGGTAATCACCCCTTACAAGATTGCAGTTATCCAGCGTTTCACCGACGAGTTCCGTCGTGACGCAAACGCGTTGTATGAGGCGCTAGCAGCACGTCTGCCTAACGCTCTTGCACGCGAGTTCGACCGTGCAGTTTTCCACGGTCCAGTTCCGGGGTCTGGCTTTGACACCCTTGCTGGTGTTCAGGCTCTTGGCCTAGACGGTACTGACGCTTACGCAGACCTAGTTGCGATTGACGGTGCTGTTGCAGGTGCGAACGGTGTACTTAACGGATGGGCACTAGCACCACGTGCGAAGACCCTTCTAAACGGTGCAGTTGACGGCAACGGTCGTCCGCTATTCCTTAACTCCATCGCTGACAACGGTGTTGCAAACATCTTGGGTGGTCGCGTTGCAATCACTCCTGCTGTTTACCGTGCAGACGGTGCAGGCGACGACGGTGAGGTTCTAGGTTTCGCTGGTGACTGGACTCAGGCGTTCTACGGAACCGTAGAAGGCGTAAAGGTCTCCATGAGCGACCAAGCAGTCGTTGACGGTATCTCTCTATGGGAGCACAACATGTTTGCTATCCGTGCAGAGGTTGAGGTTGGATTCGCTGTCCGCGATGAAGACAAGTTCGTCAAGATTGTTGGCGCAAACACCGTAGCGTGATTTTAAGATTCAAAGCGAGTGGGCCGAACGGCCCTTTTTTTATGCCCAAAAACGGGCGGTAGCCAAGTAGGCCCGCTCCTTGAATCCCAAATACATATAAGGAGGTCTGCCAATGTGGACTACATACAGTGACATTTCAGACCGCTGGGTTGGTGGCGGAATGCCAAGCGACGAGTCGCAAGTAACAACCCTCATCGAAGACGCAGAGGACACGATTCTTCGTGCGTTCCCCGGCATTCAAGACCGTATTGACTCAGGAGAGTTGCCAGAAGCCCGCGTTGTGAAGGTTGCAGCAAGGATGGTTATTCGCTTCCTGCGAAACCCTACCGGACACCGTTCAATTCAACAGGGCGCTGGTTCGTTCTCTCAGAGCATCACATACGGAGGCGATGAGCCGGGAGCCATGTACCTGACTGATGCTGACAGGTCCGAATTGGCAGCCCCATCGTCTTACCGAGGTAAGGCGTTCGGACTAGATATGACCCCAAGAGGCTACGTCCCACCACAGCCTGACGTATGGGTTCCAGTCGGAGGAACGTTTTGAACCTTCCTACCCTGTTCTCAATAGGCGTTAGGAAGTACAGAACAGGGGCTACAGACGCCTTTGGCAATGCAACGGAGGGTTGGGACGCTCCCGTTTTTGTAGGCGTCTACAGCATCGCTCCTGCGACTTCCAATGAGCCGTTCGAAATCGGACGTGCAGCGGTTGTTACCGGGCTGACCGTGCTGGCACCTGAGTCCGTAGACGTTAGTGCCCGTGACCGCATCGTCGTGGACGGTGAGGAATACGACGTGGTTGGCGATATCGCTAACTGGAACCGTGGCCCGTTCGGGTTCACGCCGGGTATCGAAATCAACCTAAAGAGAGTGGAGGGCTAACTATGGCTAAGCGCACACGCTACAAGTGGAACTTGGCTGCCTTCCAGCAAATCAGGCGTAGCCCTGAGGTTGACCGGATGCTTAACCAGATTGTCGACAACATCGTTGCTGAACTAGGGGAGGGGTACGAAAAGTCCGTTAGGGCTGGACGCACCCGTTCCCGTGGCTCTGTCATCACGGCAGAGGTAGAAGCAATCATCGACAACAACACCAACGACTCACTTCTCAGGGCACTAGCCAGACAGAGGGTGGGTCTATGAGTGCTGAGGTAATCGTATTCCCGAGTGTCGAAGCACTAGTTGTTTCGTACTTAAAGGCCCGTCTACCAAACACAGCGGTAGCAACAAAGGTACCCGCTCAGAGGCCAGCACGATTCATTCGTGTGACCAAGGTGGGCGGTAACAAGGTAAGGCTCAACGCAGATAACGCAATGGTGACTTTCCAAGTATGGGAAGCAGACCAAGTAAAGGCATCAGAACTGGCTGAACTGACCAGAGCATATGTCCACGCAATGTCAGGGGAGACCGTCAACAACACTTGGATTTACCGAGTGATTGACGTTGGTTCCCCTGCCTATAACCCTGACCCCGAAACAAAGGCGGACAGGTATCAGTTCACTGTTTCAATCGACGTAAAGGGGGTGGCTCTAAGTGACTAAGTTGTGGCACCCACATTTTAAGGATTTGTCCATTGAGCGCGATGACGAGTTTGTTGACGCACACGTCGCCGCAGGCTGGTTGAAGGCCAAGCCAAGACGCGAATTCATCGAAACCGAGGTTGGCGAATCAACCGAGGAAGCAATTGAAGAAGCACGCGAGGAAAAGCCAAAGCCGCGTAAGGCAAAGGCTGATTCCGAGTAAATAGCACTGAAACCAAGGGTCTCTGCGGAGGCCCTTTTTTCATGCCCAAAAGAACGACCTGTCCGGCGACGGAGAGGAACACAAATTATGGAATGGAGGTCATTACTAAATGACTAACTCAAATAACGTCGTCGCTCCAAAGCCTATGGCAAGCGGCGGCATTCTGGTCGGTGACTTGACTGCTGCCGCACCTACAGATGCAACAACTGCCCTAACCGGATTCACTCCGCTTGGGTATGTAGGTGAAGACGGACTAACTCAGACCACTGACCGTTCAACTGACAAGGTTAAGGCATGGGGTGGAGACACTGTAAAGATTCTACAGACTGACTTTGCTTCCACCTTCTCCTTCACACTGATTGAGACTCTAAACGCTGACGTTCTAGAGACTGTTTTCGGTGCAGGAAACGTAACGGTTGCAGCCGGTGGCGCTGTATCCATCGCAATTAACGGCGATGAACTACCGCAGCGTTCCTTTGTCTTCGATATGAAGGATGGGGACAACCGAGTTCGCCTATACGTTCCAAAGGGTCAGGTCACGTCTGTTGATGACGTTACCTACACCGATGGTGAAGTCTCTGGCTTCTCCGTCACCGTTGAGGCATTCGTTGATGAGAACGGTAACAACGCTTACCAGTACATCAGCCGCCCAGCCGCTTGATAGAGCACAAATGACAAGTGGCCCTGAACAGGATTCGTCCTTAGTAGGGGCCACTTAGTTCTACCTGCCAGTGGCGCGGTAGGGGAGTAAGAGCCAATAAAACTAACAGGAGAAATAAACACTATGACTACAAAGCCAGCAGACCGTAAGAAGTCCAAGGAAGAACTAGCCCGTTACTCGTTTGAGTACAAGGGTAAGACATATGAAATGGCAGAAGGCGCATCGTTCGCTGACATTAACAAGCCGGGATTCCAGCGAAAGAATCGCCACAAGGCACCAGATGACGTGTTCTTCTTGATGCTTGAAACGGTTTTCGACGCGGAGACTCTAGAAGCCACCTTTGACGAGATGGACGACGATGAGGCGTATGAGTTCACGGAAGGGTTCACGAAGGCTTTCCGAGAGTACACAGGTGCTACGCCGGGGGAATCCTAAGCCTCCTTGCTCTAATTGACGAGCATGGTGAGGCCATTGAATATGACCTCATTTGTCTAGGACTCAGGCTGCGCGACCTAGGAACAGAAGATTTGACGTGGGGTGACCTGAGAGCAATTTGCAATCAGGCACCCCGCTCTTCTGCGTTATGGCGCTCTCTACACGGTTCTGAGGCCGCTGAATGGGGTCTACAGGAACAACTTGCTGCCTTTAGCGCAGACCTGCTGAACGTCCTTGCGTGGCAGAACAGCGGCGGCAAGAAAAAGGACTACCCGAAGCCTATTCCAAGGCCGGGAGTTAAGGACGAGAGCGAGACTTTCGGCTCTGATGCTATCCCAACGGACGAAATGAAGGAGTTCTTGGGCTGGTAACACCGGGCGCGGTACGCAAATAAAACAACAAAGGAGGTGGTTCCCCAATGGCTATTGAGTTGGGTGCTGCCTATATTTCCATCCTGCCTGAGACTTCTAAGTTGACGGCACACATTAAGTCAGAAATGAAGGCTGTTGAGAAGCAGTCCGAAACGACCGGTAAGAAGATGGGTTCCAACCTGTCTAACGGTATCGGTAAGACCCTAAAGGTTGCCGGTGGTGGATTCCTAGCCCTAGGTGCAGGTATCGCCACATTCGTTGATGACGCTGCTAGGGCTTCTGACTCCATCAAGAAGTTCAATTCAACAATGACCTTCGCTGGTTTCAGCCAGAAGGAGATTGATGCAGCAAACAAGCGTACGCAGGATTACGCTAACAAGACCGTCTACGAACTGAACGATATTCAGAACGTTACGGCTCAGTTGGCTGCTAACGGTGTTAAGGGTTACGACTCCCTAGCCGAAGCAGCCGGTAACTTGAACGCCGTTGCTGGTGGTAACTCCGAGACATTCAAGTCTGTCGGAATGGTTATGACCCAGACCGCTGGTGCGGGCAAGTTGACAACTGAGAACTGGAACCAGTTGGCAGACGCTATCCCTGGTGCTTCTGGAATCTTGCAGAAGACTCTAAAGGAGAATGGCGCATTCGTCGGTGACTTCCGAGAGGCTATGGCTAACGGTGAGATTTCCGCTGACGAGTTCAACGCCGCCGTTGCCGAGACTGGAAACAGTAAGGCAGCAAAGAAGGCTGCCACCAGCACCGACACTTGGGAAGGTGCAATCGGAAACCTACAGGCTTCCATTGTTACCGCTCTGATTCCTGTCCTAACTGGTCTACAGCCGGTGTTCAACCGTCTGTCTGGATTCATCGTTGACAAGGTAATCCCAGCGTTCACCAGACTTGGTGGCTGGATGAAGACCAACGTGGTCCCGCCACTAAAGGACTTCGGCAACTTCGTCAAGGACGACGTAGTACCTACCCTGCAAAGCCTGTGGGGCTTGCTGGTCGATAACAAGGACATTCTGGGAGCACTGGCGGGTGGCTTGGCTGCTGCTGGTGCGGCTCTGGTGGCCTACAACGCCTACGTCAAGGTGACGACGGCTGTAACGACTGCATGGAACACGATTCAGAAGATTCTGAATGGAACCATGAAGGCTAACCCTCTGGGGCTAGTCGTCACGGCCATTGGTCTGCTTGTCGCTGGTCTCATCATCGCCTACAAGAAGTCCGACACCTTCCGTGCAATCGTGCAGAAGGCATGGGCCGGTATTAAGGCAGCGGTTAAGACCGCATGGGACGGCTATATCAAGCCAGCCCTAAAGGCGTTCTGGAACGCAATCACCAACCTAGGCCCAACCATCAAGAGGTTGTGGAACAACGTTGTTAAGCCAACCTTCAAGGCAATCGGTGCCGCAATCAAGGGCACTTGGAACAGGGTAGTCAAGCCTGTCTTCAACGCTTGGAAGGCTTACTTTACGAAGGTTCTGTTCCCTGTCCTTAGGTTCCTGTGGAACAACGTAGTCCGTCCGGTCATGGCCGGTATCGGCAAGTTGATTAAGGGTGCATGGAACAACGTCATCAAGCCGGTATTTGAGGCATTGGGCGGTTTCATCCGTGAGAAGGTTGCGCCTGCATTCCGCAAGGGTGTAGACAGGATTGGCGAGATTTGGAACGGCCTAAAGGCTGTTGCACGCAAGCCAGTTGAGTTCTTGGTCAACACCGTCTACAACGACGGTATCCGCGCCATGATGAACAAGATTCCTGGCGTCAACCTTCCAAGTGCTCACTTCGCTACTGGTGGTGTTCTACCGGGCTACACGCCGGGTCGTGACGTTCACCAGTTCGTATCTCCTACCGGTGGCCGTCTGGCTCTGTCTGGTGGAGAAGCAATCATGCGTCCTGAGTTCACACGCCTAGTTGGCGGTAAGCGCGGGGTAGAGGAACTAAACCGTCAGGCCCGTAGAGGCAGTCTGCACAGTCCTCTACACCAGAGGCCACGTGACCTAGGTGGCTACTTCCTAGGTGGAGTCCTGCCGATGATTGGTGCGACTTCCGCTAAGCAGCACTCTGGTTATGAATGGGCTCAGTGGGCCGGTGACCTTAACGGTATCGGTGACGACACTGGCAAGCCTGCTGTTGCATGGAAGAACGGTGTTGTTGCATACGTCCGCTCTATCGCTGGTTCCTACGGTAACCACGTAGCGATTAACCACGGTGGACAGAGCACCTTGTATGCCCACTTGTCTGCATTCGCAGCGAGGGCCGGGCAGGCAGTTAAGGCCGGTCAGAGGATTGGTTCTGTTGGTTCAACAGGTAACTCTTCTGGTCCTCACCTTCACTTTGAGGTTCGTGGAGGGTCCGTAAGCGGGTCTTCCAACGTCGCTGGTGCGGTTAACCCTGGCGAGGCCAAGAAGGACGGATTCCTAGAGGCAGTCAAGGCTATCCCGTCCAAGGCAAAGGCAATCTGGTCTGCAATCACCAGCATGGGCAGCAAGTTTGGTCCGTGGGGAGAGCAGTTCAGAAACGCTGGTGTCGGTGCTCTAAGGGGTGCAATCACTGCTGGTGACAACGCAATCCCAGACAAGATTAAGGTCAACAACTTCCCTGATATCCCTATGCCGGATAACCCAATTAAGGATGCGTTGTCCTTCCTAGGCATCTTCGACAACGGAGGAATCCTAGAACCGGGCCACTTCGCCTACAACGCAAGTAACAAGCCTGAGGCTGTGTTCAATCAGAAGCAGTTCAAGGCATACGCAGAAAACGCCGGTACCAGAAACGAGAGGCCACGTCGTTCAGAAATGGTCATCACTAACTGGAACACCGGTGAAGGCTATATCCGTGATATCGCAAGGGATGAGGTTGATTCGGATAGCGCATACAACAACAACAGAAGGGGTGCTTATGTGTGAGCGCAAACAAGTTAGAACTAAGGGCTGGTAAGGACGCTTTTGTAAAGCAGGAGAGTCCGAACAGCAACCACGCCAACTCAACAAGGCTGCCGGTAAGGAATACCGATGGAAACAGGGGCTATCGCTCCTTCATCTACTTCCCAATCAACCAGTTGCCGAAGAATGTCCAGATTACAAGAGCGACGTTGAGACTGGTAATGAACGGAGCCACCACAGGGTCAAGGACCATCAGCCTAAAGCGAGTCACCGAACCTTGGGTTGCTTCTAAGTTGACGTGGAAGGACCAACCGGCGATTGCTGCTGGTGGTTCGGATTTGACCAAGGGCGGTAACGGTCAATACGACCCGTGGGACTTCGACGTTACCTCTGCGGTTCAGATTGCCGTCAACGGTGGTGACTTCTACGGCTGGCGCATTGAGTCAAACGAAAACACCATCCGTGAGTTCAACTCTTCAACCGCTAATGGTTGGAAGCCCCTTCTGACGATTGAGTGGAATGAGGCACCAGAGAAGCCACGAGACCTATACCCGAGTGGTGGCGGATTCGTGGCTACTGCCTCACCAACACTGGCCTTCCGTTTCTTCGACAATCGTGGCACAACCACGATGGGCGGATTCCAAGTACAGATTTCCACTAACGCAGCCATGACGGGCATCGTCCATGACTCAGGGTGGGTAACTTCCAACAACCCTGTCTACGACCTAGCAGGCAAGTTCACGGTATCTACCTCTGAGCCTGTCTACTGGCGTGTCAGGGTTAAGGACGACGCAAACAATCAGTCAGCGTGGTCTGACGTCACATCGTTCAGGTATGACGCTAAGGGCACATTGGTCCTTGTAAGCCCTACGGGCAGCATTATCACCGATACCACCCCGACAATCGTTTGGTCGCTTACAGGCAAGACACAGGCCGCGTGGCAGGTGCTTGTGCGTCATGCGACGAGCGGTAAGGAGTTGTACAACTCTGGTCGCTTCACGTCCGGTGCAAACTCTCACCAGATTAAGGCTAAGACTGACTCTGGTGACGACGTTATTGCGAACAAGACCACGCCATACGAAATCGTTGTGCGTGTCTGGGACGACGTTGACCGTACCGCTGTGGTTGGTCAAGACGTTCTGTATGAAGTTACCCGCGTAGTCACCTACAAGGCTGCTACCACGGGTGGTGCCAACGGTGGGGAGCCAGCAACGGTCACCCCAATCTCAGGGCTAACGGCTACTGACCTAGCCAACCAAGGTGAGCCGGGTATCCGCCTTAACTGGACTCGTTCTGAGGCTCCTGACAGGTTCGATATCTGGCGTGGAAACGTCAAGATTGATTCTGTAGCACCGGGAGACGTTCAGGGCGGTAGTCCGGGTGCATATGAGTACCACGACTACTCAGCCAAGGCAGGCGCATCTTATGACTACAAGGTCGGTGCTTCTGTCAACGGTTCAGCAGCCGAGAACAGCACGCCGGTGTCTATCACCAAGAGTGCCGACAAGTTCGTTGGCATTTGGCTAATCGACCCACGCCGCAACATCAAGATTCAGATTATGGACGTTGATGAGGGCAGTTGGGAAATGGGCGAAGAGTCCCAGACCTTCACCCCGATTGGCTCTTCTCGCGCACGTCTGCTGACGCAGGCATTGCGAGGGTATGAAGGAAGCATTTCCGGTCTTCTAGTTAACACAGGAGGCCGCTCAGTAAGAGAACAGGAGGCAGATATGTACACACTAAAGTCAACACCGGGCCAGACGTATGCCCTTGTCCTAAGTGACATGTCTATCCCTGTGGTTATCGCTAACGTCACCGTGGCTCCTACACCACACAAGGAAGTCGTTAAGAGGGTTTCCTTCAACTTCTGGCAGCAGGGTCAACTGCCATTTGAGGCGAACCTTTGATGTACACCAAGGCTGAGAGGGAGGCACTAGACACCGCTCTAATGACCTCCCACTCAGTCAAGGTGGTTGTCCGTGTCACTGACCTTGTAGGAAACCCGCAGCGCGACGTGTCGCACATGCTGTTGGGTGGTCAGGTTGACGTGGACACCGCAGGCGAAGTCAGCAGGACTTTGCAGGTAACACTATTCGACCCAACCGGGACAGTTTCGTTCGATTCGGAAGACCCATCCGAAGCAGCGATGTACATGAACCGAATGATTGAGGTTGAGTACGGAGTTAAGGCAAACAGCGGTAACAGGTGGCTGTTCATGCCAATCTTTGCCGGTCCAATCGTGTCTCTGAGCCGCAACAGCGACACCATCGAGATTACTTGCTTCGGCAAGGAACACCTTGCACGTGGTGTCTTGTGGACCAACTTCAAGGCGAAGAAGGGTGCAAACAAGGTAGACGTCATCAAGCGTCTAATGCGTGAGCACGCAGGAGAAACGAAGTTTGACCTACCAGAGTTGCCTAATGCCCGTTTGGGTGATGACTTCTCAATGGTTGCGTTGAAGCAGACCCCGTGGCAGGGCGCACAGCACCTTGCTAGGTCAATGGACAGGGTGCTGTATTACGGCGGTGACGGTCGTCTACGTCTAAAGCCTGCACGCGGAAACAACGTATTCACCTTCCGTGGGGGAGACGCCGGTACCTTGATGAGCACTCCGAATATCTCGTTCAATGCACAAGAGGCAAAGAACGCAGTCATCGTTAAGGGTAAGAAGACCAAGGAAAAGGCTGTCGTCGGACGAGCGGTAGCGCAGAGGACTCATCCTCTAAGTCCTTGGAGACTAGGCCGAAAGGTCAATGGTGAGATTGTGCCGCTGTATCTGACAGAGGTTGTGGAGAACGATTCCATCACTTCCAAGAACGCAGCAGACGTTAAGGCACACAACATCTTGGCTGACTACCTAGAACAGCAGGTTGAGATTGCCTTTGACTCACTACCGGTTCCATACCTTGAAGAGTATGACCGTGTGAAGTTGGACTTTGAATCCTACGGGTCTCAGTTCACATTGAGGCAGTTCAGTATCCCGCTAACCATCGGAGACACGATGACGTTGGGATACAACCGAAGGCTTATGACCATCAAGAAAAAGAAGATGCCAAAGCGTAAGCCGAAGGACAAGCAAAACAACAAAAATAAGAGAAAGGAAGACCAAATGGCATGGCAATGAGAGACGAAGGTTACGTAGAAGAGGTAAGCGTTGTTAAGCGTGGAACCTATCTAGTTGAGGACGCTCCTGTCGGGGCGTCTTTTTTGTTGGTCGAAGATGCGTCTGACTTCAACGACGACGGTGGAACGCTACAGATTAACGGTGAAGTTATTGACTACACAACTGCCAACTATGTCGGCAACGTCCTGACACTGGCAGCACCGTTGGCAGGTGCGGCGGTACGTGATGCAGAGGTAGCCGTCTACCCAGAGTCAATGGAGAAGCAGGCACAGGTATCTGTAGGTGACGACAGCGAGGCGATTACCGCCGTTGTCACCCACGCTCTGTTCTCTCGACTAAAGGAAGGGTTCAGAGGCGACGTTAAGGAGGCTGTGGCCCTAGAACTAATCGGTGGCACATGGTTTGTCGTTGACGTTATCGGTGAGACTCCTAGCAAGATTACCGATGAAGAACTAGACGAAGAGACCGTTCTACAGCCTATCTTCAATGCTGCTGAAATGGCTGCTGCCGCTCTTGCTGAGGCAGAAGCAGCAATGGGCTTTGCGGTAGCCAAGAACAAGTCATTCCGTCAGGACGAAGAGCCAACAGACGGCATGGTTGATGGTGATATCTGGTTTGACACCGACAATGGTAACAAGATTTACGTCTACGACTCCGTTAACGGGTGGGTAGCGGCTGACGCTGCTCTCGCTCAGGAGGTTCTTGACGCCATTGAGGATGCCAAGGCCGACGCTGCCCTTGCTCTACAGCAGTCTGCGGACGCTATCAATGCTGCGAATGCTGCTGACGCAAAGGCCGGTACCGCTCAGACGGCTGCTGACAACGCTCTGTCTGATGCGGCTGATGCGTTCACTGAGGCTACGAACGCAAGCACCGCTGCTTCAACGGCTGATGCCGCTGCTGCCGCAGCAGCGCAGTTGGCTGACGAGAAGAACAAGGTCTTCGTCACGGACGTGGAGCCAACGAGCGGTATGGACGTTAATGACCTATGGATTAACACGGCCTATCAGCAAAACACGTTGTACATCTGGTCAGGTACCGAATGGGCGCGTCATCAAGACTCGACCATTGCATACGCAAGCAACGCTGCTGCTAATGCTTTGGGTGCTGCTCAGGCCGCTCAGTCCACGGCTGCTAACTCATCCATGACTTATATCCAGTCCAATGCCCCAACAGGCAGGGCACAGGATTTGTGGATTGATACAACCAGTGGAGCAAACACACCAAAGCGTTGGAATGGCTCTGCTTGGGTAGCCGTAACGGATAAGGCTGCAACGGACGCTGCTGCTGCCGCTACCGCAAGTTCCAAAACCTATATCCAGAACACCGCACCGACCGGTAGGTCTCAGGACTTGTGGATTGACACAACGAACGGGGCTAACACTCCGAAGCGTTGGAACGGTACGGCATGGGTCGCAGTAAGCGACAAGATTGCTACGGACGCTGCCGCTAAGGCTACTCAGGCAATCGCTGATGCCGCTGCTGCTGCAACTGCTGCGTCTAACGCACAAACCAAGGCTGACCAAGCATCCACCGATGCCGCCACAGCCGCCGGTATTGCGAATGGAAAGGCAGTAGTCCTTTATCAGACTACTACTCCTGCTGCGTCTTACCAGAACAGCAACACGCTATGGATTGACCTAACCGGGTCTTCAAACACTCCAAAGCGTTGGTCTGGTTCAGCATGGGTGGCTGTTAGCGATAAGGCTGCTACTGATGCTGCGAGTGCTGCCGCTGCTGCTCAGAGTGCTGCTAATGCTGCTGCTACAGCGGCTCAGACAGCACAGACAACCGCAGAGGGTAAGGGTCGTGTCTACTACCAGACCACGGCTCCTGCCAGCGCCAACCAGTACGACCTATGGGTTGACATTACTGCTGGTGCTAATACTCCGAAGCGTTGGAATGGCCTAGGTTGGTTCCCGGTAACAGACAAGGTGGCAACCGATGCGGCTGCTGCTGCGTCTGCTGCTCAGTCCGCTGCCTCTGGTGCTCTGACAGCCGCACAGGCTAAGACCACCGTGTATTACCAGACCACCGCTCCTGGCTCTACAAACGGTCAGGATTTGTGGGTGGACACCACTGCCGGTGCCAATACGCCAAAGCGTTATAACGGCTCTGCGTGGGTTCCTGTGACCGACAAGGTTGCTACCGACGCTGCTGCTTTGGCAGGACAGGCGAACACCGCTGCTGGCAATGCTCAGACAACGGCCAACGCCAAGGCAACGGTCTACTTCCAAAACACTCCACCGGCAAGCACCTTGCCACAGGACTTGTGGATTGACACGACCAATGCAGCCAACACACCAAAGAGATACATCAGCGGTGCGTGGACGGCGGTAACGGACAAGGTAGCCACCGATGCTGCTGCTCTAGCAAGCACAGCGAACAACACAGCCAACACGGCTTTGCAAAATGCCAACAACGCTGCCACAACGGCTAACGGCAAGAACAAGGTCATCTTCTCCACTGCTACAGCAAGTGGAACGTCTGGCTATGTCGCTGGTGATATCTGGTTCCAGAGGGACGCCGGTAACAACATCATCGGTCAGTGGGAGTTCACCGGTACAGGTTGGGCTTCTCGTTACCTGTCTGATGCTGTTCTAGCGTCTTTGACTGTCGGTAAGTTGCAGACGGGAACGCTAGGTGCCATTGAAATCAACATGGGCACTGGCGGAATCATCAAGTCCAACGACTACAACCAGACAAACAAGACTGGCTGGCGTCTAGGAACTGGTGGACTAGAAATCTGGAACGGAGTCATTAAGGGTTCGTTGGTCGAGACCAGCACCCTGGTTGTTTCTCAGAGCAACGTCACTGGCCTACCTACGGCGCTAAGTGACCGTCCAACGGCTTCTACGGTAACGAGTCAAATCAATACCGCTGTTGCTGCCAAGACAACCACGTTCGCTCAGGGAACGGTTCCAACGTCTACCGCCGCTGGTGACTTGTGGATTAACACGGCTGCATCTAACAAGATGTACCGCGCCAATGCTGCTGGTGCTACAGCCATTGTGACTACCGGAAACGGCTGGTACTTGGTCAATGACCCAACAGCGACAAGCGGCGGTATCAAGACGTTTGCTCAGAACACTGTGCCTACGTCCACTGCCAGTGGAGACCTATGGGTTAACACAGGTGACAACAATAAGATGTACAGGGCTAACGCTGCTGGCGTCTCAGCGATTGTCACGACTGGTAACGGTTGGTACCTAACCCAAGACCCTGTGGGGGCTGCAAACACCGCTCAGACGAATGCTCAGAACTACGCTGACACTCAGTACGGCGGTACCAAGAATCTTGTTACGTCTTGGACCACCCCGGGTCAGACCACCATTGCTGGTGGCAAGTTGGAAACCAACTCTGTTAAGGCAGATGCGGTTGACGCTCTAGCGATTACCGCTAAGCACACCATCACAGGTGCGATGCACCAGACTGACGCTGCTGCGAACGTAGGTATCAAGTTCAACTCAGCGGCTTTCATTGCCTATGGCGGTGGAACAGAAACCTTTTCCATTACTGCTGCTACGGGAGCGGTAGCGATGAAGGGTGAGTTGAAGTCTGGTTCCACTATCTCTGGTGCCTTGATTTCAGGTCCACTAGAGACAGCAAGTGGTGCAACAGTCGGTACCAAGATTACGTCTAACGGAATCATCGGTTACTACCAGAACAGCCCAATGTTCACGATGGACACTTCAACGGGGTCACTAACCGTTAAGGGAACCATCAAGTCTGGCTCAACTATTGAGGGTGCAACTCTAACCGGATTGCTACAGACGAACAGCGGAAATATTGGACCGAAGATTTCTACCTCCGGTATCTACATGTACAACAACTCAGGTCAGCAGACCTTTGGTGCGAGTGCAACTAGCGGTTCTGTGTCGTTCATCGGTGCTCTAACAGCGGGTACCACGGTTGACGGTGCGATTGTCACGGGTGGAACCATCCAGACAACGGCTAACACCTACAACGGCAAGCCGCTTGGTATCAAGATGAACAGCACGGGATTCACCGCATATGACAACTTCGGTGACCCTACCTTCACCATTACCGGCTCAACCGGGGCGGTAGCGATGAAGGGAACGCTAACTGCTGGTTCCAACATTAGCGGTGCAACCATCACTGGTTCGTCGTTCACAACCAATACTGCTGGTAACCCAAGAATCACAATGGGTCCGGGTAGTGGGTTGTCGGATAACCAAATCGCCCTGTACAACAACTACACGGTTTTACCGGGTGGCTTGTCTGGTGACGGTCTACAAAGCCGTCAGTCAACGTTCATCACTTCACCTACCGGTCAGTCCGGTAACTCTAGGGCGCAAATCACTCTTACGTCTTGGAACGCGAGTGGTAGCCGAGAGGTATCGGTTCTTGCTGACTACATGAGCATCCCGCCTGTCACCATCGGTACTGGTTACCAACAGTTGGGCGGTATCAGTGGTGGTCAGGTAACAACCAATACCAACTCAGCATCGCAAGTAACGATTACTCACAGTCTCGGTGCTGTACCGAAGTCGGTCGTTTGTATGGGTGATGAGGCTTACGGTTCTTCGAGACACAACTTCACTTTGGTTTCTATGAATTCGTCAACCTTTACGCTGACGGTTCGTAATACCGCTGGTGGTTTGGTGTCATCACCAACGAAGTTCACATGGTTGGCTATCGCATAATAAATCAAGCAAAGGGGAGTGCAGGTTTCGGCCTGCACTCCCTTTTCTATGACCCAAAATATTAAGGAGTATCACATGATTCGCAAGAGAACTTTCGTAGAAGGCCCCACGTTTGAGGCCGGTACAGAAAGAATCGAAGCCGTATTCGACACAGAGAAGAACATCTACAACGTCTTCCACATTGCGGATAACGGCACATCAGTTCTCATCGTTGAGGACTGCAAGACAATTTTCGAAGTCCAAGACGGACTTGACTGGTATTGCAGCGCACATGACGTTGACGCAGTTGGTCTAGCCCTAGAGGGAATCAAGGCGGCAAACACGCGTGTGGCGTCATTTAAGGCTGCAACCGTAGATGAAGTAGAAGCGGCTGCAAGACGGTCACTAGAAAGGACCAACGATGAAGAGCCGTCTAGCGCGTCTGCTTAACGTAGGTGGTCAGCAGGTACACCTATTGGTTCACTTGTTCTTCCTACAGACATTCATCACCGGTATCTCATTCGTGTTCTTCGGATGGGCAGACCCGGTACAAGCAACGATTCTCTGGCAGGCAACCCAAGTCCACCTGTGGCAATGGATTACAAGCCTATGGGGCGTTGGCCTGATTTTCGTCACCGTGGCTAACACGGTATGCGTTTATACCCGCTCATTGAAGTGGGGAAAGCCGGTAACGATGATGGGATTTGCGCTGTGGCTATATGCCGCAGTCATGTATGCCGCTACAGGCTTCTGGTTCCAGTTCTTCGTACCGGCCACTATCAACATGCTCTTTTGGGCTTGGTGGTACGTGACTGTTTCACGATTCGTCCACGAACGGACAGACTAAATAGGAGGTAGGTTCTTAGAACCACCAAAATCATGACAAAGAAGCAGAACTATGTAACAGGTCAAGGAGAGACATTTGTACTTAACCTAATTCTTGAAGACGCACAGGGGAATCCGGTAGACCTGACCGGACACACAATCACCCTTGCGTTGAAGTACAACGACGTTCTAGTTGCAGATTATGCAACCGTCGTGGATGACGCAGGCACCATCACTTTGAAGGTGACCGACGAAGAAACAGCCGTTTGGCCGGTAGGGAACTGCAAGTACGTCCTTATCCATGACCAGCCTAACGGTGACAGGAAGTACATGGCTTACGGAAACCTAACCGTTGCGGAGGTTTTCTGATGAGCGAGTACAAACTAGTCATCAAGGATGAACGACCAGTTCTAACGGTCGTGGAAGACACTGGCTACACACTAAACATCGCTACCGGTGGCCTACAGGGTCCAAGTGGTGAGGGTGTCACCGTCAAGGGCACCGTAGAAGGCCCAGAATCGCTTCCAGAGGACGCAGACATTAACGATGGATACTTCATCGGTCAGGATTTGTTTGTCCTCTCAGAACGCGACGGGTGGATTAACGCTGGTCTTGTTAAGGGTGCCCGTGGTGAACAGGGCAAGCCGGGTGAACCCGGACCAATGGGTCCAATCGGTCCAATCGGCCCAACCGGTGCTACCGGTGCCAAGGGAGACCGTGGCGAGAAGGGCGAGAAGGGTGACCGAGGACTTGAAGGTCCACAGGGTGCCACTGGCCCTCAGGGAGTTCAGGGAACGCAGGGTGAGCGTGGTCCTGCTGGTTTGTCCGGTCCTAAGGGAGACAGGGGAGACGTAGGCCCAACTGGCTCTGTCGGTCCTGCTGGTCCTCAGGGACCAAAGGGAGACAAGGGGGACAGAGGCGTTCAGGGACTCACTGGCGCTGCTGGTGAGGCAGGTCCGCGAGGACCAATTGGTATCTCTGGTCCTAAGGGTGACAAGGGAGATAAGGGAGACACCGGCGCTGTTGGTGCTACCGGCCTAACTGGTCCTAGAGGATTCACAGGCCCAGCCGGTGAGCAGGGACCACAGGGTGTTGTTGGCCCACGTGGACCACAAGGTGACCGTGGACCTAAGGGTGATAGGGGAGACACCGGCCCACAAGGCGAGCAAGGTATCTCTGGTGCTACTGCCTACACCGGATACGGCAACCCAACAGGTGCAGGCGGTTATCCGAACAGCGCAATCTACATCAATGTTTCAAACGGAGATTTCTTCCGCCATGAGTACAACGGCTTCTCGTGGTCATGGAACCGCATTGGAAATCTGACTGGACCGACAGGTGCGCGTGGAGCAGACGGAGCACGCATCTTCACACAGGAAAATAGTCCAATTGATGCAGTAGAAGGTGATATTTGGATTCGTACCAGCGATGGTCACGCTTATCGCATCGTAGGTAACTCTTGGAACTCACTTGGACTCTGGAAGGGTCCAAAGGGGGACACAGGTGAACAGGGAGCACCGGGTATTCCGGGTGTTCAGGGTCCACAAGGTGTCCAAGGTATTGACGGTCCTGTTGGGCCGGTAGGTCCAAAGGGGGACAAGGGAGACACAGGAGAACGCGGTACTGGTGTATCTATTAAGGGTACGAAGCCTGACGTTTCTGCTCTACCGCCCGTTCCTGATGCTGCTGAGAACGCTTGGCTGATTGATGGTCACCTATACGTATGGGATGACGACAACGACCGTTGGATTGACGCAGGACTTATCCAAGGACCAGCCGGTGACACTGGCGCACAGGGTCCGATGGGTCCAGTTGGCCCACAGGGATTCCAAGGTGAAGTGGGTCCAGCCGGACCACAGGGTATTCAAGGAGTTCAAGGCCCCAAGGGTGATACCGGAGACCAAGGTATTCAGGGTATCGCTGGACCACAAGGTGAAGTTGGACCGGTTGGTCCAATCGGGCCTATTGGTCCTAAGGGTGATACCGGACCTGAGGGTCCACAAGGTATTCAGGGTCTACCCGGTGAGCAGGGTCCAGTTGGACCAAAGGGTGACACCGGACTACAGGGACCAGTTGGTGAGCAGGGTCCAGAAGGTCCGCAAGGACCACAAGGACTACCGGGGGAGACCGGCCCTGCTGGCCCGCAGGGTGAGGCCGGTACGGATGGAGACAGCGGTTATGCCGTTGCTGTTGCTAATGGCTTCGTTGGCTCAGAAGCAGACTGGCTAGCGTCTCTTGTCGGTCCTCAGGGACCACAAGGCGTTAAGGGTGAGACCGGAGACACCGGCCCTGCTGGTGAGACTGGTCCTGCCGGTCCTGCCGGTGATACGGGCGCTGATGGTGCTGACGGGCGTTCTGCTTATGAGGTAGCCGTTGCTAATGGTTTTGTCGGTACTGAGGCTGATTGGCTTGCATCGGTTGTCGGTGAGCAAGGACCGCAGGGTATTCAGGGACCGCAGGGTCTACAGGGTATCCAAGGTGAACAGGGTATTGAGGGACCAAAGGGTGACACTGGTGCAACTGGAACGCCGGGTACAAATGGAGTAAGCGTAGAAAACGCAACCTTCACTTCTGCTGGTGCTCTAACCACCTTTGTAGGAACTCAGCGTTACTACCTAACCCAAGATGGGACGATTAGAAAGGTAAGGGCTTCTCTAGGTACCGCTGGCACAAGCGCAACCACAGTTGTCGTGCGTGTTAACGGGGGAGACTCATCCTCCGTCGTTCTTGGTGCTGGTGCGAACACAGCATCCATTGACCTCACCTACCCGGTCTCTGAGGGTGCCTACCTAACGGTTGAAGTACCTACCGCTGGTTCATCTGCCGCTGACCTAGTTGTCACAGTTAGGTGTGAGGGCTAATGGCGACGTTCACTCTCAGCGTTACAGATGACGCTTACGTCTATACCGGTGGTCCTACGCAGAACCTTGGTTCTAACTCTGCACTAAACATTGCATATACGGGAGGAAGTGCGCGTGTCTACATGCGTGCTCCATCTTTCACCGTACCGGCTGGTGAGGTTGTTACCTCAGCCACCTTGCGAATCTGGGCAGGTAGCGGTGCAACCAATGTCCCTGTTGCCTTCTACAAGGTAACAAGTGCTTGGAGCGAATCCGGAGTCACTTGGGAAAGGCAGCCGTCTTTCGAGTATGTCAAGACCATCACGAAGACGGTTAGCACAGGTGCAACGGTAAACGAGTTCGACATTACGAACGCTTTCGATGCCGAACACGGACTAATGATGACAGCAGACCCATTGAGGGTTTCTGTGGCATTCCGTTCGGCCGAATACGGTACCGCGTCTCAGAGACCGCAAATCATCATTGAGACCGCACCGGGCGTGATTACCCCACCACCATTCAGAGGTTGGGGAATCCCAGCACTATAAGCACATTGAGGGGCCGGTAGGGAGAAATCCTTACCGGCCCTTCCTATTAAACGTAAAGGAGGTTCTATCTATATGAAGAGAGAACCATTAATCAACGCAGCAGTCATTGTTGCAATTGTTACATCGGGCATCGCACTGTTGGTGTCTTTCGGTCTGCCAGTGACGCCAGACCAGACGAATGCCATTCTGGGATTTGTCACCGTCGTAGCACCACTGATTGTCGCTTGGATTGTCCGAAATAAGGTCACCCCGGTTGCTGACCCACGTGGAAAGAACGGGGAAAGGCTGGTGCCAGATGCCGAAGAGACTACTACGGTACAGCCGCACTGAGCCTGCAAGAACAATTGTCGGCATCGTTGCTGTTTTCTTGTTCTTCTCAGCACTGTGGGTATTCACACCGTTCTATGACCCATTCTTTGGACCATCATTCAACTCACTTGGGTTGGTAACAAGCCTCAGCGGTCTGCTGATGCTGTGCATGAGTCTTCCGGGTCTGCGAGCCGTTAAGACCGGTGACGCTAGACATATTGCCGTTGGTGCGTTCTGTTTGTTCTTGTACTACTGCTTCAACTGTCTGGTTCGTATGTTCGTCACCGGACTGGCTTCTATCTCATGGGTACCGCTGCTTGTAGTGGCCCTGATTATGGCCGTCGTATACATTGAACAGAATTATGTTCACAGGCAGCGTGTTGCCTAATGGAAGCCTTCCTAATTGTCATGGGCATCAAGTCCACTTTGGCATCTATCCCAGCCGGTTGGCTGGCACTAGCCGGAACGCTATTCGGCGGTATCGGATTAAAGTATGCCGAACGATGGTGGAACCGTGGTGCTGAAAAGTCCAAGGCCCAACTGGATATGAACGCGGACTACAGAGAACAGATTAAGCAGTTGCAAGACACCCACAAGGACTGCCAGACACGTCTTGACGTAGTTGAGGAAGAAGTCAGCGAGTGGCGCAAGCGTGCCTTTGAGGCCGAAGAGCAAGTTGCCCTGCTACGCATCATCGTTGTCAAGATGGGTGGAGAACTACCCGAAGAGACCATCAAGCGTATTCAAGAAGAAGAGCGCGGTAGCAAATAAAAGAGCCCCGTACAGGGAATCCCTCAGCAAACTAATGCTAGGGCCTGTACGGGGCCTTTTTGTGCGTTCTAGGGGCTATACAGCAGGGCAGTCGTCAAGCAGCCACAAGCCGTTCTCATTGACCCATGCCTCATCGGTCTGGTTCAACTCAGGGTAGTCAGCAAAGGTGTAGGACACGGTTGCCTTATTCCCCTTAACGTCTGCCTTGAAGGATTCGAACGGAGCAGCCTTGCCGTACTGGCTCTTGGCAGCCAGAGTGATTCCAATGAAGTAGTTACGGTCAACCTCACCTTGGCAACGCTTAGAGAAGACCGCGTAGGCAGCCTGACCATCACCGGTCAGAAAGGAGTTGGTGTAAGTCTGTGCCTGCGTCTCAATCTCTGCTTCGGGAGTAGGCGGAACCATGCCCGCGTCTCCGTCCTCACCCTCTACCGGCCCGGACGAATAAGGCTCACCGTCAGGGAACGTAGACAGTCGCTTAGTCAGTTCCTCATTACAAGTAGCACCCTCAGGGGCCACAATCTTTACCCCGGCTGTGCCGTCAGGGTTGGTCGCTACGTTGTCGCCAGCATCGGCGTAGGTCGATACCTCAACCTCAGTAGTCAAGATTACGGCAATCTCGCATTCCACGAGATTATCGGTGGTGATGAACCACGAACCGAAGTCACTCTCTACTGCCCCGATGTGCTTTACGATTGCTGATTCGTCGTACTGCACAGGAGCGGCGGTAGAGGTAGAAACCTCAGCCGTTCTAGTATTGTCCGCGCTACCGTTGCTGCATCCAGTAGCAAACATAGCCATAACGGCCAGTGCCGCAATCATCTTCTTCATCGCTTTACCTTCTTAACGGTGATGTTGAATAGGTCAACTGTGCTTGGCTGGTTAGCACCGTAGGCAAGCGTTGAGAGCCTATAAATATCCGGCTTGGCCTTGGGGCGAATGTTAAACCACGTGTAGACAATACCGGTCTGGTCAGTCTGCAAGGTGGTGTGAATGATGTGCTTGCCGTCGTTCCTGAACATTCGTACCGTCACCTTCTGGAACGGTGCAACCTTACCGGCGATATAAATACGTCCGCCCTGCTTCACTACATTGTTTGTCGGTTCAATGACCGAGATTCCGTATTCCTTTACCGGCTCTTCCGCGAATGCGGCGGTAGGAGTTGAAAAGCCCATAAGGGCAAACATCAATACTAGTGCTACTACTGTCTTCTTAATCATTACTTGTTCTCCTTGTTGTTATTGTTGAATAGTCGTCCCCATAGACTCCTATTGGCTGCTGTAGTTTCGATTCTTTCTAGTTCATCAACCATTGCAAGCATGGTCTCTGCTCTGAACTTCATTCGTTCAATACGAACGTCCCAACTTTCTTCTCTTTCCATCCATAATCATTCCTATTCTTGTTATTGTTGTTGGCAGACTTTATACCGGCCTGCCAGCGGCTCAACTGATATTCAGGTGGTCTTCAATCAGAAGACGGATATATTCGCTAAGCGTTCGCTTGTCGGCTTTCGCTGCCTTCTTCAAGGCGTCTAGCGTTTCGTCGTCCAACATCACCTGAATGCGATTGGTCTTGTTTCCAGCCATAATCTCTACCTCACTTCTTGGTATATACCTACTATATCATAGTAGGACTCTCTTGTCAAGTTAGGAGAGTTATTCTGGGATTGTCGGGTCATTCAAGACCTTGGTCGTGCTGACAACCTCGCCAGTGGCTTTGTTGATGATTTCGACTTCCACCAACTCGGGCGGTACGCCAGACTTCATCCGGGGGCGTACATCGTCTACGTCAATAGCCTGACCCGGTACCTTGCGACCGTCCCACATAACGACCACTAGGCGGTTGAGGTCCAACTTTGTCTGCCTACCCCGCTTGCCCGGTTGCAGGAAGATGTACTTAATACGGGTCTTGATGCGTGCAGCCTTGGCCGTCACGTCCGCTTCGTCGTAGTGCTGAATAGCATCCCAAGTTAGGGGAGCGGGGGTAGAAAGAGAAGCAGCCTGTTCCGCAACAATAGCCCTACGTCGCTTACGTGCCTCATTGACCATTTCCACGCGGTCTTCAAGTTCAATGACGTTGTTACGGATATATTCAATCTCGGCATCAATCTCAGCAAGGCGGTTATCCTCTACCGGCTCCGGCTGGGATTCCTGAGCCTCTAGATAATCATGCATGACGATGTGGCTCATGTAGCGGTCAAGCAGGTCGTCAATCCACTCAGCCTTAATGGACATACGTCCACAGCCACCTGTGTTGGGGTCGCACCGGTACCGCTTGTTCCCACGGGCATCAGAGGCACCAGTCATCTTCTGCTCACACAAAGAGCACACCAGAATCCCGCTAGCAAGATACTTGCGGGTATTGGTTGTCCGACCCTTAACGGGAGTCTGGACAGCCTCAAACATGGCTTCGGTGATGATGGGCTTGACGGCTGCCTTGCCGATGACCTCACCGTTGCGAATCTGCAAACCGGCGTACTTGGCAGTCCGAAGGAGTCTGGTCGTCTGGATGGGTCGCCACGTACCGCCTGCGGTCGTGGTGATGCCACGGGCTTGTAGGTCACGGGTGATGGAGTGCTTGGCCTCACCGGCTGCTGCCCGCTCAAACACCTCCTTGACCACCGCTGCTTCCTCAGGGACGACAGACCAGTCACGGTTGTAGCCGTAGGTCCGGTACCGCTGACCGTTGGCAAGACCCGACTCTGCCCGCTGCTGCTTCTGGCGCTTGACGCGTTCGCTGATACGTCGTGCCTCCTGTGCTGCCACCGCACCCTTGATGCGGGCGAGCATCTGACCGTTGGCCGTAGTCAGGTCCACGTCACCAGAGACGTTGGCAAGCAGGACGCCAGTGGAGTCCACCAGAGCCATGAACTGTTCAAGTTCGATGGGACGACGGGTGAGCCGGTCAAGGTCGTAGACCACAAGAGCCTTGACGGTGCCTGCCGAGATTGCAGCCATGAGGGCGTCATAGGCAGGACGCGGGTCACCCTTGGATGAGGACACGTCGTTGTCTACGAAGTGCAAGGACTCGGGGAGCGTCCACCCCAGAGCCGTAGCCTTGCGTGTGCAGTCCTCCAACTGACGCTGTACGCCAAGTCCCTGTCCTGCGTGGTCTGCGCTGATGCGACCGTAGAACGCGGCTTCCATGCCCGAACCTCCCTATCGTCCCTACACCTACGCAGAGTCGAGTGAATAGATGGTACGTGGTATCGACGCCTACGACTGGGTGATGGTGCCCAACGTCTACGGCATGTCGCAGTTCGCGGCCGGCGAGGCGATCGTGACCAAGCCCTACGTCTCGGGGTCGAACTACCTGCGGAAGATGAGCGACTTCGGCCCCGGCGAGTGGCGGGCGGACTGGGACGCGCTCTACTGGACCTTCGTGAGGGACCACCAGGACGTGTTCGCGCGCAACCCGCGCTCGCAGATGATCGCCCGGCTGTACGACGGCATGGAGCCGGCGACCAAGGCCGGCCACACCCGCCGGGCCCAGACGTGGCTGGCCTGAGGGTGCTGGCCTGATGCCGCTGCACGCGCTCGAGCTGGTGCCCGACGAGGCCGGCCTGGAGGCCGTCCGCCACGACTGGCAGCGGCTCCGCGACGCCGGGCTCCCGTCCCAGCTGGACCACCGCGGGGCGACCAACGCGCCGCACCTGACCGTCGTCTCCGCGCCCGAGCTGCCCGACGCCGCGATCGACGTGGCCGCCGCGCGGCTCGGGTCGCTGCTGCCGTTCCGCGCGCGGTCGGCGGGCCTGCTGCTGCTCGGCGGGGAGCGGCTGACGGTGGCCCGCGCGCTCGACATCGACGACGACGTCGTACGCCGCGTGCTCGCCGTGCGCGTCCAGGTGCCCGACCGCGCCCACCTCGGCTGGCTCCCGCACGTGACCCTGGCCCGTCGGCTCGACCGCGCCGACGCCCAGCGGGCCGTCGACGTGCTCGGTCACGAGGACGTCGTGCTCACCTTCACCCGGCTGCGCCGCTGGGACCCCGACGCCGGCCGGGTCACCACCGTCGCCGGCTGGTGAGCCGCCTGAAATGGCCGAAGGGCGGCCCCCGGTGCGTGACCGGGGAGCCGCCCTTCGACGAAGCGTGTGGGAGCCAGAGGCTCAGACAGCGCGGACGTTCTCCGCCTGCGGGCCCTTGGGGCCGGCGACGACGTCGAACTCGACCTTCTGGTCGTCCTTGAGGGACTTGTAGCCGTTGCCCTGGATGTTGCTGTGGTGGACGAACACGTCAGCGCCGCCACCCTCCTGCGCGATGAAGCCGAAGCCCTTGTCGTCGCTGAACCACTTCACGGTGCCGTTGGTCATGATGCATTTCCTTCGTGTCGGTAGCGGCGGGCGACCTGTTGCCCGCCGCGGGGCTGAAGACAAAGCGAGGCGCCTGATACCGACGTGCGAGACGAAGAAAACCAAGGACAAGCGATGAGCTCGGCGGCCAGATCGACCACCAGGTGGGGAGAACCCCCTTCAACATCATCGACAGTAGCACCGTGGGGGCTGGGCGGCACCATCCTCAGGTCCAGTAGAGGAGCGGTGCGCCCGGCAGCCGGGCGGCCAGGGCGTCGGTGAACCAGCCGCGCATCTCGGCCATCGTCTCCCGCGGGTAGACGTACTTGGTGCCGCCGAACTTGTTGCGCTTCGCGGTGCGGACCGACTCGTCCATCTCCAGCCTGGTCCGCGGGTACCACCCGAGCAGCACCTCGCGGGACCCCGGCGTGAACCGGTGGGTGATCACCTCGGTCGTCAGGTCCAGGTCGGGGACGTCGGCCAGCGCCGTGCCCACGGCGTCCAGCAACGCGGCGTACTGCTCGCGCCAGCCCTCGACCGGCATGACGGGGGCGATCGTCAGCCCCACCCGGTAGCCCGCCGAGGCCACCCGCCGCAGCGCGTCGATCCGCGCCGCCACCGGCGACGTGCCGCCCTCGAACCGGCCGGCGACCTCCTCGGCGTTGACCGAGACGCGCATCCGCGTGCGGCGGCCGTGGGGGAGCGCGACCAGCTCGTCGACCGCGTCGAACTTGGTCGTGAACCGCAGCGACACCTCGTCGCCGTAGACCCCGGTGCCGACGCGCCGGACCGCCTCGGCGAGCGAGCCGGTGAGGTGCTCGATGCCGAGCGGGTCGGTGTAGCAGGACAGCTCGTACGTCGTGCCCTCGTGGTCGCGCTCGGCGGTGCCGCTGGTGACCGCGCCGCGGCCGGCGTGCGTCCCGATGCCGGCCAGCACGTCGTCGAGGTTGGCGTAGGCACGCGTGACCGGCGGACCGGTCAGGGAGCCGGCGAGGTAGCAGTACTGGCAGTGGGCCGGGCACCCCTTGGCCAGGTCGATGCGCCAGTCGGCGCTCGGCGGGATCGGCTGCGGCTTGATGGCGCTGGGCGGCGCGACGACCAGCGCGAGCGTCTTCTTGGCGCGGGCGTAGACCCAGCGCTCGGAGCCCTCGGTGAGGCCGGTCAGGCGGTTGCCGGTGAGGAGCCGTACGTCGTCGACGCCGGCCGCCTCGACCCGCCGGAGCACCTCCGCGGTGTGCGGCTGCTCCGCGGCGGCGGCGGTGACCAGGACGTGCTCGGGGACCCAGGGGCGTGGCTTCGACGGGGGCATCACCCGGTCCAACAACCGCCACCGCCCGCGACATCCCCGCTGGGGCGCCTATCGTGCCGACGTGACCGAGACCCCGCTCACGTCCCTGCCCGAGCCGCTCGCGCCCGAGGAGCAGCGCGTCCTCGGCGCCCTGCTGGAGAAGCAGGTGACCGTCCCGGGCTCCTACCCGATGACGCTCAGCGGGCTGCGCACGGCGTGCAACCAGACCAGCAGCCGCGAGCCCGTCACCGACTACGACGAGGCACTGGTCGAGCAGGTCGGCCGCCGGCTCAAGGACCGCGGCCTGCTGCGGATCGTCTGGTCCGACACCGGCCGGCGGACCCTGAAGTACCACCAGGTGCTCGACGAGGTGCTCGACCTCGCTAGCGACGAGCGCGCGCTGCTGACCGTGCTGCTGCTGCGCGGTCCGCAGGCGCCCGGCGAGCTGCGCACCCGCTGCGAGCGGCTGCACGGCTTCGCCGACCGGCAGGCCGCCGAGGACACCCTGCGGCGGATGGCCGCGCGCGGGCTGGTCGAGGAGCTGCCCCGCCGCCGCGGTGACCGCGACGCCCGCTGGCGGCACCTGCTCGGCGCCCCCGAGGACACCGCCGCGCCGGTCGAGCCCGACAGGGCCGTCGAGCTGCCCGCGGACCGCGACGACCGGGTCCGCGCCGCCTACGGGGCGATCGCCGCGGACTACGCCGACGCCCTCGCCGCCGAGCTGCCCGGGCTGCCCTTCGAGCGCTGGCTGCTCGACCGGGTGGCCGAGCACGTGGTCGCGTCCGGTCGCCCCGTCGTCGAGGCCGGCTGCGGGCCGGGCCACGTGGCGGCGTACCTCGCGGCGGCGGGGGTCGACGCCACCGGCATCGACCTCACGCCCGCGATGGTCGAGCAGGCGCAGGCCCGCTTCCCCGACGCGACGTACGCCGTCGGCGACCTGCGCCGCCTGGTGCGACCGCCGGCCGCGGACGGCTGGGCGGCGGTGCTGGGGTGGTACTCACTGATCCACCTCGCACCCGGCGAGCTGGCGGAGGCCGTGTCCGCGCTGGCCCGGCCGCTCGCCGCCGACGGGCTACTGGTGCTCGCGCTGCACACCGGTGGGCCGCAGCGGGTGCGGCACCTCGACGAGTGGTTCGGCCACGAGGTGGCGCTGGACTTCGTGCTGCACGACCTCGCCGACGTCCGGGCCGCCGTCGAGGCGGCCGGGCTCGGCGACGTCGAATGGTACCGCCGCGGCCCGGTCGTAGCCCGGGGCGAGACGACCGAGCGGCTCTACGTGCTGGCCCGCCGGGCCTGACCCGGCCCTCTCGGGGAGCTGCTCAGGCCAGGTCGAGCACCACGTCACCGAGCACCGGCGAGCCGTCGCGCTCGCCGCCGGCGATCTCGGCCGAGGCCAGGATGCGCCCGTCCTCGCGCCACCCGCGGGTGCGGATCGTCTCGCCCGGGAAGACCACGCCGGCGAACTTGGCCGCGAAGCCGCCCACCTTCGTCGCGTCGCCGTCGAGCAGCTCGTCGGTCAGGGTCCGCAGCACGATGCCGTAGGAGCACAGCCCGTGCAGGATCGGCGCCGGGAAGCCGGCCGCCTTCGCGAAGTCCGGGTCGGCGTGCAGCGGGTTGCGGTCGCCGCACAGGCGGTAGAGCAGCGCCTGCTGCGGGGTGACGTCGTACGCCGCGTCGGCGTCGGGCGCCCGGTCGGGCACCGCCACCGGGGTCGACGACCCGCGGTCGCCGCCGAAGCCGCCCTCGCCGCGGACGAAGATCGACGAGCGCACCCGCCACAGCTCCTCGCCGGCCTCGGACGTCGCGACGCCCTCCTGCCAGATGACGGCGGCCTTGCCCTTGTCCCACACGTCGGTGAGCGTGGTGCGGATCGTGGCCGTGCCGCTCGTGGGCAGCGGCCCGCCGGTGACCGTGATCGCCTGTGAGCCGTGCACGACCTGGGCCAGGTTGATGTCGCAGCCGGGCAGGTCCAGCGGCGGCGGGTCGGTCTCGGAGAAGGTCGGCGCGACGACGCCGAAGGACGGCAGGACCTGCAGGCCCGGCCCGTCGAGGGTGTAGCGCAGCGCCGCCGCGGAGAGGTTGTCGCCCGGGCGCGAACCGGCGCCGATGCCGAGGTGGTAGAGCAGCACGTCGCTCTCGGACCAGCTGAAGGTGCGCGAGCCGAGGTCGGCCCCGATCGCCACGGAGGGGTCGATGGGCATCAGGCGGTCTCCTTCTCGGGGGTCTGCCGGGTGGCGTGCTGCTGGTCGGCCGGCCGGGCGGCAGCGAGGTCCTCCGCGGCCAGGTAGCCGAAGACCAGCGCCGGGCCGATCGTGCCGCCGGGGCCGGGGTAGGTGTTGCCCATGACCGCGGACGACACGTTGCCGGCGGCGTACAGCCCCTCGAGCACGGTGCCGTCCTCGCGCAGCACGCGGGCGCGCTCGTCGGTGACGAGACCCCCCTTGGTGCCGAGGTCGCCGGGGACGATCTTGACGGCGTAGAACGGTCCCTCGTCGATGCGGTGCAGCGACGGGTTGGGCTTGACCGTCGGGTCGGAGTAGTACTTGTCGTAGGCCGACTCGCCGCGGTGGAAGTCGGCGTCGACGCCGGTCGCGGCGAAGCCGTTGAAGCGCTCGACGGTCCGCGCCAGGGTGTCGGCCGGGACGCCGATCTCGTCGGCCAGGCCGGCGAGGGTGTCGGCCTTCTTGACCACGCCCTCCTTGAACCACTTGCCCGGGAAGGGCTGGCGCGGCATGAGGCCGGCGAAGACGTAGCGGTTGCGGTAGCGCTGGTCGATGACCATCCACGACGGCACGTGCGCGACGCCGGTCTGCTCGCCCCGGTACATCTCGTGGACGGCCTCGACGTAGGGGAGCGCCTCGTTCATGTACCGCTCGCCGGCCTGGTTGACGATGATCGAGCCCGGCAGGTTGCGCTCGGCCAGGCAGAACCACGGCCGGCCCGGCAGCGGGATCGTCGGGCCCCACCAGCCGTCGTCGAGCAGGTCGGTGCGGGCGCCGGCGGCCATGCCGGCGACGAGCCCGGCACCGGTGTTGTTCTGCGAGCCGGTCGTCCACTCCACCGAGGTCGGCTGGGGGAGGAACCGCTCGCGCAGCTCGGCGCTGCGCTCGAAGCCGCCGCTGCCGAGGACGACGCCGCGGCGCGCGCGGACGACCTGCTCGACCCCGTCGCGCAGCACCCGCACGCCGACGACGCGGCCGCCCTCGACCACCAGGTCGCGCAGCTCGGTCTCGTAGTGGACCGGCACGCGCGCGTCGACGAGGCCCTTGCGCAGCCCGATCGCGATCGCGTTGCCCATGGCGTACATCCGGCGGCGCAGCAGCCCGGCGATGATCCGCCTGACGGTCACCTTGACCATCGTCAGCGGGCCGCGGACGGTGCGCATGCCGAGGCTGATCTTCCGGAAGTCGGCCTGCGTGACGATCATGTTGGCCGGCGCCTTGGTGTACGGCGGGTGGAGCCGCTCGAGCTCCGCGCCGAGGGAGCTCGCGTCCAGCGGGACCGGCTCGACCGTCCGCCCCGCGGGCCGGCCGCCCGGCTGCTCGGGGTGGTAGTCGGCGTAGTCGGGCACCCAGGTGAACCGCACCGGCGTGCGGGCCTTGATGAAGTCCATGACCTCCGCGCCGCGGTCGACGTAGGTGTCGCGGCGGACCTTCGGCACGACGTCGCCGACGATCGAGTCGAGGTAGAGCTTGGAGTTCTCCAGCGCGTCGTCCTGGCCGGCCGACTTGAGCGCGTAGTTGCCGGGGATCCAGACCCCTCCGCCGCTGCGCGCGGTCGAGCCGCCGAACCACCGGCTCTTCTCCAGCAGGATCGTGTCGAGACCGCGGTCGGCGGCCGCGAGGGCGGCGGACATGCCGGCCGCGCCGGCGCCGACGACGACCACGTCGACCTCGCTGGGGAGGTCGGTCGGCGATCCGCTGGAGGTGGCGTGAGGAGACCCCGTCATGGCGCAAAACTGTAACAGGTTCTAGCATGGTGACCTGTCGTTCGACGCCATCTCCGAGAGGTCCACCCAGACATGACCAAGCTGACCGCGGCCATCGTCGGTCCGGGCAACATCGGCACCGACCTGATGTACAAGCTGCTGCGCGGTGCCGCCGAGGGCGGCAGCGTCGAGCCGCGCTGGATGATCGGCGTGGACCCCTCGTCCGAGGGCCTCAGGCTCGCCGCCCAGCAGGGCCTCGAGGCGTCCCACGAGGGCGTCGACTGGCTGCTGAAGCAGGACGAGCTGCCCGACCTGATCTTCGAGGCCACCTCGGCCTACGTGCACCGGGAGTACGCACCCCGCTACGAGGAGGCCGGCATCCGCGCGGTCGACCTGACCCCCGCGTCGGTCGGCCCGGCCGTGATCCCGCCGGTCAACGGCGAGGAGCACGTCGGCGCGATGAACGTCAACATGATCACCTGCGGCGGCCAGGCCACCATCCCGATGGTGGCGGCGGTCTCCCGGGTCGCACCGGTGCCGTACGCCGAGATCGTCGCCTCGGTCTCCAGCGTCTCCGCCGGCCCCGGCACCCGCGCCAACATCGACGAGTTCACCCGCACCACCGCCGCCGGCGTGGAGCGGATCGGCGGCGCCGAGCGCGGCAAGGCGATCATCATCCTCAACCCGGCCGAGCCGCCGATGATCATGCGCGACACGATCTTCTGCGCGGTCCCGCCCGACGCCGACCGCGACGCGATCGTGCAGTCGGTCTTCGCGATGGAGAAGGCCGTCCAGGAGTACGTCCCGGGCTACCGCCTCCTGCAGGAGCCGCAGGTCGACGAGCCGTCGGCCGCCACGCAGGGCCAGGTCAAGGTCTCGATCTTCGTCGAGGTCGAGGGCGCCGGGGACTACCTCCCGCCGTACTCCGGCAACCTCGACATCATGACCGCCGCCGCGGCACAGGTCGGCGACAACATCGCGCGGGCCGTGCTCGCCGGCCGCAAGGAGGCCTGACATGACCGGGACCACCCAGCTGAACGCCCTGGCGCGCACGTGGAGGGACGCCCACGGCGGCGACCTCGACCTGCGGCTCACCGACACCTGCCTGCGCGACGGGTCGCACCACAAGCGGCACCAGTTCACCGCGCAGGAGGTGCACGACATCGTCGAGGCCCTCGACACCTCCGGCGTCCCGGTCATCGAGGTCACCCACGGAGACGGGCTCGGCGGCTCGTCGTTCAACTACGGCTTCTCCCGCACGCCCGAGCAGGAGCTCATCCGCATCGCGGCCGAGACGGCGAAGACGGCCAAGATCGCCTTCCTCATGCTCCCCGGCGTCGGCACCAAGGACGACATCCGCGCGGCGCAGGACAACGGCGGCCAGATCTGCCGGATCGCCACCCACTGCACCGAGGCCGACGTCTCCATCCAGCACTTCGGGCTCGCCCGCGAGCTGGGGCTGGAGACCGTCGGGTTCCTGATGATGAGCCACACCCAACCGCCCGAGGTGCTGGCCAGGCAGGCGCGGATCATGGTCGACGCCGGCTGCCAGTGCGTGTACGTCGTCGACTCCGCCGGCGCCCTGGTCATGGAGCAGACCGCCGACCGGGTCTCCGCCGTCGTCGCCGAGATCGGCTCGCAGGCCGACGTCGGCTTCCACGGCCACGAGAACCTCGGCCTCGGCGTCGCCAACACCGTCATCGCCGCCCGCGCGGGCGCCACCCAGATCGACGGCTCGGTCCGTCGCTTCGGCGCCGGTGCCGGCAACACCCCGCTCGAGGCGTTCATCGGCGTCTGCGACAAGCTCGGCTGGCGCACCGGCGTCGACTTCCTGCAGATCGTCGACGCCTCCGAGGACGTCATCAAGCCCGCCATGCCGGAGGAGTGCCAGCTCGACCGGATGACGCTGATGATGGGGTACGCCGGCGTCTACTCCTCCTTCCTCAAGCACGCCGGCAACGCCGCCGACCGGTACGGCGTCTCCGGCGCGAAGATCCTGCTCGAGGCCGGCCGGCGCAAGCTGATCGGCGGCCAGGAGGACCAGCTCATCGACATCGCCCTGATGCTCAAGGCCGAGCAGGACAAGGCCGCCGCCAACGCCTGACCGCCTCCGCTGGTCGAGCAGCGAGCCCTGGCGAGCGTCGTCGAGACCCGGCGAGGTGCGCAGGGCGCTGGGGCGCTCGTCGGGCCGGTGGGTGGTTGCTGCCCTGCGCGGGTGCGGGGGTTTCGTCGACGCTCAGGCGCAGCACGCCTTCGCTGCTCAACCGGCGGCTTCGCGGTCTATGTCCGTATGTGGAAGGAGACGCCGCCGTCGGGGTGGTGGGTGGTCTCGAACCGCGGGTCGTGGATCCGGGCGTGGTGCCTGGGGCAGAGGAGCCGGGCGTTCTTCATGTCTGTCTTGCCGCCGGAGCGCCAGCTGGTGTCGTGGTGGGCGTGGCAGAGATGGGCCGGACAGTCGCAGCCGGCGGCGGTGCAGGTCTGCTGCGTGATCGCCAGTCCGCGGCGCTGGGCGCCGGAGAAGAGGCGGGCGGTGTGGCCGAGGTCGAGGAGCTCTGACGTCCTGCCGAGGACGGCGGGGAGGAGTCCGGCCTCGCAGGCCATCCGGCGGGCGAGCGATGCGGAGATCGGTTCGCCGGACTCCAGCGTGGCGCGGCCGGTCTCGCTCGTGAGGTCGGTGAAGTCGATGAGGACGACGACGGAGGCGTTCAGGCCGCCGAGCTGGGGGAGCTTGTCGGCGGGGAGTCGCTCGAGGAGCTCGCAGAACGCGTCGCCCATCCGCTCAGGCGAGGGGCGGCGCTCGACCTCGGGCTCGCTGTCCCCCGTCTTGATGGCTGCTTGGTGCTTGGGTGCGGCGAAGGCGAGCAGCATCTTCTTCAGCATCTCGCCGTGCAGGGTCGGGATCGAGAACTTCCCGCGGTAGCTGCCCCGCCCGTCCGGGCACATCGTCAGCCAGGCGTTGGCCCGTGCTTCACGTTCCTCACGTTCCAACGCGCGGGCGTCGCGTTCCTCGCCGATCTCGGGGGCGACGACGGTGAGGACGTGCTTGGCCAGGATCGCCAGCGACTTCGGGTCGCGGTCGAGCGCCTCGGTCAGGAGGTGCTTCTCGGCCCGCTCCGGGATCGTCGGGTCGGGCAGGTCATCCGGCAGCCGGTCGACGCAGTCGGTGATCACCTTCGCGTGCTCGATGCTGATCGCGCCCTCCGCCAGCGCAGCGGACGTGGGTGCGTGGCGGTCCAAGGACTCGGCCAGCCGCATCCGGCGCTTCGCGGCGGGCCGGTCCTGGCGGGTCTCGTGTCCCCACCACGAGGCGGTGTCGGTCGCGCCGACCTTGTCCCCGACCGCGCGCCGGTCCGCCTCGGCCGCGAGCTTGAGCTCCAGGGCCTCGGCCTGGGTGCGCAACTGGGTGGCCTCGAGCAGGGTCGCTGCGACCTCGTCGTCGGAGAGCTGCCAGAGCTGAGAGCTGCACGCGGCTCGGGTCTTCTTGCGGGACTTCGCGACCGCGCGGCACACCGGGTGCGCACTGTGTCGGGCGTCCTTGGCCATGGGTCTACTCAAGCAGCGACCACCGACAGTGGTGGGGGTGTTTCCCCAGGTCAGACCAGTATTCGGACATCAATCTGAGGAGTTTCTCGGCGGGTTTCGAGACGGGCCTGGCGGCCCTCCTCAACCAGCCGATAGCCGGCGGCGGCGCGCGAGCCACGGCGTACCTCGCCCTCATAGCTGCTCCACCGCGACCACCCACGTCCTCGAGGCCGAGATTCGGCTGCCAGGGTCTCGTCGACGCTCGCCAGGGCTCGCTGCTCGACCGGCGAAAGGAGCGAATCCGGTCGACGGGGGCGGGGGTGGAGGGGTACAGACGGGGCATGGCATCTCGCGCATCCAACTTCTGCATCGACGCCCACGACCCGTACGCCCAGACGATGTGGTGGGCGCAGGTCCTCGAGGACCACCGGCTCCCGACCGCCGAGGAGGGCGAGAACGAGCCGGGGGAGGAGGAGTGCGGGCTGGTGGGGCCCGACGACCGGTACCTGCTGTTCCTCAAGGTGCCCGAGGCCAAGACGGTGAAGAACCGCATGCACCTGTGCCTGCGACCCACCGACCGCAGCCGCGACGAGGAGGTCGACCGGATCCTCGGCCTGGGCGCCACGATGTTCGACGACCGGCGCGACGGCGACTCGGGCTGGGCCGTCCTGGCCGACCCGGAGGGCAACGAGTTCTGCGTGCTCAGCCGCTACCGCCCCGCCTGACCCGAGCGCGGGAACCCGCCGAGAGTGGCGCCTGGTCCAAAACAAGAACGTGTTCTAGTATTGCCGACGTCCCACCACGACAGGAGTTGGCGATGTCCCAGGCTGTGCTCGACGGCGTTCGTGACCTGCTGCCCACCATCCGCGAGCGCGCCGACGAGGCCGAGCGCCTGCGGGTCGTGCCGGAGGCGAGCATCAAGGAGCTGGAGGAGGTCGGGTTCTTCCGGCTGCTCCAGCCCAAGCGCTTCGACGGGTTCGAGGCCGACCCCGTCACCTTCTACACCGCGGTGCGCGACATCGCGTCCGCGTGCGGGTCGACCGGCTGGGTCTCCAGCGTCGTCGGCGTGCACCCCTGGCAGGTCGCCCTCTTCGCCGACGAGGCGCAGCAGGCGGTCTGGGGCGAGGACACCAACACCCGCCTGAGCTCCTCCTACGCCCCGACCGGCAAGGCGACCGTCACCGACGGCGGCTACATCCTGTCCGGCAAGTGGAGCTTCTCCTCCGGCTGCGACCACTGCAGCTGGGTGCTGCTCGGCGGCCTCGTCTTCAACGCCGACGGCCAGGTCGTGGACTTCAAGACGTTCATGGTCCCGCGCGAGAAGTACCAGGTCATCGACGTCTGGCACATGGTCGGCCTGCGCGGCACCGGCTCCAACGACATCCTGGTCGAGGACGTGTTCATCCCCGAGGCGTTCACGCTCTCGATGAGCCAGACCGGCGCGTGCAAGGGCCCGGGCCAGGAGCAGAACACCTCCGACCTCTACAAGCTGCCCTTCCACTCGATCTTCACCGGCACCATCACCACGCCGATCATCGGCATGGCGCGCGGGGCGTACGCCGAGCACGTCGAGATGCAGCAGAAGCGCACGCGCGCGGCGTACCTCGGCGAGAAGGCCTCCCTCGACCCGTTCGCGGCCGTCCGCATCGCCAAGGCGAGCAGCGAGATCGACGCGGCCTGGGCGCTGCTGGTCAACAACATCCGCGAGGAGATGGACCACGTCGCGAAGGGGGAGAAGATCCCGCTCGGCCTGCGCCTGCGGGTCCGCCGCGACCAGGTCCTCGGCAGCCAGCGCGCCATCGATGCGATCGACGCGCTCTTCGAGGCCTCGGGCGGCCGCGCGCTCGCCGAGGGCACCTATCTCCAGCGCGCCTGGCGCGACGCCCACGCCGGCCGCGTGCACGCCGCCAACGACCCCGAGCGGGCGTTGCAGATGTTCGGCGCGCACGAGTTCGGCCACAAGGTCGACCCGGGGATGTACTGACGTGGCCGGCGACACCAGGTTCGCCCAGGAGAGCGTCCGCCGCTCGGCCAAGGCCGGCGACCTGACGCTCAACTACTACGAGGCCGCCCCCGATACCCAGCCGTCCGACCTCGGTGGCGGGCTGCCGCTGGTGATGCTGCACGGCGGTGGCCCCGGCGCCTCGGCGTGGTCGAACTTCGGTCCCGCGCTGCCGCACTTCGCCCAGCACTTCCGCACGCTGCTGGTCGACCAGCCGGGCTTCGGCGGCTCCGACAAGCCGCCGGTGGTGGGCAACTACTACCGGTTCGCCGCGGACCACGTCGTCCGCCTGCTCGACGAGCTCGGCATCGAGCGGGTGCACCTGCTCGGCAACAGCCTCGGCGGCGGTACGGCGATGCGGCTGGCGCTCACCCACCCCGACCGCGTCGGCCGGCTGGTGCTGATGGGTCCCGGTGGGCTCTCGCTCAACATCTTCCACGCCGACCCGACCGAGGGCGTGAAGCGCCTGATGGAGTTCGGCGCCGACCCGACCCGCGAGAAGCTCCGCGCGTTCATCTCCACGATGGTCGTCGACCAGTCGCTGGTGACCGACGAGCTGGTCGAGCAGCGCTTCGCCGACGCGACCGCCCCGGGCGCGCAGGACGCGATGCGCTCGATGGGCATGTCGTTCTGGAACCCCGAGACGGCCGAGGACGGCATGCTATGGCGCGAGGCGCACCGCCTGCGCAAGCACACGCTGCTGACGTGGGGCCGCGAGGACCGGGTCAACCCGCTCGACGGCGCCGTGGTCGCGCTCAAGCTGATCCCCAAGGCGCAGCTGCACGTCTTCCCCAACTGCGGGCACTGGGCGCAGATCGAGGCGGCCGAGGAGTTCGCCGAGGTCACCACCGCGTTCCTGGCCAGGCACGTCGAACGACCCCGAAAGGCCACGTCGTGACCATCAGCATCAGGTCCATGGGCTACGTCCGCGTGGCGTCGACCGACCCCGAGCAGTGGAAGGTCTTCGCCGGCAAGGTCCTCGGTCTCGCCGAGGGCCGCGGGCCGAACCCCGCCCACCAGTACTGGCGGATCGACGAGGTCTCCGCCCGGCTCGTCGTCGTCCCCTCCGACCACGACCTGCTGGAGGCCACCGGCTGGGAGGTCGCGGACCACCAGGCGCTGCAGGAGGCCCGCGAGCACCTGCAGAAGGCCGGCGTCGTCTTCGACGAGGCGACCAAGGAGGAGCTCGACGAGCGCCGCGTGCAGGAGATGATCCGGTTCGCCGACCCGTGGGACAACGTCTTCGAGCTCTTCCACGGCATCACCTACGAGTCCCGGCCGATCGTCACGCCGTACGCAGCGAGGTTCGTCACCGGCGACCAGGGGATGGGCCACATCGTCATCCCGGTGCTCGACGACGTCGAGGCGCTGCGCTTCTACACCGACGTCCTCGGCTTCCGCCTGCGCGACTCGATGAGCATGCCCGGCGAGTTCGTCGGCAAGGAGCCGGGCTCGAAGGTCTGGCTGCGGTTCCTCGGCGTCAACCCGCGCCACCACTCGCTGGCGTTCCTGCCGATGCCGAACCCGGCCAAGTGCGTCCACATCATGCTCGAGGTCGACGAGCTCGACCACGTGGGCCGCGCGCTGGAGCGGGTCCGCAAGCACAAGGCGCCGCTCTCGGCGACCCTCGGGCGGCACATGAACGACGAGATGGTGTCGTTCTACGTGAAGTCGCCCGCCGGCTTCGACGTCGAGTTCGGCACCGACGGCCTGCAGGTCGACGACGGCAAGTGGGTGGCCCGCGAGTCGACCGCCGTGTCCTACTGGGGCCACGACTTCGGCGGCGGAGCACAGTGACTAGCGTGGGGACCATGTCAGCCCACTCGGGGGCCTCCGCGGACATCCCGGACGGCATGAACCCCAACGCCGCCGAGACCTGGCCCAGCCCCGAGCTGATCGCGTCCTGGCTGGGCAGCGAGGCCTACGAGATCGAGCCGCTCGGCCCCGGCGAGGGCTCGGCCGTCCCCACCGACGACCCGGCCCGGCAGGCCGAGGCGCGTCACTTCCGCGACGTGCTCGGCCGCTTCGCCTCCGGCGTCACCGTGGTCACGGCGACCAGCGGCGGCGAGCCGGTCGGCATGACCTGCCAGTCGTTCTCCAGCGTCTCCCTCGACCCGCCGCTGGTGCTCTTCGTCCCGGCGAAGACCTCGCGCGCGTGGCCGCTGATCCAGCGCTCGGGCCGGTTCTGCGTCAACTTCCTCGCCGACGGCCAGGCCGAGCTGTCCAACCAGATGGCCAGCCGCGGCACCGACAAGTTCGCCGGCGTCGCCTGGCACCCCTCCGAGGCCACCGGCTCGCCGGTGCTCGAGGGCTCGCTGGCCCACGTCGACTGCAGCGTCCACGCGGTGCACGAAGCCGGCGACCACTGGGTCGTCATCGGCCGGGTGCTCCACCTGGCCACCGCGCCCGAGGACGCGCCGGTGGACCCGCTGCTGTTCTACCGCGGGAAGTACGGCACGACCCGCTGAGCCCGCCCGCCGACGATGCGGGACGGCGTACGCCGCGGCGGTAACGTCATCGGCTTGTGACTGCCTCCGCACCGACCGTCCGGAGCGCCCTGCGATCGCCCCGCCTGCTGCGCACCGAGGTGCTCGCGGGCCTGGTGGTGGCCCTGGCGCTGATCCCCGAGGCGATCTCGTTCTCCATCATCGCCGGGGTCGACCCGCGGCTCGGCCTCTACGCGTCGTTCACGATGGCGGTGACGACCGCGATCCTCGGCGGCCGGCCCGCGATGATCTCGGCCGCCACGGGCGCCGTCGCACTGGTCATAGCCCCGGTGGTCCGTGACCACGGGGTCGACTACTTCCTGGCCACCGTCGTGCTGGCCGGCCTGCTCCAGGTGGCGCTCGCCCTGGGCGGGGTGGCCCGGCTGATGCGGTTCGTGCCGCGCTCGGTGATGGTCGGGTTCGTCAACTCCCTGGCGATCCTGATCTTCGTCGCGCAGGTGCCGCACCTGGTCGACGTGCCGTGGCTGGTCTACCCGATGCTGGCGGCCGGCCTGGCGGTCATCGTGCTGCTGCCGCGGCTGACCACCGTCGTGCCGGCGCCGCTGGTCGCGATCGTCGTGCTGACGGCCGTCACGCTCGCCGCCGGCCTCTCGCTGCCCGACGTCGGCGACGAGGGCGAGCTGCCCGACAGCCTGCCCTCGTTCCTGCTGCCGGACGTGCCGCTGGACCTCGAGACGCTGCGCATCATCGGTCCCTACGCGCTGGGCATGGCGCTGGTCGGCCTGCTCGAGTCGCTGCTGACCGCGAAGCTCGTCGACGACGTCACCGACACCGGCTCGGACAAGACCCGCGAGTCGTGGGCGCAGGGCGTCGCCAACGTCGTCACCGGGTTCACCGGCGGCATGGGCGGCTGCGCGATGATCGGCCAGACGATGATCAACGTGAAGGTGTCGGGCGCCCGCACGCGGATCTCGACCTTCTGCGCCGGCGCGTTCCTGCTCGTCCTCGTCGTGGGCCTCGGCGACACGGTCGCCCTCATCCCGATGGCCGCGCTCGTCGCGGTGATGGTCATGGTCTCGGTCGCGACCTTCGACTGGCACTCGATCCACCCGCGCACGCTGCGACGGATGCCGCGCAGCGAGACCGCGGTCATGGTCGTGACCGTCGTGGTCGTCGTCGCCACCCACAACCTCGCGATCGGCGTCGTCGTCGGCACGCTCGTCGCCATGAGCCTCTTCGCCCGCCGGGTCGCGCACCTGGTCGACGTCGAGCGCCGCGTCGACGGTGACAGCGTCACCTACGTCGTGGACGGCGAGCTGTTCTTCGCCTCCAGCAACGAGCTCGACGAGCACTTCCGCTACGGCGAGGACCCCGACCACGTCGTCGTCGACCTCACCGCCTCCCACGTGTGGGACGCCTCGACCGTGGCCACCCTCGACACCGTCACCACGCGGTACGCGGCCCGCGGCAAGTCCGTCGAGCTGGTCGGCCTCAACCAGGCCAGCGCCGCCATGCACGGCCGGCTCTCGGGGAACCTGCCATGAGCGCCACCCACCCGCTGTGGCGACCCTTCGAGCTCGCCGACCTCGACGCGGTCGCGGCGGTCCGCGTCGACGCCACCCCGCAGCCGCCCGTGGAGGTCGTCGCGCCCGACCCCGCCTGGCCGGATCAGTACGCCGTCGTGGAGCGCCGCCTCCGCGCGGCGCTCGGCGACCGGGTGCTCGCTGTCCAGCACGTCGGCTCCACGGCGGTGCCCGGCCTGCCCGCGAAGCCGGTCATCGACGTCGACCTCGTCGTCGCCGACCCCGCCGACGAGGCCGCCTGGTTGCCCGACCTCGAGGCGGCCGGGTTCGTCCTGCGGGTGCGCGAGCCGGACTGGGAGGAGCACCGGATGCTCCGCGGAGCAGACCCGGTCAGCAACGTGCACGTCTTCGGTCCCGGCGCGACCGAGCCGCGGCGGCACGTGCTGTTCCGCGACCACCTGCGCGCGGACCCGGCCGACCGGGCGGCGTACGGCTCGTTCAAGCAGCGGATCGCCTCGGAGCGGTCGTTCGCCGACGCGATGGACTACAACAACCACAAGGCCGCGCTGGTCTACGACCTCTACGAGCGTGCGCTGGCCGCCGACCCGGCGCACCCGCACGAGCCCCACCCGCGGACGGCCGGGCCTAGCTGATCCGCAGGTCGGGCTCGAGGCCGAGGAACGCGGCGTACCGCGCGGCCGCGGCCTCCAGCGCCCGCACCTCCGGCCGGTCCAGCGGTCGGTGGGGGACGACGTCGAACCGCGCCCGGCGGCCCACGGTCCGCTTCATCCGGCCGACGAGCTGGGCGTCGACGACCGCCATGCCGATCGCGGCCTCCCGGCCCGCCGGGACGATGCCGGCGGCGTCGATGAGCATCCGGCTGTCCTGGAAGCCGCGGTAGGTCTCGTCGAGGAGCTGCAGCAGGTGCCCGGCCGGTTCCTGGTCGTCGGTCGGCGGCGTCGCGCCCGCGGCGTGCCAGAACGTCCGGCCGTCGTGCTCGAAGCAGGCCAGGTCGTCGCGCGCGGCGGCGAGCCCGCGGCGCACGTCGCCGAGGGGGAGCGTGGCCCAGTAGGCCAGGTCGCGCTCGGTCGCCGGACCGTGCCCGGTCACGTACCGACGGGTGAGCTCGCCCAGCGCCTCCTCGCGGTCGGGCCGGCGTCCGGCGGGCACCCGGTCGGCGTACGCCGCGTAGGTGTGCGTGCCCTCCGCGGTCGGCCGGCCGCTGCAGACGAGCCGGTCGAGCTCGGTGAGGCCGAGCAGCAGCATCAGCTCGTGGCCGGTCGTCGCCACGCCCCGCTCGGCCAGCGCTGCGCCGACCTCGTCGCGGGTGCGGTCGGCCCGCTCGGCCAGCGCGTCCATCACGGCCGCGACCGCTCGGTCGAGGTCGGCCGTCGTCCAGCCGCCGTCGGTGAGCTGGCGCAGCAGCGTCGGCCGGACCCGCGGCGCGGTCAGCTCGAGCAGCCAGGTGAGGTCGGCCGCCGCGACGAGGTGCCAGGTCGGGCGCAGGACGTGGGTGCGGATGACCGCGCCGCTGGTCAGCAGGCCGGCGAGGTCGGCCGCGTCGGGCTGCTCGGTGCGGGTGGCCACGGCCCAGGCGGACTGGCCCGGGTTCTCGGCCTGCACGGCCAGCAGGTGTGCGACGACCTCGGTCGCCGACGCCGCGTGGGGCGCGGCGAGGTGCTGGGCCGCGAACCGCCACCGGGCGATCTCGTGCGGGGTCATCCTCGGGAGTCTGGCGGCGCCCACCGACGGTGACAAGCGATCTGCGTCTCGGTGTCCGTCTCGATGTCGTCGGCGGCGTACGCTCCCGCGGTGTCCGTGTCGCTGAAGTACGCCGTCGTCGAGCGGGAGCGCCGCTACCTCCTCGCCTCGCTGCCCGAGGAGCTGGCCGAGACCCCTGAGACCGCTGAGGCGGTGGAGATCGTCGACCGGTACGTCGACGGGACCCGCCTGCGCCTGCGCGAGGTCCGCGCCGCGGACGGCACGGTCACCCGCAAGCTGACCCAGAAGGTCCGCCTCGGCGACGACGCCGCCGAGGTCGCCTGCACGAACCTCTACCTCAACGACGCCGAGTGGTCGCTGCTCTCCGCGCTCCCGGGCCGCGGGCTGTCCAAGACCCGCTACAAGGTCCGCCGCGACGGCGTCGTCATCGTCGTCGACGTCCACGCCGACGGCACGACGGTCGCCGAGATCGACGGCAGCGACGGCCCCGCCGTCACCGTTCCCGCCTGGCTCGACGTCGTCCGCGACGTCACCGCCGACGAGTCCTTCACCGGCGCCGGCCTCGCCCAACCAGCTGGCTGATCGGGCGAGCCGCTGGGCGAGCCGTGTCGTGACCGCGCCGATGAACCGAGGGGGACGCACGGCTACTTGACCGACGAGACTCACGCCTGACCGATGAAGGATCGTCGGTCAAGCGCGCGTTCCTACGGTCAAGCTCACCAATCCACCGGTTGACCGGTGAACCGGTCCCGACGTCCGTCTGTGCCCCCGGCCGCTCAGAACGCGTAGCGGACCCGGCAGGTGGGGAGCGTCTCGCCGATCATGCCGACGAGCTCGTCGACCCAGCGACGCTTCCAGGCGACCTTGTAGCGGACGTTCTCCTGGCCGCTCTCGGAGCGCTTGCGCTGCTGGAGGTCGGGGCGCCACAGCTGCTCCTCGCCCTTCGGGTGCCAGCCCAGGTTGACCTCGTGCAGCTGCTCGTTGTGGGTGAGCAAGATGACCTCGCAGGCCAGCTGGGCCTTGGCCTTGTCGCCGATCCCGTCGGCGACCTGCTCGAGCAGCTCGGCCCACTCGGCCTTCCAGTCCTCGTGGACGACGACCGGGCTGAAGTTGAGGTGCACCTCGTAGCCGGCCTCGACGAAGTCGTCGATCGCGGCGATCCGATCCGCGATCCGCGAGGTGCGCAGGTCGAGCCGCTTCGACATCTCCTCGGGCATGAGCGAGAAGCGGACACGGGTGCCGCCGCGCGGGTCCCAGTCGAGCAGGTCGCGGTTGACGAACTTGGTGGCGAAGCTGGCCTTGGCGCCGTCGAGCCGGGCGTAGAGGTCGACCAGGTCTCGGACGTTGTCGCTGAACAGCGCGTCGACCGAGCAGTCGCCGTTCTCGCCGAGGTCGTAGACCAAGTCGACCGGGTCGCACTGGTTCGGCACGGTCTTGGGGCCCTGGCGGCCGGCGTGGCGCTCGAGGTAGCCGAGGATCTTCTCGATGTTGACGAACGCGGTGATCGGGTTCGCGTAGCCCTTGCGGCGGGGGACGTAGCAGTAGGAGCAGGCCATCGCGCAGCCGTTGGACGTCGAGGGGGCGATGAAGTCGGAGCTGCGGCCGTTCGGCCGGGCGCTCAACGACTTCTTCACGCCGAGCACGAGCACCTCGCGCTTGTTGCGGACCCAGTCCTCGACGTTGCCCTCGTTGCCGTAGAGACCGGGGATCGCCTGGTGCGAGAGCACCGGCACCCGTTCGGCGTCGGGGAAGCGGGCCAGGATCTCGGCGCCGCGGGGGTAGGACTCGATGTCCGGCTCGTGGAAGATCGTCCTGACGTCGAGCATCCGCTCGGCATGGGTGCGTGTCGTCATCACCTGTCCAACACGCGAGCGGCCCCGGACAGTCCCGGGGCGGGGGTCAGATCCGGGTGCGGATCGGGTTGGCGAGCATGCCGATCGGGAAGTCGTCCTGCGCCTGGGCGGCCTCGGACGCCTCCGAGGCCTCGGCTACCGCGGACGACTGGTTCTCGGTGACGTCGATGTCGATGCTCATGTCCTCAACTTAGTCGGCGTTTCTGCAGGTCACAGGCACAGATCGGGAACGGCGGAGGAACAGCCCGGTGTCGTTCCTCACAGGTCTGCGCGCGGTGTCAGAGAGGCACGGCAGCGCGATGCGCACGCGCCGTGCCGAAGAGCTGGCCGAGGGAGTGCGCCCGCTTGAGCACCAGGTGCGCGTCGTGCTCCCAGGTGATCGCGATGCCGCCGTGCAGCTGCACGGTCTCGGCGGCGATCGAGGTCAGCGCGTCGGAGCAGTACGCCCCCGCGACGTGCGCCAGGCGCTCGGCGTCGGCGGTGCCGCCCGAGACGGCGTACGCCGCCGCCCAGGACGCCGAGCGGGCCATCTCGACCCGCACCAGCATGTCGGCCATCCGGTGCTTGAGCGCCTGGAAGGAACCGATCGGGCGACCGAACTGCACCCGCTCCTTCGAGTAGGCGACCGTCATCTCCAGCGCCCGGGCGGCCGTGCCGACCTGGAGCGCGGCGACGCCCGCGGCCCCCACCAGCGCCGCGCGCGCCGCGGCGGCCGGGCCGTCCCCGATGCGGGTCGCGGCCGCGGTGTCGACCTCGACGCGGGCCAGCCGGATCGTCTGGTCCATCGACGGCGTCCACTCCCGGGCGGTCGCGTCGGCGTCCAGCAGCCACAGCCCGTCGTCGGTGGCGGCGACCAGGACGGTCGCGAGGTCGCCGTCGAGCACGTCCGGCACCGTGGTGCGGCCACCGGTCGCGTCCACGAACGCGCCCACCTCACCGCCCGCGAGCCGGGGGAGCAGCTCGCCCCTGGCGTCCTCGTTCGCCCCGGCCAGCAGCGCCTCCGAGGTGACCAGCGAGGACAGCAGCGGCGACGGCACCAGGGACCGGCCGACCTCCTCGAGCGCGACGAGCGACTCGAACAGGCTGAACCCCGCGCCCCCGTGCTCCTCGGGGATGCCGAGCGCGGCCACGCCGATCTGCTCGCACAGCAGCTGCCACAGCTGCTCGTCGTAGGTCTCCACCCGCGGGTCGGCCCGCTTGGCCAGCAGCGAGCGGACCGTCGAGGCGAGCTCCTGCTGCTCCTCGGTGAGCGCGAAGTCCATCAGCTCGCCCCGAGCTGCTGGAGCAGCCGCCCGCGGTGGAAGGCCGGCGTGCCCCAGGCGGTCACCAGGGCGCGGATCCGGGTCAACCACAGGCTCAGGTCGAGCTCCTGGGTGTAGCCGATCGCGCCGTGCACCTGCAGGCCCGTGCGGGAGGCGAGGTACGCCGCGTCGCCGCAGGCGACCTTCGCCGCCGAGACGTCGACCTCGCCGAGCGCGGCGCCGTGCACCAGGGGCCGGGCGAAGTCGAGGGCGATCCGCACGTCGGCCAGCGCGTGCTTGATCGCCTGGTACGACCCGATCTCCCGACCGAACTGCTTGCGCTGCTTGACGTAGGCGACCGCGTCGGCGAGCACCCGCTCGCCCGCGCCGAGCAGCTCGGCGGCGGTGGCGAGGACGGCGAGGTCGAACGCCTCGCGGACCGGGCCGTCGAGGTCGACCGGACCGTCGCCCACCACCCGGAACAGCCGCCGGGTGGGGTCGACCGAGCCCAGCTGCTCACCGACCTCGTCGACGAGCGTGCTGCCGACGTACACCTCGTCGGCGACGTCGGCGTCGAGCGCGTGCGGCACGTGCGGCGGCAGCGCCACGGTGGCGACGCCCTCGACCTCGCGGCCGAGCGCGACCGGGAGGTACGCCGCGGACTCGATCCACGGCCCGGGGACCGCGTGCCGGCCCAGCGCTTCGAACGCGATCGCCACCTCGACCGGGGTGGCGTCGGTGGCCAGCGAGAGCACCCCGAGCTCGGCAAGCCGGCGCCACAGCGCCAGGCCGGGGGCGTGGTCGCCGTCGGCCCAGGCGCGCGCGGCGGCGACGGTGTCGGCGCCGGAGAGGAGCGACTCGAGCGCGCCGGCGAAGTCGCGCTGGTCCCCGTCGAGCACGAACCTCACTTGCGGACCTCCCGCGGCAGGCCGAGGATCCGCTCGGCGACGATGTTGCGCTGGATCTCGTTGGTGCCGGCGTAGATCGGGCCGGAGAGCGAGAACGTGTAGCCGTCCAGCCACGGCGAGGCGACCTCGGCCTCGGGCCCGAGCAGGTCGAGCGCGGTCTCGTGCAGCGCGATGTCGAGCTCGGACCAGAAGACCTTGTTGACCGACCCCGCGGCGCCCATGTCGCCGCCGGCGGCGAGCCGGGTCACCGTGCCCCACGTGTAGAGCCGGTAGGCCTGGGCCCGGACCCACGCGTCGACCACCCGGTCGCCGGCGCCCGCGGGCGGCTGCTCGGTCGAGCGGAAGAGCTCGACGAGCCGGTCCGCGGCGGCGCAGAACCGGCCGGGGGAGCGCAGCGAGAGGCCGCGCTCGTTGCCGGCGGTCGACATGGCGACCCGCCACCCGTCGCCGGGCGCGCCGAGCACGTCGGAGTCCGGGACGAAGACGTCCTCGAAGAACACCTCGGCGAAGCCGGCCTCGCCGTCGAGCTGCGCGATCGGCCGCACGGTGATCCCGTCGGCGTCGAGGGGGAAGAGGAAGTAGGTCAGCCCTGCGTGGCGCTGCGCCTCGGGGTCGGAGCGGAAGAGGCCGAAGCCCCAGTGGGCGAGGGCCGCCCGTGAGGACCAGGTCTTCTGCCCGTTGAGCACCCAGCCGCCGCGCTCGTCGTCGCGCCGGGCGGTCGAGCGCAGCGACGCCAGGTCGGAGCCGGCCTCGGGCTCGGACCAGCACTGCGCCCAGATCCGCTCGCCGGTCGCCATCGTCGGCAGGAAGCGGTCCTGCTGCTCCTGCGTGCCGTGGTCGAAGATGATCGGCGCGAGCAGGAAGATGCCGTTCTGGGAGACGCGGCCGGGCGCACCGGCGCGGTAGTACTCCTCCTCGAAGACCACCCACTCCACCAGGGACGCCTCGCGGCCGGAGTACTCCGTCGGCCAGGACACGACCGACCAGCGGGCCTCGGCGAGCCGGGCCTCCCACTCCTGGTGGGCCCTCCAGCCGGCCTCGGTGTCCATCGAGGGCAGCGGCTCGGCCGGCACGTTGGCGGCCAGCCACTCCCGCGCCTCGGCCTGGAAGGCCAGCTCCGACTCGGACAGGGTCAGGTCCATCTACTCGCTCCTGAGCTGGTCTTCGGGCTGGTCTCTGGGCTGGGATCGGAGCTCGGTCTTGAGCACCTTGCCGGACAGGTTCCGCGGCAGGGCGTCGAGGAACGCCACGCGCCGCGGGACCTTGAAGTTGGCCAGCCGCTCCTTGCACCACGCGACGACGTCGTCGGCGGTGAGCGCCTCGCCCGCCGGGCCGGCCGCGCGGACGACGTACGCCGCCCCGACCTCGCCCATCCGCTCGTCCGGGACCCCGACGACCGCGACGTCCGCCACGCCCTCGAGCCGGGCGAGCAGCTGCTCGACCTCGGCGGGGTAGACGTTGAAGCCGCCGGAGATGTACATGTCCTTGAGCCGGTCGGTGATCCGCAGGTTGCCGGCCTCGTCGAGCGTGCCGACGTCACCGGTGTGCAGCCAGCCGTCCGCGTCGATCGCGGCTGCCGTGGCCTCCTCGTCGTCGAGGTAGCCGAGCATCACGTAGTCGCCGCGCAGCAGCAGCTCGCCGGCCCCTTCGCCGGACGGAGCGTCGATGCGGGCCTCCATGCCGGGGATCGCGCGGCCGCAGGTGCTGGCGACCAGGTCGGCGGGGTCGCCGGCGCGCGCCATCGTGGCCACGACCGCCTCGGTCATCCCGAACGCGGTGACGACCTGGTCGAAGCCCAGGCCCTCGGGGGCCGGCTGCCGCATCCGCTCGACGAGCACGACGGGCACGACCGCGGCGCCGGTGACGGCGAGCCGCAGCGAGGACAGGTCGCGCTGCTCGCGGCCGGGCGCGGCCAGCAGCGACTGGTAGATCGTCGGCGCACCGGGCAGCACGGTGATCCGCTCCTGCTCGACGAGCCGCATCGTCAGCTCGAGGTCGAACGTCGCGAGCGGGTAGAGCGTCGCGCCGGTGACCAGGCCGGTGACGATGCCGACCTTGTAGCCGAAGGAGTGGAAGAACGGGTTGAGCGCCAGGTAGCGGTCCTCGCCGGTCACGCCGCCGAGCTCGCCCCAGGCGCGGGCCACGCCCACGGTCTGGCGGTGGGCGGACATCGCGCCCTTGCTGCGGCCGGTCGTGCCGGAGGTGAAGAGGATGTCGGCGACGTCGTCGGGGGAGACCGACTCCGCGATCGCGTCGACGTCGGCGGTGGTCACATCGCTCATGTCGAGCCCGCCGAGGTCGGCGAGGTCCACGAGCGCCAGCACCGAGGGGTGCTCGCCGGTCGCCCGCAGGTCGGCGAGCTGGGTGCGCCCCAGGAACCCGTCGGCCACGACCACCAGCCGCGCGGCGGTCCGCTCGACCACGTCGGCGACCTCGTGGGCGGTGTAGCGGGAGTTCAGCGGGACGAGCACGCCGCCGGCGTACGACGTCGCGAGCGCGGCCACGACCCAGTCGACGCTGTTGGGCGCCCACACGCACACCCGGTCACCGGGACGCAGTCCGAGGGCGACGTACGCCCGCGCCGCGCGCCGCACGCGGCGCAGCAGCTCGAGGAAGGTGACGATCTCGCCGTCCTCGACGTACGCCGGGTGGTCGCCGAAACGGTCCGCCGCCGCGCCGAGCGCGGCCGGGATCGTCTGCTCCGCCGCCATCGTCACCGTCACCTCCTGAGGTCCCTGGTGCCCAACCAAGCAATTGCTTGGTACTGTAGCACCCGTGGACCTGACCTACTCGGCCGAGGACGAGGCCTTCCGTGCCGAGGTGCGGGACTTCCTCGAGGAGCACCTGCGCGGCGAGCACGCCGCGCTCAAGGGCCTCGGCGGTCCGGGTCGCGACCACGAGGCGATCGAGGAGCGGCTCGCCTGGAACCGCCTGCTCGCCGAGCACGGCTGGACGTGCGTGGGCTGGCCGACCGAGCACGGCGGGCGCGGGCTGTCGCTGTCGCAGCAGGTGATCTTCCACGAGGAGTACGCCCGGTCGAACGCCCCCGCGCGGCTCAACCACCTCGGCGAGGAGCTGCTCGGCCCCACGCTCATCGCCTTCGGCACCCCCGAGCAGCAGCAGCGCTTCCTGCCCCGGATCCGCGCGGTCGAGGAGCTGTGGGCGCAGGGCTACTCCGAGCCCGGCGCCGGCTCCGACCTCGCCAACGTCCAGACCAAGGCGCGCCTCGAGGACGGCCCCGACGGGCCGCAGTGGGTCATCGACGGGCAGAAGGTGTGGACCTCGAACGCCCACTTCTCCCAGTGGGTCTTCGTCGTCGCCCGCACCGAGCCCGGGTCGCAGCGCCACCACGGTCTCTCCTTTCTCCTCGTGCCGCTGGACCAGGAGGGCGTCGAGGTCCGCCCGATCGAGCAGCTGACCGGTGGCTCGGAGTTCAACGAGGTCTTCCTCACCGGCGCCCGCACCGACGCCGACCTCGTCGTCGGCGAGCCCGGCCAGGGCTGGCGGGTGGCGATGGGACTGCTCGGCTTCGAGCGCGGCGTCTCCGTGCTCGGCCAGGTCGTCGGCTTCGCCCGCGAGCTGCGCGGGGTCGTCGACCTCGCGAAGGCCAACGGCGCGATCGACGACCCGCTGCTGCGCGACCGGCTCGCCGACCTCACCGTCGAGCTCGAGGTGATGCGCTTCAACGCGATGCGGGGGCTCTCGGCCGTCACCGGCGGCGAGGACTCCGCGGCCGGCGGGGGAGCGGCGTCGATCTTCAAGCTCGTGTGGGCCGCGTGGCACAAGCGGCTCGGCGAGGTCGCGATGGACGTGCTCGGCACCGCCGGGCTGACCGCCCGCGCCGCGCCGTACGACCTCGACGAGTGGCAACGACTCTTCCTCTTCGCGCGCGCCGACTCGATCTACGGCGGCAGCGACGAGGTGCAGCGCAACATCCTGGCCGAGCGCGTGCTCGGGCTCCCGCGTGAACCGAAAGGCGTCTGAATGACCACCACCCGTCCCGAGCAGCCCGCCCCCGCCTACGTGCCGGGCCACGACCTGCTGGCCGGCAAGGTCGTCGTCGTGACCGCCGCTGCCGGCGCGGGCATCGGCGCCGCCGTCGTGCGCCGCGTGCTGGAGGAGGGCGCCAAGGCGGTCGTCTTCAGCGACACCCACGAGCGCCGCCTGGCAGAGGCAGAGGAGGCGCTGGCCGCGGAGTTCGGCGCCGAGCGCGTGCGCCAGCGGGTCTGCGACGTCACCGACGAGGCGCAGGTGGCCGCGCTGCTCGACGTCGCCGACGAGCTCGGCGGCGTGGACGTCATGGTCAACAACGCGGGCCTCGGCGGCACGGCCAGCGTGCTGGAGATGACCGACGAGCAGTGGCTGCGCGTCCTCGACATCACCCTCACCGGCACGTTCCGCTGCGTGCGCGCCGCCGGCCAGCGGATGGTCGCGGCTGGGAAGAAGGGCGTCATCGTCAACAACGCCTCCGTCATCGGGTGGCGCGCCCAGAAGGGGCAGGCGCACTACGCCGCGGCCAAGGCCGGCGTCATGGCGCTGACCCGCTGCTCCGCGATCGACCTCGCCCCGCACGGCATCCGCGTCAACGCGGTCAGCCCGAGCCTGGCCATGCACCCGTTCCTCGCCAAGGTGACCTCCGACGAGCTGCTCGCCGAGCTGAAGTCGCGCGAGGCGTTCGGGCGGGCCGCCGAGCCGTGGGAGGTCGCGAACGTCATGGTCTTCCTGGCCAGCGACTACGCGTCGTACATGACCGGCGAGGTCGTCGCCGTCTCCAGCCAGCAGGCGTAGGACGATCTCCCCATGAGCACCGAGGGCGCGCACCCGACCACCGCAGCGACCGGACGCCGGCGAGAGCTGCTGTCGATCGCCGCGGAGCTCTTCGCCGACCGGGGCTTCAAGAACACGACCGTCCGCGACATCGCCGACGCCGCCGGGATCCTCTCGGGCAGCCTCTACCACCACTTCGACTCCAAGGAGTCGATGGTCGACGAGATCCTGTCGTCGTTCCAGGCCGAGCTGTTCGCGGCGTACGACGAGGTCCTGCGCAGCGACGACGACGCACGGACCAAGATCGAGCGGGCCGTGCGGCTCTCCTTCGAGGCGATCGACCGGCACCGCCACGAGGTGGCGATCTTCCAGAACGAGGCCGACTTCCTCGGCCAGCAGGAGCGCTTCGCCTACCTCGCCGAGCGCAACGCCCAGTCGCGCGACGTGTGGATCACGCTGCTCGAGGACGGGCTGGCCTCCGGCGCGCTGCGGCCCGACCTGGACGTCGAGCTCACCTACCGCTTCATCCGCGACACGGTCTGGGTGGCGGTGCGCTGGTACCGCCCCGGCGGCAAGCTCACCCACACCGACGTCGCGGACCAGTACCTCACCATCCTCCTAGACGGGATCGCCCATGCCTGAAGCATTCATCGTCGACGCAGTCCGCACGCCGACCGGCAAGCGCGGAGGGGCGCTCGCCGGCGTGCACTCCGCCGACCTGGCCGCGCACTCGATCTCCGCGCTGGTCGACCGCACCGGCGTCGACCCCGGCGCCGTCGACGACGTGATCCTCGGGTGCTGCGACACGATCGGCTCCCAGGCCGGCGACGTCGCGCGCACGGCCTGGCTCGTCGCGGGCCTGCCCGACCACGTGCCCGGCGTGACCATCGACCGCCAGTGCGGCTCCTCGCAGCAGGCGGTCCACTTCGCCGCCCAGGCGGTCATGTCCGGCACCCAGGACCTCGTCGTCGCCGGTGGCGTGCAGAACATGTCGGCCATCCCGATCTCGGCGGCGATGCTCGTCGGCCAGCAGTACGGCTTCACCACTCCGTTCGCGGAGTCGCCGGGCTGGCAGAAGCGGTTCGGCGACCAGGAGGTCAGCCAGTTCCGCTCCGCCGAGATGATCGCGGAGAAGTGGGACCTGTCCCGCGAGCAGCTCGAGGCCTACGCCCTGGCCTCCCACGAGCGGGCCCTGACCGCGATCGCCGAGGGCCGCTTCGACCGCGAGGTCGCGCCCGTGACGCTGCCGGACGGCTCGGTCTTCTCCGTCGATCAGTGCCCCCGGGAGACGTCGCTGGAGAAGATGGCCTCGCTCCAGCCGCTCGCCCCCGGCGGCCGCATCACCGCCGCGGTCGCCTCGCAGATCTGCGACGCCTCCTCGGCGGTGCTCATCGCCTCCGAGCAGGCCGTCGCCGACCACGGGCTCACCCCGCGCGCCCGCATCCACCACCTCTCGGTGCGCGGCGACGACCCGGTCTGGATGCTCACCGGCCCGATCCGCGCCACCCGCCACGCGCTGGAGAAGACCGGCCTCTCCGTCGACGACATCGACCTCTTCGAGTGCAACGAGGCCTTCGCGCCCGTCGTGCTGGCCTGGATGGAGGAGATCGGCGTCCCCCACGAGAAGGTCAACGTCAACGGCGGCGGCATCGCCCTGGGCCACCCTATCGGCGCCACCGGCACCCGCCTGATGACCACCCTGCTCCACGAGCTCGAGCGCACCGGCGGCCGCTACGGCCTGCAGACCATGTGCGAGGGCGGCGGGCAGGCCAACGTGACGATCCTCGAGCGGCTCTGAGCGTCGGCCGGGTTGGATGTTCCAGCGGCCAGCCGTTGAATCTGTCGGTGGGCCGCTGAAACATCATCGGCCCACCGAGATTTTCAGCGGCCAGCCGACGAAATGTGCGCCGCCGGCGCGGACTAGGTGTGATGTTCAGGGAGGTTGTACTGCCCGGCATCGGTGAGCCTGTCTGACAGACGAAGGCCTCCGGTTGTGAAGTGGAGCTGTCTAGTTCACCGCTTCACTGACCGGAGGCCCTCGTGTCC
>NZ_JAUHJR010000072.1 GCF_030412915.1 Nocardioides abyssi | reverse complement strand
CATCGAGGTGCGCGACGTGCTCGTCGACGGAGAACCGGTGGAGGGGGCCGTCACCGGCGCCGGCTGGGGGGTCTCGCCCGACGCCTCCGCCCCCGAGGCGGTCACCCGGCTCAGCGACGAGGGCGGCGTGCTGCGCATCGAGGCCGCCGCCGAGGAGCCCGCGATCCTCCAGCTCACCGCCGGCGACCTGCCCGCGGCCCTGCCGGTCGTCAAGGGGGTCGACGCGCGCACCGAGCCCGACCCCAACGCCTTCTCGACCAGCTCGCCGCTCAGCTTCCCCGTCGACCCGGTGGTCGAGGCCGCCAGCGTGCCGCTGCTGGGCCCGCGCGGGCT
>NZ_JAUHJR010000071.1 GCF_030412915.1 Nocardioides abyssi | reverse complement strand
CGCGAAGGCCTCCGGCGCCACCGGCACCGAGCCCACCGGCGACGGCGCCCAGGCCGCCAGCCGCACCGACACCTCCGGGGAGGCCGTGTCGGCCGCGGTCGAGGCGGAGAGCGGCAGCGACGAGAGCGCAGCCGAGAAGAAGGAGGCGAACTGACGTGGTCGACACCCTGACCCCCGTCCTCACCGCCAACTGGGGCGCCGAGCGCTCCTGGACCCTGGCGTCGTACGAGGAGCACGGCGGCTACGCCGGCCTGCGCACCGCCCTGGACATGGCCCCCGACGACGTGATCACCGCGGTCAAGGACTCCGGCCTGCGCGGTCGCGGCGGCGCGGG
>NZ_JAUHJR010000070.1 GCF_030412915.1 Nocardioides abyssi | reverse complement strand
CGAATCGGCGCGATGTGGTGGCCACAGTGCTTCTCCCTGTCGCTGTTTCGTGCCTTGAACGTGCCATGAATCATGGCACGCCGCGTCCATTCGTGTCATCTAGTGACCGAGCAGGGCTAGCACATCTGTGCAGGTCAGAGGCCATTTTGCTCCGTCAGAGGCGTTCTGTCGAACTGCGGTGGCGACAGGTTCAAATCCTGTCAGCCCGACAGATCCGATGTTCCCGGCATCGAGCAGCCGGGCCCACGAGAGTGGGCCCGGCTGTTGTCATGTCGGGAGCGCACCGTGGCGTCTGCGCCGCGCACGGGCCGCCCGCCGGGGTGCGCGTGACAGAA
>NZ_JAUHJR010000069.1 GCF_030412915.1 Nocardioides abyssi | reverse complement strand
CCGCTGGCCTCCTCCGGCGTGCGGCTGATGACCCAGCTGGCGCGCCAGTTCGAGGAGCGCCCCGAGGTCCGCTACGGCCTGACCACCATGTGCATCGGCATCGGCATGGGCGGCACCGTGATCTGGGAGAACCCGCACTACACCGGAGAGGCAGCCTGATGAGCGACCTGACCACCCTGCTCGCCCGCGCCGAGGAGATCAGCTCCGACGCCGAGCGCGTCACCCAGGCACACCTGCGCAAGGTCACGCTGCCCCGCGGGGGCGGCGTGATGGGCCTGATCACCCTCGACAACGGCGAGGACCACACCAAGCCCAACACCTTCGGGCCGCGCGGCCTGATCGCG
>NZ_JAUHJR010000068.1 GCF_030412915.1 Nocardioides abyssi | reverse complement strand
GGCAACTGGTCTGTCGAAAGGAACAGCGTATGGCCTGGCTACAGGCACGCTGACGGGGCGGTCTACGGGTACGGGTACATCAACGGGTACTGGTACATTGAAAGGTCTGTCTATTGGAACTGGCACTGGCGCCGGGATTGGTACACCCAAGTTTCTTGTAATTGTGGTATGAGTATGAGCATGTGAACTCAATTCAACGGCGGGTCCAGCACCACCACCGATTCCAGCACCACCAAGTCCAGCACCACCAAGTCCTGCTCCGCCAGCGCCAAAGCCTATTCCGGTGCCTAGAGTTCCCAAACCAATACCTCCCAATCCGCCGCCTCTGCCCAATCCTAATCCGCC
>NZ_JAUHJR010000067.1 GCF_030412915.1 Nocardioides abyssi | reverse complement strand
CTTCCGATCGAGCATCTTCTTGATCAGATGTTAAATCTTTGACACGGATATCCTCAGAAACACCTGCTGCTGCAAGAATTTTTTTAGAAGTTGGCAAACCGATACCATATACATAAGTAAGTGATACGACTACACGTTTGTCATTTGGAATATCAACTCCAGCAATACGAGCCATTTTTTCTCCTTTCTACTTTTTATCCTTGGCGTTGTTTGTGTTTTGGATTTGTAGGACAAATTACCATAACACGACCGTTACGACGAATAACCTTACAATATTCGCAAATTGGTTTAACAGATGGTCTTACCTTCATGTCTTAATCCCTCCATTTATTTCGATTATTTAAAG
>NZ_JAUHJR010000066.1 GCF_030412915.1 Nocardioides abyssi | reverse complement strand
CACAACGACAGGACAGAAACTAAACACACACTCACGGACACATCACCAACCGCACACGACTTTTATTCTAACGACACGGCAACAGATCACAGGCCGATCTCTACCAACTCCGGGTCACGGTGGCGATCAACTCAGCTTCAGCAGCATGACACGTTTACCAGGGGAGGATCTTCCAGCGCTGGTTGTCGCCCTCACACCACTTCCACAGCACGAGGGAGGTGCCGTCGCGCACGCCGCCGTGCTCCTTGTCGCCGTGGAGAGCGTCAAAGTTGAGGTAGATGTTATTCACCATGCGGATGCACCGGAAGCCGGCGCCCACGTCGCGGCTCTCAGTCCACAACACTGACTC
>NZ_JAUHJR010000007.1 GCF_030412915.1 Nocardioides abyssi | reverse complement strand
GAGGTGCGCCGGGCGCTGCCAACGTTGCGCCGGCCGGCGGGTGGTTGCCGCCCTGCGCGGGTGCGGGGGTTTCGTCGACGCTCAGGTGCAGCACGCCTTCGCTGCTCAACCAGCGGTGGTCTCCGCTGGTCGAGCAGCGAGCGCCAGCCGGTGGGTTGAGGAGGCGCGCCAGCGCCGTCTCAAAACCGAGCGTCGACGAGACCCGGTGAGGTGCGCCGGGCGCTGCCAACGTTGCGCCGGCCGGCGGGTGGTTGCCGCCCTGCGCGGGTGCGGGGGTTTCGTCGACGCTCAGGTGCAGCACGCCTTCGCTGCTCAACCAGCGGTGGTCCCCGTCGGTCGAGCAGCGAGCGCCGGCGTCCACCGCTGGTCGAGCAGCGAGCGCCAGCCGGTGGGTTGAGGAGGCGCGCCAGCGCCGTCTCGAAACCGAGCGTCGACGAGACCCGGTGAGGTGCGCAGGGCGCTGCCAACGTTCGTCCGGCCGGCGGGTGGTTGCCGCCCTGCCCGGGTGCGGGGGTTTCGTCGACGCTCAGGCGCAGCACGCCTTCGCTGCTCAACCAGCGGGGTGGGCCGGCCTAGGTCCGCCTGTGGAACGAAACGCCGCCGTCGGGGTGGTGGGTGGTCTCGAAGTGGGGGTCGTGGATGCGGGCGTGGTGCCGGGGGCAGAGCAGCCGGGCGTTGGCGAGGTCTGTCTTGCCACCATGGAGCCAGCTGTCGTCGTGGTGGGCGTGACACAGGTGCGCCGGCCAGTCGCACCCGACCGCGGTGCAGGTCTGCTGGGTGATCGCGAGCCCGCGGCGTTGAGCACCGGAGAAGAGGCGGGCGGTGCGGCCGAGGTCGAGCAGCTCTGACCTCGAGCCCAGCACCGCCGGGATCAGGCCTGCTTCGCAGGCCATCCGGCGGGCGAGGGAGGCGGAGATCGGTTCGCCGGACTCGAGGGTGGCCCGGCCGGTCTCGCTCAGGAGGTCGGTGTAGTCGATGAGGACGACGACGGAGGCGTTGAGGCCGCCGAGCTTCGGTAGGTGGTCGACGGGCAGGCGCTCGAGCAGCTCGCAGAACGCGTCGCCCATCCGTTCCGGAGACGGCCGCCGTTCGACCGCCTCCGCCGCCTCATCGCCCTTGGTCGCGGCCTGGTGCTTCGGCGCCGCGAAGGCGAGGAGCATCTTCTTGAGCATCTCGCCGTGCAGGGTCGGGATGGAGAACTTCCCGCGGTAGCTCCCTCTGCCATCGGGCCCCATGGTCAGCCAGGCGTTGGCGCGGGCTTCACGTTCTTCTCGTTCGAGGGCGCGGGCGTCGCGCTCCTCGCCGATCTCGGGTGCGACGACGGTCAGGACGTGCTTGGCCAGGATCGCCAGCGACTTGGGGTCGCGATCGAGCGCCTCGTCGAGCAGGTGCTTCTCGGCGCGCTCCGGAACGGTCGGGTCCTCGAGGTCGTCGGGCAGCTTGTCGACGCACTCGGTGATGACGCGGGCGTGGTCGACACTGATCGCGCCCTCCGCCAGAGCGCTGGCAGTGGGGGCGTGGCGGTCAAGCGACTCCGCCAGCCGCATCCGCCGCTTGGCGGCGGGACGGTCCTGGCGGGTCTCGTGTCCCCACCAGGACGCGGTGTCGGTCGCGCCGACCTTGTCGCCGACGGCGCGGCGGTCTGCCTCGGCGGCAAGGCGCAGCTCGAGCGCCTCGACCTGGGCGCGCAGTCGGGTGGCCTCCAGCAGCGCGGTCGAGACCTCGGTGTCGGACATCTGCCACATCTGAGAGCTGCAGGCCGAACGAGCCTTCCTCCGCGACTTCGCGACCGCGCGGCACACCGGGTGCGCGGTGGGTCGGGAGTCCTTGGCCATACGTCTACTCAAGCAGTGACCACCGACAGTGACGCGGGTGTTTCCCCAGGTCAGACCAGCATTCGGACAACAATCTGAGAGGTTTCTCGGCGGGTTTCGAGACGGGCCTGGCGGCCCTCCTCAACCAGCCGAGAACAGCAGGCGGGGCGCCCACCGTGAGCCGGGAAGCAGCCGGGACAAACGGCGTACCTCGTCCTCGTCGCTGCCTCCACCGCAACCACCCACGACCCGCAGGCCGAAGGCGAGCTGCCAGGGTCAGGAGAGGGGCAGGTGGACGGTGAAGGTGCTGCCGTGGCCGTGCCGGCTGTCGACGTCGATCGAGCCGCCGTGCGCCTCGACGATGGTGCGGGTGATGGGCAGGCCGAGGCCGAGGCCCTGGATGCACAGCTCCTCGGCCTGGCGGGAGCGGAAGAACCGGGTGAAGAGGCGCTCGCGGTCGGCGGGCGAGATGCCGATGCCGGTGTCGGAGACGGCGAGGTGGGCCTGGGTCGGGTCCGCGGTCAGGCACACGGTGACGGTGCCGCCCGGTCGGGTGTACTTCACGGCGTTGGACAGCAGGTTGTCGACGACCTGGCCGATGCGCAGCGCGTCGAGGTCGAGCCACAGCTCGTCGGGCAGCTCGACCTCGAGCTGGAGGCTGGCGACACGGGCGGCGGGTCCCGCGGCCTCGACGGCGTCCCGGACGACGGCGACGAGGTCGCGGCGGCTGCGGTCGAGGGGCATCGGCCCGGAAGCGTGCAGGGCGCTGTCGAGCAGCCCGCCGACCAGGTGCAGCAGCCGGCGGGCGTTGCGGTCGACGACCTCGAGCTGCCCCACGACGACGTCGGGGAGGTCGGTGCGGTCCTGGAGCATCTCGACGTACCCGGTGATCGACGTCAGCGGCGTGCGCAGCTCGTGGGAGACGAGGGCGACGAAGTCGTCCTTCACCGCCAGCGCCTCGACCAGGTCGGTGACGTCCTTGTAGGCGAGCGCGGCGCCCGCGAAGGCACCGTCGGCGGTGCGCAGCGCGCGTGCCGAGACCGCCAGCGCCCGCCGCTCGGCAGGGTCCTCGCCGAACCACGTGCGGCAGTCCTCGAACTCCTCGCCCCGCGCGGCCCGCGCGGCCGGCTCCTGGTCCGGCTCGAGCACCGTGACCCCGTCGTCGGCGAAGACCAGCCCGGCCTGCCCGGCCCGGCCGGCGTGGCCGTCGGGGTGGGCCAGGGCGAGCAGCTCGGCCTGCCGGCGGTTGTGGTCGCGGTAGCGGCCCTCGTGGTCCAGCAGCACCAGCCCGACGTCGACCGCGTCGAAGATCGCCTGCGTGGTGCGCTGCTGCTCCTCGATGCGGCGGAGCGCCTCGGCCAGCTCCTCGCCGCGACGCTCCGCCTCGTCCCGCTCGTACCGGATGCGCTCCAACCCGAACGCGATCGCCAGGGCGCTCCAGGCCGCGACCACGACGATCATGACCGCGCGCGAGACCGCGATGGAGTCGGCGCCGAGGACGAGCAGGCCGGGCACGGCGGTCAGGAGCGCGACGGCGAGCGCGACGACCCCGGCGCCCCGGCGGCCCAGCTGGCGACCCAGCCACAGCGCCGGGACGACGACGAGGATCCCGGCCGCGCTGCCGTCCGGGCTCAGGCGCACGGCTCCCAGTGCCGCCACGTCGAGGACCGGGATGACCGTCACCAGGTCCTCGCGGAACCGGTGCCACGGCACGGTGAAGGCCAGCACCGTCGTGACGAGCGTCAGCGCGAGGCCGGCGCCGGGCCAGCCGACGAGCCCCACTCCCCCTCCGGCGAGACCGCGGATGGCGAAGTCGACGCTCACGAAGAACGCGAAGACCGCCTGCAGCACGCGCGGGTCCGGCCGGCCCGTGGCCACGAGCGCACGCACGGCGTCCATCGGCCGCAGCTGCACCAGGTCGCGCATCCCACCTCCGTCGTCGCGAGACGCCAGCAATGTCGCGTCCCGACCCTGCCACACCACCCACCGTGCGCGCCGGGATCTCGCCCGACCGGCGCACCCGGCGCGACCACGCGACCAGCGCGACCGACCAGGCGCCGCTCAGCGCGCGAGCGGGACGGCCACCTCGATGGGGAGACGCACGCGGAAGGTGCTGCCGACGCCGAGCCGGCTGTCGACCTCGATCCGGCCGCCGTGGGCCTCGACGATGCCGCGGGTGATGCTCAAGCCGAGGCCGACGCCCTGGATGGAGCGGTCCTCCGCGTCGCGGGAGCGGAAGAAGCGGGTGAAGAGCCGGTCCCGGTCGGCGGCGGAGATGCCGATGCCCTCGTCGGCCACGGTGAGCTCGGCCCGCCCGTCCTCCACGGCGAGGGTCACGCACACCTCGGTGCCGCTGGCGCTGTACTTCATCGCGTTGGTGAGCAGGTTGTCGACGACCTGCTCGATCCGCTGCCGGTCCAGGAGCATCGGCAGCGTGGCGGGGGCGGAGACGTCGAGGCGGATGCCGGCGGCGCGGTACGCCGGGCGGGCACCGTCGACGCAGTCGCGCACGAGGACGGCCAGGTCGCACGACGTACGGGTCATCCCGACGGGGCCGGTGTCGATCTGCGCGGTGTCGAGCAGGTCGGAGATCAGCCGCAGCAGCCGTTGGGCGTTGCGGTCGACGACCTCGAGCTGGCGCGTGGTCTGCAGGTCGAGCCCCTCGTCCTCCAGCAGCATCTGGACGTAGCCGACGATCGAGGTCAGCGGCGTGCGCAGCTCGTGGGAGACCGACGCGACGAACTCGTCCTTGACCTCCATCGCCCGCATGAAGTCGGTGACGTCCTTGTAGGCCAGTGCTGCCCCGGCGAACCGCCCGGCCTCGTCGCGCACCGACCGCGCCGAGACCGACAGCGCCCGCTGTGTCAGCGGGTCGTCGCCGACCCAGATGCGGCAGTCGTCGAACTCCTCGCCCTGCGCTGCGCGGTACGTCGGCATCGACTCGCGCCCGAGCGGGGTCGACCGGTCCGCGCCGAGGACCTGGCCCAGCTGCCCGGCCACGCCCGCGTGCCCCGCGGGGTAGGCGAGCGCCATGAAGTCGTCGTGGCGGCGGTTGACGGCGACGTACGTCCCGCTCCCGTCGAGCAGCACCAGCCCGACGTCGACGGTGTCGAGCGTGGCCTCGGAGACCCGCCGCTGGTGCTCAACGGTCTCCATCACCTGGTTGACCTGCTCCATGCCCCCGGCGATGGCGAGCGAGGCGATCGTCGCGACGACCGGGATGATCACCGAGCGCGACAGGAAGATGCCGTCCACGCCGGTGTAGACGAGCCCCGGGACGGCGACCAGCGCGACGGTGGCCACCGCGGTGATCGCCGCGCCACGCCGGCCGAAGAGGCGCCCGAGCCACAGGGCCGGCAGCACGACCAGCAGCCCGGACCCGCCGTCGGGGTTGAGCCGGGCCAGGCCGACCACGGCGATGTCGGCGACGAGGACCGCCTCGACGACGCGCGGTGACAGCCGGCCGCGGCTGACGAGGGTGAGGGCCTGCAGCAGCAGGACGATGACCACCGACAGCGCCGGGAGCGACAGCCCGACGCGCACGCCGCCGACGAGGCGCAGGAGCACGTCGACCGCGACGAGCAAGGTGAACCCACCCTGGATCGCGCGCGGGTCGGTGGTCGAGGCCAGGAGGACGCCGCGCAGCGCGGCCGCCCACGGCCGTGCGGTACCGCCCCTCCCAGGCATGGGGCCAGTGTGGCGGCTGTGGACCGCCGCGGCAGGCGTTTGACCGGGTCGGGGCAGTCTTTGCCCGGGCTCAGGCTGACCGCTCAAGTGGGCGACTCAGCTCAGCGACTCAGGCGGTCGGCGTCAGCGCGCCCCGCCGTAGCGCCGGTCGCGGCGGGCGTACTCCTCGATGGCCGCCCACAGGTGGCGGCGGTCGACGTCGGGCCACAGCACGTCGGAGTAGACCAGCTCGGCGTAGGCGGCCTGCCAGAGCATGAAGTTCGACAGCCGCTGCTCCCCCGACGTGCGCCAGACCAGGTCGGCGTCGGACTGGTCGGGCACGTAGAGGTGCTTGGCGAAGGTCTTCTCGTCGACCTTGCGCGGGTCGAGCCGGCCGGCGGCCACCTCCTCCGCGATCCGACGGGCGGTGTCGGCGAGCTCGGCGCGGCCGCCGTAGTTGACGCACATCGTCAGCGTGAGCACGTCGTTGTCGCGGGTGAGCTCCTCGGCGACCTGGAGCTCCTTGATGACCGACTTCCACAGCCGCGGGGCGCGCCCGGCCCAGCGCACGCGGACGCCGAGCTCGTGCATCTCGTCGCGCCGGCGGCGGATGACGTCGCGGTTGAAGCCCATGAGGAAGCGGACCTCGTCGGGGCTGCGCGACCAGTTCTCGGTGGAGAAGGCGTAGGCCGAGATCGCCTTGACGCCGATCTCGATCGCGCCCTCGACGACGTCGAAGAGCGACGACTCGCCCTCCTCGTGCCCCTTGGTCCGGGGCAGCCCGCGCTCCTTGGCCCACCGCCCGTTGCCGTCCATGACGACCGCGACGTGGCGCGGGACGAGCTCCCTCGGGAGCTCCGGCGGCCGCGCACCCGAGGGGTGCGGCGTGGGCTGGCGGACGGCGCGCTTCACGCGGGCGAGCCTAGAGGGCCGCCCGGGTCACCGCTCGACGTGCTCCATGGAGCGCAGCGCGCGCTCGAGGTGCCAGTGCAGGTACGCCGACACCAGGCCGCTGGCCTCCTTGAGCTGCCGCGGCTCGGCCGCCTCGACGGTCTCCCAGTCCCCCGCGAGCAGCGCACCGAGCAGCACGAGCGTCTCGGCCGCCGGTGACGCGGACCCCGGGACCCGGCAGGTCGCGCACAGCACGCCGCCCATCGACGGGTTGAACCACCGGTGCGGGCCCCGGTCCGGGCTCGGCAGGGTGCCGCAGCGGGCGCAGTGCTCAAACGACGGCGCGTAGCCGGCGACCGACAGCGACCGCAGCAGGTAGGAGTCCAGCACCTGGCTGGGCCGCCGCTGGCCGGTGGACATCGCGCGCAGCCCGCCCACGAGCAGCAGGAACTGCTGCAGCGACGGCTCGCGCTCCTCGGCGGCCAGCCGCTCGGCAGTCTCGAGCATCACGGTGCCGGCGGTGTAGCGGTCGTAGTCGGACCCGATGCCGGCGTGGAACGGCGTCAGCGTCTCGGCCTGGGTGATCGTGTCGAGGTTGCGGCCCTCGGCGAGCTGCAGGTCGACGTGGGTGAACGGCTCGAGCCGGGAGCCGAACCGGGAGGTCGTGCGGCGTACCCCCTTGGCGACCGCGCGCACCCGTCCGTGGTGGCGGGTCAGCAGGGTGATGATGCGGTCGGCCTCCCCCAGCTTGTGGGTGCGCAGCACGATCGCCTCGTCGCGGTAGAGAGGCACCCCTCCATTGTGCGGGACTCAGGAGCCGGTACGACGCCGCCGCCCCGTCGTGCGCCAGCAACCCAGCGCGAAGGTGACCGCCGCGCGGTCGAGCCGCTCGGGGGCGACCCGCCACTCGAGGATCGACCGGGCCTTGACGAAGGTGGCCCGGGGCAGCTCCCCGGCCAGCATCGCGGCGTCCGCGGCGGGGTGCACCGGGTCGGCGGGGTGGCCGACGACCAGCGCGGGCACGCGGATCGCGCGCCGGGCCGTCGACGGCGGGGCCAACCGGCCGAAGAACAGCCCGTGGACCACGGCCGCGAGGGCGTCCGCGCGCTGGTCGAGGGTGTCGAGGGCGATGCCGGCCCAGAACGGCACGATCCCCCGCGGGACCGGACGGGTCACCCGCCGCACGGTGTTGACGGTGAAGGGCAGGAACCGCGCGGCCATGAGCAGCGGGGCGAAGGTGAGGATGCCCGCCTCGACCGCGTTGTCGAGCACCGGCATCTCGCAGATCAGCCCGCGCACGCGCTCGGGGGCGAGCACAGCGGTCTCCAGGGCGATGTTGGCGCCGATCGAGGTGCCGCCGACGACGGCCTGGGCGGCGCCGAGGTGGTCGAGCAGCGCGACCACCTGCTCGGCGAACGCGGTGACCGAGTACACCAGCGGGTCGGCCGGCCGGTCCGAGCGGCCGTGGCCGAGCAGGTCGAGGGTGACGACGTGCAGCCCCTCGGCCGCCAGCCGGCGGGCCAGCGGCGCGTGCATCCGCCGCGGCATCAGCTGGCCGTGGACCAGGACGACCCAGGCGTCGCCGGCGCCGTACTCGGTGTACTCCAGGCGGTCGCGGCCGGTGGGGCCGTCGACGAAGAACTGCCCGATCCGCTCGGAAACCAGCATGCGAGGCACAGTAGTGCAGGACAATCGCCCGGTGACCAGACCCGATCGGCGCGAGCTCGCCGGGTCGTGGACCATCGCGCTGCTCGCCGCGACCTGGCTGGCCGGCGTCCTGGCCATCTGGGTCACCCCCGACGGCTTCCCCGTCGCCAGCTGGTGGCCCGCCGCCGGCATCGCCACGGCCCTGGTGGCCCTCTCCCCCCTGCGCCGCGCCCCGGCCCTGGGTCTCGGGGTCGGCCTCGCGAGCCTCGCGGCGAACCTGGTGGCCGGCCGCGACCTGGACGTGTCGTCCTGGTTCGCGGCCGCCAACGGCGCCGAGGCGGTCGCGGCCGGCGTGGTGCTCAAGCGGCTGCGCGACCGCGTGCCGCGGCTGAGGTCGCACGAGGACTTCATCCGCTTGGTGCTGGCGGCCCTCACCGGAGGCGCGGTCGTCGCCGTGGGCGCGGCCGCCGCGGTGCGGGTCACCTACGGCGGACCGGTCCTCGAGACCGCTCCCCTGGTGCTCTTCTCCCACGCAGCCGCGATCCTCGTCGTCGCGCCGCTCGCCCTGGCGCGTAGCCGCGGCACCCGGCAGGGCACGGACGCCGAGGCGTGGGTGCAGTGCCTGCTGACGCTCGCGGTCGCCGGCCTCGTCTTCGGCTCCGAGCAGTCCTCCGCGCTGGCCTTCGCCCCGCTGCCGCTGCTGGTCTGGGGAGCGCTGCGGTTCGGCGTGCGGACCGTGGCGTGGGAGCTGTGCGCCTTCGCCCTGCTCAACACCGCGCTCACCGACCGGGGCCACGGCCCCTTCGGCCAGGCGTACGCCGACGGCGACCTCGGCCCGCTCCAGGCGGCCGCTCTCACGCAGGGCTACCTCGTCTGCGCCGTCGTGCTCACGCTGCCGCTGGCGATCGCCGTGCAGCAGCGGCACGCGCTGCTCCACCGGGTGAGCGCCGACGAGGAGCTCTTCCGCCGCAACTTCACCGAGTCACTGGTCGGCATGCTGCTGCTCCGGGCCGAGGGCGACCGGCTCGTCGTCGTCGAGCTCAACGACCGCGCCACCCGGACCCTCGGCGGCGACCGCGACCGGCTGCTGGGCCGCCCGCTGGACGAGGTCGTCACGGCCGTCGACGCCCCGACACCGGCCGGTGCGGTGGTCGCCGACCTCCTCGCCCGCCGGCGGGACGCCTGGTCGGCGCCCTGCTCGGTCCCCGGCCGGCCGGGCGCGCGGCTCGAGGTCGCGGTCGCGCTGCTCTCGGGCGGCGCCGACGCGGTCCTCTCCGCGCAGGTGCTCGACGTCAGCGCCGAGCACGAGGCCCGCCAGCGGCTCGAGACCGCCGAGAAGCTCACCAGCGCCACCCTCGACACGGCCGCCTGCATCATCCTGATGACCGACACCGAGGGCCGCATCGTCCGCGTCAACGCCGCGACCACCGAGATCACCGGCCACGACGAGAAGGACCTGCTCGGGCTGCCGGTCTGGGAGACGCCGGTCGCGCCGTCGGACACCAACGACATCGAGGCGCTCTTCGTCTGGCCCAACCGATCGGGCCAGCCGGTCATCCGCGAGCGCGACCTCGTGACCAAGGACGGTCGCCGGCTGCGGGTGGTGTGGAACAACAACGTCGTGCGCGACGAGCACGGCCACGCGGCGTACGCCGTCATGACCGGCGTCGACGTCACCACCGAGCGCGCGAACGCCGGCCTGGTCACCCACCTCATGCAGGCCGAGATCTCCACCGCGCTGGTGGGCGTGGACACCCGCGGCCGGATCACCGTCTTCAACTCCGGTGCGGGCCACCTGCTGGGCGTCGACCCCCACGAGGTCGTCGGGCAGCCCTTCACGGTCCTGCTCGACCCGGCCGAGCTCGTCGAGCGGGCCGGCACCGACGACCCCGAGCGCGCCTTCGCCGCGCTGGCGCGCGCCGTCGGGGCCGGCCGCGAGAGCTCGGTGCGCGACTGGACCTGGGTCTCCCGCGGCGGCCGCCGCCGGGTGGTGGCGATGACCACGAGCGTCACCCACGACGCGTTCGGCGACCAGGTCGGCTACCTCGTCGTCGGCCGCGACGTCACCGAGCAGCGCGAGAGCCAGGAGCTGCTCGTCGCTGCGCTGGAGAAGGAGCGGCACGCCGTCGAACGGCTGCAGGCGCTCGACGACGCCAAGAACGAGTTCGTCTCGACCGTCTCCCACGAGCTGCGCACGCCGGTCACGAGCATCGTCGGCTACACCGAGATGCTCCAGGACGGCTCGCTCGTCGACCCCGTGCCCGACCAGCTGCCGCTGCTGGACAGCATCGCCCGCAACGGCCAGCGCCTCATCGCGCTGTGCAACGACCTGCTCGCGCTCTCGGGTCTCGACGCCGGCACCACCCAGTGGCAGCGCGAGCGCGTCGACCTCGGCGGCGTGCTGCCCGCCGTCGAGGAGGCGGTGCGCCCGCTGCTCGGCGGCCGCCGCCTCGACGTGCGGTGGGAGGCGCCGCCCGGGCCGGTCCTCGTCACCGGCGACCGGGCCCAGCTGGAGCGGGTGCTGCTCAACCTGGTCGGCAACGCCGTGAAGTTCACCGAGGACGGCGGCACCGTCACCTGCCGCCTGCGCCGCGAGGGCACCGACGCGCTGCTCGAGGTCGTCGACACCGGCATCGGCATCCCGCGCGAGGAGCAGGACGGGCTGTTCCAGAAGTTCTTCCGCTCCACCACCGCCCAGAAGCGAGCCATCCAGGGCACCGGCCTCGGCCTCTCCATCGTCGCGGCGATCGTCGCCGCCCACGGCGGTCGGGTCGGCGTGGAGTCCGAGCACCTCGCCGGCACCACCTTCACCGTGTGCCTGCCGCTCGCGGCCTGACCCTCCCCGTCCTCCCCGTCCTCCCCGCCACCCGCTCGTCCGGGGTTCTCCACAGGTCGGCGCCGGCCGCGGGGGTAGTCCGTGACGTTCGGCAGGCGAAATCGGTCGATCCACCTGCCGATCGTCACGGACTACCCCGCCGTCCGGCCCGCCAGCCAGCGCGCCGACAGGGGCGAGGAGGTCAGGCGCGGTTGACGGCGCTGACGACGGCCTTGAGCGAGGCGGTGACGATGTTGGGGTCGACGCCGACGCCCCAGAGGACCTGGTCGCCGACGGCGCACTCGACGTACGCCGCGGCGTACGCGTCGCCGCCGGCCGACAGGGCGTGCTCGGCGTAGTCGAGGACGCGGACGTCCCAGCCGCGCTCCTCGGCGACCTCGAGGCCGTTGATCGCCTCGACGAACGCCGCGATCGGGCCGTTTCCGGTGCCCTCGAGCGTGCGGACCTCGCCGTCGACGCGGACGCCGACGACGAGCTGGTCCTTCTCGCCGGCCGCGGAGGAGGTGTGGACGGATTCGAGCTGGAGCGGGGCCTCGCGGTCGAGGTACTCGGCGCGGAAGACCGCCCAGATCGCGTCGGGCGTCATCTCCCCGCCCTCGGCGTCGGTGCGCTCCTGGATGACCCGGCTGAACTCGATCTGCGCGCGGCGCGGCAGGTCGAGCTTGTGCTCGTTCTTCAGCACGTAGGCCACGCCGCCCTTGCCGGACTGGCTGTTGACGCGGATGACGGCCTCGTAGGTGCGGCCGACGTCGTGCGGGTCGATGGGCAGGTACGGCGCCTCCCAGGGCAGCCGCTCGACGGGGACGTCCTGCTCGGCCGCCTGGCGGTCGAGGTCCTCCAGGCCCTTCTTGATCGCGTCCTGGTGGGAGCCGGAGAACGCCGTGTAGACCAGGTCGCCGGCGTAGGGGTGGCGCGGGTGGACCGGCAGCTGCGTGCAGTACTCGACCGTCCGCCGGACCTCGTCGATGTCGCTGAAGTCGATCTGCGGGTCGATCCCCTGGCTGAACAGGTTCATGCCCAGTGTCACCAGGCACACGTTGCCGGTGCGCTCGCCGTGGCCGAAGAGGCAGCCCTCGACGCGGTCGGCGCCCGCCATCATCGCCAGCTCGGTCGCGGCGACGGCGGTGCCGCGGTCGTTGTGCGGGTGCAGGGAGATGACGGTGTTCTCGCGGCGGGTCAGCTGCCGGGAGAACCACTCGATCTGGTCGGCGTAGACGTTCGGCGTCGCGACCTCGACGGTGGCCGGCAGGTTGAGGATGATCTCGCGACCGTCCTCGGGCTGCCACACGTCGCTGACCGCCTCGCACACCTCGAGCGAGAACGGCAGCTCGGTGCTGGTGAAGATCTCGGGGCTGTACTCGTAGCCGATGACGGTGGCGTCGAGGTAGTTCTCGACGTTCTTCATCAGGATCTCGGTGCCGCGCACCGCGATGTCCTTGACCTCGTCGTTGCTGGCCCGGAAGACCACCCGGCGGAACAGCGGCGCCAGGGCGTTGTAGAGGTGGATGTTGGCGCGCGGCACGCCGACCAGCGACTGCACGCTGCGCTCGATGAGGTCCTCGCGGGCCTGGGTCAGCACCGAGATCGTGACGTCGTCGGGGATGCGGTCGCCCTCGATGAGCTGCCGCACGAAGGAGAAGTCGGTCTCGCTCGCGCTGGGGAAGCCGACCTCGATCTCCTTGTAGCCCATCTGCACGAGCAGGTCGAACATCTTCATCTTGCGCGCGGGGCTCATCGGGTCGATGAGCGCCTGGTTGCCGTCGCGCAGGTCGGTGGACAGCCACCGGGGCGCGTGGGTGATCGTCTGCGAGGGCCAGGTGCGGTCGGGCAGGTCGATCGGCGGGAAGGCGCGGTAGCGCTCGAACGGCATGCCGCTGGGCTTCTGCTGCGACCGCTGGCGGGCCGGGACGTCGTGCTGGGTCATGGGGAGCAACCTCTGCTGGTGGCTGGGTGGGCGGGAGGCCCAAGTGGGCGCCGGCCGCGCGAGCACTCCGCAGCGAGGGGGTCCGGCTGGGCTCAGACCTCGCTGCGGCAGCGAAGGAGGAGGTGCTGACGCGTCATGACCCGGCCACGATAGCCGACCGATCAGGACGCGGCGGCACCGGCCACGATGCGGGCGGCCAGGTCGCGCAGCTTGAGGTGCTGGGTGCTCGCGAGGTCGACGAGGTGGGCGAAGGCCTCCTCGGCGGTGCACCGACGGGCGGCCATCACGATGCCCTTCGCCTGGTCGATCACGGCGCGGGAGGACAGGGCACGGTCCAGGTCCCGCGAGAGGCGGGCCAGCTCGTCGCGCAGCCCCATCTCGTGCAGGGCGGCCCCCACGGTGGAGGCGAGCATCTCGACCCCTTCGACGAGGTCGGCGGAGGGGTGCGGACGGTCGAGGTAGACGTTGAGGGCACCCGCGCGCCGGTCGCCCGCCTCGGTGGGGGCGGCGATGATCGCCCGCACCGCGGACGGCAGCCGGTCGGCCAGCCCCGGCCAGCGCTCGTCGCCGCGCACGTCGGCGCAGACGACTGTCTCCCCGGCGACGTACGCCGCGTGGCAGGGGCCGTCGCCGAGCGCGACCTGGGCCCCGTCCCCGCCCTGGGCGACCTCGTCGCTGGTCGCGATGGCCTCGGGCTCGAGCGGGGGGCCGATCGTGGCGCTGACGGCGACGCCCGGGCCGAGCGCCTCGGCGCACGTCCGAGCCACCTCCCGCAGCACGGCGGCCGGCTCCTCGGCTCGCGAGGGCAGCCCGATGAGCGAGATCATCGCGGGCGCGAGCCGGTGGGCGGCGTGCTCGGGTGCGTCGGGGTCGTGCGTGCGGAGCACCAGCCAGTCGACGCGGTCACCGCCGGGCGACGCGGTCGCCTGCAGCTCGACGCTCTCGGCCGTGGCGTCCCGGTGGACCAGGGTGACCACCCGGCGCAGCGACCCGCCCTCGACGCGGACCCCTCCGAGGAACCGCCGGAGGTCCGGGCGGTCCTCGCCGGAGACCAGGGTGACCAGCGGCTTGCCGACGAGGTGGGTGATACGTCGTGAGAACAGCCCCGCGGCCGCGGCGTTGACGGCTCGGACCACGCCCACCCGGTCGGTCGTCAGCACCGGCACCGGGAGCACGGCGAGCATCCGCTCGTGCTGCCAGCGCAGGACGTCGCTGCGCTCCAGCAGCTGGACGATGTGCTCCTGCTGGGCCCGGACCTCCTCGTCGGCGACGCGGAGCTCCTCGTAGGCCGTCTCCAGCTCCGCGACGAGGACGCCGGCCTCGCTGTCGGGGTCGACCTGGACGAGGAGCGAGTCGAGCCGCGTCCGCATGGGAGCGATGCCCGCGGGGAACCCCTGCGCATCGCCGGTCCCCGCTGGCGCAGGCGTCGACGGCGTCGACGGGGGCGGCGGGACCGGTGGCATCCCACCACCCTTCCACACCCTTCGGATGTGGGAGGCTCGACGGACGTGCTCGACGCACGCGCCCCAGCGGAAGGACTGCAGTGCCGGACCAGCCCGTCCCCCTCGTCGTCGTCGGAGCCTCCGCCGGCGGTGTCGAGGCCCTGCGCACGTTCGTGGCCGGGCTCCCCCACGACCTGCCCGCCTGCGTCCTCGTCGTCCTGCACGTCCCGGCGTCCGCCACGAGCGTGCTGCCGAGCATCCTCGACCGGTCCGGGCCGCTACCGGCACGGCACGCGCGGGAGGGTGACGCACTCACGGCGGGCCAGGTCCTGGTCGCACCGCCCGACCACCACCTCATCGTCGTCGACGGCCACGTCACGCTCTCCCGCGGACCGTGGGAGAACGGCCACCGGCCCGCGGTCGACGTCCTCTTCCGCTCGGCCGCTCGCGCGGCCGGCGAGCGGGTGGTCGCGATCGTGCTGTCCGGGTCGCTCGACGACGGTGCCGCGGGCATGGTCGCCGTCGCGCAGCGCGGCGGCACCCGGATCGTCCAGCAGTTCGACGACGCGTTGTACGACGGCATGCCCCGCAGCGCCGCCGCGGCCGACCACGTGGAGCACGTGCTGCCGGTCGCGCAGATGCCGGCCCTGCTCACCGAGGTGCTCGCCGCCCTGCCCCCCGCACCGGAGGCTCCCCCGACCGAGCTCATGAACGCGGAGGCCGAGATGGCCGACCTGGACCCCGACACGATGCACGACCCCGACCGACCCGGCACCCCGTCCGGCTTCGGCTGCCCCGACTGCAACGGCGCCCTCTTCGAGATCGAGGACGGCGGCATGCTCCGCTTCCGCTGCCGCGTCGGGCACGCGTGGTCGCCCGACAGCCTCATCGCGCGCCAGTCCACGGCGCTCGAGAGCGCGCTGTGGATGGCGCTGCGCGGGCTGGAGGAGAAGGTCGCGATGAACACCACGCTCGCCGGCCGCGCCGACCAGCGCGGCGACCACCGCACCGCGGAGCGCTTCCGCGCCGCCGCCGACGAGTCCCGGGGGGCCGCCGAGCTGGTCCGGGCGCTCGTCGCGAGCATCGGCGGGACCGCCGCGGAGCCGCAGCGGTGAGCACGGTCGAGGACGACGCGGCGTTCGAGGCGCTGCTGCGCCACATCAAGGAGCAGCGCGGCTTCGACTTCACCGGCTACAAGCGGGCGAGCCTGGTCCGGCGGGTGCGGCGCCGGATGGACGCCATCGGGGTGACGGGCTACGAGGAGTACGAGGACCACCTCACGGTCCACCCCGACGAGTTCACCCACCTGTTCAACACGATCCTCATCAACGTCACCGGGTTCTTCCGCGACACCGACGCCTGGGACCACCTGCGCGACGAGATCCTGCCGGCGATCCTGCGCCGCCGCGAGGGTCGGCCGATCCGTGTGTGGAGCGCCGGGTGCGCCTCGGGGCAGGAGGCCTACACCGCAGCGATCCTGCTCGCGGAGCTGCTCGGACCCGAGGACTTCCGCGAGCGGGTCAAGATCTACGCGACCGACGTCGACGAGGAGGCGCTGGCCCAGGCCCGCCAGGCGTCGTACGCCGACAACGAGATCGCCTCCGTGCCGGAGGCCCTGCGGGAGAAGTACTTCACCCGCACGGGCACGCGGTACGTCTTCCGCAAGGAGCTGCGCCGGTCGGTGATCTTCGGCCGCAACGACCTGGTGCAGGACGCGCCGATCTCCCACGTCGACCTGCTGATGTGCCGCAACACGATGATGTACCTCAACGCCCAGACCCAGGCGCAGGTGCTGCAGCGCATGCACTTCGCGCTGGCCCCCGACGGCGTGCTCTTCCTCGGCAAGGCCGAGATGCTGCTCAGCCACTCGGCGTACTTCCGGCCGATCGAGACCCGGCGGCGCTTCTTCGGCAAGGTCGACACCGGGGTGCGCGAGCGCGGCCTCGTCACCGTCCCCACGCGGGCGACCAGCCCCGCCGCGCTCGACCCGGACGCGGTGCTGCAGCGCTCGGCACTCCTGTCGTCCGCGGCCGCTCAGGTGGTGCTCGACGCCGGCGGCCGCCTCGTGATGAGCAACCACCGGGCGCTGCACCTGTTCGGCCTGTCCTCCCGCGACGTGGGCCGGCCGATCCAGGACCTCGAGATCTCCTACCGTCCGCTGGAGCTGCGCTCGCACATGGACGAGGCGGTGCACCAGCGCCGCACCGTGTGGGTCCGTGACGTCGAGCTGCACCGGCTCGGCAACGAGCCCCTCATCCTCGACGTACAGGTCGTGCCGCTGTCCGACGACGACGGGGGGCACCTCGGGCTGACGGTGATCTTCAACGACGTCACGCAGTACCGCCAGCTCGAGAAGGAGCTGCAGGTCACCAACCTGCAGCTGGAGACGGCCTACGAGGAGCTGCAGAGCACCAACGAGGAGCTCGAGACCACCAACGAGGAGCTGCAGAGCACCGTCGAGGAGCTCGAGACCACCAACGAGGAGCTGCAGAGCACCAACGAGGAGCTCGAGACGATGAACGAGGAGCTGCAGGCGATGAACGACGAGCTCCAGGTCAGCAACGAGACCCTCCGTGACCGTCAGGAGGAGGTCGACCGGCTCAACCGCTTCATGTCGGCGGTGCTGGGCAGCATGAACGCCGGCGTCGCCGTGGTCGACGCCGACCTCCAGGTCCTGGCGTGGAACAGCCGCGCCGAGGACCTCTGGGGCGTCCGCGCCGACGAGGCCGTCGGCCAGCACCTGCTCAACCTCGACATCGGGCTGCCGCTGGAGGACCTGCGGCAGCCGCTGCGCACGCGCCTCGCCGAGCCCGACGACGGGGTGTCCACCGTCGTCGTCGACGCGGTCAACCGCCGCGGCCGGTCCGTGCGGCTGCGGACGACGCTCACGAGCGTGCGCGACACGAGCGGGTCGATGCCGGTCGCGATGCTCGTGATGGACGTCCTGGACGAGCAGCCGGCCGCTCACCTAGGGTGATCCGCACCGGCCGTGCCTGGGACCAGGGCGCGACACCGGCTTCCCCGGATCGAGCGGTCATGACCCTCGCGAACCTCCCGACGGCCCCCGTCCTCACCTCCTCGAGCGTCCGGCTCCTGGTGGGCGAGCAGCATGCGGTGCTGCACGTCGCCGGCGAGCTCGACCTCGCCGTCCGCGACCGCCTCGAGCAGGTACGCCGCCGGGCGCTCGGCCTGGCGCCGGCCGCCCTCGTCGTCGACCTCGGCGACGTGGCGTTCCTGGACTGCGCGAGCGCGCGGGTCGTCCTGTCGCTGCTCGAGACCGCCGCCGGCGGCGGGGCCCGCACCACCCTGGTCTGTCCGGACGGGCCGGTGCTGCGGGTGCTCGAGCTCGTGGCCGGCTGCTCGTCGGGCGGCGGCGCCACCGCCCGGCTCCGGCGCACCGCGCTCCGGTGCACGACGCTCCTGGTCACCCGGGTCGCGCCGGCGCCCGGCCGCGCGGCATCCTGACCGGGTGCCCCGCCTGCTGGTCGTCCACCACGTCCCGACCCCCACCGTGCGGTCGCTCGCCGACGCGGTCGTCGCCGGCACGCAGGACGAGGCCATCCAGGGCGTCGAGGTGGTGGTCCGCCCCGCCCTCGAGGCGACGGCCGAGGACGTGCTGGGCGCCGACGGCTACGTGCTGGGCACGCCGGCGAACTTCGGCTACATGTCTGGCGCCCTCAAGCACTTCTTCGACACGATCTTCCTCGAGGCCGGCGGCGCGCTGGCCGACGACGGCAGCGCGTCACCGTCCGCGGGTGAGAAGAAGCCCTACGGGCTGTGGGTCCACGGCCGCTACGACACCACCGGCGCGGTCCGCGCGGTCCAGTCGATCGTGGGTGCGCTGCCCTGGCGGCAGTCCGCAGCGGTCCTGGAGGTCCTCGGCGACGTCGGGCTCGACGAGCGCGACGCGGCGTACGAGCTCGGCGGGACGGTGGCCGCGCTGCTCACGACCGGCTGACCCGGCCGGCTGGCCCGGCCCGTCGCGCCGCCGCGCGCGTGCGGAGGCACGCGGCGAGCTCCTCGGGGGTCGGCCTGCGGCCGCGCACACGGATGAGCTGGTGGGTCGCGGCTACCCCGTCGTGTAGGGCAGCCGGACCATCTCGAGGACGTGCTGGGCGGGCGAGCCCAGGGGCGCGACGAGGTGGATGACGCCGAGGCTGAAGCCGTTGGCGGGTGCCATCGCCTCGTAGAGGACCTGCACCCCGGCGCTGGCCAGCAGGGTCACCTCGGACATGTCGAGGACCACGTCGACGGTCCCGCCGAACGACGCGTGCGCGATGCGGCGGCGCAGCTCGTCGGTGCCGCGGTGGTCGACCGTGCCGGAGAGCAGCAGCTCGCCCGGACGCTCCGCGATGGTCAGCGGCTCGCGGCCCGAGGCCGAGGAGCCGGTGGCCGTGAGCATGCCGACCGACCGGGTCGGCCGGAGCCGGAGCCGCGCGGTCGTGCCGTGCTCGTCGTGGTGCAGCTCGAACTCGTCGGTGAACCCGCGTGCCATCGCCAGGCCGCGCCCGCGGGTGCTGGGTGCGGCGGGTGCACGCCAGCTGCCGGTGTCGGAGACCGTGACCTCGACGACGCCCTCGTCGTCGAGGTGGGCGACGACCTGCACGACCGCGTCGGCACGACGGGTGGACTCGGGATAGGCGTGCTCGCAGGCGTTGGTGACGACCTCGCCGACGGCGTGCTGTAGCGCGACCTCGTCGAGCGGGCCCACCTGGAGCTCGTCGAGCCACTCGGCCAGCTCGGCGCGCACCACCCGGGGGGTGTCGGGCAGCGCCGGGTAGTTGAGCTCGAGGTCGGGCATCGGCTCGACCAGCTCGGCCGCCAGCACGGTCACGTCGTCGGCCACGCCGGTCGCGCCGGCCAGTCGCTCGATCGACTCCCGGCAGATGCGCTCGGGCACCCGCTCCTCGATCCGCTCGAGGTCCGGGCCGGCGAGGACCGCCTCGCGGACCACCTCGGCCAGGTCGACGGTGCACTGGGCAACGGTGCGACCGGGGCGCTCGACGATGCCGTCGCTGTACATCACCAGGACGTCACCCTCCTCGAGGCGGTGCTCGGCCAGCTCGAACGGCAGGCCGGACGCCAGCGGACCGGCGCCCGAGGCGGGCAGGAAGGTCGTCTCGCCGTCGGGGCTGACCACCATCGGCGGCGGGTGGCCGGCCGTGCAGTAGACGAGGTCGCCGGTGTGCGGGTCGAGGACGGCGGCGCAGACCGTGGCGGCCCGGGCAGGCGGCACCCGGCGGGCACGGGAGTCGAGCAGCTCGAGGGCCGCCTCGATGTCGCCGTCGAGGCGGGCGCGCTCCTCGAAGAGCGCGCGCAGCTCGCCCATGGCGACCGAGGCGCGGACCCCGTGGCCCACGACGTCACCGACCGCAAGCACCAACCGACCGTCCTCGAGCGCGACGGCGTCGAACCAGTCACCGCCGGCGACGACGCCCTCGTCGGCGAGCAGGTAGCGGGCCGCCAGCCGGATGCCGCGCGGGATCGGGACCCCGCCGGGCAGGAGGGCGTCCTGCAGCGCGACGAGCGTCTGGTCGGGGCCGGCGGAGGGCGCGGGCGGCGCAGGCGGGGTGGGCGCGGGGGCCGGGGCTGCAGCAGGCACGGGGGCGGGACGCGGTGCACCGGCCAGCGCCTGGGCGACGACGCCGCGCGCCGAGCCGTCCTCCGCGCGCCACGGGGCCAGCCCGAGAGCCAGGGTGCCGTCGTCATCGAGCGCGAGCTCGCCGGTGCGGGCCTCGCCGGTCTCGTGGACAGCACGGGCCAGGTCGAGCAGGTCGCTTCCGGGACCGCCGGCGTCGGAGCCGCCGACGGTCAGCACCTCGACGGCCTCGTCGCCGAGCAGCGCCCGGCCGGCCTCGTTGACCACGGTGAGGCGCAGGTCGGGGCCCTCGAACAACGCGAGCAGACCGGGCGCTTGGTCGAAGGCGGCCGACCGGCCGAGGTCGTCGTACGACCCGTCCATGGCATCCCTTCTGCGGTGCTGCTCGCTCATGGCCCTCCTGTGCCCACTTCCCCGCGTCCGTCACCAGCGGGAGGAGGGGCAATCCTCACAGGTCTCGGAGGCTCCCGCCGACAGTTCCCGAGAACGTCCGAGCCACACCGGACGACGTCCGCGACGAGGCCGTTCTCACCCCCTCGGGTGAGGTTTCTGCGTCACGCCCTGGGGTTGTGTGAGGGAAGGACGACGCTGAGCAGACGGCGCATCCCTCTCTCCTCGGGACGGATCCTCATGACCTCTGCTCGCACCCCCACCCGCCTGCCGCGCGCCGAGCGTGCCGCGAGGACCGAGGCGCTCCTGGACCGGCTCCGCTCCACCTCGGACGAGGCCCGGCGGGAGGACCTCCGTCGTGAGCTGGTGCTCGTCAACCGCGGCGTCGCCGAGGCGGTCGCCCGGCGCTACCGCGGCCGCGGCATCGCCGACGACGACCTCGTGCAGGTCGCCTACGTCGGACTCGTCAAGGCCGTCGCCCGCTTCGACCCCGACCGCGGCCACGACCTGTTGACCTTCGCCGTCCCCACCGTGCGCGGCGAGCTGACCCGCCACTTCCGCGACCACGGCTGGGCGGTGCGACCGCCGCGACGCATCCAGGAGCTGCAGACCCGGCTCATCCGCACGGCCGAGGACCTCGCCCACGAGCTGGGCCGCGAGCCGACCGAGGCCGAGGTCGCCGAGGCGCTCGACGTCTCCCCCGAGGAGTACGACGAGGCCAACCGCGCCTGGGGCTGCTTCGCGCCCCGGTCCCTCGACGCGCCGCTCGCCCCGGGCGGCGACCCGGACAGCAGCTCCCTCGGCGAGCTCCTGGTGGACGCGTCCGGCGAGGACCCGCTGACCGCCAGCGACGCCCGGGTGGCGCTGGCACCCGTGGTCCGCGCGCTGGGCGAGCGCGACCGACGCATCGTGTACCTGCGGTTCTTCGAGGACCGCAGCCAGGCCGAGATCGGCGAGGACATCGGCGTGAGCCAGGTCCAGGTCTCCCGGCTGATCAGCAGGATCCTCGACCGGATGCGCGAGGAGCTCCAGGGGTAGCATCCGCCGCGTGCGTCTGCTCCCCACGTTGCTCCTGGCGACGGCTCTGCTGGCCGGGTGCGCGACGGACGCCCAGGGCGGCGACACCGACCCCGACCAGGTCGACGCGGTCGAGGTCCCCGAGCTCGGTGCGTGCCGCGTGCTGACCCCCGACGACGTCGCCCGCGCCTCGAACGCCACGCGCACGGTCCCCTGCTCCGAGCGCCACACCGCCCAGACCTACGCGGTCGGCGAGCTGCCCACCGACCTGCGCGACGCGGCGTACGACGACGAGGCGCTGGGCTCCTTCGCCTACGAGACCTGCTCGACGAAGTTCCAGGAGCTGCTCGGCGCCGACGAGAGCCTGGTGATGCGCACGGTCGTCAGCTGGGCGTGGTTCCGGCCCTCGGAGGAGGCGTGGGACGACGGCGCCCGCTGGTACCGCTGCGACGTCGTCGGCGGGGGCGAGCAGAGCGAGGAGTACGTCGCCCTCCCCGAGACCACCGAGGGCCTGCTGATGGGCCGCCCGAAGGACCGCTGGATGGTGTGCGCGTCCGGCCCGTCGGTCGACGCCGGCGAAAAGGTGCCGTGCTCCCAGCCTCACGACTGGCGTGCGGTCACCACGATCAAGGTCGGGGACCAGGACGACGAGTACCCCGGCGACCGCGTCGTCGAGGTCACCACCCGCGACTTCTGCTCCGACTCGGTGGGCGCGTGGCTCGGCTACCCTGTCGAGTACGACTTCGGCTTCACCTGGTTCCACGAGGCCGAGTGGCAGGCCGGCAACCGGCGCTCGGTCTGCTGGGCGCGGACCCCGGACTGATGCGCGCCCGCGGCGCGGCCGCCCTCCTGCTGCTGGCCCTGGCTGCCGGCTGCTCGTCGGGGTCGGAGCCTGAGCCGGGGTCCGGGTCCTCCCCCACGCCGTCGACGGCCTCTCCGAACGTTCCCTCGGCCGCTCCCTCGGCCGCTTCCTCGACGCCGGCCGAGCAGGTCCGCGAGCCGCAGGACCGCGCCTGCTACCGGATGACCTACGACGAGGCGGTCGCCCCGACCACGTCGACCGACCCCGTGCCCTGCTCTGGTCGGCACACCTCGATGACGTACGCGGTCGGCCGGGTCGACGCCGTCGTCGGCGGCCACCTCCTGGCCGTCGACTCCGACCGGGTGCAGCAGCAGGTCGCCGAGGAGTGCCCGCAGCGGCTCCAGGGGTTCCTCGGCGGCGACCGCCAGGACCTGCGGCTGAGCATGCTGCGCTCGGTGTGGTTCACCCCCACCGTCGAGGAGTCCGACGCCGGCGCTGACTGGTACCGCTGCGACGTCGTCGCGCTCGCCGGGGCCGAGCAGCTCGCCCCGCTGACCGGACGGCTGGCGGGCGCGCTGGACCGTCCCGAGGCCGCGGACCGGTGGGCCATGTGCGGCACCGCCGGCCCGGACGCCCCCCGCTTCCGTCGGGTGCCGTGCTCGGCGGAGCACTCCTGGCGCGCGGTCTCCGTCATCGACCTCGGGCCCGGTCGCTACCCGGGCGAGGCGCGCGTCCGCGACGCCGGGCAGGGCCCGTGCGAGGCCGCCGGCCGCGACGCCGCCGACGACCCGCTCAGCTTCGAGTGGGGCTACGAGTGGCCCAGCGCCGACCAGTGGCGCAACGGCATGACCTTCGGCCGCTGCTGGGCGCCGGACTGAGCAGCCGCCCGCGAGGAACGAGCGGGCGGCGTCGCGAAGGAAGGTCGAGCAAGCCCCGCGACCGAGGAACGAGGTCGCGACGGGCGCGTCGAGACCCGGTGACCCTGCGCGCTGCCCTGCGCCCCTCACCGGGCCTCGACAACGGTCGGCGCTGGCGCGCCACCCGCTGGTCGAGCAGCGAGCCCTGGCCGGCTGGTTGAGGAAGGCGCGCAGCGCCTGTCTCGAAACCGAGCGTCGACGAGACCCGGTGACCGTGGTCGCGGCCCTGCGCCCCTCACCGGGTCTCGAGACGGTTGCTGCGCAACCTCCTCGACCGGCGGAGAGCAGCGAGCCCTGGCCGGTGGGTTGAGGAAGGCGCGCAGCGCCTGTCTCGAAACCGAGCGTCGACGAGACCCGGTGACCGTGGTCGCGGCCCTGCGCCCCTCACCGGGTCTCGAGACGGTTGCTGCGCAACCTCCTCGACCAGCGGAGGGCAGCGAGCCCTGGCCGGTGGGTTGAGGAAGGCGCGCAGCGCCTGTCTCGAAACCGAGCGTCGACGAGACCCGGTGACCGTGGTTGCGGCCCTGCGCCCCTCACCGGGTCTCGAGACGGTTGCTGCGCAACCTCCTCGACCAGCGGGGTGGCTCAGAAGCCGAGCTTGCGCAGCTGGCGGGGGTCGCGCTGCCAGTCCTTGGCGATCTTCACGTGCAGGTCGAGGTAGACCGGGGTGCCGAGGAGGGCCTCGATCTGCTTGCGGGAGTCGGTGCCGATCTTGCGCAGCCGCGCGCCCTTGTGGCCGATGATGATCCCCTTCTGGGAGTCGCGCTCGACGTACACGTTGGCGTGGATGTCGAGCAGCGGCTTGTCCTCAGGGCGGTCCTCGCGGAGGTTCATCTCCTCGACCACGACGGCGATCGAGTGCGGCAGCTCGTCGCGGACGTCCTCGAGCGCGGCCTCCCGGATCAGCTCGGCGACGAGGATCTCCTCCGGGGCGTCGCTCAGGTCACCGTCGGGGTAGAGCTGCGGCCCGGCCGGCAGCAGTCCGATGAGCAGGTCGGCGAGGAGCCCGACCTGGTCGCCGGCCTGCGCGGAGACGGGGACGATCTCGGCCCAGTCCGTGCCGGTCTCGGCGCCCAGCGCCTGGATGTCGAGCAGGTGCTGGCCGACCTGCTCGGGCGTGGCGAGGTCGGTCTTGGTGGCGATCGCGACCTTCGTGGTCCGCTTGACCTTGGCCATCTCGTTGACGATGAAGCGGTCGCCGGGGCCGATCTTCTCGTTCGCCGGGAAGCACGCGGCGACGACGTCGACCTCGGCCAGCGTGGTCTTGACGAGGTCGTTGAGCCGCTCCCCGAGCAGCGTGCGCGGACGGTGCAGGCCAGGGGTGTCGACGAGGACGAGCTGAGCGTCGGGGCGGTGCACGATGCCACGCACGACGGTCCGCGTCGTCTGCGGCTTGGAGCTGGTGATGACCACCTTCTGGCCCACCAGGGCGTTGGTGAGCGTCGACTTGCCCGCGTTGGGCCGGCCGACGAAGGAGGCGAAGCCGCTGCGGTGCTCGGGGGTGGTGGTCTCGCTCATGTCAGGCCTGTCCGTTCGCTGGGTCGGTCGCGGCTGAGTCGTAGTCGGCCCAGATCTGGTCGTCGCTCTTGCCGGCCGCCTTGCCGGCGCGCCACACGGGGCCGGGGTCGACGGAGCGGGGCTGGCGCTCGGCGTTCGCGCGCCAGTAGCCCATGACGTCGTACGCCGTGCTCGGCAACCGCCGGACGCGCATGAGGTGCTTGCGGACCGCGCGCATCTGCGCGGACTCCCCGGCCATCCAGAAGTAGCCCTCGCCCTCGGGCCAGTCGATCGCCTCGACGGCCGCGGCCAGCCGGCTCTCGCCGTCGCCGGGCTGGTCGAGCCAGGTGACGTCGGCGCCGGCGGGCAGGTAGCCGGCGAGCTCGTCGTCGGCCGGGACCTCGGCCCAGACCCGGGTGGGGACGTCGACGGTCTCGCGGATGCGCGCCATCGCCGGCAGCGCGGTCAGGTCGCCGACGAGCAGCAGCCAGGCCGCGTCGTCGGGCATCGCGAAGGAGCCCTTCGGCTCGGTCACGGTGACGGTCTCCCCCACCACGTCGCGGCGCGCCCACTCGGTGACCAGGCCGACGTCGTGGACGACGACGTCGAGCACGAGCTCGCCACCGTCGCCGGCGGACGGGTCCCAGGAACGGACGGTGTAGTAGCGGCTCTGGAACTGGCCGGGCACGACCAGGCCGACCCACTCGTCCGGCACGCCGGTCGAGGTGAACCCGGTGAGCCCGGGACCGCCGAGCACGAGCCGCACGAGGTGGTCGGCGACCTGGGTCCGTCCGACGACCTCGGCGGTGTGCTGCTGGGCCCTGGTGCTCACCGGGTCAGGCTAGTCACCACGTCGGACGCAGCGGGAATCCGTCGGAGCCGTCGTCGGTGGTCCTGGTCGCCAGCACCTGGTGCAGCTGGATCTCGTTGCGCTCGAAGGCCAGCCGCGAGCCGGCCATGTAGAGGCCCCACACCCGCGCGGTGCCCTCGCCGACCTCGGCGACGCAGGCGTCCCAGTTCTCCACGAGGTTGGCGCACCACTCGCGCAGGGTCATCGCGTAGTGGTGGCGCAGGTTCTCCTCGTGCTGCACCTCCAGGCCGGCGTCCTGCGCGGACGTGATGATCGTGCCGGAGCCGGTCAGCTCGCCGTCGGGGAAGACGTAGCGGTCGATGAACGCCCCCGTCGACGCCGGCCGGTTGTGCGGCCGGGTGATGCAGTGGTTGAGCAGGCGCCCCTCGGGCTTGAGGTGGTCGTGCAGGAAGCCGAAGTACGCCGGGTAGTTGCGCACCCCGATGTGCTCGGTGAGGCCGATCGAGCTGATCGCGTCGAAGCCGGTCTCCAGCACGTCGCGGTAGTCGGAGTGGCGCACCTCGACCAGGTCGCCGACCCCGGCCTCGTCGATGGCCTGCTTGGCCCACGACGCCTGTTCGCGCGAGAGCGTCACGCCGAGCGCCTTGACGCCGTACTCCTTCGCGGCGTGGACGACCATGCCGCCCCAGCCGCAGCCGACGTCGAGCAGGCGCTGGCCGGGCTGGAGGTCGAGCTTGCGGGCGACGAGGTCGAACTTCTCGGCCTGGGCCTCCTCCAGCGACGCCGACTCCTTCGGGAAGACCGCGCAGGTGTAGGCCATCGAGGGGCCGAGCACGTGGCGGTAGAAGGCGTTGGAGACGTCGTAGTGGTGGCTGATCACCTCGGCGTCGCGCGTCAGGCTGTGCCGCACGCCCTCGACCACGCGGCGCCAGCGCGGCAGGTGCTCCTGCGGCGGGGGCGGCGGCGGCTTGAGGTGGGTGAGGCCGAGCCCGCGCACCAGGCGCAGCGCCTCGGCGGGGGTCGGCTTGCGGAAGCGCAGGTGGTTCATCAGCAGGGTCATCGCGTCGTACGGGTCGCCCGGGTGCACGCCGTGCACCAGCAGGTCGCCCGAGACGTAGGCGCGCGCCATGCCGAGGTCGCCCGGAGCCGTCATGATGTAGGCCAGCCCGCGCGGGTCGGCCAGCTCCAGGCGGATGTCGGCGTCGGCCGGCCCGGCGGCCGACCCGTCGTACGCCTCGAACCGCACCGGCATCCCGTCACGGAGCAGCGACGCCACTGCGTCGCCGATCGAGATCGAGCTCACCGTCTCCTCACCACCTTGTCGTAGAGGCTCGTCAGCCTGTCGTCGGGATCGAACGTCTGCTTGACGGCCGCGAGGTGCTCGCCGGCGTAGAGCCGGTCGAACGTCCCACGGTCGTAGAAGGCCTCGGAGTACAGCGACTTGTGGCCGCCGAGCTCGTGGACCTTGGCCTCGATGGCGCGGTTGGCCGGGGCGTCGGGTGCGTCGTCGCCGACGGGGACAGTGCCCCAGAAGCCGACGTTGACATACGTCGCGCCGCGCTCGAGGGGGTACGTCGGCCAGTCGCCCTTCGCCACCAGCGGGCACAGCCACACCGGCCGCATGCCGACGGCCTCGTCGAACCAGGTCAGGAACTCGGTGAGCCGCTCGACCGGCACCTCGACGTCCTGGATCACCCGCTCGCGCTGCGGTCGGCCGGCCCGGCGGTCGAGCCGGTCGACGATCCCGTGGCGGCGCTCCAGGGCGACGAGGCGGTGGTAGACGTCCGAGCGGCGCCACCGGCGCGGCCACACCCGGCGCGCGAGCGGGTGCTGCGCGCCGAACGCGCCGGAGCACCAGAACCAGTCGGTGTCCCAGCGCCACAGGTAGTCGTACGTCGTCAGCAGGTCGGTCGTGCGCTGCTGGACGCTGCGGTAGTAGATGTCCTGGCCGGTGTAGTCGCTGGTCGGCCCCGGCTCCTCCTGCCAGGTCGCGAGCGTCAGGTAGACCTCGTCGGGCGAGAACGCCGTGCCGTCCAGGCCGTCGACCCGGACGCCGTCGAGCTCGCCGGTCGCGACGATCCCCTCGATGGTCGGGGCCAGCAGGTGCGGCTCGACGCGGACGTGGCGCAGCGCGACGTACGACGGCACCTGCTCGAGGCTGATCCGCAGGCGGGTGGCGTAGCCCAGCGAGCCGTAGGAGTTGGGGAAGGTGTCGAACAGCTCCTCGCCGGGGCGGGTCGTCACGACCTCGCCGGCGCCGGTGAAGACGTCCATCTCCAGCACCGACTCGTGCGGCAGCCCGTTGCGGAAGCTGGTGGACTCGATACCGAGGCCGGTCACCGCCCCGCCGAGGGTGATCGTCCGCAGCTGGGGCACGACGTAGGGCATCAGCCCGTGCGGCAGCGTCGCGTCGACGAGGTCCTCGTAGGTGCACATGCCCTGCACCTCGGCGGTCCGTGCGACGGGGTCGACCTCGATGACGCCGGTCAGGCCGCTGACGTCGAGGCCCGGACCGGTCGCGGCCGCGCGCGGACGGAAGAGGTTCGAGGTCTGCTTGGCCAGCCGGACCGGCGCGCCCGGCGGGATCGCGGCGTACGACGCCTGCAACCGCGCGACCGCCTGTCCGTGCCGCTCCCAGGGCCCGGTGGTTGTCACGGACAACAAGTTACTCCCGTCGGCGCCGACCGCGCGAAGGGGTTCCCCGGTCGGCGTCAGGTGGTGACGGACGCCTCGATCGTGCCCCGCGGGTCGCCCCGGTGGACGACCACCCCCGCGCCCGCGAGGTCGTGCAGGGCGGCCAGGTCGGCGTCGCGCAGCGCGTCGGCCTCGGTCAGCACGACCGCGGCCTCGAGGCCGGTCGCGCCGGACGCGACCGCCATCGCGACGCACACGCCGAGCGCGGAGACCTGCAGGGTCGGCAGGTCGACCGTCGCGGCGGCGTACGTCCGGCCGTCGGCGTCGCGCACGGCGGCGCCCTCCGCCGCCCGCGTGCGCGCCCGGGTCGCCCGGGCGAGGGTGACCAGCTTGCGGTCCTCGGCGCTGAGCTCGCTGCTCATTCGTCCTCCTGGCTGTCGTCGTCATCGGGGCCCACGGGGGCGATCCGCACCGTGGCCACCTTGTTGCGCCGGCCTGCGGGCCCCTCCGCCTCGAAGCGCAGGCCGTGGGCCTTCACCACCGAGCCGGGGATCGGCACGCGGCCGAGGTGCTTGGCCATGAGGCCGCCGACGCTGTCGACGTCCTCCTCCTCGACGTCGAAGCCGAAGAGCTCGTCGAGGTCGTCGACCGGGAAGCGGGACGACACGCGCCAGCCCTCCGGCTGACCCTCCTCGTCCTGGAGACGCTCGGAGTCGACCTGCTCCTCGTCGTACTCGTCGGTGATCTCGCCGACGATCTCCTCGAGCAGGTCCTCGATGGTGATGATGCCGGCGGTGCCGCCGTACTCGTCGACGACGACCGCGATGTGCTGCCGGTTGGCCTGCATCTCCGAGAGCAGCGCGTCGACGGGCTTGGACTCCGGGACGTACGTCGCCGGGCGCATCACCTCGTCGATGCGCTGGGTCAGCTCCACCTCGGGCGCCTCGAAGTCACGTCGCACGACGTCCTTGAGGTAGGCGAAGCCGAGGATCGTGTCGAGGTTGTCCTCGATGACCGGCACGCGGGAGAAGCCCGAGCGCAGGAAGAGCGACATGGTCTGCCGCAGGTTCTTGTGGCGCTCGACGTAGACCACGTCGTTGCGCGGGACCATCACCTCGCGGGCGGTGGTGTCGCCGAGCTCGAAGACCGAGTGGATCATCCGGCGCTCGCCGGACTCGATGACCGCGGAGGCCTCGGCGAGGTCGACCAGCTCGCGCAACTCGGTCTCGGTGGAGAACGGGCCCTCGCGGAAGCCCTTGCCCGGGGTCAGCGCGTTGCCGACGACGATGAGCAGCCGCGGCAGCGGGCCGAGCACCTTGCTGAGCGCCATCAGGGGCCCGGCGGAGTAGAGCGCGACGGTCTCGGAGTGCTGCCGGCCGAGGGTCCGCGGCGCGACCCCGATGACGACGAAGCTGACCACCAGCATGATCGCGATGGTCAGCAGCACGCTGGCCCACCAGGCGCCGTCGACGCCCTCGTCGATCTGCAGGGTCACCAGCACGATCGCGGCGACCTCGCACAGCAGCCGCAGGAAGAGCGCGGTGTTGAGGAAGCGCACCGGCTCGTCGAGGAGCGCGACCAGCTTCTTGGCGCCGGCCCGCTCCTCCCCCACCAGCTCCTCGGCGCGGGCGCGGGAGAAGGCCCCGATGCCGGCGTCGACGGCGCTGAAGAGGCCCGCGAGCACGACGAGTGCGGCTGCCGTGACCAGCAGCCCCACGTCCCCGGCGGTCACCGGGTGCGCCACTCCTTCAGGATCTCGTCCTGCAGGCCGAACATCTCCTTGTGCTCCTCCGGCTCGGCGTGGTCGTAGCCGAGGAGGTGCAGGATGCCGTGCACGGTGAGCAGCTCGATCTCGGCGTCCTTGCCGTGGCCGGCGGTCTCGCCCTGCCTGGCGGCGATCTCGGGACAGAGCACGAGGTCACCGAGGACGCCCTCCTCGGGCTCCTCGTCGACCAGGCCCGGGCGCAGCTCGTCCATGGGGAAGGCCAGCACGTCGGTCGGGCCCTCCTTGTCCATCCACTGCTCGTTGAGCTCGGCGATGGTGGCCTCGTCCACGGCCTTGATGCACAGCTCGGCCATCGGGTGGACGCGCATCCGGTCCATCACGAACCGGCTCAGGTCGGCCAGCCACCGCACGTCGAGGGCGTGGCCGGACTCGTCGAGGACCTCGATGCTCACCGGCTCGCGTCCTTCGCCGCGCGCTCGCTGCGCTGGAGGTCGACCCGCTCGCGCTCGGCGTCGAACTCGTCGTACGCCGCCACGATCTTGCCGACCAGGCGGTGCCGGACCACGTCGGTGCTGGTCAGGCGGTTGAACGCGATGTCCTCCACGCCGTCGAGGATCCCCTCGACGATCCGCAGGCCCGACTTCACCCCGCCCGGCAGGTCGGTCTGGGTGATGTCGCCGGTGACGACGATCTTCGAGCCGAAGCCGAGGCGGGTCAGGAACATCTTCATCTGCTCGGGCGTGGTGTTCTGCGCCTCGTCGAGGATGATGAAGGAGTCGTTGAGCGTGCGGCCGCGCATGTACGCCAGCGGCGCCACCTCGATGGTGCCGGCGGCCATCAACTTCGGGATCGACTCGGGGTCGATCATGTCGTGCAGCGCGTCGTAGAGCGGGCGCAGGTACGGGTCGATCTTCTCGCTGAGCGTGCCGGGCAGGAAGCCGAGGTGCTCGCCGGCCTCGACGGCCGGGCGCGTCAGGATGATCCGGTTGACGTTCTTGCTCTGCAGCGCCTGCACGGCCTTGGCCATCGCGAGGTAGGTCTTGCCCGTGCCCGCGGGGCCGATGCCGAACGTGACGGTGTGCTTGTCGATGGAGTCGACGTACCGCTTCTGGTTCAGCGTCTTCGGCCGGATCGACCGGCCGCGGTTGCTGAGGATGTTCAGGCTCAGCACGTCGGCGGGGCGCTCGGTGGTCTCGGCGCGGAGCATCGCGAGCACGCGCTCGACGGTCTCGCCGGTCACGCCCTGGCCGGTGCGGATGATCGTCACCAGCTCGTCGAGCAGCCGCTCGGCGAGGGCGATCTCCCCCGGCTCGCCGTACAGGGTGATCCGGTTGCCGCGGACGTGGACGTCCGCGTCGAAGGCCTGCTCGATGAGCCCGAGGTGCTCGTCGCCCGGCCCCAGCAGGCTCACCATGTTGATGCTGTTCGGGACCACGACGGTGTGCCGCGTGGAAGAGGTCTGGCTGTCAGTCATGGATGCCCGGTCCGGGCGGCCTTTCGTCGACGATGGGTGCCTGTCCATGCTACGGGAGCGCCTCCGTGCGCCCCAGCGACTTGTGCTGCACCGGCGTAGCGTCGGTGATGTGCCCAGTGTTCCCGTCGACCCGTGTGATCCCGTCGAGGACCCCGACGACCACGACGACGACACCGAGCCCTTCTGGTACGCCGGCCAGCACCTCCCTCCCGACGCCCGCCGCATGGGCCTCACCGCCCACGTCCCCGACGGCGCGCTCCTCGACTTCGCCGCCCGCCTCGACTCCTCGCAGCGCCGCCACCGGATCACCGCCTGGGTGATGCTCGTCGTCTTCGGGCTGCCTGTCCTCTTCGCCGGGCTGCGGGTGCTCGAGCTGTTCTGAGGCCGGGCTGGACGGGCTGGGCTGGGCAGTCGCTCGGGGATGGGTCGCGCGTCAACGATCGTTCAATTGCGCCCGTTCAGCGCCCGACCCGGTCCGACCCGCCACAACCGCGCAATTGCTGGGTTGTCGACGCGGTGCTGGGACTCCTGAGGCCGCCGTGACGCGGGTCGTCTCCTGCGCCCGGTCGCTGTCCACAGGGTGACGTCGGGCGGTGTCCTCGGCCGCCGGACGTGGTTATCGTCCGTAACGGCGCCTCGGTCTGGGTGCTGCTGTCTCGGGAAGGACCACACCATGCCCCTGCGGAACCTCGGCGCCCTGGCCCTCGTCGCCACCCTCGCGCTCTCCGCCTGCTCCTCCGACGACCCGAAGCCGAAGGTCGCTCCGGAAACGTCAGCGCCGAGTTCGTCGGGATCAGCACCTCCATCAGGCGACCCCGTCAGCGAGGGCAGTGACCCGAGCGCAGCAGTGGAGGCATGGATCGCGGCGCAGAACGAAGCACTGGCAACGGGTGACACCACCTCCGTACGCGTTTTGAGCACGCCGGACTGCCACTCGTGCGACGGACTCATCGACCCGATCGAACGGGTGCACGAAGCCGGCGGATACTTCGAGACCGACGGCTGGCGCATCGACAAGTCCAAGGTGACCCGCCAGGGCCAGTCGGCTGCTGTCATCGACACAGCAGTGACGATCACGGGTGGCAAGACGGTCAATGCCCGCGGCGAGAAGCCAGTCACCTACGACGAGGACAAGCGCATCATCAAGTTCAAGGTCCGCCGAGACGGAGAGCAATGGGCGGTCGCATTTATCGGATTCCTCTGATGAGGTGGCTGATAACCGGGCTCATCGCTTCCCTCGCCATCGTCATGGCTCCTGCGCGAGCGGAGGCCGCCTGCTCGTGGGTCAGGTCGGAAGAGATGATCAACGGCGCCATTCGGATCAGCTGGCAGTACCGGTGCGACGGAACAACCAGCAGTGGGTCCGCCGAAGCCGGCGACGCGCACGCGACGACAACGGGAATTCGCGACTCTGACTGGGACGCAATCTGCGTGCGAACAGCCATCAGCGTCGGCGCCGACCCACTCAGCTACTGCAACGAGCTCGCGGATGAACCCGACCTTGTGGCACCACAAGTGACACCCGGGATGGTCGCAGCAGCGTTCCGCCGCCTCCCCCTACCACCGGCACAGCTGCAGGTCCAACCACCCGACGGCCGCACCCTGGTCAACTTAGCCACCAACTTCTACACCGACCAGGGCGACCTCACCCGCAGCGTCACGCTCCTCGGCCGCCAGGTCGACCTGCGCATCACCGCGACCGGCTACACCTGGCACTTCGGCGACGGCACCACCACGACCACCAGCGACCCCGGCGCGCCCTACCCCGCCCTCGACGTCACCCACGACTACCGCAAGGCCGGCCGCGTCAGCCCCAGCGTCGACACCACCTACAGCGCGGAGTTCAGCGTCGACGGCGGACCGTGGCGACCCGTCACCGGCACCGTCACCATCCCGGGACCGTCCGTCGGCCTGCGGGTCCTGACCGCCACGCCGACGCTCGTCGGCCACCGCTGAACCGGCGGACGTACCCAACCGGCCGCCGCCGGGTCGCGAGGCAGGTCGGAACGCGCGGAGGGGGGTTTGGTACGTCCGGGGGTCGTGGCGGGACGGAAAGCGGAGCTCAGCCCGGAGGCCAGGTCATCGAGCGCCCGGCGAGCACGTGCAGGTGGGTGTGGAAGACGGTCTGTCCCACGCCGGCGCCGGTGTTGAAGACCAACCGGTAGTCCTCGTGCCCCTCGGCGGTCGCGATCGCGGCGGCGGCCGTCACCAGCTCGGCCGAGGCGACCGGGTCGCCCGCAGCGAGCTCGGCGGCGTTCGCGTAGTGGTCGCGCGGCACGACGAGCACGTGCGTCGGCGCCTGGGGGTTGATGTCGCGGAAGGCGACGGTCCGCTCGGTGACGTGCACGACCTCGGCCGGCACCTCCTCGGCGACGATCTTGCAGAACAAGCAGTCCGCGTTCCTCATGCACGCAACCTAGCGCCGCCCCGCGCGCGTCTCACCTGCATCGACGCCCCGACCCGGGAGGATGGGCCCCATGGACGCTCGCCTGCGGATCTCCGCCCTGCTGACCGCCTCCACCCTCGCGCTGACGCTCGCCGCCTGCGGGGAGGACGACACCTCCGCCGACGACCCGGCACCCGCGGGCAGCACGAGCTCCCCCACCGCCAGCAGCACCCCGAGCGACGAGCCGAGCGCCAGCGACCCGACCGCGACGAGCGAACCGTCGCAGGGCGGCGGGGAGACGACCGTGCCGGTCTACTTCGCCGGTGACACCCCGCAGGGCGTCCGGCTCTACCGCGAGTTCCGCCGCGTCGGCGGCGACCACTTCAGCGCCGCCGCAGCCCTCACGGCGTACGGCGACGCGGTCGACCCCGACTACCGCTCGCTGTGGCCGGAGAACCCCGGCGGCATCGTCGGCGTCGAGCCGCAGGATGACGCCATCGTGGTCACCGTCGACGGCGCGGCCTGGTCCGAGCGCGGCGACCTGACCGCCGCCGAGGCGCGCATCGCCGCCCAGCAGCTCGTCTACACCCTGCAGGGCGTCGCGCAGGAGCGGCTGCCGGTGCGGGTCGTCGACGTCGACGGCGCCCCGGTCCCGCTCTTCGGCACGGAGGGCGACCTGACCCAGGCCGCCCCGCTGGAGGTGCTCGCGCTGGTGAGCATCAGCGGGCCGGAGCAGGGCGAGACGGTCGCCGACACCTTCACCGCCGCGGGCGTCGCGTCGTCGTTCGAGGCCACCGTGCCGTGGGAGGTCCGCGACGAGGGCGGCAAGGTCGTCCTGGACGGGTTCGCGACCGCGGAGGGCTGGATGGACAAGCTCTACCCGTGGGCCAGCGAGGTCGACGTGTCCGGGCTCGAGCCCGGCACCTACTCGTTCGTCGCGATGACCGACGACCCCTCCGGCGGCGAGGGCTTCGGCCCGACCGAGGACAGCAAGACCATCACGGTCGAGTAGCGCCGGCAGCCAGGCCGAGCGTTCGGGCCCAGCGGCCAGACCCAACGGGGCCCGGCCCAGGGCTCAGCCCCAGCGCGGGGTCCGCGCCAGCAGTGCGGCCACGGCCGCGACGCCGGCCGTCGAGGTCCGCAGCACCTCCGCGCCCAGACGCACCGAGGAGGCACCGGCCGCGGTGAACGCCGCGACCTCCTCCTCGGTCAGGCCGCCCTCGGGACCGACGACGACCACGAGCGGACCGTCGGCCGGCAGCGCCAGCGACGCCAGCGGCACCGACGCCTCCTCGTGGAGCACCACGGCGAGCGACGCCGTGGAGAGCATCGCGACCACGTCGGCGGTCGAGGCCAGCTCGTCGACCTCGGGGAACCACGGGCGCCGGGCCTGCTTGGCCGCCTCGCGGGCGGTGGATCGCCACTTGGCCAGGGACTTCGCCGCCCGCTCACCCTTCCAAACCGCCACCGAGCGAGCCGCGGCCCACGGCACGACCCGCGCGACACCGACCTCGGTCAGCACCTCGACGGCCAGCTCGCCCCGGTCGCCCTTGGGCAGCGCCTGCACGACGACGACGGCCGGCGCCGGCGCCGCCACGCGACGTACGTCGGCGGCGACCGCCGTGAAGACCCGCTTGCCGGTCGAGGCGACCTCGGCGGTGACCGAGGTGCCGGCCCCGTCGGTCAGCACGACGCTCTCCCCCACCCGCAGCCGGCGCACGGCCACGGCGTGGTGGGCCTCGTCGCCCTCGACGGTCACGGTGGACCCGACGACGACCCCGTCGAGCGCGGGGACGAGGTGGACCGGGAGCGACATCGGCGGTCCGTCAGTGGCCGTCGAAGGCGTCGCGGAGCCGGCCGAAGAACGACTTCGACCCCGGCTTGACCTGGCCCGTGGGCGTCTCCTCGCCACGGATGGCGGCGAGCTCGCGCAGCAGCTCCTCCTGGCGGGCGTCGAGCCGCTGCGGGGTCTCCACGGCGACGCTGACCACCAGGTCGCCGCGGCCACCCCGCAGGCCGGGGACGCCACGCCCGCGGAGGACCTGCTCGGTCCCGGACTGGGTGCCGGCGGGGATCTCGAGGGCGAACTCGGTCTCCACCCCGGAGTCGGCGTCCTGCTCGACGTCGGCCTCGAGGGTCGGCAGCGTGAGGGAGGTGCCGAGCGCGGCGGCCGTCATCGGCACGGTCACGGTGCAGTGCAGGTCGTTGCCGTGGCGGGTGAAGACGGGGTGCGCGGCGACCTGGATCTCGACGTACAGGTCACCGGCCGGGCCGCCGCCCGGGCCGACCTCGCCCTGCTCGGCGAGCTGGACGCGGGTGCCGGTGTCGACGCCGGCGGGGATCTTCACCGTCAGCGTGCGGCGCGAGCGGACGCGGCCGTCGCCGGAGCACTCGCGGCACGGCTCGGGGATGATCGTGCCGAAGCCGCGGCAGGCCGCACAGGGACGCAGCGTGCGGATCTCGCCGAGGAACGAGCGCTGCACGTGGGCGACCTCGCCCTGGCCGCGGCACGTCTCGCAGGGCACCGGGTGGCTGCCGGGCGCGGCACCGTCGCCGTGGCAGGTCGTGCACAGCACCGCGGTGTCGACCTTGAGCTCGCGGGTGACGCCGAACGCCGCCTCGGCGAGGTCGACCTCGAGCCGGATCAGCGCGTCCTGGCCGCGACGCACGCGCGGCCGCGGACCGCGACCGCCGCCCGCGCCACCGGCCTGGCCGCCGAAGAAGGCGTCCATGATGTCGGTGAACGAGAACCCGGGCCCCTGCCCGAACCCACCGCCGGCACCGCCGAACGGGTCGCCGCCGCGGTCGTAGGCCGAGCGCTTCTGCGGGTCCGAGAGCACCTCGTAGGCGCGGGAGATCTCCTTGAACTTGTCCTGCGCCTCGGGCTCGGGGTTGACGTCGGGGTGGTACTGCCGCGCGAGCCGCCGGTAGGCCTTCTTGATCGCGGTGTCGTCCGCGTCGCGGTCGACTCCGAGCAGGTCGTAGAGGTCCTGGCTCACCTGTGTTCCTAACGAGATCGGGGTGGAGAGGTACGGCGCGACGCGGGCCGGTCAGCCCTCGTCGAGGATCCGGGAGACGTAGCGGGCGACGGCGCGCACCGCGGACATCGTGCCGGGGTAGTCCATGCGGGTGGGGCCGACGATGCCCAGCGTGGCCAGCGCCTCGTCGCGCGGGCCGTAGCCGGTGGCGACGACGCTGGTGGAGGCGAGCTGCTCGTAGGGGCCCTCGGCGCCGATGCGCACCGTGACGGTGCCGCCGACGGTGGCCTCGCCGAGCAGCTTGAGCAGCACGACGTGCTCCTCGAGCGCCTCGAGCAGCGGGCGGACGGCGGAGTCGAACGAGTCGCCGTACCGGGCCAGGTTGGCCGCGCCGCCGACCGCGATCCGCTCGTCGGAGCGGTGGTCCTCCATCGCGTCGGCGAGGGTCTCGGCGACGGCGCGGGTGATGCCCTGGTCGCGGTCGGGACCCGCGCCGGGGGTCGTCGGGACGGTCTCGCGCAGCCGGCGCACGGCGTCGGCGATGACCTGGCCGGTGGCGGCCTGGTTGACCTGCGAGCGCAGGTCGGCGAGCGCGTCCTCGGACAGCTCGGTGGGCAGCTCGACGAGCCGCTGCTCGACCCGCCCGGTGCTGAGGATCAGCACGGCCAGCAGCCGGTTGGGGGTGAGGGCGACCAGCTCGACGTGGCGGACCGTGGAGCGCGAGAGCGTGGGGTACTGCACGACCGCGACCTGGCGGGTCAGCTGCGAGAGCAGCCGCACCGAGCGGGTCACGACGTCGTCGAGGTCGACGGCGCCGTCGAGGAACGAGGAGATCGCCCTCTTCTCGGCGGAGGTCATCGGCTTGACCGTGCTGAGCCGGTCGACGAAGAGCCGGTAGCCCTTGTCGGTGGGCACCCGGCCGGCACTGGTGTGCGGCTGGGTGATGTAGCCCTCGTCCTCGAGGACGGCCATGTCGTTGCGGACCGTGGCCGGCGAGACGCCGAGGCCGTGCCGCTCGACCAGCGACTTGGAGCCGACCGGCTCCTCGGTCGCCACGTAGTCCTCGACGATCGCCCGCAGCACGGCGAGCCTGCGGTCCTCCTGCACGTCGCCTCCCACCATCTGGCACTCGTCACGATTGAGTGCCAACTGTAGCGCGCCGGGGTCCTCCGTCCCGATCTCGGCGGCCGAGACGCCGGCTCGTCGGACGACCACAACGACACATAGGTTAGGCTCACCTAACCCGACCACCGCCCCGTGGTCACACCGGATCCCCGACGTCCCAGGGAGCACCCATGACCGTCGTCCCGAGCAGCACCACCCGCCGCGACCCGCAGCGCTCGGCGGCAGCCGCCCGCAGCGTGCTCTCGTGCCCCGCGGACGTGGGCCTGGTCGTCGACGGGGCGCCCGGCGTGCTCGACGGCCCGGACGTCGCGGCCACCGTCATGCAGGACTGCGCCGGCGAGCCGACGTTCTCCACCCCGCTCGGCTCGGACCTCGCCGTCGCCGCGGCGGAGGGTCGGGCCGCCGTGCTCACCGTCTCCAGCGGCCTCGGCCGGCCGGGGTCCGCGGACCGCGAGGTGACCGTGGGCATCGCGGGGCGGCTCGTCGTCCGCGGCCGCGACACCTGCCAGTGCTGCGGCGACCCGCGCGACCTCGTGGCGCTCGAGCCCGAGCGCGTGGTGCTCGGCCGCGCCGGGCGACCCGCGAGCGAGCACGAGCCGGTCGACCTCGCCCGCTTCCGGGCACCGGAGCACCAGCTCAACCGGGGCTACCTCCAGCGGTCGGTCGAGCACGCCAACGACCACCACCAGGACGAGCTGCGCCGCTCGGTGTCCACGGCCGTCGGCGCACCGCTCGACGAGGTCGTCGGCGTCGCGCTGGCCGACCTCCGCGCCGACGGCGTGGAGGTGCAGTGGGTCGGGCCGCACGGCGCGGACCGCACCGTGCTGCGCTTCCCCCGCGCCGCGCGCACCACCGCCGAGCTCGGCCACCTGCTGCGCCGGCACCTGGGGTCCTAGCCGGGTGCACCTAGGCTCGGCCGGTGACCTTCACCGAGATCGCCGACCGGGTCTGGGTGACCCGCCGCCCCTGGTTCGACGTGACCACCACCGTCGTGGGCGGCGAACGGGGCGTGGTCGTCGTCGACACGCACGCCTCGACGGCTGCGGGCCGGGCGCTCCTCGGCGACGTGCGCGCGCTGGGCGCCGGGCAGGTCGTCGCGGTCGTCAACACCCACTGGCACCTCGACCACACCTTCGGCAACGCGGCGTTCCGCGAGGCCGACCCGGACGTCGAGGTCCACGCCCACGAGGAGGCGGCGGCCGAGCTGGAGCGCGGCGCCGAGCCCGCCCGCGAGGAGTACGCCGCGGACGCGGCCGCGCCGCACCGCGACGACGTCCTCGCCACCACGGTCGTGGTGCCCGACCGCACGTTCTCCTCCGCCCGCGTGCTGGACCTCGGCGACCGCGCTCTCGAGCTGGTCCACCCCGGCCGTGGCCACACCGCGGGCGACCTCGTGCTGCGGGTGCCCGACGCCGACGTGCTGGTCGCCGGCGACCTGGTCGAGTCCTCGGCTCCCCCGTCCTTCGGCGACGACTCGTGGCCGATGGACTGGCCGCTCAGCCTCGACGTCGTCCTCGGGCTGACCACCTCGGCCTCCGTCGTCGTGCCGGGGCACGGCCCGGCGGTCGACCGGGACGCCGTGGAGGAGCAGCGCAACCTGATCGGCGTGGTCGCCGAGACGGTCCGCGACCTGGCCACCCGCGGCGTGCCGCTGGCCGACGCGCTCGAGGCCGCGGAGTGGCCCTGGCCCCGCGAGCACCTGCGCTCCGCGGTCGAGCGCGCCTACGCCCAGCTGCCCCGCAGCCAGCGGCGCTTGCCCCTGATCTGAACCGGGTACGGGCCGCCCATGAGCGAGCCCACCCCCGAGGACGCCGGCCAGGACGCGACCGGCATCGGCGACGACCAGCTGCCCGACGACCTCCAGCCCGGCGAGGACAACCCGCTGGCCGAGGGCCTGGAGCCCGGCGAGACCGCCGGCGACCTCCTCGAGGAGGGCAAGCACGCCGACCAGGACGAGGACCAGGACGAAGGCGCCGGGACCGGCGAGGACGGGTCGAGCACGTCACAGGACGGCTGACCCGGCGCGCCGTGCGCCGCACCGTCGGCGCCCGCGCCTAGCGTCGGAGACGTGACCGACCGCTACGGATCCGACGTCCTCTCCACCGACTGGCGCGCCCCGAAGCGCGGCCGTGCCGTCGAGGCGCCGGCCGAGCTCGGCGCGGTCGTCGAGGAGGTCACGACCGACTGGGTCGGCGAGATCGTCGCCGTCGACCGCGACCTGCACACCGTGACGCTGGAGGACCGCCGCAACAAGCGGCGCACGTTTCCCCTCGGCGCCGGCTTCCTGCTCGAGGGCAGGCCGGTCATCCTCGTCGCCCCGGTCCGCGGTGGCGCGCCCGCCAAGCCGACCCGCACCGCGTCGGGCTCGGTCGCGGTCCACGGGGCCAAGGCGCGGGTGGCCCGGGCAAGCCGGATCTTCGTCGAGGGCCGGCACGACGCCGAGCTGGTCGAGAAGGTCTGGGGCGACGACCTGCGCATCGAGGGCGTCGTCGTGGAGTACCTCGACGGCGTCGACGACCTCTCCGAGCAGCTGCGCGACTTCGGCCCGGGCCCGAACCGCCGGGTCGGTGTGCTCGTCGACCACCTCGTCAAGGGCTCCAAGGAGAGCCGGATCGCCGACGCGGTGCGCCGCTCCCCGGTCGGCAAGCACGTGCTGATCGTCGGCCACCCCTTCATCGACGTCTGGGCCGCGGTCAAGCCGGAGCGCCTGGGCCTGCAGCGCTGGCCCGACGTGCCCCGCCACCTGGAGTGGAAGAAGGGCGTGTGCCAGCAGCTGGGCTGGCCGCACCGCGACCAGGCCGACATCGCCCGGGCGTGGAAGCACATCCTCTCGAAGGTCCAGTCCTTCGGCGACCTCGAGCCCGCGCTTCTCGGTAGGGTCGAGGAACTGATCGACTTCGTCACCGAGGAGCAGCCGTGAGCGACCCCTACGGCCCCCCGCCGTCCGACCCCCAGGACCCGGCCGGCCAGCAGCCCTACGGCCAGCAGCCCTACGGCCAGCAGCCCTACGGACAGCAGCCCTACGGCCAACAGCCTCAGGGCCAGCAGCCCTACGGGCAGCAGCCGTACGGCTACGGCCAGCAGCCGCCGCAGGCCTACCGGGGCCAGGGACCGGCCAACCCCGACGAGCGGACCTGGGGCGGCGCGGCCCACTGGTCGGCGCTGATCGGTGCGTTCGTCGCGCTGGCGTTCATCGGCCCGCTGGTGGTGATGCTCGTCAAGGGCAACCAGTCGGGTTACGTCCGCGCGCAGGCGGTCGAGTCGCTGAACTTCCAGCTCTCGATCCTCATCTACGGGATCGTCTCGTTCGTGCTCGTGTTCGTGCTGGTCGGCTTCCTGCTGCTGCCGATCGTGGGCCTGCTGTGGCTGGTCTTCACGATCATCGGCTCGGTCAAGGCCAGCAACGGCGAGCTGTACCGCTACCCGCTGACCATCCGAATGGTCAGCTGAGGCCCAGCCCGGCAGCCCAGCCCAGCAGGTCAGCCCAGCAGGTCGCGCACGACGGCGTCGGCGAGCAGCCGACCGTCCCGGGTGAGCACCAGCCGCCCGTCCTGCTCCACCAGCAGTCCCCGGTCGACCAGGCCGGGGACTGCTGCGTTCCCGGCCTCGTCGAGCACCGCGCTGTCCAGCCCGTCGGCCAGGCGCAGCTCGAGCAGCACCCGCTCGACGCGCTGGTCCTCGGCGGTGAGCACCTCGCGGGCGTGCGCGGGGCTGCGGCCCGCGGCCAGCCGGTCGGCGTACGCCGCGGGGTGCTTGACGTTCCACCAGCGGGTGCCGCCGACGTGGGAGTGCGCGCCGGGGCCGACGCCCCACCAGTCCGCGCCGGCCCAGTAGAGCTCGTTGTGCCGGCACCGCGAGGCGCGGTCGCGGCTCCAGTTGGAGACCTCGTACCACCCCAGCCCGGCGGCGGTCATCCGCTCGTCGGCGAGGAGGTACTTGTCGGCGAGGTCGTCGTCGTCGGGCACCGGCACCTCGCCACGGCGCACCTGCCGGGCCAGGGCGGTGCCCTCCTCGACGATGAGCGCGTACGCCGACACGTGGTCGGGCGCCGACGCCAGCGCGGCGTCGAGCGACGTCGACCAGTCGGCGAGCGACTCCCCCGGCGTGCCGTAGATGAGGTCGAGGCTGACCTGGTCGAAGCCGGCCGCGCGGGCCCACTCGACGACGGCCGGCACCCGCAGCGGGTCGTGGGTGCGGTCGAGGACGCGCAGCACGTGCGGCACGGCGGACTGCATGCCGACCGAGACCCGGGTGAAGCCGGCGGCGCGCAGCCCGTCGAGGTAGAGCAGGTCGACGCTGTCGGGGTTGGCCTCGGTGGTCACCTCGACCCCGGGGACCAGGCCGAACTCCTCGTCGATCGCGGCGAGCACCGCCCCGAGGTCCTCGGGGCCGAGCAGCGTCGGGGTGCCGCCGCCGAGGAAGACGGTCTCCACCGGTAGGTCGCGGTCACCGAGCACGCGCCGCGCGCGGCGTACCTCCGCGATCGCGGACGCGGCGTAGGAGGTGCGGGACACCGTGTGCCCGTCGCGGGTCAGCTCCTCGGCGGTGTAGGTGTTGAAGTCGCAGTAGCCGCAACGCACCGTGCAGAACGGCACGTGGACGTAGAACCCGAACGGCCGCTCCCCCAGCCGCGCGAGCGACCCCTCCGGGAGGGCGCCGTCCTCGGGCACCGGGTCGCCGGCGGGAAGGACGGAAGGCACGGCTCCATCCTCCCACCGGGGCCCGGTCACGCCCTCATCGGAAGTCGCGGGACCGGTGCTTCTCCTTCAGCGCCCGCCCGGCCTCGGGGTGCAGGTCCTCGAGGGAGGAGATCTTGTCGGCCACCAGGTTGGTGACGCCGTCCTCGCGCTCGAGCATGCCGCGGATCACGACCGCCGAGGACCCCGCGGCCGCCTTGCGGTGCCGGCGCCAGACCCCGACGGTGCAGATGACGTTGAGCATGCCGGTCTCGTCCTCGAGGTTGAGGAAGGTGACCCCGCCCGCGGTGCCCGGGCGCTGCCGGTGGGTGACCAGGCCGGCGACGCTGATCCGGCGGTTGGGCTCGGTGGTGGCGAGGTCCGCGACCGAGCGGACCCCCGCCCGGCGCAGCTGGTCGCGCAGGTGGCCGAAGGGGTGGCTGTCGGTCGTCACGCCGGTGGCCCACAGGTCGGCCATCGTCGTCTCGACCGCGTCCATGTCCGGCAGCATCGGCGCGTCCCCGGCGACCCGAACCCCCTCGAGCTGGTCCTCCCGCTCGGTCCAGCCGGCGTTCCACAGCGCCTGCCGGCGGCTCAGCCCGCTGCTGTCGAAGGCCCCGGCGGTCGCCAGCGCCTCGAGCTGCCGGGCGTCGAGCCCGGCCCGTCGCGACAGGTCCACCTGGTCGGCGAACGGCCGCTCCGCACGGGCCGCCACGATCCGGGCGGCCACGTCGAGGCCGATGCCGCGCACGGAGTCCAGCCCCAGCCGGACGGCGTACGCCGTGTCGCGGCGGTGCCGCGGGGTGGGGTCAGGGGTGCCCGGGACGAAGAAAGTCTTGCCCGGATGGTCGAGCAGGCAGGAGTCCATCCCCGAGACGCGGGCGCCCTCGGCGAGCGGCTCGAGGTCGGCCTGCGCCCCGGATCGCCCGAGGTCGGGCTTGAGCACGGTGACGCCGTGCCGGCGGGCGTCGCCGACCAGCGACTGCGCGGAGTAGAAGCCCATCGGCTGGGCGCGCAGCAGCCCGGCGAGGAACGCCCCCGGGTAGTGCAGCTTGAACCACGAGCTGGCGTAGACGAGCTTGGCGAAGGACAGCGCGTGGCTCTCGGCGAACCCGAAGTTGGCGAAGGACAGGATCTTGACGTAGATCGCGTCCGCGTCGTCCCCGACGATGCCGCGGCGCTCCATCCCGTCGTACAGCTTGTGCTTGATGCTCTCGATCCGCTCGATGCCGCGCTTGGAGCCCATCGCCCGGCGCAGCAGGTCGGCCTCGTCGGGGGTGCAGTCGCCGATCGTCTTGGCCATGTCCATCAGCTGCTCCTGGAACAGCGGGACGCCCAGGGTCCGCTCGAGGACCGGGACGAGCTCGGGGTGGGGGTAGTCGACCGGCTCGCGGCCGGTGGCCCGACGGACGTAGGGGTGCACCGCGCCGCCCTGGATCGGGCCGGGGCGGATGAGCGCGATCTCGATGGCCAGGTCGTAGAAGCAGCGCGGCTGCAGCCGCGGCAGGGTGCCGATCTGGGCGCGGCTCTCGACCTGGAAGACGCCGATGGAGTCCGCGCGGCAGAGCATGTCGTAGACCGCCGGCTCCTCCTTGGGGATCGTCGCCAGCTCCCAGCGGTCCCCGAGGTGCTCGCCGACGATGCGGATCATGTGGTCGAGCGCGGAGAGCATCCCGAGCCCGAGCAGGTCGAACTTGACCAGCCCCATGAACTCGCAGCCGTCCTTGTCCCACTGCAGGACCGTGCGGCCCTCCATCCGGGCGTGCTCGATCGGGCAGACCTCGCCGATGGGCCGCTCGGTGAGCACCATCCCGCCGGAGTGGATGCCGAGGTGCCGCGGGGCGGAGAGCAGCTGGTTGGCCAGCGCCACGACCTGCTCGGGCACCTCGGTCTCGCCGGGGTCGCCGTCGGGCTCGACCTTGGTCCAGCTCGAGATCGACTTCGACCAGGCGTCCTGCTGGCCCGGGGAGAAGCCGAGCGCCTTGGCGGCGTCGCGGACCGCCATCTTGGGCCGGTAGCTGATGACGTTGGCGACCTGCGCGGCGTTGTGGCGGCCGTAGCGCTCGTAGACCCACTGGATGACCTCCTCGCGGCGGTCGGAGTCGAAGTCCACGTCGATGTCGGGCTCCTCGTCGCGGTGCTCGGAGATGAACCGCTCGAAGGGGAGCCGGTAGAAGACCGGGTCGATCGCGGTGATGCCGAGCGCGTGGCAGACCACCGAGCTGGCCGCCGACCCGCGGCCCTGGCAGAGGATCCCGCGGGAGCGGGCGAAGGCGACGATGTCGTGGACGATGACGAAGTAGCCGGCGAAGTCCTTGCGCTCGATGACCTCGAGCTCGTGGAGGATCTTGGCGCGCGCCTCGGCCTCGAGGTCGGTGCCGTAGTAGCGCTGCTCGAAGCCGCGCCAGGTCAGCACCTTCAGCCAGCTGATCGGGGTGTGGCCCTCGGGGATGCCGTCCTTGGGCAGCCGCGGGGTGGCCTTCTGCAGGTCGAAGACGACCTGGTCGGCCAGCTCCACCGACCGCGTCACCGCGCCGGGATAGCGGGCGAACCGCCGCGCCATCTCCTCCCCCGACCGCAGGCAGGCCGCGCCGCTGGCTGGCAGCCAGCCGTCCATCTCGGCCAGGCTCCGCCGGGCCCGGATCGCGGCCATCGCCGCGGCCAGCCGGTGGTCGCCGGGCCGGGCGTGGTGGACGTTGTTGGTCGCCACCGCCGGCAGGCCGTGCTCGGCGGCGAGCGCGAAGAGCAGGTCGTTGTCGTCGGCGTCGGTCGGGTGCCCGTGGTCGACCAGCTCCACGGCCACCGAGCCGCGACCGAACAGCTCGACCAGCCGGCCCAGCTCGCGGGCCGCCGCGGCCGGCCCCTCGGCCCGCAGCGCGGAGCGGACCGCGCCCTTGCGGCAGCCGGTCAGCACCAGCCAGTGGCCCTCGGCCCGCTCGCCCAGCTCGGCGAGGTCGTAGACCGGGCGGCCCTTCTCCTGGCCGCGCAGGTGGGCGTCGGTGATCGACGCCGCCAGCCGGTGGTAGCCCTCCACCCCGCGGGCCAGCACCAGCAGGTGGGTGCCCTCGGGGTCGGCCACGCCCTGCTGGGCCCGGCCGAGGTCGAGGGAGAGCTCGGCGCCGTACGCCGTCCGCAGGTCCGAGCGTCCGGACACCGCACCGTTGACCTGGGCGGTCTCCGCGAACAGCGGTGCCCCGTGGAACCCGTCGTGGTCGGTGATCGCCAGGCTGTCCAGGCCCAGCCGGATCGCCTCGAGCACCAGCTGGTCCGGCGAGCTCGCGCCGTCGAGGAAGCTGAAGCTGGAGTGGCAGTGCAGCTCGGCGTAGGGCACCACCGGTCCGTCCGGCGCCGCGACGTCGGTCTGCCTCGGCCGGCGCTTGCGCCGCGAGATCGGCGCCTCCGAGGACAGGTCGGGGCGTCCGGAGAGCCGGCGCTCGAGCTCGGCCCACGGCATGGTCGGGTTGTTCCAGCCCATCAGTCGTAGCCCGCCTCGGTCCACCACACCGAATCCGCTGCGGCCTGGTCGTAGGTCATCAGCCAGGCGCGGCCGTCGACACCGACCACCTGGAAGCGCGCCACCCGCCGCGGGGTGCCCTCCCACCACAGCTCCTCCACCGGCCACGGGCCGGCCCAGGCCGCGACCGGCTGCCACGGCTCGTCGGCGCTCGGGCGGAACCGCGCCGGCTCACCACGCACCGCGCCGCGCTCGTCGACCACGACCGGTCGCCCGCCCGGCTCGACGAGCGCCGCCGGCCAGGGGTCGGCCAGCACCCGGGCCGGTGCGGGCGGCGGGATGCTGCCCGGCCACGGCAGGCCGGTGGGCCGCAGGCCGGTCGGCCGCTCGCCCCACGGCACCATCGCCTGCCGGTCGGCCGGCGCCCGGCCGCCCTGCAGCACCGGCACCAGGACCGCCTCGTGGCCGAGCATCCCCTGCACCCGCGCGATCCCGCGCTGGACCCGCTCGTCGGTGCCGCCCCACAGCCCGTCGGCGTGGACGGAGTCCGGCACGACCGTCTCCGGCACGAACCGCACCCGCTCGACCGGCGCCCGCACCTCGCCGGCCCTGAAGCCACCCTGCAGCTGCCAGTGCAGCCGGTCGACGACGTCGGTCGCGCCGAACCAGCGCGGGTGCAGCCACCGCCGCGAGGAGGCGACCACCCCGTCGGCCTCGGCCTGCACGAGCAGCTCGGTGCACACCAGCCCCCGGCGGGCCAGCCCCTCGACGAAGGCGTCGGCGGTGCGGCGCGCGCTGAAGCAGATGGTCTCCGCGGAGTCCAACGGCGGCTCGAAGTCGACGTGGACCTCCAGGTCCGGCGGCGGGGTCCGCTCGGCCAGCAGCCGCTCCCCCTGCCCGGAGACCACCCGGTGCACCCAGGCCACCTGCCGGCCGAACCGGGCCAGCACGTCACCGGCCCGCAGGTCGGCGAGCTGCCCGAGCGTGCGCAGGCCGAGCCGCTTGAGCAGCCCGACGGTCTCAGGGTCGTCGAGCACCTCGACCGGCAGGGCCCGCAAGAACGGCACCGACTCCCCCGCCGGCACCACCACGCTGTCCTGCGGCTCGGCCCGGCGCGCGGCCTGCTCGGCGGTGAACAGCTCGTCGGCGACCCCCACCCGGCAGTCCCACACCCCGTGCTGCACCAGCCGCTCGGCCAGCACCGCCGCGGCCTCGGCCTCCCCGCCGTAGAACCGGCCCGGCGACCGGAGCGCCACCAGGCCGGGCCGCAGCGGCGCCACGCCGGGCCGCAGCTGCTCGAGCACCGCCAGGACGTCCTCGAACGCCCGCGCGTCGCGGTCGGGGTTGGCGGCGAGCACGGCGATCTCGGGGCACCGCGCCTGGGCGTCGCGCCGCCGCATGCCGCGGCGTACCCCGAACTCCCGGGCGGGACCGTTGAGCGCCTGCACGACGTTGGCCGCGAACACCGCGGCCGGCTGCCGGGGCGGCAGCGCCTCCTCGACCAGCGCGGCGACCACCGGCCAGTCGGGGCACCACACGACGAGGGTGCGCATCAGCTGGCCGCGACCGCGGGGTGCGCGTCGGGGAGCACCGCGGGGGCGGGGGCGGGCACGGGACGCAGGTGGGTCTCGGCCGGCTCCCCGGGGAACCACAGCGTCGTACGCCGCGGCGGGGCCGAGCCCCGGCGCGTCTCGACGACCACCTGGCGGCTGCGGAGGTGGCCGTGGCCGAGGCCGACGCCGGTCCACCGCGGCTCGGCGGTGGTGAGCCGGACCTCGCAGCGCGGCCAGGGCCCGAGCGCGACCAGCACGCCGCCGCGCTTGCGCAGCCGGGCGCCGAGCTTCTCCGCCACGTGCTCCCCCACCCGCGGCGGAGGACGCAGCACGACCACCGCGACGACGTCGACGAGCGCGGCGGTCACCTCGAGCCACTGCTCGCCGGGCTCGGGGACCAGCACGGTGCGGCCCAGGTCGACCCCGGCCGCGGCGGCGGCCTCCGCGCCGAAGTCGGGCACGCCCACCACCGCGCACCACTCGCCGGCCTGCGACGGGCCGGCCATCAGGGCCAGGGCCAGCGAGGTGCTGTCGGCCTCGTAGCTGCCGCCGGTGCGCAGCTGGACCGCCCCGCCGAGCGCGGGGTGGGTGGGCAGCGGACGTCGCGGGACCCCGTCGGTCATCCGCTGCATGCGCTCGCGCAGCCGCGCGATCTCGGCCGCGGCCGAGGTCGCGCCGGACGACGCCGCAGAGGAAGAGGTGGCCACACCCCAGTATCGAACACGCGTTCGAACGCGTCAACCGGGGGTGGCCACCTCTGGGGTGGTGCTCGTCTGCAGCTGTGGGTGGAGCGGCGGCCGGTCCCGAGACCGGCCGGGTGGATCAGGGGTGGATCAGGTGCGGATCAGGCGTGGATCAGGAGGCGTAGAGCGCGTCGATGCGCGCCTTGTTGTTGTCCTCCACGACGTTGCGCTTGACCTTCATCGAGGGGGTCAGCTCGCCGGACTCGATGGTCAGGTCGTGGTCGAGGATCTCCCACTTCTTGATGGTCTCCCAGCGGTTCAGGCGGCCGTTGAGCTGCTCGACGTACCCCGCGACCATCTCCTTGACCTGCGGCGAGGCGACGACCTCGCTGTAGGACGTCCCGCTCATGCCGTTCTCCTCGGCCCACGCCGCCATGGCGTCCGGGTCGAGGGTGACCAGCGCGACGCAGTAGTTGCGCTCGTTGCCGAAGACCATGAACTGGCTGGTGTAGGGGCACAGCGCCTTGAACTTCGACTCGATGGCCGAGGGGGCGATGTACTTGCCGCCGGAGGTCTTGAACAGGTCCTTGATCCGGCCGGTGATGGTGAGGAACCCGTCGGCGTCGAGCGAGCCCTTGTCACCGGTGCGCAGCCAGCCGTCCTCGGTGAACGCCTTCGCGGTCTCCTCGGGGAGGTTGTGGTAGCCCTCCATGACGTGGGGGCCCTTGATCTGGACCTCGTCGCCCTCGCCGATGCGGACCTGGGCGCCCGGGAGCGCGGGGCCGACGGTGCCCATCTTGTAGTCGGCCGGGTGGTTGACCGTGGCGCCCGCGGCGTTCTCGGTCATGCCGTAGCCCTCGAGGATGAGGATGCCGGCGGCGTTGAACCACTCGGCGATCTCCTGGTTCAGCGCGGCCGAGCCGGAGATGAAGAAGCGGACGCGGCCACCGAAGCGGTCGCGGACCTTGGAGAAGACCAGCTTGTCGAAGAGGCCGTGCTGGAGCTTCAGGCCGAGCGGGACGCCCTGGCCCTCGCGCTTGAGCCGGTCGACCTTGATGCCGACCTCGAAGGCCTTCTTGAACAGCTTCTCCTTGGCCCCGCCCTCGGCGGCCTGCATCGTGACGATCCGGCCGTGGGCCTTCTCGAAGATGCGCGGAGCGGCGCCCATGAAGGTCGGCTTCACGATGCCGAGGTTCTCCACGATCTTGTCGATGCGGCCGTCGATGGCGGTCGCGAAGCCGCACGCGAGCTGGCTGGAGAGCAGCACCTTGCCGAAGGAGTGGGCCATCGGCAGCCAGAGGAACTGCAGGTCGTCCTCGTGGAGGATGTCCTGGGCCTCGATCGCCGCGCCCTCGTAGACCCAGGAGCGGTGCGTGAGGCGGACGCCCTTGGGCTTGCCGGTCGTGCCGGAGGTGTAGATCAGGGTCGCCAGCTGCTCGGCCGGGATGGCCCGCGCGGTCTGGTCCACGATCTCCGGCTGGTCGGCCAGCAGCTTCTCGCCCAGCTCGGCGAGGTGGTCCATCGTGATGACCCAGTCGCCGTCGGCGACGCCGTCGAAGGTCACGACCTTCATCAGGTGCGGCAGCTCGTTCTTGTGCGCCTTGAGCTTCGCGAGCTGCTCGTCGTCCTCGGCGAAGACGACGCGGCACTCCGCGTCACCGAGGATGTAGGCCACGTCGGGGGCGTTGGTCGTCGGGTAGACCGTGGTGGTGGCGCCGCCGGCGCACATGACCGCCAGGTCGGCCAGGATCCACTCGTAGCGGGTGCCGGCGGCGATGCCGACGCGCTGCTCGGACTCCAGGCCCAGCGCGAGCAGGCCGGCGGCCAGGCGACGGACCCGGTCGCCCGTCTGGGCCCAGGTGACGGACTCCCACGCCTCTCCACGCGGGAAGCGGTACGCCTCGGCGCCGGACGACTGGGCGACGCGGTCGAGGAACTGCACGGCCACGTTCGCGGGCAGGCGGTCGACGAAGCTGGTGTCGTGGTTGACAGGCATGGCTCTCCTGGGTGACGGCAGGGAGGGTAGGCCGAAGCGGCCCGAGCTCCCGTCGCGGGCTGATGGCCGTAACCTACGTCACTCGCGACTCGTCGGTAACCGGATCCACCCGGTTGCCCGCCCCGTCGGGCAAAGACTTCGCCGATCGCGGCCCGTCAGACCCGCACGCCGACGTACTGCTCCGCCTTGCGGCGGGCCTTCTCGGCGAGGCCGTCGACCTCCAGCAGCCGCGGCAGCAGCGCCGGGTCTGTGTGCAGCGCGCGAAACATCGTGCCGATGGTGACGCCGTGGCCGGGACGGTGCACGACGTGGACCTCGTCGCCGGCCTGGACCGCCCCCGGTGCGAGCACCCGCAGGTAGGCGCCCGGGGCCCCGTCGAGGGTGAACCGCTTGACCCAGGCGCGGTTGTCGAAGCCGCAGCGACCCATCCAGGTCTTGAAGTCGTTGCACGGGGTGCGGACGTACGCCACCTCCAGCAGGGTCGAGCCGACCTGCCAGCGCTCCCCCACCTCGGCCTCGGTCACCTCGACGCCGCGCGTGGTGAGGTTCTCCGCGAACTGGCCGTCGCGGACCTCCTGCCCGAGGTCGGCCGCCCAGCGGTCGAGATCCTCGCGGGCGTAGGCGTAGACCGCCTGGTCTACCCCGCCGTGGTGGCGGGTGTCGGAGACCTGGTCGCCGGCGAGGCCGAGCCGGCCGACCTCGACGGGGCCCACGACCGGCGCCTTGTCGATGCTGGTGCGGCCGATGCCGGCCCACGCTGCCTCACGGGGCGTGCCGACGTTGACGGAGACGAGCTGGGACACGGGAGAAGTCTGGACCCGCTCCGGCGCGCGCGCCGCATCTTCGCCGAAGCCGCAGCCGAGGGGCGCAGGGCGGCGGCGAGGCCCGAGGGACGGGCGGCTTCAGAGACCGAGCACGTACGGCAGCGGCCCCGCCGCCAGCCCCAGCACGATCGCGCCGAGGATGCCCGGGGTGGAGACGCGGGTCCACGCCCACACGACCAGCATCGGCAGCACCAGCAGCGGCAGCACGAGCGCGAGGTAGAGGCCGTTGCCGTTCTCGCGCCACATGAACACGTGCAGCACGATGAAGAGCGGCCCGACGAAGAGCGCGCCGATGAACCGGTTGAGCCGGGTGATCGGGGTGTTGGCCCACCGCCGCTTGAACGCCGTGCCGAACGGCTCGCGGCCGTCGGCGACGGGCTCGTGCGCCGAGGCGACCGGGACCTCCTCGCTCACCGCTGCTCGTCCTCCGAGCCGGTGGACCCGGTGGACCCGGCGGACCGGGCCACCTCGGCGGCGTCGGCGAGCGCCTGGTCGTGCTCGGCCCGGAACTCCGGGTCGGTCTCGCGCAGCTCCTGGACCAGGTCCTCGAGCCGACCGCCGAGGTCGGTGCGGAAGTCCTGCGCCGACCAGTGGTCGTCCTCCCCGTGCACCACGGCCCGCCACGTGGTCTCGCCGCGCTCGATGCGCTCGACGAGTGCCCGCTGCTCGGGCGGGAGCTGGCCGTTGCGCAGCGCGTCGCGGGCCGCCTGCTCCTCCTCGCGCCGCTCGCGGACGAGCTCCTCGCGCATGCGGGACAGCTCGGCCTTCATCGCCTCGGCCTCCCGGGCCAGGCCGAGGGCCTGCTCGCGGGCGCGCAGCACCACGGTGCGCAGCTCGGCGAGGTCGCGGTCGTTGCCCTGGCTCATCGTCGACCGCCTAGAACCCGGCGTCCGCGACGTCGTCGACGTCCTGGCCGTTGTTGGCGCCGTAGCCGGCCGCGCCGAGCTTCAGCAGGTTCCCCAGGGTCTTCATCATCGCCGACATCAGCGCACAGGCCTGGAGCAGCGGCGGGATGACGTTCTCCAGCTTCTTGATGGTGGCGATCGCCTGGTTGACCAGGCTGATCACCTTGCGGGCCGTGGCGCCGCCGGTGGCGATCTCCTTGGCCCAGCCCAGGACGCTGGCGGCGACCTTGAGCACCAGCTCGTCGACGAGGCTGAGCAGCTGGGCGATGACCTCGACGCCGGCCTTGACGGCCACGAGCATGTCCTTCATCGCCGCGGAGATCAGCTCGCAGGCCTCGGCCTGGCTGCCGAACGCCTCGGCGAAGTCCGCGAGCTTGCCGGTGGCGCCGGTCGCGGCGTCGCCGGTCCACACCGTCGGGGTCGCACCGGCGAGGGCGGAGTAGTTGCCGCCGATCTGGCCGAGGCCGGAGCCGAGGGCGGCCCAGTTGGTCGCCATCGCGTCGACGGCGTTCCAGTCGCCGGCGATCGGGTCGAAGATCGCGGCGATGAGGTCGAAGCCGAACTGGCGACAGACCCAGTCGATGCCCTGGATGACGTAACCGCAGTCGTCGCGCAGGCCGTTGATCAGGTCACCGGCGCCCTCGGCGGCCACCGGCTTGAAGGTGCTGGTGGGGTCGGACAGCTGGACGGCCATCGTGGTCATCGGTCGGCTCCCTCGGAGTGACGGTCGAGGAAGTCGTCGATGTCCTCCTCGGTGGACATGCCGGTGCCGAGGTCGTTCGCGGACCCGGCCATGCCGAGCAGGCTGTCGACGAGCTCGATCGGCGCGCCGGTGCTCGGGGTCGGCACCCAGCCGGGCGGCTTGGGCCCCGGCATCGGCCAGTCGACGCCGGCCATGTCGTTGATGCGAGTGACCGGCATCGGCAGCTCGGGCATGCCGCTCGGCGGCGTGTAGGCCTCGCCGTCGGTCACGTCGCCCTCCAGGCCGGTCATCAGCTCCTCGACGCCGGAGTCGCGGGCCCGCAGGTCGGCGCGGAACGCGGCGATCGTGTCGGAGAGCTCCTTGGCGGACTCGACGGAGGTGTCCAACGAGGCGGACACCGTCTCGTAGGCCTCCTGGTAGGCGTCACGGAAGAGGCTCAGCAGGCCGGTGAACGCGCCGGTGTCGGCGAGCCCGCCCTGCGCCATGAAGCCGGAGGCCTCGGACAGGTTGAGGTACTGCTCGCTGGTCATCTGCACCAGCTGTCGGCTGCCCTGCCAGGAGATCGCCACCTCGTCGCTCATCGCGGCCGTGGTCCCTTCGGTGCTCGGTGTCGCGGACGCAGGACGGTCTGCCCGGTCGGTGCCGGTCCGAAACGCCGCCGGCCGCCCGCGGCGGCCCGGCTCACTCCTGGACGGCCTTGACCACGGCGATGCAGCGGGTCACCCGGTCGCGGTCGTCGAGGGCCGCGAGCGCGCGGTGGACGGTGCGCAGGACGACCCAGTCGCGGGCGCGGTCCTCGTCGAGCAGTGCGGCGTCGACGACGGCGAGGAACCGACGTCGCAGCGAGCCGCGGACGTCGCCGACCACGTCGTCCCACTGGTGCCACAGCAGCGGCGCGACCTCGCTGTGCGGGTCGCCCGCGAGCGGCTTCGGCGAGACCGCGCGCCACTGGTCGGGGGCCTCCGGCCCGGCCGCCACGAGGTGGGCCGGGTGCAGGTCGCCGTGGAGGAGCCGCTCGTCGCCGGGGTCGGCGACCAGGTCGCGGCCGAGGGCGAGGGCCTGCTCGACCAGCCGCCGCGGCAGCGGGGCGTCCCGCGGGAGCGCGGCGAGCGCCCGCCCCTGCTCCGCGACGTACGCCGCCAGGCGGGGCACCTGCGGGAGCGGGTCGACGTGCAGGTCGGCGAGGTGCGCGCCGACCAGCTCGCCGGCCGCGGCGTCCCACAGCCCGGCGGCCGGGTCGGCGGCGTCGGGCCCGGCGAGGCGCTCGAGGAGCAGCGCGCGGCGGTGCGGGTCGGCCCGCAGCAGCCGCACCGCGCCGTGGCCGCCCCACCGCTGGAGCGCCAGCGCCTCGTGGGCGGCGCGCCCCTCGACCTCCCCGACCGGGTGGACCACGCCGACCTTGAGGACGGCCGGTCCGCGCTCGCCGACGACCGGCAGCACGCTCGCCCGGCGGGCCGGCAGCGGCGGGCCGTCGGGGGTGAGCCCCCACTCCTCGAGCAGCTCGGCGACGGGGGTGACCACGCCCCCATCCTGCCGACCGTCCGGGAGGCCGCCGGCGGCCGGTGGAGGGGGTCGGGGAGGCCGGGGTGGCAAAGGATGGACCGGCGGGGGCGCACGAAGGATTGGTCCGGTCCCGGACGGGGTAGACGGCACCGGGGGGTACTTCGCATGCGCTTGACCGACCGGTTCGTCGACCGGCTGCCGTGGCTGCGCAGCCAACGGCCACTGCTGGTGCTGCTGGACGTGCTGGCCGTCGCGCTGGCCGCCGTGCCGGTGCTGCGCACGGTCCAGGTGGGCCCGGTGCCGGTCGGCGCCGCCGCGGCCGCGGTCTTCCTGACCTGCCACAGCGCCGACCTCTACCGCCCGCGGCTGGTGCTGTCGGTGCTGGAGGACCTGCCGCGGCTGCTGCTCGCCGCGGGGCTCGGCACGCTGGCGCTGCTGGCCGCGGCGCCGAGCGTCGGCGTGACCGGCGACCCGACCTGGCCGGTCGTGCCGGCCTTCGCCGCCAGCCTAGCGCTCGCGCTCGCGGTGGTGCGCGCGGCGGCGTACTCCTCCATCCACGCGCTGCGGCGCCGCGGGCACGCCGGCCACCCGGTCATCGTCGTCGGGGGCGAGCCGGTCGGCTCGGCGCTGGCGGCGACGCTGCTCGACCAGCCGCACCTGGGCCTGCGCCCGGTCGGCATCGTCGAGCGCGGGGCGAGCGCCCGACGGCTGCCCGTGCCGCTGCTCGGCGGCATCGACCGGCTCGAGCGGGCGATGGTCGACCTCGGCGTCCACGACGTCGTCTTCGCCTTCCCCGAGCCGCCGGACGCCGAGACGGTCGCGGTGGTGCGCCGGTGCGTCGAGGCGGACCACCAGGTCTTCGTCGTGCCGCGCTTCCACGAGCTGATGGGCGCGACCGGCACCCGCGGCACCGAGGTCGTCCAGGGCGTCACCCTGATGCGGCTGCGCCGGTGGGGCCACCGGCCGCTCGCGCGCTGGGGCAAGCGCACCCTCGACGTCGCGCTGGCCGGCGTCGGCCTGGTCGTCGCGGGCCCGGTCATCGCGGCCTGCGCGCTGGCCTCGCGGATCGAGACCGGCCCCGGCGTGATCTTCAAGCAGACCCGGGTCGGGGTGGGCGGCCAGCCGTTCACCCTCTACAAGCTGCGCTCGCTCAGGCCCGACGACGAGGCCGAGAGCGCCACCCGCTGGAGCATCGACGGCGACGAGCGCGTCGGCCCGGTGGGCCGCTTCCTGCGGCGCACGAGCCTCGACGAGCTGCCCCAGCTGGTCAACGTGCTCAAGGGCGACATGAGCCTGGTCGGGCCCCGGCCCGAGCGGCCCTACTTCGTCGACACGTTCAGCCGCGAGGAGAGCCGGTACGCCGACCGGCACCGCGTGCCGACGGGCCTCACCGGCCTGGCGCAGGTCCACCGCCTCCGCGGCGACACCTCGATCGCGGAGCGCACGCGGGTGGACAACTTCTACATCGAGAACTGGTCGCTGTGGAGCGACGTCAAGATCCTCGTCCGGACGCTCCCGGTGCTGGTCAGTGCGCCTCGGGGAGAGGTCGGCGCGGTGCGACTGGGCCCCGCGGGCCCCGTCGCTCCCGCAGCACCGCGAGGTACACCTCGAGGACCCGCCGCGCCGAGGTGACCTCGTCGTGGTGGTCCTCCACGTGGGACCGCCCGGCCCACCCCTCCTCGGCCGCCTCCTCCGGCGCCTGCAGGCGGTAGACCACCGCGTCGGCCAGCGCCGCGGTGTCCCCGACCGGCACCAGCTGGCCGACCTCGGCCGGCACCGTCTCCTCGATGCCGGGGATGGCGGTCGCGACCACGCTCCGCCCGCTCGCCATCGCCTCCAGCGGCGCCAGCGGCATGCCCTCCCAGCGTGACGGCGCCACGGCGACGTCGGCCGCGGCCAGCCACAGCGGCACGTCGGTGCGCCCGCCGGCCAGCAGCACGCCGTCGAGGTCGGCGACGCGCCGCTCGAGCTCGGCGCGGTCCGGCCCGGCCCCGACGAGCACCAGCTGGGCGTCGGGCACCCGCTCGCGCACCGACGGCCAGGCGTCGAGGAGCAGGTCCTGGCCCTTCTGCCGGGTCAGCCGACCGACGCAGACCGCGGTCGGCACGTCGCGCAGGCCCAGGCCCGCTCGGGCCGCTGCACGTTGCCGGGCGTCCTGCACCTGCAGGCGCGCCAGGTCCACCCCATTGGGCAGCACGGCGGTCGGCACCCGCACGCCGGCCTCCTCCCCCGACACCCGCTCGGCCTCGCTCACCGCGACGAGGCGGTGCGTCCAGCGGGCCGCGAGCCGCTCCCACTGCAGCGAGGCGCGTCGTACGGGCCCCTCCACGGCGAGGAACGACCAGGCGTGCGGCTGGAAGACGGTCGGCCGACGACCGCGCACAGCCAGGCGGCCGGCGAGGCCGGCCTTGGCGCTGTGCAGGTGCACGACGTCCGGGTCGACCTCGTTGATGATCCGGCGCAGCGCCGCGGCCTCGGCGAGCACGGACCGGCCGGGGCCGCGCGTCGCGGACCACCATCGCACCTCGGCGCCGGCGGCGCGCGCGGAGTAGCCCAGCCACCCGTGGGTCGGGCAGATGACGGTCACCCGCCAGCCGCGTCGCAGCTGCTCGCGGATGTAGGAGTACTGCACCACGGCCACGCCCTCGGTGGAGGGCTCGGACACGTGGGCCACGTGGAGCCGCCGACGGATCCCGTCGTCCGGCCGCCTCGTTCGCCTGCGCATGCCGGCCTCCTAGGCGAGCACCCGCTCGGCACGGCGCCCGACGAGCACCGAGCCGAGCAGGCCGGCGCCCACCGAGCGGACCCGGTCGGCGTGCGCGCGGAGCGCCGGGGCGGACACCTGGCCCTCGGGCACCACCATGAGCAGCGACCCGCGGGCGGCCATCACCCGGGCGTCGTCGCAGGACTCCAGCGCCGGCGCGAGCACGATGACGACGTCGTACGCCGCCTCCGCCTCGGCCATCTTGTCGGCGAAGACCGTCTCCAGCATCGTCTCGTAGGGCTCGGAGCCCGCGTCGCCGGCCGGCAGCACGCTGAGCAGCTCGACCGGTCCGGGGCTGACCGCGCGGGACAGCTCGGTGCCCGCGAGCACGTCGAAGAGGCCCGGGGTGTCCGGCTCGGCCGCGATCGGTCGGCCGTGGCGCGGGCCGATCCGGCCGTCGACGAGCAGGACGGTGCGGCCGACGTTGGCCAGGGAGATCGCCAGGTTGGCGCCGAGCCACACGTTGACCTCGCCCGGCGTCACGCCCGCGACGACCACCCGGCTGACCGGGTCGCCCGCGGCCTGGGCCTCCAGCGCGATGCGCAGCTGGCGGAAGACGTCGGCGGCGGCGGTGCCGGGGTAGAGCGCGGGCAGCGTCGTGGCGTCCCGGGGCACGCCGACGTGCGCGAGCAGCGGGGCGCCGGTGGCGTCCTCCAGCACGGCGCCGTCGTCGACGGTGGCCGTGCGCCGGTCGCGGGCGACCGCGGCGACGACCGTCAGCACGAGCGCCAGCGCGGCGCCGCCGCCGATCGCGAGCAGCAGGTTGGGGCTGCTGTAGGTCCGCGGCGGCTGCGCCGCGTTGGTCTGGGTGAACCGGAACGCGTCGGTGCTCGGGTCGTAGAACGGCAGCGTGATCGCGACCTGGTTGGCGAGGTCGGCGGCGACCTGCGGGTCGGCGTCCTCCGCCACGACCTGGATGAGGATGGTGCCGCTCACCCACTGCGCGCTCACGGCGGAGCGCAGGTCGCTGACGTCGCGCTCGACGTCGAGCTCGCCCTGCACCTCGGTGAGCAGCGCGCGGCTGCTCGCGAGCTCCGCGATCGTGCCGCGCAGCGCGTCGAGGTCGTCGGGCGACTCCAGCGTCGCCGGGTCCGCCGCGGCCGCGAGCACCGCGGTCGCCCGGTACGTCTTCGGTGCCAGTGCCACGCCGGCCGCGACGGCGGCCGCCGTCACCGCCAGCACGAGCAGGACGAGCAGGCGTTGGCGCCACAGCGCCCCGCCGATCTGGTGCAGCTCCATCATTTCCCCCAGTGGTGGTGCGTCGACCCGCCCGAGCAGTCGGCCCGGGCCAGGTGAGTCAGGTCGCGAGTCAGGTCAGGTGAGTCAGGTCAGGTCTCGGTAGATCGCGTCGTACGACGCGGTCATGGCCGCCGGCGAGAACCGCTGCTCCACGAGCAACCCGGCCGCGGCGGCCAGGTCGGCGCGGCGCCCGGGGTCCTCGACCAGCCGGCGGACCGCGTCGGCCCACGCGTCGGGTGTCGGCTCCGCGACCAGCTCGACGACGTCGCCGAGCGAGGTCAGCCCGCCGACGGCCGAGGCCGCCACGGGCACGCCCGCGGTCATCGCCTCCAGCACCGAGACCGGCAGCCCCTCGCGGTCGCTGGCGAGCACGAGCAGGTCGGCGGCGGCGAGCAGGCGGTCGACGTCGCGGCGGTCGCCCAGCAGGCGGACCCGGTCGGCCACCCCGGCCTCGGCCACGCGCCGCTCCAGCCCGGGCCGCGCCGCGCCGTCCCCGGCGACGAGCAGCAGGGGCGGCTCCCCTGCGCCCTGCCCCGTGCCCTCGCCCAGGCCCCGACCGGCCGCGCCGGCTGCGTGGTCCTGCTGCAGCCGGGCCCAGGCGTCGACGAGCAGGTCGTGGCGCTTGGGCGGGACGAGGCGGGCGACGCTCAGCGCGACCGTGCCGTCGAACGGCAGGCCGAGCGCGGCGCGGGCGGCGGCGCGGGTGGGCAGCCGCAGCGGCGGGGCGGCGTTCTCCACGACCCGCACGCGGTCGGCGGGCAGGCCGCCGTCGCGCAGCCGGTCGGCGACGTCGTCGGAGACCGCGACGACGACGTCCGCGCAGCCGCGCAGCAGCCGGGCCGCGCGCGGGTAGTCCTCGGACGCCAGCCCGTGCACGGTCGTCACCAGCGGCGCGCGACGACCCGCCGCGCGCTGGGCCAGCGAGGCGGCGAGCGTGGCGCGCACGTTGTGGGTGTGCAGCAGGTCGACCGGCCGCCGACGCAGGCGCCCGGCCAGCCTCGCCGCGGAGCGGGCGAGCGCGGGCGCGCCCGGTCGGCGCAGCGGCAGCGGGACCAGGTCGGCCCCGCGGCCGGCGACGTCGGCGGTGCGCCAGCCGCGGTCGCTGGCCACGGCCACCTCGTCGCCGCGCTCGAGCCGGTCGCCGGCGAGGTCGGCCACGACGGCCTCCGCGCCGCCCGAGCCCATCTCGGCGATCACCATCAGGGTCCTCATGCGCGCACCTCGTCGTAGACCTGCTGGAGCCCGTCGACGCAGCCGGCGAGCGTGAAGGACTCCTCGACCCGGTCGCGGGCGGCCTTGCCGGCGCGCTCGCGCAGCCCGTCGTCCTCGACCAGGGTGCGCAGCGCCGTGGCCAGTGCGGCCGGGTCGTCGGCGGGCGCGAGCAGGCCGTCGACGCCGTCGCGGACCACCTCGGGCACCCCGCCCACGGCGGTGGCGACGACGGGCAGCCCGCACGACATCGCCTGGAGCACCGACATGGGGAGGTTCTCGGCCGCGGAGGTGAGCGCGAGCAGGTGCCCGCGGGCGTACGCCGGCGCCGGGTCCGGCAGCCAGCCGGTGAGCTCCACCCGGCCGGCCAGGGCCGGGTCGGCCGCGCGCTGCTCGACCAGGGCGCGGTCGGGGCCGTCGCCGACGACGAGCGCCCGCGCATCGGGCACCTCCGCCAGCGCGTCGAGCAGCAGGCCGATCCGCTTCACCCCGCCGAGCACGCCGGTCCACACCACGGTCACCGGACCCTCGGGCGTCGGCGACGGCCGCCAGCGGGCCGGGTCGACGCCGTTGTGCACCACCGACACCACCCGTTCGGGCAGGCCCACGTGCCCGACGGCGTACGCCGCCACGGCAGCGCTCGGCACGACGACCCGGGCACGGCCCCAGCGGGTCACCAGCCGCTCGCCGGTCAGGTAGTAGACGCGGTCGCGGCGCCGCCGCTCGGCCGCCCGCACGTTGCCGGCGACCAGGTCGGACAGGCCGTCGGCGACCCCGTGGAGGGTGTAGACGACCGGGGCGCCGAGCACGGGCGCGGCCAGCCGGACCAGCCAGCCGGCGCGGCGGTCGTGGGCGTGCACCACGTCGGGGCGCAGTGCGCGCAGCACGGCCAGCGCCTCGCGGGCGCCGCGGGCGTCGGCCTTGGCGGCGACGCTCGTGTCGTGCCAGGTGACCCCGGGCAGGGCCGGGCCGCCGGTCGGGCGCGGGCCGAGGACGTGGCTGTCCACCCCGCGGCGGGCCAGCTCGACGGCCACGTCGAGGGCGTGGTCCACCGGGCCGCCGGAGGCCTGGGTGAGCACCTGCACCACGCGCGTCACGGCAGCCGCTCCCGGGCCAGGCCGGCGCCGAGGGCGCACAGCAGCCACAGGGGCAGGAAGTACTGCTCGGTGACGAAGACCGCGGCCACGGCGGTGCCGACCAGCGCGACGCCGACGGCGCCCGCGAGCCGGTCGCGGCGGGCGACCCACCCCGACCGGGCGGCGAGGTAGCCGGCGCCGAGCAGCGCGAACCAGGCGGCGAGGCCGAGGAGGCCGAGCTCGGCGGAGGTCTCGAGGTAGGTGTTGTGCGCGACGTCGAGGTCGTGGTCGACCGCGTCGGGCAGGCGGTCGAGGTAGTCGCGGTGCTCGATCGAGAAGGCGCCGGGGCCGTGGCCGAGCACCGGCGCGTCCAGCGTCATCCGGCCCGCGGACTCCCACAGGTCGAGGCGCTCGGAGACGTTGCGGTCGGCGATGTTGCCCTTCTGCTCGATGCTCGTCTCGACCAGCGAGGGGAAGACCGAGACCGCGACGGCGACCGTGGTGGCGCCGACGACCACCAGCCCCACCACGGCCTTCCAGGTCACCAGCCGGATGAGGAGGCCGACGACGACCGCGGCGGCGAGGCCGAGCAGCGCCCCGCGCGAGAGCGTGCCGAGCAGGGCGGCGAGGGTGAGGACGACCGCGACGTCGTGGATCCAGGGCCGGCGGGCGCCGGCGCGCAGCGCGACGCCGAGCGGGACCGCGGCGAGCAGGAAGAACGCCATGTCGTTGGGGTCGCCGATCGGCCCGCCGACGCGGCGGTCGGCGCCGAGCAGGTAGGTGACCAGGCCGCACACCGAGGCGGCGGCGCAGGCCAGGACGTAGGTGCTGGCGACCGCGCGCGGGGTGAGCGGGCCGCGCATCGCGTCGACGAGCACGAGCAGCACCACGATGAAGCCGCCCCAACGGGCGAGCACGGCCGCGCCGGGCCCGCCGTTGGCGTGCAGGGCGGTGGAGGCGAGCAGCACGACGACCAGCGCGACCGTGGCGCCGAGGACCGCGGTGCGTCCGTGGCTGCGCGCGCCGGAGAGCAGGTGGTGCGGCCCCCGCAGCGGGCCGCGGCTGCGACGCACCAGCCAGGAGGCGACGAGCACGACGGCGAGCAGCTTGGTCGCGCGCGGCTCGACGAGCGCGATGTAGTCCTCGAAGACCGCGCTCGCGACCACCGCCAGCACCGCCCACTCCAGGCGCAGCAGCAGCGCGGTGCCCGCGACGAGCACGAGGCCGCCGACGACGGCGAGGGCCGGTGCGTAGCCGACCGCCAGCCCGCCGAGGGCAGCGACGAGCAGCGGCACCAGCAGCGTCGCGACCGCGCGCGGCCGGGTCGCCGGCGCCTCGCGGCGCAGGCCGAGCGCCAGGGTCAGGTCGGAGGTCACCACGGCGGACCCCCGCGGCTGCGCCAGCGGTCCAGGGGCCGCAGGAACGTGTAGGCGCCGTCGAGGATGTGGCGCAGGTCGACGGGGTCGGCGGGCACGAACGCCCGCCGCAGCGAGAGCGGGTGCACCCGGTCGGTGTTCAGCCCGCGGTCGACGGTGATCCCGACCGTGTAGCCCGCGGCGAGCGCGGCCGCTCGGACCCGCGGGTCCCAGCCGCCGGTCGGGTAGGCGACCGACCGCACCTCGCGGCCCAGCAGCTCCTCCAGCGCCGCGCGCGAGTCGACCATCTCGTGGCGCAGGGTCGCGTCGTCGAGCTCGGGCAGCCACGGGTGGCTCACGGTGTGCGAGCCGATGTCGAGGCCCTCCTGCGCGGCGGCGAGCAGCTCGTCGGCCGTCGCCGGGCGCAGCCGGCCGACCCGGCACGGGTCGGCCTCGTGGGCGTCCCACGCGAAGCGGTGGCCCTCGAGGATCCCGCTGACCACGAACAACGTCATCGGCAGCCCTCGCTCGCGCAGGATCGGCCAGGCGGTGTCGACGACGCTGGCGTAGCCGTCGTCGAACGTCAGCGCCACCGCCCGCTCCGGCAGGGTCCCGGCGCGCAGCCGCTCGACCGCCTCGGTCAGCGGTAGCACCTGGGCGCCCCACCCCTCGAGGGCGTCGAGGTGGCGGCGGAAGTCGTCCACCCCGGTCGAGAGGCCGTCGGAGGTGCGCCCGTCCACGCGGTGCCAGCCCACCAGGGTCAGCCCGTGGGTGGTGGCGAGCGTGCGGCGGGCGACGACGACGGGTCGGACGACGGTCGCGACGGCGCGGGTCCCGGTCTTCATGAGGGTCTCCTCAGCAGCGCGAAGGCCTCGCGCAGGTGGTCTCGGTCGAGCAGCCAGAGAGGGCCGACGTACGCCGCGAGGCCGGCCGCGCCGAGCACCGCGAGCGTCACGGGGCTCGGGCCGTCGAGGCCCAGCACGTCGTCGAGCAGCACCCGCACGGCGAGCACCGCCGCGACGAGCGCGAGCGCGCTGAGGGCGGCCGGGCGCAGGCCCAGCGCGAGCGCGCGCAGCGAGAGGCCCGAGACGGTGGTCCGGGCGAGGACGAGGGCGAGCAGGGCCACCGCCGCGGCCACGACGGCCTGGGCGGCGGCCACGACGGTCACGCCCCGGTCGACGACGACCGCGAGCGTGGCCAGCAGCAGGAGCAGGTGCGCGAGACGCAGCCCGAGCGCGAGCACCGGCCGGCCCGCGGCGTTGAACGCCGTCGCGACCAGCTGGCCGACGCTCAGCGCCGCGGCGTACGCCGCCAGCCAGGCCACCGCCGGCACCGCCGGGGACCACTTGTCGCCCAGCACCACCAGGTGGTCGGCGACCAGCGCCACGCCCAGGCACAGCGGCAGCACGAGGGTCAGCGTCACGGTCGTGACCACGCCCGTGGAGCGGCCCAGCTCCCGGCCGCGCAGCCGGCACAGGTAGGGGAACGCGGCCCCGGTGATGACCACGACGATCATCAGGTAGGGCATGAACGCGAGCCGGAACGCCAGCGAGTACTGCCCCAGCGCGACCGTGCCGAGCACGGCGGAGACGACGAGGTAGTCGACGTTGAGCTGCACCAGCTCCAGCAGGTGGGTGCCGGCGTAGGGACCGCCGTAGGAGAGCAGCCCGCGGGCGTCCTCGGAGCTCCAGCCCGGCAGCACCGGCGGGTGCACGCACCACGACAGCAGCAGCGTGAGCACCGCCTGGGTGACCTGGCCGACGACGAGCGCCATCACGCCCATGCCGTCGACGACCAGGCCGATCGCGACGACGGCCCCGACCACCGAGGAGACGGTGTCGGGGATGATCCGTCGCAGGAAGCGCAGCTCGCGGCGGAGCAGCTCGTTGGTCACGCCGGCCACGGCGGTGCACGGCAGCACCACGGTGAGCCCGCGGATGACCGCCGCTCCCCCGTCGGCCGCGCCGAGCGTCGAGGCCAGCCAGGGGGCCGCCACCCACAGCAGCGCGGCCAGCACGGCGGCGAGCCCGACGCTGATCGTGACGGCGGTGCGGGCGGCGCGCTGCACGTCGCCGCGCCAGTAGACCAGCGCGCTCGCCGTGCCGAGGCTCGCGACCTGCACGGCGACGTTGGCGACCAGCGTGCCGAGCGCGACCAGGCCCAGCGCGGAGGGCGCGAGCATCGCGGCGAGGGTGAGCAGGACGACGGTCTGGGCGGTCTTGACGACGATGCCGTTGGTCGCCAGCCACAGCGCGCCGCGGGCGGTGCGGCCGGCCTCGGCCGCGTCCGTCGGCTGGTCGGTGGTGACGGCCGCCGGGGCGGCCAGCGCCTCGTCGACCGCGGCGACGTGCGCGGCGAGCGCGTCGGCGGGCAGGTCGTGGGGCGAGCGGTTGCGCAGGAAGAGCACGACGGCGGCGAGGGCCAGCGCGAGGCGGTGCCCGCGGTCCCAGTCGCGCCAGCGACGGCCCGCGACCTCCAGGTCGCCGACCGAGCCCGGGCGGTCGGTGTCGTCGACCAGCGCCATCACCTGCTCGGCGACGGTGCGGCCGGGGTCGGTGAGGTCGCGCAGCGCGGGCACGAGCAGGCGGTCGATGCCCGCCGGGGCGTCCGGGGTGGCGTTGTCCCAGTCGAGGACGACCGCGGCGTCGCGGTCGAGCAGCACGTTGCCGGGCCACAGGTCGCCGTGGCACCAGCCGGTCGGCAGGCCGTCGTCGAGCACGGCGAGCGCGGCCGCCCAGCGCTCCCGCACCGGCGCCGGCACGACGACGGCGCGCTCGCACCACTCGCGCGCCCAGCCGGGGCCGGTCGTCCCGGTGCGCGCCGCCGCGAGGGCGTCGGCCAGCTCGTCGGCCACCGCCCACTGCCACTCCGGCCGCGGCCAGGGCCAGCGCAGCGCGCCGGCCTCGGGCAGCCAGGCGGTCGCGACCCAGGCGCAGCCGCGGGTGGTGCCGCTCGCGAGGGCCTGCGGCAGGTACGCCGCCGCGCCGGGCACCTCGGCACGCACCCGGTCGACCAGGTCCGGCTCGTGGGGCAGCAGGTCCAGGCGCACGGCCAGGTCGCCCTGCGCGGTGCGCACCCGCAGGACCGTCCGGCCGGCGGTGACCACCCCGACCAGGCGCGCGGTCGCGCCGAGCCGCTCCCCCACCTCGGCGACGACCTCGTCGGCCAGGGTCGCGACGGCGGGCCCGTCGACCCGCAGCCACGGGGCGCCCCGCCGGCGGGCGGTCCGCAGCCCCAGGCGGCGACGGACCCAGGCGACCGGGTCCCCGGCCGCCACCGGCCAGCCCGAGCGCCACAGGAGCTCGGGCTCCTGGGCGCTGGGGTAGACGACGTGGTCGCCCTCCTCGCCCAGCACCGCGACGGTCGCCGACGGCGCGAGCGCCACCGGCAGCCGCCCGGCGGCGTACTCCTCCGCGGGCGGGCCGGAGAGCACCAGCAGGCTGGCGCGCTCCCCGCTCGCGGCCGCCTCGGCGGCGGTGCACGCACCCGGGAACGCCGCCCGCAGGTGGGGCAGCAGCACCTCGTCCACACCGAGCACGACGGCCGGCCCGGGATCGGCGGGCAGCAGCACCCGGAAGGCCGCGAGCCGGTCCCCGATCGTCCAGTGCGGTTCGGTGACCGCCACCGGCCGCGTCACGACGTGCTTACCATGAGCGCCATGGGGGACCTCAGACGTGCCATCGCGGTCGGGGTGCTGGCGCTCGCGCCGGTGCTCGGCGGCTGCTCGACCATCTCCGACCAGCTCGCCGGGAGCGAGGTCGACCCGAGCGCCGCGACGTCGGCGGCGAGCGCCGAGTCGCAGCTGGAGACCGTGACCTGGGCCGAGCTCGACGGCCTCGTCTCGGTGGTGGTGCGCAACCCGACCGACCGCGTGCTGCGCCGCGCCGAGGCGGTCGTCACGCTCCGCGACTCGCGCGGGGTGGCGCTGGCGTCGACGACGACGCCGCGCTCGCGCGAAGACGGGTGCTGCACGGTTCGCTCCCTTCGTCCCGGTGGGACCTACGGGTTGTACGTCGGCACGGCCGGCCCCGGGTCCGAGGTGGCCGACGTCGAGGTGACCTACCGCGACGTGTCGTGGTCGTCCACGGCGCTGCCCCGCGTGGAGGCCGAGCCGGTGCGGATCGTGGAGGGGTCGCGCGGATCGGTCGTCCTCGCGGACGTGACCGTCGAGAAGGAGCTCCCGAGCGCGGTCGTGCAGGCAGTGGTGAACGACCCCGACGGCGACCTGGTCGCCGTGGTCTCGGGCACCTGGACCTGCTTCGAGGCCGGGGACACCCGGCGGATCTTCATGCAGCTGTTCCGCCGGGTGCCCGCGGGCTCGGTCGTGGAGTCGGTGGCCGTGCACCCCGACGGCATCGCCGAGGGGTGCACGACCGACTAGGACGTGGCTCGGAAGAGCCAGCCCAGCGGACGGGAGTCGCCCCCGCCGGTCGTGACGACCGTCGTGGTGCTCCCCTGCTCCGGGCCCGTCGTCCAGTCGGTGACCGGACGCGGCGGGTCGGTGCCGAGGAAGCTCGTGGCGTTCTCGTCGCTGGCCGGGGTCGGCGTGGCGAGGTCCCCGGTGGAGACCCGGCCGATCATCGCGCCGCCCGCCGGCGGCGTCGGGCCGCCCCGGTCGTCCCTGTCGTCCCTGTCCTCGGTCACCTGAGCGGCCGGCTGGGCCGGCTGGGCGGACACCTGCTCGGACACCTGCTCGGACACCTGCTCGGCCACCTGCTCGGCCACCTGCTCGACGGCCGGCTCGACGGCCGGCTCGGCGACGGGCTCGACGACCGGCTCCTGCGCAACCGGCTCGGGCTGAACGACCGGCTCGGCCACCTGCGCGAGCGCCGGCGTCGGGTCGGCCGCGAGCTCGGGCTCGGGCACGGGTGCCGGCTCCGGCTCCGTGGACCGCACCGGACCACCCACGGTGGCCGGCAGCGCGCTCTCGGTGACCGAGCGGAGGCGGTCGATGGTCGCGACCACGTCGGCGACGGAGGCGTTGGCCCGCTCGAAGGTCGTGCCGAGGCCCAGCACGCCCGACTCGAGGTCGCGCAGCAGGCCGTCGGAACGGTTGCGGGCGTGGCCCAGCGTCGCGAGCTGCTCCTCGCGGAGCTCCTCGCGGACCTGCGCCCGGACCTGGTCCAGCTCGCTCTCGGCCCGCACCCGCAACGCCTCGGCCTGCGCGGAGGCCTCGGCCCGCAGGCGGTCCGCGTCGGCCCGAGCACGCGCCAGGATGCCGTCGGATCGCTCGGTGGCCTCACGGACCAGCCGCTCGTACTCCGCCAGCGACTCCGCCTGGAGCCGGTCGGCCATGATCTGCGCGTCGACGAGCAACGCGTCTGCGTCGGCGGCGGCTGAGGCGCGGATCCGGCTGGCGTCGGCCAGCACGTTCTCCGCCTCACGACGCGCGGCGAAGGCCGCCCGTGCCGCTTCTACCTGTTCTCCGGTGGTGCTGGTCGACGGGCTCGGGCCATCAGCCCGGCCGTCTCGCATTGCTACGTCGTCCCCCTGCGAAGCCATGTACGTCCCCCAGTACGTGCTCTCGGTATACAGATGTAGCCCCACGTCTGCCCCGGATGCGTGAACCGCAAACCAGGCCCGTCCGATCGGGCTGTCGTTACGGTGACCCCCGTGGACGGATCCAACAGGTCGACGGTGCGTGTTCGTGACGAGTTCCACACCTGGACGGAGTCCTGGCTGCGGATCGCGCAGCAGCTGCCCCACCCCTCGCCCTTCGCGCAGCCGTGGTGGCTGCGGCACGTCGCCCGCGGCACACCCGTCCACCTGCTGGTGCTGGTCGACGACGAACCCGTCGGCGGCATCGCGCTGACCGCCCGGCGCGTGCTGGGCGTCGACGTGCTCCGCCCGGCCGGCCACGGGGTGCCCTGCCCCGACCACGTCGACCTCGTCGCGGTCCCGGGCCACGAGGACGCCGTGGCGGCGGCCTTCGCCGGGTGGTTCGCCGGACCCGGCGACCGGGTGCTCGACCTGGCCGGCGCGCCCGAACGCTCGCTCGCGGCGCGGTCGCTCGGGGTCGCGGCGGTGCCGATGGACGTGGCGCCGTACGAACCGCTGGCGGGCTCGTTCCTGGAGTCGCGGTCGGCGTCGTTCCGCCGCAACGTCCGCCGCACCGAGAAGCGGCTCGCGCGCGACGGCGTGGCGCAGTGGAGCGCGACACCCGACACGGTGGGCCGCGCCCTGGACGCGTTCGAGGCGCTGCACCGCGACCGGCCCGACCGCGCCCCGCTGCTGGCCGAGATGGACCGGCTGCGTCCGGCGCTGGCCGAGGCCGTCGGCTGCGGCGAGGCGCGCATCGACGTGCTCGAGGTGGCAGGCCGGACCGCCGCGGTGTCGGTGGCGTTCCTCGTCGCCGGCCGGCTGGCGCTCTACCAGCTCGCCCGCTCGACCGCGCGCGAGCACGACGGCGCGGGCACGGTGCTGCTGGTCCGCGTCGTCGAGCAGGCGGTCGCCGACGGGTGCACCGAGGTCGACATGCTGCGCGGCGAGGAGGCCTACAAGGGCGGGTTCGCCTCGCGTCGGCGGGTGCTGACGCGGGTGCGCGCGGCGCACGGCGTGCGGGGCCGGGCGCTGCTGGCCGGCTGGGACGGCGTACGCCGCGCCCACGCGGTGCGCGCCCGGGTGCAGGCCCGGGCGCGGACGCGGGTCAGCTCGGCACGCGGGGGCGCTTGACCGACGCCCAGGCCTTCATGGCGCCGACCTTGGCCCGGTCGCGCACCGCCGACTCCCCGAACGGACGCGGCGAGAGGCCGGTCCTCGCGATCTTGGTGTTGAACGCCTGCACCAGCGACTCGGTCTCGTTGTCGCGGTTGAAGAACGTCACCGTCATCGACAGCGAGGTCTCGTCGCCGTTGACGATCCAGTGCGGGGTGTAGGGCGGGATGTAGCAGCCGGTGCCGGGGCTGATGACGTGCTCGGCGATCGTCTCGGGCTGCTCGTGGAAGCGGCCGAACGAGCCGTTCCAGTAGCGCTCGACCTCCTGCCGCTTCTGCTCCTCGTCGGCGAAGCGGCCGAAGCCGAGGGTGCGCGTGCCCTGCAGCTGCATGCAGAAGCTGTGCTCGATGTCGAAGTGCGCGGCGGTCACGCCGCGCGGGGAGCTGGCGAACAGGAAGCCCATCCGGCGGGTGAGGTCCTTCGGGTCCATGCCGGAGGCCTCGGCGAGGTCGTCGAGGACCTCGTCGACCAGGGCGCGGTAGCGCGCCACCTGGTGGACGTGGAGCAGGGTGAACCAGGAGCGGTTCACCGCCACGTCGCGGATGCGCTGCCCGATGTCGTCGGTGGACGCCGCGACGCCCGCGGCGTCACCGGCGGCGATGGGCTTCTCGGCCGGCTCGGCCGAGAGCGAGGACTCGGGCAGCTCCTCGGCCAGCCGGGCGATCTCGTCCAGCGTGAGCAGCGGGTGACCCACCAGCCCGTGCTGGAAGCGGATCGGCGTGCGCGTCTCGACGTCGCGCGCGAAGGTCGGGTCGATCGACGGCCACAACGTGGTCATGTTGTCCCCCCAGGACGTTGACGGTTTCCCGACACCATCCCCGGGTGGGCCGCGGTCCAACCCTCCGCGCGGCCGGCGGCTACTTCTTGCCGGACTTCTCCGCGGGCGCCGAGGTGGAGAGCGCGGCCACGAAGGCCTCCTGGGGGACCTCGACGCGGCCGACCATCTTCATCCGCTTCTTGCCCTCCTTCTGCTTCTCCAGCAACTTGCGCTTGCGGGTGATGTCGCCGCCGTAGCACTTGGCCAGCACGTCCTTGCGGATCGCGCGGATGTTCTCGCGCGCGATGACCCGGGCACCGATCGCCGCCTGGATCGGCACCTCGAACTGCTGGCGCGGGATGAGCTCCTTGAGCTTGCTGGCCATCATCACGCCGTAGGAGTACGCCGCCTCGCGGTGGATGATCGCCGAGAACGCGTCGACCGGCTCGCCCTGGAGCAGGATGTCGACCTTCACCAGGTCGGCGGCCTGCTCGCCGGAGCGCTCGTAGTTGAGCGAGGCGTAGCCCTTGGTCTTCGACTTCAGGTGGTCGAAGAAGTCGAACGCGATCTCGCCCATCGGCAGCGTGTAGCGCATCTCCACGCGGTCCTCGGAGAGGTAGTCCATCCCCTGCAGGGTGCCGCGCTTGGTCTGGCACAGCTCCATGATCGTGCCGATGTAGTCCGAGGGGCTGAGGATCGTGGCGTTGACGACCGGCTCGCGCACCTCGGCGATCTTGCCCTCGGGGTACTCGCTGGGGTTGGTGACCGTGAGCTCGGTGCCGTCCTCCATGACGACCTCGTAGACCACGTTCGGCGCGGTGGAGATCAGGTCGAGCCCGAACTCGCGCTCGAGGCGGTCACGGGTGATCTCCATGTGCAGCAGCCCGAGGAAGCCGCAGCGGAAGCCGAAGCCGAGCGCGCCGGAGGTCTCCGGTTCGTAGGCCAGCGCCGCGTCGTTGAGCTGCAGCTTCTCCAGCGCCTCGCGCAGGTCGCCGAACTGGTCGCCGTCGATCGGGTAGAGCCCCGCGTAGACCATCGGGTTGGGGTGCTTGTAGCCGCCGAGTGCCTCGGACGCCCCGTGGTGCTGCGTGGTGACGGTGTCACCGACCCGCGACTGGCGCACGTCCTTCACGCCGGTGATCAGGTAGCCGACCTCGCCGACCCCGATCTTGTCGGCCTTGACCTGCTCGGGGCTGATCACGCCGAGCTCGAGCATCTCGTGGGTCGCGCCGGTCGACATCATCTTGATCCGGTCGCGGTGGGTCAGCTCGCCGTCGATGACCCGGACGTAGGTGATCACGCCGCGGTAGGTGTCGTAGACGGAGTCGAAGATCAGCGCACGGGCCGGCCGGTCGGCGCGCCCCACCGGCGGGGGCGTCTCGTGCACGATGTGGTTGAGCAGCTCCTCGACGCCCATGCCGGTCTTCGCGCTGACCCGCAGCACGTCCTCGGGCTCGCAGCCGACCAGGCCGGCCAGCTCCGCGGCGTACTTCTCCGGGTTGGCGCTGGGCAGGTCGATCTTGTTGAGCACCGGGATGATGTGGAGGTCCGCGCCCATGGCGAGGTAGAGGTTCGCCAGCGTCTGGGCCTCGATGCCCTGCGCGGCGTCGACCAGCAGGATCGCGGCCTCGCAGGCCTCGAGCGAGCGGGACACCTCGTAGGTGAAGTCGACGTGGCCCGGGGTGTCGATCATGTTGAGCACGTAGGTGCCCGGCTCGGCGCCCTGCTCGTTGCCGGCCGGCACCGTCCACGGCATCCGGACGGCCTGGCTCTTGATCGTGATGCCGCGCTCGCGCTCGATGTCCATCCGGTCGAGGTACTGCGCACGCGCCGCCCGCTCGTCGACGACCCCGGTCAGCTGGAGCATCCGGTCGGCGAGGGTCGACTTGCCGTGGTCGATGTGCGCGATGATGCAGAAGTTCCGGATGATCGCGGGATCGGTGTGGCCGGGCTTCGGCGCAGGCGTCTGGGGCACGGGCTCTTCTCGACGTACGTGGTGGTCGGGACGGACGTCTTCATCCTCCCATGACCGAACCGGTGGTCCCGACTCGGCGAGTGCGGCAGGATCCCCGCGTGACCGACCTGTTCCCCTCCGTGTGGCACGCCGTGCCGGAGGCCCTCCGCGAGCCGGTCGTGCTTGCGATGCCGTTCTTCGTCCTCTTCATCCTCGTCGAGGCGTTCGCGGCCTACCACCTCGAGGACGAGCGCCCGGACGGGAGCCCGCGGTACGACCGGCGCGACGCGGCCACCAGCGTCGCGCTCGGCGCGGTCTCGGTCGGGACGATGGCGCTGTGGAAGGGGCTCGGGCTCGCGGCGTACGCCGTGCTCTTCGCGTACGCCGCGCCGTGGCACCTGCCTGCGGACGCCTGGTGGGCGGTGGCGCTCGCGCTGCTCGGCGTGGACTTCTTCTTCTACTGGGCCCACCGCGTCGCCCACCGGGTCCGCCTGGTGTGGGCGACGCACCAGGCCCACCACTCCAGCGAGCAGTTCAACTTCGCGACCGCGCTGCGGCAGAAGTGGAACAACTCCCACGAGCTGGTCGCCTGGGCTCCCCTGCCGCTGCTCGGCGTGCCGCCGGCGCTGGTCTTCTTCGGCTTCTCCGTCAGCCTCGTCTACCAGTTCTTCGTGCACACCGAGAAGGTCCGCACCCTGTGGCGGCCGATCGAGCTCGTCCTCAACACCCCCTCGCACCACCGCGTGCACCACGGCAGCGACCCGGAGTACCTCGACCGCAACTACGGCGGCATCCTCATCGTCTGGGACCGGCTCTTCGGCACCTTCCAGCCCGAGCTGCACCGCCCGACGTACGGCCTGACCACGCCGGTCGGCACCTACAACCTGCTGCGCCTGCAGACCCACGAGTACGCCGCCATCGCCCGCGACGTCCGGGCGTCGCCGAGCCTGCGCGACAAGCTCGGCTACGTCTTCGGCCCGCCCGGGTGGCGGCCGGCCACGGCGTCGGTAGCGGGCTCGGTAGCGGGCTCGGTCGCCTCCGCCACGCCGAGGGAGGTCCCCGCGGAGGGCTGAGGGTCCCTCCTGCGGCGAGGATGTCGCCGTGACCACCCTGACCGTGCCGCACGGACGCACCGCCCGTCGGCTCGAGTGGCCCTTCCTCCCGCCGCACGTGCGTGCCCTGGTCGCGGAGCGCTGCGGGTCCCCGGTGGTGGAGGCGCGCTCGATGACCGGCGGCTTCACGCCGGGCTTCGCCTCGGTCCTCACCTGCGCCGACGGGTCGCAGCACTTCGTCAAGGCGGCCTCGGTCGTCGCACAGCGGACCTTCGCCGACTCCTACCGCGAGGAGGCGCGCCGGCTCGGAGCGCTGCCCGCGACCGTTCCGGCGCCCCGGCTGCGGTGGTGGCACGACGGGGAGGACTGGGTGGTGCTCGGCATCGAGCACGTCGAGCACACCACTCCCCCGCGGCCGTGGTCCGAGACCGACCTCGACCGGGTGGTGGCCGCCCTGGAGCACGCGGCGACCGCGCTCACGCCGGCGCCCGACGAGCCCGCCCTCGTGCCGCTCGCCGAGGAGGTGGCCGACTGGCCGGCGTACTGGGACCGCGTGCGGCTCCAGGACCTCGGCCGTGGCCTGCGCCTCCCCGGTTTCGACGAGCACCTCGACGAGGCCGCCCGGCTCGCCCGGCTCGCGCCGTCCGTCACGGTCGGCGACACCCTCGTCCACACCGACGTGCGCGACGACAACGTGCTGCTGGCCGCCGACGGCCGCGTGCTGCTGTGCGACTGGAACTGGCCGGCGCGCGGCGCGGCGTGGTTCGACACCGTGGCGCTGCTCATCGGTGCGTGGGGCGACGGGCTGGACGCCGACGCCGTCCTGGCCCGGGCGTCGCTGACCCGGGACGTGCCGAACGACCACGTCGACGCGGTCATCGCGCTGCACGCCGGGTACTTCCTGCTCATGCAGGCCCAGCGGGTGCCGCCGACCTCCCCGTTCCTGCGCACCGCGCAGCGGCTCGACGCGGAGGTGTCGTGGGGGTGGCTCGCGGACCGTCGCGGCTGGTCCTGAGCGCCCTGCGAGCGATTTGGGCGGCCGGATCGCCCGCTGCTAACCTCGTACGTCGCATGTCGCACGCCCGCCCCGCGGGCCGAGGCGCGCGCAGCACACGCATTCTTTGCAGCACAGCACAGCACCCCACACCTACGACGAAGGCGCAGTAGTGGCGAACATCAAGTCCCAGATCAAGCGGAACAAGCAGAACGAGAAGCGTCACGAGCGCAACAAGGCCGTCAAGACCGGCCTGAAGACCGCCGTGAACAAGTTCCGCAAGGCCGCCGAGGCGGGCGACAAGGAGATCGCGGTCACCGCGGCCCGCGACGCCTCGCGCATGCTGGACAAGGCCGTCTCCAAGGGCGTCATCCACAAGAACCAGGCCGCGAACCGCAAGTCCGCGATCGCCAAGAAGGCCGCCTCTCTCTGAGGCCCCTCGCGAACGGCGTCGACCCCTCGGGTCGGCGCCTTTTTCGCGTTCTGCCCGGGCTGACCTGCGTGGCCGTGCTGCCCGTGCTGGCCGGCTGGTCGTGCTGAGGGTCAGCGGCCGTCGCGGAGCGCGGTGACCGTCAGCACCAGCCGCTCGAGGGTGTACGACGCGTCGCTGGCCGCGCCCTTGATGTCGGCGTCGGCCTGGGCGACCGCCCGGATCGCGCGCGCCAGGCCCTGCTCGGACCAGCCGCGGGACTGGTCGCGGATCGAGCGCAGCTTCCACGGCGGCACCCCGACCTCGCGGGCCAGGTCGGCCTCGCGCATGCCGCGCGTGGCGCCCTGGTAGCGGGCCAGCCCGCGGGCACCGCCGGCGAACGCCGAGGTGACGAGCACCGGCGCGGTGCCGCCGTCGAGCGCCCAGCGCAGCTCCTCGAGGGCGGCGTGGCGCCGGCCGGAGAAGGCCGCGTCGGCGACCGCGAACGACTTGGCCTCGGCCCGGCCGCCGAAGTACCGCTTCACCTTGGCCACGTCCAGGGGCTCGCCCGGGAAGTCGTGGGTCAGCTGGTGCGCGGCCGCGGAGAGCGACCTCAGGTCCTGCCCGACCGCGGAGACCAGGAACGTCGCCGCCTCCTGGTCGATCGTCGAGCCGTGCCGGCGCACCTCGGCGGCCACGAAGCCCGGGAACTCCGAGGCCTTGAGCTCCCCGGACTTCGACTCGGTCACGCCCCTGGCCTTGCGCAGCTTGGTCAGCACGCCGCTGCCCTTGGGACCGCCGCCGTGCACGAGCACGAGCGCGACGTCCTCCACCGGGGCCTCGGCGTAGGACAGCAGCCCGGCGACCGACTCCTCGGGGAGGTGCTCCAGGTTGCGCACGACCACGCAGCGCGTGGAGGAGAACAACGACGGCGCCGACAGCTCGCCCAGGGTCCCCAGCGACAGCTCCGCGGCGGCCGTCTCCGACAGCTCGGCCTCGCCGTCGTGGGCACGGACCGCCTCGCGGACGGCCGTCACCGTGCGCTCGTTGAGGAACTCCTCCTTGCCGGTCACCAAGGTGACCCGGCCGAGCACGTCTGCTGCCTTCGGACCCGCTGCTGCCATGGTGCGAGAAGCCTCCCACAGCGTGCCGACAGCGCCGTCGTTCGGCTCTCCATCAGCCGCGGGCGCGGGTGGCGACGCCGTCCTCGGTGACCCGGACCAGCACGTCGCCGTCCTCGTCGGTGCGCAGCACCTCCGCACCGGCCTCGGCGAGCGGGTCGAGCACCTCCTCGGCCGGGTGGCCGTAGTCGTTGTCCTCCCCCACCGAGACGAGCACGACGTCGGCGCCCAGGGAGACCAGGAAGGTCAGGTCCTGGTAGCGGCTGCCGTGGTGCGGCAGCTTCAGCACGTCGACCCGCAGGCCGGGCAGCGCGCGGGACAACGCGGCCTGCCCCGGGGGCTCCAGGTCGCCGGTCAGCAGCACCCGCACCCCCTGCACCTCGGCGAGCAGCACCACGCTCGCGTCGTTGGCCGACTCCCCCTCCGGACCGGTCGCCGCCCGGCCGGGCTGCGGCCAGAGCGTCTGGAGGGTCACGTCGCCCACCCGCCTCGTCACGCCGTACGCCGCCACGCCGACCGGCAGCCCAGCGACCGCGGCCGCCGCCCGCGCCTCGGCGACGCCGCCGGCCGGGTCGAGCACCGAGGTCGACTCGACCGCGCCGACCGAGCGACCCCCGAGCACGCCCGCGAGCCCGTCGACGTGGTCGGCGTGGAAGTGGGTCAGCACCACCAGCGGCACGCGGTCGACCCCCAGGTCGTCGAGGCACCGGTCGACCGGGCCGGGGTCGGGGCCGGCGTCGACCACCACCGCCTCGGCCGGCCCGGAACGCAGCACCAGCGCGTCGCCCTGCCCCACGTCGCACATCGCGACGACCCAGTCATCGGTGGGCCACCCCGGCGTCGGGGGCCGCACCAGCACCGCGAGCGCGAGGCCGGCCAGGACGAGCAGCGCGGGCACCGGCCGGGCGAGCACCCGGCGCAGCCCGAGCGCGAGCAGCACGCAGCCCACGCTGAGCACGACCAGCGCCGCGGGTCCGGTGCCCCACCCGACGGCCGCCGTGGGCAGGTCGGCGCCCCGGTCGGCCACGGCGACGATCCAGCCCACGCACCAGCCGGCCCCGGTGCCGAGCAGGCTGCCTGCGGGCGCCCAGACGAGCCCGACGAGGCCGGCGGCGAGCCCGAGCACCGTCGCGGGACCGACCGCCGGCGCCACCACCAGGTTGGCCGCGACCGCCACCAGGCTGACCTCGCCGGAGAGCGCCGCGACCACCGGCGTGCACGCCAGCTGGGCCGCGAGCGGCACGGCCACGGCCTCGGCCACCCACCGCGGGAGCCACCGGGCCATCGCGTCGCGCCAGACCGGCGCGAGGACGAGGATGCCGGCGGTCGCGAGCACCGAGAGCGCGAACCCCGCCGAGGTCGCCAGACCCGGTTGGACGAGCAGCAGCACGACCACGGCCACCCCCAGCGCGCGGAACCCCCGTTGCAGGGCGTGCACCCCGAGCGCCAGCAGCGCGACCGACCCCATCACCGCGGCCCGGAGCACGCTCGGCTCGGTGCGGGCGAGGAGCACGAACCCGACGATGCCGGCCGCGCCGACGGCGTACATCACGCGGCCGCGCGCGCCGCACCAGCGGGCGATCAGCAGCAGGAAGCCGACGACGAGGGTCAGGTTGGTCCCGGAGACGGCCAGCAGGTGGGTGAGCCCGGTCGTGCGGAAGTCCTCCTCCACCTCGGTGGCGAGCAGCTGGTCGTCGCCGGTCACCAGGGCCGGGACGAGCGCGGCCTGGGCGGGCGGACGGTGGTCGACCGCCTCGCGGATCGACCGCCGGACCGCGTCGGCCCCACGCCACCACGGACCGGGCTCGGCCAGCACCGTCGGCTCGCCCGCCAGGACGACCGCGGCCAGGTCGCCGCCCTCGGCGGTGTCGAGGCGGCCACGGGTGCGGACGGTGGCGCCCAGCCGGACGTCGGCCCACGGCTGGTCGCCCAGCACGAGCACCCGGGTGCGCAGCCGGGTCGTCGTCCCCCGGCCGGTCACCTCCCTGACCTCCATCCGGGTCAGCACGCGGTCGGCGAACCGTCCCTCGACCGGCCGCGGGTCCGCCACGACCGTGCCGGTCACCGTCACCGCGGCCCGCTCCGCAGCGAGGTCCGCGACGACGTTGGTGCGGACCTGCTCCGCGCGCACCCCGGCCGCACCGCCGACCGCGAGCGCGACGAGCACCACCGAGGCGACCGTCGTGGTGTGGCCCCGGCGGCGCGCGACCGCCACCGCGACCCCGACGACCGCCGCCCCTGCCGCGGCGAGCGCGGCCGGTGGGAGGAACGCGGCGGCCAGCCCCGCGAGCCAGGCGGCGACCGCCAGCAGCGGCATCCGGACGTCGACGCGGTCGGCTCTCTCCGCCTCGTCGCCTCCTTCCGGGTCGTCGGCCCGGCGGACCTCCCTCGCGGCCCCGAGGTCAACCACCCCCGACCGTCACGAAGGGTCGGATCTGGCCCAGGGTCGCCTCGCCGATGCCGTCGACCTCGAGGAGCTCGTCGACGGCGCGGAAACCACCGTGCTCGTCGCGCCAGGCAAGGATCGCCGCGGCGGTCACCGGTCCGACCTCGGGCAGTGCCTCCAGCTCGACGGTCGTCGCCCGGTTGAGGTCGACCAGCGCCGCCGGCGCCCCTGGGGCCGCTGGCGCGGCGGCCGAGCCGGTCGCCGGCGGCGGTGCGCCGGCCACCCGCCCGACGAGCACCTGCTCGCCGTCGACGAGCAGTCGTGCGAGGTTGAGGGAGGACAGGTCGACGCCGGGGCGCGCCCCGCCCGCGGCGTCGAGCGCGTCGACCACCCGCGCGCCGGCGTCGAGGACGACGATCCCGGGCCGACGTACCTTGCCGGCGACGTCGACCACCACCTCCGCGGCCGCACCCGATGCCGCGCCCGACGGGTCCGCACCAGCGGATCCCGGTGGCGCACCGGGTGCTGCCAACGACGAAGCGCTCGGCACCTCGACCAGGTCGGCGACCGGCGAGGTGTCCACCGGGGCCGGCGCGACCGGCGCACCGGCGTCGGACCGCACCACCCACCAACACGTGACCGCCAGGCCCAGCGCGACCACCACCGCGACGACGGTCAGCTGCGCCGACCCCAGCGCCGCCCGCCCCCGCAGCGTCTCGGGCACCAGCCCGGCCGCGGACGGCACGATCCGCACCGACCGCCGGGCCGCGTGCCGCCCTGGTTCGGGCACCGGCGGCGCGGCCGTCGCTGACGACCTCGGCGCCGGTGCTGCCCTGGGTGCTGCCCTGGGCGTCGACGGAGTCGGCGGCTCGGCTACCGGGGACGCCACCGGGGTCGGCGCCGGCTGATGGGCTGACTGCACCCGGACGGCAGCCGGTGGCCGCCGCACCCGGGTGTGCCCGCTCGTCCAGTCGTCCTCCGGCCCGTCGTCGTGGGGCAGCGGCTCGGACCACCACGGGTCGGGCGCGACCGGCTCCCCCGGCGGCCGTTGCGCGGCGAGCTCGGCGCTCAGCAGGGCCAGCCGTCGGGTGACGGCCTCCTGGTGCTCGGCGGCGGCGCGGCGGGATCGCATGCCGACGACGCTAGGTACGCCGCCGCTCCCCCGCCCGGTCGCACGATCCGCCTGTGGACGACCGCGCCGCGCGCCGGCCCTGTGGACAGCAACCGGTCCGCGGCGGCCGCACACCCGACCGCGAACGCCGGCCACTCCACGGGCCGCACACCGGCCGATCGCGGCCGACATATCGGGGTAGTCCTGCACATATCGGGGCAGATCTTTCCCGATATGTGCAGGAGTCACCGGTTAACCGGTGACCCCGACACCCTGGCGACCCGGACGCACCGAGACACCCCAGCCCAGGCAGGACGGCTACGACGACCGAGGAGCGACGCAGACGGCGAGCATGCCGGGGCCGACGTGGGCGCCGAGGACGGCACCGAGCTCGCCGCACCAGACGTCGCGGCCCTCGAGCCGGTCGGCGAGCCGCTCGGCGAGGCGGGCGGTGAGGGCGGCGGCGCGGTCGGGGCTGGCGAGGTGGGCGACGCAGACGTCGACGGGGCGGTCGGCGGCGGCCTCGACGGCGAGCTCCTCGAGGCGGGAGATCGCCCGGGAGGAGGTGCGGACCCGCTCGAGGGACTCCACGCGGCCGTCGGCGATGGTCAGCAGCGGCTTGACCGCGAGCGCACCGCCGAGGAGCGCGGCGGCGGCACCGATGCGGCCGCCGCGGCGGAGGTACTCGAGGGTGTCGACGTAGAACAGCGACGACGAGGCCTCGGCCCGCACCGAGGCGGCCTCGGCAGCCTCGGCGGCGGACCCGCCGCGAGCCGCGACCTCGGCGGCCGCGACGGCGGCGTACCCCGTCGCGACCCCCACCTGCCGCGAGTCCACGGCCACGACCGGGACCGGGGCGGAGCGCGCGGCGAGCTGGGCGGACTCGAAGGTGCCGCTCATGTCGCCGGAGATGTGCACCGAGACGATCTCGGTCGCACCGTCGGCCGCGGCCCGCTCGTAGACCTCGGCCATGACGCCGGGCGAGGGGCGCGAGGTGCTCACCGGAGTGAACGACTTCAGCGCGGCGGCGACCATCTCCGGCGTCGCGCCGCCCTCGCCCTCGTCGTGCACCTCGGCGCCGATGACGACCTGGAGCGGCACGACGACGATCCCGTGCTCGGCCGCGACCTCCGCGGGGAGGCTCGCGGTCGAGTCGGTGACGACGACGGTGCGGCCGGTGGGCATGGGCTCAGACCACCACGTTGACCAGCTTCGGCGCCCGCACGACCACCTTGCGGACCGGGCGTCCGTCGATGGCGCGGACGACGGCCGGGTCGGCCATGGCCAGCTGCTCCAGGTCGGCCTCGGAGATGTCCGGGGCGACCTCGAGCCGCGCCTTGACCTTGCCCTGGATCTGGACGACCGCGGTCACGGTGTCCTCGACCAGCAACGCGGGGTCGACGGTCGGCCAGCCGGCGCGGGCGACGGTGGGCTGGTGGCCCAGGCGCTCCCACATCTCCTCGGCGGTGTACGGCGCCACGAGGGACAGCAGGATCGCGACCGCCTCCACGGCCTCGCGGACCGCGGGGTCGGCCGGGCCGCACCCGGAGTCGATGGCCTTGCGGGTCACGTTGACCAGCTCCATCGTCCGCGCGACGACCACGTTGAACCGGTGGCCCTCGATCAGCTGCTCGACCTCGTGCAGCGTCTTGTGGGTGGCCCGGCGCAGCGCGACGTCGCCGCCCTCGGCGGAGGTGCCGACGGGCGCGGTGACGTCGCCGGCCAGCCGCCAGGCGCGCTGGAGGAACTTCACGGCGCCGCCGGGCGACATGTCGGCCCAGTCGATGTCGTCCTCCGGCGGGCCGGCGAAGACCATCGTCAGCCGCACCGCGTCGACGCCGTAGCGGTCGATCATCTCGCCGAGGTTGACGCCGTTGCCCAGCGACTTCGACATGGCCTTGCCCTGGTTGATGACCTGGCCCTGGTTCAGCAGCGCGGAGAACGGCTCGACGAAGTCGACCATCCCCATGTCGTGCAGCACCTTGGTGAAGAAGCGGGAGTACAGCAGGTGCAGGATCGCGTGCTCGACGCCGCCGACGTACTGGGCGACCGGCATCCACTCGCGCGCCTGCGCGGGGTCGAACGGACCGTCCTCGTAGTGCGGGTCGAGGTAGCGCAGGTAGTACCAGGAGGAGTCGACGAAGGTGTCCATCGTGTCGCTGTCGCGCTTGGCGGGGCCGCCGCACGCGGGGCACTCGGTGTTGACCCACGCCTCGGCCGCGGCCAGCGGCGAGACGCCCTTCGGCTTCAGGTCGGCGCCCCTCAGGTCGTCGGGCAGCCGCACCGGCAGCTGGTCCTCGGGCACCGGCACCTCGCCGCAGTCGGGGCAGTGCACGACCGGGATCGGCGCGCCCCAGAACCGCTGGCGGCTCAGCAGCCAGTCGCGCAGGCGGAAGTTGACCGTGCCGGTCCCCCGCCCGTCGGCCTCCAGCTGCTCGATGATCCGGCTGATGCCGGCGGCCTTGTCGGCCAGCCCGTCGAGCGGGCCGCTGTTGACGTAGGTGCCGTCGCCGGTGGTCGCGACGAAGGTCTCCTCGGGGTTCCCCTCGGCGTCCGGCACGTCGACGACCCGGCGCACCGGCAGCCCGAAGGCCCGGGCGAAGTCCAGGTCGCGCTGGTCGTGGGCGGGCACGGCCATGATCGCGCCGGTGCCGTAGTCGGCCAGCACGTAGTCCGAGGCCCACACCGGCATCCGCTCGCCGGTGACCGGGTTGACGGCGGTGACGCCCAGGTCGACGCCGGACTTCGGCCGCTCGGTGGACAGGCGGTCGATGTCGGTGGCCTTCCGCACGTCCTCGACGTACGCCGCCAGCGCGGCCTGCTGCGCCGGCGCGACGACCTCGGCGGCCAGCTTGGCGTCGGCGGCCACGACCATGAACGTCGCGCCGTAGAGCGTGTCGGGGCGGGTCGTGAAGACCGTGACCGTCCGCGTCGACCCGTCGGCCAGCGAGATGTCGAAGTCGACGTGCGCACCCTCGGAGCGGCCGATCCAGTTGCGCTGCATCGCCAGCACGCGGTCGGGCCAGGTGCCGGCCAGCGCGTCCATGTCGTCGAGCAGCCGCTGGGCGTAGTCGGTGACCTTGAAGTACCACTGGTTCAGCTCGCGCTTGGTCACCTCGGCGCCGCAGCGCTCGCACATGCCCTGGACGACCTGCTCGTTGGCCAGCACCGTCTGGTCGTTGGGGCACCAGTTGACCGGGCTGTTCTTGCGGTAGGCCAGGCCCCGCTCGCGGAACTTCAGGAACAGCCACTGGGTCCAGCGGTAGTACTCCGGGTCGGAGGTGTGCAGCCGGCGCGACCAGTCGAAGGAGATGCCGTAGCGGCGGAACGACTCCGCCTGGGTCTCGATGTTGGCGTAGGTGTAGGTCGCCGGGTGCTCGTCGTTGCGGATCGCGGCGTTCTCGGCGGGCAGGCCGAAGGAGTCCCAGCCGATCGGGTTGAGGACGTCGTACCCGCGCTGCCACCAGTAGCGCGCGATGACGTCGTGCAGCGCCATCACCTCGGCGTGGCCCATGTGCAGGTCGCCGGAGGGGTAGGGGAACATCGTCAGCGCGTAGCGCTTCTCCGCGTCCGGGCCGGCGCTGCCGACGCGGAACGGGTCGAGCTCCTCCCAGACCTTCCGCCAGCGCTCCTGCGCGGCGGTCATGTCGTAGGTCGCGGCCTCGTCGGTGCGGCCGGTCTGCTCGCTCATCTGCGTCCCTTCGGCGTCTCATGCGTGAGGTGGTCGTCTGCTCCCGGGCACGCCCCGAGGCTCGGTGCTGGCTGGCTGCGCGCACAGAAAAGCCCCTCGCTCGCGAGGGGCGGCCGCGTCGGGTCGTGCTCGTCGACGCGGCTAGGTAAGGAGCAGGGTCCTGCGCATGGGGTCATGCTACCGCGCCCGTCGGGCGGGTAACGGAACGCCATGAGCGACCCCCGCAGCCGCCCCGAGACCGACCTGTCCGTGGCCGTCACCGGACCCACGGGCACCTTCGGCGCGGGCCTGGTGCCGTTGCTCGAGGCCGATGAGCGGGTACGCCGCGTGGTCGGCGTCGCGCGCCGGCCGGTCGACCCGGAGGGGCGCGGCTGGGTGAAGACCAGCTACCGGCAGGGCGACGTCCGCGACCCGGCCGCGCTGGCCGAGGCCTTCGAGGGCGCGGACGTGGTGGTGCACCTGGCGTTCGCGATCGTCGGCGGGGGCGCGGAGCAGACCCGCGCGATCAACGTCGACGGCACGCTGAACGCGTTCCGCGCGGCCGCCGAGGCGGGGGCGCGGCGGTTCGTCTACGCCAGCTCGGTGGCGGCGTACGGCTTCCACCGCGACAACCCGGTCGGGATCGGCGAGGACTGGCCGACCCGTCCGGCCGAGCGGCTCTTCTACGCCCAGGAGAAGGCCGAGCTCGAGGAGCTGCTGCGTGCCGAGGCCGAGACCCAGGCCGCCGCCGGGCGCGAGGTCGACCTCTACCTGCTCCGCCCGTCGATCGTCGTGGGGCCGAACGCGGTGGGCGGGAAGGTCCGGCTGCCGGCCTGGGCCGGCTGGCTCGGCACGCTGCTGCAGCGCGTCCCCAAGCGGCTGCCGCCGGTGCCCGTGCTGGTCCCCGACCTCCCGCTGCAGCTGGTCCACGAGGCCGACGTGGGCCGGGCGCTGCTGCAGTGCGTGGTGGCCGCCGGCCCGCCCGGCGCCTACAACATCGCCGCCGACGACACCCTGACCGCCTCCGACGTCGTCCGCATCCTCGGTGCGGTGCCGGTGCCGCTCCCGGCCGCCCCGGCGCACGCCGCCGCACGGGCCGCGGCCGGCATCGCAGGCCTCCCGCAGCCGGCGCAGTGGGTCGAGGCGCTCGCCCACCCCGCGGTCATGGACACCCGGCGCGCGCGGACCGAGCTGGGCTGGGCGCCGCAGGTCAGCGCGGCCGACGCCCTGCGCGAGACGCTGGGGCTGCGCACCTAGGCTGCGCGCATGACCGTCACCGACATGTTCCGACTCGACGGCAAGGTCGCCGTCGTCACCGGCGCCTCCAGCGGGCTCGGCGTCGCCTTCGCGCGGGCCTTCGCGGAGGCCGGCGCCGACGTCGTGCTCGCCGCGCGCCGCGCCGACCGGCTCACCGAGACCGCCCGGCTCGTCGAGGCCACCGGCCGCAAGGCCCTGTGCGTGCCGACCGACGTCGCCGACCCCGACTCCTGCACCAACGTCATCGCGCTCGCCGTCGAGGAGCTCGGCCACGTCGACGTGCTCGTCAACAACGCGGGCATCGGCACCGCGGTGCCGGCGACCCGCGAGACGCCCGAGGAGTTCCGCCAGGTCGTCGACGTCAACCTCAACGGCTGCTACTGGATGGCGCAGGCGTGCGGCCGGGTCATGCAGCCGGGCTCGAGCATCGTCAACATCTCCTCGGTGCTCGGGCTGACGACCGCCGGGCTCCCCCAGGCGGCGTACGCCGCGACCAAGGCCGGTCTCATCGGGCTGACCCGCGACCTCGCCGGGCAGTGGACCGGCCGCAAGGGCATCCGCGTCAACGCCATCGCGCCGGGCTTCTTCGACTCCGAGATGACCGAGCAGTACCCGCCCGGCTACCTCGAGTCGCGCCAGGACCGCATCCCCGCCGGCCGCAAGGGCGACCCCGCCGAGGTCGCCGCGACCGCCGTCTTCCTCGCGTCAGCGGCGGCCGGCTACATCACCGGGCAGACCCTCGCCGTCGACGGCGGGATGACCATCACCTGACCCCACGGGAGTACGCCGCCGGCGGCACGCCCGTCCACCGCGTGAACGCGTGGGTGAACGCCGCCGCGTCGGCGTACCCGAGCCGGCGGGCGACGTCGGCGACCGGCAGCGTCGCCCGGGACTCCAGCAGCGACCGGGCCAGCGACTCGCGCACCTCCTCGACGAGCGCCCGGTAGCCGACGCCGGCCGCGGCGAGCCGCCGGCGCAGGCTGCGCTCGGTCAGCCCGAGACCGCCGGCGACCGCGGCCATCGGCGCGCCCTCGGGGAGCCGCTGGGTGACCAGCACCTGCACGTCGCGCGCGATGCCGGTGCGCTCGCGACGCCGCGCCACCACGTCGCGGCACATGTCCTCGGCCAGCTGCGCGCCTGCGGTCGAGGGGTCCCGTGGCAGCGGGCGGTCGAGCTCGGCCGCGGCCAGGTCCAGCACGCCGACCTCCGGGCCGAGCGTGTGCACCGCCCCGAGCCCGCCCGGCACGAGCGAGTCGGCGACGACGTGGATCGCGGTGGTGTCGCGGGCGACCAGGAACGCCCGGACGTCTCCCGGCAGCCCGCTCCCATCGACCACCAGCCGGACCCGCTCCCCCGACAGCTCGGCCCGCGGCAGCGCGAACGCGTAGGACAGGTCGATGAAGCGCAGCGTCACCTCCATCGCCTCGCGGACCGTCCGGCTGGCCAGCAGCGCGTAGCCGAGCACGCCGAACGACGAGGCGCGGTAGGTCGCCCCCACCCGCTCCCCCGAGCCCGGCAGCAACCGCTGCAGCGTCCGCACCACCAGCAGCTCCTGGGCCGCGGTCACCTCGCGGCCGGGCACCACCAGGTCGGCCTCCCGCAGGCCGGTGCCGGCAAGGACGACCGGCGCGGCCACGCCGCGCGCCGCGGCGTACGACACGAGGTGGGCGGTGCCGGCCGCCGCCCGCGGGAACTCCCAGTCCCGCGCGGCCGGCTCGACCACCCTCACCTCGTGCGCCATGTCCGGAATTATCAAGCACGGGTCGCCGAACTCCTCCCCGGCGCGGCGAGTGCTCGCCCAGGATGGGCGCATGGCACAGCAGCAGGGACCTCGCACCAGCCCCCGCGTCGTGATCATCGGCGCCGGCTTCGGCGGCCTCGGGACGGCCCGGGCGCTGCGGCAGCAGGGCATCACCGACATCACCGTCCTCGAGCGGGCCGACGACGTCGGTGGCGTGTGGCGCGACAACACCTACCCGGGGGCGGCGTGCGACGTCCCCTCGCCGCTCTACTCCTGGTCGTGGGCGCAGAACCCGCGCTGGAGCCGCCGCTACGGCACGCAGCCGGAGATCCTGGAGTACCTCCGCTCGGCCGCCCGTGAGGAGGGCCTGCTCGACCTGGTCCGGGTCGGGCAGGAGGTCACCGCGGCGTCGTACGACGAGGCGACCGCGACGTGGCGCGTCGAGACCGCGGCGGGCGAGACCTACGAGGCCGAGGTGGTCGTCTCCGCCGTCGGCCAGCTGTCCAACCCGGCCCTGCCGAAGGTGCCCGGCCACTTCGACGGACCGGCCTTCCACTCCGCGCAGTGGGACCACGGCGTCGACCTCGACGGCAAGCGGGTCGCGGTCGTCGGCACCGGCGCCAGCGCGGTGCAGTTCGTGCCCGGCATCGTCGACCGCGTCGGCTCGATGACGGTCTTCCAGCGCTCGGCGCCCTACGTGCTGCCCAAGCCCGACCAGGAGTACCAGGCGCACCACCACCGCCTCTTCGAGCGGTTCCCCGCGGCGCTGCGGGCCGAGCGGCGCGCGGTGTTCTGGCTGACCGAGCGGTTCAACGGCGCCCTCGCCGGCGACTCACCGATCACCAAGCCGCTGATGGCCGCGATCGGGGCGACCTGGAAGGGCCACCTGCGGGCGCGGGTCAAGGACCCGGCACTGCGCCGCAAGCTCGTCCCCGACTACCCGCTGGGCTGCAAGCGCGTGCTCTTCAGCAACCAGTGGTACCCCGCGCTCGCCCGCGACCACGTCGAGGTCGTCCCCGAGGAGGTCACCGGCCTAGAGGCGAACGGCGTCCGGACCGCCGACGGCCGCCTGCACGAGGCCGACGTGCTCATCTGGGGCACCGGCTTCGCTGCCACCGAGTTCCTCGCGCCGATGAAGGTCACCGGCCGCGGCGGGCTGGACCTGCACCAGCACTGGGCCGACGGGGCCCGCGCCCACCTGGGCATCGCGGTCCCGGACTTTCCCAACCTGTTCTGCATCTACGGGCCTAACACCAACCTCGGCGGCAGCTCGATCATCAACATGATGGAGGGCCAGGCCGGCTGGATCGCCCAGGTCGTCCGCCGGCTCGCCGACCGTGGCCTGCGCACCGCCGAGCCGACCCGCGAGGCCGCCGACGCCTACGACCGCGAGATGCAGTCGCGCCTGGCCACCAGCGCCTGGGCCGGCTGCAACAGCTGGTACGTCGACGGCCCCCGCATCACCACCAACTGGCCCGGCCTCGTCGCGGAGTACCAGGCCCGCACCGCCACCGTCGACTGGGACGAGCTCGTCCTCGCCTGACCCGCCGGGTGGTTGAGGAGGTTGCGCAGCAACCGTCTCGACAACCCCTACGGACCCACGGCAGCGTCTACCGGGTGGTTGAGGAGGTTGCGCAGCAACCGTCTCGAAACCTCCCGACGGACCCACGGCAGCGTCTACCGGGTGGTTGAGGAGGTTGCGCAGCAACCGTCTCGAAACCTCCCGACGGACCCACGGCAGCGTCTACCGGGTGGTTGAGGAGGTTGCGCAGCAACCGTCTCGAAACCTCCCGACGAGCGCAGGGCAGCGCGCACGGTCACCGGGTTTCGAGACAGGCGCCAGCGCGCCTTCCTCAACCCACCGGCCAGCGCTGGGCGACCGGGTCAGCGGTGGATGGAGCGCGGGAGGCTGCGGTTGGCGACGCGGTTCTCGGCGTCGATCATCCAGGCGAGCTGCTCGAGGCGCTCGATGATGACGTGCAGGATGTCGGCGGTGGTGGGGTCCTCGGCGTCGACGTCGTCGTGGATCCGGCGGGCGGTCGCGGTGACGCCGTAGATCGCGGTCGTGATCAGGTCGACGCACTCGGCGGTGTTGACCTCGCCCGCGGGGAACGGCGGCAGCGAGGTCTGCTCGGCGACGGCGGCGGAGCGGCCGTCGGGCACGACGTACAGCGCGCGCATCCGCTCGGCGACCTGGTCGGAGAACTCACGCGCGGCGTCGACGACCTCGTCGAGCTGCAGGTGGAGGTCGCGGAAGTTGAGGCCGACGACGTTCCAGTGGGCCTGCTTGCCCTGCAGGTGCAGCTCGATCAGGTCGACGCTGAGCTGCTGCAGGTGCGTGGCGAGCTGCTCGGAGGCGGTGAAGGCCGGGGTGGCGACGTGGGTCTGGTCGGGGTGCAGGAGATCGGTCATGTCATCCACCTAACCAGGTTTTCTGGATCGGTTCCAGAAAGGAAAGGCTCCCCTAAGCGGGCGCCGGCGTCGACTCCGCGGCCCCCGCGGTCGCCTGGGTCTTCGCCCAGCGGTAGTCGGCCTTGCCCGAGGGCGAGCGCTCGACCCGACCGACCCGCACGACCGCCCGCGGGATCTTGTAGCGGGCGACGTGCTCGGCGCAGACCGCCAGCAGGTCCTCGTCGGTCGCCTCCCCGCCGTCGGCGAGCTGGACGACCGCGACCGGTTCGCTCCCCCAGCGCTCGGAGGGGCGCCCGACGACCACCACGTCACGCACGGCCGGGTGGTGGGCGAGGGCGCGCTCGACCTCCTCGACGAAGATCTTCTCGCCGCCGGAGTTGATGGTGACCCCGTCGCGACCGAGCAGGCGGATCCGTCCGTCCTCGAGCAGGTCGGCCCGGTCGCCCGGGATCGAGAACCGCTCGCCGTCGATGACCGGGAAGGTCCGCGCGGTCTTGGCCGCGTCGCCGAGGTAGCCCAGCGGGACCCGGCCGCGCTGGGCCAGCCAGCCGCCGCCCTCGCCGGACTCCAGCACGCGGGTGAGCAGGTCGTCGACGACGGTCGTCGCCGGCACGGGCGCGAACGTCGCGGCGTCGGCCTCCATTCCCTTCAGCGACATCGAGCTCATCTGCAGCCCGGTCTCCGACGAGCCGGCGGCGTCCATGACGACCATGTGCGGCGCGAGCTCGAGAAACCGGTCGCGCACCGCCGGCGTCAGCGGCGCGCTGCCGTTGTTGATCGCCGCCAGGCCGGACAGGTCGTAGTCGCCGCGCTCGATCTCGTCGATGAGCGGCCGCACGACGGCGTCGCCCACCACGGGGATGCTGACCGCCCCCTCCCGGATCGCGGTCGTCAGCACGTCGGCGGCGTCGAGGTGGTCGACGTGGTGCGGGAGCACGATCCTGCCGCCGTTGGTGATCGTGTGGAACGTCGACCACTGCGCGGCGCCGTGCATGAAGGGCAGCGCCATCAGCAGGGTCATCCCACCGCCGGCGGCGCGAGCGGCCTCCGCGATCGCGTCGTACGACGTGTGGGGCTCGGTCGTGCCGAACGGCGTGCCGCCCATCGACGTGACGTAGATGTCGTCCTGGCGCCACAGCACACCCTTGGGCATCCCGGTCGTGCCGCCGGTGTAGAGCACGAACAGGTCGTCCGGCGACGGCTCGGCCATCCCGGCGGCCGGCTCCGGCGTCGCGAGCACCGACTCGTAGTCGACGGCGCCGGGCAGCAGGTCGTTGCCGGAGTCGTCGGCGACCTGGACGAGCACGCGCAGCTGCGGCAGCCGGTCGCGGATGGCGGCGACCCGCGGGGCGAACTCGGCGTGGAAGACCAGCGCGGTCGCCTGGCAGTCGGCGAGCAGGTAGGCCAGCTCCTCCTCGACGTACCGGTAGTTGACGTTGATCGCCGTGGCCCGGGCGCGGTAGCTGCCGAGCATCCCCTCGAGGTACTCGTTGCCGTTGCGCAGGTAGAGCGCGACGTGGTCCTGCCCGGACTCGTGGCCGGCCAGCTCCGCGCGCTCGCGGTGGCAGCCCAGGCCCTGCCCGACGAGGAAGTGGGCGATGCCGTCGACGCGGCGGTCGAGCTCGCGGTAGGTCAGCCGGCGGTCGCGCCAGACCAGCACCTCCTGGTCGGGGACCGTGGTCGCCACGGTCCGGAACACCGTCGAGAGGTTGAACTGCTGACTCATCGCGCCTCCTGGGTGGAACAGGTTGCAGAAAACCTAGAGCACCAGCGCGCCGATGTGACGAGCGTTACGGTCCTGTCCCAGGGACGGAGACGGCCCGCACTCGTTGAGGGACGAGCGGGCCACCGCGTGGGAGGGGTGTGTCATGGACCGGGTCGAGGACCTGCTGCACGAGGCGCTCTCGGAGTACGCCGTCCAGGGCGACGCCTACCTCGCGCGGGTCGCCGAGCGGCTCTCCACCGGCCTGGGCCGCGGCGCGCTGTCGATCCTCATGCGCGTCGAGCGCTTCGGCGGCCTGCGCGAGTGCGACCTGACCGCGCAGCTGCGGCTGCCGGCGGCCGAGACCCGTCGGCACGTCGACGACCTGGTCGGGCGCGGGCTGGCCACCCGCACCGGGGACGGCTCGCTCGCCGTCGTGCGGGTCACCGCCCGCGCGCGGGACTTCCTGGCCGACGCCGCCGACGAGCGCCGCGGACGGATCCTCGACAGCCTCGGCGAGTTCACGCTGGAGGAGAAGGAGTCCTTCGCCCGGCTGCTGGCGAAGTTCGTCCAGCGTGACGACCTGGTGGTCCGCTCGCTGGACCTCCCCCAGCGCCGCTGACGGCGGCCGCCGCGCGGAACGCCGTCGAGCGCTCCTCGAAGCTGGCGAACTCATCGAAGCTCGGGGCGCCCGGCGACAGCAGGACCACCTCGGCCCCCACGGTGTCGGCGGTGCTCCCGGCCCAGGCCAGCGCGGTCGCGAAGTCGGGCGCGAGGCGCACGTCGTCGAGCTCGCGCGCCAGCCGCGCGCCGGCCGGGCCCACGGCGATCGTCGCGACCCGGGCGGCCGGGTCGCGCCGGGCGAGGTAGTCGACCAGCGGGGCGAACGACAGCCCTCGGTCCGCCCCGCCGGCGAGCAGGACGACCGGCGTGGCGGCGTACGTCTCCAGGGCGGCGACCACCGACTCGGGCGCGGTGGCCAGGCTGTCGTCGACCCAGGCGCGGCCGTCGCCGGAGGGCACCTGCTCGAGGCGGTGGGCCAGCGGCGCGAACGTGCGGGCGGCGGCGAGCAGGCGCCCGCGGTCGGGGCCGGCCGTGCTTTCGCCGACGAGCGTGTCGACCGCGGCCAGCGCGAGCGCGAGGTTGGCCAGGTTGTGCCGCCCGCGCAGCGCGACCTCGTCGGCCCGCAGGTCGCCCGCGTCCTGCCAGGACAGCCCGTCGTCGGTCACGACCAGGCCGAGCGCGGCCGGGTCGAGCAGCCGGGTGGCCGGCCCCAGGCGCGCGGCCACGAGCCGGGCCACCTCGCCGGCGACGTCGGGCACGACGACGGTCTCGGGGCCGTGCGCGACGAGGGTGAGCTTGTCGGCGACGTACTGCTCGTAGCCGCCGTGCCAGGGCAGGTGCTCGGCGTAGAGCGAGGTGACCACCGCGACGCGCGGCGAGCAGGTGAGGTCGGCGGCCTGGTAGCTGGAGACCTCCGCGACGGCGTACGCCGCGTCCGGGCGGTCGCCGGCCGTCACCGGGACGCCGCCGTTGCCGACGAGCGCGGCGTCCACGCCGAGGCCGGCGAGCAGGTGCCGGACCAGGCTCGCGGTGGTGCTCTTGCCCTTGGTGCCGGTCACGGCGACGGTGCGCGCGCCGTTGTCGTGGAGCCACAGGTCGGTGAGGGAGGTGACGGGCACGCCCCGCTCGCGCAGGTGGAGGTACTCCGGGGCGGTGTGCGGGACCCCGGGCGACTTGACCACGACGTCCGCGGCGGCCAACCGCTCGAGCGCGGCCTCCCCGGTGACCGCCTGGGAGGCGAGGTCGTCGGGCACGACCCCGTCGCCGGTGAGCGCGACGGTGGGGTGCAGGCCGCGGGCGGTCAGCTCGGCGAGCGCGGCGCGGCCCTCGCGGCCAGCGCCCCACACCACGACGGTGCGGCCGGCCAGGTCCTCAAACCGCACGGGCGACCGGTTCCAGGGCGGGCGGCAGCAGATGCTCGCCCTCGCGGAAGGCGAAGACCGCCTCCCGCTCGGCCGGCGTCGCGGTTACCGCGGCGACCTCGGGGTGGGCCAGGAAGGGGTGGTCGCGCCAGTCGGGGTGCTCGCGCAGCAGCTCCAGCGCGACGCGGCACTCGTCGGGCTCGCCGACGCACTCGAAGGGCTTGAGCAGCCCGTCGACGCCGAGCAGCTCGAGGAACCCGGTCAGCTGCCCGGTGTCGGCGAGCACGTCCCGCCCGCCGAAGACCTCCAGCAGCGCCGCGCGGGACAGGAAGGGCGCGAGGCAGAGGAACACGAACCGGCACTTCGGGCAGTCCCCGCACCACGACGTCCGGTCGCCCTCGGCGAGCTTGAAGGCGCGGTTGCAGCTGGTGAAGACGCGGTGGTACGCCGTGTGGTCGGCGAAGCGCCGCGCGATCCGCAGCTCGGTGAGCGGCCGCAGCAGCGAGAGGTAGGTCGGCGCGCCCGCGGGCAGGCTCGCGCGCAGCAGCCGCTCGAAGTCCAGCCCCTTGGACCACTGGTGGTTGACGGTGCGGCCGTGCCAGGTGACGTTGCCGAACGACGAGCTCGCCTCGTTGCTGAAGACCACGGTGTCGCGGCCGAGCGCGAGCGCGGTCAGCACGGCGACCAGCGAGTTCACCGCCGTGACCGGGACGTGGCCGTTGGGCGCGCCGGCGGCGTTGAGCTCGAGCAGGTGAGGGTCGATGCGCCGGCGCACCGTGGTGAGGTCGATCCCGGCCGTCTCCGCGGTCGCCTCGATCGGCGCGTAGGAGCCGACCGAGAACAGACCGAGGTCGAAGCCCGCGCCCCGGAGCGCCTCGATCGAGACGATGGAGTCCTTGCCGCCACCGACGGCGACCAGCAGCCGCTCCGGGCCATCGGCCGCCGGCTCCGCGCTCGTCGCGGGCTCGGGCAGCTCGGGGCCCTCGACCTGGAGGTCCAGCACGGCGGGCAGGTCGTTGACGTAGGCGAACTCCCCCAGCCCGTGGCGAGCGACCTCGGTCAGGAACCGGCGCTCGCGGGCGGTCAGGCCAGCGGGCACGCGGATCGGCGCGGGCGCGAAGGCCTTGGCGTAGCTCAACGAGGCCGCGAGCGACAGCAGCCGCAGCACCGGCTCGCGGACGGCCGCGTCGACGTGGTCGAGCGGGCCGGGCAGCTCGAGCACCTCGGTGAACGTGTGGTGCACGGTCGCGCCCGTCACCGCGGCGTACCGCAGCGAGACGGTGGTGCCGTCGAGGACCGGCGGCTCGCAGAGCAGCGCTTCGACCTCGTCCACCACGGCCGCGATCCTACGTCCGCACCCGCCTCGTCGCGGCACGGGCTCGATGCGCCCGGCGCACTCGTGCCGAAATGGCATCAGGGCCCGGCGCGTCCGCGCCCGGCCCTGATGAAGTCCTGGTGGAGCTGAGGGGACTCGAACCCCTGACCCTCTGCATGCCATGCAGATGCGCTACCAGCTGCGCCACAGCCCCAGGTCGCTGCCGTCCGGGTCTCCCCGTCAGGCGGCTCGCAGAATGTTACTCATAGAGCTTCGGAGGACGAAATCGGGGTCAGGCCGTAGCCCGCGAGCACCGTCCGGTCCCGCTGCTCGAGCACCAGCCAGTGGCAGTTGCCCGGCGCGCGCAGGGTCCGCTCGGCCTCGGCCGGCCACCCGAGCAGGGCCGCGACGCCACGGATGATCGCGCCGCCGTGCGAGACGGCGACGGTGGTCTCCCCCGGCGGCGTCGCCGCCAGCAGGTCGGCGAGCGCCTCGGCCACGCGGGCGCGGACCGCGGCGAGCGGCTCGCCGCCGGGCACCACGTCCCAGTCGCCCGCGACGAACGCGGCGAACTCCGCCGGCGCCAGCGCGGCGTACTCCGCGTGGGTCAGCAGCTGCCGCTCCCCCAGGTGCCCCTCGCGCAGCCGCGGGTCGGGCTCGGGCTCCAGGCCCGTCTCCTTAGCGACGTACGCCGCGGTCTGTTGCGCGCGGGCGAGGTCGGAGGTCACCAGCCGGGTGGGGCGGTACGCCGCGACGTACGGCGCCGCCGCGGCGGCCTGGTCGTGGCCGGTCTCGTCGAGGTCGACGTCGTGCTGGCCCTGGATGCGCTGCTCGGCGTTGAACGCTGTGCGGCCGTGCCGCAGCACCACCAGCCGCCGAGGCCCCGCGGTCGCGGGGTCAGCGCTCATGCGAGGTGACGTCCGCGGGCAGCTGGATCGTCGGGCAGTCGCGCCAGAGCCGCTCGAGGGCGTAGAAGGCGCGCTCCTCCTCGTGCTGGACGTGGACGACGACGTCGCCGTAGTCGATGAGGACCCAGCGGCCGTCGCGCTCGCCCTCGCGGCGGATCGGCTTGGCACCGATCTCGCGGAGCTTGTCCTCGACCTCGTCGACGATGGCCTTGACCTGCCGGTCGTTGGTGGCCGAGGCGAGCACGAAGGCGTCGGTGATCGCCAGCTGCTCGCTGACGTCGAAGGCGATGATCTGGGTGGCGAGCTTGTCGCTGGCCGCGCGGGCGGCGGCGTGGACGAGCTCGATGGCGTGGTCGGTGGCGGTCATGAGTCTCCGAGGGTGGGGTCCGGCGGGCTGGCCGCCGGGGCGTCCGGTGGGTAGAGGTCGTGCTTGGCGATGTACTGCACGACGCCGTCGGGCACGAGGTACCAGACGGGCTCGCCGCGGCGGGTGCGGGTGCGGCAGTCGGTCGAGCTGATCGCCAGGGCCGGGATCTCCACCATGGTGACCCGGTCCGCGGGGATCGAGGCCAGCGTGGCCTCGTCCATGGTGTAGCCGGGCCGGGTGCAGCCGACGAACTGGGCGAGCGCGAAGAGCTCCTCGGCGTCGCGCCAGGTGAAGATGTCGGCCAGCGCGTCGGCGCCGGTGATGAAGTACAGGTCGGCGTCCGGCATCGCGGCGCGCAGGTCGCGCAGGGTGTCGATCGTGTACGTCGGGCCCTGGCGGTCGACGTCGACGCGAGACACCGTGAACCGCGGGTTGGACGCGGTGGCGACGACCGTCATCAGGTAGCGGTGCTCGGCCGGCGAGACCACCCGGTCGGACTTCTGCCAGGGGTCACCGGCCGGGACGAAGACGACCTCGTCGAGGTCGAACCACGACTGGACCTCCGCCGCCGCCACCAGGTGGCCGTGGTGGATGGGGTCGAACGTCCCGCCCATCACGCCGACGCGGCGCCGGCGCTCGGTCACGGTGCTCAGCTGTGCTCGCGCCCGCCGCCGAAGGCCACGAGGGCGAGGAGCATGCCGAGGAGGATGACCAGCGCGCCGACCCCGACGCCCCAGCTCAGGGCGTGGTCGACCTCGTGGTGGGACTCCTCGGCGGCGGCGAGGACGACGAGCGCGTTCAGCATGGGGGCAGCCTACCGGCAGGGCCGGGCGTCAGCGGACGTGGCCGTCCCCCGTGACGACGTACTTGGTCGAGGTCATCTCCGGCAGGCCCATCGGTCCGCGCGCGTGGAGCTTCTGGGTGCTGATGCCGATCTCGGCGCCGAAGCCGAACTCCCCGCCGTCGGTGAACCGGGTCGAGGCGTTGACCAGCACCGCGGCCGAGTCGACCTCGGCGACGAACCGGCGGGCGGCGCGCTGGTCGTCGGTGACGATCGCGTCGGAGTGTCCGCTGGAGAAGCGGCGGACGTGCGCGAGGGCGGCGTCGAGGTCGGGGACGACGGCCGCGGAGATGTCGAGGGAGAGGTACTCGGTGGCGAAGTCCTCGTCGGTCGCCGCCACCACGCCGTCGTACGCCGTGAACGCGGCGTCGCCGTGGATCGTCACGCCCGCCTCCTGCAGCGCCGCGACGACGCGGGGCAGGAACTCCTCGGCGACGTCGGCGTGGACCAGCAGCGACTCAGCGGAGTTGCAGACGCTGGTGCGGTGGGTCTTGGAGTTGAGCACGATCGCGAGCGCTCGGTCGAGGTCGGCGCCCCGGTCGACGTAGACGTGGCAGTTGCCGACGCCGGTCTCGATGACCGGCACCGTCGACTCCTCGACGACCGAGCGGATCAGGCCCGCCCCGCCGCGCGGGATGAGCACGTCGACGTGGCCGCGGGCGCGCATCAGCGCCTTGACCGTGTCGCGGGAGTCGCTGGGCACCAGCTGGACGACGTCGACGGGCAGGCCGGACGACGCGGCCGCGGCCCGGAGGACCTCGACGATCGCGGCGTTGCTGGTCGCGGCGCTCGAGCTGCCGCGGAGCAGGACGGCGTTGCCGGACTTCAGGCAGATCCCGGCGGCGTCGGCGGTGACGTTGGGCCGGGCCTCGTAGATCATCCCGACGACGCCGAAGGGCACCCGGACCTGCCGCAGCTCGAGCCCGTTGGCGAGCGTGCCGCCGCGGACCACCTCCCCCACCGGGTCGGGGAGGCCGGCGACATCACGCAGCCCCTGCGCCATGCCCGCGAGCCGGTCGTCGGTGAGCCGGAGCCGGTCGACGACGTTCGGCGGGGTGCCGCCCTCCTCGGCGCGGGCGACGTCCTCGGCGTTGGCGGCCAGCAGCGTCGGGGCCTCGGCCAGCAGCGCGTCGGCCATCGCCTCCAGCGCGGCGTCCTTCTGCGCGCGGGTCGCGATCGCGAGGACCCGCGCGGCCTCCCGGGCGCGGACCGCGAGGTCGATGACGTCCTGGTCGGTGGTCGCGCTGGCGGTGCCGCTGGTCATGGTCCGAGCGTAGTCAGTGCGGGCTCCCTGGTTTCCGCTGGTCCCGCGAGGGGGACGCACTGCGCATGACCCGCACCCGCGCCGCGTACGCCGCCCCGCTGCTCGCCCTCGCGCTCCTCGCCACCGGCTGCGCCGAGGACGAGCCCGACGCGGCCCCGGCCGAGCCGTCCTCGTCGTCCTCGTCGTCCTCGTCGTCTCCGGCGTCCTCGTCGTCAGCGTCCCCCACCGCCCCCGGCTCGCCCGCCTCCGGGTCGGCGTCCGGCGGACCCGGCGAGCTGGTCGCCGAGCGCAACGGCACGAGCGCGCCGTGCATCGAGCAGGTCCGACCGGGTGACCGGATCGCGCTCCACGACCCGGTCCTGGTCGCGCGCGGGCCGGTGACGATCACGGGCGTCGAGCCCGTCCCGTCCGACGGACGCCTGCGGCTGCTGCCCGACCCCCAGGTGGTGACGGTCACCGCCGACCCGGCCTTCGGCCCCGGCATCCAGGTCGGCGAGGACTGGCCGATCACCGCGACCGCCGAGCTGCGCCGCGCCACGGACTGGGCCGGCCGCGGCGACCTGGTCGGGCGCGAGGTCGCCGACGGCGAGCGGATCCTCCCGCTCCTCGGTGTCCGGCTCTCCCGCGACGTCCGGGGCCCGGTGCTGCTCGAGGGCTTCGAGGTCCGCTACGAGAGCGAGGACGGCACGGGGAGCTCCGTCCTCGCCGAGGTCGGGTCGAACCTCAGCCCGGGCCGCTGCTGACCGTCGACTGATCCGTCCGGCGACCGACGAACGGGGTCGTGTGCCCGGGGACGCGTCCTTCCGCGTCCTGGAGCACACGACCCCGCCGTCGGGTCGTCCCGGAGTGGTGCGCGGGCCGGCTACTCCGCCGGCGTACCGCTGGTGACGGGGGTCTGCTCCCCGCCGGTGGCCTTGTTGATCGAGCCCTTGACGAGCGCTTCGAGGTCCAGGCCGGTCGACGTCTTGAGCATGCTCAGCGTCTGCACGACGTTGTCGTTGACCTGGCGCGGCAGCGCGCCGGCGCCGTCGGGCGAGATGACCGTGAGCTGGTCGATGGCGCTGATCGGCGAGGCGACCTCGCGGGCGATCTGGGGCAGGACCTCGATGAGCATCTGGAGCACCGCGGCGTCGTTGTAGTGCGCGAACGCCTCGGCCCGCTTGTCCATCGCCTCGGCCTCGGCGTGCCCGACGGCCAGGGTCGCGGCCGCCTGGGCCTCACCCTCGGCGCGGGTGGCCTCGGCCTCGGCGACGCGGCGGGCCCGCTCGGCCTCACCGCGGCGCTCGCCCTCGATGGCCTCGGCCTCGGCGAGCGCGGAGCGGCGGGACTTCTCCGCCTCACCGGTCAGCCGGGCCTCCTCGGCCTTGGCCTGGGCGGCGGCGATCGTCGCGGCCTTGCGGGCCTCGGCGCCGGCGATCTCGGCGCTGCGCTTGGCCTCCGCCTCCTGCTCGACCTTGTAGCGCTCGGCGTCCGCGGGCTTGCGCACCTGGGTCTCGAGCTGGCGCTCGGTCAGCGCCGCCTGCCGCACGGCGACCTTCTCCTGCTCCAGCAGGATCGCCTGGTCCCGGTCGGCCTGCGCGAGCGGGCCGGAGGCCGAGGCGTTGGCCGCGGCCGCGTCGGTCTCGGCCTTGATCTCGGCCTGCTTGAGCGCCAGCGCCCGCTGGGAGATCGCGATCTCCTGCTCGGCGAGGATCCGCGCCTGCTCGGCGGCCTGCCGGGCGTTGGCCTCCGCGATCGAGGCGGCCTGCTGGATGCGGGCGGCCTCGGGGCGACCGAGGTCGGCGAGGTAGGTGCCGTCATCGGTGACGTCCTGGATCTGGAAGGTGTCGAGGATCAGGCCCTGGCCGGTCAGCGAGTTCTCCGACTCGTCGGCCACCCGCTGCGCGAACGCCGCGCGGTCGCGGATGATCTGCTCGACGGTCAGCCCGCCGACGATGGAGCGCAGCGCACCGGCGAGCACCTCCTGGGTGAACGCCTCGACGTCCTGCTGCTGGCTGAGGAACCGCTGGGCGGCGAGCCGGATCTGGTCGGCGTTGCCACCGACCTTGACGATCGCGACACCCTCGACGTTGAGCTTGATGCCCTGGCCGGAGACCGCGCCGCGGATCTGCACCGAGATGCGCCGCGACGACAGGTCGAGGACGCCGAGCTTCTGCACGAACGGGATGACGAAGGTGCCACCGCCGAGGATGACCTTCTGGCCCGACAGGTCGGTGGTCAGCGCCCCGGTCTCGGGGTTGAGCACCGCCTTGCCCTTGCGGCCGGTGACGATGAAGGCCTGGTTGGGGCCCGCCACCTTGTAGCGGCTGGTGACGAGCAGCACCAGCAGCACGAGCAGGACGACGAGCCCTCCGACGGGCAGCAGCAGATCCATCCGGGTCCTCCGGGATTCAGGTGGGTGGGAGTGGTGGTGGTGGTGGTGTGGTGACGGTCAGGACAGCCCGTCCCACAGCGGGGCCACGGTGACCGCCGTCGGGGACAGCACGCTGGTCACGTGGACCCGCGTGCCCTGCTCGAGGGGCCGGTCCGCGCGGGCGTTGAAGCGCAGCACGTGGCCGCCGACGAGGACGTCGACGACGCCGAAGCCCTCGGACGGGATCGTGGTGACGACGCGGCCGTCGCGGCCGAGTGCGTCCTCGCCGGTGGGGGTCGCGTCGGTGCCACCGCCGCGGACGAGGCGGGTGAGCGAGGCCGCGAGCCAGCCGAAGAGCACGCCGGCGACCAGGCCGACCGGCAGCGACAGCGCGGCGGGAGCGCCCAGCGCCTGGGCGGTCGCGCCGCCGAAGCCGGTGGCGGCGACGAACGCGCCGATGACCGCGGTGGAGAAGACGTCGCCGCTCAGCGCGTCGAGGGCCCCGTCGAGGACGTCGCCGAGCAGCAGCGAGACGAGCAGCAGCAGCACGCCCACCGCACCGATGACGAGGAAAGCGGTCACGCGAGGACTCCTGCTGACGAGACGCCCGAGGTTCCGGGCACGTCCGCAGCCTCCCCACTCGTCCCGGTTCCAACCACCCACCGCCCACCCGGCTGGACCGGGGCCCGACATGCCGACGGCCCGCCCGAGCTGGTGCTCGGACGGGCCGTCGTACGCCGCGTGGTGCGGCGGGCTGGTGGTCAGCCCTTGCGCTTGTTGATCTCCTCGGTCGCGGCCGGGAGGACCGAGTGCAGGTCGCCCACGACGCCGAAGTCGACGAGCTCGAAGATCGGCGCCTCCTCGTCCTTGTTGACCGCGACGATCGTCTTCGAGGTCTGCATGCCGGCGCGGTGCTGGATCGCACCGGAGATGCCGTTGGCCACGTAGAGCTGCGGGGAGACGACCTTGCCGGTCTGGCCGACCTGGAAGGTGTGCGGCATCCAGCCGGAGTCGACCGCGGCGCGCGAGGCACCCACGGCCGCGCCGAGCGCGTCGGCGAGGCCCTCGACCGGCTCGAAGTTGCCGCCGGTGCCACGGCCGCCGGAGACCACGATCGCGGCCTCGGTCAGCTCGGGGCGACCCGACGCCTTGCGCGGCTGCTGGGCCACGATCTGCGCCTTCTTGGCCGCGTCGGAGATCGTCGCGGCGAACTCCTCGACGGTGCCGGCGGCGCCGACCTCCTCCACCGGGGCGGAGTTGGGCTTGACCGTGATGAGCGGGACACCCTTGGTGACCTTGCCCTTGACGGTGTAGTTGCCGGCGAAGGCGGACTGGGTGACGACGCCACCCTCCTCGACGTCGACGGCGTCGGTGATGATCCCCGAGCCGGTCTTGATCGCCAGGCGGGCGGCGACCTCCTTGCCCTCGTAGCCGGAGACGAACAGCACCGCGGCCGGGGAGGTCTTCTCCACCAGCTGGGCCAGCGCCTCGGCCTTGGGGGCGACCAGGTAGCCCTTGATCTCGGTGTCGTCGACGACGTACACCTTCTCGGCGCCGAGCTGGCCGAGCTTCTGCGCGGCCTCGCCGCCCTTGTCGGAGGAACCGAAGAAGACTGCCGAGGGCTCGCCCAGGCGGCGGGCCAGGGTGAGCAGCTCGAAGGTCGGCTTGCGGATCGCGCCGTCGACGTGGTCGACGACGACCAGGACTTCAGACATCTCTCGTTACCCCTCGGTCCTCAGATGAACTTCTTCGACACGAGGAACTCGGTCAGCGCCGTGGCACCCGAGCCGTCCTCGTCCTTGACGATCTCGCCGGCGGTGCGCGGCGGGCGGGCCGTGGTCTCGGTGACCTCGGTCCACGCCACCGACAGGCCGACCTCGGAGGCGTCGACGCCGATGTCGGAGAGCGACCAGGTCTCGAGCGGCTTCTTCTTCGCCGCCATGATCCCCTTGAACGACGGGTAGCGCGCCTCGCCGGTCTGGTCGGTGACCGACATGACCAGCGGCATCGTCGCGCCGATGACCTCGGTCGCGGTGTCGGAGTCGCGCTTGATCCGCACCTGGTCGCCCTGCGTCTCCACGACGGAGGCGAAGGTGACCTGGGGCAGGTCGAGGCGCTCGGCGAGCATCGCGGGCACGACCGAGCCGGAGGCGTCGGTCGAGGCCATGCCGCACATGACGAGGTCGACCTTGTTCTCCGCCCCGGCCTTCTCGACGGCCTTGGCCAGCACGAGCGAGGTCGCGACGTAGTCGGAGCCGGCGATGGCCTCGTCGCTGACGAGGATGCCGGAGTCGGCGCCCATCTGCAGCGCCTTGCGGACAGCGTCGACGGCCTTCTCCGGACCCACGCAGAGCGCGGTCACGGTGGTGCCCTCGTTCTTCTCCTTCAGCTGCAGCGCCTGCTCGACGGCATACTCGTCGAGCTCCGACAGGAGCCCGTCGACGCCGACTCGGTCCACGGTGTTGTCCGACTCGAACTGCCGGTCGGCAGTGGAGTCGGGCACGTACTTCACACAGACAACAATGTTCATGGTGACGGCCGCGAAGGCCCCTCCTGTGCACTCGGATGTGTTCGTGAGGCTACCGCCGGGTCAACAAGCACGAAACAGAGGCGGGCGGTGGACTACCTCACAGCCCCGGCCACTGGCGTCCCGACCCTCAGGGGCGTACGACGCGCTCGACGATCCGGCCCACCACGAGCCAGGCCACGGCGCCCAGGCCCCAGTTGAACAGCGCGTTCTTGGTCTCGGCGTTGCCGCCCTCGAACTGCTTGACGCCGTTGTCGCGGGAGAAGATGCCGAGGTCGACGGCGTCGGCGACGTCGAGCACGAAGGCGACCAGGCCGTTGTCGCGGTTGGCGTCCAGCGCGATGCACAGCGCCCCGACCGCGAGGAAGATCGCCGCCAGCGCGAACAGCGTCCACAGCACCGTCGCGACCTGTGCCCGTGCTTTCGCGCCGCCGGTGAGGCCCTTCATGCGTGCCATGCCGCTCCCTTGGTGGTGTGGCCAGATGCTGCGGGTCGGTGGTCCGGTCGTGTGACGAAGCCGTCGCGACGCCGGTGTCCGGGGGCATTGTGCCCCGGCCGCCGAAGCGGTCGGTGACAATGGGCCGGTGAGCCCGAGGATCTGGAGGAGCGAAGGCGAGCGCGCCGCCGTCTGGCCGGGCCGGGCGTGGCCGCTGGGTGCGACCTGGTCGGAGGAGGCCACGAACTTCGCGGTGCACGCGCCGCGGGCGAGCGCCGCCTGGCTGTGCCTGCTCGACGACGAGGGCGGCGAGACCCGCCACCGGCTCACCGAGCAGACGCTCGGCATCTGGCACGGCGCCATCCCCGGCGTCCGGCCCGGCACCCGCTACGGCTACCGGGTCGAGGGCGCGTGGGACCCCGCCGCCGGGCTGCGGTTCAACCCGAACAAGCTGCTGCTCGACCCCTTCGCCCGGGCGGTCTCCGGCTCGCTGACCGTCGACCCGGCGATCTTCGGCTACGCGTTCGGCGACCACACCGAGATGAGCCAGAGCGACTCCGCGGCGTACGTCCCGACCGGCGTGGTCGTCCACGACGACTTCGACTGGGGCGACGACCAGCCGATGCGGCGACGCTGGCGCGACACGGTCATCTACGAGCTGCACGTCAAGGGGATGACCGCGCTGCACGACCGGGTGCCCGAGCACCTGCGCGGGACGTACGCCGGCCTCGCGACGCCCGCGGTCGTCGACTACTTGCGCGACCTCGGGATCACGGCCGTCGAGCTGCTGCCGGTCCACCAGTTCGTCCCCGAGCCGAGCCTGGCCGAGCGCGGGCTGACCAACTACTGGGGCTACAACACCCTCAACTACTTCTCCCCCCACAACGCCTACGCCGCGTCCGGCGACCGGGGCCAGCAGGTCACCGAGTTCAAGGCGATGGTCAAGGCCTTCCACGACGCAGGGATCGAGGTCATCCTCGACGTCGTCTACAACCACACCGCCGAGGCCGGCGCGCTCGGCCCCACGCTGTCCTTCCGCGGCCTCGACGACTCGATCTACTACCGCGTCGCCGGCAGCGACGTGCCCGGCGAGCCCGCGCCCGACACCTACTGGGACGTCACCGGCTGCGGCAACACCGTCGACGCCGCGCAGCCGCTCGCGCTGCGGATGATCCTGGACTCGCTGCGCTACTGGGTCACCGAGATGCACGTCGACGGGTTCCGCTTCGACCTGATGTCGGCGCTCACCCGCGTCGACCGCCGCGTCGACATGGGCTCCCACCTGCTCACCGCCATCGGCCAGGACCCGGTGCTGCGCCACGTCAAGCTCATCGCCGAGCCGTGGGACGCCTCGATGGACGGCTACCGCGTCGGGGAGTTCCCGCCGCCGTGGGTGGAGTGGAACGACCAGTACCGCGACGAGATCCGCGACTTCTGGCGCAACCACTCCCCCGGCATCCGCCAGGTCGCGACCCGGCTCGCGGGCTCTAGCGACCTGTACGCCGACGACGGCCGGTCGCCGTACAACTCTATCAACTTCATCACCGCCCACGACGGCTTCACGCTGCGCGACCTGGTGACCTACGAGCACAAGCACAACGAGGCCAACGGCGAGCAGAACCGCGACGGCACCGACAACAACCGCTCGTGGAACCACGGCGTCGAGGGCGAGACCGACGACCCCGCGCTCATCGCCGTCCGGCGCCGGCAGGCCGCGAACATGATGGCCACGCTCTGCCTGTCCAACGGCGTCCCGATGATCACCGCCGGCGACGAGCGGGGCCGCACCCAACGCGGCAACAACAACGCCTACTGCCAGGACAACGAGACCTCCTGGATCGACTGGCGGCCCGACGACGCGTGGCTGGACGTCTACGAGGTCACCAAGATGGCGCTGCGGCTGCGCCGCGAGCACCCCGCGCTGCGGCAGCGGCACTGGTTCGAGGGGCGCCCGACGATCCGCGGCGGTCCCAAGGACCTCGCCTGGCTGCACCCCTCGGGCCGCGAGATGGAGCCCGACGACTGGCACGACCCCGACCTGCGCACGATCGGGATGTTCGTCTCCGGCGCGCCGCTGCGCTCCCCCGGACCGCGCGGCGAGCAGCAGGTCGACAAGTCCTTCATGCTCTGGTTCAACGCGACCTGGCTGCCCCAGCGCATCGAGCTGCCCGAGAACGACTGGGTGCACGAGGGCGTCGTCGTCCTCTCCACCGACGCCCGGCTGCCCGTCGGCGCCGAGGTCAAGGCCGGCGACCGCCTCGAGCTGGGTCGCCGGACCGTCGTCGTCCTCCGCCAGGCCTGAGGCCCACCGCCCCGGCTGGTTGAGGAAGGCGCGCTGGCGCCTGTCTCGAAACCCGCCGGGGCCGCCCTGGACGGAAGGCCGCGGGAGGTTTCGAGACGGTTGCTGCGCAACCTCCTCAACCACCCGGGAGCCGGGCCCCGGCTGGTTGAGGAAGGCGCGCTGGCGCCTGTCTCGAAACCCGCCGGGGCCGGAGGCGGCTACGCGGGGAGCGCGACGACCCCGAGCTCGGCCGGGGAGACGAGCAGCTCGTTGCGGGGGACGACGCGGACGGTGTAGCCGAAGGCGCCGGAGTGGTCGAGCGTGACGTCGCCGTCGAAGCGGTGGCGGCCGGCCTCGTAGCTCTCGGCGACCGCGAGCTCGGTGACCGACGTGTCGCGCAGCTCGTCCTCGCTGGTGGTGCGGCCGTGGACCAGCTGCACCGCGACGTCGGCGGGCGACAGGTCGCCGAGCGCGACGAACGCGCGCACCGACATCACCGCGCCGACCTCGGGCGCGTCGCCGACGCCGCTGCTCTCGACGTGCTCGACGCGCACGCCGGACCAGCCCGACCGCACCCGCCGCTTCCAGCCGGCCAGCTCCGCGGCACCGGCGTAGTCGTCGTTGAGCCGGCGGGCGGTGACCGCGGCGGGGACGTAGAGCTGCTTGGTGTAGTCGCGCACCATCCGGGTGGCCAGCACCTTGGGGCCGAGCGACTTGAGGGTGTGCCGCAGCATCTCCATCCAGCGGGTCGGCACGCCCTCCTCGTCGACGTCGTAGAACCGCGGCGCGACCTCGTTCTCGATGAGGTCGTAGAGCGCGGCCGCCTCGAGGTCGTCGCGCTTGTCGGTGTCCTCGACGCCGTCGGCCGACGGGATCGCCCAGCCGTTCTCGCCGTCGTACCACTCGTCCCACCAGCCGTCGAGGATCGAGAGGTTGAGGCCGCCGTTCAGCGCGGCCTTCATGCCCGAGGTGCCGCACGCCTCGTAGGGGCGCAGCGGGTTGTTCAGCCACACGTCGCAGCCGGGGTAGAGCGGCTGCGCCATCGCGATGTCGTAGTTGGGCAGGTAGGCGATGCGGTGGCGCACCTCGGGGTCGTCGGCGAGCTGGACGATCGCCTGGATGAGCTTCTTGCCGCCGTCGTCGGCGGGGTGCGCCTTGCCGGCCATCACCAGCTGCACCGGCCGCTCGGGGTCGGTCAGCAGCCGCTTGAGGCGGTCAGGGTCGCGCAGCAGCAGCGTGAGCCGCTTGTACGACGCGGCGCGGCGGGCGAAGCCGATCGTCAGCACGTCGGGGTCGAGCGCGCTGTCGATCCAGCCGAGCTCGGCGCGGGCCTGGCCGCGCTTGAGGTGGGATCGCTCCATGCGCCGGCGGGCGTCGGCGACGAGCCGCTCGCGCAGCTGGCGCTTGACGTCCCAGATCCGGCGGCCGGGGATCTTGTCGGCGGCGGCCCAGAAGCTGTCGAGGTCGGCGGGGTCCGCGCCGACCTCGCCGGCGAGCTCGAAGACCTCGCGGGCGACCCAGGTCGGGGCGTGGACGCCGTTGGTGATCGACCCGATCGGCACCTCGGCCTCGTCGAAGGCCGGCCACAGGCCGTTGAACATCTCCCGGCTGACGTGGCCGTGCAGCTGGGAGACGCCGTTGGCGCGCTGGGCGAGCCGGAAGCCCATGACGGCCATGTTGAAGACCGAGCCGTCGCCGCCCTCGTAGTCCTCGGCGCCCAGCGCCAGGACCCGGTCGACGGGCACGCCGGGGACGGCGCCGGCCTCGGAGAGGTACTGCTCGACCAGCGTGCGGGGGAACCGGTCGATGCCGGCGGGCACGGGGGTGTGGGTGGTGAAGACCGTGGAGGCCCGGCCGACCTCGAGCGCGGTGTCGAAGTCCAGCCGCGGGCCGGCCTCGTCGACGGTCAGCTCGCGGATCCGCTCCAGGCCGAGGAAGCCGGCGTGGCCCTCGTTGGTGTGGAAGACCTCGGGCGTCGGGTGGCCGGTGATGCGGGAGAAGGCACGCAGGGCGCGGACGCCGCCGATGCCGAGGAGCAGCTCCTGGCGCAGGCGGTGCTCGGAGTTGCCGCCGTACAACCGGTCGGTGACGCCGACGTAGTGCTCGGGGTTCTCCTCGACGTCGGTGTCGAGCATCAGCAGCGGCACGCGGCCGACGCTGGCGACCCAGATGCGCGCGACCAGGTCGGGCCCGTCCGGCATCGAGATGGAGATCGAGGCCCGCGACCCGTCGGCCTCGCGCAGCAGCGAGATCGGCAGCTCGTCGGGGTCGAGGACGGGGTAGGTCTCCTGCTGCCAGCCCTCGCGGGAGAGCGACTGCTTGAAGTAGCCGTGCTTGTAGAGCAGGCCGACGCCGACGATCGGCACGCCCAGGTCGCTGGCCGCCTTGAGGTGGTCGCCGGCCAGGATGCCGAGGCCGCCGGAGTACTGCGGCAGCACCGCGGTGATGCCGAACTCAGGCGAGAAGTAGGCGATCGACGAGGGGCCGTCGGACGGTCCGCGCTGCTGGTACCAGCGGTCGTCGGTCAGGTAGGCCTGCAGGTCGGCCCGGGCCGCCGCGAGCGCGGCGAGGAAGTCGCCGTCGCGGGCGAGGTCGTCGAGGCGCGCCCGCCCGACCGAGCCCAGGAGCTTGACCGGGTCGTGCCCGGTGGACTCCCAGAGAGCGGCGTCGACGCGCTCGAAGACGTCCTGCGTCTCCGGGTGCCAGGACCAGCGCAGGTTGCCCGCGAGCTCGCCGAGGGCGGTCAGCTCGGGCGGGAGGACGGGGCGGACGGTGAATCGTCGGATGGCACGCACGGAGCCGACGCTAGCGAGATTCTTTGAACGTTCCAACCGTTTCGTCCCGATCCGTTCGCCCCGGGCCGACCTGGGTACATGCCCCGTAGCCAGAGCACCCCTGCGGCACCGCCCGCACACCTCGGCGGCACGGTTGCGTGCCCGCCGCGACGCGCCACTAGGTTGGAGAAATGGTCGGACGCATCCCCGTCATGAACGTCATGCCCGTGGTGGACCTCGGTCGCCAGCCGGCCAAGGCCACCGTCGGCGAGCCGCTGCCGGTCCGGGCCACGGTCTTCCGCGAGGGCCACGACCGGCTCGGCGCCGAGGTCGTGCTCACCGACCCGTCGGGCACCCGCCGCGCCCCGGTGCGGATGACCAAGCACGCCGAGGTCCCCGACCGGTACGACGCGTGGGTCACCCCCGACGTCGGCGGCGCCTGGACCTTCGAGATCCAGGCCTGGTCCGACCCGGTCGCGACCTGGCAGCACGCCGCGGGGCTGAAGATCCCCGCCGGCGTCGACGTGGACCTGATGTTCCTCGAGGGCCGCCTGCTGCTCGAGCGCGTCCGCGGCGACCTCGACGGCGGCGACGCGGCCGCCCGGTCGGTCGTCGACGCCGCCCTCGCGGCCTGCGTCGAGACCGACGCCGACCGGCCCGCCGCCGCCCGCCTGGCGGTGCTGCAGTCGCCCGAGCTCGAGGCCGTGCTGCTGGCCCACCCGCTGCGCGAGCTGGTCACCGTCGAGGGCCCCTACCCGCTCTACGCCGACCGTGAGCGGGCCCTCTACGGCAGCTGGTACGAGTTCTTCCCGCGCTCGGAGGGGGCGGTCCAGGACCCGACGACCGGCAAGGTCACCAGCGGCACGTTCCGCACCGCGGCGAAGCGCCTCGACGCCGTCGCGGCCATGGGTTTCGACGTCATCTACCTCCCGCCGATCCACCCGATCGGCGAGGTCAACCGCAAGGGACCGAACAACACCCTCACGCCCGGACCGGACGACCCGGGCTCGCCGTGGGCGATCGGCTCGCGCGACGGCGGCCACGACGCGGTCCACCCCGACCTCGGCACGATCGAGGACTTCGACGCCTTCGTCGCCCGCGCCGGCGAGCTCGGCCTCGAGGTCGCGCTCGACCTCGCGCTGCAGGCGGCGCCGGACCACCCGTGGGTCACCGAGCACCCGGAGTTCTTCACCACCCGCGCCGACGGCTCGATCGCGTTCGCGGAGAACCCGCCGAAGAAGTACCAGGACATCTACCCGATCAACTTCGACAACGACCCGACCGGCATCTGCCGCGAGGTGCTCCGCGTCGTGAAGCACTGGATGGCGCACGGGGTGCGGATCTTCCGCGTCGACAACCCCCACACCAAGCCGGTGGCGTTCTGGGAGTGGCTGCTCAAGGAGGTGCGCCGCACCGACCCCGACGTGCTGTTCCTCTCCGAGGCCTTCACCCGCCCGGCGATGATGCGCGGCCTCGGCGCGGTCGGCTTCCACCAGAGCTACACCTACTTCACCTGGCGCACCGCCAAGTGGGAGATCGAGGAGTACCTCCGGGAGCTGGCGACCGAGTCCGACCACGTGATGCGGCCGAACTTCTTCGTCAACACCCCCGACATCCTCCACTCCTACCTGCAGTACGGCGGCCCGGCGGCGTTCAAGGTCCGCGCGGCGCTCGCGGCGACCGGCTCCCCCAGCTGGGGCGTGTACGCCGGGTACGAGCTCTACGAGCACGTCGCGGTCAAGCCCGGGAGCGAGGAGTACCTCGACTCCGAGAAGTACCAGGTCCGGGTCCGCGACTGGGAGGCCGCCGAGACCGAGGGCCGCACGCTCGCGCCGTACCTCACCCGGCTCAACGAGGTCCGCCGCCGGCACAAGGCGCTCCAGCTGCTGCGCAACGTGGTCATCCACGCCAGCGACGACGAGAACGTGCTGGTCTTCAGCAAGCACGCCGTGCGCGAGGACGGGACGCGCGACGACGTGATCGTGGTGGTCAACCTCGACCCGCACGCCACCCGCGAGACCACCGTCCACCTCGACCTGCCGGCGATGGGCATGGACTGGGGTGACTCGTTCGTCGTCCACGACGAGATCACCGGCGCCGACTGGAGCTGGTCGCAGCACAACTACGTCCGGCTCGACCCCTACCACGAGCCCGCGCACGTCCTGACCGTGAGGAGCACCCGGTGACCCAGGCCCCGACGAGCACGCCGGAGCAGCACGACCCGTCCCAGCCGGAGCAGCCCGAGCAGCACCTGAGCCCGATGGGCCAGGCGCCGGAGGGCGACCCGTTCCCCGACGACACCACGCGCCAGCCCGACTGGTTCAAGACCGCGGTGTTCTACGAGGTGCTGGTCCGGTCCTTCCGCGACTCCAACGGCGACGGGACCGGTGACTTCCGGGGCCTGATCGAGAAGCTCGACTACCTCGAGTGGCTCGGCGTGGACTGCCTGTGGATCCCGCCGTTCTTCACCTCGCCGCTGCGCGACGGCGGGTACGACGTCGCCGACTACACCAACATCCTCCCGGAGATCGGGACCGTCGAGGACTTCCACGAGTTCCTCGACGAGGCGCACAAGCGCGGGATCCGCGTGATCATCGACTTCGTCATGAACCACACGAGCGACCAGCACCCGTGGTTCCAGGCCAGCCGGGAGGACCCCGACGGCCCGTACGGCGACTTCTACGTCTGGTCCGACACCGACGAGCTCTACCAAGAGGCGCGGATCATCTTCGTCGACACCGAGCCGTCGAACTGGACGTGGGACCCGGTCCGCCAGCAGTACTACTGGCACCGGTTCTTCTCCCACCAGCCCGACCTCAACTTCGACAACCCGAAGGTCCACGACGCGATCCTCGAGGCCATCGCCTTCTGGTTCGAGATGGGCCTCGACGGCTTCCGCCTCGACGCGGTGCCCTACCTCTACGAGCGACCGGGCACCAACGGCGAGAACCTCCCCGAGACCCACGACTTCCTCCGGAAGGTCCGGCGGTACGTCGACGAGCACTTCCCCGGCAAGGTGCTGCTCGCGGAGGCCAACCAGTGGCCGGCCGACGTCGTCGACTACTTCGGCGACTTCGAGTCCGGCGGCGACGAGTGCCACATGTGCTTCCACTTCCCGGTGATGCCGCGCATCTTCATGGCGGTCCGCCGCGAGTCGCGCTTCCCGATCTCGGAGATCCTCGAGCAGACGCCGCCGATCCCGCACGGCTGCCAGTGGGGCATCTTCCTGCGCAACCACGACGAGCTGACGCTCGAGATGGTCACGGACGAGGACCGCGACTACATGTGGAACGAATACGCCAAGGACCCGCGGATGAAGGCCAACATCGGCATCCGCCGCCGCCTCGCGCCGCTGCTCGACAACGACATCAACCAGATCGAGCTGTTCACCGCGCTCCTGCTCTCGCTGCCCGGCTCGCCGGTCCTCTACTACGGCGACGAGATCGGCATGGGCGACAACATCTGGCTCGGTGACCGCGACGGCGTCCGCACGCCGATGCAGTGGACCCCCGACCGCAACGCCGGCTTCTCCTCCGCCACCCCCGGCAAGCTGCACCTGCCGGCGATCCAGGACCCGGTCTACGGCTACCAGGCGGTCAACGTCGAGGCGCAGATGGAGAACACCTCCTCGCTGCTGCACTGGACCCGCCGGATGATCCACGCCCGGCGCAACCACGCGGCGTTCGGCCTGGGGTCCTTCACCGACCTCGGCGGCTCGAACCCGTCGGTGCTGTCCTACGTGCGCGAGCACGCCCAGGACGGCGACGACGACATCATCGTGTGCGTCAACAACCTCTCCCGCTTCCCGCAGCCGGTCGAGCTGGACCTGCGCCGCTACGAGGGGATGGTCCCGGTCGAGCTGCTCGGCGGCGTGCCGTTCCCCGCGATCGGCGAGCTGCCCTACCTGCTGACGATGAGCGGCTACGGCTTCTACTGGTTCCGGCTCACCCGGCCGGACAACGCCGAGGAGGGTCAGCTGCTGTGAGCGAGAACCCGCTGGACCGGCCCACCACCGACCACCTCGACCCGCAGGTCTTCGTCGACTACCTCGAGAAGACCCGCTGGTTCGGAGGGAAGGGCCGACCGTTCGAGGTGACCGCGGTGCACCGCATCGGCCAGGTCCCCGGCTGCGTCGACGCCGGCCCCGCCGTCGTCGACCACCTCGTCGAGCTCACCTACGGCGACGCCGAGGGCGGGACCGAGACCTACCAGGTGCCGCTGGCGTTCTACGTCGAGGCGGAGTCGCGGCTCGACCACGCCTTCGTGGGCTGGTGGGAGGAGCCGGACCGCGGCTGGGTGCACGCCTACGACGCGCTGCACGACCGCGAGGCGATGGCCTGCTGGCTGCGCTCCTTCGTCGCGGCCGCGGACGACGCCGTCTCCGGTCCGACCGGGCTGACCTTCCACCGGCTGCCCGGCCACGAGCTGGACCCCGACGTCACCGCCTCGCTGTTCTCCGGCGAGCAGTCGAACTCCTCGGTCAAGTTCGGCGAGGACTCGATCATGAAGCTCTTCCGCAAGGTCACCCCGGGCGCCAACCCCGACGTGACCGTGCACCGGGCGCTGACCGGCGCCGGCTCCACCGACGTCGCCGCCCTCTACGGCTGGATGTCGTGGACCGACGAGCAGGGCGAGGAGTACCACCTCGCGATGCTCCAGCAGTTCCTGCGCACCGCCACCGACGGCTGGGACCTCGCGCTGACCAGCGTGCGGGACCTCTTCGCCGAGGGCGACCTGCACGCGCACGAGGTGGGTGGCGACTTCGCCGGCGAGTCCGAGCGGCTCGGCCTGACCCTTCGGGTGGTCCACGAGCTGCTCCGTGAGCACTTCCCCGCGGAGCGGCGCGGCCCGGAGGCGACCCGCGCGCTGGCCGGGGCCATGCGGGCCCGGCTCGACGCGGCCCTCGAGGTCGTCCCGGAGCTGGCCCAGCACGCCGACGCGCTGCGGGCGGCGTACGACCGCGTGGCGGCGCTCGACGGCGTCGACGTCCAGCAGGTCCACGGCGACCTGCACCTGGGCCAGACGCTGCGGACCGCCAAGGGTTGGAAGATCGTCGACTTCGAGGGCGAGCCGGCCAAGCCGCTGCACGAGCGCGTCGAGCCCGACAGCCCCTGGCGCGACGTCGCCGGCATGCTGCGCTCCTTCGACTACGCCCCGCGCGTGGTCGAGAAGCAGAGCGTCGACCTCGCCGAGGACGACGCCGAGGCGGCCGCCCAGCTGGCCTACCGGGCCGAGGAGTGGGCCCACCGCAACCGCAACCACTTCCTGACCGCCTACGCCGACGGTGAGCCGTCGGACGAGGCGAAGGTCCTGCTGGCGGCGTACGTCGCCGACAAGGCCGTCTACGAGACCGTCTACGAGACCCGCAACCGGCCCGGCTGGGTGTCGATCCCGCTCGAGGCCGTCGCACGGATCGGAGCCGCATGACCACGCCCAGCAAGACGCCCAGCAGCACCCCCGCCACCCCGGCCGGCACCCCCGGCTCGGGGCCGACGGCCCGGCCGGTCGACCGCGAGCAGCTCGACCTGCTCCTGGCCGGCGGTCACGGCGACCCGCACAGCGTCCTCGGGGCCCACCCGCACGCGGGCGGCGTGACCGTGCGCGTGCTGCGCCCGCTCGCCTCGAGGGTGACCGTGGTCGGCGCGTGGGGCGAGACCCCGCTCGAGCACGAGCACGAGGGCTTCTGGGTCGGCGTGCTGCCGGTCGCCGAGGTCCCCGACTACCGGGTGCGCGTGGCCTACGACGGCGAGCCGGTCGAGGTCGACGACCCCTACCGCTTCCTGCCGACCCTCGGCGAGGTCGACCTGCACCTGGTCAACGAGGGCCGCCACGAGCAGCTGTGGACCGTGCTCGGCGCGCGGGTGCACCACTACGAGGTGCCGGGCAGCGACGAGACGATCACCGGCACGTCGTTCGCCGTGTGGGCGCCGTCGGCCCGCGGGGTCCGGATCAAGGGGTCGTTCAACTCCTGGGACGGCCGCGAGCACCCGATGCGCCAGCTGGGCAGCTCGGGTGTCTGGGAGCTGTTCGTGCCCGGGCTCGGCACCGGCACGGCGTACAAGTACGCCATCCTCGGCCAGGACGGCGAGTGGCGGGAGAAGGCCGACCCGCTCGCCGCGTGGTCCGAGCAGCCGCCGGCGACCTCCTCGCTGGTCTTCGAGTCCACCCACGAGTGGGGCGACGACGCCTGGATGGCCGAGCGACCCGGCAAGCAGCCGGTCGCCGAGGCGATGTCGGTCTACGAGATGCACCTCGCCTCGTGGAAGAAGCACCCCGACGGCCGCTTCTGGTCGTGGGCCGAGCTGGCCGACGAGCTGCCGGCGTACCTCGCCGACCTCGGCTTCACCCACGTCGAGCTGATGCCCGTCATGCAGCACCCGTTCGGCGGCTCGTGGGGCTACCACGTGACCTCCTACTTCGCCCCCGACGCCCGCTTCGGCGACCCCGACGGCTTCAAGCTGCTCGTCGACAAGCTGCACCAGGCCGGCATCGGCGTCATCCTCGACTGGGTGCCCGGCCACTTCGCGACCGACGAGTGGGCGCTGGCCCGCTTCGACGGGACGCCGCTCTACGAGGACCCCAACCCCCAGCGCGGCTGGCACAAGGAGTGGGGCTCCCACATCTTCAACTTCGGCCGCAACGAGGTGCGCAACTTCCTCTACGCCAACGCGGTCTACTGGCTCGAGGAGTTCCACGCCGACGGCCTGCGCGTCGACGGCGTCGCCTCGATGCTCTACCTCGACTACTCCCGCGAGGAGGGCGAGTGGACGCCGAACAAGCACGGCGGCCGCGAGAACCTCGAGGCGGTGCAGTTCCTCCAGGAGATGAACGCCACCGTCTACAAGCGCGTCCCCGGCATCGTCACGATCGCCGAGGAGTCGACCTCCTGGCCCGGCGTCACCCGGCCGACCTCCGCCGACGGCCTGGGCTTCGGCTTCAAGTGGAACATGGGCTGGATGCACGACTCGCTGGGCTACGTCGCCCACGAGCCCGTGCACCGCGCCTACCACCACGGCGAGATGACCTTCTCGCTGGTCTACGCGTGGTCGGAGAACTACGTGCTGCCGATCAGCCACGACGAGGTCGTGCACGGCAAGGGCTCGCTGCTGCGCAAGATGCCCGGCGACCGCTGGCAGCAGCTGGCCAACCTGCGCGCCTACCTGGGCTTCATGTGGGCCCACCCCGGCAAGCAGCTGCTCTTCATGGGCGCCGAGCTCGGCCAGGAGTCGGAGTGGGCGGAGTCCCGCGAGCTCGACTGGTGGCTGCTCGACCACCCCGAGCACCGTGGCGTGCACTCGCTGGTCCGCGACCTCAACCGGGTCTACACCGGCTCCCCCGCCCTGTGGGCCGCCGACCACGACCCGGCCGGCTTCCAGTGGATCGACGCCAACGACGCCGGCCACAACACCTTCTCGTTCGTGCGCCGCGTGCCCGACGACGCCGGGGCCGCCGCCGGGACCGGGGCCGCCGCACCGGAGCTGGTCTGCGTGGCCAACTTCTCGGCCGTGCCGCACGAGGGCTACCGGCTCGCGCTGCCGTCCGAGGGGGTCTGGGAGGAGGTGCTCAACACCGACGCCGAGACCTACACCGGCTCCGGGGTCGGCAACCTGGGCGCGGTCACCGCCGTGGCCGGCGAGCACCAGGGGTTGCCCGCCCACGCCGACATCGTCGTCCCGCCGCTCGCGACCGTCTGGTTCCGCCGCAAGGCGTAACCGGCCCGCAACGCCACGCGCGCGTGACGGTGACGTGGCGCTGGTGGGGTGCGCCTCATGGACACCTCACCGGCGCCGTTCGCCGCTCCCTCCTCCGCACCGGGCTCCTCCGCACCGAGCCCCTCCCCGGCCGGGCTGGCCTCCGCGCTGGCCCGCCGGGCACTCATCCGCGCCTCGACCGCGGGGGCGCTCGGCGCGGGTGCCGCGCTCGCCGGTGGGGCCGGCACTGCGGCGTACTCCGCGCCCAGCAGCCGGAGCGTCACCATCCTCCAGCCCGGCCAGGGCAAGGTGCGCGGCGCCTACGTCCGCTCCCGACCCGGCGAGGTGTGGTGGGGCCACCTGCCCAACCGCACCGCCGAGCCGGTCGCGGTGGTCCGGTCCGGCGCCGTGGTCACGATGGACACGATCTCCCACGAGGGGCTGCTGGAGGACCAGGGCAAGGACCCGCGGCAGTACTTCGAGACCTTCGGGGTCCCCGAGAAGCACGTGCTGCGCGACGCGGTCGCCGTCGCGGCCCGCGCCGAGCACGCCGGTCCCGGCCCGCACGTGGTCACCGGCCCGATCGCGGTGCGCGGCGCCGAGCCCGGCGACGTGCTCAAGGTCGAGGTGCTCGCGCTGCCGCTGCGGGTGCCGTACGGCGTGATCTCCAACCGCCACGGGAAGGGCGCGCTGCCCGGCACCTACCCCGAGCAGTTCGTCGCCGACCCCGCCCACGCGGCGTACGTCAACACCGGCGGCAACATCAGCGTCTTCACCTCCGTCCGCGCCACCTCCCGCGGGCTGCGCGCCCGGCTGCCCGGCGACGTGCCGGTCGGCTTCGACCTCGCGCCGTTCCTCGGCCTGATGGGCGTCGCGCGCGACACCGACGCGATGGTCGACTCCGTGCCGCCCACCGACGCCGGCGGCAACCTCGACATCAACGACCTGGGCGTCGGGTCGACGCTGTACCTGCCGGTGCAGGTGCCGGGCGCGATGTTCTTCGCCGGCGACCCGCACATGGCCCAGGGCGACGGCGAGGTGGCGCTCACCGCGATGGAGGGCTCGCTCCGCCCGACCCTCCGCCTGACCGTCGTCAAGCGCGGCAGCCGCAAGGCGCCGCGGCAGGCCTTCGACCACCCCTTCGCCGAGACGCCGGACTTCTGGGTGCCGATCGGGCTCTCCGACCCCGACGGCCCGGAGGGCGGCACCAACGCCACCAGCCTGGACATCGCGATGAAGGAGGCGGTGCAGCAGGCCCTGGCCTTCCTCGTCGAGGAGAAGGGGATGGCCGGGCCGGTGGCCTACGCCTACCTGTCGGCCGCGACCGACTTCGAGGTCTCCCAGGTCGTCGACCGCACCACCGGCATCCACGCCCTGATCCGCAAGGCCGACTTCGGCTGAGGCGCGCCCGCGGGCTCGCCGGGCTCGCGGCGGTCGGTCACCGGCGCCCCCCTAGGGTGATCCCGTGACTGACCAGCCGCCGAGCGTGACGACCGTCGCCGAGGGCGTCGCGCGGATCTCCTGGTCCCCCGGCGAGCCCGTCGACGTCGTGCGCCGCGAGGTCGCCGAGGCCCTCACCACCCACGCCCGGGTCGAGGCGCTGGTCGACCCCGCCGACGAGACCGGCCAGCGGACCGCCACCTGGTCGGGCATGCGCCGCGAGGGGATCATGCGCGGCGTGACCGTCGGCGGCGCCCCCGTCGACCGCATCGTCTACGCGCGCCTCGCCTCCGACGTGCCCACCTCCGAGCCCGAGGGCTTCCGGGCGCTGCTGAACTCCTTCCTTCCCCGCAAGCGCGCCATCGGCCAGATGCTGCTGCGCGACCCTGACGACCGGGTGCTGCTGTGCCAGCTCACCTACAAGCAGGACTGGGACCTGCCCGGCGGCGTCGTCGAGGTCAACGAGTCACCCCGCGTCGCCGTCGGCCGCGAGGTCGAGGAGGAGCTCGGCCTCAGCATCGAGCCCGGCCGCCTGCTGCTCACCGACTGGCTGCCGCCGTGGTCGGGCTGGGACGACGCGCTGTGCCTGGTCTTCGACGGCGGGGTCCACGACGCCTCGGTCACCGACCGGATCGTCAAGCAGGCCCGCGAGATCCGCTCCGCGGAGTTCCACACCCTCGACGAGGCCGACCGGCTCTGCGCGGACTTCACCGCCCGCCGGCTGCGCGCCGCGGTCGCCAATCTCACCGGCGCGCCGGCGTACACCGAGTCCGGCCGCGGCTGACGGCTCCCCTTACGGCCTCGTGCTGCTGAGCGTGCGCTCCGGCGCACGGTGGACATCACGAGGCGGGTTCGGGAGGGCCGGGACCGGCAGCCCGGGGACCGTGCGCGGGCGCCGCAGCGCGACCAGCACGCCGCCGACGAGCAGCAGTCCCCCGGACGCCTCGCCGACGCTCGGCGCCTGGTCGAGCAGCAGCCAGGCCGACGCTGTCGCGACCACCGGCGCGAGCAGCACCCACGGCACGACGGCCGCCGAGGGGTTGCGGGCGAGCAGCCCGTTGAACAGGCCGTAGCCGACCAGCGAGGCCAGCCCGGCGGTGTAGAGGGTGGACAGCGCCGCCTGCCAGCCGAACGCCGCCAGCCCGTCGGCGACCGCGGCCGGACCGTCCACCAGCAGCGACAGCGCCAGCAGCGGGACGGGCACCACGACCGCCGACCAGACGGTCAGCGCGAGCCCGCCCGGCGCACCCGAGGCACGGGAGACGACGTTGCCGATGCCCCAGGACAGCGCGCCGAGCAGGCAGAGCGCGAGGGCGGTGAGCGGCACGTGGCCGCCGCGCCCCACCGCGACGACCACGAGGCCGAGGGACCCGACGAGCACCCCCGCCACCTGCGCCGTCGTCGGCCGCTCCCGCAGCACCCCGGCAGCGATGACGACGGTGAACACCACCTGCGCCTGCAGCACGAGCGCGGCGAGCCCCGGCGGGAGGCCGGCGGCCATCGCGACGTAGAGGAACCCGAACTGACCCAGCGACATGGTCACGCCCACCGCGGCGAGCGTGCGCCACGGCACCGCCGGACGGCGTACGACGAAGATCGCCGGCACCAGCACGAGCAGGAACCGGACCGCGCAGAACAGCAGCGGCGGCACCTCGCCCATGCCCCAGTCGATGACGACAAAGTTGAAGCCCCAGATGGTGGCCACCAGGGCGGCGAGGAGGGAGTCGCGGCGGGTCACGTGCCCAGCCTGCAGCCGCAGACCATGAAGCACCAGCGTCGGTTCGTGCCGGTTTCCATGTACGGTCGCTTCATGATCGACCTCACAGCCCTGACCTCGCTGCGTGCGGTCGCCGCCCACGGCTCGGTGGTCGCCGCGGCCGAGGCGCTCGGCTTCACCCCGAGCGCCGTCTCCCAGCAGGTCAAGCGGCTCGAGCGGCAGACCGGCGTGCCGCTGCTCGAGCGGGTGGGCCGCGGGGTCGTGCTCTCCCGCCACGGCCGCCACCTCGTCGACGGCGGCGGGCGCCTGCTCGCCGGGCTCGAGCAGCTCGAGGCCGAGCTGCACCGCGAGGCCGGCGCGGTCGCGGGACGGCTGCGGATGACGGCGTTCTCCACCGCCGTCCGCGGCCTGGTCGCCCCGCGCCTGCGGCTGCTCATCGACGCCCACCCCGACCTGGTCGTCACGCTGCACGAGTGCGAGCCGTGGGACTCCATCGACCTCGTGGCCTCCGGCCAGGCCGACATCGGCGTCGTGCACCGCTGGGGCGACGTGCCCCTGGCCGTGCCGGACCACCTCGCCTGCACCGCGGTCGCGCAGGACGTCGCCGACGTGGTCGTGCACCGCGAGCACCCGCTCGCCGGCCGCGACGTCGTCACCCCGCACGACCTGCTCGACGAGGACTGGGTCGCGACGCCGGAGGGCACGATCTGCCGCCAGTGGCTGCACCGGATGTACGACGGCACCGGCCGGCTGCCGCGCATCGCGCACCAGTCGATGGAGTTCGACTCCCACCTCGCGCTCGCCCGCGCCCGGCTCGGCATCGCGCTCGTGCCCCGGCTCGGCCGGCAGCCGCTCGGCCCCGACCTCATCGCCGTCCCGGTCACCGACCCGGTGCCCACGCGGGCCGTCGTCGCCCTGCACCGCCGCAGCATGACCGACTCCCCGGCCGTCGCCGCCGTCCTCGCCGCGCTCAGCGACTGACGTCGCGCCCGGAGCGCGCTGGCCGGCCTGGCTCGAGCCGTCCCGGGCGCAACAACCGCGCAATTGCGCCGGAATGTCGCGGTCTCGTCCGGCTGGGTCCAGCGGTGGAAGCAACGATCATGCTGCTGTCGGGTTTGACAGCAGTTCTGCCAGCGCTTGGGCTGGGGTCTTGTAGTCGAGGGTAGGTCGCGGTCGCTTGTTGAGGGTGGCGGCGATGCGGGCGAGGTCCCCGGCGGTGTGCTGGGACAGATCGGTGCCCTTCTCCAGCCAGAACCGCAGGAGGCGGTTGGTGTTCTCGTTGGACCCGCGCTGCCAGGGCGAGTGGGGGTCGCAGAAGTAGACCGGCATGTCCAGGGCGAGCTGGATGTTGCGGTAGCCGGCCATCTCGACCCCGCGGTCCCAGGTCAGCGAACGGTGCAGGTGGGCGGGGAGCTTGCCCATCTCCCGGATCATCGCCTCGGCCACTGACGCCGCGTCGTGACGGCCGGGCAGGTGCAGCAGGATCACGAACCGGGTGGACCGCTCGACCAGGGTGCCGACCGCGGAGCCGTTCGCGGAGCCGAGGATCAGGTCGCCTTCCCAGTGGCCAGGCACGGCACGGTCGGTGACCTCGGCAGGGCGTTGACTGATCTTGAACGCCTCGCGGTACGGGCTGTTCGCACGGCGTTCGAGGTCGCTGCGAGGCTTGCGGGATCGACGTGCTGTCGACAACTTGCGAGCCAGGTCCTGGCGCAGGCTCCCGCGGGTCTGGACGTAGAGCGCCTGGTAGATCGTCTCGTGCGACACGCGGGACATCCTCGCCGCCGCACTCGTCCCGGGGTGCTCGCGTCGCAACAGCGCCGCGATGAGCCCGGGCGACCAGCCCTCGTCCATCCAGCCCTCGATGCGGCGGCACAGGCCCGGGTTGGCGTGCAGCTTGAACGTCTTGGGTCGCCGGCGACGCTCGTGCGCAGCGCGGTGCGCGATCGACGGCGAGTACGAGCCGTCGGGTCCGCGGTTGCGAACCACCTCACGCCAGACCACCGACTTGTCCCGGCCGACCAACGCCGCGATCTGGGCGTAGGAGGCCTTGCACCGCAGACCGACCGCGATCACCGACCGGTCCCAGCTGCTCAACGGTCGTCGTCGCCGGTCCAGATCGTCTGGCCCTCGCGCGCCAGGCACAGCGGGAGCAGCCGAACCCGGCAAGCCACCAGATCTGCCGAACTGGATCACAGGACTCACAAGCCCCGAGGATCGCCACCACGAGATGCCAGCGTTCCGCGACACGCCCGCAGCTGCCGCCGCGGCCGTGACCGACATCCCCGAGCACACCAGCTCGAAGAACTCCTCACGCTCCTCATCAGGCACGTAACGCTTCGCCACCCGCAACACCACCATCCATCGGCGTTGCTACGACCACTGGACTCTGCGTCCTCGACGGGCGCTGCAACCGCGCAATTGCACGGTTGTGTCGCGCCACCGGCCTCACCCCCCGTTCCCGGCGCCCCGAGGAGACGAGACCGAGCACCCGCCGCAGGCCACCGGGCCCGCGACGGCTCAGAACAGCGCGGAGGCGAGCGCCTGACGGCCGCGGATGACGCGGGGGTCGTCGTTGCCGACGGCGGCGAAGAGGCCGAGCAGGTGCTCGCGGGCGGCGTTCCGCTCGTCGCCGGAGGTACGACGCACGAGCTCGACGAGCCGCGCGAACGCGTCCTCGACGTGGCCGCCGAGCATGTCGAGGTCGGCGACCATCGTCTGCGCGTCGACGTCGTCGGGGTTGGCGGCACCGGCGGCGCGGGCCTCGTTGAGGTCCACGCCCTGGGTGCGCAGGAGCACCTTGGCCATCGCGAGCCCGGCGGCGGCCTCGGCGTCGGCGGGGTTGGCGTCGACGAGCTTCTGGTACTCCGCGACGGCGCGGTCGATGTCGCCCTCGCCGAGCGCGTCCTGCGCGGCCGCGTAGCGCGGGTCGACCTGCGGCTCGTCCTCGCCGTCGGCGGGGGCGGCGGCGTTCAGCGGCTGGTGCCGGCCGGTCATGCCCTGGGCGGTCAGCTGCTGCACGACCTGGGTGAGCGCGGCGCGCAGCTCGTCGATCGGCACGACGTCCTGCAGCAGCGGCGCGGGGCGGCCGTCGAGGACGGCCACCACGAGCGGGATCGAGGGGATCTGCATCGCCTGGGCGATCTGCGGCGCGGCGTCGATGTCGACGAGACCGGCGAGGAACCGGCCCTCGAACTCACCCGAGACCGTCGCCAGGTCGTCGGCCAGCTGGCCGCTCTCGGGCATCCGGGTGCGGGAGTAGAACGCGAGCAGGACCGGCGCGGTCATCGAGGCCTCGACCACGCTCTGGAAGTTCTGCTCGGTCACCTCCACGGCGTACGACGACCCGCCGGCGGCGGCACTCGGCGCACCGCCCGGAGCGCCACCGGGAGCGCCGGCCGGCGCACCAGCTGCGGGGGCGCCGGGGCGGGCCGGGGGCGGGCCCGAGGGGGCGGACGGCGCGGGTCGCTTCAGCGCCGAGAGGTCGATGGCACCGGGGCGCGAGAACGGCTGCTGCGTCATGCGGCCAATCCTAGAGAGGAGCCGCCAGACCGAGCTCGACCGCCTCCTCGCGCAGCTCGTCGCGCACGCTCGGGTGCGCCGCGTGCTCGATCAGGCGCCGCGCCTGCTCGCGCTGGTCGTGGCCCAGCACCTCGGCGACGCCCTGCTCGGTGACCACCGCGCTCATCTGGAACGACGTGACCGGCTCGTCGACCAGCGGGACGATCGTGGACACGTCGGCGCGGGGGTGCCACGACCGGAGCGCGATGACCGCCTGCCCGCCCGGGCTGTGCAGCGCGCCGACGATGAAGTCGGTCTGGCCGCCGAAGCCGGAGTGGATCCGCGCCCGGATGCGCGAGGCGTTGGCCTGGCCGAACAGGTCGACCTGGAGCGCGGTGTTGACGCTGGTCATCGCCCGGTTGCGGGCGATCACGCCGGGGTCGTTGGTCGTCTCGGTGCGGGCCATGACGACCCGATCGTTGCCGTCGACCCACTCGATGAGCTCCTCGGACCCGAAGAGGAACGACGCGGTGACCGGGACCGTCGTGTCCAGCGCGCCGGCCCGCTCGAGGGCGAGCACGGAGTCGGAGAACATCTCGGTCCAGATCCGCAGCCCGCGCCGGGCGACCAGGCCGCGCATGGTGGCGTCGGGCACCGCGCCGATGCCGGCCTGCAGGGTCGCGCCGTCGCCCACCCGGTCGGCGACCAGCGCCCCGATGCGCGCGGAGTCCTCGTCGATCGGCAGCACCGGGGCGTGCACGAGCGGCTCGTCGGCCTCGACCAGCACGTCGACGGTGGAGACGTCGATCTCTGCGTCGCCGGAGGTCCACGGCAGGTGCCGATTGACCTGGGCGACCACGATCCCGCCATTCGCGCGCGCGGACTCGAGGGCCGCGGGCAGCACGTTGACCTCCGTGCCCAACGAGACCTTGCCGCCGCGCGGCGGGGTCGTGTGCAGCACGACCGCGTCGACGGGCATCACCCCGGCGAAGAGGGTCGGCACCAGCGAGAGCCGCGAGGGCACGTAGGAGAGCCGGGGGCTGCGCCGCTGCCCCGGGCCCACGAACGACGTCTCCAGGGTGACGCCGTCGCGGTCGGGCAGGCCGGGCTGGCCGTTGAGCGCCCACAGCCGGTACGACGCCAGCGTGGCGTCGAGCAGCCGCAGGGTGTGCCACGGGGTGGCGTGGTTGCCGGCGACGACGACGCGCGGGTTGTCGGGCAGGCGGCGGAGGGCGGTGGTCAGGTCCACGGGACCCATCCCAGCAGAGGGCCGGTCAGCCCACGCGCGGGCCACGCAGGCCGGAGCGCTGCACCACCCGCTGGATGGCCAGGTCGCGCTGCACCGGCCGGCCGACGTACCGGATGTCGCGCAGGCCCTGCTCCTGGGCCGCGGACTCGAAGCAGAAGTGCCCGAAGCCGAAGATCCGCCCGTGCAGCGGTCGCACGACGGTGATGTCGAGGATGCGGTGCAGCGGCATCGTGGCCATCTTGGTGGTGAGCACGCCGTGCAGACGGAAGACGCGCATGTTGGTGATGACGAACCGGTCGCGGTGCTCGCGCAGCGCGCCCCACCCGGCGTGCAGCGCCAGGCCGATCGCGACGAGGAGCGCGAAGCCGGCGAGGTCGATGTGGATGACCGGCACCCAGGCCAGCACGGCCACGGCGAGCAGCCCCTCGAGCATCGGCACGGTGTACGCCGCCCAGTGGTGGCGCACCTCGTCGACGATCACCTCGCCCTCCTCGCGCAGGAGGTGGCGGCCGATGTCGGGCCCGCCGAGCGGCCGCGGCTGGCGCACCGGCCCTCAGAGCTCGTCGACGAAGGTGATGACCGCGTCGAAGAGGTTCCCCGTCCACGTCATCAGCTGGCCGCCGACCGCGCCGCCGGCGTCGGCCAGACCACTGGGGTCGGTGAACATCCAGAAGCCCAGGAACACCAGGACCAGGACCAGGACCAGCTTCTGCATCTACCCACCTCGGACGACCGGACTCAGGACACGGCTCGACGAGATCGTCCCGGACCGGCGGGCCCGACGGGCGGAGGCGCGCCGGTCCAGACCTCCCGGAGTGGGGTCAGGTGCGGGCGCCGACCTGCTCGAGCAGGCGGTCGGCCGCCGCCCAGGGGTCGGTCTCCCCCGCCGCGACGGCGGCGGCGAGCTCGTCCAGGCCGGCCTGCCCGTCGCTGCCGCCCAGGTCGCCCCAGCTGCGCCGGAGCGCGGCGAGCGCGATCGCCTCGACCTCCGCCCGCGCCCGACGGGTACGCCGCGCCCCGAGCTCGCCGGTCTGCTGCAGCCAGGCGTGGTGCCGCTCGACCTCGGCGACGAGCTCGGCGAGGCCCTCGCCGGCCTGCGCGACGGTCTTGACGATCGGCGGCGCCCAGCCGTCGTCGGGCCGGTCGGCGAGCGCGACCATCGAGCGGAGGTCGCGCCGCACCTGGTCGGCCCCGTCGCGGTCGGCCTTGTTGACGACGTACACGTCCCCGACCTCGAGGATGCCGGCCTTGGCGGCCTGGATGCCGTCGCCCATCCCCGGCGCGAGGAGGACCAGCGTGGTGTCGGCGAGGCCGGCGACCTCGACCTCGCTCTGCCCGACGCCGACGGTCTCCACGACCACGACGTCGCAGCCGGCCGCGTCGAGCACGCGCACCGCCTGCGGGGTCGACCAGGCCAGCCCGCCGAGGTGGCCGCGGGAGGCCATCGACCGGATGTAGACGTCCTTGTCGCCGGCGTGGTCCTGCATCCGGATCCGGTCGCCGAGCAGCGCTCCGCCGGAGAACGGCGAGGACGGGTCGACCGCGAGCACGCCGACCCGCTTGCCGGCCGAGCGCAGCTCGCGGACCAGCGCGTTGGTGGTCGTGGACTTGCCGACGCCCGGGGCGCCGGTGAGGCCGAGGACCTGGGCCCGCCCGGTGTGCGGGGCCAGGGCCGCGGTGACCTCCCGCAGGAGGGGCGACTCGTCCTCGACGAGCGAGATCAGCCGGGCGACGGCGCGGGCCTCGCCGGCGCGTGCGCGCTCGACGAGGCCCGGGACGTCCGCCTGGTGGCGGGGCGGCACTACTTCTTCGGGACCCGCACGATCAGGGCGTCGCCCTGGCCGCCGCCGCCGCACAGGGCGGCCGCGCCGACGCCGCCACCGCGGCGCTGGAGCTCGAGGGCGAGGTGCAGCACGACGCGAGCGCCGGACATGCCGACCGGGTGGCCGAGGGCGATCGCGCCGCCGTTGACGTTGACCTTGGCGTTGTCGAGGCCGAGCTCGCGCGCCGAGGAGATGCCGACCGCGGCGAAGGCCTCGTTGAACTCGACCAGGTCGAGCTCGGTCGGGTCGATGCCCTCCTTCTCGCACGCCTTCGCGGTCGCGGCGGCGGGCTGCAGCTGGAGGGTGGAGTCGGGGCCGGCGACCTGGCCGTGCGCGCCGATCTCGGCGAGCCACTCCAGGCCGAGCTCCTCGGCCTTGGCCTTGCTCATCACGACGACCGCGGCGGCGCCGTCGGAGATCTGCGAGGAGGAGCCGGCGGTGATGGTGCCGGTCTTGGAGAACGCCGCGCGAAGCTTGCCCAGCGACTCGGCCGAGGTCTCGCCGCGGACGCCCTCGTCGGTGCTGATGACGACCGGGTCGCCCTTGCGCTGCGGGATGGAGACCGGGACGACCTCCTCGTCGAAGACGCCGTTCTTCCAGGCGGTCGCGGCCTTCTGGTGCGACTGCGCGGCGAACTCGTCCTGCTCCTCGCGGGTCAGGTTGGCGCTCGCGGCGTTGCACTCCTCGGTGAGCAGGCCCATCGCCTGGGAGGTGAACTGGTCGAAGAGGGCGTCGTAGGCCATCGAGTCGACGAGCTTGACGTCGCCGAACTTGATGCCCTCGCGCGACTTCGGCAGGAAGTGCGGGGCGTTGGTCATCGACTCCATGCCGCCGGCCACGACGACCTCGGCCTCGCCGGCGCGGATCATCTGGTCGGCCAGCGCGATGGCGTTGAGGCCCGAGAGGCAGACCTTGTTGATGGTGATCGACGGGACGCTCATCGGGATGCCGCCGTTGACCGCGGCCATGCGGGCGGGGTTCTGGCCCGCGCCGGCCAGGATGACCTGGCCCATGACGACGTAGTCGACCTGCTCGCCGGAGACACCGGCCTTCGCGAGCGCGCCCTTGATGGCGTGGCCGCCCAGGTCGGAGGCCGAGAGGTCCTTGAGGCCCCCGGACAGACGGCCGATCGGGGTGCGCGCCCCGGCGACGATGACGGTTCCGGACATGGTGCTCCTCCAGGGGTGGGAACGGCGGGCACCACGTGGCGCAGCGCCCGTTTCGGCGGACACTACCCACGCGTAGGAGTGCCCGGAAGACCGTCTCGGACGGGGTGCCGTGAGGCACTCGTCACAAGGGGTCGCGGCCCCCGCGGCCCTCGGCGACCATGACGGGCATGACCGACTCCACCAGCGCTCCGCTCGGCATCCCCGGGCACCTGTTCACCGCGATCGACCACGTCGGCATCGCCGTCCGCGACCTCGACGAGGCCATCGGCTTCTACGAGACGACCTTCGGCATGCGCCTGGCCCACCAGGAGACCAACGAGGAGCAGGGCGTCCGCGAGGCGATGATGGCCGTCGGCGACTCCGGCTCCCACATCCAGCTGCTCGCCCCGATCGACGAGAGCTCGACGATCGCGAAGTTCCTCGAGCGCTCCGGCCCCGGCGTCCAGCAGATGGCCTACCGGGTCACCGACGTCGAGGCGGTCAGCGCCGTGCTGCGCGAGCGCGGCGTCCGGCTGCTGTACGACGCCCCGCGGCGCGGCACCTCGGACTCGCGGATCAACTTCATCCACCCCAAGGACGCGGGCGGCGTGCTCGTCGAGCTGGTCGAGCCCGCGGCCGACGCCGTGCACTGACGCGACCGCGTCGACGCCGGCGGCACCACCGGCCGGCCGCCGCTGAGACCTCGCTCACCAATCCCTGGTGGTTGGAGGTTACCGGTGGGTATCTTCCCACCACCCGTCCGCACCGCCCGCTTCCCTGAGGAGACCGCACCCGTGCAGAACATCCTGGACGCCATCCTCGCCGGCGACACCGCCAGCGAGGACTTCGCGAACCTGCAGCTGCCCGAGTCCTACCGCGCCGCCACGGTGCACAAGGACGAGGTCGACATGTTCGAGGGCCTCGCCTCGCGCGACAAGGACCCCCGCAAGTCGCTGCACGTCGAGGAGGTCGCCCTCCCCGAGCTCGGCCCCGGCGAGGCGCTCGTCGCCGTGATGGCCTCGGCCATCAACTACAACACCGTGTGGACCTCGATCTTCGAGCCGGTCTCCACCTTCGGCTTCCTCGAGCGCTACGGCCGCCTCTCCGAGCTGACCAAGCGCCACGACCTGCCCTACCACGTGGTCGGCTCCGACCTCTCCGGCGTCGTGCTGGCCACCGGCCCGGGCGTCACCAAGTGGAAGCCGGGCACCGAGGTCGTCGCCCACTGCCTCTCGGTCGAGCTCGAGGAGCCCGACGGCCACGACGACACGATGCTCGACCCGCAGCAGCGGATCTGGGGCTTCGAGACCAACTTCGGGGGCCTCGCCGACGTCGCCCTGGTCAAGGCCAACCAGCTGATGCCCAAGCCCGCGCACCTCACCTGGGAGGAGGCCGCCTCCCCCGGCCTGGTCAACTCCACGGCGTACCGCCAGCTGGTCTCCAAGAACGGCGGCGCGATGAAGCAGGGCGACAACGTCCTCATCTGGGGCGCCTCGGGGGGCCTCGGCGGCTTCGCGACGCAGTACGCCCTCAACGGCGGCGCCACCCCGGTCTGCGTCGTCTCCTCGGAGGACAAGGCGGAGATCTGCCGCAAGATGGGCGCCGAGCTCGTCATCAACCGCAACGAGGAGGGCTACCGCTTCTGGAACGACGAGGGGACCAAGCAGGACCCCAAGGAGTGGAAGCGGTTCGGCTCCAAGATCCGCGAGCTCACCGGCGGCGAGGACATCGACATCGTCTTCGAGCACCCGGGCCGCGAGACCTTCGGCGCCAGCGTCTACGTCACCCGCAAGGGCGGCACCATCACCACCTGCGCCTCGACCTCGGGCTACATGCACGAGTACGACAACCGCTACCTGTGGATGAACCTCAAGCGGATCATCTCCAGCCACTTCGCCAACTACCGCGAGTCGTGGGAGGCCAACCGCCTCATCGCCAAGGGCAAGATCCACCCGACCGTCTCGCGCACCTACACCCTCGACGAGGTCGGCCAGGCCGCCCTCGACGTGCACCACAACAAGCACCAGGGCAAGGTCGGCGTGCTCTGCCTGTCCCCCGAGGAGGGCCTGGGCGTCCGCGACACCGAGATGCGCGCCCAGCACGAGACCGAGATCAACCGCTTCCGCGGGGTCTGATCCTCGACCAGCCAGCAGCGACACGGCTCGACCCAGCTCCACCAGCAGCGCCCCGCCGGCCCCGCCGGCGGGGCGCTGCGCGTCTCCGCCACCAGGGTCAGCGGGACGCTCGCGGAACCCTCGGAATCGGTCCGCGACGCGCCTCCGACCCAGGTGGGAACTCTCAGGTCGATCGTGGAAGATGGGGGCTCGGGTCACCGCCGCGATCGACGTAGAGGATGCATGTGATGAGCGACCAGGGTCTGTCCATCTTCAACAACGATCCGGAGCGCGAGCCCGCCGACGTCGAGACGACCGACGAGGAGGCGACCCAGGTGATGCCCACGGTCGCCCCGCCGAGCGCCGGCGCCCCGGCCCCCGCGGGCGAGCCGCAGCGGACCGCTGCCGGAGCCCCCGCGCGCACCGCGCAGCAGCCCGACCCGGCCGCCCAGCGCACCCAGCAGCGGCCCGCCGTCGCCCGCCCGGCTGCGGGACGTCCCGTCTCCGCGCCTCCGGCCGCGGCCGCCGCTCCCGACTTCCCGGTCGTGCGCCGCGGCGGCTACGACCGCGACGCGGTCGACCAGCGCTTCCGCGGGCTGCTCGCCGACCACGCTGCGCTGACCAGCCGCGTCGCCGAGGCCGAGCGCCGCACGACCGACCTCGAGCAGCAGCTGGTGGGCGCCCGTGAGGAGCTGAGGGAGTACGAGCAGCCGTCGTACGCCGGGCTCGGCGGCCGCGCCTCGGCGATGCTGCGGCTGGCCGAGGAGGAGGCCGACGAGATCCGCGCGATCGCGAGCCGCGACGCCGCCGAGATCCTCGAGCAGGCCGGCCGCGACGCCAAGGCCATCCGCGCCGACGCGTCCCGCGAGGCCGAGGACATGCGCATGGTCCAGCTCAAGGAGCTCGACGAGATGCGCACCCGCTCGATCGCCGACGCCGAGCAGGAGCGCGCCCTGGCCCGCGGCGAGGCCGAGGACCTGCTGGCCTCCGCGCGCCGCGAGGCCGACCAGCTCCGGCTGGCCGCCCAGCAGGAGACCACCGAGCTGCGCACCTCCGCGCAGCGCGAGGTCGAGCAGGCCCGCGCCGCCGCCGACCGCGAGGTCCAGGAGGCCCGCCGGGCCCTGGCGGTGGAGAAGGAGCGGCTCGCCCGCGAGGCCACCGACCACCACAACAGCGCGACCGCCGAGACGCGTCGCCTCGTGGAGGAGGCCGAGTCCCGCGCCACGGCCGCCGAGGAGCGGGCGCGCGCCGCGACCAAGCAGGCCACCGAGCACCGCGCGACCGCCCAGTCGGAGTCCGAGGCGCTGCTGTCCCGGGCCCGCCGCGAGGCCGAGCAGATCGTCGCCTCGGCGCGCACCCAGGCCGAGTCCATCAGCTCCACGGGCCAGGCCGAGGCCGAGCGCGAGGCCGCCGCGGTCCGCGCCGAGCTCGACCGGCTCACCAAGCGCCGCGACGCGATCGTCGCCCAGCTGGCCTCGCTGCGCGACGTCGTGGCCGGCTTCGGCGAGGACCAGGGCTGAGCCCCATCCCGGCCGAGCGGTAGCCGGGCGGAGCGGGACGAGGTCGTCGCACCGTGACCGGGGCCGAGGCGCACCTGACGCGGGAGCAGGCCCGGCAGGTCGCGGTGCGGGCGCAGCTGCTCGACGTCCCGCGCCCCACCGACGTGCTGGCCGTGGTCCGCCACCTCGGCGTCGTCCAGCACGACCAGACGCGCGCGGTCGCCCCGAGCGCCGACCTGGTGCTGTGGAGCAGGATCGGCGCGGCGTACGACGCCGGCGAGCTGGCGGACGCGGTGGCCGGCGGGGCCGTCGTCGAGCTGCACGGCATGCTCCGCCCGGCCGAGGACCTCGCGCTGTTCCGCGCGGAGATGGCCGCGTGGCCGGGACCCGCGGCGCAGGGGTGGGAGGCCGAGCTCGCGGCGTGGCTGGCGGACAACGACGGCTGCCGTCGCGACGTGCTGGAGCTGCTGCGCACCGACGGACCGCTCCCGGCGCGGGCACTGCCGGACACCTGCGTGCGCCCGTGGCGCTCGAGCGGCTGGAACAACGGCAAGAACGTCGAGCGCCTGCTCGTCCTCCTCGTCGAGCGGGGCGAGGTCGCCGTCGCCGGGCGCGAGGGGCGCGAGCGGGTGTGGGACCTCGCCGAGCGGGTCTACCCCGACGACCCGCCCGTCCCGGTCGAGCAGGCGCGGCGGCTGCGCGGGGAGCGGCGGCTCGCCGCCCTCGGGATCGCCCGTGCCCGCGCCACGGTCGCGCCCGGCGAGCCGAACGACGTCGGCGCGGTCGGCGTGCCGGCGCGGGTCGAGGGCCTGCGGGGCACCTGGCGGGTGGACCCGGCCCAGCTCGCCCGGCTCGCCGAGCCGTTCACCGGTCGGGTCGCGCTGCTGAGCCCGCTGGACCGGCTGGTGCTGGACCGCAAGCGGATGGGTGAGTTGTTCGGGTTCGACTACCAGCTGGAGATGTACAAGCCGGCCCACCAGCGGCGCTGGGGCTACTGGGCGCTGCCGGTGCTCGTCGGGGACCGGCTGGTCGGGAAGGTCGACGCGACCGCCGACCCGGACGCCGGCGAGCTGCTGGTCCACGCGGTGCACGAGGACGAGCCGTTCGACCGCGGCACCGCGGCCGCCGTCGACGCGGAGCTGGCCTCCCTGGCCGCGTGGCTGGGGTTGGCGCTGCAGCCGGAGCGCGGGCCGGATCGCGGCCTCAGGCCGGGGTCGGCTCCACCCGGGTCGTCTGCCGCTCCCCCAGCTTGACCCCGACGACGCCGGCCAGGACGAGCAGGCCGCCGAGCAGCTGGATCGGCCGGGGCAGCTCGTCGAGCAGCAGCCAGGCGAAGACGACGCCGGCCACGACCTCGAGCAGCGCCACGAACGACGCCAGCCGGGACCCGAGCCGGCGGCCCGCGGCGATGCCGGTGCAGTAGGCGACCGCCGCGGTCACCACGCCCAGCACGACCAGCGGGACCCACCAGGTCACCTCGCGGTCGGCGTACGACACCACGTCCGTGCTCGCCCGCATCGGCAGCACACCGACCAGCCCGAGCAGGCCGAGCGCGGTCGAGCCGACCACGAGCCCGCCGGCGGCGAGGGCCAGCGGCGGGAGCCCGTTGGTGGTGTCGGCGGAGATGAGGAAGTACGACGCCGCGCCGACCATCGCGGCCAGCGACCAGGCGACGCCGACGAGGCTCAGGTCGGCGCCGGAGACCAGGTCGAGGACGAGCACCAGACCGAGGGCGGCGAGCCCGGCGCCGGCCAGGGTGACCGGCCCCGGGCGCTGGCCGTGGCGCAGCCACAGCCACACGACGACCGCGGCGGGCGCGGTGTACTCGATCAGCAGGGCCGGTCCGACCTGCATGTGCTGGACGGCGGAGAAGTAGCAGAACTGCGCGCCGGCGACCGCGAGCAGGCCGTAGAGCACGATCGTGGCGGCGTTGCGGCGCAGCACGTCCCAGCGGCCCTCGAGCGCCCACACGCCCAGCGGCAGCACGACGACCGCGGCGATGCCGACGCGCACGAGCACGGTCGCGCCGGCCGACCAGCCGGCGTCGAGGAGGCCGCTGGCGAGCGCGCCGGAGAGCCCGAAGCTGATCGCCGAGGCCAGCGCGAAGAGCAGCCCGGTCGCGGTCCGGGGCGCGGCGGCCACCGCCGGTGCGTCATCAGCCAACGTGCTCATGGGTCATGACACTACGGAGCGCGCTGGTAATCTGTCAACGTGGTCTTCGCCCATGACACCGAGCAGTCCCTGCTGGCCGCCGTGACCCTGGCCAACAGCGCCGAGCCGCCCGACACGCTGACCTCGGTCGCCGAGCTCGATGCGTTCTACGAGCGGTTCGAGTTCACCGGGCGGCGCGACCGCACGCGGGCCGAGCTCGACGAGGTGCGGGCGCTCCGCCCCGTGCTGCGCGAGCTGCTCACCGGCGACCGCGACGACGCTGCCGCACTGGTCAACACCCTGCTCGCCGGGGCCCGGGCCCTGCCCCAGCTCGTGCGTCACGACCGCTTCGACTGGCACCTGCACGCCGTCGTCGCCGACGCGCCGCTCGCCACCCGGATCGCGGTCGAGGCGGCGATGGCGATGATCGACGTCATCCGCGCCGACGAGCTCTCCCGCCTCGACGTCTGCGCCGACGACGACTGCGAGGCGGTCGTGCTCGACCTGTCCCGCAACCGGTCCCGGCGCTTCTGCTCGACCGCCTGCGGCAACCGCAACGCCGTCGCGGCCTACCGCGCCCGCCAGGCCGCCGGCTCCTGACCCCTCAGCAGAAGCGGCGCACGCCGGTCGGGCTCACCGCCAGGTCGCGCAGCACGACCGGCAGCCGGCTCCCCCACCGGCGGCAGGCCCGGCGGAAGTCCTGTGCGCGGTACTCCACCGCGACGACGCGACGGCCGTACGCCGCGGCGTACGCCCCGCACTCGCGGTAGCGCGCGCACTCCTCCGCGACGGCGAAGTCGAAGCCGAGCCGCGTGCCGTCAAGACCGGCCAGGTTCTTCTGGCCGGCGGCGAGGCCCGCCTCGTGCGCCTCGGCGACGACGAGCCGGGCGTAGGCGAGCGCCTGCCGGCGGCTGACCAGCCCGCGGCTGCGCGTGAACGAGTCGAGGTTGTCGTACTCCACCGCCTCGTAGCCGTCCGCGGCGCACCGGTCGACCCACCGACCCACGATCCGCGCGAGCGCCCGGCGCTTCGGGGCGGTCCGCACGTCCAGCAACCACTCGCCCCAGTCCTCGTCCACGACCGGCCCGCGCTCGTCGCGGAGCACAAGGTGCATCCGCTGGCGCCAGGACCGGCGCTCGCCGGGCTGGGTCTGGAAGGCGTTGACGTAGCAGACGTCGTAGCGGCCGGCCGGCTCGGCGCGACGGTCGCGCACCACGATGCCGACCCCCGTCGGCACCGGGCGCACCCCGCCGAGCTGGTAGTCCGCGTGGGTGCCGACCGGGAGCGGCTGGACCTCCGGGGACGCCTTGCCCGCGGCCGGCCCGGCGGGCAGGACGAGGGACACCAGGACGAGGGAGAGCAGGGCGCCGAGGAGCGCCGGCAGTCGCACCACCGGCGTCAGAAGTCGAAGCCGTCGAACATGTCGCCGATGCCCTCGCCGATCGAGCCGAGGCCCTCGCCGAGCCCCTCCCCGATCTCGCCGAGGGCGTCGAAGCCCCCGAACGCGCCAAACATCAGGCCCATGAACATGAAATCCATGGCGGCGTAGCTGCCGAAGTACCCGGCGGCGTACGGCTGGTAGGCGCGGCCTCCCTGCCAGTACGGCACCCGCTGCGAGCCGACCATCACCTGGCGGATGTCGGGAGCCGCACCCACCTTGACCCGCTCGGCGTCGAGCTCGCAGGCCGGCACGTCGCGCCGGGTGCCGCCCGGCGGGGTCCACGGGACGTCCTCGACCGACAGCCCGTGACGCGGGTCGAAGAAGCACGGCGGCCGGCGGGCCGGGAGCCCCTCGCCGGCGACCCGGGCGCGCACGCACGCCATGGCGTACCGCCCGTCCTCGAGGATCTCGGTGACGTGCTTGATCTCCTCGGGCCGGGTCAGCCGGTCGGCCGCGGTCTTGGCGGCCTCGTAGGAGTCGAGCGCGCGCTGGTAGTCGGCGTTCGCGCCGGCGTCGAGCGGCTGGCCCGCCATGTCGGCGTCGAGGGACTGCAGCTCGACGCCGAGGGCGGTGATGTCCTCGAACGCCAGCTTCCGCACCGGCTCCAGCTCGGCCTCGCGGCGCTCGAGCTCACGGGCCTGCTTGCGCCGGCTCGTCACGCCGACGACGACCAGCACCACGGCGACGAGCGCCAGGAGGAGGATGAGCTCCGTCATGACCCCAGCCTACGGACCCGCGCGTCAGGCCGGCGCCGGCTGCTTGTGGTCGTCGGCCGTCCCGCCGGGGTCCGCCGTGTCGTCCTCGGCCGTCAGCGGCTGGGCGATGCTCTCCAGCGAGCGGCCCTCGGCCCGCACGCCGAGGAACGCCTCGACGATGCCGCCGGCGATCATCAGCGCCGCGCCGATGAAGTAGCCGATCGCGATCTTGGAGATGTCGCCGCTGTCGGACGCCCGCTCGATCAGCCAACCGAAGAGCAGCGGACCGGAGATGCCGCCCGCGGCCGTGCCGATCGCGTAGAAGAACGCGATGCACAGCGCCCGGGTCTCCATCGGGAAGACCTCGCTGGCGGTGAGGTACGCCGAGCTGGCGCCGACCGAGGCGAAGAAGAAGATGATCGCGCCCATCAGGGTCAGCGTCGTGGCGGTGAAGCTGCCGAGGAAGAAGCCGGTCACGCCCAGCAGCGCGCCGGAGAGCACGTAGGTGAAGGTGATCATCTGGACCCGCCCGATCCGGTCGAAGAGCGGGCTCAGCGCCAGCGCACCTACGAAGTTCGAGGCCGCGAAGATCGCGAGGTACCAGCCGGTCTGGCTGACGTCGAGGAACGTCGTGAGGGTGTCGCCGTAGGTGAAGAAGAAGGCGTTGTAGAGGAACGCCTGGCCCACGAAGAGCGAGAAGCACACGATCGTGCGCCGGGGATAGAGCGTGAACACCGTGCGCGCGATCATCCCGATGCCGATCGCCCGGCGCTGGCGGACCGTGATCGTGTCCGACACCGGCTCGAGCGACCGGCCGGTCTCCTCCTCGACGGTCCGCTCGATGTCGCGGACGATCTGCTCGGCCTCGTCCTCCCGGCCGTGGATGAACAGCCACCGCGGGCTCTCCGGCACGTTGCGGCGCACCAGCAGGATCCCGATCGCGAGGATGCCGCCCAGCCCGAACGCCAGCCGCCAGCCCCACTCGGCGTCAATGACGTTGGGGTCGAGCAGCGGGATGGTCAGGAGCGAGCCGCCCGCCGCGCCGATCCAGAAGGACCCGTTGATCGCGACGTCGACCCGCCCGCGGTAGGGCGCCGGGATCAGCTCGTCGATGGCGGAGTTGATGGCGGCGTACTCCCCGCCGATGCCGGTGCCGGTGAAGAAGCGGGCGATGAAGTACCACAGCGGGTTGGGCGCGAACGCCGTCGCGACCGTGGCGACGGTGTAGACCGCGAGGGTCAGCAGGAAGAGCTTCTTGCGGCCGAGCCGGTCGGTGAGCTGGCCGAAGAACAGCGCGCCGAGGCAGGCGCCGGCCACGTAGACCGCGCCGGCCAGGCCGACGTCGAAGTTGCTCAGCCCCAGGCCGGTGTCGCCGTCCTTGAGGGCGTCGGACATCGACCCGACGATGGTGACCTCGAGGCCGTCGAGGATCCAGACGGTCCCGAGGCCGATGACGACCAGCCAGTGCCACCGGGCCCACGGCAACCGGTCCAGTCGTGCGGGGATGTCGGTGGTGATCCGACCCGTCTCCACTGTCATGCCGGAGGTGGTACCCACCTCGGCGCCGTGCATCGGCGGACGGCCGGACCGCGGAGCCCCCGGTCCGGCCGCCGGCCGTCGTCAGCGTGCGTAGTCGTGGAACCCCTGGCCGGTCTTGCGGCCCAGGCGGCCCTCGGCGACGACCTGCTCCAGCGTCGCGGCGGGGGCGAAGCCGTCGTGGCCGAACTCGGCGTGGAGCTCCTTCTCGATCGCCAGCGACACGTCGTTGCCGACGACGTCGAGCAGCTCGAAGGGGCCCATCGGGAAGCCGGCCTGCTCCTTGATCGCGGTGTCGATCTCGGCCAGCGACGTGCCCGCCTCGTGGAGCTTGACGGCGTCGTTGAGGTAGGGGAAGAGCAGGCAGTTGACGATGAAGCCGGCCCGGTCGCCGCAGGAGACCGCGAGCTTGCCGACCTTCGCGCACAGCGCGCGGACGGTCTCGTCGACGTCGGCGCCGGTCTGACCGGTGGTGACGACCTCGACCAGCTTCATGACCGGGGCGGGGTTGAAGAAGTGCATGCCGATGACCGACTCGGGCCGCGAGGTCGCGGCCGCACAGGCGGCGATCGGCAGGCTCGAGGTCGTGGTGGCGAGGATCGCGCCCGGCTTGCAGATCCGGTCGAGGTCGGCGAAGAGCTCCTTCTTGACCTCGAGCTCCTCGGCGATCGCCTCGACGACGAGGTCGGCGGTGGCGAGCGCCTCGCGCGAGGTGGCACCGGTGAGGCGGCCGAGCACGGCCTCCTTCGCCGACTCCTCGAGCTTGCCCTTGCTGACCAGGCGGTCGAGCGACTTCGCGATCGCGGTCTGGACGCCGGCGACCTTCTCCTCCGAGCGGCCGACGTAGACGACGTCGTAGCCCTTGCTCGCGAAGACCTGCGCGATGCCGGAGGCCATCGTGCCGGTGCCGACGACGCCGACGGTCGCGATGTCGTGGCGCAGCTGCGGCTCGGCCCGGTCGTCGCCCTGGGCGGCCTCGGCGAGCGTCCTGCCGTCCGCGGCGAGCTTCTCGAGCAGGTCGGCCGGCTGGTGGAGCGGGTCGCCGGTCTCGGCGTACCGCTCCGCGAGCTGGTCGCGGACGGTCGCCGCGCCGAGCTCGTCGACCGTGGCCAGCGGGCCCTGCGGGTAGCCGCAGCCGAAGCGCATGCCGGCGTCGATGTCGGCGGCCGAGGCGTAGCCGGACTCGAACATCCGGACGGCGTGGTTGAGATACGGGAGGACCAGCGTCCGGGCGATCTGCTCGTTCGTCGTCATGCCGGGACTATGGCATGAGTGCTACCGGCTGGTAACCCCTCGAACGGAGGGCGGACGAGGCGCTCGTCACAGTCCTGGACGCGGTGACCGTCGGCCGGGGAGGTAGATTCGCCGCCCGTGAGACTCGTCGTTGCGCGCTGCCAGGTCGACTACGCGGGACGGCTCACCGCCCACCTCCCGATGGCCACCCGGGTGCTGATGATCAAGGCCGACGGCTCGGTGCTCGTGCACTCCGACGGCGGCTCCTACAAGCCGCTGAACTGGATGTCGCCGCCGTGCGCCCTGCGCGAGGGCACCGCCGAGGACGGCCGGCTCGAGTGGACGGTCACCAACCCCAAGTCCGACGACACCCTGCGCATCCTCATCGACGAGGTGCTGCACGAGTCCGTCCACGACCTCGGCATCGACCCCGGCCTGCAGAAGGACGGCGTCGAGAAGCACCTGCAGGAGCTGCTGGCCGAGCACCCGGCGACGCTGCAGCCGGGCCTGACGCTGGTGCGCCGCGAGTTCCCCACCGCGATCGGCCCGGTGGACCTGATGTGCCGCGACGCCGACGGGGCCAGCGTGGCCGTGGAGATCAAGCGCCGCGGGGAGATCGACGGCGTCGAGCAGCTGACCCGCTACCTGGAGCTGCTCAACCGCGACCCGCTTCTCTCCCCCGTCCGGGGGATCTTCGCCGCGCAGGAGATCAAGCCCCAGGCGCGCGTGCTGGCCACCGACCGCGGCATCGCGTGCGCGGTCGTCGACTACGACGCGCTGCGCGGGCTCGACGACCCGAGCCACCGGCTCTTCTGACCAGGTGCAGATCTTCCACGTCGCGACCCTCGCCGACTGGCAGGAGGCGACGCGCACCGGCCGCTACACCACCTCGACGTACGGCGTGAGCCTGGCCGAGGAGGGCTTCATCCACGCCAGCCGGGCCGACCAGTGGCAGGCCGTCCGCGAGCGGTGGTACGCCGACGCGTCGGAGCCGCTTGTGCTCCTGGTCGTCAACACCGACCGGCTCTCGGCGCCGGTCGTCGAGGAGCCCGCTCCGGGGACGACCGAGACCTTCCCGCACGTCTACGGGGCGATCGAGACCTCCGCGGTCGTGCAGGTCCTGCCGCTGGACGGGCCCGGCCCGCGGGCCGTGGACGCGTCGTTCAGCCAGCTGTTCCTCGGCGAGATGATCCACCGGGTGGTGCTGGCCTCGATCGTGCTCGGGACCGTGGCGGTCCTGGCACTGCTGGGCGAGGTGGTCGTGCCCGCGGACGGCTGGGGCGTCGTGCTGGGCACGGCGGTCGGCCTGCTCGTGGGCATCCCGGTGGCCGTGTGGGTGGCCCGGCGCCGCGAGCGGTCGCTCAGCGGGCCGCTGCCGCCAGCCTGACCACGACGGTGGTGCCGACCCCGGGCTCGGAGTCGAGCGAGATGGTGCCGCCGTGGGCCTCGACGATCGCCCGGGCGATGGGCAGGCCGAGGCCGGCGCCCGGCACCTGGTCGCGGACCGCCGAGGGTGCGCGGTAGAGCCGGTCGAAGACCTGGTCGACCACGTCGGCGGTCATGCCCGACCCGGTGTCCTCGACGCGCAGCTCGACCTGGCCGTCGGCGGTCCGGTCGAGGGCGAGCACGACGCTGCCGCCCGGCGGGGTGAACTTCACCGCGTTGCCGAGCAGGTTGCCGACGACCTGCGCCAGGCGTCCGGCGTCGCCCAGGACGAGGAGGTCCTCGGCCCGCGGGTCGACGACGACGCGGACGCCGCGCCGGCGCGTGGTCAACCGGGCGTCCTCGACGGCCGCGCGCACGACCTCGCCGAGCTCGACCGGCTCCCGCACGACCTGGAGCTGCTCCTCCTGCAGCTGGGCGAGCGTCAGCAGGTCGTTGACCAGCCGGAGCTCACGTCGGGCGTTGCGGTCGATCACCTCCAGCATCCGGCGGGCCTGCGGGCCGAGCTGCTCATCGGTGAGGTCGCCGAGCAGCTCGGCGTACCCGACGATCGAGGTGAGCGGCGTGCGCAGCTCGTGGGAGACGGTCGCGAGGAACTCCTCGCGGATCCGGTCCGCGGTCTCCTGGATCCGCCGGCGCTCGCTGACGTCGCGGACGGCCGCGGCGACCAGGGTGCCGTCGTCGGTCTCGATCGGGGACAGCGAGATCTCGACGGGGAACTCCGTGCCGTCGCGCCGCACGGCGTGCAGCTCGCTGCCCTGGCCCATCCCGCGCACGCCCGGTGCGGCGGCGTACCCGCGGCGCAGGCCGACGTGCCGGTCGCGCAACCGCTCAGGGACGAGCCGCTCGACCGGGCTGCCGACCAGCGCGCCGGGCTCGTAGCCGAAGACCCGGTCGACCTGGCGGTTGGTCATCACGACCACGCCCGCCCCGTCGACGATGACCGTCGGGTCGGGCGCCGCCTCGATGAGCTCGCGGAACTGCCGCTCGGTGCGACGTCGCTCGGTGACGTCGCGGACCGTCGCGCAGACGTAGACCGTCCCGTCGACGTCGATGCGGGCCAGCGAGATCTCGGCCGGGAACTCCGAGCCGTCCGCGCGCACCGCGGCCAGCTGCAGCAGGCCCATCGGTCGTTGGCCGTGCGTGCGGGTGAACCCCTGGCGACGCCCCGGGTGGGCGCCGCGCGCCGCGGCCGGCACGAGGGTCTCCACCGGCCGGCCGACCAGCTCGGCCGGAGTGAGGCCGAAGACCACCTGGCAGCGGGAGTTGGCCGCCACCACCGAGCCCTGCTCGTCGGTGACGACGATCGCGTCCGGGGACGCTTCGAAGACGCCCGCGAAGAGCCGGGGGTCGCCCGGTCCGCTCGCCTCCCCCGCGTCCATGTCGCGAACTCTAGGGCGTCGGCGCCCCGGGGTCGGCGGGTGTTCCGACGAGCGTCGCGACCTCGTCCGCGCAGCCCCAGCTCAGCGTGACCCCGGCGCCGCCGTGGCCGTAGCAGTGCACGACCCGGCCCACGCGCTCCACCCGCACCGCGGGGCGGGCCGGGCGGAGGCCGACCTTGTGCCGCAGCACGCGGGCGCCGGCCAGCGCGGGCACCAGCCGGGTGGCCCGCTCGAGGATCTCCGCGGCCGTGCCGGCGTCCGGGGTGCGGCTCCAGTCGCCCTCCTCGTCGGTGCCGCCGACGACGATGTCGCCGCTGCGGGGCACGACGTACGTCGGCGGGCGGCCCTCGTCGCCGCCGTCGAGCCACCAGTGGTCCAGCCCGACCTGTTCGAGGTGGAGCACCTGGCCGCGCACCGGCACCACCGACAGGTCGGCGGCCAGCAACCGCGCCCCGATGCCGGCGCAGTCGACGACCACGTCGCCGCCGGTGGGGAGGTCGCGCAGGTTCAGCCGGGTGAGCGTGCCGCCGAGGGACTCCACCCGGGCCGCCAGCCAGCGCAGGTACGTCGGCATCTCGACCAGCGGCGTGGTGAAGGTCCAGCCCGCGCCCCAGCCGGCCGGCACCCGGTCGGTCCGCTCGAGGCCGGGCACCGCGGACAGCCACCACGGGTCCGGGCGGGTGGTCGCGTGCACCTCGGTGCCCGGGACCATCCGCACCCCGGTGCCGTCCTGCTCCGCGAGGCGCTCGAACGCGGCGTACGACGTGGCCGACCAGGCGGTGACCCGCTCCTGGGGCAGCGCTCGGTAGGGGTACCAGATCGCAGCCGCCACCGCGGAGGTGGTCTCCAGCGGCAGGTCGCGCGCGACCACGTCGACGCGGTGCCCCGCCTCGAGCAGGCGGACCGCGCAGGTCAGCCCGCTGACGCCCGCCCCGACCACGATGACCCGTGCCACGACGAGCAGTCTGTCAGGGCGTGCGTCGGTCCGCGGGTGGTCTCAGGCGCCGGCGATGCGGGGCGCGGTGGGGTCCTCGCCCTCGCCGCGCTGCTCGCGGGCGACGTAGTCCTCGATGTCGTCGATGTCGTCGGCGTTGCGCTTCACGACCGCGAGCAGGTCGCTCATCGTGGCGACCTCCTCGACCTGCTCCTTGATGAACCACTGGAGGAACTGCTCGGAGGCGAAGTCGTGCTCCTCGCGGGCGGTGCGCAGCAGCGCGCCGATCTGCTCGGTGACCCGCTTCTCCTGCTCCAGCGCCAGCGCGACCGGGGCGACGACGCCCTCGAAGCCGGAGACCGGCACCTCGACGCCGGGGACGACCACGTCGGCGTCGGTGTCGAGGAGGTACTGCACCATCATCAGCGCGTGGTCGCGCTCCTCGAGCGCCTGGGCGTAGAAGAAGGCCGCCATCTGCGGCATCGTCAGCGCGTCGTAGTGCACGGCGACGGCGAGGTACTGGTTGTGGGCGGCCAGCTCGTGGCCGATCTGGGCGTTGAGCTGCTCGACGAAGCGGGGGGCGACCATCAGGCGACCCTACTCAGGTCCTTCTTGGTGACCTTGCCGCCGTCGACGCGCACGAGCTTGCGCTTCTTGACGGTGTAGCCCTCGGGGAGGGTCCCCTCCTTGAGCATGCGCAGCGGGCAGCGGCCGCACTTGGTCTTGGACTCGCAGCACTCGCGCTTGGGGAGCTTGCGGGGCTTCTCGGCGGTCGCGACCGCCGACTCCTTGCCCTCGCGCTTCTTGTCCTTCTTGCCCACGCGGCGACTGTAGCAGCGACTTAGGTGAGCCTTCCCTGCGTTGTGGGCGACGTCTCGCGGTGTGGGCGGTCGGCGCACCGGGCACCGCTGGGCCATGGGACGGATCCGGGTCGGCATCTCGGGGTGGACCTACGCCGGCTGGCGCGGCGACTTCTACCCGCCGGGGCTGGTGCAGCGCCGCGAGCTCGCGTACGCCGCCGAGCGGCTCACCTCGATCGAGGTCAACGGCTCCTTCTACTCCCTCCAGCGCCCCACGTCGTACGCCGCGTGGCGCGACCAGACCCCCGACGACTTCGTCTTCTCCGTCAAGGGCGGCCGCTACATCACCCACCTCAAGCGGCTGCGCGACGTGGACACCGCGCTCGCGAACTTCCTCGCCTCCGGCGTCCTCGCGCTGGGGCCGAAGCTCGGCCCGCTCCTGTGGCAGCTGCCCGAGCGGCTCGCCTTCGACGCAGCGCTGGTCGACGACTTCTTCTCCCGCCTGCCGCGCACGACGACCGAGGCCGCGGCGCTGGCCGCCGGCCACGACGACAAGGTCCCCGAGGACCGGGCCCTCACCGTCGCCGACGCCGACCGGCCGCTGCGCCACGCCCTGGAGTTCCGCAGCCGGACCTGGTGCACCGACGAGGCCTTCGAGCTGATGCGCCGCCACGGCGTGGCCTGCGTGGTCGCCGACACCGCCCGCCGCTTCCCCATGCCCGAGCAGGTCACCGCCGACCACGTCTACGTCCGCCTGCACGGCGACGTCGAGCTCTACGCCAGCGGCTACTCCCCCGAGGCGCTCGACCGCTGGGCGGAGAAGTGCCGCGGCTGGGCCGAGGACCGCGACGTCTTCGTCTACTTCGACAACGACGCCAAGGGCCACGCCCCCCACGACGCCATGGCCCTCCTCGACCGCCTCACCCCCACTGGTTGAGCCGCGAAGGCGTGCAGCCCACCCGCTGGTTGAGCCGCGAAGGCGTGCAGCGCCTGAGCGTGTCGAAACCCCGTGAGAGGCACAAGGCCGCAACCACGGTCACCGGGTTTCGAGACGGTTGCCAGCGCAACCTCCTCAACCAGCGGTTACCGCTGGTTGAGCCGCGAAGGCGTGCAGCGCCTGAGCGTGTCGAAACCCCGTGAGAGGCACAAGGCCGCAACCACGGTCACCGGGTTTCGAGACGGTTGCCAGCGCAACCTCCTCAACCAGCGGGTCCCCGCTGGTTGAGCCGCGAAGGCGTGCAGCGCCTGAGCGTGTCGAAACCCGTGAGAGGCACAGGGCCGCAACCACGGTCACCGGGTTTCGAGACGGTTGCCAGCGCAACCTCCTCAACCAGCGGGCGGCCGCTCAGTCGAGGCCGTTGGCCCGGCGGATGACGTCGACGATGCCGCCCATGATCTCGGTGAGGCCGAAGTCCTTGGGCGTGTAGACGGCGGCGACGCCGGCCTCGAGGAGCTGGCGGCCGTCGGAGTCGGGGATGATCCCGCCGACGATCACCGGCACGTCGGACATGCCGGCCTCGCGCAGCCCCTCCAGCACGGCCGGGACGAGCTCCATGTGCGAGCCGGACAGGATCGAGAGGCCGACGCAGTGGACGTCCTCGGCGACGGCGGCGGAGACGATCTGCTCGGGCGTGAGGCGGATGCCCTGGTAGATCACCTCGAAGCCGGCGTCACGGGCCCGCACGGCGACCTGCTCGGCGCCGTTGCTGTGGCCGTCGAGCCCGGGCTTGCCGACCAGTAGCCGCAGCCGGCCGCCGGTGTTGCCCGAGAGCTCCTCGCCGGTGGCCTTGACCCGGTCGCGCACGGCGGACAGCTCGGCGCCGGCCTGCCCGGCGGACGCGGCGACGACGGCGCCGGAGACGCCGGTCGGGGCGCGGAACTCGCCGAAGACCTCGCGCAGCGTGCCGGCCCACTCACCGGTGGTGGCGCCCGCGCGGGCGGCGGCGAGCGTGGGCAGCATGAGGTTCTGGTCGGTCTTGGCGGCCTCGGCGAGCGCTGCGAGCGAGCGGGCGACCTCGTCCTCGTCGCGCTCGGCCTTCCACGCCTCGACCGACGCGACCGCGGAGGCCTCGGCCTGCGGGTCGGCGGTCATGATCGCGCCGTCGAGGTCGGCGGTCAGCGGCGAGGGCTCGGTGGTCTCGTACTTGTTGACGCCGACGATGACCTCGTCACCGGACTCGATCCGGGCGCGGCGGGCGGCGTGGGCGGAGACCAGCTCCTGCTTCATGTAGCCCGACTCCACCGCGGCGATCGCGCCGCCCATCGCCTGGACCCGGTCGATCTCGGCCTTGGCACCCTCGACCAGCTCGGCGACCTTGGCCTCGACCACCGTCGAGCCGGCGAAGATGTCGTCGTACTCCAGCAGGTCGGACTCGAAGGCCAGCACCTGCTGCAGCCGCAGCGACCACTGCTGGTCCCACGGGCGGGGCAGGCCGAGCGCCTCGTTCCACGCAGGCAGCTGGATCGCGCGGGCACGGGCGTCCTTGGACAGCGTCACGCCGAGCATCTCCAGCACGATGCGCTGGACGTTGTTCTCCGGCTGCGCCTCGGTCAGCCCGAGGGAGTTGACCTGCACGCCGTAGCGGAACCGCCGCATCTTCGCATCCGTCACGCCGTAGCGCTCGCGGGTGATCTCGTCCCAGAGCTGGACGAAGGCGCGCATCTTGCACATCTCCTCGACGAACCGCACGCCGGCGTTGACGAAGAAGGAGATTCGGCCGACGACCTTCTCGAAGTCGTCCTCGGAGACCTGGCCCGAGGCCTTGACCTGGTCGAGCACGGCGATGGCGGTGCACAGCGCGTAGGCCAGCTCCTGCGTCGGCGTCGCGCCGGCCTCCTGCAGGTGGTAGCTGCAGATGTTGATCGGGTTCCACTTCGGGATCTGGTGGACGGTGTAGGCGATCATGTCGGCGATCAGCCGCAGGGAGTGCTCGGGCGGGAAGACGTAGGTCCCGCGGGAGAGGTACTCCTTGATGATGTCGTTCTGGGTGGTGCCGGCCAGCAGCGCGGCGACCTCCTCGGGTGTCGCCCGCCCCTCGGGCACACCGGCCTGCTCCTCGGCGACGACCTGGTACATCGCCAGCAGCCACATGGCCGTGGCGTTGATGGTCATCGAGGTGTTCATCTCCGTCAGCGGGATGGAGTCGAACAGCTTGCGCATCTCACCGAGGTGCGGCACCGGCACGCCGACCTTGCCGACCTCGCCGCGGGCCATCACGGAGTCGGGGTCGTAGCCGGTCTGCGTCGGCAGGTCGAAGGCGACCGAGAGACCGGTCTGCCCCTTCGCGAGGTTCGAGCGGTAGAGCGCGTTGGACGCCTCGGCGGTCGAGTGGCCGGCGTACGTCCGCATCACCCAGGGGCGGTCACGCTGGGGGCGATCCTTCTCGGTCATGGCTCGAAGGGTAGGGCGATCGATACCGGTTGGTAACCGGCAGCACGTGTGGGATGCCCGACACGTCCGCCCGCGCAGGGCACGACACGGCGGGTGGGCACCGGGTCAGGCCCCGACGACCTCGCGCTCCAGCTCGACCACGGCGCGCAGCCGCGAGAGGTGGAGCATCCGGCGCACCGACGGCCCGCACCCGCGCAGCACCATGTGGTGGCCGTCGCGGGTGGCGACCAGCGTCGCGACGGCGAGCAGCCGCAGCGCGGTGAGGTCGACCGCGCCGACCTCGGTGAGGTCGAGGACCACCTCGTCGTGCCCCGCCAGGTGGTCGTAGATCGCGTCGCGCGCCTCCGGCGTGCTCCGCACGTCGAAGTCGCCGCTCAGCACGAGCGTGGGTCCGTCGGCCACGATGTCCATTCCACCCTCTTCTCCCGACCCCCGGACCCCTGAGAAAGCCCGGAAGCGTGCGCTGCGTCACCCTTCTACCCATAGTGACGCCGGGGAACCCGATCCGGTTGCCTCCTTCCGGGTGAGAACCGCGTGTCGGTGGTGCGGTGTTCAACCAGTCGTGGCCGGCGGGAGGGTGCGCGTGACCCTCTCGGCCGGTCGGGCGAGCGCGAGCGCGGCCGTGCCGAGCCCGAGGAGGACGGTCCCGGCGACGCCGCCCGGGGCGAAGATGTGGTCGGTGTGCACCAGCCAGGCACCCGGGAGCAGCAGCACTCCCCCGGCCGCCCGCAGGCCGTGGCGCCGCAGCTGGTCGGCCAGGAGCACGACCACCGTCACCACCAGCGCCCACGACCCGACCTCGCCGAGCGGGGTGCCGAGACGGAAGAGCAGCCGCACCTCGTCGGGCCGCGGCACACCCGGCCCGAGCTCACGGGTCACCCACCCCGCAGCGATCCCGCTGACCACGTCGAGCGCGGTGTAGCAGGTCGCATAGGTGTACGCCGCCAGCCGCACCAGCCACGCGACCGGGTCGGTCCGGCGCCCGACGAGCGCCGCCAGCGCCACCCCGACCAGCGGGAAGACGAAGAGACCGGGCAGGTGCAGGGTGAACCACCGGTCCGCGGTCGCGTAGGACAGGTGGTGCGGGTGGAGGAGGCCGACCGCGCCGAGCGCGATCCCCGGCAGCGCCAGCACGGCGGCGTACGCACGGCGGTCCATGCGCCCGACGGTAGCCAGGGGCCCCTCGCTAGCCTCGCGGTCATGGTCAACCTGACGCGGATCTACACCCGGACCGGCGACGGCGGCGAGACCCGTCTCGGCGACATGAGCCTGACGACCAAGAACGACCTGCGGCTGCACGCCTACGCCGACGTCGACGAGGCCAACGCCCAGCTCGGTCTCGCGGTCGTCCGCGGCGGGCTGGACGAGGACGTCGTCGCGGTGCTGACCCACGTGCAGAACGACCTCTTCGACGTCGGCGCCGACTTCTGCACGCCCGTCGTGCCGGACCCGGAGTACCCCCCGCTGCGCATCGAGCAGGACTACGTCGACCGGCTCGAGGGCTGGTGCGACCACTACAACGAGGAGCTGCCCGCCCTGCGGTCCTTCATCCTCAACGGCGGCACCGAGGGCGCGGCCCACCTCCACGTCGCGCGCACCGTCGTCCGTCGTGCCGAGCGGGCGGCCTGGGCGGCCTTCGAGGTGCACGGCGAGTCGATGAACAAGCTCGCGATCACCTACCTCAACCGCCTCTCCGACCTGCTCTTCATCCTCGCCCGGCACGCCAACCGCCACCAGGGCGACGTGCTGTGGGTGCCGGGCGGCGAGCGGGGAACGGCGTCAGCGGTCGACGGGTGAGGCCGCCGGCCTGACCGCTGGCACCCGCGGTCGGGCCGCCAGCACGGCGACGGCGGCCGGCACCATCAGCGCCGCGACGACCAGCAGGGCGTCGAGCGTGCCGACGTGGTCGCCGAGCAGGCCGAGCAGGGGCGGGCCGGCGAGGAACGCGCCGTACCCGACGGTGGAGACCACGCTCACCCGTGCGGCCGCGCGGGCCGGGTCGTCGGCAGCGGCGCTCATGCCGACCGGGAAGCCGAGCGCGGACCCGAGGCCCCACACCAGGATGCCGAGCGCGACGAGCACCGGGTGCCCACCCAGGACGGTCAGCAGGATCCCGGCCCCGGCCGCGGCGCAGCTGGCCCAGAGCACGGGCGCGCGGCCGAAGCGGTCGAGCACGAGCGGGCCGAGGAGCCGGCCGCCGGTCATCGCGGTGACGAAGAGCGAGAAGCCGGCGACGCCGACCCAGTGCTCCGCCCCGTAGCCGTCGATGAGCGCCAGGGCGAGCCAGTCGTTGGCGGACCCCTCGGCGACGGCGAAGGCCAGCACCATCAGGCCGATGGCGAGCAGGCGCGGCTCGGTCCACGCCGAGCGCGGCCTCACGGCATGCTCGATGGCGGGCTCCGCGGCGGGCAGGAAGGTGGCCGCCGCCCACCACACGACCGCCAGGGCGACCACGCAGGCGGCCCCCAGGTGCACGGGCATCGGCAGCGAGAGGGCGGTCAACGGGATGCCCAGGCCCGCGCCCGCGATCGAGCCCAGCGACCAGCCGGCGTGGAAGCGCGGCATCACCGTGCGCCCGAGCAGCCGCTCGACCTCCGCGCCCTCGACGTTCATCGCGACGTCCCAGACGCCGATGCCGATGCCGTAGACGAAGAACGCGACCGCGGTGGCCGCGACCGACTCCAGCGCGCCGGCCGCGACGCCGGCGGTGGAGAGACCGACTGCGCAGGAGACGACGCCGGCGCGGACCACGGCGGAGGCGCCGAAGCGCCCGATCAGCCGGCCGGTGGCCGGGAGCGCCAGGATCGAGCCGCACGAGATCGCGAGCAGCAGCAGCCCGAGGGCGCCGTTGTCGAGGTCGAGGTGACCGCGGATGTCGGGCAGGCGGGCCACCAGCGTGGCGAAGAGGAAGCCGTTGAGGCCGAAGGTCAGGCCGACGGCGTTGCGGGTGCGCAGCAGCGCGGGGGCGGGGAGGGCGGAGGTGTCAGCCACGGGTCCAGTCGGTGCCAGGCGGTCGGGCCTCGAGCCAGGCCTGGAAGCCGGTCAACGAGGCGGGGCTCATCGCCAGCTCCACCTCGCCCTCGCGGGTCTGGCAGGAGATGACGAGGTGGTCGGGGTAGAGCGACATCTGCTCGGGCGCCTCCGGCTCCCGGCGGCCGTCGTAGACCAGGACGTCGCGCTGCCAGGCACGCTTGGGCCGCGGCGAGAGCGAGAAGATCCGGAACCACTCCAGGCGCTCACCGGAGTAGCGGCCAAGCCCGAGAACCCAACCGCGTCCGGCCCTCTCGGACCGGACGCGGTGGCTGAGCTCGAAGGTGCCCCCGTGGCGGGACAGCACCCGGCGACGCACGATGAGGGCGACGCCGTAGAGCAGGACGAGCAGGAGCAGCAGACCGGCTGCGTCGAGCAGCCACTGCCACACCGGCATCGGGTCCCCTCTCCCTCGGAAGTGTCGTCACCCTAGCGGGCGACGACGGGGAGCCCGGTGCCGGGTCGTGCTGGGTGGAGCAGGGTGTGAGCGGAGCTGCGAGGCGGCGTACGCCGACCCTCAGCGGGCCCGCTCGACCGCGCGGATCCGGGCCTCGGCGCGGCGCACGCGGCGCTCCGCCTCGTCCTCGGACCCGATCAGGCCGCGGGCCTCGTCGAGCTCGGCGCGGGTCTGGTCGACGTCGACCTCCGCGGCGAGCACGGCCCGCTCGGAGAGGATCGAGACCCGGTCCGCGGCGACGGAGAGGAACCCTCCGTCGACCGCGGCGACGACGACGTCACCACCGACCTCTGCGATCTCCACGACCGCGTCGGTGAGCAGGGAGAGCATCGGCGCGTGACCGCGCAGCACGCCGACGTCCCCCTCCACCGTGCGGGCGATGACCATGGTGGCCTCGCCGGACCAGACCGTGCGGTCGGCCGCGACGAGGGACACCGTGAGGTTCTCAGCCATGTCGGACCTCAGAGGTTCTTCTGGATGTCGGCCCACTTGGCCTCGACGTCGTCGAGACCGCCGCACATGAAGAACGCCTGCTCGGCCACGTGGTCGTACTCACCGTCGGCGATCTTGTTGAACGCCTCGATGGTGTCGGCCACGGGGACCGTCGAGCCCTCGATGCCGGTGAACTGCTTGGCCACGTAGGTGTTCTGCGACAGGAACCGCTGGATGCGACGGGCCCGGGAGACGATGATCTTGTCCTCCTCGGAGAGCTCGTCGACACCGAGGATCGCGATGATGTCCTGCAGCTCCTTGTTGCGCTGCAGGATCTGCTTGATCCGGATGGCGCAGTCGTAGTGAGCCTGCCCGATGTACTGGGCGTCGAGGATCCGCGAGGTCGAGGTCAGCGGGTCCACGGCCGGGTAGATGCCCAGCGACGCGATCTCGCGGGACAGCTCGGTCGTGGCGTCGAGGTGGGCGAACGTGGTCGCCGGCGCCGGGTCGGTGTAGTCGTCGGCGGGCACGTAGATCGCCTGCATCGAGGTGATCGAGTGACCGCGCGTCGAGGTGATCCGCTCCTGGAGCTGGCCCATCTCGTCGGCGAGGTTCGGCTGGTAGCCCACCGCGGACGGCATGCGGCCGAGCAGGGTGGAGACCTCCGAGCCGGCCTGGGTGAACCGGAAGATGTTGTCGATGAAGAGCAGCACGTCCTGGTTCTGCACGTCGCGGAAGTACTCCGCCATCGTCAGCGCGGACAGCGCGACCCGCAGGCGGGTGCCCGGCGGCTCGTCCATCTGGCCGAAGACGAGGGCGGTCTGCCCGAGGACGCCGGCCTCCTCCATCTCGACGATGAGGTCGTTGCCCTCACGGGTGCGCTCGCCGACACCGGCGAACACCGACACACCACCGTGGTCCTTGGCGACACGGGCGATCATCTCCTGGATGAGCACCGTCTTGCCGACGCCCGCACCACCGAACAGGCCGATCTTGCCGCCCTGGACGTAGGGGGTGAGCAGGTCGATGACCTTGATGCCGGTCTCGAACATCTGGGTCTTCGACTCCAGCTGGTCGAAGGCCGGCGCCTTGCGGTGGATGCCCCAGCGCTCGGTGACCTCGAAGCGCTCACCCTCCTCGAGGTTGAGCACGTCACCGGTGGCGTTGAAGACCTTGCCGAGGGTGCCGTTGCCGACGGGGACCGTGATCGGGCCGCCGGTGTCGCGCACCGTGGCGCCGCGGACCAGGCCGTCGGTCGACTTCATCGAGATGGCGCGGACGACGCCGTCACCGATGTGGAGGGCGACCTCCAGGACGAGCGTCCTGGTCTCGCCCTCGAGCTCGAGGTCGACCTCGAGCTTGTTGTACATCTCCGGCATCGCGTCCGAGGGGAACTCGACGTCGACGACGGGGCCGGTGACCCGGGCCACGCGGCCGGTCGAGCCGGCCGTCGAGCCCTGCTGGGTCTCTTCGAAGGTGGCAGTCATGTCTTCTCACTCACTCCCGGAGTTCGCGTCGGCGAGTGCGTTGACGCCACCGACGATCTCGCTGATTTCCTGGGTAATACCGGCCTGGCGGGCCTGGTTGGCGATGCGCGTGTACTTCTTGATCAGCTCGTCGGCGTTGTCCGTGGCGGACTTCATCGCCTTCTGGCGCGCGGCGAGCTCGGACGCCGCCGCCTGGAGCAGCGCGAAGAACACCCGGCTCTGGACGTACTGCGGCAGCAGCCCGTCCAGCACCGCCTCGGCCGAGGGCTCGAACTCGTAGAGCGGGAGCACGTCGGAGGGGTCCGGCCGCTCGGCCGAGCCACCCTCCTCGGCCTCGACGACCTCGAGCGGCAGGAGCCGGACCGCGGTCGGCTCCTGGGTGAGCATCGAGCGGAAGCGCGTGTAGACGAGGTGGACCTCGTCGACGTCTCCCTCCTCGCCCTGCTGCTTGAGGAAGGACTCGATGAGCGCGGCGCCGACCTCTGCCGCCACGTCGTACGACGGCTGGTCGGAGAAGCCGGTCCACGACCGCACGACCGGGCGCTGGCGGAACTTGTAGTACGCCTCGCCCTTGCGGCCGCAGATGTAGGTGTCGATCTCCTTGCCCTCGGACCGGAGCTTCTCGGCGAGCCGCTCCGCCTCCTTGAGCACGTTCGCGGAGTACGCGCCGGCGAGCCCGCGGTCGCTGGTCACGATCAGCACGGCCGCCCGCTTGGGGTTCTCCTCCTCGCGGGTCAGCGGGTGGTCGACGTTCGAGAACGTCGCCACCGCCGACACCGCGCGGGTCAGCTCACGGGCGTACGGCGCTGCCGCCTGTGCCCGCTGCTGCGCCTTGATGATCCGGGACGCAGCGATGAGCTCCATGGCGCGCGTGATCTTCTTCATCGACTCCGTCGACTTGATCCGCGCGCGGTACTCACGCAGCGATACGGCCATGCGTCAGCCCCGCTTCTGCTTGACGATCTGCTCCTGGTCCTCGTCCTCGAGCGCCTCGGCCGGAGCCTCGTGGCCGACCTTGATCGACCCGCCCTCGGAGGTCTCGAACTGGTCGAGGAAGGAGGTGTAGGCGTCCTCGACCGCAGAGGCCGTGTCGTCCTCGAACTTCAGGGACTCACGGATCGCGTTGAGGATGCCCTCGTGCGAGCGACGCAGGTAGTCGAGGAACTCGCGCTCGAAGCGAGCGACGTCCTCGACCGGGACGCGGTCGAGACGACCGGTCGTGCCGAGCCACAGCGAGACCGTCATCTCCTCGACCGGGTAGGGCGAGTAGGCCGGCTGCTTGAGCAGCGCCATCAGGCGCTGGCCGCGGTCGAGCTGCTGGCGCGAGGCCGCGTCGAGGTCGGAGGCGAACATCGCGAACGCCTCCATCGCGCGGAACTGCGCCAGGTCGACCTTCAGCGAACCGGTGACGGCCTTGAGCGCCTTGGTCATCGCCGCGCCACCGACGCGGGAGACCGAGACACCGACGTCGATCGCCGGGCGCTGGTTGGCCGCGAACAGGTCCGACTGCAGGAAGATCTGGCCGTCGGTGATCGAGATGACGTTGGTCGGGATGAACGCCGAGACGTCGTTGGCCTTGGTCTCGACCATCGGCAGACCGGTCATCGAGCCCGCACCGAGGTCGTCGGAGAGCTTCGCGCAGCGCTCGAGCAGGCGGCTGTGCAGGTAGAACACGTCGCCCGGGTAGGCCTCACGGCCCGGCGGGCGGCGCAGCAGCAGCGACACGGCGCGGTAGGCCTCGGCCTGCTTGGTCAGGTCGTCGAAGACGATGAGGACGTGCTTGCCGTCGTACATCCAGTGCTGGCCGATGGCCGAGCCGGTGTACGGCGCGAGGTACTTGAAGCCCGCGGAGTCCGACGCCGGCGAGGCGACGATGGTGGTGTACTCCAGCGCACCGGCCTCCTCGAGCGCGCCGCGCACCGAGGCGATGGTCGAGCCCTTCTGGCCGACCGCGACGTAGATGCAGCGGACCTGCTTGCTCGGGTCGCCGGTCTCCCAGTACTGCTTCTGGTTGATGATCGTGTCGATCGCGACCGTGGTCTTGCCGGTGGCGCGGTCACCGATGATCAGCTGGCGCTGACCGCGGCCGATCGGGGTCAGGGCGTCGATCGCCTTGATGCCGGTGGCCAGCGGCTCGTGCACCGACTTGCGCTGCATCACCGACGGGGCCTGGAGCTCCAGGGCGCGGCGGCCGCTGGTCTCGATGTCGCCGAGGCCGTCGATCGGGTTGCCCAGCGGGTCCACGACGCGGCCGAGGTAGCCCTCGCCGACCGGGACCGAGAGGATCTCCCCGGTCCGCCGGACCGTCTGGCCCTCCTCGATCTTGTCGAAGTCACCGAGGATGACGACGCCGATCTCGCGGGTGTCGAGGTTGAGCGCCAGGCCGAGCGTGCCGTCCTCGAACTCGAGCAGCTCGTTGGCCATGGCCGACGGCAGGCCGCTGACGCGGGCGATGCCGTCGCCGGCCTCCGCCACGATGCCGACCTCTTCGCGGCTCGCGGCCTCGGGCCGGTAGTCGGCGACGTACTTCTGCAGCGCGTCGCGGATCTCCTCCGGACGGATGGAGAGCTCCGTCATCTCGGTTCCTTCTCTCTTGTCTCTACAGCTGTGAAGTGAGGGGTGGGTCAGCCGGCGAGACGACGCCGGGCGTCGTCGAGACGGCTGGACACGGTGCCGTCGATGACGTCGTCACCGATCTCGACCCGGAGCCCGCCGAGGACCGTGGGGTCCACCAGCAGGTTGAGGTGCACCGGCCGGCCGTACTGCCGTGACAGCGCGTCCGCGAGGCGGTCCCGCTCGGCGTCGGTCAGGTCACGAGCCACCCGCACGGTCGCCACGCCCTGGTTCCGGGCGTCGGCCGCGACCTTCTGGTACTCGGCCAGCGCGACGCTCACCGTGCGGTGGGTGCCGGCCAGCGACTGGACGACGAGGGTGACCGTGGCCGGCAGGGCCCTGCCGTCGAGCAGGGAGTGCACGAGCCGAGCCTTGTCCTCGAGCGTACGAGCGGGGTCCGAGAGCGCGTCGCGCAGCTCGGGGGTGTCCTTGACGGTCTGCGCGAAGCCGAACAGCTCGTCGGAGAGACGACCCGCCTGGTCCCCGGCGCCCTTGACCGCCGACACCACGCCCACGTGCTCGAGCGCGTGGGGCAGGTCGCCGGCGGACGTCCAGCGACGGCTGACCGCCGACCGGACCACCGACAGGGTCGCGTCGGACACCTTGCCGCCGAGCACCTGGCCCACGAGACCGGTCTTGGCCTCGGTGGGCAGGGACGCGTCGGTGACGAAGCGGCGCAGCGGGCCCTCGGTGCGCAGGGTCTGCGACACCGAGAACAGCTCACCGGCGACGGTGGTGGCGGTCTCCGGCGAACCCGAGACCGCTCCCCCCAGCTCGTCGGTGAGGGTCGCCACGGCGTCGGCGGAGGCGCCGCGGAACGAGGAGGTCATCAGTGCTCCTCCTCAGTTCCGGCCCGGCGTGCCGGTCTCGAGGTCGGCGAGGAACCGGTCGACGACGCGACGCTGACGGTCGTCGTCCTCCAGCGACTCCCCGACGATCCGACCCGCGAGGGTGGTCGCCAGGGTGCCGACCTCGGCACGGAGCGAGGTGACCGCCTGCTGGCGCTCGGCCTCGATCTGGGCCTTGCCGTGCTCGACGATGCGCGTGGACTCGGCCTGGGCCTGCTCCCGCATCTCGGCGACGATCGTGGCGCCCTGCTCGCGCGCCTCCTCACGGATGCGCGCGGCCTCGTGCCGGGCGTCGGCGAGCTGCTTCTCCAGCTCGGCGAGCTTGGCGTCGGCCTCCGCCTGCTTGGTCTCGGCGGCGGCGAGGCCGCCCTCGATCGCCTTCGTGCGCTCGGCGTAGGTCGCTTCGAACGCCGGCACGACGAACTTCTTCACGAGGAAGAAGAGGATCGCGAAGACGACGAGCGACAAGATGAGCTCGATCGGGTGCGGGATGAGCGGGTTGAGCTCGTGCTCCTCCCCCTCGGCCGCCCTCACCACCAAGGAGGTCACAAGTGCTTGCATGCCAGGTCCTTCCGGGTCCTACAGGCGGAGGGCGTGATCAGCTGAGGACGAACGCGAGGGCGATACCGATGATGGCCAGCGCCTCCGCGAGGGCGAAGCCCAGGATCGCGATCGACTGGAGGCGGCTCTGGGCCTCCGGCTGACGGGCAACGCCGGCGATGTAGGCCGCGAAGATCAGACCGATACCGATACCGGGACCGATGGCCGCGAGGCCGTAGCCGATCATGTTGAGCGAGCCGTTCAGAGTGCCTTCCACGGCAATCTTCCTTTCGGTGTGTTCCTGCTAATCAGAGGTCGTGCTGGTCGTGCAGGTGGTGCTGGTTGGTTCGGGTGCTCCGAGCGCGAGGCTCAGTGCTCGTCCGCGATCGCGCCGCTGATGTACATGGCGTTGAGCAGGACGAAGACGTAGGCCTGGAGGAACTGGATCAGGATCTCCAGGAAGGCGACGGCGATGAACAGCAGCCACGCGATGACGCCGACGGGTGCGTACTGGATCGCCATCTCGGTCACCAGGTACTCACCGCCGAGGGCGAAGAGGATCAGCAGCAGGTGGCCGGCGAACATGTTCGCGAAGAGTCGCAGGGCCAGGGTGACCGGCCGCACGAGGATGTTCGACATGAACTCCAGCGGCACGAGCAGGATCAGCATCGGGCCGCCGATGCCGGCGGGGACCGACTGCAGCTTGAAGTAGCCGACGAACCCGTGCTTGCGGATGCCGGCGACGTTGTAGACGACCCAGCTCAGCAGCGCCAGGGAGTAGACCATCCCCGAGCGGGAGAACGTCGGGAACTGCAGGAGGGGGATCGACGCGAAGAGGTTGTTGAGCAGGATGAAGAAGAACAGCGCGAAGAGGTACGGCGTGTACTTCTGGAAGTCGTGGCTGCCGATGATCTCGCGGCCGAGGGAGTTGCGGACGAAGCCGTAGGCCTCCTCACCGACGAACTGCAGCTTGCCGGGCACCATCGCGCGCTTGGCCGAGGCGACCTTGAAGAACGCGAAGACCAGGATCGCGGCGAGCACGATCTGGAGCATCGGCTTGGTGACGCCGAGGACCGCCTCCTGCCCGAGGAAGTCCATCGTCGAGCCGCCGCCGATGGCGGGGAGGTCGAAGTCGGCCGGTCCGGGCGGGGTGAACCCGTCTGCGGAACGCACCACGGCTGCGACGTTCACCAGTTCTCCTCTATCTGTCGTGCGACTGCTCGTGCGGCGGCTGGTCGTCCGGCCGGACACGGTTGAAACGAGCGAAGGTCATGTAGATCCCGAGCGTGGCACCGATCAGGATGCCGACAGCCACGAGGTACGTCGTGCCGAGCCACCGGTCCGCGAGGTACCCCAGGACGCCGTAGACCGCCACGCCCGAGACGATGTAGCCGAAGGCGTGCCACGGATCGCCCCTCGGGCCGTCCTGAGGAACAGCGGGTTGGTCCTGCTGACTCATGGCGCCCCGGACGATAGCAGGCGTGGGAGGTCATCGATCACCCCCGGGCTGTGCGGTGGTCAGGTGCTCCGCGGAGTCCTGCCCAGCGGCCTGCCCGGCGTCGTGCTCGGGCAGCTCGTAGACCGGGATGCGCACGCGGGAGGCGAGCGCGACCTGGACGAAGGTCCACGCCAGCGCGCCGACGATGACCGCGCCGGCGAGCCACCCGCGCGAGAGGGTGTCCCCCACCGCGCCGGAGCCGTCGAGCGCGGAGAGCACGACCAGCACGACGAACAGCTGGAGCACGTAGGTCAGCAGCGCCACGACCAGCGAAGCCGCAGGCAGGAGGCCTGCGACGGCGTGGACGGTGGCGGACCCGAAGGCGAAGACGACGACCACCAGGGCGGCTCCCACGAGGGCGCCGTACGCCCCCGGGGCGCCGTCGACGAGGGCGCCGACGAGGGTGGCCAGCAGGCCCGCGGCCACCGTGCCGAGAGCCGCTCCGACCAGGACCGCCGACCCGCCGTCACGGCGGGTCCTCGGGGTCTCGCGGGGCTTCTCGGTGCTCATCCGGCGGCCGTCCTCGGAGGGGTCTCGTCGCGGTCGTCAACGGCCTTGCGACCGCTCGTGAAAACTATCACAAAGTCTCCGGAGAGGGCTCATCGAGCACCTCCAGCACCTTCGGCTTGTGCAGCACGGGCAGCACGAAGGTGAGCACCACCGTGAGCGCGGCCAGGGCGGCGACCGAGAGCCAGACCCACACCCCGGTGTAGAGGCTCGCGCACACGGTGGCGAACGCGATGAGGCCGGCCCACAGCCACATGATCAGCACCGCGCGGCGCTGGCTGTGCCCGATCTCCAGCAGGCGGTGGTGGAGGTGCTGCTTGTCGGGCGCGAACGGCGACCGCCCGGCCCGGGTGCGGCGCACGACCGCCATCACCAGGTCCAGCAGCGGCACCACGAGGATGGAGACGGGCAGCAGCACCGGCAGCAGCGTGGGCAGCAGGCTGGCCTGCGTGCCCGAGCCGCCGCGGGCGATCTCGGTGCCCGAGAACTGCCCGGTGAGCGTCACCGCGCTCGCCGAGAGCACCAGCCCGATGAGCATCGAGCCGGAGTCGCCCATGAACAGCCGGGCGGGGTGGAAGTTGTGTACCAGGAACCCGACGCAGACCCCGGCCAGCGCCACGCTGAGCAGCGCCGCGGTCGTCGCGCGCGGGGCGTCGTTGAGCCGGGTGAGCTGGTAGCAGAAGACGAAGAACGCGATCGCGCCGATGCCGACGACGCCCGCGGCCAGGCCGTCCAGCCCGTCGACGAAGTTGACCGCGTTGACGGTCGCCACGATCACGAACCCCGTGAGCAGCGCCCCCTGGGAGGGGTCCAGCGAGAGCGTCTCCCCGTTGGTGAGCGGCACGTAGAAGTACTGCAGGCCGAAGGCGATGAGGAAGCCCGCCGCCAGCACCTGTCCCCCGAGCTTGGTCAACGCGTCGAGCTCGAAGATGTCGTCGAGCACGCCGACCGCGCAGATCAGCGCGCCGGCGATGAGCACGATGCCGGCGTCGCGGAAGACGAACGGCCCGCTGAGGGAGAGGAACGGCAGCTCCCGGGCGACGAGGTACGCCGCCACGAGCCCGCCCAGCATCGCCAGCCCGCCCAGGTAGGGGATCGGCTCGTCGTGCACGTCCCGGTCCCGGACCGCGGCCACCGCACCGGTGCGGATCGCGATCTCCCGCGCCACGACGGTGAGCAGGTAGGTCACCGTCGCGGCCACGAGGAAGACGAGGATGTACTCCCGCACTAGGCGCTCGCCTGGCCCTCGTCGGTCAGCGTGGCGCCCAGGGGCTCGAGGACCTCGTTGAGCTGCTCCAGGGAGAGCGCACCGCGGCGCAGGACGCGGCCCTGGTCGCCGGTGCAGTCGACGATCGTCGAGGCCTCGCCGCCCGGGGACTCCCCGGCGTCGACCAGCACGACGACCTCGTCGCCGAGCATCTCCTCGGCCTGCTCGGCGTCGGTGGCCGCGGGCATGCCCGACAGGTTGGCCGAGGACACCGCCAGCGGGCCGGTGCGCTCGAGGACCTCGAGCGCGACGGGGTGGTCGGGCATCCGCACCGCGACCGTGCCGCGGGTGTCGCCGAGGTCCCACTGCAGCGAGGTCTGCTGGTGGCACACGATCGTGAGCGGGCCGGGCCAGAAGTGCTCGACCAGGGTCCGGGCGTAGCCGGGCACCCGCACGGCCAGCGCGTCCAGCGTCGTCGGCGAGCTGACCAGCACCGGCGGGGGCATGTCGCGGCCGCGACCCTTGGCCTCGAGCAGGTCGTGGACGGCCGCGGGGTCGAAGGCGTCGGCGGCGATGCCGTAGACGGTGTCGGTGGGGATCACGACCAGCTCGCCGCGCTGGACCGCCAGGGTCGCTGCCTCCACGGCCGCCTCGCGCTCGTCCTCGGTGCCGGTCGGGTAGCGCTCGCTCACCGGGTCATCGTGCCAGCCGCGCCGTCAGGAAGCGCGCCCGACCTGCCAGGTCGCGGTGGTCGCGGACCTCGGTCCACCGGCCGGTCGCGGCGAAGACGGCGGGCGCGGACTCGCCCTGCACGTCGGCGTGCTCCGCGCCGACCACTCCCCCGGGCCGCAGCAGCACGGCCGCGCGGCGCTCCAGGACGCGCATCGCGTCGAGCCCGTCGTCGCCGGAGAACAGCGCGAGGTGGGGGTCGTGGTCGCGCGCCTCGGGGGCCACCGACTCCCAGGCGTCCAGCGGGACGTACGGCGGGTTGCAGGTGACCACGTCGACCGACCCGGCCAGGTCGTCGAAGGCCGTGGCCAGGTCGCCCTGGCACAGCACGACCCCGGTGCCGGCGAGGTTGCGCTCCGCCCATCCGTGGGCGGCCTCGTCCAGCTCGACCGCGTGCACGCGTGCCTGCGGCACCTCGTCGGCCAACGCCTTCGCGATCGCGCCGGACCCGGTGCACAGGTCGACGACCACGGGGGTCTCCCCCGCCGCCACCAGCCCGGCGAGCCGCTCGACGGCCCACCCCGCGAGCAGCTCGGTCTCCGGCCGCGGCACGAACACGCCGGGGCCGACGGCCAGCTCGACGTGGCGGAACCAGGCCGAGCCGGTCAGGTGCTGGAGCGGCTCGCGCCCCGCGCGGCGCGCCACCAGCGCGGCGTACTGCTCCACGGCGGCGGGGGCGACCTCGTCGACGAGGACCAACCGGCCGCGGGTGGTGCCGAGCACGTGGGCCAGCAGCTCGGCGGCGTCGTGCTCGGGGCTGGCGACGCCGGCGTCGCGCAGCCGGGCGGTGGCCTCGGCGAGCACCGTGCGGCGCCGCACGGGCGCGCTCACTGCTCCAGCGCCTCGAGCCGGTCGGCGAGGTCGGCGTCGACGCACGAGGCCAGCACCGGCTGCAGGTCGCCGTCGAGCACCTGGTCGAGGTTGTAGGCCTTGTAGCCGGTGCGGTGGTCGGAGATCCGGTTCTCCGGGAAGTTGTAGGTGCGGATCCGCTCGGAGCGGTCCACGGTGCGGACCTGGCTACGGCGCGCATCGCTGGCCTCCGCGTCGGCGGCCTCCTGCGCGGCGGCGAGCAGCCGGGCCCGGAGGATCCGCATCGCCTGCTCCTTGTTCTGCAGCTGGCTCTTCTCGTTCTGGCAGGAGACGACGATGCCGGTCGGCACGTGGGTGATCCGCACGGCCGAGTCGGTGGTGTTGACGCTCTGGCCGCCCGGACCGCTGGAGCGGAAGACGTCGATCCGCAGGTCGTTGTCGTCGACCGTCACGTCGACCTGCTCGGCCTCGGGCATCACGAGCACGCCGGCGGCGCTGGTGTGGACCCGCCCCTGCGACTCGGTCACCGGCACCCGCTGCACGCGGTGCACGCCGCCCTCGAACTTGAGCAGGCCGTACGGCGCCTCGCCGGGCTCCGAGGCGCCCTTGGCCTTGACCGCGACCGTGACCGACTTGTAGCCGCCGAGGTCGGACTCGGTGGCGTCCAGCAGCTCGACCTTCCAGCCGCGCCCCTCGGCGTACCGGGTGTACATGCGCAGCAGGTCGCCGGCGAACAGCGCCGACTCCTCGCCGCCCTCGCCGGACTTCACCTCGAGGATCGCGTCCTTGTCGTCGGCGGGGTCGCGCGGGACCAGCAGCCGGCGCAGCCGCTCCTCGGCCTCGCCCAGGCGGGGCACGAGCGACTCGGCCTCCTCGGCGAAGGACGGGTCCTCGGCGGCCAGCTCGCGGGCCGCCTCGAGGTCCTCCCCCAGCGCCTGCCAGTCACGCCAGGCACCGATGACCGACGACAGCTGGGCATAGCGCTGGTTGAGCCGCTTGGCCAGCCGGGCGTCGGCGTGGGTCTCGGGCGCGCCGAGCTGCTGCTCCAGCGCGGCGTGCTCGGCGAGCATGCCCTCGACGGCCTCGAACACCGGTGGCTCCTGCAGGTCTGGGATCGGGAGGTGGACATGCGACGAGCGCCGGCCCCTGCCGTGGTGGCAGGGGCCGGCGCTCGGGGACAGCTACTTCTTGGCTGCCTTGGCGTAGCGGGCCTCGAAGCGGGCGACGCGGCCGCCGGTGTCGAGGATCTTCTGCTTGCCGGTGTAGAACGGGTGGCACTGCGAGCAGACGTCGGAGCGGATCTGGCCCGACGCGACAGTGCTGCGGGTCGTGAACTCGGCACCGCAGGTGCAGGTGACCTGGGTCTCGACGTACTCGGGGTGGATGTCCTTCTTCATGATGTCCTCTCAGTCGCCGGGTCGTCCGCCGCGCCCTGCGGCATGCACGTGAACCGGAACCAGCACGAGATTGTGCCACCGGACAGAACGCCCACCCAATCGTGGTTGTTCCCGGCCTCAGGCGTCGTGGGTCCCCTCGTCGGCACCGACGAGCTCGGCCGGCGCCGGCGCGGCCGGCACCCGGTCGCCCTGGAGCGGCAGCGAGATGGTCACCGTCGTCCCCCGGCCCTCCTCGGACTCGAACAGCACGCGGCCCTGGTGCTTGTCGATGATCGTCTGCACGATCCGCACGCCGAGGCCGGTGCCGGCGATCTCGTTGCGCACCGCGTTGGAGGCGCGGAAGAACCGGGTGCCGAGCCGCTCGAGCTCCGCGGTGGGGATGCCGATGCCGTGGTCGCGGACCGCGACCTGCACCTGGCCCATCGACGCGGTGACCTCGACCTCGACCGGGTCGCCGTCCTTGCTGAACTTCACGGCGTTGCTGAGCACGTTGAGGAAGGCGCGGTTGAGCATCGCCCGGTCGGCGAGCACCGGCAGCGGACGGCCGGGGGCGGTCACGCTCACTGCGATGCCGCGGCGGGCGGCGGTGATGCGTACGTCGGTCGCGGCGTCGCGGACCACCTGGTCGAGGTCGACCTGCTCGAGGTCGGTGCCGCGGTTCTCGGCCTTCGACAGCGTCAACAGGTCGTCGATGAGCGTCTTGAGCCGGCTGACGTTGCGGCGGGTCGCCTCGAGCATCCGCTCGTGGCGCGGGGCCATGTCGTTTTCGAACTCCTCGGCGACCATCTCGAGGTAGCCGCTGATCGTGGTCAGCGGCGTGCGCAGCTCGTGGGAGACGTTGGAGACGAAGTCGTCGCGGGCGGTGTCGAGGGCGCGCAGCTCGGTCTGGATGCGCGCCTCCACGGCCCGGGCACGGGACTGCTGCTCGAGCAGCTCGTTGAGCGCGACGGCGACGGCCCGCACCTCCCGGGGCCCGGCCACCTCGGCGCGCACGTCGGCCTCGGCGCGGGCGACCCGCTGCACGGTCGCCTCGATCGCCAGGAGCGGTGCGGACAGCTCGCGGTCGAGCCGGCGCCGAGACCGGCCGACGAGGAACCAGCCGAGCAGCCCCAGGACGACGACCGCGAGGATCGTGCCGCGGAAGCGCCACTGGGCGTCCGAGCTGGCGTCGCGCTGGCGCCGGTCGAACTCCTCGTGGGTGGCCAGGTGGGTCTCGCGCACGGCGTCGAAGAGGCGCTGGCCGCGGTCGTAGCGCTCCTGCTGGAAGGTCCCCGGGCCGCCGGGCGCGTCGACCCGCGGCTCGGCGTACCGCGCCACCCAGGCGTCAGCGGCGTCCTGCTGGCGGGTGACGAGCAGCTCGAGGGAGGCGTCACCCCGGGCGTACTCCCGCACACGGCGCTCGTGGCCGGGCAGGCGCTGCATCGCCTGCTCGTAGTTGTCGATCGCCTCCTGCTCGCCGCTGCGGGCGTAGGCCCCGACGGCGGCGTCCATGTCGGTGAGGTCCTGCAGGACGTCCTCGTTGGCGGTCGCCGCGGGGAGCAGCTCGTCGGTGAGGTGGTCCAGCGCCTGGGTCGAGGCGAGCACGCCGCCGATGCAGATCGCCGCCATGACCGCGAGCAGCATGCCCATCCGGACCAGGATGGGCGCGAGCAGCCGGGCGACCGGGCGGCCGCCGGCCGGCGCCGGGACGCGGGGTGACCCGCCGGCCGTCCGGCCGGCCGAAGCCGTCATCGTCGCGGGTGCGTCCGGCTCACACCGACCGGGCCAGCAGGGCCTCGACCCGCGAGGCGAGCTCGCGGGGGCTGAACGGCTTGGTGATGTAGTCGTCGGCCCCGGAGTCGAAGCCGGTCTCGACGTCGGACTCCTGCGCCCGTGCGGTCAGCAGGATGACCGGGAGGTCCGCCAGCGCGGGGTCGGCGCGGATGACCCGGATCGCGTCGAGGCCGGAGAAGCCCGGCATCATCACGTCGAGGACCGCGAGGTCGGGACGCTGGGCCTGGCAGGCCTCCACCGCGGCTGCGCCGTCGGAGACCGCGACGATGTCGTGGCCGAGCGTGGAGAGCTTGAACTCGACCAGCTCCCGGATGTCGACGTCGTCGTCAGCGACCAGGATGCGTGCCACGTTCGTCCCTCCCCGGGTTACGTCGTTCGTGCCGGTCGGGTCGGCCCCGTCCGTGCCGGCTCAGCCTACGGGGTCCGGCCCCGCGGCGACGCGGGGTTGCCGAGATCGGCTCGGCCACCCCGCGTCGGGCGCCCAGGACGCCTCAGTCCTCGGCGCCGGCGGCCGGCGTCGTCTTCTGCACCTGCATGAGGAACTCGATGTTCGTCTGGGCCTTGCGCAGCCGCTCCAGCAGCAGCTCGAGGGCCTGCTGGTTGTCCAGGTTCGCCATCACCCGGCGCAGCTTCCAGATGATCGCGAGCTCCTCCTTCGACAGCAGGAGCTCCTCGCGACGGGTGCCGGACTGCACGACGTCGATCGCCGGGAAGAGGCGCTTCTCGGCGAAGTCGCGACGCAGCCGGATCTCCATGTTCCCCGTGCCCTTGAACTCCTCGAAGATGACCTCGTCCATCTTCGAGCCGCTCTCGACCAGCGCCGTGGCGAGGATCGTCAGCGAGCCGCCGTTCTCGATGTTGCGCGCGGCGCCGAAGAACCGCTTCGGCGGGTAGAGCGCGGCCGCGTCGACCCCGCCGGAGAGCAGGCGACCGCTGGCGGGCGCCGAGAGGTTGTAGGCACGACCCAGGCGGGTGATGCCGTCGAGCAGCACCACGACGTCGTGGCCGAGCTCGACGAGGCGCTTGGCCCGCTCGATGGCGAGCTCGGCGACCGTGGTGTGGTCGGCCGGCGGGCGGTCGAAGGTCGAGGAGATGACCTCGCCCTTGACCGAGCGCTCGAAGTCGGTGACCTCCTCGGGCCGCTCGTCGACGAGCACGACCATCAGGTGGCACTCGGGGTTGTTGGTCGTGATCGAGTTGGCGATCGACTGCAGCACCATCGTCTTGCCGGCCTTCGCGGGCGAGACGATGAGGCCGCGCTGGCCCTTGCCGATCGGCGCGGCGATGTCGATGACCCGGCCGACGAGGTTGTCCGGCCCGGTCTCCAGGCGCAGCCGCTCGTCGGGGTAGAGCGGGGTCAGCTTCGCGAACTCCACGCGGTGCTTGCCGGCCTCCGGGTCCGCCCCGTTGACGCTGTCGACGCGCACCATCGGGTTGAACTTCTCGCGGCGCTCGCCCTCGCGGGGCTGGCGCACCTGGCCGACGATCGCGTCGCCGCGGCGCAGGCCGAACTTCCGCACCATCGACAGCGAGAGGTAGACGTCGTCCGGCCCCGGCAGGTAACCGCTGGTGCGCACGAACGCGTAGTTGTCCAGCACGTCGAGGATGCCCGCGGCGGGGACGAGCACGTCGTCCTCGAGGATCGTGGTGTCCGGCTCGCCCCGCTGCCCGCGCGTGCGGTCGCGGTCACGCCCGCGGCGCCGGCGGTTGCGGCCGGTGCCGTCGAGGTCGTCGTCGTCGCGGTCCTGGCCGCGATCCCGGTCCCGGTCCTGGTTGGCGCGGTCCTGGTTGCGCTCCCGGTCACGCTCGCGGTCGCGCTCGCGCTGGGCCTCGCGGTCGCGCTCGCGCTGGGCCTCGCGGTCGCGCTCGCGCTGGGCCTCCCGGTCGCGCTCGCGCTGCTGGTCGCGCTGCTGCTGGTCGCGGTTCTGGTTCTGCTGCTGGTTCTGGTCCCGGTTCTGCTTGCCCTGCTTGCCGTCCCGGTCCTGGCGGTCGCGCTGCTGGTCCTGCTGGTCCTGCTGCTGGTCCGCCGAGCCGTCCTGCTGGTCGCGCTGGCGCTGGCGCTGGCGGTCCTGGCGGCCGCGACGACGCTCGCCGTCCTGGGCCGGCTGGTCCTGCTGCTCCTGGGCCTGGTCCTCGCTCTGGTCCTGGCGCTGGTCGGCCTGCTGCCCGCCGGTGTCGGCCTGGGCCTCGCGCTGGGCGCCGCGGGAGCGACGGCGTACCGGCGTCTCGGCGGGAGCCTCGGAGGTCGACTCGGCCGCCGGCTCGGACGGGGCCTGGGCGTGTGCAGCTGCCTCCGGCGCGGGCGCCGCGGCGGCCGGACGACCGCCGGCCTGGGCGCCCTTGATCGCCTCGACGAGCTGGACCTTCTTCATGGTGCTGGCGCCTGCGATGCCCATGCCGTCGGCCATCGACCGCAGGTCGGCGATCAGCATCGAGCTGAGCCCACCTCCGCGCTTGCGGGCCGCTCCGCCGGAGGTGGGTTCGATCGTCTCGGTCACGTGAGGGGGGTCCTTCCCACGTCGTCGTGCCGGGGCCGCTTCCCGCGGTCGACCGGCTGCTCGTCAGGGCTCCCGGCTCCCGACCCGGCGTCACCGGCAGGCGAGGACGGATCGGTACGCGGAGGATCTCCGCGACGAACGAGAGGGAGTGGTGGCACCCGGCGGGTCCGGACTGGCCCGGGGATCACGATCGGGTGCACGCCTGGTGGTACGGCGCGCGGTCAATGTACCACCAGCCCGGACGGCCGGTCCGGGCCCTCGGCGGCTCGGCGCGGCGCGAGATTCATCGGCTGGCCGATGAAGCTGTCGGTGGGCCGCTGAAGCTTCATCGTCCCACCGGTAGTTCCAGCGGCCAGCCGATGAAGCTTCCCGCGGCCCGCCGGAGCGAGCGGGACGCGTCAGTCGAGGACGCGCGCACCGTCGGTGCTGACGGCCAGGACGTGGGCGGCCCAGCCGCGGGGACAGCGGTCGAGCAGGCGCTGGCCGCCGGCCGGCCCGTCGACGAGGGCGAGCACGGTCGGCCCGGCGCCGGAGACGACCGCGGGCACGCCGTCGGCGCGGAGGGCGTCGACGAGGGCGAGCGAGGCCGGCATGGCGGGCCGGCGCTGCTCCTGGTGGAGGTAGTCGCGGGTGGCGCGCAGCAGGTGCTCGGGCCGGCCGGCCAGGGCCGCGACGAGCAGTGCCGTGCGGGCGGCGTCGGCGGCCGCGTCGGCGTGCGGGACCTGGCTGGGCAGCAGCCCGCGGGCGACCTCGGTGGAGACGCCGTCCGGCGGCACGAAGACGACCACGGCGACCCGGGGGTCGACCGGCGAGGCGACGGTCCAGAAGCCATCGTCGTCGTGGCCGGAGATCGTGAAGCCGCCGTGCAGCGCGGGCGAGACGTTGTCGGGGTGGCCCTCCATCCGGGCGGCCAGCTCGAAGAGCGTCGGGTCGTCGAGCACCAGCGTGCCGCCGGCGACCAGCGCCCGGGCCAGGACCAGCCCGCCGACGATCGCGGCCGAGGACGACCCGAGCCCGCGGGCGTGCGGGACGACGTTGGTGCAGCGCAGGCGCAGGCCCGGCGGCTGCCCCCCGAGCGCGCCGAAGGCGGCACGCATCGCGGAGACGACCAGGTGCGACTCGTCGAGCGGGACCGAGCCCTCCCCCGCACCGACCACCTCGACGACCAGGCCGTCGCCGACGACCTCGCCCTCGAGCTCGTCGCGCAGGTCCAGGGCGAGCCCGAGGCTGTCGTAGCCGGGGCCGAGGTTCGCCGACGTGGCCGGCACGGTCACCCGCACCGGCCCCGTGACGAACGAGGTCACCGCAGGCCGGCGGCCTCGGCCGCCGCGGTCACGTCGGCGTCGATGACGGTGTCGACGACGCTGTGGCCGCTGGCGGCGAAGCCCTCGAGCGCGGTCGCGGTGTCCTTGAGACCGTGGCCGGTGACCGTGACGGCGACCGTGCTGCCGGCGTACGACGTGCCGCCCGCGAGCTCCTGGAGCATCCCGGCGATCCCGGCCGCGGAGGCGGGCTCGACGAACACGCCGTCACGCGCGGCGAGCTCGCGCTGGGCGGCGAGGATCGCGTCGTCGCTGACCGCGGCGAACCGTCCGCCGGACTCGTCGCGCGCCGCCTCGGCGAGCTTCCACGAGGCCGGGTTGCCGATCCGGATCGCGGTCGCCTTGGTCTCGGGGTCGGGGAACGGCTCGCCGGTCACCAGCGGCGCCGCACCCTCGGCCTGGAAGCCGCGCATGACGGGCCGCTTGGTGGCCATGCCGAGGTCGGCGTACTGGTTGTAGCCGAGCCAGTACGCCGAGATGTTGCCGGCGTTGCCGACGGGCAGCAGGTGGTAGTCGGGCGCGTCGCCGAGGAAGTCGACGATCTCGAACGCCGCGGTCTTCTGGCCCTCGAGGCGGACCGGGTTGACCGAGTTGACCAGCGCGACCGGGTAGTCCCAGGCGAGCTGGCGGGCCAGCGCGAGGCAGTCGTCGAAGTTGCCGCGCACCATGACGACCTGGCCGCCGTGCATGATCGCCTGCGCCATCTTGCCCGCGGCGATCTTGCCCTCCGGCACGAGCACGAGCGGCTTGAGGCCGGCCTTCGCGGCGTACGCCGCCATGGACGCCGACGTGTTGCCGGTCGAGGCACACACGACCGCCTCGGCGCCGTCGGCCTTGGCGACCGAGATCGCGGCGGTCATGCCGCGGTCCTTGAACGACCCGGTGGGGTTGTTGCCCTCGACCTTGAGCCACACGTCGGCGCCGGTCAGGCCGGAGAGCCACCCGGAGTGGACCAGCGGCGTGCCGCCCTCGCGGAGCGTGACCGCGGGCGTGCCCTCGGGGATCTCCAGCAGGTCCCGGTACTCCTCGATGACCCCGCGCCACTGGTGCGTGGCGGTGCGCGTGCTCACTCCTGCTCCCCTTCCACCCGCATGGTCGAGGTGACCTCGCGGACGATGTCCATGCCCCGCAGGTGCTCCACGGTCGCGCTCAACTGTGCGTCGGTCGCCTCGTGGGAGACCACCACGAGCTGGGCGTCGTCGTCGCGGCCCTCCTGGCGGACCGTCTGGATCGAGACGCCGTGCTCGGCGAAGGCCGCGGCCACGGCCGCCAGCACGCCGGCGCGGTCGTCGACGTCGATCGCCACGTGGTAACGCGTCCGGGTCTCCCCCATCGGCAGCACGGCCCGGTCGGCGTACGCCGACTCGCCGGCGCCGCGGGTCCCCGCGAGGCGGTTGCGGGCCACCGTCACCAGGTCGCCGAGGACCGCGGACGCGGTGGGCGAGCCACCGGCGCCGGGGCCGTAGAACATGAGCTGGCCGGCGGCCTCGGACTCGACGAAGACCGCGTTGTAGGCCTCGCGCACCGACGCCAGCGGGTGCGAGCGCGGGATCATCGCCGGGTGGACGCGGACGGCCACGGCCTCCTCGCCCTGGTCGTCGGCGCGCAGCTCGCAGATCGCCAGCAGCTTGACGACCGCACCCATGTCGCGGGCCGACTGCACGTCGGCCGCGGTGACCTCCGAGATGCCCTCGCGGTGCACGTCGGAGGCGGTGACGCGGGAGTGGAACGCCAGCGAGGCGAGGATCGCGGCCTTCGCGGCGGCGTCGAAGCCCTCCACGTCCGCGGTCGGGTCGGCCTCGGCGTACCCCAGCTCCTGGGCCTCCTCGAGCGCCTCGGCGAAGCCGGCGCCGGAGGTGTCCATCTTGTCGAGGATGAAGTTGGTGGTGCCGTTGACGATGCCGAGCACCCGGGTCACGCGGTCACCGGCCAGCGACTCGCGCAGCGGCCGCAGGATCGGGATGGCGCCGGCGACGGCGGCCTCGTAGTAGAGGTCGCGGCCGGCCTTCTCGGCGGCCTCGAACAGCGTCGGACCGTCCTCGGCGAGCAGCGCCTTGTTGGCCGACACGACGCTGGCGCCGCTCTCGAGCGCGGCCAGGATCAGCGAGCGCGCGGGCTCGATGCCGCCGATGACCTCGACCACCAGGTCGACGTCGTCGCGGGTCACCAGGCCCGTCGCGTCGGTCGTCAGCAGGTCGGCCGGCACCTCGACCTCGCGCGGCGCGTCCAGCCGGCGCACCGCGACGCCCGCCAGCTCGACCGGCACGCCCACCCGGGCCGCCAGGTCGTCGGCCTGCTCGAGGAGCAGCCGCACCACCTGCGAGCCGACCGAGCCACAGCCGAGCACCGCCACCCGCAACCCGTCGGGTCGCTTGTCGCCCTCCATCACAGATCACCCACGTCAGTCGCCAATAGGTCGTCCTCAGTCTCCCGCCGGACGAGCACGCGCGACGCACCGTCCCGCACCGCGATCACCGGCGGCCGCAGGAGGTGGTTGTAGTTGGAGGCCATCGAGCGGCAGTAGGCACCCGTCCCGGGCACCGCCACGAGGTCGCCGGGGGCCAGGTCGCCGGGCAGGAACTCGTCCTTGACCACGATGTCGCCGGCCTCGCAGTGCTTGCCCACCACGCGACCCAGCACCGGCACGGCGTCGGAGCGGCGCGAGGCCAGCGTGCAGGAGTAGTCGGCGTCGTAGAGCGCGGTGCGGATGTTGTCGCTCATCCCGCCGTCCACCGAGACGTAGGACCGCGAGGCGCCGCCGTCGAGGCTCACCTGTTTGACGGTGCCGACCTCGTAGACCGTGCACACCGACGGGCCGACGATCGCGCGCCCCGGCTCGATCGAGAGCGCCGGCTGCGCGATGCCGAGCGCGCGGCACTCGTGCTCGACGATCTTGGTCATCTCGGTCGCCAGCTGCGCGGGGTCGGCCGGGTCGTCCTGGGTCGTGTAGGCGATGCCGAAGCCGCCGCCGAGGTCCATCTCCGGCATCTCCACGCCGAGCTCCTCCGACACCCGCGCGTGCAGCGCCAGCACCCGGCGCGCGGCCACCTCGAAGCCCGAGGAGTCGAAGATCTGGCTGCCGATGTGGGAGTGCAGCCCCCGCAGCTCGAGCGCCCCGGCGGCCGCCACGCGGCGTACGGCCTCGAGCGCGTCGCCGGCGGTGATGGAGAAGCCGAACTTCTGGTCCTCGTGGGCGGTCGCGATGTACTCGTGGGTGTGCGCCTCGACGCCGGCGGTCACGCGGACCATCACCCGCGCGGTCGCACCCTCCTCGGCCGCGATCCGGCCCAGGCGCTCGATCTCGGCGAACGAGTCGACGATGACCCGGCCCACGCCGTTGCGCACCGCGCGGCGCAGCTCGGCCTCGGACTTGTTGTTGCCGTGGAAACCGACCCGCTCCATCGGGAAGCCCGCCCGCTCGGCGACGGCCATCTCGCCGCCGCTGCAGACGTCGAGCGAGAGGCCCTCCTCGGCCACCCACCGGGCGACGGCGGTGGAGAGGAACGCCTTGCCGGCGTAGTAGACGTCGTAGACCGCGAACGCGTCGCGGAAGGCACGGGCGCGGGTGCGGAAGTCCTGCTCGTCCAGGACGTACGCCGGGGAGCCGTGCTCGGCGACCAGGTCGGTCAGCGGCACCCCGCCGACGGTCAGCACCCCCGCGTCGTCCTTGTGCGCGGTGGTCGACCACAGCTGCGGGACCAGGTCGTTGGGGTCGGCGGGCGTCCGCAGCCACGACGGGCCGCGGAACGCTCCGGGCGCGTGGGCCCAGCCTGCTTCGTGGGTCATCGGGTCCTCGTCCTCACATGCGCTCGGGGGCGGACACGCCGAGGAGGCCCAGGCCGTTGGCCAGGACCGTGCGCGTCGCCTGGACCAGCAGCAGGCGCGCCCGGTGCAGGTCGGTGGTCTCCTCGTCGCCCATCGGCAGGACGCGGCAGCTGTCGTAGAAGCGGTGGTAGGTGCCGGCCAGCTCCTCGAGGTAGCGGGCCACCCGGTGCGGGCCGCGCAGCTCGGCGGCCGCGGTCACCACCCGGGGGAACTCCGCGAGGGCGCGCAGCAGCACGCCCTCCTTCTCGTGGGTCAGCAGCTCGGGGTGCGAGGCGGCCTCGACACCGAGGTCGGCGGCGTTGCTCAGCAGGCTGGAGACCCGGGCGTGGGCGTACTGCACGGTGAAGACCGGGTTGTCGTTGGTCGCCCGCGCCCACAGGTCCAGGTCGAGGTCGATGTTGGAGTCGGAGCTGTAGCGCGCCAGCGCGTAGCGCGCGGCGTCCACCCCGATCGCCTCGACCAGGTCGTCGATGGTGACGACCGTGCCGGCCCGCTTGGACATCCGCATCGGCTGCCCGTCGCGCACCAGGTTGACCATCTGGCCGATGAGGATCTCCAGGTTGGTGCCCGGCTGGTCGCCGAAGGCGGCGCACATGGCGTTCATCCGGCCCACGTAGCCGTGGTGGTCGGCGCCGAGCATGATCAGGCAGCGGTCGAAGCCGCGCTCGCGCTTGTCGAGGTAGTAGGCGAGGTCGCCGGACAGGTAGGCGCCCTGTCCGTCGGACTTGATGACGACACGGTCCTTGTCGTCGCCGAACTTCTCGGTCGCCAGCCAGACGGCGCCGTCCTGCTCGTAGACGTTGCCGAGCTCGCGCAGCCGGGCGACGGCCCGGTCGACCGCGCCGCTCCTGTGCAGCTCGTCCTCGTGGAAGAAGACGTCGAAGTCCACGCCGAAGTCGTGGAGGCTCTTCTTGATCTCCTCGAACATCATGTCGACGCCGACCGCGCGGAAGACCTCCTGCGCCTCCTCGTCGCCCAGCCCGAGCACGTCGGGGCGCTGGTCGAGGATCGCCCGCGCGATGTCGTGGATGTACTGCCCGCCGTAGCCGTCCTCCGGCGTCGGGTCGCCCTTGGCGGCCGCGAGCAGCGAGCCGCTGAACCGGTCGATCTGGCTGCCGTGGTCGTTGAAGTAGTACTCGCGGGTGACCTCGGCGCCGGTCATCGTGAAGATCCGCCCCAGGGCGTCGCCGACGGCCGCCCACCGCACGCCGCCGATGTGGATCGGGCCGGTGGGGTTCGCCGAGACGAACTCGAGGTTGATCCGCTCCCCGCGGAACGCGTCGGAGGCGCCGTACCGCTCCCCCGCCGCGACGATCTCCGCCGCCACCTGGCCCTGGGCGCCGGCCTCGACGGTGATGTTGAGGAAGCCCGGGCCCGCGACGTCGACGGCGCCGATGCCGTCGGCGGTGCGCAGCTGCTCGGCCAACATCTCGCCGAGGGCGCGCGGGTTGGTGCCGGCCTTCTTCGCCAGCTGCAGCGCGACGTTGGTCGCGTAGTCGCCGTGGCCCTTCTGGCGGGGACGCTCGACCGTGACCTCGCTGGGTACGCCGTCGGGCAGGGCGAGGGAGCCCTGCTCGACGAGGGCCGTCAGGCCGTCGACGATGGTCGTGGAGAGCTGCGCCGGAGTCACCGACCCAGGGTATCGGCGGGCACCGGTTTCCTCCGCACGGCCGGGGGCGGGTACGGTTCCCCCGCACGTCGGCACGTCCGCGACGATGCCTCCGTAGCTCAGGGGATAGAGCACTGGTTTCCGGTACCAGGTGTCGCAGGTTCGAATCCTGCCGGAGGCGCCACCAGCACCACCCGGCCCCACCCGGCCCCACCCCGCTCCACCCAGCACGGCCTCCCGCTCAGCGGGGGGCCGTTCGTCGTTCCCGCCCTCCTGTGTGGGTGCGGACGGCCAGGTCTAGACCCCTGCGGCCGGCAGGCATGACCGACGTAACAAACGCGCACGCTCCCCGTTGCAGGCGTGAGGCGGCTTCCCCGGGCCGTCTCTCGGAGGGCAGGCCCCGGCTGGTCCCCCGGCAACGGACCCCTGCGGTCCCGCCACCAGGATCCGACGTCGCCCGGCCGGGGAGGGTCGAGCGGCGCGAGCTACGAAAGCAGGAAAGCGTGAACAAGACCCTGAGCAGGGCGATCGCGGTCACCGCGGTCAGCGCGGCCGGCCTCGCCGGCACCCTCGCCGTCACCCCCACCGCCACCGCCGAGACCGGCGCTCGTGCCGCCGTCGCCGCGCCCGCCGGCAAGCTGACCGACTCCGGCCGCCTCGAGAAGACCGGCTTCGGCTACAAGGCCGACGTCTTCGGCACCAAGCTGCTGCTCGAGGGCGTCGAGCTCCGCGCGCTCAAGGGCGGCTACGCCCAGCAGCGCTGCACCACGATGGCCGGCCGCGTGGCCGAGAAGAAGTCGATCCTCGCGCCCCTGGACGAGATCACCGACGGCCTCCTGCCCGAGGGCCTCATCGACCTCTCGGTCACCAAGCAGACCTCCGAGACCTACAAAAGCGGCAACCGCACCGGCGTCCGCGGCGTCAGCACCGTCGGCGACGTGACCATCGGCGGCCTCGAGCTGCCCGGCATCGGCAAGCTCCCCAAGCTCAAGATCGAGGGCCTGCAGTCGGTCGCCGACGCGTTCCACGCCAACGGCAAGTTCGGCCACGAGGAGTCCTTCGGCTTCAAGGGCATCTCGCTGGACTACTCCGGCTCGGTCGTCGAGGGCACGCCGCTGGCGATGCTGCTCGACATCCTCAACCAGGTCACCGCGCCGGTCTCCCAGATCGTCAACCAGGTCATCGGCCTGCTCCGGAGCCTCGGCCCCGGCGGCATGATCGAGATCCCGGGCCTCGGCGGCATCGGCCTCGGCGCCTCGACCGGCAAGGCGAGCGGCAAGCAGGGCATCTCCGAGGCGTACGCCCTCAAGGTGCTCATCAACGCCACCGGCAACAACACCATGCTGCAGCTCGGTCGGGCGCGCACCGCCATCTCCAAGGCCGGCCCCGCGGGCGTCTTCCGCGGCACCGCCACCGGCGCGAACATCCTCGGCGACATCCCGCTGCTCAACGTCGGCAACCTCGGCCAGCGCTCGATCCCCTGCGGTGGCACCGACGGCAAGATCCAGACCACCAAGGCCGCGAACTACAAGCTGCTCGGCGGCCTGGTCAACGTCACCGGCGTGACCTACAAGACCATGGGCGCCTACGGCAACGGCAAGGCCGCCCGCGCCCTCATCGGCACCGACCTCGGCACCATCACGGTCCCCACCCTCGGCCTCGAGGTGAAGGGTCTCTCCTCGCTGGTCAACCTCAAGCGCACGGCGAAGTCGGCCAAGGTCAAGCCCACGGTCACCACGAAGTACCTGCAGATCAGCCACAACGGCAAGCCCGTCACCCTCAAGGCCGGTGACAGCTACGACCTGGGCGACGACAACTTCCTGAACTTCCGGAAGCTCTTCGACCGGACCTTCCACGGCACCGGCGTCCACGGCCTGCAGCTCAACCTCGCGGGCATCGGCCTGCTCGACCTGGCGTCGTCCTCGGGCCGCATCTTCCCCCGCTGACGCACCACCGCTCCACCTGCTCGACCTGATCCACGGCACACCGGGCCGGTCCCTCCCCAGGGGCCGGCCCGGTCGCCATTTCGCCCCGGGTACGCCGCGCGGGTCGGGGCCGGAGGCGGACGACGGGCGGGCAGGCCCGGTCGTGGTTGGGTCTGGCGGGCCGGAGCGAGGCACGAGCGCAGGCCTGGTAGACCGGGTCTGCCCGTCCGGCGGGAGCCGCAGGCCCCGACCACCACCCCGGGCCAGCCGTAAGGGGCACAGGCCACAGTCGGCTCACTGGGTCTCGTCGACGTTCGGTTTCGAGACAGGCGCTGCGCGCCTTCCTCAACCCACCGGCCAGGGCTCGCTGCTCGACCAGCGGTGGGCGGTCAGCAGCCCCGCAGGGCGGCGTCGGCGCGGGCCGCGGCGCCGTAGCGGCGGGCCTGGGCCACGTTGGGGCGGACGATGGAGGCGCTGCCGACGTTGCCGATGGAGCCGCCGACGACGCAGGTGGTGACCTTCGCGGGGTCGACGTGCGCGAGCGCCCGGGCGAAGCGGAACAGCTCGCCCGGGGGCAGGTCGGTGTGCAGGTGCTCCAGCACCGTCAGCACCCCTCGCTCGATGAAGCCGGGCTCGTCGGCCCGCGCGCGGACCGCCTGCTGGATGCCCCGCAGGACGCGCTGCTGGTTGGCGGACCGGTCGAAGTCGCCGCCGGCGAGGGTCTTGCGGATCCGCGAGAACGCCATGGCGCCGTACCCGTCGAGCTTGATCCGGCCGCGGGCGAAGCCGAGCGGCTTGAGGTTGTCGTCGGAGAAGCGGCGCGGGTTGCGGACGTGGATCCCGCCGATGTCGTCGACCATGTCCTCGAAGAACGGGAAGCGGGTCACGAAGACGTAGTCCGGCTGCACGCCGACGAGGTTCCCGACGGTGCGCCCCATGAGGCCGGGGCCGCCGTAGGTCAGGGACGAGTTGACCCGGCCGTGGCCGTGTCCAGGGATCGGCACCCACGAGTCGCGGGGCAGGCCGATCGCGACCGCGGAACCGGTGCGGGTGTTGAGGCCGACCATCTGGATCGCGTCGCCGCGCGAGCGCAGCATGTCCTCCCCCGGGCGCGCGTCGGAGCCGACCGCCAGCACCCAGAGCACGTCCTGGTCCCGGACCGCGACGCCGTCGGCGCGCTCGACCTTGACCAGCGCGACCTCGGTGCGGTGGACCGCGGCGTCGGGCACGACGACCGCCGCCACGGCGAGCACGAGGCCGAGGACCCCGACGCGCAGGGCGCGCCGCAGCCCGGTGGGCAGACCGATGGGCACGGTGGTCATCAGGACCTCCCTCGGGAGACGTCGTAGCCGAAGACCTGCCAGCCGCCGTTGCGCCAGGTCAGGTAGAGCCGGCCCTGCACACGCTCGCGCCGCTCGACCCTGCCCCGCGTCTCGAAGACCAGCAGCACGCGAGCGGTCACCGCCTCGGGACGGCCGCGGACGGCGAGCACGTCGAGCACGAGCTCGCGGCGGCGTACGTCGACGTCGCTGATGCGTCCGGCGAGGGCGACGTTGGTCATCAGCCGCAGGTCGCGCCGGGCCTCGGCCTTCGCGCCGCTGCTGAAGCCCGGGAACGCCTGGCGGAAGCCGCCGACGCGCGGGAAGTCCCCGCCGACGTACGCCGCGTCCAGCCACCCGTCGACGACGCGGCCCACCGAGCGCTTGAGGTTGCGGCGGCGCTCCGCGTCGAGCCGGCCGGTCACCTCACCGATCGTCACCGTCGTCGGCAGCGCGGAGGTCGCGGAGCGGACGACGGCGGCCTCGCGGTGGACCTCCGGGCGCTGGTCGGCAGCGGGCTCGGGGGCCTCGGAGCAGGCCGCGAGGCCGAGGCCCAGCGCGAGCGTCGCGACGACGGCCGGGAGCCGCCGTCCGGGGCGCCGCGACCCGCGGTCGCGGGGGGTCGGGGACATCGTTGGTCCGCTCCCTGGAGTGTTGTAAGTCGATCGGTCCGGCCCATGTTCACCCGGGTCCGGTCTGGTCGTGCAACCGGCGGCGGTGTGGATCCGGTCATACCCTGCCCCAGAGGCGACCCTGACCGGCGCATTTGCTTCGGTGGGGGACTAGCCTTGGTTCCCGACACCCCACCCCCGCGCGCTCACTTGGGAAGAGGCGAAGCAAGTCGTGCCGCAGTCCTCTGGCAACCAGTCCTCCGAACGATCCACCGGCTCGGAGCCACCCGCTGACTTCGGAGCCAACGAGTGGCTCGTCGAGGCCATGCACGAGCAGTACGAGAAGGACCCGGGGAGTGTCGACCCCGAGTGGGCGGACTACTTCCGCAGCGGGGGCAGCAACGGGTCCGCGAACGGGTCGAGCAACGGCTCCCCGAACGGCTCGAGCAAGGGCGCCTCGGTGACGACGGCGCCGGCGCCGGCGCCGGCGAAGAAGGCTGAGCAGCCCGTGGGCAAGAAGGCCGAGCCCCAGGCCGAGAAGGCTGAGAAGCCCGCCGAGGCCAAGGCTGAGAAGAAGGCCGAGAAGAAGGCCGAGCCGAAGGCGACCCCGCGCCCGCAGAGCAAGGCCGCGGAGCCGGCGAAGGGCACCTCCTCACCGGAGCCCAAGGAGAAGCAGCCCGCCGACCCGGCCACGGCCAGCGACGAGCCGACGTACAGCTCGCTGCGCGGCATCGCGGCGGCCACGGCGAAGAACATGGACATCTCGCTGTCGGTCCCGACGGCCACGTCCGTGCGCAACATGCCGGTCAAGCTGCTGTGGGACAACCGGATCGTCATCAACGGCCATCTCGAGCGCGCGCGCGGCGGCAAGGTGTCCTTCACCCACCTCATCGGCTTCGCGATCGTCAAGGCGATCAAGGCGCTGCCGGCGATGAACAACACCTACGACGAGGTCGACGGCAAGCCGACCATGGTCACGCCGGCGCACATCAACCTCGGCCTGGCCATCGACCAGGTCAAGGCCGACGGCAGCCGCCAGCTGGTAGCCCCCTCGATCAAGGCCTGCGAGTCCATGGACTTCGCGCAGTTCTGGACCGCCTACGAGGAGATCGTCCGCAAGGCGAAGAACAACAAGCTGACGATGGAGGACTACTCCGGCACGACCGTCAGCCTCACCAACGTCGGCGGCCTCGGCACGAACAACTCCGTGCCGCGCCTGATGAAGGGCCAGGCCGCGATCATCGGCGTCGGCTCGATGGACTACCCGCCGGAGTTCCAGGGGGCGTCGGAGGAGACGATCTCCCGCAACGCCATCTCGCGGATCATGACGATGACCTCGACCTACGACCACCGCGTCATCCAGGGCGCGCAGTCGGGCGAGTTCCTCGGCCAGGTCCACAAGTACCTGCTGGGCCAGGACGGCTTCTACGACGAGATCTTCCGCTCGCTGCGCATCCCCTACGAGCCGATCCGCTGGAACGCCGACGTGTCGGCGTCCCACGACGACGAGATCGACAAGCAGGCCCGGATCCTCGAGCTGATCCACGCCTACCGCGTGCGCGGCCACCTGATGGCCGACACCGACCCGCTGGAGTACCGCCAGCGCAGCCACCCGGACCTGCGCATCGAGTCCCACGGCCTGACCCTGTGGGACCTCGATCGCGAGTTCCCCACCGGCTCCTTCGGTGGCGAGGGCCGGCGCTTCATGAAGCTGCGCCACATCCTCGGCACGCTGCGTGACTCCTACTGCCGGACCACCGGCATCGAGTACATGCACATCATGGACCCCGAGCAGCGGCAGTGGATCCAGGAGCGCGTCGAGCAGCCGCACCAGAAGCCGCCGCGCGAGGAGCAGCTGCGGATCCTGCTCAAGCTCAACCAGGCCGAGGCCTTCGAGACGTTCCTGCAGACCAAGTTCGTCGGCCAGAAGCGCTTCTCCCTCGAGGGTGGCGAGACCACGATCCCGGTCATCGACGAGATCTGCGAGGCCGCCGCCCAGGCCGACCTCGACGAGGTCGCGATCGGCATGGCCCACCGCGGTCGCCTCAACGTGCTGGCCAACATCGTCGGCAAGAAGTACTCCCAGATCTTCCGGGAGTTCGAGGGCAACATCGACCCGCGCACTGTCCAGGGCTCCGGCGACGTGAAGTACCACCTCGGCGCCGAGGGCGAGTTCGAGGCCGGCTCGGGCCACAAGATCAACGTGTCCGTCGCCGCGAACCCCTCGCACCTCGAGGCGGTCGACCCGGTGCTCGAGGGCATCGCGCGCGCCAAGCAGGACGTGCTGGACCGCGGCGCGGAGTACCCCGTGCTCCCGCTGCTCGTCCACGGCGACGCGGCGTTCGCCGGCCAGGGCGTGGTGGCGGAGACGCTCAACCTCTCCCAGCTGCGCGGCTACCGCACCGGCGGCACGATCCACGTGATCGTCAACAACCAGGTCGGCTTCACGACCTCGCCGGGCTCCTCGCGGTCCTCGCTGTACGCCACCGACGTGGCGCGCATGGTGCAGGCGCCGATCTTCCACGTGAACGGCGACGACCCCGAGGCCTGCATCCGGGTCGCGCGGCTCGCCTTCGAGTACCGCCAGGCGTTCAACAAGGACGTCGTCATCGACCTCGTCTGCTACCGCCGCCGCGGTCACAACGAGGGCGACGACCCGTCGTACACCCAGCCCCTCATGTACGACCTGATCGAGCAGAAGCGCTCGGTGCGCAAGCTCTACACCGAGTCGCTCATCGGTCGTGGCGACATCACGATCGAGGAGGCCGAGCAGGTCCTGCGCGACTACCAGCAGCAGCTGGAGCGGGTCTTCACCGAGGTGCGCGAGGCCAGCACGCAGCCCTCGGAGTGGACGACGGTGCCGGACTACCCGGACAAGCCCGCCGGCGAGGCGAGCACCGCGATCTCGCAGGAGGTCCTCAAGCGGATCTCGGACGCCTACACGACCCCGCCCGACGGCTTCACGGTCCACCCCAAGGTGATGCCGCAGCTGCAGCGCCGGGCCCACGCGATCACCGACGGCCCCATCGACTGGGGCACCGGCGAGATCCTCGCCTTCGGCTCGCTGCTGATGGACGGCCGCCCGGTCCGCCTGGCCGGCCAGGACTCGCGCCGCGGCACGTTCGTCCAGCGGTTCGCGACGATCATCGACCGCACCAACGCCGACGAGTGGACCCCGCTGAGCTCGCTCACCGAGGACCAGGCGAAGTTCCACGTCTACGACTCGCTGCTCTCCGAGTACGCCGCCCTCGGCTTCGAGTACGGCTACTCCGTGGCCCGTCCCGAGGCGCTCGTGCTGTGGGAGGCGCAGTTCGGCGACTTCGTCAACGGCGCACAGACCGTCATCGACGAGTTCATCACCGCCGGCGAGAGCAAGTGGAACCAGCAGTCCGGCGTCGTGCTGCTGCTGCCGCACGGCTACGAGGGCCAGGGCGCGGACCACTCCTCCGCGCGCATCGAGCGGTTCCTCACGATGGCCGCCGACGAGGCGTTCGTCGTCGCGCAGCCGAGCAGCCCCGCGTCGTACTTCCACCTCCTGCGGCACCACTCGCTGGGTGAGCGGCACCGCCCGCTGATCGTCTTCACGCCGAAGTCGATGCTCAAGCGCAAGGAGGCCGCCTCCCAGCCGGCGGAGTTCACCGAGGGCACGTTCCGCCCGTTCATCCCCGACGCGAACGCCGACCCGGAGAAGGTCGACACCCTGCTGCTGTGCTCGGGCCGCGTGACCTGGGACCTCATGGTCGAGCGGGCCAAGCAGGAGCAGGCGGAGCGGTTCGCCATCGGCCGCATCGAGCAGCTCTACCCGCGGCCGATCGACGACATCAAGGCCGAGATCGCCCGCTACCCCCACCTCAAGGAGGTCCGGTGGGTGCAGGACGAGCCGCGCAACATGGGCCCGTGGCCGCACTACCAGCTCAACGTGTGGCCCGAGGTGGACGCGAAGGTCGTGCCGGTGACCCGGCCGGCGTCCTCCTCCCCCGCCGTCGGCACCGTCAAGCGCCACCAGGCGGAGCAGAAGGAGCTGATGGGCCAGGCGTTCGCCTGACCCGAGGCATCCCAGCAATATCGAGGCATCCGAGGTGGCCCGCGACCGGTGACGGCGCGGGCCGTCTCGCGTCGGAGGACCGAACACGAGGAGGCGACGATGTACTTCACCGACCGCGGCATCGAGGAGCTGGAGCGGCGGCGCGGCGACGAAGAGGTCACCTTCGCGTGGCTCGCCGAGCAGCTGCAGGCCTTCACCGACACCCACCCGGAGTTCGAGACCGCCGTCGAGCGTCTCGCGACCTGGCTGGCGAGGCTGGACGACCCCGAGGACTGACGCGAGGATGGGGCGCATGACCGAGACGTCCTCCCCCACCTCCCCCGCCGCGACCAGCGCCCCGGCCTACCCCGCCGCTCCGTGGCAGATGACCGGGTCGCTCTTCCTCTCGCTCTTCCGCGTGCCGACGAAGGTCGACGACTCCCGCCCGGCCGGGGTGTACGGCGCCGCGTTCGTCTCCTACGAGGAGCCGAGCCCGCTCACCTACTCCGAGCTGCTGGTCGCCCGCCCGGTCAAGGCGCCCGGCTCGCGGGGCCGCCGGGTGAGCATCACCGACATCTGGGTCGACTCCCCCGCCTCCGTCGCCGGCGGCCGCGAGCTGTGGGCGATCCCGAAGGGGCTGTGCGACTTCCAGCTGGAGTCCGAGCACCGCGGCCCGTTCGCCCGCACCGAGTGGAGCGCCTCCCTCGAGCGCCGGCCGATCGCGAGCGCGCGGTTCACCGACGCCGCCCGCATCGCCCCGCGGACCCCGTTCAAGGGCCAGACCTTCCAGCCCGGCATCGAGGACACCGACGGCGAGGACCGCCGCGCGACCCTGCAGGGCTCCTCGCGCGCCATGCCGTGCTGGGGCGCCTGGGAGTTCGACCCCGACGGCCCCCTCGGCTGGCTCGCCGGCCGCCGCGCCATCGCGTCGTTCCGCATGCGCGACTTCCAGATGTCCTTCGGCTGACACCTGCCCCCGGCTCCTGCCGAAGTACTGCACGAAGTCCCACCGGCGACCACGTCTGCGCAGGTCGCCGGTGGCCGACGGCGACTTCGTGCAGTAGTTCGGCGCCCAGGACGGAGCGAGAGACCCTGCGCACGTCGCTGGGTCTCGACACGCTCAGCCAGCGGGGCGGGTCAGGCCTCGGGCAGCCCGGGGCGGTCGTCGGGCGATTCGAGGGAGGCGCGGCGGGCGGCGTCGCGGAGCTCGAAGACGTCGGTGGCGAGCCCGCCGAGCGCGCCCGCGACGTCGCGGACCGCGCGGGTGAGGATGGTGGCGACCTCGCCGACGGTGGTCGCGGTCGCCTCGACCGCACCCTGCACGGCGTCCTTGCGGATCTCGGCCTTGCTCAGGTGGTCCTTCATGGCACCAGTGTGACCCAGCGGGGCGGGGCGCCGCCGCTCAGGCGGCGGCCGCCTCGGCCGGGGCCGGCGTCTCCGTCGCCTCGTCCCGCTTGCGGTCGGGCAGGGCGAAGCGGCAGATCTTCCGCGCCACGCTGAACAGCTGCTTGCCGAGCGGGCCGGTGTTGTAGGGCAGGTCGTAGCGCTCGCAGATCTCGCGGACCTCCTCGGCGACCTGCGGGTAGCGGCGCGCCGGCAGGTCGGGGAAGAGGTGGTGCTCGATCTGGTGGCTGAGGTTGCCGGTCATCAGGTGGAAGAGCTTGCCGCCGGTGATGTTGGCCGAGCCGAGGAGCTGGCGGAAGTACCACTGGCCGCGGCTCTCGTCCTCGCACTCCTCCTGGGAGAAGGTCGCGACGCCCGCCGGGAAGTGGCCGCAGAAGATGATGTTGAACGCCCACACGTTGCGGACCAGGTTGGCCGTCGCGTTGCCCGCGAAGGTCAGCGGGAACAGCGGGCCGGTCAGGGCCGGGAAGAGCAGGTAGTCCTTGACCGCCTGGCGCTTGACCTTGCGCATGATACCGGCGTGCAGGGCCTTGTTGTCCTCGAGCTTGCGCTTGCCGGCGACGAGGTTCTCCACCTCGAGGTCGTGCATCGCGACGCCCCACTCGAAGAAGACCATCAGCAGGAACGCGTAGAGCGGGTTGCCGAGGTAGTAGGGGTGCCACGGCTGGTCCTCGTCCATCCGCAGGACGCCGTAGCCGATGTCCCGGTCCTTGCCGAGGATGTTGGTGTAGGTGTGGTGGATGTAGTTGTGGCTGTACTTCCACTGCTCGCTGGGGCACACGTTGTCCCACTCGTACATCCGCGAGCTCAGGCCGGGGTCGCCCATCCAGTCGTACTGGCCGTGCATGACGTTGTGCCCGATCTCCATGTTGTCGAGGATCTTGGAGACGCTGAGCGAGGCGACGGCCAGCGGCCAGGCCGGCGGCAGGTAGAACAGCGCGCGACCGGCGATCTCGAAGGCGCGCTGGGCCTTCACGACGTTGCGGATGTACGCCGCGTCGTCCTCGCCGAGCTCGGCCAGCACGCGCTGGCGGATGGCGTCCATCTCCTCGCCGAACGTCTCGAGCTGCTCGGGCGTGAGCCGGCCGAAGATCGTGCGGGTCGCCTCGGCGGGCCCGCTCTCGGGCGCCTCGGGGGCGGTGGTCTCGTCGTGCAGGGCGGTCATGGTGTTCCTCTCGTCGGGTGCGGAGGTGGTCGGGAGGTCGGGGTCGCTCAGAGGTCGACGGTGCAGTCGCCGACGGGGGCCGACACGCAGATGCGGACGTCCTCGTCGGGCAGCGAGGACTCCTCGCCTGTCAGCACGTTGCGCACGGTCCCCTCGCTCTTGCGGGAGACGCAGGAGAAGCAGATGCCCATCCGGCAGCCGGACTCGGGCGTCAGGCCGAGCGCCTCGGCCTGGTCGAGCAGGGTGGCGCCGGTGTTGGCGCCGGTCGCGCCGGAGCGGCTGAAGACGACGTCGCCCTCGGCCGCGTCGGACCCGGCGACCCGCGGCGGCTTGAAGTACTCCAGGCGCAGCGCCGGCGAGTCGGCGTACGCCCCCTGCACCGCCTCGATGAGCGGCGCGGGGCCGCAGGCCCAGGTGGGGACGTCGCGGTAGCCGGGGACGTGCCGCTCGAGGTACGCCGGCGACAGCGCCGGGTCGCCCAGCTCGGGGTGCAGCAGCCGCACGTCGATGCCGTGGCCGGACCGGCGCACCTCGTCGAGCTCGTCGGCGAAGATCTGGTGCTCGGGGCTCTGCGCGTAGTGCAGGAACGTGACGTGGCCGCGGTGCGTGCGCCGCTGCAGCGAGCGGAGCATCGACATGACCGGCGTGATGCCGGAACCGCCGGAAATCAGCAGGATCCGCTCGGGCACGGCGTCGGGGAGGACGAACTCCCCCTGGGCCTGCGAGAGGTGGACCATCGTCCCGGGGCGGGCGCGCTCGACGAGGTAGCGCGACACGAGCCCCTCGGGGTTGGCGCGCAGGGTGATCTGGAACCGGTCGCCGGGGCGGCTGTCGGGGCTGGAGATGGAGAAGACGCGGGTGGTGCGGCGAGCGCCGTCGATCTCGACGCCGACCTGGACGTGCTGGCCGGCGCGGTGGCCCTGCCAGGTCGAGGTCGGCTGCAGGGTGATCGTCGCGACCGGCGGGTGGCCGGGCACGTCGACCTCGCGGCGCACGTCGACGACGCGTGCGCGCACCTCGTGCGCGGCCCACATCGGGTTGACGAGCTCGAGGTAGCGGTCGACGCCGTGCGGCGAGGTGAGCGCGGCGAGCGTGCGGCTGCGCAGGACGGAGGTGGCGAGCCCCATGAGGTTGCTCCTTCGTGGGTGGCACGAGTTCGGTGAAAGACTTCGGTGAACGACTGTGCACCCACAGCATCCCGACCGAGCCCGCGGCTGGTCAAGGGAACGGCGGGTGAGGGTGCACACACGTCCACCGACGGTGTGACGAGGGCTACGATGGAGGGGTGACGGAGACCCGGGTCGAGCGCAAGGAACGCACGCGCCGCGCGATCCTGGACGCCGCCCTGCACCTGTGCGAGGACAGCTCGCTGGTCGCCCTCTCCCTGCGCCAGGTCGCCAAGGAGGTCGGCATCGTGCCGACCGCGTACTACCGCCACTTCGAGTCGATCGAGGCACTCGGCCTGGCGCTGGTCGACGAGTCGTTCGTCTCCCTGCGCGCGATGCTGCGCGACGTGCGCCGCGGCGACGGCGCCACCGGCGGGGCGGCCGGGGGCTACGCGGGCATCGTCGACTCCTCGGTGTCGATCCTGGTCGAGCACGTCCACCAGCAGCGACAGCACTTCCGCTTCATCGCCCGCGAGCGCGCGGCCGGTCCACTGTCGGTCCGCGAGGCGATCCGCCACGAGATCGAGCTGTGCGAGCGCGAGCTGGCCACCGACCTGGCCCGGCTGCCCGGCACCGAGGAGTGGTCCGGCGACGACCTGCGGGTGCTCTCGAACCTCATCGTCACCGCGATGGTCGCCACCGCGGAGTCGATCCTGGCCGTCTCGGGCCGACCCGACGTGGAGAAGCAGCTCGCCGAGAACGCCCGCACCCAGCTGCGGATGGTGCTCGTCGGCGCGCTGCACTGGCGCTCCAAGCCCTGACCCGACGACGCTCGCCGGACGGCCCCGGCCAGCAGGGCACCGGGGTCAGCGGGGCTTGACGACCACCTCGGGCACGACGGCGTCCTCGGGCAGGTCGAGCACGTGCAGGACCAGGTCGGCGACGGTGTCGGCGCGGACCCAGGCGGAGGCGTCGTACTCCTTGCCCTCCTGGCGGTGCACCTCCTCCTGCATGGGGGTGGCGGTGCGGCCGGGGAAGACCGACGTGACCCGGACGCCGTGGCCGGACTCCTCGGCCCGCAGGGAGTCCGCCAGGGCCCGCAGGCCGTGCTTGGAGGCGGCGTACGCGCCCCACTGGGGGTTGGCGGTGATGCCGGCGCCGGAGTTGACCAGCACGACCGCGCCACGGGCGGCGCGCAGCGCCGGCAGCGCCAGCCGGGTCAGCACGGCCGGGGCGACCAGGTTGACGGTCAGCTGCTCCTGCCAGGTCGCGGTCGACAGGTCCGCGACCGGGCCGAGGCCGACGACCCCGGCGGCGTGGACGACCGAGTCGAGCCGGTCGGGCAGGGCCAGGTCGTCGAGGGTCTCCGGGTGCGCGAGGTCGGCGGTCACCACCGCCGCACCGGGGTACGCCGCCGCCAGGTCGCCCGCGCGCCCCTCGTTGCGGGCGAGGAGCACGAGGAGGTCGCCGCGCTCGTGCAGCCGGCGGGCCACGACCGCGCCGATGCCGGAGCCCGCGCCGGTGACCAGGTGTGTCCGCGTCGGGCCGCTCACAGCGTGAACACCACCTTGCCGAAGAGGTCCCCGCCGGCCATCGCCTCGAAGCCGGCACGCGCGTCGGTCAGCGGCAGCACCCGGTCGACCAGCGGCCGCACGCCGGTGGCGTCGAGCATCGCCACGAGCGCGGTCAGCTCGTTGCGCGTGCCCATCGTCGAGCCGATCACCCGCAGCTGCCGGTAGAAGATCCGGGTCAGCTCGGCGTCGTCGGGCTGCGCGCCGGACGTGGTGCCGGAGACCACGATCGTGCCGCCGGGGCGCAGCGAGCGCACCGAGTGCGACCAGGTCGCGCGGCCGATGGTCTCCATCACCGCGTCGACCTTGACCGGGAGCCGCTCGCCGCTGGCGTACACCTCGTGCGCCCCGATCTCCCGCGCGCGCTGCCGCTTGGCCTCGTCGCGGCTGGTGGCGAGCACCCGGATGCCGGCGGCCCGGGCGAGCACGATCAGGGCCGTGGCGACGCCGCCCCCGGCGCCCTGCACGAGCACGGTCTGGCCGGGCCTGCAGCGGCCCTGGGTGAAGAGCATGCGGTACGCCGTCAGCCAGGCCGACGGCAGGCAGGCGGCCTCCTCGAAGGACAGCGAGGCCGGCTTGGGCACGAGGTTGCGGCGCGGGACGACGATCGTCTCGGCGAAGGTCCCCCAGTGCCGCTCGGAGAGGATCGCGCGGTCCGGGTCGAGGGTCTCGTCGTCGGCCGCACCGGGGTCACCGATGACCGCGTGGACGACGACCTCGTTGCCGTCCTCGTCCACGCCGGCGCCGTCGCAGCCCAGCACCATCGGCAGCGCCTCGGCCTTGATCCCGACCCCGCGCAGGGTCCACAGGTCGTGGTGGTTGAGCGCGGCGGCGCGGATGCGCACACGCGCCCACCCGTCGGGGACCGCGGGCTCCGGCTGCTCCCCCACCACCAGGGCGGAGAGCGGGTCGTCGGGGGCGAAGCGTTCGGCGTAGACGGCGAGCACGGCGGCCCGGTGCCCTCTCCGGTCGCTCTCTACCGAGCCGGCCGGTGGCCGGTCAGCGGCGCGCCACGCCGTCGCGGCGGGCGGCCTCGGCGACGGCGGACGAGACCGCCGGGCCGACACGGTCGTCGAACGGCGACGGGACGATGTAGTCCTCGGCGAGCTGATCGCCCACGAGGTCGGCGAGCGCGTCCGCTGCGGCGAGCTTCATGCCCTCGGTGATCGCCGTGGCACGCACGTCGAACGCCCCGCGGAAGATGCCCGGGAACGCCAGCACGTTGTTGATCTGGTTCGGGAAGTCCGAGCGGCCCGTGGCGACCACGCGGGCGTGGCGGTGGGCCACCTCCGGCAGCACCTCGGGGGTCGGGTTGGCCAGGCCGAAGATGATCGCGTCGTCGGCCATCGTGGCGACGTGCTCCTCGGGCACGGTGCCGCCGGAGACGCCGATGTAGACGTCGGCGCCGACGAGCACGTCGGCGAGCGAGCCCGAGCGGCCGGTGGTGTCGGCGGTCAGCTCGGCGACCACGCGCTTGATCGGCGTGAGGTCGTCACGGTCCGAGCTCAGCACGCCCTTGCGGTCGGTCACCGCGAGGTCGGTGATGCCGGCCTCGAGCAGGATGCGCGCGACCGCGACGCCCGCGGCGCCGGCGCCGGAGATCACCACGCGGGTCTCGGCGGGGGTCCGGCCGGTCAGGCGCAGCGCGTTCTTCAGCGCCGCCAGGGCGACGACGGCGGTGCCGTGCTGGTCGTCGTGGAAGACGGGGATGTCGAGGCGCTCCTTGAGCCGGTCCTCGATCTCGAAGCAGCGCGGGGCGGAGATGTCCTCGAGGTTGATGCCGCCGAAGCTCGGCGCGAGCCGCACGACGGTCTCGATGATCTCCTCGGTGTCGGTGGTGTCGAGGCAGATCGGGACGGCGTCGACGTTGCCGAACTGCTTGAACAGCACGGCCTTGCCCTCCATCACCGGCATCGCCGCGGCCGGGCCGATGTCGCCGAGGCCGAGCACCGCGGTGCCGTCGGTGACGACCGCGACGGTGTTGGGGACCCACGTGTAGTGCTGGGTCATCGAGGGGTCCTCGGCGATGGCGGTGCACACGCGCGCGACGCCGGGCGTGTAGGCCATCGAGAGCTCGTCGGCGCCGGTGAGCGCGACGCGCGAGACCGTCTCGAGCTTGCCGCCTACGTGCAGGTCGAAGACCGGGTCCCCGGCAAGGGGGTGGTCGGGTGCTGCAGCCTCGGGTGCCTCGGGAGCCTCGGTCGTCTCGTGCGGTGTCGCCATGGTCGGCCACTCTGGCACAGCCGCGCACCGCGGCAGGGGGTGTCCACGATGGTGTGGGTCACAGCAGGCGTGGGTGCGGCCACAGCCGGGCCCGGACGACGGCCAGCACGTCGGCGTCCGGCACCGGGCCGCGGTGGCGGGAGTCCACGCCGTGGTCGGGGTCGTCGCTGAGCAGCCACCATCCGGGTCGGCCCGACGCCGTCGTACGCCGCTCCACCGCCCGCTTGACCGCGACCGTCCCGTCGGCCAGCCGCGCGACCACGACCCGACCCGGCCGCGGGGCCGCCCCGTGCACCACCAGCAGGCGGTCACCGGGGGCGAGCGTGGGACGCATCGAGTCCCCGGAGACGTGGGCGAGACCGATCCTGGGCACCTGTCCGGAGCCGCGGCGACCTGCTCGTGCGTCACGTGACACGCGGAGTAGTGTCGCAGGCGGTCGTGCTCCCGCCCGCGGAGGCACGATCCGGGCGCCACCCGGAACCATCCTCAGCCACCCACTTGGAAGGACGGCAATGTTCGCGCGACTCTTCGCTCCCACCCTCGAGGTCTCGGCCCACTGCGACCTGCCGTGCGGCGTCTACGACCCCGCTCAGGCCCGCATCGAGGCCGAGTCGGTCAAGGCCATCATCGGCAAGGTCGCCGACAACGACGACCCCGACTTCCGCACCCGCGCCATCCTCATCAAGGAGGAGCGCTCCCAGCTCGTCAAGCACCACCTGACCGTGCTGTGGACCGACTACTTCAAGGCCCCGCACTTCGAGAAGTACCCGCAGCTGCACACGCTGATCAACGAGGCGTGCAAGCTCGCCAGCGGCACCGGCACCAAGGCCGTCTTCGACGCGGCGAAGGCCGACGAGCTCCTCGCGAAGATCGACGAGATCGCCGAGATCTTCTGGGAGACCAAGAAGGCCTGAGCCTGCGAGGGCCAGCTTGGTCTTCATCGACGACTGAGCTTGCGAAGTCGTCGTAACAAGAAGGCCTGAGGCACGAACGCCTTCTTGGTCTTCATCGACGACTGAGCTTGCGAAGTCGTCGTAACAAGAAGGCCTGAGGCACGACGGCCGGTCCGGAAGGTTTCGAGACAGGCGCTTGCGCGTCTTCCTCAACCAGCCGGGGACGGCCGAGAACGGGGCCGGTCGCCCGGGGATCCACCCGGGGACCGGCCCCGAGCACTATGGTCACTCCGACGGTCCCAGCAACGAAGGACGAACCACATGTCTGTCACGGCCAGCGGTCCCAGCCAGGACCGCGCCGACGTCGAGCTGCGGGTCCCGGCCGACGGCGCCTACGTCTCGGTGCTCCGGACCACCACCGCCGGTCTGGCCGCGCGCCTGGACTTCACCATCGACGACATCGAGGACCTGCGGATCGCGGTCGGCGAGGCCAGCGCGATGGTGCTCCCGGAGGCCGACCCGGCCTCGGACCTGCTGTGCCGCTTCTGGCTGATGCCCGGGCAGATCACGGTCTCGGTCAGCGTGGACGCCGCGGCGCCCGCCGCGCCGGACCAGGACAGCTTCGCCTGGCAGGTGCTCACCACCCTCGCCTCGGCCGCGTCGGTGCAGTCCGGCGAGGGCCGCTTCGGCGTGACGATGACGATGCGCGCGCTCGACCTCGGGGACGACCTCGAGGCCGCGCTGGGGGCCGGGCGCTGAGGATGGACGCCCCGCGCACGCAGGACCCGCCCGAGCTGGACGCCCCGTTGACCGGGGTGGAGCTGACGCGCGCCCGCAGCGCCGAGCTGTTCCGCGACCTCCACGACCCCGAGGCGCCCCAGCACCAGCGCGAGCGCGCCCGCGACGACCTGGTGCACCTGCACCTGCCGCTGGTGGAGCACTGCGCCCGGCGATTCCGCAACCGCGGCGAGCCGTTCGAGGACCTGGTGCAGGTCGGCACCATCGGGCTGATCAAGTCCGTCGACCGGTTCGACACCGACCGCGGGGTGGAGTTCTCGACCTACGCGACCCCGACGATCATCGGCGAGATCAAGCGCTACTTCCGCGACAAGGGCTGGGCGATCCGCGTGCCCCGGCGCCTCCAGGAGCTGCGGATGCAGATCGGCTCGGCCACCGCCGAGCTGACCCAGTCGCTGGGCCGCTCCCCCACCCCGCGCGAGCTGGCGGAGGCGATCGGCTGCACGGTCGAGGAGATCATCGAGGGCATCGAGTCCAGCAACGCCTACTCCACGCTCTCCCTGGACGCCAGCGACGACTCCGACGACGGTGCCGCCTCGATGCTCGACGCGATCGGCGTCGACGACGCCGGCCTGGAGCACGTCGAGATCCGTGAGTCGATCAAGCCGCTGCTGGACCGGCTGGACCCGCGGGAGAAGAAGATCCTGCTGCTGCGCTTCTTCAAGAACATGACGCAGTCCCAGATCGCCGAGGAGATCGGCGTCTCGCAGATGCACGTCTCGCGGCTGCTCAACCGCACGCTCGTGCAGCTGCGGACCTCCTTGGAGGAGGCGGACTAGTCCTCCGACCGGTCGCCACGGCCAGCCCCGGTCGGGTCGTCGGTGAGGACGGCGGTGCTGGCGGGGTGGAAGATCCCGGCGAGCACGACCACGGCGGTGACGGCGAGCCCGATCGCGACCAGCGGCAGGTTGCCGCCGCGGAAGGACCAGGCGACGCCCAGGCCGAAGAGCTGGGCGAGCACGGCGGGGCTGCGCGACCACGTCGCGTGCCGCTTGAGCCCCCACGCGCACAGCAGCAGCGCGGCGCCGCAGAGCAGGAAGAACCCGGTGGTGGTGACGTTCATCGTGACCCGGCCGGGGGTCAGGTGGGCCAGCTCGGCGACGGCCAGGAGCACCAGCACCACGCCCTCGACCGCGGTCAGCGAGGCGGCGACCGCCAACGGGGCGGGCGTCGCGCTCGACGTGGGCCCGTGGTCGTGGCCGGCGCCGGTCTGAAGGGGGTCGGTCGGGGGCACCGGACGAGCCTAGCCGGGTCGCACGGAGCCTCCGGTCGGCACACAGGACAGCACCGGGGTGGGACTCCTGTGACGGAACAGACCATCCCAAACGCTTGTATAACGTTCCAAATATTGCCACGCTGGAGGTCGCTCGTGAATGCGTTCACTTCGCTGTGCCCCCGACACGAGCCCGCAGGCTCGAGCTGCCCCTTGCCTGCACGTGCGTTGTAGAGAGTAGGGATTCCCCAGCCATGGATTGGCGCCACCGTTCCGCCTGCCTCGACGAGGACCCGGAACTGTTCTTCCCGATCGGCAACACCGGTCCGGCCATCCTCCAGATCGAGGAGGCCAAGCAGGTGTGTCGACGCTGCGAGGTGCGCGAGCAGTGTCTCGCGTGGGCGCTGGAGGCCGGGCAGGACCACGGGGTCTGGGGCGGCCTCAGCGAGGACGAGCGCCGCGCGCTCAAGCGCCGCAACGCCCGCGCACGCGTCCGCACCGCCTGACGCACCCGCCCGCTGACCGCCGTCGGGGCCGGTCGGCCCCGGTCGAGGTCCGGACGGCTCAGACGAGCGGTACGTCGACCGCGGCGCGCGTCCCGGGTCCGCCCGGCACCGCGCCGAGGTCGAGCCGACCGCCCAGCTCCGACTCCACCAGGGTCCGCACGATCGAGAGCCCCAGGTTGGTCGACCCGTCCAGGTCGAACCCCTCGGGGAGACCGCGTCCGTCGTCGTCGACGGTGATTCGGACCCGACCCTCGCCGCGGCGCACGGTCAGCCGGATCGTGCCGCCGTCCCCGTCGGCCTCGCCCAGCCGGGAGAGGTCCTCGGGCACGACCGGCTCGGCGGCCCGGTCGACCTCGTAGCCGTGCTCGACGGCGTTCTGCAGCACCTCGGTCAGCACCATCGCGAGCGCGGTGGCCGACTCCGAGGGCAGCGCGCCGAAATCGCCGTCGCGCAGCACGCGGACCCGGCCAGCGACCGCGCTGACCTCGACGACCATCGAGCAGAGCCGGTCGGCGATCTCGTCGAAGTCGACGTTCTCCTCCCCCGCCTGGCTCAGCGTCTCGTGGACGATGGCGATCGAGCCGACCCGGCGCACCGCCTCCTCGAGCGCGAGCTTGGCGGCCTCGGAGTCGATCCGACGCGCCTGGAGGCGCAGCAGCGCGGCGACGGTCTGCAGGTTGTTCTTCACCCGGTGGTGGATCTCGCGGATGGTGGCGTCCTTGGTGACCAGCTCGCGGTCGCGGCGCCGCAGGTCGGTGACGTCGCGGACCAGCACCAGGGCGCCGATGCGGGTGCCCTGGGGCCGCAGCGGGATCGATCGGACGATGAGCGAGACGGTGTCGGTGCCGATCTCGGTGTCGCGGTGCGCCCGGCCGCCGAGCACGGCGCTGAGCGTCTCCTCGTCGGGGCGGCGGCGCGGCGGCACCAGCTCGCGGGTGAGGTCGGCCAGCGACAGGCCGGCCAGGTCACCGGAGAGGCCGAGGCGGCGGTAGACCGACAGGGCGTTGGGGCTGGCGTAGACGACCCGGCCGTCGGCGTCGACGCGGAGGAAGCCGTCACCGACGCGCGGGGAGTCCGCGTGGTCGCTGCGCTGGCCCGTCGCGGGGAACCGGCCGTGCGCGATCATCTGGGTCAGGTCGGCCGCGGTCTGCAGGTAGGACAGCTCCAGCTGGCTGGGGGTGCGCACGCCGAGCAGGTTGGTGTTGCGGGCGACCACCGCGATCACGCGCCCGGCGCGCCGCACGGGGATCGTCTCCACGCGGACCGGCACGTCGTCGCGCCACTCCGGGTCGCCCTCGCGGACCAGCCGCCCCTCGGCGTACGCCGCGTCCAGCAGGGGGCGCCGGCCGGCGGGGACGAAGGTGCCCACGACGTCGTCGACGTACGCCGTCGGGCCGGTCGTGGGGCGCATCTGCCCGCCCGCCCAGAAGCCGGCGCCGGTGCGGTCGGGCAGCCACAGCACCAGGTCGGCGAAGGACAGGTCGGCGATGATCTGCCAGTCCGCCTGCAGCAGCTGCAGCCACGCGACGTCCTCCGCGGAGAGGTCGGTGTGGCTGCGTACCAGGTCGGCGAGGGTCGGCACGCTCCGTGACCCTACTGCGACCCGCTCGAGACCTCCGCCGGATCGGCCTGGGCGAGATTCGCTGGCAGGATGGGGGGCATGTCGGGGCAGTACTGGAAGCAGGTCCGCGCCCAGGGACTGGCGGTCCCCCACGACCGCCCCTTGGAGGACCTGACCGCCGACCTGACCCGGATGCTGGGCGACCCGGACCCCGAGGTGCGGGAGGGCATCGCCTGGCCGGCGCTGGTCACCTGGATCGGGCGCGGGGTGTACGACGACCTGCTGGTCGGCCTGGGCGACGGGATGGCCGCGGGGCTGCGCGCCGGGCTCGGCGAGGTCGGCACCGACAGCGTGCTGCGGCGCAGCTGGTCGGCCCGCGTGCTCGGCGAGTGCCTGGAGCGCGACCACCTGCGCTCGCTGGTGCCGGCCGGCACGGTGCTCGACTGGGGCGACCGGGTCGCGACCTGGCTGCTGCGCGAGCAGGACGTCCGCGGCTTCGTGCCCGAGCTGGGGTGGGCGCACGCGGTCGCGCACGGCGCCGACGCCCTGGGCTCGCTGGCGCGCTCGCGGCACCTGGGCACCCCCGAGCTGACCGTCGTGCTCGACGTGGTCGCCGACCGCGTGCTGGCGCCGGTGGACCACCTCTTCGTCAACGGCGAGCACGACCGGCTGGCCGGCGCCACCATGATCGTGCTGCGCCGCGACGAGGTGCCGCTGCAGGTGCTGGAGCCGTGGATCGCACGGTTGTCGGCCGGCGCGGCCGCGCGGGCGTCGTACGACGGTCGCGACCCGCACCTGGCCGGTGGCAACGCGGAGGCGTTCCTGCGGGCGCTGCACCTGCAGCTCGCGCTGGCGCCCGACCCGCCGGCCGTCCGGGCCGACCTGCTGCTGGTGGTCGTCGAGGCGCTGCGCGAGACCAACCCGGGGCTGCGGCACACGGGCGCTTCCGCCTCGGTGTGACCCACGTTGCACATACCCTGCGGGCATGACCGACGCTGACGCAGAGATCTGGCCCGACCTCGACGCCGACACGCCCGTCCCCGAGGGGCACGTGCGGGGCCACGCCGGCGAGCTGGCCGTGGCGGTCGCGCAGGCCCACGGCGTGGAGACGATGTTCACCCTCTCGGGCGCGCACGTCTTCCCGCTCTACGACGGCGCGGTCAAGGCCGAGGTGCCGATGCGCCTGCTGGACGTGCGCCACGAGCAGACCGCGGCGTTCGCGGCCGAGGCGACCGGCAAGCTGACCCGCGTGCCGGGCCTGGCGGTGCTCACCGCCGGCCCGGGCGTCACCAACGGCGTCAGCGCGATCGCGCAGGCGCAGTTCGCCGGCTCCCCCATGGTCGTCGTCGGCGGCCGCGCCCCGCAGAACCGCTGGGGCAGCGGCAGCCTCCAGGAGCTCGACCAGCCGCCGATCGTCGCGTCGGTCTCCAAGGAGGCCCGCACGCTGATGACCGCCGGCGAGGTCGCGCCCGGCCTCGACCACGCGTTCCGCTCCGCCGGTTCCTCCCACCGCGGGCCGGTCTTCGTCGACGTCCCGATGGACGAGCTGTTCGCCCAGGCGACCGTCCCGGCGCCGACCGCGGCCGAGGTCCCTCGTGGCGCGGCACCGGACACGGAGGCCGTCGGCCGGGTCGCCGCCCTGCTGGCCGGCTCCTCGCGCCCCGTGCTGGTGCTGGGCACCGACGTGTGGGCCGACCGCGCCGAGGAGGCCGCGCTGCGCCTCGTCGAGACGGCGGGCGTCCCGACGCTGACCAACGGCATGGGTCGCGGCGTCGTGCCCGGCGGGCACCCGCTGCTGGTCACCAAGGCCCGCAGCCAGGCGCTCAAGGAGGCCGACCTGGTCGTCGTGGTCGGCACCCCGCTGGACTTCCGTCTCTCCTACGGCGTCTTCGGTGACGCCCAGGTGGTGCACGTCGCCGACTCCGCCGGGCAGCTCTCGGCCCACGCCCACCTCGCGGCGTCGGTCGCCGGCGACCTGACCAGCGCCCTCGACGGCATCCTCGCCGGGCTCGAGCGCGCGGCCCGCAAGCCCGACTGGTCGGCGTGGGTCTCGACCCTGCAGGACACCGTCCGCGCCGGCGTCGAGCGCGACCGCGCCCTGCTGACCGCCGAGGCCGACCCGATCCACCCTGCCCGCATCTACGGCGAGCTGGTCCCCCGGCTGGCCGACGACGCGGTCGTCATCGGCGACGGCGGCGACTTCGTCAGCTTCGCCGGCAAGTTCGTCGAGCCGAAGCGGCCCGGCGGCTGGCTCGACCCCGGCCCCTACGGCTGCCTCGGCGCCGGCCTGGGCGCCGCGATCGCCGCCCGGATCGCCCGCCCCTCCTCGCAGGTCGTGCTGCTGCTCGGCGACGGCGCGGCCGGCTTCTCGCTGATGGACGTCGACACCCTGGTGCGGCACGACCTGCCGGTCGTCATGGTGATGGGCAACAACTCCGCCTGGGGCCTGGAGAAGGGCCCGATGCAGATGCTCTACGGCTACGACGTCGCCGCCGACCTCGCGCCCCGCACGGCGTACGACGAGGTGGTCAAGGCGCTCGGCGGTGCCGGCGAGACCGTCACCGACCCGCGCCAGGTCGGCCCGGCGCTCGACCGGGCGTTCGCCGCGAACGTTCCCTACCTCGTCAACGTGATCACCGACGTCGACGCGGCCTACCCGCGCGCCACCTTCGGGATCTGATGCTGCTGCGACGAGCGACGCCCGCCGAGCTCGGGCCAGCGGGCGACGTCACCGTCGCGGCGTACGCCGACTTCGTGCTCGGGCCCGACGACCCCTACGTCGAGCGGCTGCGCGACGCGGCCCGGCGCGACCGCGAGGCCGAGCTGTGGGTGGCGGTCGACAAGCGCGTCGCCGGGCCGGCGACGGTGCTCGGGACGGTCACGGTCTGCCCGCCGGGGTCGCCGTGGCGCGAGGTGGCCCACGACGGGGAGGGCGAGCTGCGGATGCTCGCGGTCTCGCCGGCCGCCCAGGGGCGCGGGGTCGGCGCGGCCCTGCTCGACCTGGTCGTCGAGCGGTTCCGCGGCGAGGGCGCGCACGCGGTGGTCCTCTCCAGCCTGCCGCAGATGGCGGCGGCGCACCGGCTCTACACCCGCGCCGGCTTCATCCGGATGCCCGAGCGCGACCACTCCCCCCAGCCGCACGTCCAGCTGCTCGCCTTCCGGAAGGACCTCCCATGACCGCCGCCACCGCCACGCTCCCCTTCACCGTCGGCGACGACGACACCGCGATCGCCGTCGGCTCCGGCTCGCTGCCCGTGCTCGGCACGCCCCGGCTGCTCGCCTGGTGCGAGGCGGCGACCTGCGCCGCGATCGACCCCACGCTCGGCGACGGCGAGACCTCGGTCGGCACGCGCGTCTCGCTCGACCACCAGGCGGCCAGCCCGGTGGGTCAGTCGCTGGAGGTCACCGCCACGGCGGCGTACGTCGACGGGCGGCTGCACCGCTTCACCGTCGCCGCCCGGCACGTCGAGGTCGGCCCCGAGGGGCCCGTGCCCGGCAAGGTCGTGGCCACCGGCGAGGTCACGCGGGTGGTCGTCGACGCCGATCGGTTCCTGAGCCGGATTTCCCCAGGTTCGTGACATCTGGGAGACTGGCCGACGGCCCCTCGTGGGCGAGACGTACATCGATCCAGGAGGACACCATGGGCAAGACCGGCCGCAAGCGCCGCGCTCGCAAGAAGAAGGGCGCGAACCACGGCAAGCGCCCCAACGCCTGAGCGCAGGCACGACGCACTGGACCCCCGAGCCTCCCGGCCGGGGGTTCGTTGCTTTCCCGGGCTGTCCTCTGGTCGAGCGCGGTCCGGATGCCCTTGTCACGCGACGTTCGCCGCTGTGTAGGCACGCTGCAGCGTGCCTACACAGCGGCGAACGTTCCGTTACATGTCCGGCGGCCGGCGCGGGGGGTCAGGCCTCGGTGATGCGGACCTGGACCTCGCGGATGCGGAGCATGACCCGCTCGCGGAGCTCGGCCGGGGCCGGCTCGGAGCAGGAGCGGGCGACGACCTGCTTGACGGTGCGCTGGAGGTCGTACTTCTCCAGGCACGGGTTGCAGGTGTCGAGGTGGACGCGGACGGCGGCGCAGTCGGCCTCGGCCAGCTCGTTGTCGATGAAGTAGACGATCTGCTCGAGGTAGTCGGCGCACGCCTGCGGGTCGACGTGCTCGTGGCTGCGGGAGGACTCGCTCATCTCACTTGCCCCCGTCGCGACCGATGGTCAGCAGGTCGTTGGCGCGGACGTGGTCCGAGAGCATGTCGCGCAGCTGGCGGCGGCCGCGGTGCAACCGCGACATGACGGTGCCGATCGGCGTCTCCATGATCTCGGCGATCTCCTTGTACGCGAAGCCCTCGACGTCGGCGAGGTAGACGGCGAGCCGGAACTCCTCGGGCAGGCGCTGCAGCGCGTCCTTGACCTGGGAGTCGGGCAGGTGCTCGAGCGCCTCCATCTCCGCGGACTTCAGGCCGGTCGAGGTGTGCGACTCGGCCCGGGCGAGCTGCCAGTCCTCGACGTCCTCGGACATCGACTGCTGCGGCTGGCGCTGCTTCTTGCGGTAGGTGTTGATGAAGGTGTTGGTGAGGATCCGGTACAGCCAGGCCTTGAGGTTGGTGCCCGGCTTGAACTGGTGGAAGGAGGAGTACGCCTTCGCGAACGTCTCCTGCACCAGGTCCTCGGCGTCGGCCGGGTTGCGCGTCATGCGCATGGCCGCGGAGTAGAGCTGGTCGAGGAACGGCAGCGCGTCGCGCTCGAAGCGCAGCGAGCGCTCCTCGGCGGTCTCGGTGGCGACGTCGACCGGGTCCGCGGTCGAGGTGGCCTGCAACGGGTCAGTGACGGAGTCAGTCATCGCGTCCCAGCCTACTCGGGGGCGGGGTGGGGTCGGCTCGGTCAGCACGGGGCGTTCCATCAGCACGGTCACGCACAGCAGAACACCTCACCCGACACCTTGATTCCCGCGCCGCGGACCGGCCGGGTCACCGGCGCCGATGACCTCGCGCACGAGCCACTCCAGCGTGCCCTGCACGAGCAGGTCCATCGCCGCCGCCTGGTCCACCTCCGCTCGCGCCGGCACCTTGAAGCCGTGGTCGGCGCCGGGGACGACGAGCATCTCGAGGTCGTCGGGGAACTCCTCGGGGCGGCCCATGGTGTCCCGGTCCCCCTGCACGACCAGCGTGGGCAGCCGGGCCTCGCGCAGCTCCGGCAGCCGGGACCGCTCCGGCCTGCCGGGCGGGTGGAGCGGGAAGGCGAGCGCCAGGCAGGCGACCGCGCCGAGCCGCCGGCCGACCCGCACGGCGGAGCGGGCCCCGGCGGACCGGCCGCCCACCACGAGCGGCGTGCGGACCCGGAGCTTGTCGGAGGCCGCGACGAAGCACTCGTCGAGGACCTTCCCGGCCGGGGCGATCTTGCGGCCGGCGACCTTCCACGGCTGCTCGACGCGGACGACGGTGAACCCGTGCCGCGGCAGGTGGGTGGCCAGCGCCTCGAGGTCGCGGCCGTCGATGCCGCCGCCCGCCCCGTGGCCGAGCACCAGGGTGCCGATCGCGCGCGAGGCCCGGTTGGTGACCAGCCGGGCCGGGCCGTGCGGGGTGTCCACGACCCGCTCGCTGAGCGTCACTCGACGACCTCCTCGAGCGGCAGCGGCTCCACGAGGTGGGCGCCGTTGTTGCGGACGTTGCTGACCTCGCGGGAGACGGGGTACGCCTCGAGCGTCCCGGGCGCGGCCGGCACGAGCAGGTCGAGCAGCGCGTCCTGCGGGGCGGTCGGGTCGAGCCACGAGCCCCACCGGTCCCGCTCGACCATCAGCGGCATCCGGTCGTGGATGTGGCCGAGGTCGTCCTCGGCGTCGGTGGTGATGACCGTGCAGGACCACAGGAAGCGGTCCGGGTCGTCGTCGGCGCGCGCCGGGTCGCGCCAGATCTCGTAGAGGCCGGCCATCGCGAGCGTCCCGCCACCCTGTGGCCGGATGAAGAACGGCTGCTTGAGCGGCTTGCCGGCCTTCGTCGTCTGCTGGGTGGGGTACCACTCGAAGTAGCCGTCGGCGGGCAGCAGGCAGCGCCGCTTCGCGAAGGCCCGCTTGTACGCCGGCTTCTCGGCGACCGTCTCCATCCGGGCGTTGATCATCCGGTTGCCGATCGAGGCGTCCTTGGCCCACGACGGCACCAGCCCCCACCGGACCACGCGCAGCTGCCGCTCCGCGTCCGCGGCCTGCTCGCCGGACGGCGGCCGCTCGACGACGGCGTACACCTCCTTGGTGGGGGCGACGTTGTAGTCCGGCTCCAGGGGGGCGGCGATCCGCAGCGCGTCGACGTCGAACTCCTCGACGAGCTCCTCCGGCCGGCGGCTCGACGCGTAGCGACCACACATGGGCGTCACCCTAGTGGCGCCCACCCCCGCCGGTCGGCCCGAGCGGCGGTGTGCGGCGCCACCCCCACGGGTAACGAACCGGCATGTCCCTCAGCCGTCGTCTCGCCCGTCCGATGCTCGCCTCCGTCTTCGTCGTGGGGGCCGCCAACGCGCTGCGCAACAGCGACGTGCTCGCGCCGAAGGCCGAGCCGGTCACCGACACCCTGGTCGGCGCGGTCAAGAAGGCGGTGCCGCAGGTGCCGCTCCCCGACGACCCGCAGACGCTCGTGCGGATCAACGCCGCCGTCCAGCTCGTCGCGGCCGGCGCGCTGGCCACCGGCCGGGCCCCGCGGTCCTCGGCGTTCGTCCTGGCCGCCTCGCTGGTGCCGACGACGATCGCGGGCCACCGCTTCTGGGACGAGTCCGACCCGGCCGCGAAGAAGCAGCACCAGCTGCACTTCTTCAAGAACGTCTCGGTGCTCGGTGGCCTGCTCATCGCCGCCGGCGACACCGACGGGCGCCCCGGCGTGGCCTGGCGGGCCCGCCGCGCCGCCAAGGACGCGCGCCGCGAGGCACGGCACCTCGCGGCCACCACCCGCCGCGAGGCCGCGCTGGTGCGCGCCAAGGTGGCCTGATCCGCTCGCTAGAGTGCGCCGCGTGACCGACCCCGACCGCCGAGGCCCCGCGCCCGCCGCCGAGGACCCCTGGCCCGCCCCGCGGGCCCGCGGCCCGGTCGAGGCGACGGTGACGCTCCCGGGCAGCAAGTCGCTGACCAACCGGGCGCTCGTGCTCGCCGCGGTCGCCGACGGCCCCTCGGTCGTACGCCGTGCCCTGCGGTCGCGCGACACCTCGCTGATGGCGGCGGCGCTGACCTCGCTCGGCGCCGTGGTCGACACCTCCGGGGACGACTGGCGGGTGACGCCCCTCGACGCGGCCGCCCCTGCCGGCGACGTGGCCGTCGACTGCGGCCTGGCCGGCACCGTCATGCGGTTCGTGCCGCCGGTGGCGGGCCTGGCGACCGGCGCGGTCTCCTTCGACGGCGACCCGCACATGCGCAAGCGGCCGGTCGGCGAGGTGCTGGGCGCGCTGCGCACGCTCGGCATCGACGTCACCGGCGACGCGCTGCCATTCACCGTCCGCGGCACCGGCTCGGTGGCCGGCGGGACGGTCGTGGTGGACGCCTCGCAGTCCTCGCAGTTCATCTCGGCGCTGCTGCTCGCCGGCGCCCGCTACGAGCGCGGTGTCGACGTGCGCCACGACGGCCAGCCGGTCCCCTCCCTGCCCCACATCGACATGACGGTCGCGATGCTCCGCCAGCACGGCGTCGTGGTCGACGACGCCGACGCGAACCGCTGGTCGGTCGCGCCCGGCCCCGTCCGCGCCGTCGACCACCTCATCGAGCCCGACCTGTCCAACGCAGCGCCGTTCCTGGCCCTCGCGGCCGTCTCCGGCGGCACCGTCACCGTGCGCGACTGGCCGGCCGCCACAACCCAGGCCGGCGACGCGCTCCGCGGGATCCTCGCCGCGATGGGGTGCATGGTCACCCGCACCGACGCCGGCCTCACCGTGACCGGCCCCGACGAGCTGCAGGGCGTCGACCTCGACCTGCACGACGTCGGCGAGCTCGCTCCCGCCGTCGCCGCCCTCTGCGCGCTGGCCACCACCCCCTCGCACCTGCGCGGCATCGCCCACATCCGCGGGCACGAGACCGACCGGCTCGCGGCGCTGGCCACCGAGCTCGGACGGCTCGGCGCCGACGTCACCGAGCACCCCGACGGCCTCGAGCTGCGGCCCGCGCCCCTGCACGGCGGTGTCTGGAGCACCTATGCCGACCACCGGATGGCCCACGCCGGCGTGGTCGTCGGCGCGGCGGTCGACGGCGTGCTCGTCGAGGACGTCGCGACGACCGGCAAGACCTTCCCCGACTTCGCCGGGTCCTGGGCCGCGCTGCTGGACCGGGACGTGTAGATGTCGGGCCGCTACTCCACGCACGACCAGGAGCACTACGAGCGTCCCCGGCGCCACACCCGCCCGCGCACCAAGGACCGACCCTCCTACGACGACGCGGTCGACGGCGTCGTCGTGACCGTCGACCGCGGACGGTTCACCCTGCTCGTCGACGGCGGCATCGTCATGGCGATGAAGGCGCGCCCGCTGGGCCGCAAGGGCGTCGTCGTGGGCGACCGGGTCCGCGTCGTCGGGGACACCTCCGGTGCCGACGGGTCGCTGGCACGCATCGTCGAGGTGCGCGAGCGCGAGACCGTGCTGCGGCGCACCGCCGACGACGACGACCCCGTCGAGCGGGTGATCGTCAGCAACGCCTCCCAGCTGGTGGTGGTCACCGCCCTGGCCGACCCCGAGCCCCGCCCGCGCCTGATCGACCGCGCCCTCGTCGCGGCGTACGACTCCGGCATGCAGCCGCTGCTGTGCCTGACCAAGGCCGACCTGGCCGACCCGGAGACGCTGCTGGTGACCTACCGGTCCCTGGGCGTGCCGTGGGTGGTCACCCAGCGCGGCGGCGACCTGGCCGAGGTCCGCGAGCGGCTCGAGGGACGCACCAGCGTGCTCGTCGGGCACAGCGGCGTCGGCAAGTCCACGCTGGTCAACGGGCTGGTGCCGAGCGCCCACCGCGAGGTCGGTCACGTCAACGCCGTGACCGGCCGCGGGCGGCACACCTCCACGTCGGCGTACATGCTCGCGCTCCCCGGCGAGCGCGGCGGCTGGATCATCGACACCCCCGGGATCCGGTCGTTCGGGCTGGCCCACGTGCAGCCCGAGCACCTCATCGGTGCCTTCCCCGACCTCGACGAGATGACCGAGGACTGCCCGCGCGGCTGCACCCACGGCGGCGACGAGCCCGAGTGCGGCCTCGACGTGGCCGTCGAGGAGGGCCAGGCCGACCCCGAGCGGGTCTCGTCGTTCCGCCGGCTGCTGGCCGCGCGGAGTGGTCCGGACTACTAGACAACGGTTGTTTGCAGGTCCCGGGTGGGGGTAGGCAGCCGCCCGTGAGCGACCCCTACGGCCAGCAGCCCCCCTCCGGCAACGACCCCTACGGTCAGCAGCCCCCGACCCACCAGCCCTACGGGCAGCCGGCGCAGCCGGCGTACGGCCAGCAGCCCTACGGCCAGCCCGGCCAGCCCGGTTACGGCCAGTCCGGCTACGGCCAGCCCGGTCAGCAGCCGCCGTGGGGCGCCCCCGTGGCGCCGTACGCGTCGTGGGGCCGCCGCGTCGGCGCCTACCTCGTCGACGGGATCATCCCGGCCGTCGTGTACGCCGTCGGCGCGATCATCCTCGTCGCGACCGGCGAGACCGTCCGGCGCACGACGACCGACCCGTTCGGCGGCGGCACCCGCATCGAGGAGGTCACCGAGCCCTCGGGCCTGGGCCTCGGCATCGCCGCTGTCTTCTACCTGGCCGCCCTCGCGTTCGTGATCTGGAACCAGTGGATCCGCCAGGGCCGCACCGGCTACTCCCTGGGCAAGCAGGCCCTCGGCATCAAGCTCGTCAAGGACGGCACCGACCTGCCGCCGGGCGTCGGGCTCAACATCGGCCGGTCCTTCGCGCACATCCTCGACGCGCTGCCGTGCTACCTCGGCTTCCTCTGGCCGCTCTTCGACGCCAAGAACCGCACGTTCGCCGACATGATCTGCACGACCACCGTCATCGCGCGGCCGAAGGTCTGACCTCAGCGGGACCCGCACCCATCCGAGGGCGGGCACGGCGCCGAACACGGGCCGTGCCCGCCCTCTCCCTCCTCCGGACCGCCCGCCGGTCCGAGCCCTGGTCCGAGCCCCGGCTCGTGGCCCACGTCGACCGCCTCGCCGAGGAGCACCCGCCGATCGACCTGGCGACCTGCGACTTCACCGTCCGTCGCCCCGACGAGGTGGTCGCCCGGTTCGCGCCGGCGCTGGACTACATGGCCCGCGCCGAGCTGGAGGTCGAGCGCAACACCCTCGAGCTGGGCGTGCTCCTCCCCCACGCGCCCGACGTCGACCGGTACTTCTACCGCGAGGTCTGGCAGCCGCAGGAGTCCCAGCACGGTCTCGCGCTCGACGAGCTGCAGGTGCGGCTCGGGCTGCCGCCGGCCCAGACCGACCTGACGACGCTGTCGCCGAAGATCCGCGCCGTCGGAGCGCTCGCCCAGGTCGGCGCGCTGCAGGACGTCGTGCGGATGCTCTACTACCTGACCGGCATGACCACCGAGCGCTCCGCGCTGCTGGCCTACCACCGCCTGCACGACGGGCTGGTCGACATGGGCGAGACCGCCGTCGCCGACACGATCATCACCCCGATCCGGCGCCAGGAGCCGGGGCACTTCGCCTTCTACCAGCTCTCCGCGCGCGGCCTCTGGTCCCGGCTGGCGGAGTGGCAGCGGTGGCTGGTGCGCCGGATGCGGGCGGTCTCGTTCGCCCCGGTGGCGGCCGGCGACGACAGCCGCAAGGCCGACGTCGGTGACATGATGGTGGCGCTGGGCATCGGCACGCCCGAGTCCGCCGACGAGTTCGTGCAGACGGTCGCCCGCACCGAGGCCGAGCTGCTCGGCGCGGCCGACGCGGGGCTCGCCGTGCCGCCGTACATCGTGCGGTCCTTCCGCGAGTGCCTCGAGCTGGCTCGCCAGCGGGCGGCACTCGCCTGAGGGTCCCCGGCCCGGCCTCGTGCTGCTGAGCGTGCGGCCGGGCGCTCGCTCAGCAGCACGAGGCGGGGTCGAGGCGGGGTCGAGGCGGGGTTAAGGCGGGGTCGAGGTGGACCCCGCGTCAGCCCTCGACGCCGTACCAGGCGACCTGGGCCCCCGCGTCGCCGGTCAGCACGGCGTAGACGAGCGTCGCGACGCCGGTGACCGCGAGCAGGGCGGCGAGCACCCAGCGCACGGCTCCGGCGCGGCGGTGCAGCGCGGCCGCGGCGACGGCCACCACGGCGAACGCCGCCACGACGAGCCGGAAGACCTCGGCCCGCGACTCGTGGGTCTCGATCAGTTCGAGCAGCGGGCCGCCGTACTGGTTGGCCTCGGTGAGCTGCTCGCCGGAGAAGTAGGCGACCCACACGGCGACCGCGGCCGGCACGGCGAGGACCACCATCGGCCAGCGGACCCAGTCGCGCCAGCGCGGGACGGCGGCGTGGGCGAGGCCGAACAGGGCCGAGACGGGGCCCAGCACGACGGCGGCGTGGACCACGAGCGCGTGCAGCGGGAGGCCGTTGATCTCCATGGGTTGAATGTTGCACCACACCACCCGGCCGTTGCTGAACGTAGCCTGTGCTTCCGTGGCCACCCCGCACCCCGACTTCACCGACGACCTGCGCCTCGCGCACGTGCTCGCCGACGACGCCGACTCGCTGACCATGGCGCGGTTCAAGGCGCTCGACCTGCACGTCATGAGCAAGCCGGACCTGACCCCCGTGACCGACGCCGACCAGGCCGTGGAGGAGGGGATCCGGCGGACGCTGTCGCGCGTGCGGTCCCGCGACGCGGTCACCGGCGAGGAGCAGGGCTCGACCGGCCACAGCCAGCGGCGGTGGATCGTCGACCCGATCGACGGCACCAAGAACTTCGTCCGCGGCGTGCCGGTCTGGGCCACCCTGATCTCGCTGGTCGTCGACGACGAGGTCGTGGTGGGCGTGGTGTCCGCCCCGCAGCTGCAGCGTCGCTGGTGGGCCTCCACCGGTGGCGGCGCGTGGACCGGACGGTCGCTGCTCAAGGCGACGCCCTGCCGGGTCTCCGACGTACGCCGCCTGGAGGACGCGTCGCTGTCCTACTCCTCCCTGTCGGGCTGGGACGAGCGCGGCCGGCTCGAGGACCTGCTCTCGCTGATGCGGCGCGTGTGGCGCACCCGCGCCTACGGCGACTTCTGGTCCTACATGCTCCTCGCGGAGGGCGCGGTCGACATCGCGGCCGAGCCGGAGCTCGAGGTCTACGACATGGCGGCCCTCGACGTGATCGTGCGGGAGGCCGGCGGCCGGTTCACCTCGCTCGACGGCGTCGACGGCCCCTTCGGCGGCAACGCGCTGGCCTCCAACGGCCACCTGCACGACGCTGCGATGTCGTTCCTCGGCGCGCTGCCCGACCTCGGCGGCGACCCCGACGACCCGGACTGGCCCCGGACCGGGCCCGGCTCGGTCTCCGACCTCCGCTCGCGGCGACGGCCGGGCGTGCCGGGCGACCTGCCGCTGGACTGAGCACTCCCTCCCCAGGACGCGGGACGTCGGGCGCGAGGGGCTGGACAGGGCGGCCGTCGTGAGTACCGTCGAGGGACACGTCCCCCGGAGGTCGGCATGCACATCAGCGAGGTCCTCGACGCCAAGCCGCGCACGGACGTGGTGACGATCCGTCCCGACGCGGGGGTGCGCGAGCTCGTCGCGGCGCTGGCCGAGCACAACGTGGGAGCCCTGGTCGTCAGCGGCGACGGCACCTCGCTCGACGGCATCGTCAGCGAGCGCGACGTCGTGCGACACCTGCACACCGACGGCACGGTCGCCGACGCGACCGTGGGCACGATCATGACCACCGAGGTGGAAACCTGCACCCCCGAGACCGGGCTCGACGAGCTGATGCGCACGATGACCGACCGGCGGATCCGGCACGTCCCGGTCGTGGCGCACGGGCGGCTGGTGGGGATCGTCAGCATCGGCGACGTCGTCAAGCACAAGATCGGCCAGCTCCAGTTCGAGCGCGACCAGCTCGACAGCTACGTGCACCAGACTTGACCCCGGCATGTCTGTAGAGGTTTGCACTTCACCTGTTGAGGTAACTTCCACAGACATGAACAACGTGTCGAGCTCCACCGCGGGACTGACGATCGGCGACCTGGCGGAGCGCACCGGGGTCGCCCCGGCGACGCTGCGGATGTGGGAGACCCGGCACGGGTTCCCCGAGCCCGCCCGGCGGGACTCCGGCCACCGGCGGTACGCCGAGTCCGACGTCGAGGCCGTCCGCGAGGTCGTGCGCCGCCGTGACGAGGGCGTCCGGCTCGACCGTGCGATCACCCTGGCCGTGGAGCAGGCGAGGGCGGCCGCGGCCCCCGCGCCGGATTCGGTCTTCGCCGAGCTGCGCCGCCGCCACCCGCACCTGCAGCCGCAGCGGCTCACCAAGGCGACGCTGCTCGCGCTGTCGTGGGCGATCGAGGACGAGTTCTGCGCCCGAGCCGAGCGGGCGACGATCTTCGGCTCGTTCCAAGACGAGCGGTTCTACGCCCCGGCCGCACGGCGCTGGGAGGAGCTGGCCCGGGTCTCGCGCGCGGCCTTCGCGCTCGCCGCCGGCGGGCCGGACCCGCGGGCCGCCCGCGTCCACCACGTGCCGCTGGCCGAGGACTCCCCGCTCCGCCGGGAGTGGACGGTCGTGTGCGACTCCCCCGACCTGCCGGCCGTGCTGGCCGCCTGGGAGCTGCCGGGCCAGGAGGACGTGCCCGACCGCGAGCGCATCTTCGAGGCCGTGTGGGGCGTCGACCCGCGAGCCGTGCGCGACGCGGCCCGGGTCTGCGCCCGGATCGCCGCCGATGCCGGTGTCGACGCGGCGCGACCGGTGCTCTTCGAGCTCGCCGACGACCCCCGCCCGCGACCGGTCGACCTCGCGACGGTCTCCACCCTCTTCAACCGGGTGGTCGCCTACGTCGACCGCTTCGGCCGCGGCTGAGGACGGCGGACCAGCCGTGCGTGCGGGTGCCGAGGCCGACGTCGTCGTCGTGGGGGCCGGGCTGGCCGGCCTGCGCTGCGCCCGGGTGCTCGTCGACGCCGGGCTCGACGTGGTCGTGCTCGAGGCGACCGGCCGGGTCGGCGGCCGGGTGCGCACCGACGAGGTCGACGGGTTCCTCGTCGACCACGGCTTCCAGCTGCTGAACCCCGCCTACCCGGCCGTCCAGCGCTGGGTCGACACCGACGCCCTGGCCCTGCAGCCCTTCCCCGCGGGCGTCGTCGCCCGCACCGAGGACGGCGCCGAGCTGCTCGCCGACCCGCTCCGCGAGCTGGGGCTCACCGGCCGCACCGCCCGCTCGGTCGCCGTGCGGCCCCGCGAGGTGCTCGGGCTGCTCCGCTGGGCCCGCCCGCTGGTCGGGCGCACCCAGGGCCTCGCCGACCGGGTGACCCCGCGCCGCGGCGACATCACCCTCCGCGACTCCCTGGACCGGGCCGGCTCCCACGGGCTGCTGCGCACCGTGCTCGAGCGGTTCCTCGCCGGCGTGCTCCTCGACGCCACCGGCACCACTGCTGACGCCTACGCGCTGCTGCTCGCCCGCACCTTCGCCGGCGGCACCCCCGCCCTGCCCGCCGACGGCATGCGCGCCCTGCCCGCCCAGCTCGCGGCCGGGCTCGGCGACCGTGTCCGCCTGCGCACCCCCGTCGAAGGCATCGACACCAGCGGGCCCGACCCGGTGCTGCTCACCGCCGCCGGCACCACCCGCGCCCGCAACGTCGTCGTCGCCACCGACGGCCTCACCGCCCACCGCCTCGCTGGCACCCCCACCCCGGCACCCCGGGGCGTGGTCACCCAGTGGTGGTCGGTCGACGACCTCGGGGGACGCCACGACCGGCAGGCGCCCGGCGTGCTCGCCGTCGACGCCCGCCACCGCTCGGCCGGCCCGGTGGTCAACACCGCCGTCGTCTCGTCCGCCGCGCCGACGTACGCCCCGGAGGGCAGGCACCTCGTCCAGGCCTCCGCGCTGCTCCGCCGCGGCACCACCGTGCCGTCCGAGGGCCGGATGCGCCGGCACGCGGCCGACCTGCTCGGCATCGGCGACACCGGCTGGACCGAGGTGGCCCGGCACGAGCTTCCGCACGCGCTGCCCGCGCAGCCGGTGCCGTTCACCGCCCGCCGGCCGGTGGTCGTCCGGCCCGGCCTGCTCGTGTGCGGCGACCACCGCGACACCGCGTCGATCCAGGGCGCGCTCGTCAGCGGCCAGCGCGCCGCCCGGGCCGTGCTCGCGAGCCGGGACCGCGCCGGTGCCGACCACGCCTGAGGTGCTCCTGCTGGGCGCCACCGCCCTGCACGCCGGCTTCCAGCTGACCGTGACGACGCTGGTCTACCCCCGCCTCGCCGACACCTCGCCCGCCGACTGGCACCGCGTCCACGGGCGGCACAGCCGCGCGATCACGCCCCTGGTCGCCGTCGTGTACGCCGCCGTGCTGGCCGCCTGCGCGTGGGCGCTGCTCGACCCCGGGCCGGCGGTCGTGCTGGCCGCGGCCGCGAGCGCGGTCGCCCTCGGCACGACCGCCGCGCTGGCCGCTCCCCTGCACGGCCGGCTCGCCGACGGGCCGGACCCGCGCCTGCTGGCCCGCCTGCTCGCTGCCGACCGGGTGCGCGCGGTGGCCGCGGCCGCCGCCGTGCCGGCCGCCCTCGTGGCCGCCGTAGGGTGATCGCCATGGACAAGCCCGAGATCGACTTCCCCGACTTCGACCCGCCCACCGACCTGCAGGTCACCGACATCACCGTCGGCGACGGCCCCGAGGCGGCCGCCGGCAACACCGTCGAGGTGCACTACGTGGGCGTCGCGCACTCCACCGGCGAGGAGTTCGACGCGTCGTACAACCGTGGCGAGCCGCTGCGCTTCCGCCTCGGCATCGGCCAGGTCATCTCCGGGTGGGACACCGGCGTGCAGGGCATGAAGGTCGGCGGCCGCCGACAGCTGGTCATCCCGCCGCACCTGGGCTACGGCGACCGCGGCGCCGGTGGCGTCATCAAGCCCGGCGAGACGCTGATCTTCGTCGTCGACCTGCTCGGCGTCAGCTGAGCTCGGTGCGGTGGACAGGTTCACCGGTCAACCGGTGAACCTGTCCACGCGGCCGGCTGGCAGCCGGCGCACCCGACTCACCAGGGCAGGTCGTCCGTGGAGTCCTCGTCGGACACCCGGGCGGCCTGCCCTCGCAGCACCACCACGTCGCCGACGCGCAGCTGGCGCCCCCGACGGGTCTCGACCTCGCCGTTGACCTGCACCAGCCCGTCGGCGATGACCGGCTTGGCCTCGGCCCCGGTCTCCACCAGGTTCGCCAGCTTGAGGAACTGGCCGAGCCGGATCACCTCGTCGCGGATCGCGACGTCCATCGGCTCGGGGGCCGCGGGCTCGGCGGGCCCGTCCTGGCTCTGGGTCTTCCTCCACGGCAGTCGCATCAGTGGATCATGACCGAGATCGCGTGGATCAGCACACCGACGAGGCCGCCGACGATCGTGCCGTTGATCCGGATGAACTGCAGGTCGCGGCCGACGTGCAGCTCGATGCGGCGGGCGGCCTCCTTGCCGTCCCACCGCTCGATGGTCGAGGTGATCACCGTGGTCACCTCGGCGCCGTAGCGCTCGACCGCGAAGACCGTCGCGTCCGCGGCCAGGCCGTCCAGCTTGGCGCGCAGCTCGGCGTCGGTGAGCAGCCGCTCGGCGAACGCGTGCGCCTCGGCCAGCAGCCGCTGGCGCACCGCGCCCTCGGGGTCGCGCAGCGAGCCGGTGAGCCCGCGGCGCAGCGCGTTCCACAGCGACACGCTCGAGGCGATGACCTGCGAGTGGTCCAGCAGCCGGTCCTTGAGCCGCTCGGTGCGCTCCTGGGTGGCCGGGTCCTCCAGCAGGTCGGTGGCCAGCTGCTCGAGCATCGAGTCCAGCGCCCGGCGGGCGTGGTGGTGCGGGTCGTCGCGGATGTCGGCGACCCAGCGGACCAGCTCGAGGTGGACCCGCGCGGTGACCCGCTCGTTGACGCTCGGCGGCGACCACCACGGCGCGCGCTCGCCGAGGATCTCGGTGACGGTGTCGGGGTTGTCGACCAGCCAGTCGTGCATCTCGGTGAGCGCGAGGTCGACCAGCCCGTGGTGCAGGTCGTCGCGGAGCGTCTCGCTGAGCAGGCTGCCCAGCAGCGGCGAGATCGGCTCCTCGTGGAAGCGCGGCACGAGGGCGTCACGGATCAGGCTCTCGACGTGGTCGTCGCGGACCTTGCCCAGCGCGATCACCGCGACGTCGCTGACCTCGTCGACGACCCGGCGCGCGTGGTCGGGCTCCCCGAGCCAGCGGCCGACCCGCATCGAGATCGTCGCCGCGGCGACCCGCTCGCGGATGATGTCCTCCTGCAGGAAGTTCTCCCCGACGAACTCCTCCAGCCCCTTGCCGAGCTCGTCCTTGCGCTTGGGGATCAGCGCCGTGTGCGGCACCGGCAGGCCGAGCGGGTGGCGGAAGAGGGCGGTCACCGCGAACCAGTCGGCGATCGCGCCCACCATCGACGCCTCGGCGCCGGCGTTGACGAAGCCGAGCACGCCGTCGTGGCCCAGCGTGGCGGCGTACACCACGGCAGCCAGCACCAGCAGGCCCACCGCGATCGTGCGCATGCGGCGCAGGCCCGTGCGCCGCAGCTCGTCGGCCTCGGGGTCGGCGGTGATCAACGGGACGGTGGTCGATCCGGAGGTGCTCATCACCGACATCCTGACCGACGCCCCCGCATGGCAGGATCACCCGCATGTCACGCACGGTCATCACCTTCGGCACGTTCGACGTGTTCCACGTCGGCCACCTGCGGGTGATCGAGCGCGCCGCCGCCCTCGGTGACCGCCTGGTCGTCGGTGTCTCGGCCGACGAGCTGAACCTGCGCAAGAAGGGCCGCGAGCCGGTCTTCAGCCAGGCCGAGCGGCTCGCGATCGTCGCGGCGCTGAAGCCGGTCGACGAGGTCTTCGTCGAGGAGAGCCTCGAGCTCAAGCGGCACTACATCAGCGAGCACCGCGCCGACGTCCTGGTCATGGGCGACGACTGGGCCGGCCGCTTCGACGAGATGAAGGACCTCTGCGAGGTCGTCTACCTTCCGCGCACGCCCGCGATCTCGACGACCGCCCTGATCGAGAAGATCTCGGCGACGTCCTGAGCGCTGCTGTCCCGCGTCCTGACCGGCGTCCTGTTTCTCGTCCCGCCCCGCGTCCTGTTTCGGGTCGCCCCGCCCGGGCACGCTGGTGCTCGTCCCCCTACCCGGAGAGAGGCTCCCTCCACATGCGTCGTTCCCTCGCGGCTGTCCTGGTCGCACTCAGCACCGGTCTCGCGGTGCTGCCCGCCACCGCGACCTCCTCGGCCGAGCCGGGGTCCCCGGCTGCGACCACCTCGGCGGCCACTGCGGCCTCGGCGGCCTCGGCCCTCCCTGGGGCCGACGCAGAGGTGACCTCCCTCGAGGCGGCGCGCCGGACGCTGCGGGAGGCTACCCAGGTGCTGACCGGCGAGGCTGTCCCCGCCGCGGCCCGCCGCTCGACCGCCGCGGCCGGTGCCCCCGCCGCCGGGCGGCCCGACGCCACGCTGCTGCTGCGCGACCTGCTCGTCGCCCTGCCCGTGCTCCCCGCCGCCGAGCAGGCCCAGGCGCAGGCCCTCCTCGCCCGCCCGACCGACGGCGGCCGCGACCCCTACGGCGACGGCTACGCGGTGAAGAGCAGGAAGAAGTGCTCGAGCCACTTCTGCCTCCACTACGTCACCAGCACCGGGGACCAGCCCTCGTCGACCGCCTGGGCGAAGAAGAACCTCAAGGTGCTGAACAAGGTGTGGCGCAAGGAGGTCAAGCAGATGGGCTACCGCGCGCCGGTCAAGGACGGCGGCCGCGGCGGCAACGGCAAGTTCGACGTCTACCTCAAGGAGCTCGGCAGCAAGGGCCTCTACGGCTACTGCGCGCCGGAGTACCGCAAGAAGGGCACGAAGTTCGTCGCCTCGGGCTACTGCGTGCTCGACAACGACTTCGCGCAGGCGCAGTACGGCGCCCCGCCGATCAAGAGCCTCAAGGTCACCGCGGCGCACGAGTTCTTCCACGCCGTGCAGTTCGCCTACGACTTCAACGAGGACCGCTGGCTCATGGAGTCCACGGCCACCTGGATGGAGGAGCGGGTCGCCGACGGCGCCGACGACAACCGGCAGTACCTCGGCTCCGGCCAGGTCAAGATGCCGGTCTCCTCGCTCGACGTGTTCCAGCCCAACGGCTTCGCGCAGTACGGCAACTGGCCGTTCTGGGAGTACCTCTCCGGCCGCTTCGGCAACGGCATCGTCAAGGCGGTCTGGAACAAGGCGGGCGCCTTCAAGGGCGCGCCGAACATGTACTCCGCCAAGGCCCTGCGGAAGACGATCGGCAAGCGCGGCGGCGGCCTGCCGTCCGTCTTCGCCGCGTACGCCGCGTCGAACACCAACCCGGCCCGCTTCTACCCCGAGGGCGCTGCCTGGCCGAAGGCCGGCTTCACCAAGCGGGTCACCCTCACCTCGGCCTCGCGCAAGAGCTCGGCCTCGGTGCGGATCAACCACCTCGCCTCGCGCAACATCGGGGTCCGGCCCGGCGCCGGCCTCGGCGGCAAGAAGTGGGGCCTGCGGATCACCGTCGACGCCCCCGGCCGCGCCTCCGGGCCCGCCGTGCACGTGCTGGTCCGCAACAAGAAGGGCGCCTGGACGCGCAAGACGGTGCCGCTGAACAAGAAGGGCTACGGCCGCAAGACCGTCTCCTTCGGCTACCGCAAGATCAGCGGTGTCACCATCACCCTCGCCAACGCCTCCACCCGCTACCGCTGCAACCGCGGCACGAACCTCTCCTGCCGCGGCACGTCGCTCGACCAGGGCAAGAAGTTCAAGGTCAAGCTCAAGGCCGTCAAGCGCTGAGCGGTCCCGTCCGCCGGCCGGGGTTGCGGCCGGCGGGCGGGTGGGTCAGGGGCGGCGGGCGCCGAGCAGCGTGCCGCCGAGGAGCCCGTCGAGGGTGTCGGTGAGGCCGTCGGTGGTGCCCTGGACGGCGCCGGTGACGGGC
>NZ_JAUHJR010000065.1 GCF_030412915.1 Nocardioides abyssi | reverse complement strand
CGCGCCCGGGTGGGCGGCGCGGACCTCGGCGGCCAGCGCGAGGAGCACGGCGACGCGGTCGGCGCCGGCCGGGCGCGACTCGCTGGTCAGCACGGTGCCGGCGAGGGCGACGACGACGGCGGAGACGTAGTCGACGTTGAGCTCCAGACCCAGGCCGACGTGGGAGCCGGGGCGGAGCGAGAGGGGCTTGCTGGGGCGCCCCCGGGAGGGGGCGGCCGGGGCCGCCGGGACGTCCGCGAGGGTGGACTCGACGACGGCCCCGGCGGCCTCGAGGTCGGCGACGATCGCGCCGACCGTGGCCTTGGCCAGCCCGGTGCGCTGCGCCAGCCCGGCCCGCGAGGCGGGTCCG
>NZ_JAUHJR010000064.1 GCF_030412915.1 Nocardioides abyssi | reverse complement strand
GACGCTTTACAACCCGATATACCCGTGAGCGTCGCTCCGTGGATGGAAGAACTCTTGGAGAACTACAGAGTTCTAATTTTTACAGGACAAACAGACGTCACATGCGGATATCCAATGGCGCTGGACTATTTGAGTAAATTGAAGTTCAGCGGGAGTGAAGATTATCAGAACTCGCCTAGAAATATTTGGTACGTGGATGATGAACCGGCTGGATACGTGAGGACTGGGGGGAATTTAGTGGAACTGTTAGTGAGAAATGCTGGCCACATGGTACCAAACGATCAACCCAAGTGGGCCTATGATTTGCTCTATAGGTTTACAAGAAACGTGCCATTTGCTTAACACATATT
>NZ_JAUHJR010000063.1 GCF_030412915.1 Nocardioides abyssi | reverse complement strand
GTTTTGTTCCAAAGGCGACTAGGTACCACCTTTTTTGATAATCATCTGTCTACTGCTTATGCAGTCAGAAAAGACCGTTCTTTTTCCAGCTTTTCCATGCCCCTACCAAAGTTTGGGTTGCTAGCTTGAGGGGTTTACCGCGTTCCACCTTTTATGTTTCCATAAAAGCTACGTCACTGTGGCACTTTCAGAATTACTCCGGCCTATCAAAGACTTAGCCATTTTATCCGCCGTAATGCGCAAAGCACATCCCTAGACTTATTTTTTTGTCTAGCACAAACACTACTGGCATCACAGCCAGTGCTAGCATGGACTTTCCTCATGATAAAATTGCAATATTTACCACGCGA
>NZ_JAUHJR010000062.1 GCF_030412915.1 Nocardioides abyssi | reverse complement strand
CATGGTCGCGCTCCTCGCTGGCCGCCTTGAAGAAGAGAGTGGCGAAGCCTGGCCTGTTCACTTTGTCTCTGGAAAAGTGGGCGGCCATCGCCATATATGTCATGGCAGCTTTCAGTTCTTCGATGACGTGGTCCCTCACTTTGACCACACATGATTGACTCATATCAATCCAGTCTTGGGGAATGTTAGGTTTTTTTGTGTTCACATTGTAAAGTTGCCGAAACTGAGCCGGAGCCGACTGCAAACAAGAAGGCAAAAACTACGAAGATCTTCATGTTGTCAAATCTAGTAAACAAAGAAACGACGTAAAAATGGCTTACTGCAATTGTGACTTTTCGGTAGCCTGCCTTTAC
>NZ_JAUHJR010000061.1 GCF_030412915.1 Nocardioides abyssi | reverse complement strand
CTGAAACTCTATGACAAAGAAGAAAATGGTAAAATGATGGCTGCTGAACTTGCCCATACCCTTCTTTCTCTTGGTGAAAGGTTATCAGATGCTGAGACTGACGAAGTTTTAGCTGACTGCATGGACAAAGAAGACGATGAAGGATTCATCCCTTACGAACCATTCCTTAAAAAGATGATGGCGTAAGAAGCTATTTTTAGTTATTTTTGTATTTTAATTACCTGAATGTGCTGCTGCAAATTGGCCATTAGATATGACAAATCACACCATTGTACAGGTAGTTACCAGAAGTCAGCACCAACAACTTTGAGCTAAGAAAAACATCAATAAATTTGGTATTGCGTTACCACGAC
>NZ_JAUHJR010000060.1 GCF_030412915.1 Nocardioides abyssi | reverse complement strand
ATCGTCGGAATCATCATCGCCGGACTCATTTGAACCAGAAGCTCCTGCGCTAGCCTCGGCGGAGGCTGATGCGCTTGCGTCACTGCCGCCTTCAGCTGAAGCGGAGGCCTCGGCTGAAGCCTCCACGGATCCAGAACTACCGGAATCCCCGTCGTCATCGCAGTAGTCGCTGTAATCGGGGTGGTCATAAAACTTAGACCCGCCTACTGAAATCCTGTAATGCTTTCCGTTGCCATCATATTTCTTATAGTGGTATTCTTTCGAGCCCTTGTATCCAACATAACTTTTCCAGCCATCTTTATCGAACCCCTCGTACTGGTCGACATCGCAATTATCATCGTTCGCGGGCGGGTACCG
>NZ_JAUHJR010000059.1 GCF_030412915.1 Nocardioides abyssi | reverse complement strand
TCCAGTTCGAAGAAGGGAATATCGTTTTTAGTTGCCAATCTGCTGATTGCAAGGTGGTACACGAGGTCATTGGCGGGTACATTTTCTTGTCGACGAGGTCCAAGGACGCTAGTCAAACGCTTAATGAAGAATTATTCCACAAACTGACCGGAGGTTGGTCGTAATATGATTTTCGAAGTGCCTTAATTGTTTGCCGCCCTCTCGGGCACCGCAAAACGTATTGTGTAATAAAATTGAGCTGGCCGAATGTTTTGTTGTGGCAAACGCCACGAAACTGCTTCTACTAAAAGAGGCTGATCATGACTGCTGTTAGTACTAGCGTCCGCTCAAAATGATGCCGATGCCGATGCCTAGAGGCG
>NZ_JAUHJR010000058.1 GCF_030412915.1 Nocardioides abyssi | reverse complement strand
GCAGGGCAGCTACTGGCGCTCGGCGTCGGGCTGGAGCGTGCCGGACCCTGCGGCGTACCCGAACTCGGTGCTGTACTTCGACCTGACCGGCACCGAACCGGGCGGCACCGTCGACCTCAAGGACCTGGGCAGCACCTGGGCGCAGACCAGCTGCGAGAGCGGTGTGTGGACCCGCTCGCTGCTGATCGTCATCGACGGCGGCAACGTCAAGATGAACGGCAACAACGAGGTCGCGGCCAGCATCGTGCTGACCTCGCGCACCTACGGCGAGGTCGACAAGGGCACCGGCAACCCCGACTACGTCGGCACGCTCTTCGCCAACACCCTCAACCTCGCCGGCACCTTCGACTTCGAGCTCAA
>NZ_JAUHJR010000057.1 GCF_030412915.1 Nocardioides abyssi | reverse complement strand
GTAATGGGCAAAACGATCACAATATATACCAATGTCCAGATCCTTCTACTGCCACCAAACTCTTATATCAAAAAGACGTTAAGGAAAATGGAAAATTCCTTGCCGTTCTGACAGAAACCATAGACTTTCCTGAGAGCGGAGTTAATCCAAACAAAATTACTTGTATTATTGTTACAAATAAACTGGGAGAAAATGGTGGTTATGCTAATATCGTCAGTGGTGGCCTGAATGATTACAAAACAGAAATAGTTTTAAAATCTCAAACAGGAAAAGGATTGGATTATCACATCGAAATTTATAGTGCTTAAAAATATCCAAATAATCCAAATGCGCTTAATAGTTACTTATTTATAAAAGATAAT
>NZ_JAUHJR010000006.1:215305-235006 GCF_030412915.1 Nocardioides abyssi | reverse complement strand
GTGGTGGGCGTTCATCTCCTCGAGCACGTAGCGGTCGCCGACCGCGGTCTGGCGCACCGCGACGCCGGCGTCGCGCATCGCGTTGACGAAGCCGAGGTTGCTCATCACGGTCGCCACGACGGTGTCGTCCTTGAGCTGGCCGGCCGCGCGCAGGCCGAGCGCGAGGATCGCGAGGATCTGGTCGCCGTCGACGACCTGGCCCGCCGCGTCGACCGCGAGGCAGCGGTCGGCGTCGCCGTCGAGCGCGAAGCCGGCGTCGGCACCGTGCTCGACCACGGCGGCCTGCAGGGGCCCGAGGTGGGTGGAGCCGACGCCGTCGTTGATGTTGAGCCCGTCGGGCGAGGCGTTGATCGCGACGACGGTCGCGCCGGCGGCCTCGAGGGCGCGGGGGCCCGCGACCGAGGCGGCACCGTGGGCGCAGTCGAGCACGACCTTCAGCCCGCGCAGCGGCTGCACGGTGGCGACCAGGTGGTCGACGTACTCCTCGATGGGGGTGGCGTACGGCGTCACCCGGCCGACGTCGCCGCCGACGGGGGGCTGCCACGGCTGGCCCATGAGCGACTCGATCTCGCGCTCGAGCGCGTCGTCGAGCTTGACGCCGCCGCGGGCGAGGAACTTGATGCCGTTGTCGGGCATCGGGTTGTGCGAGGCGCTGATGACCACGCCGACGTCCGCGCCGAGCGCGTCGGTCAGGTGGGCCACCCCGGGCGTCGGCACGACCCGGACGCGGACCACGTCGACGCCCGCCGAGGCGAGCCCGGCGACGACGGCGTGCTCGAGGAACTGCCCCGAGATGCGGGTGTCGCGGCCGACGACGGCCAGCGGGCGGGACCCGGTGTACTCGCCGTGGTCGACGAGCACCCGGGCAGCACAAACGGAGAGGTCCAGGGCCAGCGAAGCGGTGAGAACACCGTTCGCCTGGCCCCGGACCCCGTCCGTGCCGAACAGACGACCCACGTGGGACGTCAGCGCTTGCTGAACTGCGGCGCCTTGCGGGCCTTCTTCAGACCGGCCTTCTTGCGCTCGATGACGCGCGCGTCGCGGGTCAGGAGGCCCGCCTTCTTCAGCGTCGGGCGGTTGGCGTCGACGTCGATCGCGTTGAGGCAGCGGGACACGCCGAGGCGCAGCGCGCCGGCCTGCCCGGTGATGCCGCCGCCGTGGATGCGGGCGATGACGTCGAAGCGACCCTCGAGCTGCAGGGCAGCGAACGGCTCGTTCACGACCTGCTGGTGCAGCTTGTTCGGGAAGTAGGAGTCCAGGGTCCGGCCGTTCACGGTCCAGACGCCGGTGCCCGGCACGATGCGGACGCGGGCGACGGCCTCCTTGCGACGGCCGGTGGCCGCGCCGGGGGCGATGGTCGCGGGACGGGCCGGCGCGTCGGCGGACGGCGCGCTCTCCGAGCTGTAGGCGACGCCCTGCTCGTTGACCTCGTAGGTCTCCTCGACCTCGGTGTTGGTGTCGGTGGTCTCAGCCACGGTGATCCTCACTCAGACTTTCGGTAGGGCAGTCGATTACTGGGAGATCTGGGTGATCTCGAACGGGACGGCCTTCTGGGCCTGGTGCGGGTGGTTCGGGCCGCTGTAGACCTTGAGCTTCTTCAGCATCTGCCGACCAAGACGGTTCTTGGGGAGCATGCCCCAGACCGCCTTCTCGATGACCTTGCGGGCGTCCTTCTCGAGGAGCTCGCCGACCGGGGTGGCCGAGAGGCCGCCCGGGTAGCCGGAGTGGCGGTAGGCCATCTTGGTGGTCTTCTTGTTGCTCGACAGCGCGACCTTCTCGGCGTTGATGACGATGACGAAGTCACCGGTGTCAGCGTTCGGCGCGAAGATCGGCTTGTGCTTGCCGCGCAGGAGGTTGGCGGACTGCACGGCGAGACGACCCAGGACGATGTCGGTCGCGTCGATGACGTGCCACTCGCGCTGGATGTCAGCGGGCTTCGGGGCGTACGTACGCACGGCTGTGGGCTCTTTCGTTCGTGGTTCCCGCGGCGGTGGACCCGCGCGGGTGGTGCTGCTGCGGCTTCTGACGAACACGGCCCGGCTCGCCTCGACCCCCTCGCGGGAGGGTCGGCGTCCGGATCTGCACCCGTCCCGACAGAGGGGACGAGCGCGGCAGGAGTCGCGACCGGCAAGACTACGGCGGGGCGGCCCGGGGGGTCAAAACGCGGGCCGGCCGGCCCCTCGCCGTACCGCGTCGCGGGACACCGGGTTAACGCGGCTCCCGTCCCCGGTCTAGGTTGGTGACGTGACTGACTCTCTCACCGTCCGCGACAACCGCACCGGACAGGAGTACGACGTCCCGATCACCGACGGCGCCATCAAGGCCGCGGACCTCGGGAAGATCAAGTCCGGGGAGGATGCTCCGGGCCTGGCCGTCTACGACCCCGGCTTCGTCAACACCGCCTCGTGCCGCAGCTCCGTCACCTACATCGATGGTGACCAGGGGATCCTGGAGTACCGCGGGTACCCGATCGAGCAGCTGGCCGAGAAGTCGAACTTCCTCGAGGTGGCCTACCTGCTCATCCACGGGTCGCTGCCCGACAAGGCACAGTACGACGCGTGGGTGCACGAGATCACCTACCACACGTTCGTGCACGAGAACGTGAAGACGTTCATGCAGGGCTTCCGCTACGACGCGCACCCGATGGGGATGCTGATGGCGTCGGTGGGGGCCCTGTCGACGTTCTACCCCGACGCGCGCAACATCTCCGACGCCGACAACCGCCACATGCAGATCGTGCGGATGATCGCGAAGATGCCGACCCTCGGCGCCTGGTCGTTCCGCCACGCGCAGGGCAAGCCGTACGTCTACCCCGACAACGACCTCGGCTACACCGCCAACTTCCTCTCGATGCTGTTCAAGATGAGCGAGTCGAAGTACGAGGCCGACGAGCGTCTCGTCAAGGCCCTCGACGTGCTGTTCATCCTGCACGCCGACCACGAGCAGAACGCCTCGACCAACGCGGTGCGCTCGGTGGGCTCGACCCAGGTCGACCCCTACTCCGCGGTCGCGGCCGGCGTGGGCGCGCTCTACGGCCCGCTGCACGGTGGCGCCAACGAGGCCGTCCTCCGGATGCTCCGCCGCATCGGTGGCAAGGAGAACATCCCCGCCTTCATCGAGGGCGTGAAGAACGGCAACGAGCGGCTCATGGGCTTCGGCCACCGGGTCTACAAGAACTACGACCCGCGTGCCCGGATCATCAAGAAGGCCGCCACCGACGTCTTCGAGGTCACCGGCACCAACCCGCTGCTCGACATCGCGCTGGAGCTGGAGAAGATCGCGCTCGAGGACGAGTACTTCGTCAAGCGCAAGCTCTACCCCAACGTCGACTTCTACTCCGGCCTGATCTACGAGGCCTTCCAGTTCCCGCCGGAGATGTTCACCGTCCTCTTCGCGATCGGCCGCACCCCGGGCTGGCTGGCCCAGTGGCTGGAGCTGACCCAGGACAAGGACCAGAAGATCGCGCGTCCGAAGCAGATCTACACCGGCGACCGGGGCCTCACCTTCACCCCGGCCTCCGAGCGGTGGGCCTGACCCAGGACCCGGACCCGATCACGACCCCGGACGGCTCGCCGTCCGGGGTCGTGCGCGTCCGGGGCACGGTCGAGGGCGCGGTCAAGGGCTCGGTCGAGGGTGTCGTCTGGGACTTCGGCAACGTCCTCATCGACTGGGACCCGCTCGCCGCGATCGCGGCCGGCGTGGGCGAGGACGAGGCGCGCCGGTTCCTGACCGCGACCGACTTCGACTTCCTGGCGTGGAACCACGGCCCCGACTCGGGCGGCGCGTGGGAGGACGCCGAGGCGGAGGTACGTCGCACGCACCCGCACTGGCTCGAGCACGCGCTGGCGTACCGCGCGAACTTCGCGGCCTCCCTGCTCGGCGAGGTGCCTGGCACCGCCGACCTGGTCCGTGAGCTGCGCACCGCGGGCGTGCCGCAGTGGGGCCTGACCAACTGGTCCGACGAGCTCTACCCGCACGCCCCCCAGCGCTTCGAGGTGGTCTCCCTCCTCGACGGGGTGGTCGTCTCCGGCACCGAGGGCGTCGCCAAGCCCGACCGGCGCGCCTACGAGCTGGTCGCCGAGCGGATGGGCCTGCCGCTGACCGCGCTCGCCTTCGTCGACGACCGTGCCTCCAACATCGAGGCCGCCTCGGCCCTGGGCATGGCCGCCGTGCTCTTCACCGGCGCCGACGACACCCGCGCCCGGCTGCGCGCCCTCGGCCTGCCCGTCTGACCTGGACGGGGTAGTAACGGTCGAGAACGTCCGTCGTCGGGGTGGTCACGGACGTTTCCGACCGTTACTACCCCGACGACCGGGGCCTGGCGACCGGGGCCTGGCGACGGGGTCAGCGCAGGCGGACGGTACGCCGCGTGGCCGGCCCGCGGGTGGGGTCGACGACGGCGGTGACCCGGCCGGCGCGGAGGACGGCCGTGCGACCCGCCTTGGTGAGCGTGACGCGCGCGCTGACGACCCCGCCGGGGCGCAGCGAGACCTTCGCGCGGCCGAGCGCCTTGCCGCCGGACCGGAGCACCACCCGGGCGCTGCCGGGCATCGACGAGACCACCGGCAGCGTGACCGTCCGGCCCGCGAGCCCGGCGGCCGCGGCGGGCACCGCGGTGGTGCTGCCGGGCGTCACCGACACCGTGGCCGTCGCGCTGTTGTTGGTCGGGTCGGCGTCGACCGAGGTCGAGGTGACCGTGGCGGTGTTGGCGACCACGACCGGCTGGGCGTGCCCGCGGACCTCCGGGCCGGGCCGGTCGGCCAGGCACTCGAGGTCGACGACGGCCTGGACCGGCGCGCCGGTGGTGTTGAGCAGCCGGAACGCCCGTGCCTTGAGCCGCGGGTCGTTGCCGAGGTGGACGACACCGGGCGGCAGCGACCAGGTGGCGGTGATGCCCTTGGCGTCGTCGGCGCAGATGACCTGCTCCTCGACCACCTGGCCCGGCGGGAGCGTGACGGTGCGGACGACGTGGTCGAGCCGCAGCGCGTGGGTGTGCCCGTCGACCGAGGCGACCTCGCGGCGCAGGCAGCGCAGCGACAGCTCGACGGTGGCGGGGTCGGTCACGTCGAAGGTGAACCGCCAGGAGGTGCCACCCGCGGCCACGGGCTCCGAGCCCGACCAGCGGGCGGCGCCGCCGGCGAGGGCGAAGCCGGGCACGACCGGAGCTGTGCCGGCGGGACAGGCGAGCGTGGCGGTCTGCCGACCGGTGCCCCACACCTGGGTGCTGGTGACGGGCTCCGGGTCGAGCGACAACGCGTGGCGGTGGCCCTCGGTGACCTCGGTGCTGCCGGGCAGGCAGACGGCGAACGCCTTGGCCTGCGCGCGGCCCGTCGCCTCGTTGCGCAGCACGACCTTCCATGAGCCGGTGCCGGTCGACTGCGAGCGCAGCACGCGCACGTCGGTCAGCTCGCCGGTGCCCTGATCGACGTGGTCGACGCGCACCTGGCCGTCGCTGAGCAGGGCGTCGGGCGCGGCGCAGGCGACGTTGACCGTGCGGGTCTCCCCCGGCTCGAGGTCGACGTGGACCTCCTGCTTGGTCGGGGTCAGCTCGTGCAGCAGCCAGCGGTCCGCGGGCGCGCCGGCCCCGGCGACGGGGTCGACGGTGACGGGCACGTCCCACGACGCGCTCGCGCCTACAGCGAGGGTGCCGGCGGTGCAGGTGAGCACGCGGGCGAGGACGGTGCACCCGGTCGGCGGCGCGACCAGGGTGACCCCGGCCGGGAGCGCGTCGGTGACGGTGACGCCCGTGGCGGCTGCGGCTCCCACGTTGCGCGCGGTGAGCCGGTAGGTCAGCGCGTCACCACCCCGCGGGGTCGTCGACGACGCGGTCTTGGTGACCGTCACGTCCGAGCGCACCGGCGGGTCCACCGGCGGGTCCACCGGCGGGTCGACCGGGGTGGTCGGGGTGGGGGTCGGCGTCGGCGTGGTCGGCGGCGTGGTCGGCGGCAGGCAGACCGTGTGAGGCAGCATCGCCACGTGGGTCTCGTTGGGCGAGCGGAACGACTTCGCGATGGTCTGGCCGATGAGGACGCCGAGCTGGACGACGACGTCGGCTCGGGGTGCGAGCACGTGCCCACCGAAGTCCGAGCCCACGTCGAACGTCAGCGACGTCGCCTCGGGGAAGTTCCAGATGAACGGGCCTCGCGCCTGCACCCCCTGGGTGGTCGGCTGGGCGCCGCCCGGGGTGAGGGTCATCTTGCTGGTGACCCGCACCGAGGTGCCGCGGACGTTGACCAGGACCGCGGCGCCCGTCGGCACGTCGTACGCGATGGTCTTGGCCTCGGTGAGGTCGGCCTGGGTGAGGCTGAAGACGTTGAGCTTCGGGTCCGTGCCCCGCAGCTCGATCACCCGGTTGACCTCGTCCGCGCCGGCCCGCACCGCGGCGCCTGTGGCGGGCGCGGCGCCCCACCGGGTGGAGCGCTCGCGCAGCTCGGCGAACGCCGTGGGGAAGTCGATCGGGTTCGTGGAGAGGTAGGCACCGCCGCTGTTGTGGTTCACGCCGGTCTTGGGGACGACGAACGCGCTCCCCTTCTGCAGGTTGAACCACTCCCCGTGGGTCCCGGCGACGACCAGCGTCGGGGTCGTTGCCGAGACGGTCAGGTCCGAGCCGATGGACATCCCGGTGGGGAGGTTCCCGCCGTAGGCGACCGATCCCTCGGACTCCGAGGTCCGGTGGCCGTCACCCTGGACGAACTCCGTCCAGCCGGTCGCCTTGCCGAAGGCGTGCGTGGTCTCGACGCACGGGGTGCCGGTCCAGGTGCCGCCGCCGGGGGCGGCACCCGCCGCTCCACCGGTCGCCAGCGCGCCGAGCGGCACCGCCAGTCCCACGACGGCCCCGGCCACCGCGGTGGCCACCCAACCCTGCATGCGTGCGCGCATGACGACACCACTCCCCCGTTTGTCCTGCTCGTCGGGCTCAGCCCTCTCGGGCACCGTGGCAGGCGGGGAGTGGTGTCGTGGCGCTTGTGGGGCGACTGTTACCGGCCTGTGGCGGGTCCGGTGCGGGGGCGTTCCCCTGCGGTCAGTTCACGCCGCGGGAGCGCCCGTCCCAGTAGGGCGCACGTAGCTCGCGCTTCAGGATCTTGCCCGTGGGGTTGCGCGGGAGCGCCTCGAGCACGTCGACGCTGCGGGGGCACTTGTAGTGCGCGAGGTGCTCGCGGCAGTAGGCGATGATCTCCTCCTCGGTCGCCGACGCGTCCGGCTTCAGCGCCACGACCGCCTTGACCGACTCGCCCCAGGTGTCGTCCGGGATGCCGATGATCGCGACCTCCATGACCGCCGGGTGCTCGGCGAGGACCCGCTCGACCTCGGGGCTGTAGATGTTCTCGCCGCCGCTGATGATCATGTCCTTGAGCCGGTCCTCGACGAAGAGGTAGCCGTCCTCGTCGAGCTTGCCCATGTCGCCGGTGCGGAACCAGCCGTCCTCGACGACCACCTCCGCGGTCGCCTCCGGCTTGTTGAGGAAGCCCTTCATCAGCTGCGGGGTCCGCAGCCAGATCTCGCCGTGCGTGCCGACCGGGAGGTCCTCCAGCGTGGCCGGGTCGACGATCCGGATCTCGACCCCCGGCACGGCCTTGCCGGCCGACACGAGCCGCTCGGGGTGGCCGGAGGCCTCCGCGGTGCGGTGGTCCTCGGGCATCAGGTGGGTGGCGACGCCCGCCACCTCGGTGAGGCCGTAGACCTGCATGAAGTCGGTGTCGGGCCAGGCCGCCATCGCCGCACGCAGCAGCGGCGGGGGCATCGGGGCCGCGCCGTAGGTGTAGGTCTTCAGCGCGCCGAACAGCTTGACCGCGTCCTCGCCGGACTGCAGCACCTGCGCGAGCACCGCCGGCACCAGGAAGGTCCGGTTGGCGCCGGCGAGGATCGCGCCGGCCAGCGACATCCCGTCGGGGTCGCGGGTCATCACGCTCGGGATGCCGTCGTGGAGGCCGAAGAGGACGTACGACGAGCCGCCGACGTGGAAGAGCGGCATCGCGACCATCGACTTGTCACCGGGCTCGAAGCCCCAGCCGTCGTGGGCGTTGATCGTGTGGCTGACCATGTTGCGGTGGGTGAGCATGACGCCCTTGGGCCGTCCGGTCGTGCCGGAGGAGTACATCACCAGGCACACGTCGTCCGGCTCGACGTCGGGCTGCCGGTCGACCGGCGTCGCGTCGGCGAGCAGCGCCTCCCACGCGTCGCCGTCGGTGCCCTCGGGCGTCACCTCGACGACGTGCTCCACCTGCGGCAGCCGGTCGCGGATCGCCTCGACGGTCTCCATCAGCTCGCTGCCGACGACCAGCACCGTCGCTCCGGAGTCGTTGACGGCGTACTCGACCTCGTCGCCGGAGGAGCGCCAGTTGACGATCGCGTTCGCGGCGCCCAGCGAGCCGGCCGCCAGGGAGAGCTCGACGCAGGCCGGGTGGTTCTTGTCGAGGAACGCCACGACGTCCCCGCGCCCCACGCCGAGCTGCTGGAGGGCACCGGCCGCGCGGCGTACCCGCTCGTCCCACTGCGCCCAGGTCCAGGTGCGACCGAGGTAGGTCATCGCCTCGGCGTCGGGCGTGGTGCGCGCCCAGTGGGCGAGGCGGTCGTCGACGAAGACCGGCTCGGGGGCGGCCGTCGTGTCGGGGGCGGTCGGCGGTGCGGTGGCAGTCATGGCGCGATTGTGGTCCACATCACAAGCCCCGTCGAGCCCTTCTCGCCCGACCAACAGCCGCGTCTCAGGATCGTCACAGGCACCCTGGGCACCGTGGAGCCATGACCGAGGACGACCGCGACCCGCAGGACACCGCCCCGCTGCACGCCTACCCGGCCGGTCCCCCGCCGGCCGGCCCCCCGGCGGGGTGGGGCACCCCGTCCCCCGAGCCGTCCCCCGAGCCGTCGCCAGAGCCGGCGGCGGCCCGGCCGCAGCGCGGGCGGAAGGGCTTCGCGGCGGCCGTGCTCGCGGGGGCCCTCGTCGTGGGCGGCGGCGCGGGCGTCGGCGGCGCCGCGCTCTGGTCGGCGTACGACGACGACGGTGGCGCCGGCTCGGGCGGTCGCGGCGCGGCCACCGCGTCGCCGGTCGTCAGCACCTCCGACGACCCGGCACCGGAGGGGTCGGTGGAGCAGGTCGCCGCGGCGGTGCTGCCCTCGGTCGTGCAGATCGAGGTCCGCGGCGCGCAGGAGGCCGGCTCCGGCTCGGGCATCGTGCTCAGCTCGGACGGGCTGGTCCTCACCAACAACCACGTGATCGAGCTCGCGGCCGACGGGGGCCAGATCTCCGTGGCGTTCAGCGACGGCAGCCGGGCCGACGCCGAGATCCTCGGTCGCGACCCCCTGACCGACACCGCGGTCATCCAGGCCGAGGACGTCGAGGACCTCACCCCCGCCACGATCGGCGACTCGGGCGCGCTCGACGTGGGCGAGCAGGTCGTCGCCATCGGCTCGCCCTTCGGCCTCGAGTCGACGGTGACCAGCGGCATCGTCAGCGCCCTGGACCGGCCGGTCAACGTCGGCACCGACGACGAGCAGAACTCCACGACCTACCCCGCGATCCAGACCGACGCGGCGATCAACCCCGGCAACTCCGGCGGCCCGCTGGTCAACATGGCCGGCCAGGTCATCGGCATCAACTCCTCCATCCGCACCTCCTCCAGCGGGCTGGGCTCCGAGGGCGGGTCGATCGGCCTGGGCTTCGCGATCCCGATGGCGCCCGTGCTGCCGATCGTCGACCAGATGAAGGCCGGCGAGACCCCGACCCACGCCCGGCTCGGCATCACCGTCAGCGACCCGGGCGCTCCCCGCGCCCAGGGCCCCGGCGGACTCGAGGGCTTCCCGGGCCAGGAGCAGCCCGAGCAGGAGCAGCCCGAGACCCCGGACGTCCTCGGCGCCCAGGTGCAGGAGGTCACCGACGGCTCGACGGCCGGCAAGGCCGGCATCGAGGCCGGCGACGTGATCACCGCGGTCGACGACCGGGCCATCACCAGCGCGGACTCGCTGGTCGCGACCATCCGCTCCTACCGCCCCGGCGACGAGGTCACGGTGACCTTCGTCCGTGACGGCGACGAGCGGACCGTCGACCTCGAGCTGGACTCCGACGCCACCAGCAGCTGACCGGCGCTCAGCCGCGCGGCTCGAGGACCTTCTGGAACTCCCCGAGCCGCGCGACCGGCTCGAAGCCGAGCAGCTCGTTGACGGCGATCATGTGGTCGTTGACCTCGGCGTTGTAGGTCAGCACCTGGGTGACGTCGGGCCGCCGCTCCTGCAGCAGCCGCAGGGTGGCGACCTTGACCGCGACGCCCAGCCGGTGGCCGCGGTGGGCCCGGCGCACGAGCGTGCCCCACTGGTAGGCCCGGCCGGGCTCGTGGACGGTGGTGACCAGCTCGCTGTAGGCCACCACGGCACCATCCGCGTCGAGGGCGACCGTCGCGTGGCTCGTGCGGCCCTGGCGCTCGAGCAGCTCCTCGCGCTCGCGGACCACCCGCGGGTCGGCGCTCTCCGGCTCGAGGTCGAGCTCGCCGGTCGGCGCCTCGGTCATCAACGAGGCGGTGAGCTCCGCCCACCCCACGAGCAGCTCCTCGGGGACCGGCCCGACCCACGACCGCAGGGTGTACGCCGCGTGGTGCCCGGCGGCCTCGCCGGCCAGCCGGTCGAGCAGGTCGGTGGCCACCGGCAGCCGCAGCCGCCGCTGCACGTCGCCCAGCCCGAACACGTAGCCGCGGGCCCGGGCGAGCTCGGGGCCCGGCACACCGTCGCCGGCCGGTCCGGCGGCGTACGGGTAGGCCGTCTCGGTGGCGAGGATCCGGCGGCCGCGCTCGCGGGCGACCTGCTCGAGGTGGGCCAGCAGGGCCGACCCGTGGCCCCGGCGCCGGTGCGTGGGCAGCACGTGCACGGTCAGCTCGGCACGGTCGAGGTTGTCCAGCAGCGGGATGCGCATCCACCCCGCCGCGACGACGGGCGCGTCCGGCCCGTCGCCGAGCACCCCCGCCCAGGCGCCCTGCCACGAGCCGGAGCCGGGTCGCTGCATCATCGCCCGGACCTCCGCCAGCTGCCACGGCGTGGCGAGGTCGCCCAGGTCGTGCGCCTCGGCCGCGGCGTACACCTGGTGCCAGGCGGCGAGGGCGGCGTCGTCGAACGGGTCGACCTCGACCACCCGCAGCGGCGGCTCCTGCCCCGGGTCCTGCGCGCGCTCCGGGGAGGTCATCGCGACCGCGCCACCCGTCCCTCGTCCCAGACCGGGCCGTCGGACTCGTAGACCTCGCCGTCGGCGCCGTAGACGAGGAACCGGTCGAAGCCGCGGGCGAACCACCGGTCGTGGGTCACCGCGAGCACCGTCCCGTCGAACGCCGCGAGCCCCTCCTCCAGCGCCTCGGCGCTCTGCACGTCGAGGTTGTCGGTGGGCTCGTCGAGCAGCAGCAGGGTCGCGCCGGACAGCTCGAGCAGCAGGATCTGGAAGCGCGCCTGCTGGCCGCCGCTGAGCGACTCGAAGGTCTGCTCGCCCGACGCGCTCAGCTCGTAGCGGTCGAGCACGCGCGCGGCCTGCTCGCGGCCCATCCCCTGCCGGCCGTCGGGGTGGCCGTCGCCGCGGTGCAGGACCTCCAGCAGCGTCCGCCCGATGAGCTCGGGGTGCTCGTGGGTCTGCACGAACCAGCCGGGCCGCACCCGCGCACCCAGCTTGGCCTTGCCGGTGTGCGCGACCGGCGCGATCGCCACCTCCCCGACGGGCCGGTGCTCGACGTCGGGGTCGCTGCCGCCGGCGGCGAGCAGCCGCAGGAAGTGGGACTTGCCCGAGCCGTTCGAGCCGAGCACGGCCACCCGCTCGCCGTACCAGACCTCGAGGTCGAAGGGGCGCATCAGGCCGGTCAGCTCCAGCTGCTCGCACACCACCGCGCGCTTGCCGGTCCGGCCACCACGCAGCCGCATCGAGACCTGCTGCTCGCGGGGCTGCTCGGTCGGCGGGCCGGCCTCCTCGAACTTGCGCAGCCGGGTCTGCGCGGCGCGGTACTGGCTCGACATCCCGTCGTTGTACTCCGCCTTGATCTTCAGCCGGAGCACGAGCGCCTTGAGCTTGGCGTGCTCCTCGTCCCAGCGCTTGCGCATCTCCTCGAACCGCTCGAAGCGGTCGGTGCGCGCCTGGTGGTAGGAGGCGAAGCCGCCCGGGTGGGTCCACACCGAGTTGCCGACGCCCGGACCGCCGCCGGCCAGCTCGACGGTGACGACCCGGGTCGCGGTGTTGTTCAGCAGCTCGCGGTCGTGGCTGATCATCAGCACGGTCTTGTCCGACTCGCGGATCCGCTCCTCGAGCCAGATCTTGCCGGGCACGTCGAGGTAGTTGTCGGGCTCGTCGAGCAGCAGCACCTGGTCGGGGCCGCGCAGCAGGAACTCCAGGGCGAGACGCTTCTGCTCCCCGCCCGAGAGCGTGGTCAGCTCGCGGTACTTCGCCCGGTCGTAGGGCAGGCCGAGCGCGGCGGTCGTGCACACGTCCCACGTGACCTCGACGTCGTAGCCGCCGGCGTCGGCGTACTCCCCCAGCGCGCCCGCGTAGGCCATCTGGGTCCGCTCGTCGTCGGTCTCCATCAGCGCGAGCTCGAGCCGGTCGACCTCGGCCGCGGCCTGGCGCACCCGCGGCGGAGAGACGCTCAGCAGCAGGTCGGCGACCGTCGTCGAGCCGTGCGCGACGTGCTGGCGCATGACGCCGAGGCCGCCGCTGCGCGTCACCACGCCCGCGTGCGGCTGCAGCTCGCCGATGACGATGCGCAGCAGCGTCGTCTTGCCCGCGCCGTTGGCGCCGACGAGGGCGACCTTCTGCCCCTCACCGACGCGGAACGACACGTCGTCGAGCAGCACCCGCCCGTCCGGCAGCTCGTAGCGCACCCCGGCGACGTCCACGTGTCCCACGACGGAGGATTCTCCGCCCTCGACGGCCGGGGAGCGACTCGTTTTGCCTGCGGAATGTCCGCGGGGCGCCCTACCGTGCGGGACGTGACCCGCCTCACCCGCGCGACGCGCGCCCTCCTGACGGCCGCCTCGGCCTCCGCCCTCGCCCTCGGCCTGCTGGCCGGGCCCGCTCCCGCCGCCCCGGCCGGCCCCGCGTCCGCCGCTGCCGACGAGACCGCCCCGAGCCCCACGGCGTACGCCGGCGACGGGCCGTACGGCGTCGGCCAGCGCTCCATGCGGCTGCCGACCGGTGCGCTGGTCGAGGTCTGGTACCCCACGCGTCCGGCCGACGTCGCGGGCAAGCCGGAGGGCACCTACGACGTCGTCGAGTACCTCCCGGCGTTCCTGAAGGGGCTCATCCCCGCGGGCGCGACCGTCACCCACCCCAGCGGCGGGGTGCGCCGCGCGCCGATCGCCAAGCGCGGCTTCCCGCTGGTGGTCTTCAGCCACGGCTTCGCCGGCTTCCGCCAGCAGTCGACCTTCCTCACCGCCGCGCTCGCGTCGTGGGGCTACGTCGTCGCCGCGCCCGACCACCGCAGCCGGACGATGACCACCGTGCTCGGCGGCAAGCCCGGCACGACCACCGACGTGCAGGACCTGCGGGACACGATCACGCTGCTCGGCACGAAGTCGCGGGCGAGGAAGAGCTGGCTGCACAAGCGGGTCGACATGACCCGCGTCGCCGCGGTCGGCCACTCCGCCGGCGGCCGAGCGGTCGAGAACCTCGCGGTCGCCGACCCCCGCGTGGACACCTGGGTCGGCATGGCCGGCGCTGCCACCGGCGCGCTCGACGAGGGCGCCACCGAGGTGCCCACCCAGCCGGGCCTGCTGCTCGTCGGCGGCGCCGACCAGATCGTCACCGCCGAGCGGATGGAGCAGGCGTACGTCGCGATGTCGGCGCCCAAGCGCATCGTGGTGCTCGGCGGCGCCGGCCACCTCGCCTTCAGCGACCTGTGCGAGGTCGGCGACGGCGCGGCCGGGCTGCTCTCGGTGGCCGACCTGCTCGGCTTCCCGATCCCGGCCAACCTGGTGCGGCTCGCCTCCGACGGCTGCATCGACCCCGAGCTGGCCTCCGTCGACGCCTGGCCGGCCATCCGCCACGTCGTCGTCGCCCAGGTCCGCTCGGTCCTCGGCCCCGACCAGGCGGCCCCCGCCCTCGACGGGCTCGTCGAGGCGTGGCCGGGCGTCGTCACCGACAGCCGCAGCGCCCAGTAGGTCCGCTCCGGCGCAGGCGGCTCAGCCGACCGTCCGGAGCCGGTCGGGCACCGGGACCCACTCCGTCACGCTGCCCGACCAGCCCGGCGACAGCGCCCAGCGCATGACGTCCCGGGTGAGCTGCAGGTGGCGGCCGTCCACGAAGACGCCACGGTCCGAGCAGGGCAGACCGGAGTACTCCACCCGCGCCGGGCCGTCCGGCAGGCCGAGCACGACCGACTCGCCGGGCGCGTTCGCGCAGTCGTTCATCGCGCCCCGGCCCGGCGCGGCGGCGACAGCCGCGGCTGCAGCCGCGGCGTCCGCCTCGGCGAGCAGCTCGCTCTGCACGAGCTGCCCGTCGGCGTCGTACCGGCAGACCGAGCCGCCGTCCTCCGGCCAGGCGAAGCCCTCGGGCGGCAGGTCTCGGACCACCGGGCAGCCGTTCGGGTCGGGGTCGAGGGCGACCCGGATCGAGTCGAGCACCTCGTCGACCGTCTCCTCGTCGGTCGCGCGCACCTCCACCCGCACGCCGGCCTGGGTCTGCTGGCCGACCCAGTCCCCCTCGACGAGCCGCGGCGCGTCGTAGGAGTCGGCGTCGCCGGCCTCCGTCAGGCGCACGCCGAGCCCGGGCCGTCCGCAGCCGATGAGCTCCACGATCGTGTCGGGCCGCTCGACGCGGGGCGAGCGGTCGCCCCCGTACGCGCACCACGACGACAGGCCACCGTGCTCCCAGTCGGCCGGGACCTGCAGGCTCACCTGGTGGTAGCTCTCCACCCGCATGCCCGGCGCGACGGCGGGACGGTCCAGCACCGTGGGGACGTCCGACCCGCCGTCCCCGCCGGTCGCGGCGAGCACGCCGAGCGGGAGCGCCACGGCGGCGACCACGCCGGCGGCCACGGCCGCGAGCGTCGTACGCCGCCTCCTCCGCGCGCGTCCCCGGGCTGCCGACGCCAGGCCGGTCGCGTCCGGCGCCCGCTCCGCACCGGCCACCAGCGCCTCGTGCAGCTCCTCCTCGAACCGGTTCACCGCTCCTCCTCCCGCTCGCCCAGCTCCACCCGCAGCGCCGCCAGCCCGCGGGAGACCCGCGAGCGCACCGATCCCTCGCGCACGCCGGTCAGCGCCGCGATCTCGGCGTACTCCAGCTGCTCGTAGTAGCGGAGCACCACCGCCGTCCGCTGCGCCTCGGGGAGCGCGCGACAGGCCCGCCACAGCCGGTCCCGCTCGCCGGCCAGCCCCGCGTCGGCGGCCGGCGCGGCCCCCGTCGGACGGACCTCCTCGACGGGCGACTCGCGCCGGCGGAACCGTCGCCACCACGACACGTGCGCGTTGACGACCATCCGCCGGACGTAGGCGTCGGGGTCGTCGACGCGGCTGATCCGCTCCCACCGCGGCAGCGCACGCGACAGCGCGTCCTGCACGACGTCCTCCGCGTCGGCCCGCTCCCCGGTCAGCGTGTAGGCCAGCCGCAGCAGCGCCGGTCCGCGCGCGGCCACCCACGCGTCGAAGTCGGGCACGCCCGGCACGTCCGACCTCGTCACGTCACCACCCTGCCGCACCAGCACCGCCATGCCCCACAGACGCTCGATGCACCGGCGGTGTTGCACAGGTCCCACCGAAAGCCGGCGGCGCACGCCGAGACCCTTCTTTAGGATGAGGCGCGTGACCCAGGTCGAGGAGCAGGACGAGCGCTCCACGACCGACCCCGGGCCCGCGCCCGCCCGGCGCACGCGGCGAGGTGCCCGCATCGCGGCCATGACGGCGTACGCCGTGGCGCTGGTCCTGTGGTCGCGGCTGCTCGGCATCCCCAACGACACCGTCCAGGTCTTCCTGTGGCTGTGGCTGGCCACGATCGCCTGGAACGTGCAGGAGCCCGCACGCCACCACCTGCAGTTCCTGCGGGACTGGTGGCCGCCGGTGGTCGGGCTGGTCATCTACTTCTACAGCCGCGGCCTCACCGACGAGCTCGGGCTGCCGGTGCACGTCACGATGCCGATCCGCGTCGACGAGTGGCTGGGCGGCGGGACGACCCCGACCGAGCACCTGCAGGCGGCCTGGTGCGGCAATCCGTGCACCCGCGACCTGCCGCCGCGGTGGTACGACGTGGCGCTGACGACCGTCTACGCCACCCACTTCGTCACCGGCCTGACGCTGGCCGCGGTGCTGTGGCTGCGCAGCCGGCCGGAGTGGGTGCGGTGGATGCGGCGCTACCTGGCGATCAACTTCGGCGCGCTCGTCGTCTACATCCTCTACCCGATGGCGCCGCCGTGGATGGCCTCGCGCGACGGGTTCATGGGTGACGTCACCCGGATCACCAGCCGCGGCTGGGCCGACCTCGGGCTGGGCCGGTTCGACCTGGTGCTGCAGGGCGTGGGCAACCCGGTGGCCGCGATGCCGTCGCTGCACGCGGGGATCGCGTTCCTCGTTGCCGGCTACGGGATCCTCCAGCTGCGCGCCCGCTGGCGGTGGCTGCTCGCGGCGTACCCCCTCGCGATGTCGCTCGCCCTCGTCTACTTCGCCGAGCACTACGTCATCGACGTCGTCGCCGGCGCCGCCCTCGCCGCGCTGGTGCTCGCCGGGTGCGGCTGGTGGGAGCGCCGCCAGGACCGCGCGCCGGTCACCTGACCGCCACCAGGCGCCGGGCAGGATGACCGCATGGACCTCAGCCTCACCGACGAGCAGGAGGGCTTCCGGGCCCTCGCCCGCGAGTTCCTCGAGCGCGAGGCCGTCCCGCACCGCATCGAGTGGGACCGCCGCGAGGCCGTCGACACCGCGATCGTGCCCGCGATGGGCGAGATCGGGTTCTTCGGGCTGACGATCCCCGAGGAGTACGGCGGTCTCGGCGGCGACTACCTCACCTACGTGCTCGCGATGGAGGAGCTCGGCCGGGCCGACTCCGCGCTGCGCGGCATCGTGTCGGTCTCCAACGGGCTGGTCGGCAAGTCGATCCTCGCCGCCGGCACCGAGGAGCAGAAGCAGGAGTGGCTGCCTCGCATCGCGTCCGGGGAGATCCTCGGCTGCTTCGGCCTCACCGAGCCCGACACCGGCTCCGACGCCGGCAACCTCACCTCCCGCGCGGTGCGCGACGGCGACGACTACGTCATCAACGGCCGCAAGCTGTTCATCACCAACGGCACCTGGGCGCAGGTCGCGCTGGTCTTCGCGCGCACCGGCGAGCCCGGGCCGCGCGGTGTCACGGCGTTCCTGGTGCCCACCGACACCCCCGGCTTCGAGGCCCGCGAGATCAAGGGGAAGCTCGGCCTGCGCGGCCAGGCGACCGCCGAGCTCTTCCTCGACGACGTCCGCGTGCCGGCCTCGGCCCGGCTCGGCGAGGAGGGGCAGGGCTTCAAGATCGCGATGACCACCCTCGACAAGGGCCGGGTCTCGGTGGCCGCCGGGTGCGTCGGCATCGTGCAGGGCTGCCTGGAGTCCTCGGTCGCCTACGCCACCACCCGCACCCAGTTCGGCCGGCCCATCGCGGGCTTCCAGCTGGTGCAGGACATGATCGCCGACATCTCCGTCGACGCCGACGCCGCGCGGCTGCTCGTGTGGCGGTGCGCCGACCTCATCGACCGCGGCGAGCCGTTCGGGATCGCCGCCTCCAAGGCGAAGCTCTTCGCCTCCGAGGCCGCCGTCCGCGCCGCCAACAACGCGATCCAGGTGCACGGCGGGTCGGGGTACGTCGACGAGTACCCGCCCGCGAAGTACCTCCGCGACGCCCGCGTGATGACCCTCTACGAAGGCACCAGCCAGGTGCAGAAGCTGCTCATCGGGCGCGCCGAGACCGGCATCAGCGCCTTCGTCTGACCCGTCCCTGCCCGACCCCGCCCGTCCGTCCCCGTCCCCGACCCGTCCCTCAGGAGGACCATCCGTGCCGACGATCGACCCCCAGCTCGACGTGCTGCTCCAGCTCATGGCCGGCTCCGGCAACCCGCCGATGCACGAGCAGACCCCCGAGGAGGCGCGGCGCGGCTTCCGGGTGCTCACCGTCGACCTGCGCGATCCCGCCGCGGTGCCCGAGGTGGCCTCGGTCGAGGACGTCACGGTCCCGGGCGGCGCGGGCGACCTCGCCGCGCGCGTCTACCGCCCGGCGGCCGACGGGCCGCTGCCGACGGTCGCGTTCTTCCACGGCGGCGGCTTCGTCATCGGCGACCTCGACACCCACGACCTGACCTGCCGCACCATCGCGACGCTGTGCGACGCCGTCGTCGTCTCGGTCGACTACCGCCTCGCCCCCGAGCACCCCTTCCCCGCCGCGGTGGACGACGCGCTCGCGGCGGCCCGCTGGGTCTCGGACTCCCTGGCCGACCTCGGCGGGGACGACCGGATCGCGGTGGCCGGCGACTCCGCCGGCGGCAACCTGTCCGCCGTCGTCGCCCAGGCGTTCCGCGACGAGGACCGTCCGCTCTCCGCCCAGCTGCTGGTCTACCCCGTCACCGACATGGGCGGCTCCTACCCCTCGCACACCGAGAACGCCGAGGGCTACTTCCTCGACCGACCGACCATGGACTGGTTCGGCGCGCAGTACGTCGGCGACCCCTCCGCCCTCGGCGACCCCCGGCTCTCCCCGCTGCACGGTCGCCTCGACGGCCTGGCCCCCGCCGTCGTCGTCACCGCGGAGCTCGACCCGCTCCGCGACGACGGCAACGCCTACGCCCGCGCGCTGGCCGATGCCGGCGTCCCGGTCGAGCACCGCACCTTCCCCGGGCTCATCCACGGGTTCGTCGACATGGGCCGCCACTCCACCGCCGCCCAGGCCGCGGTCGAGGAGACCTGCGCGTTGTTCCGAACCATGCTGCACGGCGGGGCGGGCCGCTGAGGTGGCCGCTGGACTCACGGGCCGCGACGTCGCGCTGGCCGTCGTGCCGGGCGCGCTCGGCCTGCTCGACCCCTCCACCCTCTCGCCACGAGCGCTGACGGCGTACCGCCTCGGGCTCACCGCCGCGAGCACCGCCGCCGCCGTCGACGGGCTGCGGGACGCCGACCTCGACGCACCACCCGCCGTCGGCTGGCTCAGCGCGGCCGTCGTCGGCGGGCTGACCTGGCGCACGATGCCGCGCTGGGAGCGCACCGACGTCGCGCTGCACCGGTGGCTCACCGCCCACGGCGTGCCGCGGTCGCGAGTCGTCGTCGCCGTGGCCTCGACCGCCGTGACGCTCGCGCTCGCCGCGTCCTCCCGACGGCGCGCGGAGGACGAGGCGTCGGACGTCAGCGCTCCAGGTCCCGGCACCCCGGGGTCCGGTCCGGAGAGTGGAACGCCAGGGTCTCCGCCGCCGCGCGGGTGAACTCCCGCCCGAGCACCGAGAACGTCACCTCCGGCCACCCGTCGATCCACGACGTCGTGCTGTGGTCGCAGCCGCGCGGGGCAACGTGCAGGGCGGAGGCGGCGGAGGCCGCTGACCGGCCTCGAGCTCCATCGTCCGCTCCGGCCGGTCGACCGTCCGCCGGTCGAGCAGGGAGGGCCGCCAGGCCCGACCGGTGTCGAGACCCGGCGAGAGACGCAGGGCGGCGGGGACGGTCACCGGGTCTCGTCGACGCTCGCTTGCGCTCGCTGCTCGACCAGCGGTGGCGGTCTCGTCGACGCTCGGTTTCGAGACAGGCGCCAGCGCGCCT
>NZ_JAUHJR010000006.1:0-215205 GCF_030412915.1 Nocardioides abyssi | reverse complement strand
CGAGAGACGCAGGGCGGCGGGGACGGTCACCGGGTCTCGTCGACGCTCGCTTGCGCTCGCTGCTCGACCAGCGGTGGCGGTCTCGTCGACGCTCGGTTTCGAGACAGGCGCCAGCGCGCCTTCCTCAACCCACCGGCCTGGCTCACTGCTCCACCAGCGGTGTCCCCCGTTGGTCGAGCAGGGAGGGCCGCAAGGCCCGACCGTTGTCGAGACCCGGCGAGAGACGCAGGGCGCCGGGGACGGTCACCGGGTCTCGTCGACGCTCGCTTGCGCTCGCTGCTCGACCAGCGGTGGCGGTCTCGTCGACGCTCGGTTTCGAGACAGGCGCCAGCGCGCCTGCCTCAACCCACCGGCCTGGCTCGCTGCTCCACCAGCGGTATCCCCCGTTGGTCGAGCAGGGAGGGCCGCAAGGCCCGACCGTTGTCGAGACCTGGCGAGGGGCGCAGGGCGCCGGGGACGGTCACCGGGTCTCGTCGGCGCTCGCTGCTCGACCAGCGGTGGTGGTCTCGTCGACGCTCGGTTTCGAGACAGGCGCAGCGCGTCTTCCTCAACCCACCGGCTGGCGCTCGCTGCTCGACAAACGGGGTCGCGGACGTGCCTGTGCCCCGCCGACCTGGTGGTTCGGCGGGGTGTGGGGCGGGGTGATCAGCCGGGACTGAGGAGCGGCGCTGGACCGGTGTCGTGGTCGAAGGTGCCGTGATGGTCGACGGTGTACGTCGTCCCGCAGGGGCTGGTCCACCGGTAGGAGCCGGGACCGGGTGAGGTCTGGTGCCAGCCGCCGTGGGTCTTGGCTCGGTGGTGCCTGCGACAGAGGGGCCCGATGTTGTCGGTCGCGGTGGGTCCGCCGCGGCTGTGGGGGATGACGTGGTCGTCGTCGACCTGGGAGTGCTGGAACGCGGGGCGGGTGCACCAGGGGAAGACGCAGTGGTGGTCACGGAGCCGGGTCTGCCGGCTGAGGCGGTCGGGGACCTCGTAGGCCTCGACGTGGATGTGTTCGGCGAGGTCGATGACCGGCTTGATGGTGATCTTGCCGGTGGGGCTGGTGGTGGCGCGGGTGCACCAGTCGGCGAGCTGGCCGGCCAGGACGAACCCGCGGGTGTTCTCCACCCGCACGACCTGGTCGACGGTGCCATCCGGGGTCTGGTGGACGTGGACGACCAGCGGCTTGGGGTCGGCGTCGAACTCCAGGACGAGCTGGCGGCGGGCCATGTCGCCGAGCGCGGTCGCCCGACGTGACCCTTCGGCTTCGAGGGAGCCGAGGGCGGCGAGGCGGTCGGCTCCCTTGGCGAGGGCGTCCTCGAGGTCGAGGGCGTCGGCGAGGTCGAGGGTGGCCCAGCAGTCGACCTGGCCGTCGAAGGAGACCTGGCGGGTCTGGATCGTGACGTGGCGGGTCTCGGTGCGCTCGAACCGGATGCGTTCGGCTTCGTCGGGGTCGAACCGCACGAGCGCTTCCTCCACGACGCGTTCGAGGGCGGCGGGGCCGATGGAGGCGGCGCAGTGGTGGACGTGGGTGTCCACGAACGCCGCGCCCTTCTCGGGGAGGTGGAGGGTGCGGCGGGCGATGGAGCGGGCCTTCCACGCCGGCAGGACCCCGCTGGTCAGGGCGGTCCAGGTCTGGGGGAGGCGGTAGCGCAGCTCGAGCGCCTCGGCCAGGTAGGCACGGCCTGCTTCGAGGGACTTGCCGAGGGCGGCGGCGAGCTCGACGACGGCGAACTCGGTGACCATCGGCGCCCCGTCACCGGCCAGCGGGACGGGCTTGTCGCCGTACCCACGCAGCGTCGACCACGCGGCTGCGTCGTCCAGCGACTCCGCCGGGTGCATCACGCACCACTGCACCGCAGCCAGGAGCACGCGGACCTCTGCGGCGTCGGCCTCGCGCTGGCTGGCCCGCGCGGCAGCGAGGACCTCGGCTGGGTCGTCCAGCGGGGTCTCGGGTGTCGCGAGGTGGGCCAGGCTCATGGCCTCATTCTACTCGAACACGTGTTCGTATGGAAGGTCGCGGCCCGCGTCTGTGGAGGGTTGGCCGGTGGGTTTCGAGACGCTTGCCAGCGCAAGCTCCTCAACCAGCCGATGGATAGCCGAGCCAGCCGAGGTGGCGGCCAGCGAGCCGGGCGCAGACCGCGACCACGCCGTACCTGACCCTCATAACTGCCTCCACCGCAACCACCGACGGCCCGCAGGCCGAAGTCCGGCTGCCAGGGGTCTCGTCGACGCTCGCAAGGGCGCTGCTCGACCAACGAGCGGCTCAGCCGGCGGAGCCGCAGGCCATGAGCGCGAGCTCGAGGAGGAGCTTGTCGCGGGGGTCGGCGAGGGAGCGGCCGGTGAGCTGCTCGATCTGCTTGAGGCGGTAGATGACGGTGTTGCGGTGGCAGTAGAGCTCCTCGGCGGCGTGGGTCGGCGAGCCGCCGTGGCGCAGGAGCGCGGCGAGGGTGTCGAGGAGTGTGCGGGCCTGGGTCTCGGGCTGGTTGAGGATGGGGCCGAGCGTGCGGGCGAGCAGGAGCGGGGCGACCTGGGGACTGCCGGCGAGCAGCACCTCGGGCAGCCGTTCGGTGACCGGCACGACGCCGCGGCCCGACCGCGGGAGCGTCTCGGCGGCGCGGCAGGCCAGCTGGAACGCCGTCGCGAAGCCCGCGAGCCCGTCGGGTGCGGCGGCCACGCCCATCCGGCCGGCGGCGTACGGCTCGAAGAGCTCGGCGATCCCCGGCTCGTCGGGCAGCGGGCCGGCGAGCAGCCCGAAGTAGATCCCGGCCCGCACGTGCCAGCGGGCGACGACGCCGAGCCGGTCGAGGCGGTCCTCGGCGGGGCCGAGGGAGTCGGGCGGGTCGTCGTAGAGCGCGACGACGCAGGCGACGGCGTCCTCGGCGCCGAGGTCGAGCACCGAGCGGGCCTCCTCGGCGAAGTCGGGGTCGGCGCCGCGGCCCTCGAGCAGCCCGTCGAGCACCGACTGCTGGCGCTGCAGGTCGTGTCGCTGCAGGCGGGCGGCCTCGCGGCGGTAGGCCTCGATGAGGACGGCGTTCTGCACGTCGAGGTTGGACCAGACCGTGCCGCCGGCCGCGAGCAGCACGCGGTCGTCGACGAGGCCCTCCGGAGCCGTGGCCGACCGCGCGATGAGCGCCTCCCACAGCACCCGGGCGCCCAGCATGTAGGCGTTGAGCACCAGCTCCAGCGGGACGCCCTGGCGCGCACGCCGGCGTCCGGTCTCGCGCCAGACGTCGATGGCGGTCGGGTTGCCCGAGGTGCGCTGGCCCGACAGCACCTCGAGGCCACGGCGGATGTGCACCCGCGTGCTCTCGCGGACGTCGACCCGCAGCTCGGGGCCGATCCGCTCGTAGATCTGCGCGTCCCGCTCGAAGAGCGCCAGCGTGATGCTGTCGGCGATCGTGTCCGACTGGTCCAGCAGCAGCGCCCACGCCCGTGCCGCGGCGTCGACGGCAGGTGCGGCCGGCGTCGCGCCGGCGGCGGGGTGGGCGGAGCGCATGAAGGCACGTTCGCACTCCGTGCACAAAGAACACCACCCCCGGCGGCGGTTCGGGGCGAGGGGACCAACCGAATCTGTGCACTGCGCCTAGTGCACATCCTGTGCGCGCGCACCAAGGTGGTCCAGGTCACACACCTCGGGGACCAGCCTCGGGGCGACCCCGGGGAGGTCCGTTGCCGCCGTCCACGAGCACCGCCGCCACGCCCGCCGCGACCGGCGGGACCGCCCTCGCGCTGCGCGGGGTCTCGGTGAGCTTCGGCGGCGTGCACGCGCTCACCGGCGTCGACCTCGCCGTCGCCCCCGGCACCGTGCACGGCGTCATCGGCCCCAACGGCGCCGGCAAGACCACGCTGTTCAACGTCGCCTGCGGCTTCGTCGTCCCCGACGAGGGCACCATCGAGCGCCGCGGCGAGCAGCTGACCCGGCTGCGGCCGCACGACCTCGCCGGCCTCGGCATGGCCCGCACGCTCCAGGGGCTCGGCCTCTTCGACCGGGTGACGGTGCTCGAGAACGTCCTCGTCGGCGCCGACCGCCACGCCCGCACCGGATTCCTCACCGCCCTGCTCGGCCTCCCCCGCGCCGCCCGCGAGGAGCGCGCCCTCCGCGACCGGGCGATGGCAGTGCTCGAACGCCTCGACGTCGCGTCGTACGCCGCCCGCTACCCCGCCAGCCTGCCGTACCCGGTCCGCAAGCGGGTCGCGCTGGCCCGCGCGCTCGCGGCCGAGCCCGACCTGCTGCTGCTCGACGAGCCGGCGAGCGGCCTGGGCGCCGACGACATGACCGAGCTGGGCGACCTGGTGCAGTCGCTGTCGCGGGACGAGGGCGTCTCGGTGCTGCTCGTCGAGCACCACATGGACCTGGTGATGCGGGTGTGCGACGAGATCACCGTGCTCGACTTCGGCCGCCGCATCGCCTCCGGCACGCCCGCCCAGGTGCGCGACGACCCGGCCGTCCTGGCGGCGTACCTCGGCGAGCAGGTGGGCTGAGGCGTGCCCGCGATGCTCACGGTCACCGACCTCACCGCCGGCTACGGGCCGGTCCGCGCGCTCGACGGCGTCTCGTTCACCGCCGAGCGCGGCCAGGTGACCGCCGTGCTCGGGGCCAACGGCGCCGGCAAGACGACCCTGCTGCGCACGATCAGCGGCCTGCACCGCGCCGAGCGGGGTTCGGTCGACCTGGACGGGGAGCGGCTCGACCGGGTCGCCGCCGACCGGATGCCGGCGCGCGGCCTCGCGCACGTCCCCGAGGGCCGCGGCGTGATCACCGAGCTCACCGTGGAGGAGAACCTCCGCCTCGGCGCGCTCGGCCGCACCGGCCGGCTCGACCCCGCCGACCTCGAGCGCGTCTACGGCCTCTTCCCCGTCCTCGCCGACCGGCGCGCGGCGACCGCGCACGTGCTCTCCGGCGGCGAGCGGCAGATGCTCGTCGTGGGCCGAGCGCTGATGGCGCGGCCGACGACGCTGCTGCTCGACGAGCCGTCGCTGGGGCTCGCGCCGCGCATCGTCGCGCAGATCTTCGAGCTGCTCCGGGGCCTGGTCGAGTCCGAGTCGCTCACCGTGCTGCTCGTCGAGCAGAACGCCCGCAGCGCGCTCTCGATCGCCCACCACGGCGTCGTGCTCAACCTCGGCCGGGTCGTCGCCGACGACGACGCCGACGCGCTCGCCGCCGACGACCAGCTCCGTCACGCCTACCTCGGATTCTGAGCGGGAGACCTCGTGCAACAGCTCCTCAACACCGCCCTCGGCGGCCTGACGCTCGGCATGGTGTACGCCGCGTTCGCGCTCGCCCTGGTCCTCATCTGGCGCTCGACGCGGGTGGTGAACTTCGCGCAGGCGCCGATGGCGATGGTGACCACGTTCATCGCGTTGGTGATCGTCGACGCCGGCCACTCCTACTGGTTGGCCTTCGCCGCGGCGCTGGCCAGCGGGCTGGTGCTGGGCGCGGTCGTCGAGCGCGTGGTGATCCGACCGGTCGAGGGCGGCCCGGAGATCAACGCGGTCATCCTGACCCTCGGCCTCTTCATCGTGCTGCACGCCCTGGCCGCGGTGGTCTTCGGCAACCGCTACCGCAGCTTCCCGGCGCCGTTCGGGGTCCGCGGCATCGAGGTCGGCGGGACGACGATCGCACTGACCGGGTTCGGCATCTTCACGATCCTCGCGGTGCTGGCGACGATGGGGCTGCTGCTCCTGCTGTTCCAGCGCACCGACATCGGGCTGCGGATGCGCGCCTCGGCGTTCAACCCCGAGGTGGCGCGCCTGCTGGGCGTCCGCGTCGGCCGGATGCTGACGCTCGGCTGGGCGCTGGCCTCGCTGGTGGGCTCGCTCGCCGGCCTGCTCATCGCCGGCGGCAGCCTGGTGCACCCCGGCTACATGGACTCCGTCGTCGTCTACGGCTTCGTCGCGGCCGTGCTCGGCGGGCTGGACAGCCCGTTCGGCGCGGTCGTCGGCGGGCTGCTGCTCGGCCTCGCGCTCTCCTTCGTCAGCGGGTACGTCGGGTCGCAGCTGGTCGCGCTCGCCGCGTTGGTGATCCTCATGCTCGTCCTGGTCCTCCGGCCGGGCGGCCTGTTCGCGCAGACCGCCGCGAGGAGGGTCTGATGGCCGCGCTGCGCACCCGGGCCGCAGGCTGGTGGTCGGGCTCGATCCTGGGCCGCCACCTGCTCGTCGCGCTCCTCGGGCTCGTGGTCGTGGTCGCCGTCTCCGAGAGCGTGAGCGACTTCCGCAACCTCCAGCTCGCCTCGATGGCCTACCTCGGCATCGCCGCCGGCGGCCTCACCGTGCTGACCGGGCTGAACGGCCAGATCTCGCTGGGCCACGGCGCGCTGATGGCGATCGGCGCCTACACCACCGCCCTGCTCCTCGACGACCGCGAGGCGAGCACCCCGCTGCCCCTCGTCGTCCTCGCCGCGGTGGTCGTCACCCTCGTCGTCGGCATCGCGGTCGGCGCGGCCGCCGCCCGGCTGCACGGGCCCTACCTCGCGGGCGCGACCCTCGCCCTGGCCGTCGCCGTCCCGGGCATCGCGCTCTACTTCAAGGAGCAGCTCGGTGGTGAGCAGGGCCTGCGCGTGGTCGTGCCGGACATCCCCACGTGGGCGCTCGACCTGGCGTACTTCGTCACCGGCCAGGACCTCACCCGCAGCCGGTACGTCGCCTACCTGGCCTGGTTCACGCTGATCGTCACCTTCGTCCTCCTCGCGAACCTCTCCCGCAGCCGGGTCGGCCGCCGCTGGCGCGCGGTCCGCGACGACGAGGTGGCCGCGGAGCTGGCCGGCGTGCGCCTGGGCCGGTCCCGGGTGTCGGCGTTCGTCGTGAGCGCGGCCGCCGCCGGCGCGGCCGGCGCGATGATGGCGGTGACCGTGCGGCTCGCCGCGCCCAGCGGCTTCACGCTCACCCTCAGCCTCACGCTGCTCAGCGCCGTGGTCCTCGGCGGGCTCGGCAGCCTCGCCGGCGCCCTCATCGGCGCCGCGCTGCTGACCTTCCTGCCCCAGGTCGTCACCGACCTCGGCGTCGACGCCGGCCTCTCCGACATCCGCGCCGCCGAGCTCGCACCCCTCGTCTACGGCGTGGTGATGGTCCTCGTCGTCCTGCTCGCCCCCGCCGGGATCGTCGGCACCGTCCGCGGCGCCGTGCTCCGCCGGCGCGGCCGCAGCGCCCCGCCCGCGGCCACCACCACCGGCGCCGCCGCCGACCCGACCACCAGCACCAGCACCAGCACCAGCACCGACGCAGGCCCAGACCCAGGAGCCAGCCCCGGCACGAGCACCGACCCGGACAGCACCGCCACCACCACCTCGAAGGGAAGCACGACATGAGACGACGGCTCCACAGGTCAGCCACCCTCGTCGCCGCCGCCACGGCCGGCGCCCTGCTGCTGGGCGCCTGCGGCGCCGGCGGCCGCGACGACGACGGAGGCGACGGTGACGGCGGCGGGGGCGACGGCGGCGGCGCCAGCGCCCCGGGCGTCACCGAGGACTCCATCAAGATCGGCGCGCACTTCCCGCTCACCGGCGTCGCGGCGCCCGGCTACAGCGAGATCCCCACCGGCGCCAAGGCGTACTTCGACTACGTCAACGCCCAGGGCGGGATCTACGGCCGCCAGATCGAGTACGTCGTCCGCGACGACGGCTACAACCCCACCAACACCAGCTCGGTGACCAACGAGCTGGTCCTGGAGGAGGAGATCTTCGCGATGGTCGGCGGCCTCGGCACGCCCACCCACAGCGCGGTCGTGGACTTCCTCAACGACGAGGGCGTCCCGGACTTCTTCGTCTCCTCCGGCTCCCTGCAGTGGGGCGACGACCCGAGCGCCTACCCCTACACGTTCGGCTGGCAGACCGACTACGAGATCGAGGGCAAGATCATCGGTCAGTACGTCGCGGAGAACATGCCCGACGCCAAGGTCGGCCTGTTCCTGCAGGACGACGACTTCGGCGACGACGCCGAGAAGGGCGTGCGCCAGTTCCTCGACGACCAGGTCGTCGCGGCCGAGCGCTACACCTCCGGCAACACCGACGTCGGCCCGCAGATCGCCAAGCTCCAGGCCTCGGGCGCGGACATGGTGCTGTCGTTCAACACCCCGTCGTACACCGCGCTCAGCCAGCTGGTCGCGCTCAAGCTCGGCTACGAGCCGCAGTGGTTCTACACCAATGTCGGCTCCGACGCCGACCTCGTCGGGTCGCTGCTCTCGCGCTTCTCCGAGGGCGCGGTCGAGGGCGGGTCCAGCTCGCTGGACGGCGTGCTCACCACCGAGTACATCCCCGGCGTCGACCAGCCCGACGACCCGTGGGTCCAGCTGTGGCAGAAGGTCTGGGACGAGCACGGCGAGAAGGGCGAGCTGACCAACTACCGGGTCTACGGCATGTCCCACGCCTACGCGTTCGTCCAGGCGCTGCAGGCCGCCGGCGAGGACCTCACCCGTGACGGCATCGTCGAGGCGATGGAGGAGATCGGCGCCGACCTCGAGGGGCCGCAGCTCGCGCCGTTCCGCTACTCCGGCGACAGCCACCTCGGCATCTCCGGCATGCGCATCGTGGAGATCAAGGACGGCGCCGGCGAGGACCTCACGCCGGTGCTCGTGACCGACATCGGCGACGCCGAGATCACCGAGGACGACTCCGGCCAGGACGGCGACGCCCCGCCGGAGAGCGGCGTGCCCGAGGCGCCCTGACCGGCGCCGTGACCGACACTGGACAGCTGAGCGCCTGACGCGCTGGAGAGACGCCCACCCGGGTCCGCCCGGGTGGGCGTCCTGTCATCGGTAGACGCGGATCCGGGCGAGCAGCGGCGCGTGGTCGGAGGCGTAGCCGCCGAGCACCCGGTGCCGGGCGATCTGGGCGGTGCCCGACCTGCTTCCAGCCGCCGCCCCTGCCGTCCGCAGGGACCGGTCGGCGACGAAGACGTAGTCGATCCACCGGGTGTTGCGGGTCGGCCGCAGGCCGTCCAGGCCGAGCAGCTGGTAGGTCGAGCTGGCGCGGCCGCGGAAGGCCCGGGTGATCCCGCCGGCGGGCCTCGCGCGGGCGTCGTCGGCGAAGTCGAAGTTGTAGTCCCCCGTGCCGAGCACGACCGAGCCGGGCGCGGTGTCCCACATCCGCGCGAGCCTGGCCAGGTGCTGCTTCGCGCGTTCGGCGTTGAGGTTGCGCTCGAAGCGCTGCCCGGTCTCGATGTGCTGGTTGACGTGGGTGTTCAGCAGGGTGACCGTGCGTCCGGTCGCGCGGTGCCGCAGCTGCGCGGTCACCACCCACCGCGCCGGGAACGGGTCGGTCGTCTCCCGCGGGAAGCCGCCCCGGTGCATCCGCCGGAACGACACGTCCAGCAGCTCGAACGTCGCCGTCCGCCACGAGACCGCCAGCGAGATCGGCCCGTCGGGGTCGGGCCAGTGCCAGGTCTCCCAGCCGCGGGCGCGGTACTGCGGGTACAGCTCGCGGAACGCCGGCGACTTCGACTCCTGCCAACCGATCAGGTCGACGTCGTCGCGCCCGGTGAGCCGGTCCCAGTCGCGCCGGGCCCGCTCGAGCGGCAGGTGCCGCAGCGCGTTGTAGGACACCACCCCGATGGTGGTCAGCACCTCCCCCGGCAGCCGCGGCGCCACCCGCGCCCGACCCTCGGCGACCGCGCGCCGCTGCCCCGGGTCGTCCGCGTCCGGATCGTCCCGGCCGTCGCGCACCACGGTCACCACCGCCACCAGGACGACCGCGACCGCGACCAGCGCGGCGAGCACGCGGAGCGAGGTGCGGAGGGAGGCGCGGAGCATGGCGAGCAGGCTACGTCCGGGCCGTCAGCCGCGCCGCGACTCCAGCACGCGGAAGCCCTTCGCCGAGGCGAGCCGCGTCGTCGGGAACCCCTGCTCCCCCAGCCACCGCTGCAGCGAGTCCGCGCCGAGGTTCTTGCCGACCACCATCACCGCGCGGCCGCCCGGCGCGAGCCGCGGGAGCCAGGTGAGCAGCAGCTCGTGGAGCGCCTGCTTGCCGATGCGGATGGGCGGGTTCGACCAGATCTCGTCGTACGCCGCGTGGGGGTCGACGGCGTCCGGGGTGGCGGCGCGGTAGCGGTCGGTGACGCCGAGGGCCGCGGCGTTCTCGTTGGCGAGGAGGACCGCGCGCTCGTTGACGTCGACGGCGGTGACCGTGGCGTCGGGTGCGCTGACCGCGACCGCGAGGCCGATGACGCCGTAGCCGCAGCCGAGGTCGAGCACGCGGCCGCCGGTCGGCGGGTCGGTCTCGCGGAAGAGCACCGACGTGCCGATGTCGACGCGGCCCTGGGCGAAGACGCCGGAGCCGCTCACGAGCGGCAGCGTCCGGCCCCACACCTCGGCGGTGATCGGTGCGCGCTTGAACGCCACCGTCGGGTCGGCGGTGAAGTAGTGGTCCTCGGCCGGTCCCTCGCTCATGCCTTCTCCCTCCGTGCCCGGGTCAGCTCGACCCGCGCGCCGAGCTCGGCGTCGGGCGGGTAGGCGACCTCCTCCAGGGTCAGCCCGTGGGCGTGCACGACCGCCACCGAGGCGTCGCGCCGCTCCGCGGCCAGCACGTCGCCGGCCCAGGAGACCGGTCGGCGGCCCTCGCCGACGGCGAGCAGGCAGCCGACCAGCGAGCGGACCATGCTGTGGCAGAACGCGTCGGCGCGCACGGTCGCCTCGACCACGCCCGACGGCAGCCGCTGCCACGACAGCTCCTGCAGCACGCGGATCGTCGTCGCGCCCTCGCGCTGCTTGCAGAAGGACGCGAAGTCGTGCTGGCCCATGAGCAGCACCGACGCCTGGTTCATCAGGTCGACGTCGAGCGGGCGCGGCCAGGCGAGCACGTGCCCGCGCACCAGCGGGTCGACCGCCTCGGGGGCGTCGGCGACGCGGTAGGCGTAGCGGCGCCACAGCGCGGAGAAGCGGGCGTCGAACCCGTCCGCGGCCTCGACCGCGCGGCGTACCCGCACGTCGGCGGGGAGGATCCCGTTGAGCCGGCGCACCAGCGCGACCAGCGGCGGGTCCGGTGAGCGGCCGGCCGAGCGGGCGAGCGCCTCGGGCTCGACGTCGAGGTGGACGACCTGCCCGCGGGCGTGGACGCCGGTGTCGGTGCGGCCCGCGCAGACCAGGTGGACCGACGGCACCCGCAGCGCCGTCGCCGCCGCGGCGGACAGCTCGCCCTGGACCGTCCGCAGCCCGGGCTGGGCCGCCCAGCCGTGGAAGCCGCCGCCGTCGTAGGCGAGGTCGATCCGGATCCGCACCCGCGCATCCTCTCAGCCCGGCCGGACCCCTCCCGCACCCGTCCTCCTGGGCCTAGCCTCGGCCCATGGACGCCCGACCCGTGATCGTCCTCGTCTCGGAGACGAGGACCACCTTCCTGCTCGACGAGTTCGGGCGCTACGCACGCGACTACGACCTGCGCGCCACGACCACCGTCGCCGACGCGGAGAAGGTCGCGCGCGACGTGCTCGCCGAGGGTGGCCGCGTCGCGCTCTTCGTCGCCGAGTCCCAGCTGCCCGACGCGGGCGTCTACGAGGCGTTCAGCCGCTGGCGCGCGGTCGTGCCCACCGCCCGGCGCATGGTCGCCGCGCACCACGAGCGCTTCCTGACCGACGCGCCGGGGCTGCGGGTCGGGCTGGCCAAGGGCAAGTACGACGCCTACCTGCTCATGCCGCGTGGCGCGCGGGACGAGGAGTTCCACGGCGTCGTGTGCGAGCTGCTCTCGGACTGGGGCGCCACCGCCGTCGAGCCGGTCGTCGAGACCGTCCGCGTGGTCGCGCCCGACGGGGACCCGCTGCTGCCGGCGCTGCGCGACTTCCTCGACCGGATGGGGCTGTCCCACCGCGTGCACCACCCCGACGGCCCGGTCGGGCAGGAGCTGCTCGCCCGCTGGGCCGGCGCGGCGACGTACCCCCTCGTCGAGCTCTTCGACCGCCCGCCGTTCGCGCCGCGCACCGTCCGCGAGGCCGCGGTCGCGATCTTCGGCCGGCCCGAGGCCGTCGACGTCGAAGAGGTGGTCGACGTCTGCATCGTCGGCGCCGGGCCGGCGGGCCTCGCCGCCGCGGTGTACGCCGCGTCCGAGGGCCTCTCGACGGTCGTCGTCGAGGCGGAGGCGGTCGGCGGGCAGGCCGGGACGAGCTCGATGATCCGCAACTACCTGGGCTTCCCGCGCGGCATCTCCGGCATGCGGCTGGCGCAGCGGGCGCGCAACCAGGCGCTGCGCTTCGGCACCCGCTTCTGCACCGGCTGGGAGGTCCTCGCGATCGACCCGGACCCCGAGGGCCACTGCGTCCGCACCGACGGCGGCGACCTGCGGGCGCGCTCGGTCGTGCTGGCCACCGGCGTGGCCTACCGCAAGCTCGGCGTCCCGGCCGTCGAGGAGCTCGTCGGGCGCGGGGTCTTCTACGGCAGCGCGATGACGGCCGCCCGGGAGCTGGAGGGCGCGGACGCGGTCGTCGTCGGCGGCGGGAACTCCGCCGGCCAGGCGGCGATCCACCTGGCGAAGTTCGCCCGCTCGGTGACGATCATGGTCCGCCGCGACTCGCTCGCGGCCACCATGTCGGACTACCTCCTCGGCGAGATCGCCTTCAACCCGCGCATCACCGTCGAGACCTGCTGCGAGATCGCCGACGGCGGCAGCGACGGCGCCGACGGTGCCGACCAGCGGCTCGCGTGGCTCGACGTGCGCGACGTCCGGGACGGGTCGGTGACCCGGCGCGAGGTCCAGGGGCTGTTCCTGCTGCTCGGCGCCGACCCGCAGTCGGACTGGCTGCCGGGCGGCCTTGCCCGCGACCCGCGGGGGTTCGTGCTGACCGGCCGCGACGTGCCCCGCGACCGCTGGGTCGGGCTGCCGCCGGAGAGCCTCGCCACGACCGTGCCCGGCGTCTTCGCCGTCGGCGACATCCGCGCGAGCTCGATGAAGCGGGTCGCGGCCGCCAGCGGCGAGGGCGCCTCCGTGGTCCCGCTGGTCCACCAGTGGCTGGCCGCGCAGGCGGCGCAGGCGGTCGGCTAGCCCTGCAGCTCGGAGCGGTACGGCGGGTCCGCGCCCGGCCGCGACACCGTCACCGCGGCCGCGCGGGCGGCGTGCTCGAGCAGCTCGGCCACCTCGTGCTCGGCGAGCCCCGCCAGCTCGTCGCGGTGCTCCGCGCCGAGCCGGCCGCGCTCCCACAGCCCGTCGACCAGGGCCGCGCCGAACGTGTCGCCGGCCCCGATCGTGTCAGCCACCTCGACCGGCAGCGAGGCCACCTCGACCACGCACCGCCGGCTCGTCCAGCTCGCGCCCTCCCCGCCGCGGGTCACGACGACGGCGGCCGGTCCGAGCGCCAGCAGGCGCGCGACCGCCGCGGGCTCGTCCAGGTCCGGCCACAGCGCGGCGAGGTCCTCGTCGCTGGCCTTGACCAGGTCGGCGAGCGCGACGACCCGCTCGACGCGGGCGACCACCTCCGCGCCGGTGCCGGTGACCGCAGGCCGCGCGTTGACGTCGTAGGTCACCGTGGCCCGGCCGCGCAGCCGCTCCAGCAGCGCCACCACGTCGTCGGCACCCGGCGGCAGGACCGCCCCGAGCGAGCAGGTGTGGACGACCAGCGGGGCCGGCTCGTCGGGGACCGGGCCGAGCTCCCAGGCCAGGTCGAAGTCGTACGTCGCGGCGCCGTCCGCCCCGATCGTCGCCCGCGCCGTCGAGGTCCGCGCGACCGTCGCGGGGTCGGTCGCGAGCGCCACCCCGGCCGTGGCGAGGTGGTCGGCCACCGTGCGGCCGCGGTCGTCGGCGGCGTACGCCGTGGCGAACCGGACGGGCCGGCCCAGCCGCGCGAGCGCGACCGCGACGTTGGCGGCGCTGCCGCCGGGGTGCTCGCGGGTCGTCCCGTCGGCGGCGTGGACCACGTCGACGAGCGACTCCCCCACGACCAGCACGTCGCGGCCGTCCTGCTGCTCCTGGGTGGGGTCCGGCTCCATGCCGCCACCCTAGGGTGGGGCCGTGCAGGTGCAGCCGCTGGATGACCAGGACCCCACGCCCCCGTTCGAGCAGCTGCGCGCCCAGGTCGCGCGACGGGCCGCCGCCGGTGAGCTGCCGGCCGGCACCCGCCTGCCGACCGTGCGGGCCACCGCGGCCGAGCTGGGGCTCGCGGTCAACACCGTCGCCAAGGCCTACCGCGCGCTCGAGGCGGACGGCGTCGTGGTCACCGAGGGCCGGCGTGGCACGTTCATCGCCTCGGACGACGCCGCCCCCGGCCGGCCGGGCGCGGGTCGCGCCGACGCCGCGCTGGACGAGGCGGCCGCGGCGTACGTCGCCGCCGCCCGACGTGCCGGGCTCACCCTCCCCGAGGCGCTGCGGCGGGTCGAGCGCGGCTGGTGAGGCCGGCGGGCTGGCCGAAATGACACCGACCCGCCCGGGTGTCCCGGGCGGGTCGGTGGGTGGTGCAGGTGCTGCGGGGCCGGATCAGGCCTTCGGCTCGTCCTCGGTGGACTCGGCCTCGGCGGCCTCGTCCGAGACGGGCTCGGTGACCTCGGTCTCCTCCTCGGCGACGACGCTCTCCTCGGGCGACGCCTCCTCGGCGAGCTCGGTCGGGCCGGCCTCGGTGGTCTCCTCGGCGGGAGCCTCCTCGACCGGAGCAGCGGCGGCGGCCGGGGCGGCCTTCGTCTTCGGGGCCGAGGGGGTGTAGGCCTCGGTCACGAGCTCGATGACGGCCATGGGGGCGTTGTCGCCCTTGCGGGGGCCGATCTTGGTGATCCGGGTGTAGCCGCCCGGACGCTCGGAGAAGGTCGGCGCGATCTCGGTGAAGAGCGTGTGGACGACACCCTTGTCACGGATGGTCTTGAGGACCTCGCGACGGTTGTGGAGGTCGCCCTTCTTCGCCTTGGTGATCAGCTTCTCCGCGTGCGGACGCAGGGCGCGGGCCTTCGCCTCGGTCGTGGTGATCCGGCCGTGCTCGAAGAGCTGGGTGGCCAGGTTCGCCAGGATGAGGCGCTGGTGGGCCGGGCCGCCGCCGAGGCGGGGACCCTTGGTGGGCTTCGGCATGTCTCTCTCGTTCCTCCCCGGCCGTACCAGGTACCGGGGTAGTAGGCCGGCGGCGGGATTCGCCCCCGGTCAGTTCAGGTGGTGCAGGTGAAGCAGTGCCGCTGAGCCGCTCCGGTCAGCCCAGGTGGCGGCCGGAAAGCCGCCAGCGAAGCTGCACCGAAGCGAACGTCAACAGCGAAAGCGCGGCAGCGTGTCGCCGGCCGCGAAGCGGCATGGAGCGAAGCTCCATAGGCGACACGCTCGCGCACATCAACTCAGTACTGCTCGTCCTCGACGAACGCGTCGTCGTCGTCGTCGCCGTAGGCGGCAAGGGCGGCGGACGGGTCGAAGCCGGGAGCGCTGTCCTTGAGGGACAGGCCCATCTCGACCAGCTTGGCCTTGACCTCGTCGATCGACTTGGCGCCGAAGTTGCGGATGTCGAGCAGGTCCTGCTCCGAGCGGCTGATGAGCTCACCCACGGTGTGGATGCCCTCGCGCTTGAGGCAGTTGTAGGACCGGACGGTCAGCTGCAGGTCCTCGACCGGGAGGGCGAGGTCGGCGGCGAGCTGCTCGTCGACCGGCGAGGGGCCGATGTCGATGCCCTCGGCCTCGACGTTGAGCTCACGGGCGAGGCCGAAGAGCTCGACGAGGGTCTTGCCGGCCGAGGCGATCGCGTCGCGGGGACGGATCGAGGGCTTGGTCTCGACGTCGATGACGAGCTTGTCGAAGTCGGTGCGCTGCTCGACTCGGGTGGCCTCGACCTTGTAGGTCACCTTCAGCACGGGGCTGTAGATCGAGTCGACCGGCATGCGGCCGATCTCGTTGTCGGCACCCTTGTTCTGCACGGCGGAGACGTAGCCGCGGCCGCGCTCGACGACGAGCTCCATCTCGAGCTTGCCGTTGTCGGACAGGGTGGCGAGCTTCAGCTCGGGGTTGTGCACCTCGACACCGGCCGGCGGAGCGATGTCCGCGGCGGTGACGTCACCGGCACCCGACTTGCGCAGGTACATGGTGACCGGCTCGTCGTGCTCGGAGGAGACGACGAGGCCCTTGAGGTTGAGGATGATCTCGGTGACGTCCTCCTTGACGCCCTCGATGGTCGAGAACTCGTGGAGGACGCTGTCGACCTTGATGCTCGTGACCGAGGCACCGGGGATCGACGACAGGAGGGTGCGGCGCAGGGAGTTGCCGAGGGTGTAGCCGAAGCCGGGCTCCAGCGGCTCGATCACGAACCGCGAGCGGAACTCGTCGACGGTCTCTTCCGACAGGGTGGGGCGCTGTGCGATCAGCACTGGTGTTTTCCTTTCCGGGCCCACCCGCTATATGACGGGCCCGAACTGCAGGTTGGCGGAAGGCGGTGGTGCTGCCCCTCCGGAGGAACCCCGGCCCCCAGACCCGGGGGTCTGGGGGCGGAGCCCCCAGTGGGGGGTCGAAGGGGGGCGAAGCCCCCCTTCTGTTACTTCTTGGAGTAGTACTCGACGATCAGCTGCTCCTGGACCGGGATGTCGATCTGGGCCCGGACCGGCAGCTGGTGGACGAGGATCCGCATGCGGTTCGGCAGCGCCTCGAGCCAGGCGGGGACGACGCGCTCGCCGTGGGTCTCGCGAGCCACGATGAACGGGGTCATCTCCAGGGACTTCTCGCGGACGTCGATGACGTCGTGCGCGGAGACCTGGTAGGAGGGGATGTCGACCTTCTTGCCGTTGACCTTGAAGTGGCCGTGCACGACGAGCTGGCGGGCGTGGCGGCGGGTCCGGGCGAAGCCGGCGCGGTACACCACGTTGTCGAGGCGGCACTCCAGCAGCTGGAGCAGGTTGTCACCGGTCTTGCCGGCGCGACGCGAGGCCTCGGTGTAGTAGTTGGCGAACTGCTTCTCCATCACGCCGTACGTGAAGCGGGCCTTCTGCTTCTCGTGCAGCTGGAGGCGGTACTCGCTCTCCTTGATGCGCGCGCGGCCGTGCTGGCCGGGGGGGTAGGGACGACGCTCGAACGCGCCGTCACCGCCGACGAGGTCGACGCCGAGACGGCGCGACTTCCGGGTCATGGGGCCGGTGTAACGGGCCATTTCTCAAAGTCTCCTGTTCTCAGCGGGCGATCAGACGCGGCGGCGCTTGGGCGGGCGGCAGCCGTTGTGCGGAGCGGGCGTGACGTCCTGGATGGTGCCGACCTCGAGGCCGATCGCACCCAGCGAACGGATCGCCGTCTCTCGGCCCGAGCCCGGGCCCTTCACGAAGACGTCGATCTTCTTCATGCCGTGCTCCATCGCCCGACGACCGGCGGCCTCAGCGGCCATCTGCGCGGCGAACGGGGTGGACTTGCGCGAGCCCTTGAAGCCGACGGTGCCGGCCGAGGCCCACGAGATCACCGCGCCGGTGGGGTCGGTGATGGTGACGATCGTGTTGTTGAACGTGCTCTTGATGTGGGCTTCGCCCTGGGCGACGTTCTTCTTCTCCTTGCGGCGCACCTTCTTGGCGCCGGCCGCGGTGCGGCTCTTGGGAGGCATGCAGTATCTCCTGAGTTAGCTGGTCTGTGAGGGGGAAGGCAGCGAGTGCCGCAGGTCGAGGCGGTCGCGGTGCGACCGGGTCGGGACCTGTCGGGTCACTTGGCCTTCTTCTTGCCGGCAACCGTGCGCTTCGGCCCCTTGCGGGTGCGAGCGTTGGTCTTGGTGCGCTGACCGCGGACCGGGAGGCCCATGCGGTGGCGGCGACCCTGGTAGCTGCCGATCTCGATCTTGCGACGGATGTCTGCCTGGACCTCGCGACGGAGGTCACCCTCGATCTTGAAGTTCGACTCGATCTCGTCGCGGAGCTTGACCAGCTCCTCGTCCCCCAGCTCGTGGACGCGCGTGTTCGGGTTGACCCCGGTGGCCGCGAGCAGCTGCTGGGAGCGGGTACGGCCGATGCCGTAGATGTAGGTGAGTGCGATCTCGATGCGCTTGTCGCGCGGGAGGTCCACACCAACGAGGCGTGCCATGTGGCGTTCCTTTGCAGTTCCGCAGAGGTGTCGGTCGTGTCGCGCCCTGGTCCGTCGTGGACCAGGCTCCGGCCTCTGCACCGGAGGTGGGTGACCCGTCTGCTGACGGGCGAGCGATCACGTTGTGGTGTTCAGTTGTGCGCGGCCACGAGGGCCGGGCAGCGGGTGAGCGGTTCGCTCAGCCCTGGCGCTGCTTGTGACGCGGGTTCTCGCAGATGACCATGACGCGGCCGTGGCGACGGATCACCTGGCACTTGTCGCAGATCTTCTTGACGCTGGGGTTGACCTTCACGGGGAGGTCCCTTCGGTTCGGCTGGCTGACGGCGGGCCCGCGGGCTCGCTCACTTGTAGCGGTAGACGATGCGACCCCGCGTGAGGTCGTACGGCGAGAGCTCCACCACGACCCGGTCCTCGGGGAGGATCCGGATGTAGTGCTGACGCATCTTGCCGCTGATGTGGGCGAGAACCTTGTGGCCGTTGCTCAGCTCGACGCGGAACATGGCGTTGGGCAGGGCCTCCACGACGGTGCCCTCGATCTCGATCACGCCTTCTTTCTTCGGCATGTCCTCCACAATCTGTTGTTCGGTCGGTCGTCCACCGGTGTCGTGCTCCGCCGGCGGCGCGGACCGCCTGCGGGTGGCCCGGGAACCTCCGGCTCGCCGTCTCCAGCGGGCCGGTGGACCTCGTGCGGCCGCTCGGTGGACCTCATCCCGGACGCACGGACGATCGCTCCGGGGAGCGGGACGTCACGTGTGCTCGGGCAGCCGCGAGGCGCCACGAAGCAGACCCACGTTGGGCCGACGTTGCAGTCTATGCCCACCCGGTCCCATAACACGAATCCGTACCGGGTGCCGGGTGGTCCCCCCGGCGTGCCGCGTCGGGCACGGTCAGCCGGCGAGCAGCTCGAGCGTGCGCTCGCGCGCCGGGCTCGCGTCCGGGTCGGTGCCGACGTACGCCGCCGCGACCGGCGAGACCATCACCTCGTCGACGTCGTACGTCGCCGCGAGCTCGGCCAGGCGCGCCCGGGACTCCGCGGGCCCGCCGATGATCCACGTGGCGGCCATCTTCTCGACCAGCTCGCGGTGCGCGGGCGGCATCTCGGCCTGGACCTTCTCGGCCTCCTCGACGAGCCGACCTGGGCCGAGCGGCTGGCCGGTGCGCAGCTCGAGCATCATCTGCAGCTGGGGCAGCGCGAGCCGGCGTGCCTCCTCGGCGTCGTCGGCCACGACGGCGTTGACGGTGAGGAAGGTGCGCGGCTCGGCCATGTCGGGCCCGAGGTCGGGCGACGCGCGGAACGTGCTGCGGTAGAGCTCGAGCGCCTCGGCGGTGCCCTGCCCGGAGAAGTGGTGGGCGAAGACGTAGGGCAGGCCCTTCTCCGCGGCGAGCCGGGCGGAGTAGTCCGAGGACCCGAGCAGCCAGGGCGTGGGCAGCGAGCTCGCCGCCGGGGTCGCCTTGAGCGCGTGGGTGCGGCCCTGCACCGAGATGCCGACGCCGGCGGTGTCCATCATCGCCAGCACGTTGTCGACGTACTCCGGGAACCGGCTGACCGCCTCGTCGCTCACGCCGCCGGCGCCGTGGCGCAGCGCCCAGCTGGTCACCGGGTCGGTGCCGGGTGCGCGGCCGATGCCGAGGTCGATGCGGCCGGGGAAGGCCGCCTCGAGCAGCGCGAACTGCTCCGCGACCACGAGCGGCGCGTGGTTGGGCAGCATCACGCCGCCCGACCCGACGCGGATCCGCTCGGTGGCGGCGGCCAGCATGCCGATGAGCACCGGCGGGTTGGTCGCGGCGACGGCGGCCATGTTGTGGTGCTCGGCGACCCAGTAGCGGCGGTACCCGAGCCGGTCGGCCGTGCGGGCCAGCGCCGTCGAGGCCCGCAGAGCGTCGGTGGTCGTCTGGTCCCCGCGGACGGGGACGAGGTCCAGCACGGACAGGGCGGGGCTGTGGTCGGTCATCCCCGGAGGAACATCCGCACAGCCCCGCCCTATTCCGGACGCGGCCGGTCAGTCGGCCGGCTTGGGCGCCGGCGGGTTGGAGTCGGTCATCTCGGCCCGCTCGTCGCGGCGGGTCTTGGCCAGGCTCAGCCAGGCGGTCAGGCCCAGCGTCACGATGATGACGCCGAGGCTGGCGAGGGTCGGCACCTCGAAGCCGATCACGCCGCCCTCGTGCATGGCGTGGATGATCAGCTTCACGCCGATCCAGGCCAGGATGAACGCCAGGCCCAGCGAGAGGTACACCAGCCGCTGGAGCAGGCCGCCGAGCAGGAAGTACAGCTGGCGCAGGCCCATCAGCGCGAAGACGTTGGCCGTGAAGACGAGGTACGGCTCCTGGGTGATGCCGAAGATCGCCGGGATCGAGTCGAGCGCGAACATGATGTCGGTGGCACCGAGCGCCAGGATGACGATCAGCATCGGGGAGACGACGCGCGCGCCGTTCTCCTTCCACCACAGCGTGAGGCCGCGGTACTCCTCGCCCACGTTGAGCCGGCGCTGGGCGAACATCACCAGGCGGTTCTCCTCGGGGTGCTCCTCCTCGCCGCCGCGGTAGCTGCGGACCAGGCTGACGGCGGTGTAGAGCAGGAAGACGCCGAAGATGTAGAAGACCCAGGAGAAGTTCTCCACCAGCTGGTAGCCGACCGCGATGAAGATCGCGCGGAAGATCAGCGCCAGGATGATGCCCACCATCAGGGCTTCCTGCTGGTACTTGCGCGGCACGGCGAGCGCCGACATCAGCACGATGAAGACGAACAGGTTGTCGACGGACAGCGAGTACTCCACCAGCCAGCCGGTGTAGAACTCGATGCCGAAGTCGTGGCCGTGGAACAGCCAGACCCAGGCGCCGAAGATCACGGCTGCGCCGACGTAGACGCTCAGGTAGACCGTGCACTCGCGCAGTGACGGCTCGTGCGGTCGTCGGGCGATGACGACGACGTCGAAGAGCAGCACGGCGACGGTGACAGCGATCGTGATGCCCCACTCGAGGGCGGAGACTTCCACAGGGTTCCTCCTGGTCAGGCGGACGACGGAACGTCAGAGGTCTCTCCCGCCGCGGCGCGACCCACGGCCCCGGACCGGTACATGGCTACCGGACGTGCTGACGAGACCGCGGCGAAGGAATACTCCCCCCTGCCCGCACATCCTCGCACGGGCACGGGGTCCCGTTACCCATCCGCGCTCCGGGCGACCCACGGCGGACGTCGGCAGTGGGTCAGGGGCTGGGTCGGGCGCTCGGTCAGCGGCCGCCGAAGGGGACGCCGAGCGCGGTCAGCGCGGCCTCTCCCCCGTCGAGCGCGGTCAGCACCCAGGCGCCGCGCTCGGTCAGCGTGAACGTGTGCTCGAAGTGCGCGGCGTGGCTGCCGTCGTCGGTGACGACCGTCCAGTCGTCCTCGAGGGTGGAGACGTCCTTGCCACCGAGGGTCACCATCGGCTCGACCGCGAGCGCGAGCCCGCGCACGAGCTTGGGTCCGCGCCCGGGACGCCCGTAGTTCGGCACGTCCGGCGGCTGGTGCATGGCCGAACCGATGCCGTGACCCGTGTAGTCCTCGAGGATCCCGTAGGCGCCCTGCGCGCGGACGTGCCGCTCGACGGCGGCGGAGATGTCGGTGACCCGGCCGCCGAGGCGCGCGGCGGCGATCCCGCGCCACATCGACTCCTCGGTGACCCGCATCAGCTCGGTGACCTCGTCGGGCACCTGCCCGACGGCGACGGTGATCGCCGCGTCGCCGTGCCAACCGTCGACGATCGCGCCGCAGTCGATGGAGACGACGTCGCCCTCGGCGAGGACCCGGTCCCCCGGGATCCCGTGGACGACCTCGTCGTTGACCGAGGCGCAGATCGACCCGGGGAAACCGTGGTAGCCGAGGAAGGACGGCGTCGCGCCGGAGGAGCGGATGTTGTCCTCGGCGATCGCGTCGAGCTCACGCGTGGAGACGCCGGCGCGGACGTGCCCGCGCAGCAGCTCGAGGGTCTCCCCCACCACGAGCCCGGCGCGACGCATCGTCGCGATCTGCTTGGGTGACTTGATCTCGACGCCCCGGTCACGCAGCCCCATCAGCTGGTCGGGCCCGTCAGGACTGCTGGACGTCGTCGAGGGCGGCGAAGATGCGCGAGGTGACCTCGTCGACCTCGCCCATGCCGTCGACCTCGATGAGGATCCCGCGGCCGCGGTAGACCTCGATGAGCGGCTCGGTCTGCTCGGCGTAGACCTCCTGCCGGCGACGGATGACGTCCTCGGTGTCGTCGGCCCGGCCCTCGACCTGCGCGCGCTGGAGCAGGCGCTGGACGATCTCGTCGGCGTCGACGGTGAGGCAGACGACCGCGTCGAGCGAGTGACCGGTGAAGCCGATCATCCCGTCGAGCTCCTCGACCTGGGCGAGGGTGCGCGGGTAGCCGTCGAGGAGGAAGCCGGGCTTGGCGTCGTCCTCGTCGATCCGGTTGCGCACCATCTTGTTGGTGACCTCGTCGGGGACGTACTCCCCCGCGTCCATGAAGCGCTTGGCCTCGACGCCGAGCTCGGTGCCCTCGGAGACGTTCGCGCGGAAGATGTCGCCGGTCGAGATGGCCGGGATGCCGAAGTGCTCGGCGACGAACTTCGCCTGGGTGCCTTTGCCAGCGCCCGGGGGACCCATCAAGATCAACCTCAACGGAGGAACCCTTCGTAGTTGCGCTGCTGCAGCTGGCTCTCGATCTGCTTCACCGTGTCCAGGGCGACGCCGACCATGATGAGGATCGACGTGCCGCCGAAGGGGAAGTTCTGGTTCGCGTTGATGAGCACCAGGGCGATCAGCGGGATCAGTGCGACCAGGCCGAGGTAGATCGACCCGGGGAACGTGATGCGGGACAGGACGTAGGACAGGTAGTCCTCGGTCGGCTTGCCCGCCCGGATCCCGGGGATGAAGCCGCCGTACTTCTTCATGTTGTCGGCCACCTCGTTGGGGTTGAAGGTGATCGACACGTAGAAGTAGGTGAAGAAGACGATGAGCAGGAAGAAGACCGCCATGTAGAGCGGGTTGTCACCGCTCACGAAGTACTTGTTGATCCACCGGATGACCGACGAGTCCGCGTTCTGGTTGAACTGGACCGCCATGGCCGGCAGGTAGAGCAGCGAGGAGGCGAAGATGACCGGGATGATGCCGGCCTGGTTGACCTTCAGCGGGATGTAGGTCGAGCTCCCGCCGAACATCTTGCGGCCGACCATCCGGCGTGCGTACTGCACGGGGATCCGCCGCTGTGCCTGCTCGATGAAGATGACCGCGGCCACGATGACCAGACCGACGACCATCACGATGCCGAAGGTCCACCAGCCCTGCTGCTTCTGGACGTCCCACATCGAGGCCGGGAAGGTCGCGACGACCTGCGTGAAGATCAGGATCGACATGCCGTTGCCGACGCCGCGCTCGGTGATGAGCTCGCCGAGCCACATGATCACGGCCGTGCCGGCGGTCATGGTGACGACGAGGACCAGGAAGGTGCCCGTGCCGTCGCTGTGCAGCAGCTGCTCGGTGCAGCCCTGCAGCAGGTTGCCCGAGCGGGCGAGCGCGACGATGCCGGTGGCCTGGAGGACCGCGAGGCCCAGCGTCAGGTACCGGGTGTACTGGGTGATCTTGGTCTGGCCCGCCTGGCCCTCCTTCTTCAGCGCCTCGAGCCGTGGGATGACCACGACGAGCAGCTGCAGGATGATGCTGGCGGTGATGTAGGGCATGATCCCCAGCGCGAAGATCGTCAGCTGGAGGAGCGCCCCGCCCGAGAACAGGTTGATCAGGTTGTAGACGCTGTTGTCCTCGACCTGCTCGATGCAGGACTGGACGTTGGCGACGTTGACCCCCGGGGCGGGGATCTGCGACCCGAGCCTGAAGATCGCCACGATCATCAGGACGAAGAGCAGCTTGCGCCGCAGGTCCGGAGTCCGGAATGCGTTCACGAACGCGCTGAGCACGAAGTTCCTCTTTTCCCTGCTGGAGCCGCCTCCCGGCGGCCGGCGAGCCCCGGAAGCCTAACAGGCAGGTGACGCCGACACGGTCCCGGCCGGGGTGCACGGGACGTGGTGGTGGAGCGGGTGGTGCTGGTGAAGCGCGAGAGGGGCGCGGTGCGCATGCTGAGCTCAGCAGTCGCGCCGCGCCCCTCCCGGGACAACGATCACAGGACGGTGGTGGTGCCGCCTGCAGCCTCGATCTTCTGCTTGGCCGAGGCCGAGAACGCGTTCGCGCTCACGTCGACCTTGACCGAGATGTCGCCCTGGCCGAGGACCTTGACCGGGTGGCCGTCGCGCACCGCGCCACGGGCCACGAGGGTCTCGACGGTGACCTGGCCACCCTCGGGGAAGAGCTCGTTCAGGCGGTCGAGGTTGACGACCTGGAACTCCACCTTGAAGGGGTTCTTGAAGCCCTTGAGCTTCGGCAGCCGCATGTGCAGCGGCATCTGGCCACCCTCGAAGGCCGAGGGGACCTGGTAGCGAGCCTTGGTGCCCTTGGTACCGCGGCCCGCGGTCTTGCCCTTGGAGCCCTCACCGCGACCCACGCGGGTCTTGGCGGTCTTGGCGCCCGGGGCGGGACGCAGGTGGTGCAGCTTGAGCGTCATGTCAGTCGACCTCCTCGACCGTCACCAGGTGACGGACGGTGTGGACCATGCCCCGGATCTCCGGGCGGTCCTCCTTGACGACCACGTCACCGATGCGCTTGAGACCGAGCGTGCGCAGGGTCTCGCGCTGGTTGGCCTTGCAGCCGATCGTGGACTTCTTCTGCTGGACCTTGAGCTGTGCCATCAGGAGGAGACCTCCTCGGACACGCCGGCCGGGACCTCGGTGCGGGCCCGCAGGAGCGCCGCCGGGGCGACGTCCTCGACCCGGAGGCCACGACGAGCCGCGACGGCCTCGGGCTGCTCGAGCATCTTCAGGGCCTCCACCGTCGCGTGGACGATGTTGATCTGGTTCGACGACCCGAGCGACTTGCTCAGGATGTCGTGGATGCCGGCGGCCTCGAGGACGGCACGCACCGGGCCACCGGCGATGACGCCGGTACCAGGCGCGGCCGGACGCAGCATGACCACGCCGGCAGCCTTCTCGCCCTGGACGGGGTGCGGGATCGTGCCCTGGATGCGGGGGACGCGGAAGAAGTTCTTCTTCGCCTCCTCGACACCCTTGGCGATCGCCGCGGGCACCTCCTTGGCCTTTCCGTAGCCGACACCGACCAGACCCTCGCCGTCACCGACGATGACCAGGGCGGTGAAGCTGAAGCGACGACCACCCTTCACGACCTTGGCGACACGGTTGATCGCAACGACGCGCTCGATGTAGGCGGTCTTGTCAGCAGCCTGGCCACCGCGACGGTCGTCGCGGTTGCCTCGGCGCTCGCCACCGCGCTGACTGCGCTGGGCTCCGCTCATGAGACTGTTCCTCTTCTCTCTCTTGCAGCTCTTGCGATCAGAAGGTCAGGCCGCCCTCGCGGGCGCCGTCGGCCAGGGCCGCGACGCGACCGTGGTACTTGTTCCCGGCGCGGTCGAAGACGACGCCGTCGATCCCGGCCGCCTTGGCCCGCTCGGCGACGAGCTCGCCGACGCGCTTGGCCTTGGCGGTCTTGTCACCGTCGAACCCGCGCAGGTCCGTCTCCATGGAGGAGGCGTACGCGAGGGTGCGGCCGACGTTGTCGTCCACGACCTGCACGGTGATGTGCTTCGAGGACCGGGTGACCACGAGGCGGGGACGCTCGGCGGAGCCGGCGACCTTCTTGCGGCCACGGGCCTGGCGACGCAGGCGCGACTTGACCCGGGCAGCGGTGTGCTTGTTGTTCTTGAGCGAGATGGCCATGGTCACTTACCAGCCTTTCCGACCTTGCGGCGGATCTGCTCGCCGGCGTAACGGACGCCCTTGCCCTTGTAGGGCTCGGGCTTGCGCAGCTTGCGGATCTTTGCGGCGGTCTCGCCGACGAGCTGCTTGTCGATGCCCTGGACGCCCAGCTTGGTGGGGCCCTCGACGGTGAACGTGATGCCCTCGGGGGCGTCGAACACGATCGAGTGCGAGTAGCCGAGCTGGAACTCCAGCTGCGTCGGACCCTTGGACAGCACGCGGTAGCCGACGCCGACGATCTCGAGCTTCTTCTCGTAACCATCGGTGACGCCGACGACCATGTTGTTGACCAGGGTGCGGGTCAGGCCGTGCAGGGACTTGCTGATGCGCTCGTCGTCGGGGCGCTTGACGTCGAGGACGCCCTCGCCCTGCTCGACCGTGATCGGCGCGGCGACAGTGTGGGTCAGGGTGCCCTTGGGGCCCTTGACCGTCACCACCGGACCGTCGATCGCCACGTCGACGCCGGACGGGACCGCGACGGGGAGCTTGCCAATACGCGACATGCTTCTAGTTCTCCTTCGCTGATCTCGTCGTCACCAGACGTAGGCGAGGACTTCCCCACCCACGCCCTTCTGGTTGGCCTGGCGGTCGGTCAGCAGGCCCTGGCTCGTCGAGATGATCGCGACGCCCAGTCCGCCGAGCACCTTCGGGAGACCCGTGTGCTTGGCGTAGACCCGGAGGCCGGGCTTGCTGATGCGGCGGACGCCCGCGATGGAGCGCTCGCGGTTGCGGCCGTACTTGAGGGTGATGGTCAGCGTCTTGCCGACCTCGCCCTCGGTCGGCTCCTTCACCTCGAAGGAGGTGATGTAACCCTCCTGCTGGAGGATCTCCGCGACGCCCTGCTTGAGCTTGCTGTACGGCATGGACACCGCGTCGTGGTACGCCTGGTTGGCGTTGCGCAGACGAGTAAGCATGTCTGCGATCGGGTCAGTCATCGTCATGGCCGTGAGGCCCTTTCTCCACCGTGGTTTCGCACCTGCATCTCAGGTGCGACCTGCAGCGATCGTTGTAGAGGGTTGATTACCAGGAGGACTTGGTCACGCCGGGCAGCTCGCCACGGTGTGCCATCTCGCGCAGGCAGATCCGGCACAGGCCGAACTTGCGGTAGACGGCCTTCGGGCGGCCGCAGCGCTGGCAGCGGGTGTAGCCGCGCACCGCGAACTTCGGCTTGCGGGCGGCCTTGACCTTGAGGGCGGTCTTCGCCATGTCAGTTCTCCTTGAACGGGAAGCCGAGCTGCTTGAGCAGCGCCCGACCCTGGTCGTCGTTGGTGGCCGTGGTCACGATCGTGATGTCCATGCCGCGCGACCGGTCGATCCGGTCCTGGTCGATCTCGTGGAACATGACCTGCTCGGTGAGACCGAAGGTGTAGTTGCCACGACCGTCGAACTGCTTCGGCGACAGGCCGCGGAAGTCGCGGATGCGGGGCAGCGCGATCGAGAGCAGGCGGTCCAGGAACTCCCACATGCGGTCGCCGCGCAGCGTGGTGTGCGCACCGATCGGCATGCCCTCGCGCAGCTTGAACTGCGCGATGGACTTGCGGGCCTTGGTCACCAGCGGCTTCTGGCCGGTGATCGCGGTGAGGTCCTTGACCGCACCCTCGATCAGCTTGGAGTCACGAGCAGCCTCGCCGACACCCATGTTGACCACGATCTTCACCAGACCGGGGACCTGCATGACGTTGCCGATCTCGAACTCGCTCTGCAGCGCCGGGAGGATCTCCTCGCGGTACCGCGTCTTCAGCCGCGGGGTCGCGGCGGAGGTCTGGGTCTCGGTCATCAGATTTCCTTGCCGGTCTTGCGCGAGATGCGGACGCTGCGCTCAGCCTCGTACGTCGAGCCGTCGGGGCGGCGCTTGGTGACCTGGTCACGGCGGAAGCCGATGCGGGTCACCCCGTCACCCTCGACCAGCATCACGTTGGAGACGTGGATGGGGGCCTCGGCGGTGATGATCCCGCCGGTCGTGCTGGTGCCACCGGAGTTGACGGCCTTGGTGTGCCGCTTCATCCGGTTGACGCCCTCGACGATCACCCGGTCCTCCTCGCGGAGCACCTGGATGACCTTGCCCTCGGCACCCTTGTCCTTGCCGGCGATCACCTTGACGGTGTCGCCCTTCTTGATGTTCATGTTCTTGGCCATGGCTCAGAGCACCTCCGGCGCGAGCGAGATGATCTTCATGAACTTCTTCTCGCGCAGCTCGCGGCCCACGGGGCCGAAGATGCGCGTGCCTCGCGGCTCGCCGTCGTTCTTGAGGATCACGGCGGCGTTCTCGTCGAAGCGGATGTACGAGCCGTCGGCACGGCGGCGCTCCTTGACGGTGCGCACGATGACGGCCTTGACGACGTCACCCTTCTTGACGTTGCCACCGGGGATCGCGTCCTTCACGGTGGCGACGATGACGTCGCCGATACCGGCGTAGCGCCGACCCGAGCCACCGAGAACACGGATGCAGAGGATCTCCTTCGCACCGGTGTTGTCGGCGACCTTGAGTCGCGACTCCTGCTGGATCATCAGTTTCTCCTGGTTGTCGTGCCGGTTCTCGACGACTCACGGTCGACGAGCCTGGCCGAACTTGTCGTGGACCTCCCGCCGGCGGGCGGGGAGGGTGCTACTTGGCCTTCTCGAGGATCTGGACGACGCGCCAGCGCTTGGTCGCGGACAGCGGGCGGGTCTCCATGAGGAGCACGCGGTCGCCGATGCCGCACTCGTTGGCCTCGTCGTGCGCCTTGAGCTTGCTCGTGCGGCGCAGGACCTTGCCGTACAGCGCGTGCTTGACGCGGTCCTCGACGGACACGACCACGGTCTTGTCCATCTTGTCGCTGACGACCAGGCCCTCGCGGACCTTGCGGGAGCTGCGCTCCGCGGTCGGGGTCTGCTCGCTCATGCGGCACCATCCTCGTTGTCGGTCCCGGGCGCGGTGCGGATGCCGAGCTCGCGCTCGCGCACCACGGTGTAGATCCGGGCGATGTCCTTCTTGACCGTGCGGAGCCGGCCGTGGCTCTCCAGCTGGCCGGTGGCCGCCTGGAATCGGAGGTTGAACAGCTCCTCCTTGGCCTCGCGCAGCTTCGCCTCGAGGTCGACGTCGTTGAGCTCGTCGAGCTCGTGGGCCTTGGTGCTGTTGGCCATCAGAATTCACCCGCCTCTCGCGAGATGAACCGGCACTTCATCGGGAGCTTGTGCATCGCGCGGCGCATGGCCTCGCGGGCGACGTCCTCGGTGACACCGGAGAGTTCGAACATGACGCGGCCGGGCTTGACGTTCGCCACCCACCACTCGGGGGAGCCCTTGCCGGAACCCATGCGGGTCTCGGCCGGCTTCTTGGTCAGCGGGCGGTCGGGGTAGATGTTGATCCACACCTTGCCGCCACGCTTGATGTGGCGCGTCATCGCGATACGCGCCGACTCGATCTGGCGGTTGGTCACGTAGTGACCCTCGATCGCCTGGATGCCGAACTCACCGAACGCGAGCGTGGTGCCACCCTTGGCCATACCGGTCCGCTTGGGGTGGTGCTGCTTGCGGTGCTTGACACGACGGGGCATCAGCATGAGGTCAGCCCTCCTGGGTCTCGGCCGGGGTCGTGGCCTGGGCGGTGTCGCCGCCGGCCGGCGCCTCGGTCACGGCCGGGGCGTCGCCGCCACGGTCGGAACGGGTGGGACGGTCACCGCGCGAGCCACGGCTCGGGCGGTCGCCGCCACGGGTCGGACGGCCGCCGCGGCCGGGGACACCGGCGCGGGCTGCGGCCTGGGCCTGGCGCTCGGCACGGGTGCCGGCGACCTCGCCCTTGTAGATCCAGACCTTCACGCCGATGCGGCCGAAGGTCGTGCGGGCCTCGTAGAAGCCGTAGTCGATGTCGGCGCGGAGGGTGTGCAGGGGCACGCGGCCCTCGCGGTAGAACTCCGTGCGCGACATCTCGGCGCCGTTGAGCCGGCCCGAGCACTGGATCCGGATGCCCTTGGCACCCGAGCGCATCGTGGTCTGCATCGCCTTGCGCATGGCACGACGGAACTGCACACGACCGGAGAGCTGCTCGGCGACGCCCTGGGCGACCAGCTGCGCGTCGACCTCGGGGCTCTTGACCTCGAGGATGTTGAGCTGGACCTGCTTGCCGGTCAGCTTCTCGAGCTCGCCGCGGATGCGGTCGGCCTCGGCGCCGCGGCGGCCGATGACGATGCCGGGACGCGCGGTGTGGATGTCCACCCGGACGCGGTCACGCGTGCGCTCGATCTCGACCTTGGAGATGCCGGCCCGCTCCATGCCCTTGGAGAGCAGCTTGCGGATCGCGACGTCCTCGCCGACGTAGGACTTGTACAGCTTGTCGGCGTACCACCGCGACTTGTGGTCGGTGGAGATGCCGAGGCGGAAGCCGTTCGGGTTGATCTTCTGGCCCATCAGGCACTCTTTCCGTTCTTCCGGGCGGTCTTCTTCTCCGCGACCACGGCAGCCGGCTGGACGACCAGCGTGATGTGGCTCGTGCGCTTGTTGATGCGCGTCGCACGACCCTGGGCGCGGGGGCGCCACCGCTTCATGGTCGGACCCTCGTCCACCAGGGCGACCGAGACGACCAGGTCGGCCCGGTCGAGGCCCTCGGTGGTCTCGGCGTTGGCGACGGCGCTCTCGAGGACCTTGTAGACGGTCTCCGAGGCGGCCTGCGGCGCGAACTGCAGGAGGGCCAGGGCCTCGTCGACGGCCATGCCGCGGACCATGTCCACGACGCGGCGGGCCTTCATCGGCGTGATCCGCGTGAAGCGGGCGCTGGCGAAGGCGCCCGGCTGGTCGCCGAGGAGCGACTCGCGGCGCGCGCTCGTGCGCTGACGTTCGGTGACACTCATCGACGGCGTCCCTTCCGGTCTTCCTTGACGTGCCCGCGGTAGGTGCGGGTGGGAGCGAACTCCCCGAGCTTGTGGCCGACCATCGAGTCGGTCACGAAGACCGGCACGTGCTTGCGACCGTCGTGGACGGCGATCGTGTGACCGATCATCGCCGGGACGATCATCGAGCGGCGCGACCAGGTCTTGATGACGTTGTGGCTGCCCTTGTCGTTCTCGGCGTCCACCTTCTTCATCAGGTGGTCGTCGACGAAGGGGCCCTTCTTCAGGCTGCGAGGCATGTCAGTTACTTCCTACCCTTGCCGGACTTGCGGCGACGAATGATCTGGGAGTCGGAGGCCTTGCGCTTGCGCGTGCGGCCCTCGGGCTTGCCCCAGGGGGACACCGGGTGACGACCACCCGAGGTCTTGCCCTCGCCACCACCGTGCGGGTGGTCGACCGGGTTCATCACGACACCGCGGACGGTCGGGCGCTTGCCCTTCCAGCGCATGCGGCCGGCCTTGCCCCAGTTGATGTTCGACTGCTCGGCGTTGCCGACCTCGCCGACCGTCGCGCGGCAGCGCACGTCGACGAAGCGCATCTCGCCCGAGGGCATGCGCAGCGTGGCGCGGCTGCCCTCACGGGCGACCAGCTGGGCGCTGTTGCCGGCGGAGCGGGCGATCTTCGCGCCGCCGCCGGGGCGGAGCTCGACGCAGTGGATCGTCGAGCCGACCGGGATGTTGCGCAGGGGCAGGTTGTTGCCGGGCTTGATGTCGGCGTTCGGGCCGGACTCGACCGCGGTGCCCTGCGTCAGGCCCTTCGGCGCGATGATGTAGCGCTTCTCGCCGTCGGCGTAGTGCAGCAGCGCGATGCGCGCGGTGCGGTTCGGGTCGTACTCGATGTGCGCGACCTTGGCGGGCACGCCGTCCTTGTCGTAGCGACGGAAGTCGATGATCCGGTAGGCACGCTTGTGACCGCCGCCCTGGTGCCGGGTGGTGATCCGGCCCTGGTTGTTGCGGCCGCCCTTCTTGGGCAGCGGCCGCGTCAGCGACTTCTCCGGCGTGGTCCGGGTGATCTCGACGAAGTCGGCGACCGACGAGCCACGACGGCCCGGGGTGGTCGGCTTGTACTTGCGGATAGCCATTTAGCTCAGTCCTCTAGTCCTGGGTGCCCGGTCAGGAGACCGGACCTCCGAAGATGTCGATGCGGTGGCCCTCGGCGAGGCTGACGATCGCGCGCTTGGTGTCCTTGCGCTTGCCAAGGCCCGTGCGGGTGCGGCGCGTCTTGCCGGGGCGGTTGATCGTGTTCACGGAGGTGACCTTGACGCCGAAGATCTTCTCGACCGCGATCTTGATCTCGGTCTTGTTGGCGTCGGGGCGCACCAGGAACGTGTACTTGTTCGCGTCGAGGAGCCCGTAGCTCTTCTCCGAGACGACCGGCGCGAGCAGGACGTCGCGGTGGTCCTTGTGCAGGGTGCTCACTTGGAGGCCTCCTCGTTCTGCGCGTCGACGGCCGGGGCCTCGACGATGGTGGCCTTGCGCTCGGAGGCGCGGGCGGCACCGGTGACGAACGCGTCGTACGCGCCCTGGGTGAAGACCACGTCGTCGGAGGCCAGCACGTCGTACGTGTTGAGCTGGTCGACGGCGACGATGTGCACCTCGGGGGCGTTGCGCAGCGACAGCCAGGTGACGGTGTCGGTGCGCTCGAGGACCACGAGGAAGCGGGTGCGGTCGGCGAGGCCGCCCAGCGCGGCGATGGCGGCCTTGGTCGAGGGCGTGGTGCCCTCGACGAGACCGTCGACCACGTGGATGCGGCCGTTGCGCGCCCGGTCGGAGAGGGCACCGCGCAGGGCGGCGGCCTTCATCTTCTTGGGGGTGCGCTGGTCGTAGCTGCGCGGCTGCGGGCCGTGGACGGTGCCACCGCCGGCGAACTGCGGCGCGCGGGTCGAGCCCTGGCGGGCGCGACCGGTGCCCTTCTGCTTGTAGGGCTTGCGGCCACCACCGCGGACCTCCCCACGGGTCTTGGTGGCGTGCGTGCCCTGACGGGCGGCAGCCTGCTGGGCGACGACGACCTGGTGGATCAGCGGGACGTTGACGGCAACGTCGAAGATCTCGGCAGGAAGGTCGACCTTCACGGTCTTGGCGGGCATGCTCACGCCTCCTTGCCAGTAGTGACGGTGCTCTTGGCGGCCGAGCGGACGAGCACGAGGCCGCCCTTGGGGCCGGGGACGGCGCCCTTGAGCAGGATCAGGCCCTTCTCGGCGTCGACCGCGTGGACGGTCATGCCCTGGGTCGTGACGGTGTCGTTGCCCATGCGGCCCGACATCCGCGTGCCCTTGAAGACGTGGCCCGGCGTCGCGCAGGCGCCGATGGAGCCCGGCTTGCGGTGGTTGCGGTGCGCGCCGTGCGAGGCGGAGACACCGGAGAAGCCGTGGCGCTTCATCGTGCCGGCGAAGCCCTTGCCCTTGCTGGTGCCCGTCACGTCGACCTCGTCGCCCGCGGCGAAGGTGTCGACGGAGAGCTCCTGGCCCACGGTGTACGACGTGGCGTCGGCCGTGCGGATCTCCAGCAGGTGGCGGCGGGGGGTGGTGCCGGCCTTGGCGAAGTGCCCGGCCTGCGGCTTGGTGACCTTGCGGCCCTCGATCTCGCCGAACCCGACCTGGACGGCGTTGTAGCCGTCGGTCTCGGGGGTGCGGACCTGGGTGACGACGTTGGTGGTCGCGGCGACCACGGTCACCGGGACGACGCGGTTGTTCTCGTCCCAGAGCTGGGTCATGCCGAGCTTGGTGCCCAGCAGGCCCTTCACGTTGCGTTCGATAGTCATCTCGTCAGACCTCAGAGCTTGATCTCGATGTCGACGCCGGCCGGGAGGTCGAGACGCATGAGCGAGTCGACGGTCTTCGGCGTGGGGTCGATGATGTCGATGAGGCGCTTGTGGGTGCGCATCTCGAAGTGCTCGCGGGAGTCCTTGTACTTGTGCGGCGAGCGGATGACGACGAAGACGTTCTTCTCCGTCGGCAGCGGCACCGGGCCGGCCACGCGGGCGCCCGTGCGGGTCACCGTGTCAACGATCTTCCGCGCCGAGGTGTCGATCACCTCGTGGTCATAGGCCTTGAGCCTGATGCGGATCTTCTGTCCCGCCATAGGTCTCTCTCGTCCTTACTTCTCATCTGCCGCGTGCATGTCCCGGGACGTCCCCCGGTTTGGGTCTGTCCCGCCCTGGCCCCACCACTCCGACCCCGGCCCCCGCGGTCGGGCGTGTCGCGACCTCTGGACGTGACACAGGACCGGGATCCTGCTGGGTTCTGGTGCTGGCACCCGACGGTTCGTCGGGCTGATCGGGTCTCCTGATCCGGTGCGGCGCACGACCGACACCCGAACTCGTTCCCAGCCCGGCGGACCGGGGGTGAGGAGACGCGATTCAGAAGTCAAGATGTGCCGCACCCCGGCGACCCGCCGGAGCAACCGGACCATCTTGGCAGAGAACACGGACGGGACCAAATTCCTGGGCACTACCCCGCCCGTGGGCCGCCCGGTGGTCCGACACGCCGCTCAGGCGCGTCGGTAGCACAGGTCGGTGATGGTGCGGCCGGCCTCGACGCCCTTGCGCTCGAAGCGGGTCACCGGGCGCTCGGCCCAGCGCTCGACCACGCCGCCCTCGAGCGCCGGCTCGGCGTCGAGCACCTCCAGCATCTGCTCGGCGTAGTCGGCCCAGTCGGTGGCCAGCCGCCAGGCCGCGCCCGGGCGCAGCCGGCTCGCCGCGAGCCGCGCGAAGTCGGGCGAGACCAGCCGGCGCTTGTGGTGGCGGGTCTTGCGCCAGGGGTCGGGGAAGAACGTCCACAGCTCCTCGACGCTCCCCTCCCCCAGCAGGTGCTCCATCGACCACACCGCGTCGACGCCGCACAGCCGCACGTTGTCGGCGCCGGCCTCGTCGAGCTTCCACAGCGTGTCGGCGATGCCGGGACGCCAGACCTCGAAGGCCAGCACGTCGTACGCCGGGCGGGCGGCGGCGAGCGGGGCGGTCGCCTCGCCGACCCCGGAGCCGATCTCGACGACCAGCGGGGCGCGCCGCCCGAACCAGTGCTCGAGGGTGAAGTCGGGCTTGTCGACGGCCTCGTCGGGGATGACCCACCGCTCCTGGTGGGCGGCCCACGCCTCGGCCTGGCGGGGGGTGAACCGGCTCCCGCGACGCGAGTAGCTGAGCACCTCCCGCATCCGCCGACCGTCCTCGGTCAGCTTGTGGTGCGGGCGGGCGGGGGTGACGGGGCGCTCCATGCTTCCTTCCGGGGCCGTGCTGCGGGTGGAGAAACAGATCGGCCCCGGACCACGAGGGTCCGGGACCGATCTGGTGTGTCAGGTGCGGTCAGCGACCGCGGGGATCACTTGGTGATCTTGGTGACCCGGCCGGCGCCGACGGTGCGGCCACCCTCACGGATCGCGAACCGCAGGCCCTCGTCCATCGCGATGGGCTGGATGAGCTCCACGGCCATCTCGGTGTTGTCGCCCGGCATGACCATCTCGGTGCCCTCGGGGAGGGTCACGACGCCGGTCACGTCCGTGGTGCGGAAGTAGAACTGCGGGCGGTAGTTGTTGAAGAACGGCGTGTGGCGGCCGCCCTCCTCCTTCGAGAGGATGTAGACCGAGGCCTCGAAGTTGGTGTGCGGGGTCGTGGTGCCCGGCTTGATGACGACCATGCCGCGCTCGACGTCCTCGCGCTTGGTGCCACGAAGCAGCAGACCGACGTTCTCACCGGCCTGGCCCTCGTCGAGCAGCTTGCGGAACATCTCGACACCGGTGACGGTGCTCTTCTGCGAGCCCTCGCGGATGCCGACGATCTCGACGTCCTCGCCGACCTTGACGATGCCGCGCTCGATGCGACCGGTGATGACGGTGCCACGACCGGTGATCGTGAAGACGTCCTCGACGGGCATGAGGAACGGCTTGTCGGTCTCACGCTCGGGGGTCGGGATGTAGTCGTCGACCGCCTGCATCAGCTCGGCGATCGAGTCGCCCCACTTCGCGTCGCCCTGGAGCGCCGGGAAGGCGGCCACGCGCACGACCGGGATGTCGTCGCCCGGGAACTCGTACTCGCTGAGGAGCTCGCGCACCTCCATCTCGACGAGCTCGATGAGCTCCTCGTCGTCGACCATGTCGCACTTGTTGAGCGCGACCACCAGGGCCGGCACGCCGACCTGGCGCGCGAGCAGCACGTGCTCGCGGGTCTGCGGCATCGGACCGTCGGTGGCGGCGACCACGAGGATCGCGCCGTCCATCTGGGCCGCGCCGGTGATCATGTTCTTGATGTAGTCAGCGTGACCCGGGCAGTCGACGTGCGCGTAGTGACGCGACTCCGTCTGGTACTCGACGTGCGCGATCGAGATCGTGATGCCGCGCTGACGCTCCTCGGGAGCCTTGTCGATGTCCTCGAACGCCGAGGCGGCGTTGAGGTCCGGGTGCTTGTCGTGCAGCACCTTGGTGATGGCAGCGGTCAGCGTCGTCTTGCCGTGGTCGATGTGACCAATGGTGCCGATGTTGACGTGCGGCTTGGTCCGCTCGAACTTCGCCTTAGCCACGGTGGGCTCCTCCTGGTGTGGTTGTTACTTGACTCGTACTAGCTGGGTGGTGCCGAGGTCCGGCTCCCCGGGCACCGCGGTGCCCGGGGAACCGGCGAGGATCACTCGCCGCGGACCTTCTTGATGATCTCGTCGGCGATGTTCGTGGGAACCTCGGCGTACGAGTCGAACTCCATCGAGTACGACGCCTGGCCGGAGGTCTTGGACCTCAGGTCGCCAACGTACCCGAACATCTCGGAGAGCGGCACGAGGGCGTTGACGACGATGTCGCCGTGACGCTCCTCCTGCGCTCGGATCTGGCCCCGTCGGCTGTTGATGTCGCCGATGACCGTGCCGAGGAACGTCTCCGGCGTGGTCACCTCCACGGCGAACATCGGCTCGAGCAGGACCGGCTTCGCCATGCGGGCGGCCTCCTTGAAGGCCTGGTTGCCGGCGATCTTGAAGGCCAGCTCGGAGGAGTCGACGTCGTGGTAAGCGCCGTCCTCGAGCGTGAACTTCACGTCGACCATCGGGAAGCCGGCGAGGACACCGAACTCCATGCCCTCCTGGCCACCCTGGTCGACCGAGGGGATGTACTCCTTCGGCACGCGTCCACCGGACACGTTGTTGACGAACTCGTAGCCCGCACCGGTACCGGTCTCGGGGTCGATGTTCGGGCCGAGGGAGACGACGACCTTCGCGAACTGACCCGAACCACCGGTCTGCTTCTTGTGCGTGTAGCTGTGGTTCGTGACCTCCTTGCGGAGGGTCTCGCGGTAGGCCACCTGCGGCTTGCCGACGGTCGCCTCGACGCGGAACTCGCGCTTCATCCGGTCGACGAGGATCTCCAGGTGGAGCTCGCCCATGCCGGCGATGATCGTCTGGCCGGTCTCCTCGTCGGTCTTGACCGTGAAGGTCGGGTCCTCGTCGGAGAGGCGCTGGATCGCGAGACCCAGCTTCTCCTGGTCGGACTTGGTCTTGGGCTCGATCGCGACCTCGATCACCGGGGCCGGGAAGGTCATCGACTCGAGCACGACCTGGTTCTGCGGGTCGCTGAGGGTGTGCCCGGTCTTGGTGTCCTTCAGGCCCATGACGGCGACGATCTGGCCGGCGCCGACCGACGCGATCTCCTCACGCTTGTTCGCGTGCATCTGGTAGACCTTGCCGATCCGCTCCTTCTTGCCGTTGACCGAGTTGACCACGGTCGAGCCGGCCTCGAGCTTGCCCGAGTAGACGCGGACGTAGATCAGCTTGCCCAGGTGCGGGTCGGAGGCGATCTTGTAGGCCAGGCCGGAGAACGGCTCGTCGTCGGAGGGCTTCCGCGCGATCTCGACGGCCTCGTCCTTCGGCGAGTGGCCGATGATCGCCTCGATGTCGAGCGGCGAGGGCAGGTACTTCACGACCGCGTCGAGCAGGGGCTGGACGCCCTTGTTCTTGAACGCGGTGCCGCAGAGGACCGGGTTGACCTTGTCGGCAAGCGTGGCGCGACGGATCGCGGCCTCGAGCTCCTCGACCGAGAGGTCCTCGCCCTCGAGGTACTTCTCCATGATGGCGTCGTCGGCCTCGGAGAGGGTCTCGAGGAACTTCTCGCGGTACTCGGCGGCCTGCTCGGCCATGTCCGCGGGGATCTCCTCGACCTCGTAGTCCTCGCCCATCTTGGTCTCGCCGCGCCAGGTGAGGGCGCGCATGCCGACCAGGTCGACGACACCGAGGAAGTCGCTCTCGGCGCCGATCGGGAGCTGGAGGACCAGCGGGGTGGAGTTGAGGCGCTCGACCATCATGTCGACGCAGCGGAAGAAGTCCGCACCGGTGCGGTCGAGCTTGTTGACGAAGCACATGCGCGGCACGGAGTACTTGTTGGCCTGGCGCCACACCGTCATCGTCTGGGGCTCGACACCGGCGACGCCGTCGAAGACCGCGACCGCGCCGTCGAGGACGCGCAGCGAGCGCTCGACCTCGGCGGTGAAGTCGACGTGACCCGGGGTGTCGATGATGTTGATCTGGTGGTCCTTCCACCAGCAGGTCGTCGCGGCCGACGTGATCGTGATGCCGCGCTCCTGCTCCTGCTCCATCCAGTCCATCGTGGCCCCACCCTCGTGGACCTCACCGATCTTGTAGGTGATACCGGTGTAGAACAGGATGCGCTCGGTGGTGGTGGTCTTGCCGGCGTCGATGTGCGCCATGATGCCGATGTTGCGGACCTTGTTGAGGTCCGTGGTGATGTCGACTGCCACGTTGGTTCAGCGTCCCTTGAGAGAAGTTTGGTGGTCGCAGGTGGAGCGGGAGCGGCCCGAGCCGCCCCCGCTCGAGGTCACCAGCGGTAGTGCGCGAAGGCCTTGTTGGACTCGGCCATCTTGTGGGTGTCCTCGCGCTTCTTCACCGCGGCACCGAGGCCGTTGGACGCATCGAGGATCTCGTTCATCAGGCGCTCGGACATCGTCTTCTCACGACGGTCCTGCGCGTAGCCGACGAGCCAGCGCAGCGCGAGCGTGGTGCCGCGCGTGCCCTTGACCTCGATCGGGACCTGGTAGGTCGCGCCGCCGACGCGGCGGGACTTGACCTCGATGGCCGGCTTGACGTTGTCCATCGCACGCTTGAGCGTGACGACGGGGTCGGTACCGGTCTTCTCGCGGCAGCCCTCGAGCGCGGAGTAGACGATGCGCTGCGCGACCTGCTTCTTGCCGTCGATCAGCACCTTGGAGACGAGCTGGGAGACCAGCTGCGACCCGTAGACCGGGTCGACGTCGATCGGCCGCTTCGGGGCCGGACCCTTGCGCGGCATGTCAGCTCTTCTCCTTCTTCGCGCCGTAACGGCTGCGGGCCTGCTTGCGGTTCTTCACGCCCTGGGTGTCGAGCGTGCCGCGGATGATCTTGTAGCGGACACCGGGGAGGTCCTTCACCCGGCCGCCGCGCACGAGCACGATCGAGTGCTCCTGCAGGTTGTGGCCCACGCCCGGGATGTACGCCGTGACCTCGACGCCGCTCGACAGGCGCACGCGGGCGACCTTGCGGAGGGCGGAGTTCGGCTTCTTCGGGGTCGTGGTGTAGACGCGCGTGCAGACGCCTCGGCGCTGCGGCGAGCCCTTCAGGGCAGGCGTCTTGTTCTTCGACACCTTGTCCTGGCGGCCCTTGCGGACCAGCTGATTGATGGTGGGCACCGGGTGGTTCCCCTTCTTGTCGACTCTCAGTGCGCGGCACGGTGCTGCGCACGGTGTGATGCTGGTGTGCCGGGTGGTGCTCCCAACCGGCGCTGCTCGCCCCCGAGGTCGGGCGTGTCGCCCGGCACGGCGCCACCACCGAGGCGGTGGCGGGGCTTTGCGTGCCTGATGTCGACGGTCCGTTCCCGCCGACTACTTCTGAGCACGCGCAACGGCCTGGTTGTCCCAGACACGAGGAACGAGGCTACCCGGCGCCCCGACCGGGGTCAAAACGCGCGCGAGGCCCCCGGAGCGGGTGACGTACCACAGGATCGCGAGGCCCACGCCGACCAGCGTGATGCCCCCTCCCCCGACCAGGGTCCAGCGGGCCCCGAAGGTCTCCCCGACCCAGCCGACGACCGGCGCACCGAGCGGCGTGCCGCCCATGAAGATCATCAGGTAGAGCGCCATCACCCGGCCGCGCAGCTCGGGCGCGGTCGCCACCTGCATCAGGGTGTTGGCGGCCGTGATCATCGTCAGCGCCGAGAGCCCGAGGACCGGCATCCACACCGCGAAGACGAGGTACGTCGGCAGCAGGCCGGCCACGACCTCGGCGAGCCCGAAGAGGACCGCCGCGCCGACCACCAGCCGCAGCCGCACGACCGGGCGACGGGCGGCGAGCAGGGCGCCGGTGAGCGAGCCGACGGCCATGAAGGTGCCGAGCAGGCCGTACTCGGTCGCGCCCTTGCCGAACACGTCGGTGGCCATCAGCGCCGAGGTCATCTGGAAGTTCAGGCCGAAGGTGCCGACGACGAAGACCACGACCAGCACGAGCACCAGGTCCGGCCGCCCGGCGACGTACCGCACCCCCTCGCGGACCATGCCGGGCGTGCGGCTCTGCGTGGGGGCCGAGCGCAGGCGGGAGGGGTCCATGCCGCGCAGCGCGAGCACCGGCGCGAGGTAGGTGACCGCGTTGGCCATGATCACCCAGCCGGTCGCCTGGGTGCCGCCGCCCAGCGCGCCGATGAGCACGCCGGCGATCGCCGGACCGACGATGCGCGCGGCGTTGAAGGACGCGGAGTTGAGGCCCACGGCGTTGGTGAGGTCCTCGTCGGTGACGATCTCGCTCACGAACGACTGGCGCGCAGGGGCGTCCATCGCGGTGCCGATGCCGAAGACCAGCGTCAGCACGTAGACGTGCCAGACCTCGGCGACGCCGGTGACCGCGAGCAGGCCGAGGAGGAAGGCCGGCACGGCCATCATCACCTGGGTGATCTGCAGCAGCTTGCGCTTGGGGAAGCGGTCGGCGACGACGCCGGCGAAGGGCGAGAGGAGCAGGGCGGGCAGGAACTGCAGACCGGTCGTGATGCCGACGGCGGTGCCGCCGTTCACGGCCAGGTGCAGCACCAACCAGTCCTGGGCCACGCGCTGCATCCAGGTGCCGGTGTTGGAGACGACGGCGCCGGTGGCGTAGAGGCGGTAGTTGGGGTTCGCGAGGGAGCGGAAGGTGGGGCTCAAGCGTTGGCCAGTCTTTCCAGGATCGGGGCGGCCCGGCGCAGGACCGCGCGTTCGTCGGGGGTCAGGTCGCGCAACCGGCGGGCCAGCCACTCGTCGCGGCGGCGGCGGTCGGCGAGCACGATCGTGCGGCCCTTGTCGGAGAGCTCGACGACGACCAGCCGGCCGTCGGACTCGTGCGGGCGGCGGGTGACGTAGCCGCGCTCCTCGAGGCCGTTGACCGTGCGGGTCATGCTCGGCGGCTGCACCCGCTCCGCGGCCGCGAGCTCGCCGATGGTGAGCCCGTCGGTGCGGTAGAGGCAGCCCAGGACGCCCATGTGGGCGATCGAGAGCTCGTTGTCGGGGTGGCGCTCGCTGGCGAGCCGGCGACGCAGGCGCATCACCGACAGCCGCAGCTCCGACGCCAGGCCGGCGTCGGTGCGGGCGATCTTCTCCACGGTAGGCATGTCGTGAGCATAACTCATTACCCTTGCTAACTATTCCGACGAGGAGAGGCCCTCCCCGGTCGTGCTGGGGAGGGCCTCTCGAGTGGTCGTGGGACGGGACGGACGGCTCAGGTGAGCCAGTCGGTCAGCGGGTCGATGGCGAAGTAGAGGACGAACATCAGCCCCACGACCGCCATCAGCGGGTGGATCTCGCGGGTCTTGCCGACGACCACCTTGATGAGCAGGAACGCCAGGAAGCCCGCGCCGATGCCGGCGGTGATGGAGTAGGTGAACGGCATCAGCACGATCGTCAGGAACGCGGGGATCGCGATCTCCGGGTCCGACCAGCTGATGTCGGTGACCTGCTGCATCATCAGGAAGCCCACGAGCACCAGCGCCGGGACGGCCGCCTCGGAGGGGATCGCCTCCACGACCGGGGTGAAGAGCGTCGCCAGCAGGAAGAGCGCGCCGGTGACGATCGAGGAGAGCCCGGTGCGGGCGCCCTCGCCGACGCCCGAGGCCGACTCGATGTAGGAGGTGTTGGACGAGACGCCGCCCGCGCCGCCGGCGATCGCGGCGAGCGAGTCGACGACGAGGATCCGCTGGGTGTGCGGCGGCACGCCCTCCTCGTCGTTGAGACCGGCCTCCGCGCCGATCGCGGTCATCGTGCCCATGGTGTCGAAGAAGTCGGCGAGCATCAGCGAGAAGACCAGCAGCAGCGCGGCGATCACGCCGATCGAGGAGAACGCCCCGAACAGCGAGAACTCGCCGAGGGTCCCGAAGTCCGGCACGTCGACGAAACCGTCGAAGGAGGGCACCGTCAGCGACCAGCCGCCGAGGTTGTCCGCGGCGCGCCCACCCAGGTCGAGCGCCGCCTCCAGGGCGACCGCGACGACCGTGGCGAGCACGATCGAGATGAGGATCGCGCCCTTCACGCGGCGTACCCACAGCGCGATGAGCAGCAGCAGGCCGCCGGCGAAGACCAGCACCGGCCAGCCCTCGAGCTGACCGGTCGTACCCAGCTGCACCGGGACGGTGCTGTTGTTGGCGTCGGGGATGCGGGAGACGAAGCCGGCGTCCACGAAGCCGATGAGCGCGATGAACAGGCCGATGCCGACCGAGATCGCGACCTTGAGCTGGGTCGGCACCGCGTGGAAGACCGCGCGGCGGAAGCCGGTCAGCACGAGCACCAGGATCACGATGCCCTCGAGCACGACCAGGCCCATCGCGTCGGCCCAGGTCGACTGGGTCGCGACGGTGAAGGCGACGAAGGCGTTGAGGCCGAGACCGGCGGCGAGCGCGAGCGGGAAGTTCGCGACCGCGCCCATCAGGATCGTCAGCACGCCCGCGACGAGCGCCGTGCCGGCGGCGATGGCCGGGAGGTTCGGCTCGGCGCCGCCACCGAGGTAGTTGCCCTCGGAGTCCTGGACGTAGCCGAGGATCAGGGGGTTCAGGACGATGATGTAGGCCATCGTCAGGAAGGTCACGACACCGCCGCGGACCTCCTGACCGACGGTCGAACCACGTTCGTGGATGCGGAAGTAGGAGTCGATGCTCACGGGCGGTCAGCATGTCAGAACCCGCGCCCTCCGGAGTACGTTGTCTCGCGTGGAGCTCCGAGACGACCAGCCGACGCAGCACGAGGTCGGCGGCCGGACGTTCCTCGTCGCCGACGTCCAGCCGCTCGACGTCGACGGCGTGCGCACCGTCGGGGTCGGCGTCGGGCTGTGGCTGCTCGGCTTCCTGCTCCTGCTCCCCTTCTACGGCCGGCTCGCCGACGAGGGCCGCACCTGGTGGCTGTGGACGTGCCTGGCCGGCTTCGGCCTCGGGCTGTTCGGCCTGGAGTACTGCCGCCGCCGGCGGCAGGCGCGCGAGGCGCGCGACGAGCAGCTGGATGGCTGAGGCGCCGCCGCCCACGAGGTGGGCCCTCGCCGGGCCCATGCGCGGTGGGTACGGCGAGAACTTCGCGCGGCTGGTCGCCTCCGGCGCCGACGTCGACGGCGAGGCCCGGCTGGCCGACGCGCTCCTCCCCCGCGGGGCGCGGGTGCTGGACGTCGGCTCCGGGATGGGCCGGGTCGCGGCCGCGCTCGTCGCGCGGGGCCACGACGTCACGGCCGTCGAGCCGGACGCCGAGCTCGTGGCCCAGTCCCGGCGTACCTATCCCGACCTGGCGGTCGTCGAGGCCGACGTGCTCGCCGTCTCCCCCGACGACGTCGGCACCTTCGACCTCGTCGTGTGCGTCGGCAACGTGCTGGTCTTCCTGGCCGAGGGCACCGAGCGGCGCGTGCTCGCGCACCTGCGGTCGCTGCTCGCCCCGGGCGGGCGCGTGCTCGCCGGCTTCCACCTGCGCGGCGGGCCGGCCGCCGCCCGGCGCTACCCGCCGGAGGAGCTGGTCGCGGACGCCGGGGCCGCCGGGCTGCGGGTCGACCTGCGCGCCGGCAGCTACGAGCTGCACCCCGCCAACGAGGAGTACGCCGTGTGGCTGCTCTCGGCGGACCCGGCCGCGGCCCACCCGGCTGGTTGAGGAAGGCCGGCACGGCCGACCCGGCTGGTTGAGGAAGGCCGGCACGGCCAACCCGGCTGGTTGAGGAAGGCCGGCACGGCCTGTCTCGAAACCCCCGCCGCTGTCTCGGGCGGCTTCGCGACAGTTCCTGGCGGAACTTCCTCCACTCCCCGAGCGGGGGTGGGGCGACGGTCAGAAGGTCTCGATGTCGTCGGGGTTGATGGTGTCGATGACCGGCTCGGGCAGCGGCTGGGGCTCGTGCTTCTTGGCGAGGCGGACCTCGGAGTGGGCGCCGCAGCCGTGGTCGAAGGAGACCACCCGACCGTCGTCGTTGGCGTCGCCGTTGGCGCAGACACCGAACATCTCCGAGAGCGGGCCGTTGATCCGCATGAGGAACCCGCAGGTCGTGCAGGAGTCCGGCGCGGCCTGGGCCAGCGGCGAGGCCGGGCCCTGGTCGCCGTCGTACCACCGCTGCGCGGCGAGCTCGCGGCCCTCCGGGGAGAGCGTGCGGACCCGGCCGAGGCCGAGGTCCTGGGCGACGCGGCGCACCTGGGCGCGGTCGTCGGCGTCGAGCGGGTCGTCGCCGTAGGAGTAGGTCGGGACGAGCCGGGGGTCGTCGTCCTCGACGGGCAGCAGGTCGCCGGGGCCGAGGTCGCCGGGCTTGATCCGCTCGCGGTAGGGGACCCACGGCGGCGCGACGATCGCCTCGTCGCCGGGGACGAGCACGACCTCGTCGACGGTCACCTGCTTCTGGCGGGGCGCCCGGGCGACGGTCACTGACCAGCGCCACCCGCGGTAGCCCGCGCGCTCGCAGGCGAACAGGTGGGTGACCACGCGCTCGCCCTCGACCAGGTGGCCGAGGTGCTCGCCGACGTCGGCGGACCCGACCTCCTCGACCAGGGCGGCGCGAGCCACGTCGACGGCCGCGACGGCGGCGGAGTCGGGCTTGGCGCGCACGAGAGTCGTCACGCCCCGCAGTGTGACTGATGACCCGCCCGCGTGCCATCTCGGGGCGGGTGTCGCCGCCGGCGGCCCGGGCCCCGCACGGCAGGATGGGGCCATGACGTCCGACCGTCCCGAGCCCGACCCGGAGGGGTCGGCAGGCCGCACCATCGGGGCCGGCCTCGGGTCGGGCGCCCGGGCGACCGCCCGGGGCGTGGCCGCCGCGGGCCGGGCCACCGGCCGGGCCAGCCGGTACCTCGGCCGCCAGGCGACGCGTGCGGCCAACGCCGAGGGCGCCGGCGAGTCGGGCCTGGCCCGGCTCATCCAGATGCACTTCTTCAACACCGCTGGTGACGCGGCGGTGGCGATCTCGCTGGCGGGCTCGCTGTTCTTCCAGGTCCCCTCGGGCGAGGCGCGCGGGCAGGTGGCGCTGTTCCTCGGCCTGACGATGCTGCCGTTCGCGGTGGTCGCGCCGCTGATCGGGCCGTTCCTCGACCGCTTCGCGCACGGGCGCCGGTGGGCGATCGGCACGACGATGGCGATGCGGGCGTTCCTGTGCTGGGCGCTCGCGACGTCGGTGACCGGCGACTCCCCCTGGCTGTTCGCCGCTGCGCTCGGCGTGCTCGTCTCCTCCAAGGCGTACGGCGTCACGCGGGCCGCCGCGGTCCCGCGTCTGCTCCCGGCCGGCTTCACGCTGGTCAAGGCCAACGGGCGGGTCAGCCTGTCGGGCATCGTGGGCGCGGCCGTCTCCGCGCCGCTGGCGGGCCTCGCCTCGCTGGCCGGGCCGGAGTGGAGCCTGCGCTACGCGTTCCTGCTGTTCGTGCTGGCGACCGTGTGCGCGATCCGGTTGCCGGCCGCCGTCGACTCCAGCGCCGGCGAGGGCGACCTGGTGCTGACCGGCGACAGCGACACCGGCAGCGACGCCGCGCCGGGGCGGCGGACCCGCACGCGCATCCCGACCGCGGTGGCGTTCGCGCTGCGGGCCAACTGCGGACCGCGGTTCCTCTCCGGCTTCCTGCTGATGTTCATGGCGTTCCTGCTCCGCGAGAACCCACCGGACACGTCGCTGTCGGCCGAGGTGATGATCGGCGTCGTGGTCGGCGCCGCCGGCCTCGGCAACACCGCGGGCGTCGCCGCGGCCTCGCTGCTGCGCAAGATCAACCCCGCCGTCACCGTCGTCCTCGCGCTGGTGGCCGACCTCGTCGCCGTGCTGCTCGCGACGCTCTTCTACGGCGTGCTGTGGTTGGCCGTGCTCGGCCTGACCGCCGGCCTCGCGCAGTCGCTGGCGAAGTTCTGCCTGGACTCCACCATCCAGCGCGACATCCCCTCCCGCGTGCAGGCCAGCGCGTTCGCGCGCAGCGACACCACGCTGCAGCTGGCCTGGGTCGTCGGCGGGTTCATCGGCATCGCGCTGCCGCTCGAGCCCGCGCGGCTGGGCCTCGGGGTGGCCGTCGCGGTGCTGGGTGCGTGGACGGCGTACGTCCTGCTGGGCCGGCGGGCGTCGGTCACCGGCACCCGGGCCGCGCGGCCGCAGGACGACGGCGCGGACACCACCCCCGGCCCGGCGCACGACGACATCGCCCACGACGACGCGGCCCACCCCGACACCGCCCACGACGACCCGCCGCACGCCGAGGCGGCGCAGGACCGTCCGACGTACGACGACCTGGGCGACACCCAGCCGATGCCGCGGCTGCGGCGGGACGGCCCGGCGCAGCCCTAGCCGTCGCTAGCGGGTCAGAGCTCGAGCTCGTCGGCGAGCGCGCGGAGCAGCTTCGCGACGGGGGCGGCCGTGCGCGCGTCGGGGTGGCGGCCGTGGCGGTAGCCCTCGCCGACTCCGTCGAGCAGACGGATGAGGTCCTCGACGATGGGGGCCATCTCCTCGGGCCGGCGGCGACGGGCCGCGGACTGGCCCCGGGCGACGGAGGCCGGGCGGTCGAGCACGCGCACCTGGAGCGCCTGGTCGCCGCGGCGGCCCTGCGCGATGCCGAACTCCACGCGGGTGCCCGGCTTGATCGTGGTCATCCCCTCGGGCAGGGCGTCGGCGTGGACGTAGACGTCCGGCCCCTCCTCCTGGGACAGGAAGCCGAACCCCTTGCCGGCGTCGAACCACTTCACCTTGCCAGTGGGCACGGTCGCAACCTCTTCTGCTCGCTGCGCGCCGGCGACCTGCCGGGCGACGGCACAGCCTACGAGGGACGCCAAGGCTCCCTCCACCGATTCCCGAGAGGCGTCCGGTCAGGTCGTCGCGAGGTGCCCGTCGAGCCAGGCGGGGAAGTCGGTGAGGCTCTCGAGCACCACGTGCGTGCCGGCCTCGAGCAGCTCCTCGCGGGTGCAGCCGCCGGTGAGCACCGAGACGCTCAGGGCGTCGGCGGCCAGCGCGCCCTCGACGTCGTGGACGTGGTCGCCGACGTAGACCGAGGCGCCCTCGCGGACCAGCACGTCGGCCTTGCCGACGCCCCACACCCAGCCCTCGAGGTGGTCGACCTCGAGGCCGAGGTGGTCGAGGTGGAGCCGGGCGTTGTCGGGGAACTTGCCGGTGACGACGATCGTGCGACCACCCCGGCTCCGCACGGCGTGCAGCGCCTCGCGCGCGCCCTCGAGCAGCGGCACCGAGACGATCGCGTGGTCGGGGTAGAGCGCGCGGAACCGGTCGCCCGCGGCGGGGATCGCCTCGGCGGGCAGGTAGGGCTCGAGCAGCAGGTCCAGCGGCGGGCCGAGCCGGGCCGTCATCGTCTCGACCGGGAAGTCCACGCCCAGCTCGGCACCCAGCGCCCGGAGCACCGAGCCGAAGCCCGGCGTGGTGTCGATGAGCGTCATGTCGAGGTCGAAGCCGACCACGAGCGGGGCGGCGGCGGGCTGGTCGGCGGGCACGCGGCGAGGGTAGCCGGGGTCCGTCCCGTCCCCAGGACGGACCGTTCGCGCCCGCGGCCTCGCCCGGTGGTCCACAATGGACGACTTCGAGACGACTGCTGGGACGGGAGGGACGCACGATGCGGGTACGACGCCTGCTGGCCGCGGCCGTGGCCCTGCCCGCCCTGGTGGCGGCCGGCCTGGTGCCCGCCGCGCTGACCACGCCCGCGTCCGCCGACGACCTGGCCTTCGAGGCCGCGGCCGCTCCCCCGCTGCACCTGGTGACGCTGACCGGCCCGGGCGTGGCCGGCTACCGCGGCCCGCTCCCCGACTCCTCCGTGCGCGTCGCGATGCTCCGCCAGCAGGACGCCCTGCTCGCGGCGGCCGGCGCCGACGACCCGACGTACCGCTGGACGACGACGCTCAACGGCTTCGCCGCCCGGCTCACCCCCGCCCAGGCCGCCGTGCTGCGCGCCGACCCCGACGTGGCGACGGTCGAGCGCGACCGGGTGCGCCCGCTGGCGGCCCGGACGGCGCTGGCGCGGACGGCCGCGACCGGCTCCCCCGACCTCGGCCGCGCCGGTCGTCGAGGCGGCGCCGGGGTCGTCATCGGCATGGTCGACTCCGGGCTGGCGCCCGAGAGCCCCGTCTTCTCCGGTTCCCACCGGCTGGGGCGGGCGGCGAAGGACTTCCGCGGCGCCTGCTCGGTCGCCGACGCCTGGCCGCGCGAGCGGTGCGACCGCAAGGTCGTCGGCGCGCACTGGTTCGTCCGCGGTTTCGGGGCGGACGCCGTGCGCTCGGGCGCCTCGCTGAGCCCGCGCGACGACAGCGGCCACGGCACCCGGCTCGCCTCGATCGCCGCCGGCAACAGCGACGTCACGGTGCGGGTGGGCCGCCGCGAGGTGGGCCGGTTCGGCGGCGTCGCGCCGCAGGCCCGGCTCGCCGTCTACAAGGCCTGCTGGACCGCGCCGGACCCTCGTGACGACGGCTGCGCGACCTCCGACCTGGTGGCCGCGGTCGACCGGGCCGTCTCCGAGGGGGTCGACGTGCTCAGCCTCGCGGTCGGGGGCGACGACCGCTTCGACACCCTGGAGCGCGCGCTGCTCGGGGCCGCCGAGGCCGACGTGGTGGTCGTGGCCGCCGCGGGCAACGACGCCGCGACGTCGTACGCCGCGCACCCCGGCCCGTGGGTCACCACCGTCGGTGGGGCGGCCGGCCCGCAGCGACGCGGCCGGGTCGTCGCCGACGGCGGACCGGTGCTGACCGGAGCCACCTCCACGCCCCGCGCGGTCGGGCCCACCCGGGTCGTGCGCGCCATCGACGTCGCTGCCCCCTCGGCCGGCCCTGGCCGGGCGCGCGTGTGCGCCCCCGGCAGCCTGGACGCCGCTGCGGTGGCCGGCCGGGTCGTCGTGTGCGAGCGGGGCGGGCGGGTCGCCCGCGTCGAGAAGTCCCGCGCCGTCGAGCTCGCCGACGGCGCCGGCATGGTGCTGGTCAACGTGCGCCGCGGCTCGACCGACGCCGACTTCCACGCCGTGCCCACCGTCCACCTCGACCGCCGCGACGGCCGCGCCCTGCGCCGCTGGCTCACCGCGAACCCGGAGGGCCGCGTCGCGCTGCGCCCGTCCGGCACCGCCCCGGCCCCGGACCGGGTCGTGCCGTGGTCGGCCGGGGGCGACCCGTCCGGCGGCCTGGTCAAGCCCGACGTCGTCGCCCCGGGCAGCGGCGTGCTGTCGGCGGTCCCCGCGAACAGCCGGGCCGCGGCCTGGGACCTGACCTCGGGCACGTCGGCCGCGACGGCGTACGTCGCCGGGCTGGCCGCCGTGCTGCGCCACCGCCACCCCACCTGGAGCGAGGCCGCGGTGCGCTCGGCGATCGCGACGACCGCCGCGCGGCTCGACGCACCCGTGCTGCGCGCGGGCGCCGGCCGGGTGCAGCCCGACCGGGCGGGCCGCCCGGGCCTGGTGCACCTGGTGCGGCCGGGCGACTACCGCGCCTGGTTGGACAGCGAGCTCGACGGCGAGCTCAACACGCCCTCGGTCCTGCTCGGCCCCGGCGCCACCACCGCGACCCGCACGGTCACGAACGTGACCGGCCGCGCGCGCTACTTCTCCTCCCGGGCGGTCGGCTTCGCCGGCCGGGTGCAGGTGCGGCCGGCGGCGGTCCGGCTCGGCCCGGGTGCGAGCGCGACCTACACCGTGACGGTGCTGGGACCGCGCCGCCCCGACGACGGGTACGTCGTGTGGCGCGGTGGGTCCGGCACGACCACCCGGGTGCCGGTGGCGGTCAGCGGACGGTGACGTCCCGCCGAGGGGTCAGCGCCCCTCGGCCATCGCGGTCAGGCGCTCGAGCGCGACCGGGGCGTCCCGGGTGACCATCGGGCCGATGTCGCCGGCGCCGGGACCGGTGATCGTCGTCGAGACCGTGACCACCGCCCCATCGCCCTCGGCGCGGACCTCGTGGTCGATGGCGATGACCAGCTCGCCCATCGTGAGCCGGTCGAGGTAGCGCGCGCCGGGCTCGACGACGTCGAGGACGAACGGCACGTCGATGCCGCCGGCCAGCCGCATCGTCCCGGCCGCCCCCTCGGCGAAGTGGCCCTCCAGCGCCACCGCCTCGACCGCCGGGTCCCACGTCGACCAGCTGCCGACGTCGGACCACAGCGCCCAGACGGCGGCGGGCGGGGCGGCGCAGGTCGCGGACTCCTGGTGCTCGAAGCTCATGGGGGCGAATCTAGGGGTTCAGGGCCGCCCGTGGGTCGAGCCCGGGCTGGAGGGAGGCGAGGTACGCCGCCACCTCGTCGGCGGACCAGCCGCGGGACTCGCGCAGCCCGGTGGCCATCACCGCGAGGTAGGCGTCCGCGGGCCGGGTGTGCTCGACCGCGTCGGCACCGTGCGGGGCGGTGAAGGTCAGCAGCGGGTGCCCGTCGGCCTCCCCCACCTCGACGAGGGTCTCGTAGTGCCCCGGACCGACCTCGTGGCGCCCGCCGTCGAGCGGGTCGAGAACGAGCTGCTCGATCGGGTCGCCGTCGGCCGGGACGCGGTACATCTCCTGCGCGGCGATGTCGGCGAGCTGGGCCGCGGTCACCAGGTAGGCGCGGGCGGCGGTGCGCCCGGGCGTCGCGTGGTCGTAGAACGCGACACCCCCACCCCACTGCGGCGAGCGGCCGGCGAAGTACGTCGTGCCGGGCAGGTCCACCGCCCTGCTGCGCAGCGGCGGGGTGGTGTCGCGGGCGCCCGGGTTGCGCCGGCTGCCGCCCGGCGGGCAGCCGCCCTCGAGGTAGCAGGCGAGCCGGTCGGCGGCCATGTTGGACCCGTACGAGACGTACCAGACCAGGCCGTCGGCCACCGCTCAGCCCTCCTTGGCGACCGTCATCTGCCGGTCGCCGAAGCGGACGAGGTCACCGGGCAGCAGCGTCGCCGGCTTGCCGGCCGACAGCGCGCGCGAGACGCCCTGGCGCACCAGCACCGAGCCGTTGGTCGAGCCGCGGTCCATGACGACCAGGACCCCGTCGGCCGCGACCTGCAGCTGGGCGTGGGTCTTGGACAGCGACATGTCGGAGGAGCGCAGCGGCACCAGGTGGCGCACCGGCTCGCCCGGACGCGCCTCGGGTCGGCGACCGACCAGCAGGAGGCCCTCGACCACGAACGACTCGCCGCTGTCGAAGGCGACCCGCCAGCGGGCCGGGCCGTCCCCGGCCGCGCGGATCACCGTGCGCTCGGCGGTGGTGTGGCCGCCCGTCGCTGGCGTCGGGGTCGGTGTCTGGGCCGGGGCCGGCGTCACGGCCGGGGCGGGCGTGGTGCCCGAGGCGTCGTCGGCGTGCGTCGGCGCCGCGTGGGCCGGGGCGGGGGTGTGCTGGCCGATCGTGCCGACCTCCTCCGCCGAGGGGGCGGGCGCGTCGACCAGCGGCGGGCCGAGCTTGCGGCGCTTGGCCGGCGGCGGGGGCGGCGGGCCGGTGGGCGCTCCCGCGGCGGGGGCCGCCGGGGACGCGGCGGACGCCGGACCTGCCGGGGGCGGGCTCGCGGGCGGGGGCGTGCTCGGCGTGGCCGTGCCGCGAGCGGGGGTGGCCGGCGCGGGGACGGGCGCGGAGCGGGGGGCGGGCGTGGCCGGGACGACCGGGTGCGGGGCGACGGACGGCTGCGGGGCGGCCGGTCGCGGCGTGCGCGGCGGCGCGGCCGGCGTGGTGACGCCGGGGGGCGGCGCGGGAACGAGCCGCATGGCGGTCAGGTTGACGACCTGCCGGGGCGAGGCGGCGACCTCCTCGACGACCACCGGCGCGGGGCGGACGTCGACGACGACGGCGTGGGTCAGCCGGTCGTGCGCGCCGCGGCGCCGGCCGGTGCCGTCCATGACCGCGGTCCACGCGAGCATCCCCAGCCCGAACCCGAAGGTCGGCAGCGCGGCGACACCGAGGACGAGCGAGCGCAGCATGGCGGCCGGCACGCCGATCGGCGTGCCCGTGGCGTCGTGGACGACCCGCAGGCCGAGCAGGGCGCGCCCCGGCGAGGTGCCGCGCAGGCCGAGCAGGAGGGAGAAGACGAGGGAGACCAGCACGACGGTGCCGACGATGACGCCGATGCCCGCGCCGGTGCGTCCGCGGTCGAGGAGGAACCACCACGCGGCGAGCGCCGCGACGGCGTACGCGCCCCACGCGACGAGGCGGTCGACGGTGAAGGCGTAGAACCGCCGGTCGAGCTCGGCTGCGGGGTACGTCGTCGCAGCGTCCGGGGCGGCCATCAGGGCTTGGCGACCTGGATGGTGACCCCGTCACCCAGGTCGATGACCGCGCCGGGGATGAGCTGGACCGCGACGCCCGCCTGGAGGTCCTCGGGGCCGAGACCGGGCTGGACGAGCACGGTGCCGTTGGTCGAGCCGAGGTCGGTGACGACCGCGAGGCCGTGGTCGGCGCCGGAGCCGGGACGCACCTCGAGGTGGGTCGAGGAGATCTCCTGCTGCGGGCTGGGCACGGTCACCAGGCGCGGCTGCTCGGTGGAGGTGAACCGCCGGGCCTCCGGTGCGCGACCGACCAGCACCGCGCGGTCGACGTCGACGGTCTCGCCGTGGGAGATGACCAGCCGCGCCACCGGGCGCGAGGTCACCGCCGGCGCCTGAGGCTGGCCGGGGATGCCGGAGGGGCGCCGCTCGAACGGCGTCGGGTCCAGCGCGCCGATCTGCGTCTCGCCGTCGTGGTCGGCGTCGGCCTTGGGGTCGTCCTCGGCGGGGCGGGCCGGCGGGGGCGGCGGCACCGGGGGTCCGGCCGGCGGGGGCGGCGGGACGGCAGCCACGGACGGGGGCGCCGAGGGCCGTGCGGGCGGGGCCGCCGGCGGCGGGCCGGGCGGGGGCGGCGGGAGGTCGGCGGGGGGCGCGGCCGGCGGGGCGGGCGGCGCGGGGGGCGGCGGCACGACGGGGACGTCCGTCGTCGGCGGCTCGTCGTCCTCGTCGTCGTCGACCTCGCCCAGCTCGGTCTCGTGCTCGGGGCCAAAGTCGTCGGGCTCGTCGGCCGTCGCGGCCACAGCGGGCCCGGTGCCGACCGCCTCGGCCGGCTCCTGGAGGCGGGAGACCCGCACCAGGCCGGTGGTGGCCAGCAGGTCCGGCCCGGACGGGCGCTCGTCGAGGACCACCGAGAGCGCCGAGACACGCACCCAGGACCGCTCGACCCAGGTGGTCGCCGACGCGCCGTCGACCTCGACCGTCTCGTCATCCGCGACGACGCTCACGCGCACCCGGCCACGCACGAGGAGGCGGGTGGCGCCGTCGTCGGCGGTGGTGGCGAGCACGAAGGCCGGCAGCGCCGCGAGCCCGCCGGAGATCAGCGCGTCGACGAGGTCGTCGGCCGGGGTGCCGGCGTCGACCAGCGCCCACAGCGCGGCCGCGCGGGACCGTTCCTCGGGCGGGAGGAGGAGGACGGTGCGGTCGCCCAGCACGCCGTACCACTCTCCCGGCCGGTAGGACCGGGTCGTCTGCTCGCTCACGGCAGGGCCCCCAATTTCTGCTCGAGACTCACCCGTTGGGCGTCGGAGTCGTAGGAGAACTCGCTGACCAATCCCACCACATCGACGACGACGACGGTCGCGTTGTCCTTGCCCCCGCCCGCGAGCGCGGCGCCGACGAGCTGGTCGGCCGCGTCACGGGGGTCGTCGGCGGCGGCCAGGATCTCGGCGATGTGCGCGTCGTCGACCATGCCGGTGATGCCGTCGGAGCACAGCACGAGCCGCTCGACCGAGGCCAGCGGCAGCAGGAAGTAGTCGGCCTCGGCGGCGTCCGGACCACCGAGGGCGCGGGTGATCACGTGCCGCTCGGGGTGGACCGCGGCGTCGTCCTCGGTGATCGCGCCGGCCTCGACGAGCTCCTGCACGACGCTGTGGTCGACGCTGACCTGCTCGAGGCGGCCCTCGGTGAAGCGGTAGATGCGGGAGTCGCCGAGGTTGGCCAGCAGCCACTTCGGCTCGCCCTGGTCCTCGACCAGCAGCGCGACCACGGCGGTCGTGCCGGCGTGGAAGCGCGAGGCGCCTCGGGCGCGCTGCGCCGCGCCGTACTCGGCGATCCGCTGCTGGCAGTCGCGCAGCGTCCCCGCGATGACCTCGGTGCCGTGCGCGGGGTCGTAGCCCGCGTCCGCGAGGCGGCCGAACTCCTCGACCACGATCGCGCTCGCGACGTCGCCGCCCTCGTGGCCGCCCATCCCGTCGGCGACGACGAAGACCGGCGGGGCGGCGAGGTAGGAGTCCTCGTTGACCTCGCGCACCAGCCCGACGTCGGTGGCCGCCCCGTGGTGGAGCTCGACGGCCTTCACGGGCGGCTCGCTAGCGTTGGGGGGATGCCCGGACACCGCTCGCTCGCCGACCAGCTGCGCAGCTGGTCCGACGAGCGCCTGTCCCGGCTCCTGCGCGAACGTCCCGATCTCGCCACTCCTGCCCCTCATGACTCCGGCCAGCTGGCGTCCCGCGCGGCCACTCGCTCGTCCTTGATGCGTGCGCTCGACGGCCTCACGAGGCTCGAGCTATGTGTGCTTGATGCCCTGGTCGTCGCAGGTCAAACCACACCAGAGGAACTCGCGACCCTCGTGCACGCCGCGCCGGAGTCCACCTCGACGGCGCTCGACCGGCTGCTCGACCTCGCGCTCGCGTGGGAGTCCACCGGCGGGGTCCGCGCGCTGACCGGGGTCGCCGAGGCGATGGCCGGGGTGCGCAACGGCGGCACCAGCGGCCTGCACCCCCGCTCGTCCGACGCCCCGCCGCCCGCCGAGGTCGAGCGGCGCATCGGCGAGCTCTCCCCTGCCGCCCGCACCCTGCTCGAGCACGTCGACGAGCAGGGTGGCGAGGCGACCACCGGCAGCTCGCGCCACCACGTCAGCGTCGCCGACGCCGCGACCCCGGCCGAGGAGCTGCTCGCCCGGCGCCTGCTCGTGCCCCGCACCGCCGGCGCCGTCGTGCTCCCCGGCGAGGTCGGCCTCGCGCTGCGCGGCGGCCGCACCACCCGCGAGCCGGTCGACGAGGTCCCCGAGGTCGCCACCTCCGAGCGCTCGGCGTCGCTGGTGGACCGGGCGGCAGCCGGCGCGGCCTTCGAGGTCGTGCGCCGGGTGGAGCTGCTGCTCGACCACTGGGGCACCGCCCCGCCGACCGCGCTGCGCAGCGGCGGGCTCGGCGTGCGCGACCTCAAGGCGACCGCGGCGCTGCTGCACGTCGACGAGCCGACGGCGGCGCTGCTGGTGGAGACCGCGTACGCCGCCGGGCTGCTCGCGACCGCGGCCGACCGCGACGGCAACCCGGCGTGGGTGCCCACCGACCTCGTCGACACCTGGTCGGCCCGCGAGGCCGCCGACCGGTGGGCCCACCTCGCCCGCGCCTGGCTCGACACCTCCCGGCTGCCGAGCCTCGTCGGGCAGCGCGACCCGCAGGGCAAGGCCTGGAACGCGCTCCAGCCCGAGCTCTCCTCCGGCCTCGCCGCCGAGACCCGGCGGATGGCCCTCGAGGTGCTCGCCGGGCTGCCGGCCGGGCAGGTCGTCGCCACCGGCACCGGCCCGCCCTCGGTCGTCGCGTGCGTCGCCTGGCGGCGCCCGCGACGACCCCGCACGCGGGCCGAGCAGGTCGCGGCGGCACTCGTCGAGGCCGCGGCGCTCGGGGTGTGCGGGCTCGGCGGGCTGGCGGCGTACGCACGGGTGCTGCTGGACGGCGAGGACCCCGCCCCCGCGCTGGCCGGGCTGCTGCCCGAGCCGGTCGACCACGTGCTGCTCCAGGCCGACCTGACCGCGGTCGCGCCCGGCCCGCTGGAGTCGTCGCTGGCGCGCCGGCTGCAGCTGGTGGCCGACGTGGAGTCGCGCGGCGGGGCGACCGTCTACCGGTTCACGCCCGGGTCGGTGCGCCGCGCGCTGGACTCGGGGTGGACGGCGGTGGAGCTGCACGAGTTCGTCGGATCGGTGTCGCGCACGCCGGTGCCCCAGCCGCTGACGTACCTCGTCGACGACACCGCCCGCACCTACGGCGCCGTGCGCGTGGGCGCGGTCGAGGCGTTCCTGCGCTCCGACGACGAGTCGGCCCTGACCGAGCTCGAGCACCACCCCCGGGCGGCCGGGCTCGGGCTGCGGCGGATCGCGCCGACCGTGCTGGTCTCCACCACCCCGCTCGACGTGCTGCTCCCCCGGCTGCGCGAGCTCGGCGGCTCGCCGGTCGTCGAGGCGCCCGACGGCACCGTCCACGTCGCGCGGCCCGACGTGCTGCGCGCCCGCACCCCGAAGGACCGCCGCACCGCGTCCGCGGCCGGCGCCCGCACCGCCGCCCACCGCGCCGCCGCGGCGAGCTCCGTCGTCACCGCGATCCGCGCCGGTGACCGCGCCGCGAGCGCCCGCCCCGCCGGCGCGGCCACCCTGTCCCCCAGCGGGTCGCTCGCCGCGCTCCGCGAGGCCGTCGAGACCCGCACGTCGGTCGTCATCTCCTACGTCGACAACCACGGCACCTCCACCGAGCGGGTCGTCCACCCGGTCTCGGTCGAGGGCGGGCAGCTGACCGCCCACGACCAGCGCAGCGACGACGTCCGCACCTTCGCCGTGCACCGGATCACGTCGGTCGGGCCCGTTGCGGCTTCTCCGTAGACTCGTGCGGTGGACTTCCTGAGGTACGCCGAGCAGTCGGCCGCGCTGCTCAACGCCGACCTCCACGACGTCGACGCGCTCCAGGCCCACCTCGCCGACCGCCCCTGGCTCTCCGAGCAGGCCACCGACCGCGACTGCATGCTGCTGCGCAAGCTCCAGCGCGAGCTCCGGCCGGTCTTCGAGGCCTCCGAGGCCGGCGACACCACCGGCGTGGTCGCGGGGCTCAACGAGCTGATGGCCCGCCACCCGGTCAGCCCGCGCATCACCGACCACGACGGCACCCTGCACGTCCACGTCGCCAGCCGCGGTGCCTCCGTCGCCGAGCTGCTCGTCGGGGAGGCGTTGCTGGGCCTGATGACGCTGGTCTGCGACCTCGGACCGAGCCGCCTCGGCGTGTGCGCGGCCGCCCCGTGCACGCAGGTCTACGTCGACACCTCCCCCAACAAGTCGCGCCGCTACTGCTCGGAGCGCTGCTCCTCGCGGGCCAACGTGGCGGCGTACCGAGCCCGGCAGAAGGCAGTCGCCACGCTATGAACGACGGACCGCTCATCGTCCAGTCCGACAAGACCCTCCTCCTCGAGATCGACCACGAGCGCGCGGCCGACTGCCGCAAGGCGATCGCGCCGTTCGCCGAGCTCGAGCGGTCGCCGGAGCACGTGCACACCTACCGACTGACGCCGCTGGGGCTGTGGAACGCCCGCGCCGCCGGCCACGACGCCGAGCAGGTCGTCGACACGCTGCTGGAGTACAGCCGCTACGCCGTCCCGCACGCCCTGCTGGTCGACGTCGCCGAGACCATGGCCCGCTACGGCCGGCTGCGGCTCGACAAGCACCCCACCCACGGGCTGGTGCTCACCTCGACCGACCGGCCGGTGCTCGAGGAGGTGCTCCGCGCCAAGAAGGTGCAGGGCATGCTCGGCGACCGCATCGACGACGACACCGTGGTCGTCCACGCCTCCGAGCGCGGCAACCTCAAGCAGGCGCTGCTCAAGATCGGCTGGCCGGCCGAGGACTTCGCCGGGTACGTCGACGGCGAGGCCCACCCGATCTCGCTCGACGAGTCCGACTGGCAGCTGCGCGACTACCAGCGCGACGCGGCCGAGTCGTTCTGGCACGGCGGGTCCGGGGTCGTCGTGCTCCCGTGCGGCGCCGGCAAGACGCTGGTCGGCGCCTCCGCGATGGCCCACGCGCAGGCGACCACGCTGATCCTGGTCACCAACACCGTCTCCGCGCGCCAGTGGAAGGACGAGCTGGTGCGGCGTACCTCCCTCACCGAGGACGAGATCGGCGAGTACTCCGGCTCGGTCAAGGAGGTGCGGCCGGTCACCATCGCGACGTACCAGGTGCTGACGACCAAGCGGAAGGGCGTCTACCCCCACCTCGAGCTGCTCGACGCCCGCGACTGGGGACTCATCGTCTACGACGAGGTGCACCTGCTGCCCGCCCCGATCTTCCGGATGACCGCCAACCTCCAGGCGCGGCGGCGCATCGGGCTGACCGCGACGCTGGTGCGCGAGGACGGCCGCGAGGGCGACGTCTTCTCCCTCATCGGGCCCAAGCGCTACGACGCGCCGTGGAAGGACATCGAGGCGCAGGGGTGGATCGCGCCCGCCGACTGCGTCGAGGTGCGGGTGACGCTGCCGACCGACGAACGACTCGTGTACGCCGTCGCCGAGCCGGAGGAGCGCTACCGGCTCGCCTCGTGCACCGCGGAGAAGACCCGCGTCGTGCGCGACATCGTCGCCTCCCACCCCGGCCAACCGACGCTGGTGATCGGGCAGTACATCGAGCAGCTCGACGAGCTCGCCGCCTCCCTCGACGCCCCCGTCATCAAGGGCGACACCCCCGTGAAGGAGCGGCAGCGGCTCTTCGAGGCCTTCCGCTCCGGCGAGGTGGGGCTGCTGGTCGTCTCGAAGGTCGCGAACTTCTCCATCGACCTGCCCTCTGCCGAGGTCGCCATCCAGGTCTCCGGCTCGTTCGGCTCCCGCCAGGAGGAGGCCCAGCGGCTCGGCCGGCTCCTGCGCCCCAAGTCCGAGGGCAAGACCGCGCACTTCTACACGATCGTCTCCCGCGACACCGTCGACGCCGACTTCGCCGCCAACCGGCAGCGGTTCCTCGCCGAGCAGGGGTACGCCTACCGGATCCTCGACGCCGAGGACCTGCCTGCCTGAGGGTTGTCCGGCGCCGGGCCGGGCGTTGAGGTCAGGTTCGGGACCGGGGTCGACTGGTCGACGTGGTCACTTCGAGCCATCTCTTTACCTTCCAACTCGTTGACGACGACAACTTCCTACCGTCGCCGCATGAAGCTCCGCACCCTGCTCGCGACCTCCGTCGTTGCCGCCATGACCCTCGTCGGCGGCCCGACCGCCGCGGCGCGCGCACCCGTCCACGTCGCCGACGCCTCGTCGTACGTCGTCGCCAAGAAGCCCTGCACCAAGACCTCCAGCGGCACCTGCATCAAGGGCGGCCAGTTCTGCCCGCAGAAGTCGTACGGCAAGTCCGGCTGGGACGCCAAGGGTGTCCGCTGGGTCTGCAAGGGCGACAAGGTCCGCCCGCACTGGCTGCGCCCCTGACGGTCTCCGCCCGGTCGTCGAGTCGCGGCGGGCCAGGGTGCAGGCGTACCACCAATTGGTGGGATGCCTGCAGGGGTGTTGGGCCTCCGCACCACCTTCTGGGGCGTTGCATCGGCCCAGGAGGTCAGGCGTACCACCTATAGGTGGGATGCCTGCAGGGGTGGGGCCTCCACAACACCCGACCCGCCCCCAGGCGCCCCAGCCGGCGCGGATCCGGGGCCACTCCGCGGCCACTTCTCACGCTCCGCGGCCGATGCAGTGGCCGCGAAGCGTGAACATCCCAGGTTCACTTGGGATGCACGCCACTCCGCGGCCATCCCACGCACGCACACCCGGAGGACAGGGCGCGCCGCCGTCTCACCGGCCCGCGGGGAATCGGGTGCGGGGGCCGGGCGGTCCTAGGGTCGGAGGCGTGAAGGCACTGCTGCTGGAGAACATCCACCAGGTGGCCGTCGAGTCGCTCGAGGCCAAGGGGTACGACGTCGAGCTGCTGAGCCGCTCGCTGTCGGAGGACGAGCTGGTCGAGGCGCTGCCCGGGGTCTCGCTGCTCGGAATCCGCTCCAACACCACCGTCACCGCGAAGGTGCTCGACAGCGCGCCGGACCTGCTGGCGGTCGGCTGCTTCTGCATCGGCACCAACCAGGTCGACCTGGCGGCGGCGACCGAGCGCGGGGTGGCGGTGTTCAACGCGCCGTACTCCAACACGCGCAGCGTCGTCGAGCTGGTCATCGGCGAGATCATCGCGCTGGCGCGCCGGCTGCCGGAGAAGATCGAGAAGATGCACGCCGGCGTCTGGGACAAGTCGGCCAAGGGCAGCCACGAGGTGCGCGGGCGGACGCTCGGCATCGTCGGCTACGGCAACATCGGCACCCAGCTGTCCACGGTGGCCGAGGCGCTCGGCATGCGGGTGGTCTTCTTCGACACCGCCGACCGGCCGGCCCACGGCAACGCGCGGCGGATGTCGACCCTCGACGAGCTGCTCGCGATCTCCGACGTGGTCAGCCTGCACATCGACGGGCGGCCGGGCAACGCGGGCCTCTTCGGGCACGAGCAGTTCTCGAAGATGAAGCCGCGCGCGATGTTCGTCAACGCCGCCCGCGGCATGGTCGTGGACACCGAGTCGCTGCGCGAGCACATCCTCTCCGGCCACATCGCCGGCGCCGCGATGGACGTCTTCCCCGTCGAGCCCAAGGCCCAGGGCGACCCGTTCGAGTCGCCGCTGCGCGGCCTGGACAACGTCATCCTCACCCCGCACGTGGGCGGGTCCACGCAGGAGGCGCAGGAGGAGATCGGGTGGTTCGTCTCCGGCAAGCTGGCGGCGTACGCCCTCCACGGCAGCACCGCGCTGTCGGTCAACCTGCCCGACGTCAACGTCCCCGAGCTGCGCAGCGGCCACCGCCTCGGCTTCCTGCACCGCAACGTGCCCGGCGTGCTGGCCCGGCTCAACGAGATGCTGGCCGAGCAGGGCGACAACGTGGTCCAGCAGCAGCTCGCGACGCGCGGTGAGGTGGGGTACGTCGTCACCGACGCCGCCGCTCCGCTCTCCGCGGGCTCGCTGGAGCGGCTCGCGGCCTCCGAGAACGGGCTCTGGGTCCGCACCTGGTCGGCCTGAGCGCCGGGTCCGCCGGGAGCGGGCAGCGAACGACGACGAGGGGCCGCCCCACCACGGGCAACCCCTCGTCCTCACCGTCCACCACCACAGGGACGTCTAGGGGGCCTCGTCGGCGTCGAGGCGGACGAGCTCTTCGGCGGTGAGCTCGAGATCGGCGGCCGCGGCGGAGTCGGTGATCGACTGCGGCCGCTTCGCGCCGGGGATGGGGATGACGACCGGGGACTGCGCGAGCTCCCAGGCCAGGGCGACCTGCTGGGCGCTGACGCCGCGGGCCTCGGCGATCTCGGCGAAGGCCGGGTGCTTCTCGGCGAGCGACTTGGCGTCGCCGAGGCCACCGAGCGGGCTCCACGGCAGGAACGCGAGCCCGAGCTCCTCGCACACGTCGATCTCGGGTCGGCTGGACCGGAACGCCGGGGAGAACTGGTTCTGCACGCTCACCAGCGCCCCGCCGAGCACCGCGTGGGCGGCGCGGATCTGGTCGGGGTCGGCGTTCGAGAGGCCGACCATCGCGACCTTGCCGCTGTCGGCAATCTCCTTGAGCGTGCCGATGACCTCGTCGTAGGGGACCTCCGGGTCGGGCCGGTGGTGCTGCCACAGCGCGATCTGCTCGACGCCGAGCCGCTGGAGGCTGGCGTCGACGGCCGCCCGCAGGTGCGCGGGCGAGCTGTCGGTGTCCCAGCCGCCGCCCTCGGTGCGGACGTGGCCGCCCTTGGTCGCGAGCAGCACCCGGTCGCGGACGCCGAGCTCGTCGAGCAGGCCCGCGATGAGCAGCTCGTTGGCGCCCTGGGCGTCGGCGCCCTTCTCCTCGCCGGGCCCGTAGGCGTCGGCGGTGTCGAGGAGCGTCACCCCCGCGTCGAGCGCGGCCCGCACCGTGTCGGCGAGCTGCTCGCGCGGCTGGCTGCCGGACTGGTCGAAGGTCATCAGCCCCAGGCCGATGGCGCCCACCTCGACGCGGCCGACCTGGTCGTTCCCGATCACTCGTGTCCTCACCGCGGCTCGGTGCCCAGGGCGTCGACGTCGAAACCCGGCGGACAACGGGGTACGGGCGCAGACGTGGAACGGATCAGCCCCACCCTGCTCAGCTGGGCGTCGGTGCTCGGGGAGGGCACCCGCGCCCAGGCCGTGACGACCGCGTCGATGCCCTTCATCCACCCGCACGTCGCGCTGATGCCCGACGCCCACCTCGGCCTCGGCGCGACCGTCGGGTCGGTGATCCCGACCAGGGGCGCGATCATCCCGGCCGCGGTCGGCGTGGACATCGGCTGCGGGATGATCGCGGTCCGCACCCAGCACTCCGCCGCCGACCTCCCCGGCGACCGACGGCGGCTCCGCGAGGCGGTCGAGCGGGCGGTGCCCCTGTCGGCGGGCGCTCACAACGACGCGGTGACCCGCGACTACACCCGGGAGCGGCTGGCCGTGCTGCGCCGCGAGGCCGAGGAGATCGGCCTGGACCCCGCGTCGTACAGCAGGCACTGGGAGCTCCAGCTCGGCACCCTCGGCAGCGGCAACCACTTCATCGAGGTCAGCATCGACGAGGAGGACCGGGTCTGGCTGTTCCTGCACTCCGGCTCCCGTGGCGTCGGCAACAAGATCGCGCAGAAGCACATCGCGGTCGCCCGCAAGCGGTGCGAGCGCGAGGGCATCGACCTGCCCGACCGCGACCTCGCCTGGCTGGCGGAGGGCACCGGCTCGTTCGACGCCTACATCCGCGAGATGCAGTGGGCGCAGCACTACGCGCTCCTCAACCGCGAGGAGATGATGGACCGCCTCGTCACCGAGGTCGAGCGGTGGACCGGCGGACCCGTCGAGCGCACCGAGGAGATCAACTGCCACCACAACTACACCGAGCGCGAGGAGCACTTCGGCGAGGACGTGTGGCTCTCCCGCAAGGGTGCGATCAACGCCGAGGCGGGCCGGCCCAGCCTCATCCCCGGCTCGATGGGGACGGCGTCGTACGTCGTCGTCGGCCGCGGCGACGAGGACTCGCTCCGCTCAGCGCCGCACGGGGCGGGGCGGAGCTTCTCGCGCACGCGGGCGCGCAAGACGTTCTCCCAGGACGACCTGCGGGCGGCGATGGCGGGCATCGAGTACCGCGACACCTCCGCCTTCATCGACGAGATCCCCGCCGCCTACAAGGACATCGACGTCGTCATGGCCGACGCCCGCGACCTGGTCGAGGTCCGGCACGTGCTGCGGCAGATCGTGAACGTCAAGGGCGACTGACCGGCTGCTCCGTAGGCTCGATCGCGTGACCACGGTGCGCGAACGACTCGGCGAGGCACTCTTCCTGCGGGTGGCGGGGCCGGACGGCGCCAAGCAGGCGGCGCGCATCCACGGCCGCCCCGGCCCGCGCTGGTTCGAGCCCGACAGCCCGATCGCGCGGGTGCACGGCGACGCCTCGATGTTCGTCGGCGGCATCCGGGCGCTGCTGCTCCAGACGCTCCACCCGGCCGCGATGCGGGCGGTCTCGGAGCACTCCGGCTTCCGCGGCGACATGTGGGGCCGGCTGGCCCGCACCAGCACGTTCCTGGCGGTCACGACCTTCGGGCACGCCGACGACGCGCAGCAGGCGGTCGACATGGTGCGCCGCATCCACGACCGGATCACCGGCACGATGCCGGACGGGTCGACGTACGCCGCCAGCGACCCGCACCTGCTGAGGTGGGTCCACGTCGCGGAGGTCGACAGCTTCCTGCTGGCCCACACGACGTACGGCGCGGAGCCGCTCGACCAGGCCGGGCGCGACGAGTACGTCGCCCAGGTCGGCGAGGTCGCCCGCCGGCTCGGCGTCGTCGACCCGCCGAGGGACGAGGCCGAGCTGCGCGAGGCGCTGGCGGCGTACCGCCCCGAGCTCCGCGGCACCCCCGAGGCCCGCGAGGCCGTGCGCTACCTGCTCTTCAAGCCGCCGCTGCCGCTCCCGGCCCGCGCGCCGTACGGCGTGCTCGTGGCGGCCGCGGTCGGGCTGATGCCGGCCTGGACGCGCCGCCACCTGCTGCTGCCGTGGCTGCCGGTCTCCGAGCGGACCGTCGTGCGGGTGCTCGGCTCCTTCGCGGTCGGCACGATCCGCTGGGCGATGACCGCCGGTGGCCCGGCCGCGCGCCGCGAGGCCTCCTGAGCCTGCCGGGAGCACCCGGGGGCCACCCGGCAACGACCCCGTGTGACGGGATCTTGAGGCAACGCTGAGCCGATCTTGCACGCGGACGGGGACCACCTTCCTAGGCTGGGCCCCATGGGGAACCGCACCGCCCGCCGTCGTGCCTCGGCGCTCGCTCTCGTCATCGGCCTGCTGGCCTCGCTGCTGGCGCTGGTGGCGACGGCCACGCCCGCCCAGGCGGCCAACGGCACGGTCCGCGGCCAGGTGATCAACCCGCAGGGCGGGAAGGTCAACCTCAAGATGCTGTGGTTCGCCAAGGACTGGCGCTTCCTCGGCGAGCGCCGGGTCACCTCCGACATCTACTCGCTCTCGCTGCCGCCCGGCACCTACCACCTGCAGTTCGTCGACCAGCGTCCGTCCTACGACGTCACCAAGTACGCCCCGGCCGACGTCACCGTGCGGCTCGACTCGGGCCAGCGCGTGCAGAAGGACGTCCGGCTCAAGCGCGGCGCCGCGATCACCGGCACCGTCCGCGCCGGCGGCAGGCCGGCGGCCGGCGCCCGCGTGGTGGCCGCCAACACCTTCCGGCAGTCCTACGAGACCAAGGCCAACAGCAAGGGCCAGTTCGCGATCGGCGGCCTGCCGGGCAGCAGCTACTCGGTGTGGGGCTACGACCGCACCGCCCAGTTCGTCGGGCCGAGCGTCTACCTGCGCGGTCTCAAGCGCGGCAAGGTCGCCAACACCAAGGTCGCGCTCGGCAAGCGCGGCGGCAGCCTCCTGGTCGACCTGCAGAAGCCGGACGGCAGCCGGATGAAGGGCACCTTCTTCGTCACGGTCAGCAGCAAGCGCACCGGCCAGTTCTGGACCGCCAAGGCCAAGGGCGGGACGGCGACCTTCCAGGGCCTCTTCCCCGGCAAGTACGTCATGGACGCGCCCGGCGTCGGCATCTACCTCGCCCGCCGCGGCAACGTCTCCGGTGCCTTCGTCAAGGCCGGCCGTGCCGACCTCGCGAGCACCTTCCGCTGGACCAAGCGCGGCGCCTGGGTCACCGGCACCGTCGTCGACGAGACCGAGCCCGACGTCGCGCTCGGCGGGGCGCAGGTCCTGCTCTTCGACAAGTCCGGTGCCAAGGTCGCGACCGCGACGACCAACGCCTCCGGGCGGTTCACCCTCAGCGGCGCGATCCTGACCCAGAAGGGCATGACGATCGTCGCCTCGCCCGGCCCCTACACCGACTACCTCGGCCCCGGCGACGCCGGCAAGTGCCGCTTCGGCCGCACCGAGCTCGGCGGGATCTCGGTGCGCACCAGCGAGCAGACCGACGTCGGCGACGTGCTGCTGCCGCGCAAGCCCGGCCAGAGCGGCGAGTGCGCGGCCTGAGCCGGGCCTGAGCGGCGGGGCCTGACGGGTCTCTCGGGAGAGCGGCTGGGTCAGGCGACCGTCATGTCGGCGTCGCCCCAGTAGGCCCGCATCGTGGTGATCCGCGCGTCGTCGTCGAAGGTCATCACGTCGAAGGGCGCCAGCACGTAGGTCTGGTCGCCCGCCCTCGTCCGCACCTCGAAGGCGAAGACCGCCTCCCCCGCCACCACGCGCGCGTCGACCAGCCGGGTCTCCTGCTCGAGCCCCTCGAGGGTCGCGTAGAAGGCGTGGATCGCCTCGCGGGTCGTCAGCGGCTCGCTGCCGACCGGGTCCTCGACGGTCGCCCCGTCGGCGTACAGCTCGACGATCTGGTCGGCGGTCCCGGTCGCGACGAGCTCGACGTACCTCTCGACGACGGCGCGGACGGCTTCGTTGCTGGCTGGCATGGCCCGCAACCTAGCGGTTTGCCAGACTGGGCGGGTGGACGTCGACCATCTGCTCACCTCCTGGCCGCTGACCACCGGCGAGGAGGTGCGCGACCAGCTGCTCGCGGCGTACGCCGCCCCCGACCGCGACTACCACGACACCCGGCACCTCGCCGAGGTGCTCGACCGGCTCGACGAGCTCGCCGGGCACGGAGCCGCCTTCGACCGACTGCCGGTGGTGCTCGCGGCGTGGTTCCACGACGGGGTCTACGACGGGGAGCGCGACGCCGAGGAGCGCTCGGCCGCGTGGGCCGAGGAGGCCCTGCGCGGGCTGGCCGACCCCGCCCTCGACGAGGCCGCCGTCGCCGAGGTCGTGCGGCTCGTGCGGCTGACCGAGACCCACCGCCCAGAGGACGACGACGCCCACGGCTGCGCGCTCTCCGACGCCGACCTGGCGATCCTGGCGGCGCCGCGGGAGCGGTACGACGAGTACGTCGCCGCCGTGCGCCGCGAGTTCGCCCACCTCGACGAGGACACCTTCCGCGAGGGCCGCACCCAGGTGCTCCTCTCGCTCGCCGAGAAGGAGCACCTCTTCCACACCGCGTGGGCCCGCGAGCACTGGGAGGGCCCGGCCCGCGCCAACCTGGCTCGCGAGCTCGACGAGCTGGCCGCGCCGGCTCAGTCGGCTGGATCGGCCGGGGTCGCGTCGGCCTAGGCGCCGCGCTTGCGCCGCCGGAGACCGGCCGCGACCAGGCGGGCGACCAGCTCGCGCGAGCTGACCGGGGCCGCTCCGGAGGCGACGACCCGCTCGTACCACTCCGACGGCACGTCGTAGTGGTCGCGGTCGAAGCCGCGCTCGGGGATGCCGAGCCCGCGCGCGAACGCGTGCAGCTCCTCGAAGGAGGAGTCGCTGGCCAGGTGCGACCACAGCCGGCCGTGCCCGGGGGCGTTCGGCGGGTCGACGAGGATCACGGCAGGGCTCCGGCCCCTCAGTCGAGCAGCCGGCGCCACGAGCGCACGTGGCCGGCCTCGACGTAGGAGCGGGCCGACGCACCCGGGCGGACCTGGGTGTCGACGGCGAGCTGGCGGACGCCGGCCCGGAGCAGCCACGGGACCTGCTCGGCCTGCAGGCCACCGCCCGCGACGACCAGCCGCGCGACGGCGGGGTCGGCGGCGACGGCCAGCAGGTCGTCGTACCCCACGGCCATGCCCTGCGGGGACCCGGCCGACCGCACGCCGGCGAGGCCGGGCAGGCCCAGCACGCGGCGCCACGACCGGCGTGGGTCGAGGGTGGCGTCGAAGGCCTCGGAGAAGACCCAGGGCAGCCCGTCGGGCAGCTGCTCGGCGAGCGAGGTGCAGACCGCGACGTCGACCTCCAGGTCGGCGTCGAGGAAGCCGACGGTGTAGCCGGCGGCGCCGCACGCGGCGTAGTCCGCGGCCAGGCCGACCAGCCGAGCGAGCTCCGCGCCGGTGGTGGTCCAGGAGTCGGTGAGCCGCAGGTCGACGAGCACCGGCAGGGACGACTCGCGGCAGACGGCCGAGACCAGCGCCGGCTCCGGCGACCGGCCGCCCGGCGTGGCCAGCCGCAGCCGGTCGGCTCCGCCCTCGGCGGCGCCGGGCACGTCGCGCTCGTGCGCGACCGCCACCTCCAGCACCGTCGCCCGCGCCGCTCCGCCCGTGTCCACGGGCCCAGGCTAGGGCGCGTGGCCGCCCGCCGGGGCCCACCGCCGCGCCACGTCGGCCAGCACGCGGCCGACCAGCGCCGGCGGCGGGTGCTCCCACACCTCGTCCCACGACGTCCGGCCGGTGCCGACGCGGGCCGCGAGGGCCTGCAGCTCGACCGGCGCGTCCGGCCCGCAGGCGGCTGCGAGCGACTGGCGCATCCCGGCGTCGAGCGGCTCGGCCGCGGTCGTGCGGTCCGCGCTCACGCGGCCAGCTCCGCGAACGCCGCGAGCCGGTCGCGCTGGGTGTCGGCCCAGTCCGCGACGTCGCGCTGCAGGGCGAGCACGGCCTCGACCAGCTCCACCACGCGGCGTACGTCGTCGACGATGTCGGTGACCGCGTCGAGCCCGCGCAGCGCGAGCTCCGCGCCGAACGCCGCCCAGCCGGCCGGCCCACCGACCCGGGCGAGCAGCCGGCGGGCCAGGCGGGCGATCGCCTTGCCGAGCTCGACGAGCAGCGACTCGACCTGCCGGCCGAGCCGTTCGGAGAAGTCGGCGACCTCGTCGAAGAGCAGCCAGCCGCTGCGCACCACCCCCGCGAGCGCCCGCGCCGAGACCGCCTGCGCGCCGAGGTGCAGGTCGAACGCGGTGCCGGCCAGGCCGTCCCACCGGCGGTCGACGGTGGTGGCGACGAGGGCGAGGTTGTCCGACCAGGTGGCGAGCGCGTCGGCGACCTGGCGACACGCGGTGGCGTTCTGCCGGATCGCGCCGTAGTCACCGGTCAGCGGGAGGACCAGCAGCTCCTCCAGCGAGCCCTCCGGCAGCAGCGGCAGGCCCGCCCCCACCTGGTTGAGCGCGCGGATGCCGGTGTTGACGACGTCGCGCAGCGCCGAGATCGAGGCGTCCCAGGCCTCGAAGGTCGCGTCGTGGCGCAGCTCGGCCCGCCCCGGTGCTGGGTCGTGCAGGTGCAGGTCGACGAGCATCACGCCGCCTCCGGGTGCGGCACGGGCAGCTCGGGCACGCGTGGCAGGCAGCCCGGGACGGCCGCGTCGGACGCCTCCAGCTCGCGGGTGGCGACCTCGACGCCGTGGCGCAGGTCGGCGAGCGCGTCGACCGCCGTACGTCCCGCCGACTCGAACGCCGCCCGCACCACCCCCATCGCCTCCGCCAGCGGGCGCAGCAGGCACACCGGGCTCGGCTCGAAGCCGTCCGGGCGCGCCACCCACCGCACGGCGTGGGCCGTGATGTCCGCGGCCTGGCCGGCCGTCTCGTCGAGGATCCCGGGCAGCCGCCGCAGGTCGTCCCAGTCCGTCACCGCTAGGTCCATCTCTCCACCTCCCGAGCCACCGGCCGCGACGTGCGGCCGGTGCTCCCGGGTTGCCCGGCGGACGCCCGGCTTGAAACGCGAGCGACCATGGACCTGTGGACAACGCGCTGCTGATGAACGCCCGGGCCCGGGTGCTGGCCGACCTCGAGGCACGTCGCCACGCCACCCCCGCCGCCGTCTCCGCCCTCGAGGACGCTTGCTCCGCCCGCCAGTGGTGGGCCGAGCAGTGGCCCCAGGGCGAGGTGTACGTCGCCGGGCTGGTCGCCCAGGACGTCCAGGACGCCCTGCTGGAGACCGCCGGCCGGTGGCCGCTGTGCCTCGGCTGCGGCGCCGACGCCCCCGAGCACGCGCTCTACATCCAGCCCGACCTCGGCGGCCCCGACCCGGTGTGGGTGTGCGAGGAGTCCGGGCAGGCCGTCGCGCCGCTCGGTGGGCTCTGACCGGGGTCTGACCGGGGTCTGACCGGGCGGTCACCCGGCGCGCGGGCCTGCCGGGTCCGCCGTACGTCTGGGCCGTCCAGAGCCTCTCGGGCGCGGACATCTCAGGGGAGTCCTGCACTTATCGGGGCAGATCTGCCCCGATATGTGCAGGGGTCACCGGTTAACCGGTGACTCCTGCAGGCCGGTGATCCGGCTCAGCCCTCCTGGCCGAGCTGGACCCAGAGGGTGAACCGGTCGGCGCGGTAGACGGTGCGGGAGACCTCGACGACCTTCTCGCCGGCGATGGCGCGGCGTGAGTGCCGCAGCACCGAGGCGCCGGGCTCGACCTCGAGGAGGGTGGCCTCCTCGGGGGTGGCCTTGTCGGCGGTGATGGAGTCCTCGGCCCAGGTCGGGCGCAGGCCACGCGACTCGAGGGCGTCGTACAGACTGGTGGGCATGCCGCTCTGCAGGAAGCCGGGCAGGAGCACCTCGTTGAGGTAGGCGTCCTCCAGGCACATCGGCTTGGCGTCGGCGCGGCGCAGGCGGCGCCAGTGGATGACGGCGTCACCCTCGCTGAGGCTCAGCGCCCGGGCCACGCCGGGGCCGGCCTGCTCGCGGCGGGCGAGGAGGGTCTGCGACTCGGCCAGCAGGCCGCGACGGTTCATCTCCTCGGTGTAGCCGGTGATCTTGCTGGCCGTGCGACGCGGGCGGGCGACGAACGTGCCGCGGCCCGGGATGCGCTCGAGCAGCCCCTCGACGACCAGGGCGTCCATGGCCTGGCGCACGGTCATCCGCGCGACACCGAAACGGTGGACCAGCTCTCGCTCCGAGGGAGCGGGCGATCCGGGAGCGCACCCAGTGACCAGGGAACGCACGTACTCGCGCACCTGGACGTGCTTGAGCGCACGCCCGTCAGTCACCAGCACTTCGTCCACGGACCTGAGACTAGGCGGACCAGACCACCGCTGTCCCGGGATTGGTGAAGAACCGCCCGCGGAATTCGCCCCGCCCGACGACGCGCGGCGCGTCCGACCCCCGGCTCAGTCGGTGGCGATGGCGCGGAGCACGTCGAGCCGGGCGGCGCGCCGGGCGGGCAGCACGGCGGCGAGCACGCCGACGACGACCGCGACGGCGAGGAACGCAGCCAGCTGGCCGACCGGGACGCTGACGACGTCGAGCCCCTCGTCGCGGAGCGCCCGCATCAGGGCGACGCCGAAGAACGTGCCGAGCACGGTGCCGAGCACCGCCCCCAGCACGGCGATGACGACCGACTCGAGGGTGATCATCAGCCGCAGCTGCGCGCGGCTGAGCCCGATCGCGCGGAGCAGGCCGACCTCGCGGGTCCGCTCGATCACCGACAGCGCCAGGGTGTTGACGATGCCGAGCACCGCGATGACCAGCGCCAGCCCGAGCAGCGCGAAGATCATCAGCACCAGCTGGTCGATCGGCTCGCGCTGCTCCGCGGCGAAGCCGGCCTCGTCCTTGACCGTCACCACCGGGCTGTCGGCGACGACCTCCTCGAGCCGCTCCTGCAGCCCCGCCCCGCGAGCGCCGTCCTCGGCGTCGACCACCACGTAGTTGTCGCGGTCGGCGAAGCCGGCGTCCAGCAGCGTGTCGACGGTGGTGAGCAGCGGGAAGAACACGATCGGGTTGTCCTCGAAGAGGCCGACCACCTCCCACCGCGCCTCGCCGGTCGGCAGGTCGAGGGTGACGGTGTCGCCGACCGTGAGCCCTTCGTCCTCGGCCCACGACTCCTCCACGACCACGGTGCCGTCGCGCAGCGGGTCCGCGGTGCCCTCGACGAGGGTGAGCCCGAGGTCGTCCACGGTGTCCGGATCGGTCGCGGAGACGCCCTGGCCGTCGCCGTCGCGCTCGCCGAACGCGAAGCGTTCGCGCAGCACCGACGCCACCCCGTCGACCTCGGCCATCCGGTCGGCGATGGCCGGGGAGAACTCGCCGCCGAAGGCGCTGCTGACGACGTAGTCGCCGACGAAGCTCTCCGCCACCGAGCGGTCGACGGTCGCCTTCGCGGAGTCGCCGACGATCGCCATCGTGCAGGCCAGCGTCAGCCCGATCATCAGCGCCGAGGCGGTGGCCGTGGTGCGGCGCGGGTTGCGCAGGCCGTTCTGCCCGGCGAGGTTGCCGACCGCCCCGAAGACCCGTGCGTACGCCGCCCGCGCGGCGCTCAGGAACGGCCGGCTCACCACCGGGCTGGCCGCGGCCACCCCCAGCAGCACCGCCAGCACGCCGAGGCCGACCCACCAGCCGGCGCGGGGCACGTCGGCGAACAGGCCGGCCGCCAGCGCGGCCAGCCCACCGACGACCAGCGCGAGGCCGGCCCACAGCCGACGGCGCATCGAGCCCTCGGGGAGCGCCACGTCGTCGCGCAGCGCCTGGACCGGGGCGATCCGCGCGGTGCGGCGGGCCGGCAGCCATGCCGCAGCCATCGTGACGAGCACGCCGACGGCGTACGCGGCCAGCACGGTGCGCGGCTCGAACACCAGCCCCTGGCCGGTGAGGTCGAGGCCGAAGGAGGAGGTGACCGCACGGATGCCCTGGGCGAGCAGCACCCCGAGCCCCAGCCCGACGGTGGAGCCGACCAGGCCGAGCACGAGCGCCTCGAGCTGGACCGACCAGGTGACCTGTCGCGTGGAGGCGCCGAGCGCGCGGAGCAGCGCGAGCTCGCGGCTGCGCTGGGCGACCAGGATCGAGAAGGTGTTGACGATGAGGAAGGAGCCGACCACCAGCGAGATGCCGGCGAAGATCAGCAGGAAGGTCGTCAGGAACGACACCGCCTCCAGCAGGTCCGAGGCGCTCTCGTCCGCAGCGTCGTCGCCGGTCACGGCCTCCACGCCCTCGGGCAGCACCTCGCGCACCCGCGCGGCCAGCTCCTCCTGGGAGACACCGTCCTCGGCGGTGACCCAGGCGTCGTTGAAGACGTCGCGCCCCTCGAGGAAGAGCTCCTGCGCGGTCACGGTGTCGAACTGCGCGAGCGTCGCGCCGTTGAGCGACCCGCCCTCGGCGAACTCCGCGACGCCGACCAGCTCGGCCTCGAGGTTGAGCCGGTCGGTGGAGGTGACGAAGGGGATCGTGTCGCCGACGTCGTACCCACCCCGCTCGGCGGTGCGCTCGTCGAGCACCACCTCCCCCTCGCGCCGGGGCTCGCGGCCCTCCTGCACGACCAGGCCGGAGAGGCCGTGGCCGGCGGGCGCGTCGTTCCAGTTGCCGCCGAGCGCGGGCGGGCCGAGGCCGCCGACGACCTTGCCGTCGGTGTCGACGACGAAGACCCCGACGGCGGTGACGTTGCCGTCGGCGCGGGCCGCGCCCGGCACCTCCGCGAGCTCGTCGACGAGCGCGGCGGGCAGCGTCTGCGTCGACGGCGAGCCCTGCGTGGTGGTGCCGCCGACCGGGCGCACGACGACGTCGCCGACGGTGGAGGCGAAGAGCGCGGTGAAGCTGCGGCCGAGCGTGTCGGAGAAGACGAGCGAGCCGGTCACGAACGCCACGCCGAGCACGATCGCGAAGGTGCTCATCAGCAGGCGCAGCTTGCGCCCCAGCAGGCTCTTCAGCGCGGCGCGGATCATGCCGGCGCGCTCATCCTCGCCATGACCTCGAGCACCTGCTCGCGGTCGGGATGGCGCAGCTCGTCGACGACGCGGCCGTCGGCGAGGAAGACGACGCGGTCGGTGTACGCCGCCGCGACCGGGTCGTGGGTGACCATCACGACCGTCTGGCCGCCGCCCTCCTCGGGCGGAGCGCTCACGCTGCGGCGCAGCAGCTCGAGCACCTCCGCGCCCGCCCGGGAGTCGAGGTTGCCCGTGGGCTCGTCGGCGAAGACGATCCGCGGCCGGCTCACCAGGGCCCGCGCCACGGCGACCCGCTGCTGCTGGCCGCCGGAGAGCTCGTTCGGCTTGTGGTGCAGCCGGTCGCGCAGGCCCACGGTGTCGACCACGACGTCGTACCACCGCCGGTCCGGGCGACGGCCGGCGATCGACAGCGGGAGCACGATGTTCTCGCCCGCGGTCAGCGTCGGGACCAGGTTGAAGGACTGGAAGACGAAGCCGATCTCGTCGCGCCGCAGCCGGGTGAGCGCCTTGTCGCCCATCGTCGTGAGGTCCTGCTCCCCCACCAGCACCTGGCCGGAGTCGGCGGTGTCCAGGCCGGCGCAGCAGTGCATCAGCGTGGACTTGCCCGACCCGCTGGGACCCATGACCGCCGTGAACTCCCCGGCGAGCAGGTCCACGCTCACGTCGTCGAGCGCCCGCACGAGTGCCTGGCCGCTCCCGTAGGTCTTCGTCAGGTTCCGCACGCGCGCGGCCGGCTCGGTCATGGGGGACACGATCCCGCGGACCACCGACGGTGCGCCACCGGGATCACCCCGACCCGACCCCGACGCCACCGCCCACCTCCGCTCACCCCTGCCGGCCTCCCACCCGTCGAGGTGGTTGTCGCTCGAACACGCGTTCGATACCCTGGGGCGCGTGGACTTCCAGACCTCGCTCTTCGCCGCGGAGGCCCCGGCCGAGGAGTCGCGGCGGGCCGTGATGTCCACGGCGCTGGCCGCGCACGTCGAGCGCCGGCCGCTCTCCCACGGCGCCTGGGTCGACGTCTGCCGCACCTGGCTGCCGCAGCCCGACGACGTCTTCGCGACCCTCGTCTCGGAGGTGCCGTGGCGGGCCGACAAGCGGCAGATGTACGACCGGCTCGTCGACGTGCCGCGCCTGCTGCACACCTACATGATCGGCGAGGAGCTGCCGCACCCCGTGCTGACCGACGCCCGCGAGGCGCTCAGCGACCACTACCGGCCCGAGCTCGGCGAGCCGTTCCGCACCGCCGGCTGCTGCTGGTACCGCGACGGCCGCGACAGCGTCGCCTGGCACGGCGACACCATCGGCCGCGGGTCGTCCCGCGACACGATGGTCGCGATCGTCTCGGTCGGCGACCCGCGCCGGCTCCAGCTGCGCCCCCGCGGCGGCGGGGAGTCGATCTCGATCGAGATGGGCCACGGCGACCTGCTCGTCATGGGTGGCTCCTGCCAGCGCACCTGGGAGCACGCGGTGCCCAAGGTCGCCTCCGCCGGCCCGCGCGTCTCGGTGCAGTTCCGCCCGTTCAACGTGTTCTGACCCCCGACCCCGGCGGCACGGACACCCCACCCCCGGGCACCCCGGCTTGGACGGGTGGGGTTCGCTGGAGGACATGGCTGACCCCACCTCCGGCCCCACCCCCACCGCCACCCCCACCGCGACGATCGGGCTCACCGGGCTCGCGGTCATGGGCCGCAACCTGGCCCGCAACATCGCTCGGCACGGCCACACGATCGCCGTGCACAACCGCACCGCGGCCCGGACGACCTCGCTGCTCGAGGAGCACGGCGACGAGGGCTCCTTGGTCGCGACCGGCTCGTTGGAGGAGCTGGTCGCCGCGGTCGAGCAGCCGCGCGTGCTCATCGTGATGGTCAAGGCGGGCGAGCCGACCGACGCCGTCGTCGACGCGCTGGTGCCGCTGCTCGACGAGGGCGACATCGTCGTCGACGCCGGCAACGCCCACCCCGACGACACGACCCGGCGCCAGCAGCAGCTCGAGGAGCACGGCCTGCACTTCGTCGGCATGGGCGTCTCCGGCGGCGAGGAGGGCGCGCTCCACGGCCCGTCGATCATGGTCGGCGGCTCCGACCACGCCTACGACCGGCTCGGCCCGGTCGTGGAGTCGATCGCCGCGCAGGTCGACGGCGAGCCGTGCGCGACCCACGTCGGGCCGGGCGCGGCCGGGCACTTCGTGAAGATGGTGCACAACGGCATCGAGTACGCCGACATGCAGCTGATCGCGGAGTCCTACGACCTGCTGCGCAGCGTCCTGGGCATCTCGCCTGCCGAGGTGGCCGACATCTTCGAGGAGTGGAACGGCGGCGACCTGGAGTCGTTCCTCATCGAGCTGACCGCCGACGTGCTGCGCCACACCGACCGCACGTCCGGCACCCCGTTCGTCGACGTCGTGGCCGACGCGGCCGAGCAGAAGGGCACCGGCCGCTGGACCGTGCAGAGCGCGCTCGACCTCGGCGTACCCGTCACCGGCATCGCCGAGGCGACCTTCGCGCGCAGCCTCTCGGGGCACCGCGAGCAGCGCGACGCCGCGCGGAAGGTCTTCGACACCGACCCCGACCCCGTGGAGGTCGACCGCGACCGGTTCGTCGACGACGTCCGCGCCGCGCTCTACGCCTCGAAGGTCGTCGCCTACGCCCAGGGGTTCGACCAGATCGCGGCCGGCGCGGAGGCGAACGGCTGGGACATCGACCTCGGCGCGGTCGCCACGATCTGGCGCGGCGGCTGCATCATCCGCGCCCAGTTCCTCGACCGGATCCGCGAGGCGTACGCCGACGAGCCGGACCTCACCACGCTGCTGACCACGCCGTACTTCGCGCAGGCCGTCCTCGACGGCGTCCACTCCTGGCGGCGGGTGGTCGCGACCGCGGCGCAGTCCGGCGTGCCGGTGCCGGCGTTCGGGTCGTCGCTGTCCTACTTCGACGGCCTGCGTCGCGAGCGGCTCCCCGCGGCGGTCATCCAGCTGCTGCGCGACAGCTTCGGCGCGCACAGCTACCAGCGCACCGACCGCCCCGGGACCTTCCACACGGCGTGGGCCGGCGACCTCGCCGAGGTCGAGATCGAGGCCTGAGCTCCCGATCCGTGGAACGTCGGGGGCGGGTGCCAGAATCGCGCCCCTGATGAGCAGCACCGAACCATCGGGCGCGCCCGACCGCGCCTCCTCCGCGCCGCCCCGCCTGACCCTCTCCTCCTTCTGGCACGACCTCCCCCGCGCCGGCAAGCTGCTGTTGTCGGTGGTGGTGCTGGAGTTCCTCGGCACCGGCCTGGTGCTGCCCTTCCACGTCGTCTACCTCAACGAGGTCCGCGGCATCGCGCTCAGCGACGTGGGCCTGCTGCTGGCCGTGCCGCCGCTGGGCGGGCTGCTCGTGGTCGGGCCGAGCGGCACCGCCATCGACCGGTTCGGGGCGCGCCGCATCCTCATGGGCACGCTGGTGCTGCTGGGCGTCGGCAACGTGCTTCTGGCGGCGGCCACCACACCGCTGGCGGCCGGCGTCGCGCTGGCGCTGACGGGCATCGCGGCCGGCGTCTCGTGGCCGGCGTCGCAGAGCCTCATCGCGGCCGTCGTGCCGCGCGAGCTGCGGCAGCGGTACTTCGGGGTCAACTTCACCCTGCTCAACCTCGGCATCGGCATCGGCGGCGTCGTGGGCGGCGTGGTGGTCGACGTGGACCACGCGGCCACCTTCCAGGCGATCTACCTCGCCGACGCGGCCAGCTACCTGCCGGCGCTGGTGCTGCTCGCGGTGCCGCTGCGCCACGTCGCGGGCCGCCCCGAGCGCGAGCCGGGCGCGGCGCAGGAGCCGTCGTCGTACGCCGCGGTGCTGCGTCGCCCGGCCGTGGCCTCGCTGATGCTGCTCGGCTTCAGCGCGTCGTTCGTCGGCTACGCCCAGCTCAACGCCGGCATGCCCGCCTACGCCCGCGCGGTCGGCGAGGTGTCCACGCAGGGGCTCGGCATCGCGTTCGCCGCCAACACGCTCGTGATCGTCGTCCTCCAGCTGGCCGTGCTGCAACGGATCGAGGGACGCCGGCGCACCCGCGTCATCGCGGTGATGGCGCTGATCTGGGCCGGGGCCTGGCTGCTGCTGGGCGGCTCGGGGCTGGTGCCGGGCACGGTCGGCGCGACCGTGCTGGTCGCCGCCTGCGCCTCGGTCTTCGCGCTGGGCGAGACGCTGCTGCAGCCGACGATCCCCGCGCTGGTCAACGACCTGGCGCCCGACCACCTGCGCGGCCGCTACAACGCGCTGAGCTCGGCGGCGTTCCAGTCCGCCCAGGTCATCGCGCCGCCGGTGGCGGGCTTCCTGGTCGGCCACTCGCTGGGGGACGCGTACGTCGGCCTGCTGGTGGCCGGCTGCCTCGCCGTGGCCGTGCTGTCGGTGGTGCGCGTGGAGCGGCAGCTGCCGCCGGGGGTGAACGGCGTACGGGCGCCGGCTCCCCTGGAGGAGACGGCGCCCGCACTGGCGGATGCGACCGGCGAGCCGTTCGCCGGGCCGGTCAGCGGCTCCGGCGGCGCCTGAGCAGCACGAGCAGCACCACCACGAGCAGCCCGATGCCGGCCTGCTTGCCGTAGGACTTCAGCAGCACCGGCAGCACCGACGCCCCCAGGTCGAGCGCGTCGTCGGCGGGACCCGGCCCGGCCGCCGGCGCCGGCGCCGGGCGGGGCGCGGCCGGCGGCGGCCCGGCGTCCGCGACGACCGGCGCCACCTCGTCGGCGGCGACCTGCTGGGCCGCCGACGCCTCGACCGGGGTCGGGGCGTCGACCGCGGCGGGGGGCTCGGGCTCCGGGTCCGGCTGGGCGGTGAGCCGCTGCTCGAGGCAGGCGACGAACTGGCCGAGCAGCTTGTCGGAGACGTCCTGCATGACGCCGCGGCCGAACTGGGCCGGCTTGCCGGTGATCGACAGGTCGGTCACGACCACCACGTCGGTCGCGCTGCTCTCCCCCGAGGGAGCCATCGTCAGCGTGACCGTCGCGCCCGCGGTGCCGTTGCCCCGCTTGTCCTTGCCCTTGGCCTCGACCACGAACGAGTGCGCGGCCTCGTCCTTCTCGACGAACGTGCCGGTGCCGCCGTACACGAGCGCGATCGGCCCCAGCTTGACCTTCACCGTGCCGGTGAAGGTGTCGCCCTCGATCGAGGTGACGACTGCGCCGGGGAAGCACTCCGCGACCGACGCGATGTCGTTGAAGTGCGCCCAGGTCTCCTCGACGCTGGTCGGGACGGTGAACTCGTGACGGAGGTCCATCAGCCGGTTGCTCCTGCCGCGGTCAGGACGGCCCGCCGGGTGAGGACCGTCGCGAGGTGGCGACGGTAGTCGGCGTCCCCGTTGAGGTCCGAGGGCGGGTTGGTGCCCTCGGCCGCCCGCGAGGCGGCCTCGCGCACCCCGTCGGCCGTCGCCGGCTGCCCGACCAGGGCCTGCTCCACGGCGTGGGCGCGCATCGGCGTGCTGCCCATGTTGGTCAGCCCGATCCGCGCCTCGGCGATCGTGCCCCCCTCGACGCGCACCGCCGCGGCGACCGCGACGATCGGCCACTGGTGGGCGACCCGCACGAACTTCTCGTAGTGCGCGCCCCAGCCGGTGTGCTTGGGCAGCCGGACCGCCACGAGGATCTCGTCCTCGCCGATCGCGGTCTCGAAGAGGTCGACGAAGAACTCGTCGGCCGGCACGGTCCGGGTGCCGCTCGGCCCCTGCACGACGAACTGCGCGCCCAGCGCCAGCGTCGGCGCCCCGAGGTCGCCGGCCGGATCGGCGTGGGCCAGCGCCCCGCCGAAGGTCCCGCGGTGGCGGATCTGGGCGTCGGCGAGGTGCTCGACGGCCTTGCTCACCAGCGCGGCGTGCTCGGCGACGAGAGGGTCGGAGCCGACCACGGAGTGCTGGGTCATCGCGCCGACGACGATCGCGTCGCCGTCGTCGCGCACCCCGCGCAGCGAGGTGATCTTCCCGAGGTCGATCACCATCTCGGGGGCGTTGAGCCGCATCCGGAGCACCGGCAGCAGGCTCTGCCCGCCGGCCAGGATCTTCGCCTCGTCGCCGTGCTGGGCGAGGGCCGCGAGCGCCTCCTCGACGGTGGTCGGGGCGAGGTAGTCGAACTGTGCGGGGATCACTGGGCGTCTCCTGCGGTCCGGTCGACGGTGCCTTCCATGCCCGTCGAGGCGTCGAAGTGCGGGGCGGCCGCACCCGTGGTGGGCTCCTGCCCGGAGCCGGCGTCCTGGATGGCGCGCCAGACCCGCTCGGGGGTGCAGGGCATCCGGATGTCGGTGATGCCGAGGTGGCGCACCGCGTCGACGACGGCGTTGACGACCGCCGGGGTCGAGGCGATGGTGCCGGCCTCGCCGACGCCCTTGGTGCCCAGGGTGTTGGTCAGCGACGGGGTCGTCGTGTGGTCGACCTCGAAGCTGATCGTGTCCGCCGCGGTCGGCAGCAGGTAGTCGACGAACGAGCCGGACACCAGCGTGCCGGAGTCGTCGTACACCGCCTCCTCCCACAGCGCCTGCGCGATGCCCTGCACCAGCCCGCCGTGCACCTGACCGGACACGATGAGGGGGTTGATGACGTTGCCGATGTCGTCGACGCAGACGTACTTGCGCATCGTCAGCTCGCCGGTCTCGGTGTCGACCTCCATCGCGCACAGGTGGGTGCCGTGCGGGTAGTTGAAGTTGACGGGGTCGTACGTCGCGTCGGAGTCCAGCGACGGCTCCATCCCGTCGGGCAGGTTGTGCGCCGCGAAGACCGCGCCCGCGATCTCCTGGATCGCGAGCCCCTGGTCGGTGCCGCGCACGCTGAACCGGCCACCGCTGAAGTCCAGGTCGTCCGCGGACGCCTCGAGCAGGTGCGCCGCGACCGCCTTGGCCTTCTCGACCACCTTGTCGGTGGCCTTGACCAGCGCCTCCCCGCCGACGACCAGCGAGCGCGAGCCGTAGGTGTCGAGCCCCTTGGCCGAGACCTGCGTGTCGCCGTGGAGCACCTCGACGTCCTCGAAGGGCACCCCGAGCCGGTCGGCGACGATCTGGCTGAACGCCGTCTCGTGGCCCTGGCCGTGGGCGCTGACACCGGTGACCACCTCGACCTTGCCGGTGGCCAGCATCCGCACGCTCGCGTGCTCCCAGCCGCCGGCGCCGTAGTCGAGCTGGCCGAGCACGCGGCTCGGCGCCAGCCCGCACATCTCGGTGAACGTCGAGACGCCGAGGCCGAGCTGGACGGGGTCGCCGGACTCACGGCGGCGGCGCTGCTCGGCCCGCAGCTCGTCGTACCCGAAGAGCTCCTTGGCGCGGGCGGTGGCCGCCTCGTAGTTGCCCGAGTCGTACTCCAGGCCCGCCACCGTGGTGAACGGGAACTCCTCGTGCTTGATCCAGTTGTGCTCGCGGATCTCCAGCGGGTCGACGCCGACCTCGGCGGCGAGCTCGTCCATGATCCGCTCGATGGCGAAGGTCGCCTCGGGCCGGCCGGCGCCGCGGTAGGCGTCGGTCCAGGTCTTGTTGGTCAGCACCGTCTGGACCGCGAAGTGGTAGGCCGGGAACTTGTAGATCGCGTTGAACATGAACGCGCCGAGCACCGGCACGCCGCCGCCCACCAGCGAGACGTAGGCGCCGAGGTCGGCCAGCAGCTCGACCTTGAGGCCGGTCACGTTGCCCTCGCGGTCGGCCGAGAGCGTCAGCTTCTGCCATTGGTCGCGGCCGTGGTGGGCGGCCATCAGCGACTCGCTGCGGGTCTCGGTGTACTTCACCGGCTTGCCCGTGCGGCGGGCCAGCGCGACGGTGATCCACTCCTCCGGCGTCGTCTGCAGCTTGCCGCCGAAGCCGCCGCCGACGTCGGGGGCGATGACGCGGAGCTTGGACTCGGGGATGCCGGTGGTCGCGGCGAGCGCGAAGCGCAGGATGTGCGGGATCTGGGTCGCCGACCACACCGTCAGCTGCTCCCCGGTCGGGTCGACCACCGTGGAGCGCGGCTCCATGAAGGCCGGGATCAGGCGCTGCTGGCGGTACTCCCGCTCCAGCACGATCCCCCCGTCGCGGGCCTGGGTGATCGCGTCCTCGACGTTGCTGCCGGTGCCGGCCTCGGCGGAGTCGAAGACCCAGTACGCCGACTTGTTGCTGCCGAGGTCCGGGTGCGCCAGCACCGTGTCCGCCGCCGCGTCCTTGAGGTCCAGCGCGGCCGGGAGCTCCTCGTAGTCGACGTCGACCAGCTCGGCGGCGTCGCGCGCCTCGGCCGCGCTGCGGGCGACCACGACCGCGACCACCTCGCCGGCGAAGGCGACCCGGTCGATCGCCACCGGCAGGTGGGTCGGCGTCTTCTGGTCGGGGGTGATCGGCCAGGCGTTGATGAGCACGCCCTGGGTCTCGGCCAGGTCCTGGCCGGTGACGACGTCGACGACGTTGGGGCTCTGCTTGGCCTCGCTCGTGTCGATGGCCGTGATCCGGGCGTGGGCGAACGGGCTGCGCACCATCGCCAGGTGCAGCATCCCGGGCAGCTGGATGTTGTCGGTCCAGCGCGTGCGGCCGGTGATCAGCCGTTGGTCCTCCTTGCGCCGCCGGTCCTTGCCGATCTCGCGCTCCGGCGCCTCCGACTCCGGTCGGGCCTCGGTGGCGGTCATGCCTGCACCGCCTCCCCCTGGCCGGCGGCGTGCTGCACGGCCTTGACGATGTTGTGGTAGCCCGTGCAGCGGCACAGGTTGCCCTCGAGCCCGAGCCGGATCTCATCCTCCGAGGGGTGCGGGTTCTCCTTGAGGAGGTCCACGCTCTGCATGATCATCCCCGGCGTGCAGTAGCCGCACTGGAGTCCGTGGCACTCGCGGAAGGCCTCCTGCACCGGGTGCAGCTGACCGTCCTTCGCCAGGCCCTCGATCGTCGTCACCTCGCCGCCGTCGGCCTGGACCGCCAGCACGTTGCACGACTTCACGCTGGTGCCGTCGAGGTGGACGGTGCAGGCCCCGCAGTTGCTGGTGTCGCAGCCCACCACCGTGCCGGTCTTGCCGAGCTTCTCGCGGAGGTAGTGGACGAGCAGCATGCGCGGCTCGACGTCGTCGGCGACCTTCGCGCCGTCGACGGTGAGGTTGATCCGGACCATGACTCTCCTCGGGTTGTGCGCCGGGTGTGACCCGGCTCACGCTAGGCCCGCACGGTTGGGGGATCGTTGGTCGCGTCGCGAGCCTTGGTGGGCGGTGATCGGACCCCGGGTAGCCGACCTTCGGCCTGCGGGCCGTGAGTGGTCGGGGCGGAGGCAGTTATGGGGACGAGGTACGCCGTGGGTCGCGCGCCGCCGCCGGCCTTCGGCTGGGCTGCCGGCTGCTGTCTCCGGCTGGTTGAGGAGGGCCGCCAGGCCCGTCTCGAAACCCGCCGAGAACTCGTTGAAGTTGTCGTCCGAGTAGTGGTCTGACCTGGGGAAACAGCCCCGCCACTGTCGGTGCTCGCTGCTTGAGTAGACCCATGACCAAGGACTCCCGACCCACCGCGCACCCGGTGTGCCGCGCGGTCGCGAAGTCCCACAAGAAGGTCGCCGCGACAGCCGAGGCACGGTTGTGGTCGATGTCGGACACCGAGGTCTCCGAGGCGCTGGTCGAAGCCACGCGCCTCCGTGCACGCGTCGAGGCCCTCGAGCTCCGCCTGGCCGCCGAGGCCGACCGCCGCGCAGTGGGCGACAAGGTCGGCGCGACCGACACCGCGTCCTGGTGGTCCCACGAGACCCGCCAGGACCGGCCGGCCGCGAAGCGCCGCATGCGGCTGGCCGAATCCCTCGACCGCCACGCACCCACGTCCGCCGCACTGGCGGAAGGCGCGATCAGCGTCGACCACGCCAGGGTCATCACCGAATGCGTCGACAAGCTCCCCAACGACCTGGCCGACTCGACCATCCCCGAGCGCGCAGAGAAGCACCTCCTCAACGAGGCACTCGACCGCGACCCCACGTCGCTCGCCATCCTCGCCAAGCACGTCCTGACCGTCGTCGCCCCTGAGATCGGCGAGGAACGAGACGCCCGCGCCCTCGAGCGCGAGGAACGCGAAGCCCGCGCCAACGCCTGGCTCACGATGTGTCCCGACGGCAAGGGCTCGGTGCGCGGCAAGTTCTCCCTCCCCACCCTGCACGGCGAGATGCTCAAGAAGATGCTCCTCGCCTTCGCCGCACCGAAGCACCAGGCAGCCAACAAGCAGGATGACCAGCACCAGTCTGAGGTCGTGGAGCGGAGGCCGTCACCAGAGCGGATGGGCGACGCGTTCTGTGAGCTCCTCGAACGACTCCCCGCCAACACGCTCCCCCAGCTCGGCGGCCTGAACGCGTCGGTCGTCGTCCTCATCGACTACACCGACCTCACCAGCGACGTCGGACGCGCGACCCTCGAGTCCGGCGAACCGATCTCCGCCTCCCTCGCCCGGCGGATGGCCTGCGAGGCCGGCCTCCTCCCGGCGGTGCTGGGTTCGAGGTCCGAGCTGCTCGACCTCGGCCGCACCTCCCGGTTGTTCTCCGGCGCCCAGCGCCGCGGGCTCGCGATCACCCATCAGACCTGCACCGCGGTCGGGTGCGACTGGCCGGCGCATCTGTGCCACGCCCACCACGACGACAGCTGGCTGCGTGGTGGCAAGACAGATTTCGCCAACGCCCGGCTGCTCTGCCCCAGACATCACGCCCGCATCCACGACCCCCACTTCGAGACCACCCGCCATCCGAATGGCGGTGTCTCGTTCCACAGGCGGACATAGGCCTGCCGCGTTCTTGATCGGACGTTCGACCGAGAACGCGAACCACGCCCGCACCCGCGCAGGGCAGCAACCACCCGACGGCCGGACGACAGTTGCAGCGCCCTGCGCACCTCACCAGGTCTCGTCGACGCTCGCCAGCGCTCGCTGCTCGACCAACGGTCGGGTCTCGTCGACGCTCGGTTTCGAGACGGCGCTGGCGCGCCTCCTCAACCCACCGGCCAGGGCTCGCTGCTCGACCAGCGGTTGGCGCTGCTCGGCCGGCGGGTGCGCCAGGGTGGGGGCGTGACGAGCGAGCGGGACGACCGGGCGGAGATCTACGACCTGGTGTGCTCCTACTGCCGGGCGGTGGACCGGAGGGACCTCGCGGGGGTGCGGGCGTTGTACGCGCGCGACGGCGTGGACCACCACACGGGGTTCGACGGTTCCGCGGACGAGTACGTCGCGTGGCTGGCCAAGATGCTGCCCGCGCTCGACGGGACGATGCACCTGCTCGGGAACCACCTGGTGGAGCTCGCCGGCGACGAGGCGGTGGCCGAGACCTACGGCCAGGCCGTCCACTGGGGGACGCCGGCCGACGAGCCGGCACTGAACTTCACGACCGGGTTCCGCTACGTCGACCACCTCGTCCGCGAGGACGGTGCGTGGCGGATCCGCGAGCGGTGGGCGGTGCGGGAGTGGATCCGGTCCGACGCCGGCCGCCTGCTGCCCGGCACGGGCTCGGGGCCACGAGCCGGCCGCCACGGCAACGACCCGTGGGACCTCGCCGTGGGCCGGCTGCCGGACCGGCCAAGGGCCGACTAAGCAGGGGCGGGCTGGCCGATCGCGGCGCGCAGGGCGGCACGGGCGGCGGCGCGGAAGCGGGCGGTGCCGGGGGCGGCGTCGCCGAGGAAGGCGTCGGCGGCGTGGTACATCCCCGGCTCGACGTGGACGTCGCAGGCGACGCCGGCGGCGCGGAGGCGGGCGGCGTACTCCAGGTCCTCGTCGTGGAAGAGGTCGAGGTCGCCGACGCCGATCCAGGCCGGCGGCAGGCCGGCGAGGTCGGTGCGACGGGCGGGGACGGCGTACGGCCGGTCCTCGCCGTCGTCGGCGAGCTCGTGGCCGAGGTAGGAGGTCCAGCCGAAGCGGTTGGAGGCCGGCGTCCACAGGAACCGGCCGCGGCCGCCGTGGTCGGCACGCAGGTTGGTCCGGTCGTCGAGCATCGGGTAGACGAGCAGCTGGAAGGCGACCGGCTCCCCCTCGTCGGCGGTCCGCTGGGCCAGGGCGGCGGCGAGCAGACCGCCGGCGCTGGCGCCGCCGACGGCGATCCGCTCCGGGTCGACACCGAGCTCGTCGGCGGACGCACGCAGCCAGGCGAGCGCGGCGGCGCAGTCGTCGAGCGGCGTGGGGAACGGGTTCTCGGGCGCGAGCCGGTAGTCGACGCTCACCACGACGACGCCGACGTCGCGGGCCAGCTCGCTGCACAGCAGGTCGTCCTGGGCGGCGCTGCCCATGACGGTGCCGCCGCCGTGCACCCAGAGCAGGGCGCCGCTCGGCCGCGTGCGACCGACGGGTTCGTGCACGCGGACGGCCGCGCCGCCGGGCAGGCCGCGCACGGTCACCTCCACGCCGTCGACCGGGGCCGTCGCGACGCCGTACACGCGGCGGGCCAGGGCCAGCACGGCTGGGTTGCTGATCGCGAGCGGCGCCCACAGCGCGGCGATCCGCATCGTGCGCGGCACCTCGCGGACCGCGCGGGCCCGGGCGAGGACCGCGCCACCGGCGGCGGCACCCAGGGTGATCGGGGCGAGCGGCAGCAGGCGCAGGCGCGACGTCATCTGGCCGACGCTAGCGACCGCTCAACCGCGGGCGACGGCCAGCCTCCCCTTGAGCAGCGGCGCGGCCGGGTGGGTGGTGCCGGCGAGGCGGGCCAGGCAGGTCTCGAGCACCTCGGCGTCGTACGGCGCGAGCTCGCTGTAGCGCACGACGGCGTCGGGCTGCGGGTCGGCGAGGAGCGCCTCGCGCAGCGCGACGGCGACGTAGTCCGCCAGCTCGTGGAGCGCCGGGCTGTTGGTGCCCGGCAGCAGGTCACCGCCGTAGGCGTCGACCGCTGCGGCGACCTCGCCCCGCCGCAGCAGCGCGAGCACGTGCTCGACGTCGGTGGCGACCGGCATGAGCAGCCGGTAGGGCCGCGAGGACAGCTGCCCGCCGAGGGCGGCCCGCAGGTGGGAGACCTCGGCCTTGAGGGTGGAGAACGTGACGGCCTGGTCGCCGTAGACCAGCGCGTGCAGCTGCTCGAGCGAGAGGCCCTCGGGGTGCATGGCGAGCAGCGCGAGCACCTCGGTCTGCCGGCGGTTGAGCAGCAGCCGCTGGCCGTCGAGACGGGTCTCCGCGGTGCCGAGCAGGGTCATCACCAGGCCGGGGTCGTGCGTCTCCTCCAGGCCGGGGTGGGTGCGCGAGCGCGGCATCGCCTGCTCGATGAGCCGGGCCATCACCCGGGCGGTCGCGAGGCCGATGGGGTGGGTGCGTTCCCAGGTGGTCGACAGGTCGAGCACGCCGAGCTGGGCGCCGGTGACGGGGTCGTGCACGGGCGCCGCCCAGCAGACCCAGTTGTGCACGATCGGCGCGTAGTGCTCGGCGCTGAAGACCATCGACGGCTTGCCGAGCCGGTTGGCGAGGTCGAGGGCGTTGGTGCCGACCGAGCGGTCGTCCCAGCGGCCACCCGCCACGAAGTTGACGGTCTCGGCCTTGCGGCGCATCACGCGCCCGCCGTAGGTCCACAGGATGCGGGTGTCGGGGTCGGTCACGGCGACGACGAGGTCGCCGTCCTCGGCGGTACGCCGCAGCTCGGACTCGACCCGCTCGACGGCCACCTGGAGGGGCGACCCGCGCCAGCGGTCGGCCGTCTCGCCCTCGTCGGCCAGCGGCGCCTCGGTGACGTCGGTGCCGACCGCGGTCGAGCGGCCCCAGCTGCTGAGGATCTCGGGGCGCACGACGCCGCCGGCGTCGCCGTGCTCGACGAACGACGCCCACGCGCGGACCGCCTCGCGCCGGCGGCCCTCGAGCTCCCCCACCGTCATGCCCGGGACCGTAGCACCGTCGCGTGACCGGGGTCACAGGTCCGAAGTCACCCGCCCAGGGTCATCAGTCCTGGGTCACCGGTCGAGCCGCTCCTCCAGGAACCGGACGGTGCGCCGCATCGAGTCGGCGAACCGCGGCCCGAACGCGTGCCCCTCCCCCGCGTAGACCTCCAGCTCGGCGTCCGCACCGGCCCGGCGCAGCAGGCGGTGCGTCGCCTGCGACCAGCCCGGCGGGCAGGTGTCGTCGGCGGTGCCGTGCAGCAGGAGCACCGGCTCGGTGACCCGGTCGAAGAAGGTCCGCGAGGACAGGTCGCGGTAGAAGCGCGGGTTGTCCTGGGGCGTGCCGAAGCGGTCGTGGTAGCGCGCCAGCTCCTGGGGCCGGTTGGGCTCGGTGAACTGGCGGAGGTTGTCGACGAAGCGCGAGCTGACCGAGGCGAAGACCACCGCGGCGTCGACCAGCCCCGGCTCGGCGACCAGGGCGTTGAGCGTGACGCCGCCGCCCATCGAACGACCGAGCATGGCGAGCCGGTCGGTGTCGACGTACGGCTCCTGCTCCAGGGTGCGCACCGCCCCGATCGCGTCGCGGGTGTAGGCCAGCCGGGTCTCGCGGTCGACGTCGCCGACCGGGTCGGACCCGGCGTGGCCGCGGTAGTCGGTGTGCAGCACGACGAACCCGGCCGCCGCCAGCCACTCCTGCTCGCGCGAGAGCCCGCGGCCGAGGGTGTAGATCGCGGGGTCGATGTAGCCGTGGTTGAGCACGACCGCGGGGAACGGGCCCTTCCCGCGCGGGACGAGCAGCTCGCCGGAGACGGTGGCGCCGTCGACGGTGTACGTCGCCGCCCAGCTGCGCCAGCGCGCGGTGCTCGCCAGCGGCTCGGTGCGCCGCAGCCGGCCGGCCTCGACCTCCTCGCGCATGAGCGCCGGCAGGGAGACCCGGTGCCGCACGGGCGGGAGCGCCGCGGGGTCGGTGCCGACGTCGGGCCCGGCGTTCGGCTCGGGACTGCCCGTGCCGCTCGGCGCGGGCGCGCTCGACGACGGCACGGGCGTCGCGGGCGGCGTCGTCTCGGTCGGCCCGCCGCCGGGGTCGTGCACCGGCTCGTCGCTGCACGCGGCCAGCGGGACCGTGAGCACGGCCGCCAGCGCGAGGGCGACGAGCCGCCGCATCAGGCCCTGCTCACCGGTGGATCCGGCCCGAGGTCCGCGCGAGCGGCTCGCCCGAGCCGCCCCAGCGGCCGGCGATGATCTCCGCGGCGATGCTGACCGCGGTCTCCTCCGGCGTGCGGGCCCCGAGGTCGAGGCCGATCGGGCTGCGCAGGTGCTCGAGCTCGGCCTCGGTGACGCCGGCCTCGCGGAGCCGCTCGAGCCGGTCGTCGTGGGTGCGCCGCGAGCCCATCGCGCCGACGTAGGCGACCTCGGGCAGCCGCAGGGCGACCTCGAGCAGCGGCACGTCGAACTTCGGGTCGTGGGTCAGCACGGTGATCACCGTCCGCCCGTCGATCCGCCCGGCCTGCTGCTCGCCGCGCAGGTAGCGGTGTGGCCAGTCGACGACGACCTCGTCGGCCTCGGGGAAGCGGGTCGCGGTGGCGAAGACGGGCCGGGCGTCGCACACGGTGACGTGGTAGCCGAGGAACGCCCCGACCCGCGCCACGGCGGCGGCGAAGTCGATGGCGCCGAAGACCAGCATCCGCGGCTTCGGCGCGAAGGCCCAGACGAAGACCCGCATGCCCTCGCCGCGCCGCTCGCCGTCGGGGCCGTAGGTCAGCACGCCGCTGTGGCCGGCGGCGAGCAGGCCCAGCGCGTCGTCGCGGACCGCGTCGTCGGCGCGGGGCGAGCCCAGCGAGTCGCTCGTCTCGGCGTCGGGCCGGATGAGCACCCGGCGGCCCACCCAGGCGGCGTCGGGGTGGTCGATGACCGTCGCGACCGCCACCGGCCGGCCGGCCTCGAGGTGGTCACGGACCTCGGCGAGCTCGGGGAACGTCTCGCGCGAGACCTTCTCGACGTACACGTCGAGGATGCCGCCGCAGGTCAGCCCGACGGCGAACGCGTCGTCGTCGGAGACGCCGTAGCGCTCCAGCACCGGCTCGCCGGACTCCACCACCGACTGGGCCAGCTCGTAGACCGCGCCCTCGACGCACCCGCCCGAGACCGACCCGACGGCCGTGCCGTCCGGCCCGACCAGCATCGACGCTCCGGGCGGCCGCGGGGCGGAGCGGAAGGTCGCGACGACCGTGCCGACGCCGACCTCCTCGCCCGACTCCCACCACGCCATCAGCTCCGGCAGCACCTCACGCACGAGCGACCACCTCCACGACCTCGGCGTACGTCGCCAGCGAGTGCCCGGCGACGAAGTCGTCCACGTGCGGCAGCACCGCGACGACCCCCTGCTGGACCGGCTCGTAGCCGGCCTTCCCGCGGTGCGGGTTGACCCAGACCAGCCGGTGCGCGACGCGGCCGAGCGCCTCGGCCTGCTGGGCCAGCAGCGTGCAGTCGCCGCGCTCCCAGCCGTCGCTGAAGACCACGACCACGGCGCCGCGGGCCATGCCGCGGCGTCCCCAGCGGGTGAGGAACGACTGGAGGTTCTCCCCCAGCCGCGTCCCGCCGGACCAGTCCGGCACGGTCTCGCCGGCCGCGACGATCGCCCGCTCGGGGTCGCGCAGCCGCAGCGCGCGGGTCAGGTGGGTGAGCCGGGTGCCGAGGGTGAACGTCTCGACCGAGCCCGGCGCGGCCTGGGTGAAGCGGTGCGCGAGGCGCAGCAACGCGTCGGCGTACCCGCCCATCGAGCCGGACACGTCGATGAGCAGCACCACGCGACGCGGGCGGGTGGCCCGGCGGCGGTGCACCACCTCGGCGGGCTCGCCCATCCGGCGCAGGCTGGCGCGCAGGGTGCGGGCGGCGTCGACGTCGCCGCGGTGCCAGACGCGCTGGCGGGCGCTGCGCCGGTGCGGGGCGCGCGGGCGCAGGGTCGCGAAGAGCGCGGTGAGCCGGGCCCGCTCGGCCGGCGACAGGCCGGCGACGTCGCGGTGGCGGAGCACCTCCGCGTCGCTGGCCATCGCGCGCACGACGTCGGGCTCCTCGGGGCCCTCGGCGGCGCCGGTCGCCTCGGTCAGCGGCATCGCGGCGTACGACGTCGTGGCCGGTGCGGCGGGCCGCGGCCGCGGCAGGCCGGTGCGGTGGTCGAAGTACGCCGCGAACACCTGCTCGTGCCGGGCCAGGTCGTCGGGGCCGGCGCACAGCGTGGCGCGGCCGGCGGAGCGGGTGCCCTCCTCGGTGGGGCCGAGGAGGGCGACGGCGGCGAGGTACTGCTGGGCGCGGTCGGAGGTCACGCCCACCCCGGCGGCGCGGAGCGCGCGGGTGAAGCCGAGGAGCACCTCGTCGGCCTCGTGGCGCGTCCCCGGCTCGAGGACCGCTGTCACGGCGTCAGCACCCGGTCGAGGGCGGTGCGGACGCGGTCGGCGTCCTCGCGGTACTTCACCAGCGCGCCGAGGCTCGCCGCGGCGGTCGCCAGGTCCAGCTCGGTCGTGCCGAGGTGGTGCAGCGCGCGGGCCCAGTCGAGGGTCTCCGCGACGCCGGGCGGCTTGACCAGGCCGGTGTCGGCGCGCAGGCCCTGCACGACCTCGACGACCTGGCGGGCCAGCGACTCGGCCACCTCGGGGGCGCGGGAGCGGACGATCGCGACCTCGCGCTCGAGCGCCGGGTGGTCGATCCAGTGGTAGAGGCAGCGCCGCTTGAGCGCGTCGTGCAGCTCGCGGGTGCGGTTGGAGGTCAGCACGACGATCGGCGGGGTCGCGGCCCGCACCGTGCCGAGCTCCGGGATCGTGACCTGGTAGGTGGAGAGCACCTCGAGCAGGAACGCCTCGAACTCGTCGTCGGCGCGGTCGACCTCGTCGACGAGCAGCACCGCCGGGCTCTGCTTCAGCGCGGCCAGCACCGGGCGCGCGAGCAGGAACCGCTCGTCGTACAGGCTCTTCTCGGCCTCCTCCGCGCCCGCGCCGCCGGCGGCCTCGAGCGCCCGCAGGTGCAGCACCTGGCGCGGGAAGTCCCAGTCGTAGAGCGCCTGGGTGGCGTCGATCCCCTCGTAGCACTGCAGCCGCAGCAGCGGCAGGTCCAGCGACTCCGCGATCGCCTCGGCCAGCGCGGTCTTGCCGGTGCCGGGCTCCCCCTCCAGCAGCAGCGGTCGGCCCATCCGCAGGGCGAGGAAGGTGACCGTGGCCAGGTCGGGGTCGATGAGGTAACCGGTCGCCGCGAGCCGCTCCGCGACGTCGCCGACCTCGAGGCCTGCGGGGGTGACGCCTGTCATGCCTCGAGGCTACGACGGGCCTGTTGGGGGCCGGTTGGTTGACTGCCTGGTGTGAGCGGTCCGGACGGGAGTGGTAGTGGCGACGCCGACGACGTCGGCACCCGCCTCGAGCGGACCATCCTCGACCTGCTCGCGCAGCGCGACGAGGGGAGGACGATCTGCCCCTCCGACGCCGCCCGCGCCGTCGGCACCGCGGACGGCTGGCGCGACCTGATGGAGCCCGCCCGGCAGGCCGCCCAGCGGCTCGTCGAGGCCGGCGAGGTCGAGGTCACCCAGCGCGGCGAGGTCGTCGACCTGCCCACCGCCCGCGGGCCGGTGCGGATCCGGCGGCGGTCGCCTCAGCGCTGATCGACGTCAGCGCCGGTGGCGAGGTCGCCGCACTCGACCAGCGCGACGTCGTGGGTCGCCAGGTAGCCCTTCGCACCCCGGTCGCCCGCGGTCTCGGCCAGCACGCCGGCCCAGTGGTCGCGGCCGAGCAGCACCGGGTGGCCGGGGACGCCGTCGTACGCCGCCCGCGCCAGCGTCCCCGCCGCGGCGTGCTCCGCCACCCGGCGGACCACGCCGGGCACCAGGTCGGGGAGGTCGACGAGCGTCACCAGCGCGGCGTCGGCGTCCGGGCCGACCGCGGCGAGCCCCGCGCGCAGCGAGGCCGACTGGCCGTCCGCCCAGTCCTGCGCCACGACGTACGCCGCGCCCCGCGGCAGCAGGCCGAGCGCGTCGTCCGCGCGGGCGCCGAGGACGGCCGTGACCCGGTCGCAGCCACCCTCGGTCAGCACGTGGACGGCGCGGGCCAGCCAGTCGTCGACGAGCGCCTTGGGGGTGCCCATCCGAGTGCCCGCGCCCGCGGCCAGGACGATCCCGTGCAGCACTCCGCCCCTGGGGTCCACTCAGCCCCCGAACGCCTCGGCGTAGAGGTTCTGCAGCTCGCCGGTCGCCGGGCCGCTCAGCCCGCAGACGGCGACCTCGCCGCCGGTGGCGGAGACGAGGTACTGCTCGCCCTCGCGGAAGTCGACCGATCCGACGAGCAGCTCCATCCGGTCGGCCGGGGACTCGACGCGGACCTCGTCGGCCTCCTCGCCGGCGTACTGCTCGTCGACGGCCAGCAGCACCGTGTCGGCGCCGAGCTCCTCGACCGTGCCGAGGAACGCGACGTCCTGGCCGGCCAGCACGTCGGCGTTCGGCATCATGCAGCGCGCGCCGGCGCCCTGCTCGGCCGGCGCCGCGAGGGTCAGCACGCTCGGGGCCGGGTCGCCGCCCGCGGTCGGGGGCGTCTCGTCGTCGCCGCCGGTGGTCGCGGCGAACGCCACGCCGCCGATCACCAGCACGGCGGCCACGCCAGCGATCCGGGCGAACGGGCGGCGGGTCGTCCCGGTGTCCCTGTGCTGCGTCGTGTCGTGCTGGCCGATGTCGTGCTGGCCCGTGTCGTGGGTGGTGTCGCGGTCGGGGGTGCTCATCGTCGCCTCCAGGAGTCGGGCCACCCGGTCGGGGTCGGCCGGGGCGAGGGAGGCTGCGGGGTCGACGGCGCGCAGCCGCTCGCGCAGCTGCGGGTCGTCGTCGAACGACGCGTCGGGTCCACTCATGACCTGCTCCTCCCTCTCGACCCCTCATGTCCGGCAGCGGCCTCGATCTTTCGCAGCTCCTCGCGCAGCTTCTGCCGGGCGCGGTGCAGGCGGATGCTGACCGCGTTCGGGGTCAGGTCCAGCACGATCGCGATCTCGCTCGGGCCCAGCTGCTCCCAGGCCCACAGGCGCAGCAGCTCGGCCTCGTCGGCGCGGAGGGCGGCGAGCGCCTCGTCGAGGGGTACGTCGCCGGGCGGGCCGTCGTCCGGCGCGGCTGCGGCCTCGGGCGGCGGGTCGAGGGTGGCCACCTTCGCCGCGACCCGACGCTGCCGGCGGGCGCCGCGCTCGGCGTTCGCGAGGGCGTGGCGAGCCACGGCGTAGGCCCACGGCAGCGGCTCGTCCGGCACCTCGTCCAGCCGCCGCCAGCAGACCAGGAGCGTCTCGGAGAGGACGTCGTCGGCGGTCGCGTGGTCGGTGCGCCGCACCAGGAACCGCCGCAGCGGCTCGACGAGCCCGGGCGCCATCGCCTCGAACCGCGCCCTGCGGTCCTGCTCCCCCGCGTCCACCTCGGCCACGGCCCCACCCTCGCACGCGCACCGCGGGGTCGTGTGCCCCAGGACGCGCCCGCCCGCGTCCTCGGGCACACGACCCCGTCCGGCAGCCGGGATACGGGGTCCGGGATCACGGGCCCCGATCATGGACGCAGCGCGACCGCCTCGACCTCGACCAGCTGGCCGGGGTAGCCGAGGCAGGCGACGCCGAGCAGCGTGCTGGGTGCGTCGTGGTCGCCGAACGCCGCGCGGACGACGTCCCAGGCGGCGACGAGGTCGGCGCGGTCGGCGGAGGCGACGTACACCGTCGACTTCGCGACGTCGGCCAGCCCGCAGCCGGCGGCCTCGAGCGCGACGACCAGGTTGGCCATCACCTGCGCGGCCTGGCCGGCCACGTCGCCGGGGCACACCACCGCGCCGGCCTCGTCGAGCGGGCACGCGCCCGCGGTGAGGACCAGGTCACCGGCCACCGCGGCGTACGCGTAGGGGACGGACCCGTCCAACGACGGTGCTCGGACCAGCTCGACGCGGCTCATGGGGCCAGTCTCCCGCCATCCGGACACGAGAGCCGGACACGACAGCAGGGCCCCCGCCGGAGCGGGGGCCCTGCTGGTGCTGCTGGTGCTGCTGGTGCTGCGTGGTCCTGATCTGCCAGGCGACTGGGTTTCGAGACGCGTCGCGCGTTCCTCGCTTCGCTCGGTCCGCGCCGACGCTCCTCAACCTGCCCGCCCGGTCGCTCCTCTCGCTTCGCTCGAGGAGCGGGCGGTCAGAAGTCCATGCCGCCCATGCCGCCGGTCGGGTCGCCACCCATGGGGGCGGCCTTCTCCGGCTTGTCGGCGACGACGGCCTCGGTGGTGAGGAACAGCGCCGCGATGGACGCAGCGTTCTGCAGCGCCGAGCGGGTGACCTTGGCCGGGTCGATGATGCCCTCGGCGATCATGTCGACGTACTCACCGTTCGCGGCGTTGAGGCCGTGACCCGGGGTCAGGTTCGCGACCTTCTCCGCCACGACGCCGCCCTCGAGGCCGGCGTTGATCGCGATCTGCTTGAGCGGGGCCGAGGTGGCGACGCGGACGATGTTGACGCCCGTGGCCTCGTCACCGGTGAGGTCCAGCTTGTCGAACGCCGTGGCCGAGGCCTGGACGAGCGCCACGCCACCGCCGGCGACGATGCCCTCCTCGACGGCCGCCTTCGCGTTGCGGACGGCGTCCTCGATGCGGTGCTTGCGCTCCTTGAGCTCGACCTCGGTGGCCGCGCCGACCTTGATGACCGCGACGCCGCCGGCCAGCTTGGCCAGGCGCTCCTGCAGCTTCTCGCGGTCGTAGTCGGAGTCGGACTTCTCGATCTCGGCGCGGATCTGGTTGACGCGACCGGCGATCTGGTCGGCGTCGCCCGAGCCCTCGACGATGGTGGTCTCGTCCTTGGTGATGACGACCTTGCGGGCCTGGCCGAGGAGCTCGATGCCGGTGGTCTCGAGCTTGAGGCCGACCTCCTCGGAGATGACCTGGCCGCCGGTCAGGATCGCGATGTCCTGCAGCATGGCCTTGCGGCGGTCGCCGAAGCCCGGGGCCTTGACGGCGACGGACTTGAAGGTGCCGCGGATCTTGTTGACGACCAGGGTCGAGAGCGCCTCGCCGTCGACGTCCTCGGCGAGGATGACGAGCGGCTTGCCCGACTGCATGACCTTCTCGAGGATCGGCAGCAGGTCCTTGACGTTCGAGATCTTCTGGTTCGCGATGAGGATGTAGGGGTCCTCGAGGACCGTCTCCATCCGCTCGGGGTCGGTCACGAAGTACGCCGAGATGTAGCCCTTGTCGAAGCGCATGCCCTCGGTGAGCTCGAGGTCGATGCCGAAGGTGTTCGACTCCTCGACCGTGATCACGCCCTCCTTGCCGACCTTGTCCATCGCCTCGGCGATGGCGTCGCCGACGGTGGTGTCGCCACCGGCGGAGATGGTGGCCGTGGCCGCGATCTGCTCGCGGGTCTCGACCTCCTTGGCCATGCTGTGGAGCTGCTCGGACACGGCCTCGACGGCCGCCTCGATGCCGCGCTTGAGACCCATCGGGTTCGCGCCGGCCGCGACGTTGCGCAGGCCCTCGCGGACCATCGCCTGGGCCAGGACGGTCGCCGTCGTCGTGCCGTCACCGGCGACGTCGTCGGTCTTCTTCGCGACCTCCTTGACCAGCTCGGCGCCGATCTTCTCGTAGGGGTCCTCGAGCTCGATCTCCTTGGCGATGCTGACACCGTCGTTGGTGATCGTGGGGGCGCCCCACTTCTTCTCGAGGACGACGTTGCGACCCTTGGGGCCGAGCGTGACCTTGACGGCGTCGGCGAGCGTGTTCATGCCACGCTCCAGGCCGCGCCGGGCCTCCTCGTTGAATGCAATCAGCTTGGGCATGTTCCTGCGGTTCCTCACGCTGGAAGTTGCGGACCCGGCTCGATGGGCTGCCCGCGACGGACGGTCCTCGCGTCCCGGCGAACCCTTTCTCGCCGGTGCGAACGGACCTCAGCTGGCACCGATCCGGTTTGTCACTCTCATGGCGAGAGTGCCAACCCCATGTTTAGCACTCGCCCCAGGCGAGTGCAAGAAGCACTCAGCCGTCGAGGGTGGACCGGACGAGGTCGGCGAACGGCTCGGCCAGCCCCGGCGCGAGGTCGAGGAAGAGACCCGGCTCGATCAGCTCCAGCTCGCTCACCGCCCAGCCCTCGTCGAGCAGCACCAGGTCGACCCGGGCGTACGCCGGCGCCGAGCCCAGCAGCCGCCCGCCTGCGGCCACGGCCGCCCGGGCCACCTCCGCGCGGGCCGGGTCGACGGGCACGGCGACCGAGCTGCCGCCGTACACCTCGTGCACGCGCACCTCCTCGCCCGCCGGGCGCTTGTCGACCTGCCCCACGATCTCGCCGTCGAGCACCCACACCGACGACTCCCCCGCCGTCCGCACCGACTGCACCAGCGGCTGGACGACCCACGGGCCGGCGACGAGCCCCTCCAGGCGGAGGTCGTCGGTGGTGGCGGCGACCACGACGCCCACGCCACCGGCGCCCGTCCGCGGCTTGACCACGACGGTCCCCCAGCGGTCGATCGCCGCCTGCAGGTCCGGCACGAGGCCGCGGTCGGCCAGCAGCGCGGTGGGGACGACCGGGACGTGCTCGGCGAGCTCGAGCAGGTAGGCCTTGTCGGCGTTCCACGCGACGACGTCGGCGCCGTGCAGCAGCCGCGTCACCTGCTCGACGCCGCGCGCCCAGGCCAGGAACTCGTCGTACCGCCGCTGGTAGTCCCACGTCGACCGCAGGACGACGAGGTCCGCGGCGGCCCAGTCGACCTCCGGGTCGTCCCAGACGACCCACCGCGCCTCGACGCCGCGGGCGGCCAACGCCGCGACGAGCAGGTCGCCGCCCGGCTCGCCGTCGGGCAGCAGGCAGAACGTCGCGAGGAGGGCCGACCTCACCGGCCGGTCAGCCGCTTGAGCCGGGCGGGCACGGCGACGACCGCGCGGCCGGCGCGCCAGGTGGTGCTCGAGCGGACCTCGGCCAGCTCGCGCTCGAGCCGGCGGGCCCGGCGCTCGGCGCGGGCGGCGCGGGCCTCGGCCTCCGCGGCGCGTCGCTCGGCCCGGCGCGCTCGTCGCTCCGCGGCCTCGAGGTCGGCCGCGACCGCGGCATGCATCTGCCGGGTGGCGCGCGCACCGAAGCGCCGCGCCGCCCTCAGCTCGGTCTCGAGCCGCTTGAGGCCGGCGTCCACGGCCGCCGGGCCCTGCTCGACGGGCTGGTCGCTCACGACTTCCTCCAGAAGACCCCGGCCCAGTCGATGGTCTCGATCGGGTCGTCGATGCCGCGGGCGTCGCGGAAGTCGTGGATCGCCTGCGCGCAGGCCGGCACGGCGCCGTAGTCGTCGACGATGACGTAGCCGCCGGGCGAGACCTTGTCGTAGAGGGCGTCGAGGGCGTCCATCGTCGAGGAGTACATGTCGCCGTCGAGACGCAGCACCGCCAGCCGCTCGATCGGGGCGGTCGGCAGCGTGTCGCTGAACCAGCCCTGGAGGAACTTCACCTGCCCGTCGAGCAGGTCGTAGCGGCGGAAGTTGTCCTGCACCTGCTCGACCGAGATCGCCAGCTCGTCGCGGGTGTGGTGCTGGTCGCCGGCGTCGGCCTCGAAGCGGCCGTCCGGCGCGGGCAGGCCCTCGAAGGAGTCGGCCACCCACACCGTGCGCGAGGTGTCGCCGTGCGCCTTGAGCACCGCCCGCATGTAGATGCACGAGCCGCCGCGCCAGGCACCGGTCTCGATGAGGTCCCCTGGCACGTCGTCGGCGATCACGCTCTCCACGCAGGCGCGGACGTTGGCCAGCCGCTTCATGCCGATCATGGTCTCGGCGTCGGCCGGCCAGTCGCGGCCCTCCTCGCGGCGGGCGGCGTCGAACTCGCCGGCCTCCACCATCCGCACGTCGCGCCCCTTCAGGGCGCGGCGCACGAGGTCCCACAGGTAGGACTCGTAGGAGCGCGAGGGCAGCTTCACCGTCACGTTGCGTCCCTCGAACCCGTAGCGGGCCAGCATCTTGGCCATCAGGTCGAGGTAGAGGTCGGCGGCGGGGTTCGTCACGGCGCCGACCCTAGGGGACGCCGGCGGCGCCGGAGGTGAGGTCCACGCCCGGCCCGTCGGGGTAGTCCGTGACGTCCCGCAGGTGATCCGGCCCGATCCGCCTGCCGAACGTCACGGACTACGCCGCCAGCCGCCGCCGGCCTGTGGACGACGGGGGTCGGGGCGCGGCGGACGGCGGGCCGATGCCTGGGGGTCAGCAGCCCCCGGCGACGGCGGGGATCACCGAGACCTGGCTGCCGTCGGGCGTCGGCGTCGCGAGCTCGTCGAGGAACCGGACGTCCTCGTTGCCGACGTACACGTTGACGAAGCGGCGGAGCGCCCCGTTGTCGTCGAGGATCCGCGCCTTGATGCCGGCGTGGTTCGCCTCGAGGTCGTCGAGGACCTCGGCGAGCGTGCCGCCGGTGGCGGTCACCTCGGACGCGCCGTCGGTGTAGGTGCGCAGGATGGTCGGGATGCGGACGGAGACGCTCATCGGGGCTCCTGGGTCTCGGGCGGGTGCGGATCAGGCCAGGCCGGTGGCGGCGAAGGCGGCGTACGACGGGGGGATCGTCGCGACGGGGCCGACCGAGCCGGCGACCGCGTCGAGGGTCTTCAGGCCGTGGCCGGTGTTGATGACGACCGTCTCGAGCTCGGGGTCCAGCTGGCCGGACTCGACGAGCTTCTTCAGCACGCCGACCGTGGTGCCGCCGGCGGTCTCGGTGAAGATCCCCTCGGTGCGGGCGAGCAGCACGATCGCCTCGCGGACCTCGTCGTCGGTGACGTCCTCGACCGCGCCGCCGGTCTGCCGGCAGACGTCGAGCACGTAGATGCCGTCGGCGGGGTTGCCGATCGCCAGGCTCTTGGCGATGGTATCGGGCTTGACCGGACGGATCGCGTCGACGCCGGCCTTGTAGGCGACCGAGACCGGCGAGCAGCCGGCCGCCTGCGCGCCGTACACCTTGTAGGGCTTCTCCTCGACCAGGCCGAGCGCGATCAGCTCCTGGAAGGCCTTGTGCACCTTGGTCAGCTGCGACCCGCTCGCGACCGGGATGACGACCTGGTCGGGCAGCCGCCAGCCGAGCTGCTCGGCGATCTCGTAGCCGAGGGTCTTGGAGCCCTCGGCGTAGTAGGGACGGACGTTGACGTTGACGAACGCCCAGCCGTCCTCCTCGCCCGCGATCTCCGAGGCGAGCTTGTTGACGTCGTCGTAGTTGCCCTCCACCGCGACCAGCGAGTCGGTGAAGACCGCGGAGTTGACCTGCTTGGGCTGCTCGAGGTTGCTGGGGATGAAGACGACGGTCTTCATGCCGGCACGGGCGCCCGCCGCGGCGACCGCGTTGGCGAGGTTGCCGGTGCTCGGACACGCGAACACCTTCGCGCCGAGCTCGCGGGCCGCGCTCAGCGCGCAGGCGACCACCCGGTCCTTGAAGGAGTTGGTGGGATTGGTCGAGTCGTCCTTGACCCACAGCTTCGCCAGGCCCAGCTCGGCGGCGAGGTTGTTCGCCTGCAGCAGCCGGGTGAATCCGGGCTCGGTGTTGGGGCTGGTCTCGATGTCGGTCGGCACCGGCAGCAGCGCCTTGTAGCGCCAGATGTTGCGCGGACCGGCCTCGATCTCCTCGCGGGTGACCTGCGGGAAGTCGTAGGCGATCTCCAACGGGCCGAAGCACTCGCTGCAGGCGTAGTGGGGGCCCAGCTCGACCTCGTGGCCGCACTCGCGACACGAGAGGGCCCGGGCATTGCCGAACGCTCCCTCGCGGGCCTTGCCCTGGTTCCCCTGGTTCTCCGGGGACTGCTGGGACTTCTCGACAACGGCAGCGCTCATGCCCGACCTCCTTCTCATCTTCCCCGGGTCACGACGGTCGTGCCGGGCGGAATTGGCACCGTTACCGACGACCGTCCCGGACTGACCGGGGGCGGAGGCACGTTGGCGGTTGCCGGGACTTCACAGGGCCGTTCCCTCTGTCCCTCTGGATGAGCTGTCGTGAACAGTACGTCGACCGTCCCACTCCGTGAAACCCGGTCCCGCCATCTGGACTTCCGGCGCTCGCCGAGTCGGCACCTGTGGCATGCCGAGTCGGCACTTCGTGCGCGCCGAGTCGCCAGTTCTGGTGTCGTACGCCGGTTCTGCCGACTCGGCCGGTCACAAGTGAGGACTCGGCCGACCAGAAGTGCCCACTCGGCCGGCCAGAAGTACCGACTCGGCGGAACGGGTGGGTCAGCGGGTGGCGCGGGCGTCGGCGGTGAGGGTGCGGAGGAGGTCGAGGACGCCGTCGGGGCCGTGGACGACGACGTCGGCGCGGTCGACCAGCGCGCTGACCTCGTCGGAGGCCGAGCAGACGAGCAGGGTCGGCAGGCCGTCCTTGCCGAGGGCGGAGACGGCGTCGAAGGCCTCGAGGTCGCCCAGGTCGTCGCCGGCGAAGAGGAACGCACCCGCGTCGACCTCGGCGGCGAGCGCGTCGACGGCCTTGCCCTTGTCCATGCCGGGGGCGCGGACCTCGATGACGTTGCGGCCCGGCTCGAGCACCAGGCCGTTGCGGCCGGCGAGGTCGCGCAGCACCGGGAGCAGCCGCTCGAAGGCGCCGGCGGGGTCGGGCAGCCGGCGGGTGTGGACGGCGTGGGCGAGCCCCTTGTCCTCGACCCAGGCGTCGGCGGCGTCGGCCTGGCGCAGCGCGCGGGGCAGGTCGCGCAGGAACGTCGCCAGCCCGTGCGGCGGGCGCGGGGAGACGATCCGGCGGCGGGTGGAGGACCAGCGCTCGTTGCCGTACTGCCCGAAGAGGTAGAGCTCCTTGCCGGCGTCCCCGATCGCGTTGCCGACCGCCTCGAGGCCGCCGAGGTCGAGCGCCTGGCGGGCCGGGCGGCCGGTCACGACCGCGACCGCGGCCACGACCTCGGCGAGGTCGACCAGCACCTCGCCGGCATCGGGGTGGATGTGCGCCCGGGTGGGGTCGTCGACGATCGGCGACAGGGTGCCGTCGAAGTCCAGGCCGATGACGGCCCGGTCCGCGGCGCGCACCAGCGCGGCGTACTTCTGCTCCCCCTCGGGCGAGGTGAACTCCATGCCCCTCAGGTTCCCAGACCGGGGCGCCCGGCACACGTGCGTCCGGCCACGCGGACGCACGAGGGCGCGGGAGGGGTCAGTCGAGCGGCCCGGTCAGGATGACCGTGAGCCGGTCCAGCCGCATGGGGTCGACGGCGGGCATGGTGCGCTCGACGCCGAGGTCGAGGGCGAGGACCTTCGCGGCCCGCTCGAGCCGCGGCGGGAAGTAGACGGTGGAGGCCGGGATGGTGCCGACCCAGTTGTCGGAGCCGACGACCTGCCAGCCGGCCTGGCCGGCGCGGTCGGCCACGGTGCCGGCGAGACCGGTGATCCCGGAGTTGTTGTAGACCTCGACGTAGACCTTCGCGCGCTGGACGGGCGGCTTGGCGGGCTTGGGCTTGCCGGTCGGGGACGCCGAGGCGGTCGGGCTGGGGCTCGCGGACTCCTCGACCGAGATGGTCGTGATCTCGCGCTCGGTCGGCTCCCCGCCGCGGGTGGCGACGAAGGCGATCGCGGCCATCGCGACCGCGACGATGCTGAGCATCACCACGGGCGAGGGGAAGACGAAGCCCCGCTGGTCGCGGTGGCGGGCGGTGCGCGGGGCGGCCACGGCGCTCAGACCTCGAAGCCGAGACGGCGGGCCGAGCGCTGGCGCTGGCGCTGGGATCGCAGCCGGCGCAGGCGACGGACGAGCAGCGGGTCGGCCTCGAGGGCCTCGGGACGGTCGATGAGGGCGTTGAGGACCTGGTAGTAGCGCGTCGAGCTCATGTCGAACTTCTCGCGGACCGCGGTCTCCTTCGCGCCGGCGTACTTCCACCACTGGCGCTCGAACTCGAGGATCTCTCGGTCGCGGTCGCTCAGGGTCGGCGTGGCCCCGGCCTCGTGGCCGTCGAGGGCGTTCGCGGCGTCCATGCGCAGTCTCCCGGGAGCTGGTGGTGACAGGTGTCCGGAGGCAACTGTAGGCGACGAACGACACCGGTGTCATTCGCATCGCCGCAGCACCTGCGGGCGCGTCGCGGCGACCGGCAGACGGGTCGGCGCGGTGTGGAAGGCTTCGCGGCGTGACCGCACCGACCCGCTGGGGCATCCTCGCCACCGGCAAGATCGCCCACACCTTCGCCCGCGACCTCGCGCTGGTCCCCGACGCCGAGCTGGTCGCCGTCGGCTCGCGCCGCGGCGAGGCGGCCGAGGCGTTCGCGGCCGAGCACGGCGGGCGGCCGCACGCGTCGTACGAGGCGCTCGTCGCCGACCCCGACGTCGAGGTCGTGTACGTCGCCAGCCCGCACGCCCTGCACCTCGAGCACGCCCGGCTGGCCTTCGAGGCCGGCAAGCACGTGCTCTGCGAGAAGCCGCTGACCCTCACCACCGCCGACGCCGAGGAGATGGTGCGGCTGGCCGCCGAGCACGACCGCTTCCTCATGGAGGCGATGTGGACCGCGTGCCACCCGCTGGTCCGCGCGATCGTCGACCAGGTCCGCGCGGGCCGCTTCGGCACGCCGCGTCACCTGCACGCGGAGCTCGGCTTCCGCGTCGACGCCGGCCCCGACGACCGGATGCTCGACCCGGCGCTCGGCGCCAGCGCGCTGCTCGACATGGGGATCTACCCGCTGACCTTCGCCCACCTCGTCCTCGGCGAGGCCGAGCAGCTGGCGGCGACCGCGGCGCTGTCGGACCGCGGGATCGACCTCGACGTGGCCGTCAGCGGGCGCTACCCCGGCGGCGCGCTCGCGACGATGACCGCCTCGATGACGTCGTGGTCCTCGCGGGCCGCCGCGATCGCGACCGACCTCGGGCGGATCGACGTCGCCGACTTCCACCACCCGACGCACGCGACGTTCACGCCGTACGCCGACGGCAGCACCAACGACGCCGACGAGCGCGCCGTGCCGGTCGAGATCGTCGCCGACGACCCGGTCGTCGGGCGCGGCTACGGCAACGAGGTCGCCGAGGTGGGTCGCTGCCTGCGCGCCGGCCTGCGCGAGAGTCCCTGGGTCCCCCACGACCAGACCCTCACGCTGATGCGCCAGATGGACGCGATCCGCGAGCAGGTGGGTGTGGCGTTCGGCTGAGGCTCATCCGGCCGACCGCAGGAACCGCACGACGGCGGCGACCCGGCGGTGGGCGGTGTCGTCGTCCGGGCTGAGGCCGAGCTTGGCGAAGATCCGCTGCGTATGCTTCTCCACCGCGCCGTGGGTGACGACCATGGCCTCGGCGATCGCGCTGTTGGAGCGGCCCTCGGCCATCAGCGCCAGCACCTCGTGCTCGCGCGGGGTGAGCGCGGCGAGCGGGTCGCGGCGCGCTCCCATCAGGCGTCTGACGACCTGCGGGTCGAGCACGGTGCCGCCGCGCTCGACGGTCCCCAGCGCGCCGGCGAGCTCGTCGAGGTCGGAGACGCGGTCCTTGAGCAGGTAGCCGACCCCTCCCCCACCGGCGGCGAGCAGGTCCTCGGCGTAGGCGACCTCGACGTACTGCGAGAGCACCAGCAGGCGCGCCTCGGGCCACGTGCGCCGCACCTCGACCGCGGCGCGCAGCCCCTCGTCGGTGTGGGTCGGCGGCATCCGCACGTCGACGACGCCGACGTCGGGCCGGTGCTCCAGCACCGCCGCCACGAACGACGGTCCGTCCGCGACCGAGGCGATCACCTCGTGGCCGGCCTCGGCGAGCAGCAGCTGCAGGCCCTCGCGTAGCAGGAACGAGTCGTCCGCGAGCACGATCCTCACCGGCCCACCGCTCCCCCGGTCGGCACGAGCGCGGACAGCACGGTCGGTCCGCCGGCCGGGGACTCCAGGCCGAGGGTGCCGTCGACCGCGAGCAACCGCTGGGCCAGCCCGGACAGGCCGTGGCCCTTGGCCTCGTGCGCCCCGCCGACGCCGTCGTCCTCGACGCGGACCAGCAGCGCGTCGCCGGCGTCGCGCACCTGGAGCCGCGCGGAGGCCGCACCGCTGTGCTTGGCGACGTTGGTGAGCGCCTCGCTGACGACGAAGTACGTCGCGGTCTCGACGTGCGGCGGCAGGCCGTCGGGCACGTCCAGGTCGGCGTCGACCGGGACCGCGCTGCGGGCGGCCAGGTCCTCCAGCGCGACCCGGAGGCCGCGGTCGACCAGCAGCGGCGGGGCGATCCCGCGGGAGAGCGAGCGCAGCTCCTCGACGGTCTCGCCGACCTGCGCGAGCGCCTCCTCGATCGTCACCGCCGCCCTCGCCGGGTCGGCCTCCAGCTGCCGGCGCGCCCGCCCGAGGTCCATGCCGAGGCGGACCATCCGCTGCTGCGGGCCGTCGTGGATGTCGCGCTCGAGCCGCCGCAGGGAATCCGCCTCCGCGCGGCGGGCCGCGGTGCGGCCGGTCTCCACGCGGCGTACCTCCTGCTGGAGCTCGGCGCGGCTGCTGAGCAGGCCCCAGGCGAGGCTGCTGTGCAGCCAGGTGACGGCGCGCACCGCGGCGGGCAGGGTCAGCAGGGCGACGAGGCCGATCGCGGCGTTGAGCAGCGACTCCGCGAACGCGCCGGAGCCGAGGCCGATCAGCTCCGCGAGCCCGCCGTCGTCCTCGCCGTCGGGGAGGAACTGCTGCCAGAACCAGTAGGTCGCCCCGGTCCCGATCGCGGCCCACCACACGACGGTGACGCTGAACGCGAGCGTGCCGGTCACGAGGCCGACCAGGCTCCAGACGACGTCGAGCCACGACTGCGGGTCGCGCAGCGGGGTGATCGTGCGCTTGAGCAGGCCGTCGCCCTCCCGGGGGCACAGGTACGCCGGGGTCGGGGCGCCGCGGCCGAGCATCGTGCGCAGGCGGTAGCGCTCGAGGCGGGCGAAGCCGCGCGCCACCGCCACCGCGAGCGCGAGCACCAGCACGCCGTACACGAGGACGCTCAGCGCGAGGCCCGCGCTGACCAGCACCGTCGCCAGCACGAACGCCGGCAGCGCCAGCGCGAAGGCGCTGACGGCGTAGGCGCTGTCGAGCAGCGTGCGGCGCACCAGCGTGGGTGCTCCCCGGGTGTCCGGGTCGGGTGTCGTCACGGCGGTCGCAGTCATGGTCGAGGTCATGCTCCGAGCCTCGTCGGCGGCGCGGCTCGGCACGATCCTGCCAGCACGAGACCCGGGGTGGGGCCAGCCCGACAGTCGCCGCCGACTGCGCCGGGTGCGCCTTGGGCACTCCCCTAGGGTGAGCAACGTGTCTGCCGACCTCGTCATCGTGGCCAACCGACTGCCGGTCGACCGGGTCGAGCAGGCGGACGGCACGCCGGGCTGGCGCACCTCCCCCGGCGGGCTGGTCACCGCGATCGAACCGGTGATGCGGGCCAACGACGGCACCTGGATCGGGTGGCCGGGCGGGACCGACGCCGAGCTGGAGCCGTTCGAGGCCGACGGGATGAAGCTCGTCCCGATGACGATGACCCAGGCCGAGGTCGAGGGCCACTACGAGGGCTTCTCCAACGGCACGCTCTGGCCGCTCTACCACGACCTCGTCGCCAAGCCGGAGTTCCACCGGGAGTGGTGGGACTCCTACGTCTCGGTCAACCGCCGCTTCGCCGAGAAGGCCGCCGAGCTGGCCGCCGAGGGCGCGACGGTGTGGGTGCACGACTACCAGATGCAGCTGGTGCCGCAGATGCTGCGCGAGCTGCGCCCGGATCTGCGCATCGGCTTCTACCTGCACATCCCGTTCCCGCCGGCCGAGCTGTTCCAGCAGCTGCCGTGGCGTCGCCAGCTGCTCGAGGGGCTGCTCGGCGCGGACCTGGTCGGCTTCCAGCTGCCCGGCGGTGCGCAGAACTTCGTGCGGCTGGTCCGCCAGCGCGTCGGCCACAAGACCCACCGCGACCTGGTCTACCTGCCCGACGGCCGCACCGTCCGCGCGGCGGCGTTCCCCATCTCCATCGACGCCGCCGGCTTCGAGTCGATGGCGCGCTCGGAGCCGGTCGCCGCGCGTGCCGAGGAGATCCGCACTGCGCTCGGCAACCCGCGCAAGGTCTTCCTCGGCATCGACCGGCTCGACTACACCAAGGGCATCTACGCCCGGCTGCGCGCCTTCAGCGAGCTCATCGCCGACGGCCACCTCGACGTCGAGGACGCGGTCTTCGTGCAGGTGGCGGTGCCCTCGCGCGAGCAGGTCGAGCAGTACCGCATCCTCCGCGACGAGATCGACCGCCTCGTCGGGCGCATCAACGGCGACCTCGGCCGCATCGGCCGCCCGGCCATCAGCTACCTACACTCCTCCTACCCCCGCGAGGAGATGGCCGCGCTCTACCGCGCCGCCGACGTCATGGTCGTGACGCCCTACCGCGACGGCATGAACCTGGTTGCCAAGGAGTACGTCGCGTGCCGCTTCGAGGACACCGGCGCGCTGGTGCTCTCGGAGTTCGCGGGCGCCGCCGACGAGCTGCGCCAGGCGTGGCTGGTCAACCCCTACGACATCAACGGCATGAAGTCCGCCCTCCTCGACGCCTACCGCGCCGACGACCGCGAGACCCGCCGCCGGATGAAGGCCATGCGCAAGACCGTCACCCAGAACGACGTCGCCGCCTGGGCCGACTCCTTCATGCAGGAGCTCAGCGCCATCCCCGGCTCGCACGGCAAGGCCGTCCGGCCGGCGAAGCGGTCCTAGCGGGCCGACCGGCCGGCCGGGCTGCAGGGGTCACCGGTTAACCGGTGACTCCTGCACATATCGGGGCAGATCTGCCCCGATATGTGCAGGACTCCCCTGATATGTCCGGCCGGGGCACCCCGCCGGGTCAGGCCCGGGGGCGGGTGCGGGGCGTGCGGCAGACGGACCGGTCAGGCCTGGGAGGGGTGCGGCTCCTCGGGGAGGCGGCCGAGCACGAGGTCCTCGACGGTGCCGGCGAGCTCGGGGCCGGGCAGGCCCCAGCCGGGCTCGTAGCCGTAGGCCTCCCGCAGGGAGACCGCCGACCGGGTGCCGTCGACGAGGTCGACGTCGTCGGGCCCGATGAGCGCGGGGTGGACGACGCCGACGGCCTCGGCGACCTTGAGCAGGTCGCGCCGCAGCGACCTGACGTACGTCGCCGCGCGCACCGACTTCAGCGTCGGGTCGAGCCCGCGGGCCAGCCGCGGGTCCTGGGTCGCCACGCCGGTCGGGCAGGTGTCCGCGTGGCACTTCTGCGCCTGGATGCAGCCGATGGCGAGCATCGCCTCGCGGCCGACGTGGATGCCGTCGAGGCCGAGCGCCAGCGCGACGATCGCGTTCTCGGACAGGCCGAGCTTGCCGCCCCCGAGGAACGTCACCTCGTCCTGCAGCCCGGCCCGGGCGAAGCGCTTGTAGACCTCGGTGAACCCGATGCGGAACGGGTAGGCGACCGAGTCGGAGAAGACCAGCGGCGCCGCGCCGGTGCCACCCTCGCCGCCGTCGATGTTGAGGAAGTCGACGCCCCGCTCGCGGGTCGACATCAGCGCCACCAGCTCGTCCCAGAACTGCAGGTCGCCGACCGCGGACTTGATCCCGACCGGCAGCCCGGTCTCGGCGGCGAGCAGCTCGACGAAGTCCAGCATCGAGTCGATGTCGGCGAACGCCGTGTGCCGGCTCGGCGACGCACAGTCCTGCCCGACGGGGATGCCGCGGATCTCGGCGATCTGCTCGGTCACCTTCGCGCCGGGCAGCATCCCGCCGAGGCCCGGCTTGGCGCCCTGGGACAGCTTGATCTCCAGCGCGCGGACCGGTGCGGACTCGACCAGGTCCTTGAGCCGCGCGAGGTCGAAGCGGCCCTCGGCGTCGCGGCAGCCGAAGTACGCCGTACCGAGCTGGAAGACCAGCTCCCCGCCGTTGCGGTGGTACGGCGAGAGCCCGCCCTCGCCGGTGTTCTGGTAGCAGCCGGCCAGGGCGGCGCCGCGGTTGAGCGCCTCGATCGCGTTGCCGGAGAGCGAGCCGAAGCTCATGCCCGAGATGTTGACGATCGAGCCCGGCCGGAAGGCCTTGGCCCGCCCACGCGGGCCGCCGAGCACCTTGCCCATCGGCAGCCGGACGCCCTCCTCGCCGTGCGGCGCGGTGGTCGCACCAGGCCCCGCGAAGGTGCGGTGCTTGACGACCGGGTAGCCGGTGCTGCGCTCGACGTCGTTGTCGGTGCCGAACCCGAAGTAGGTGTTCTCGCCCTTCGAGGAGGCGTAGACCCAGCGCCGCTGGTCGCGGGAGAAGGGCCGTTCCTCGTCGTTGGAGGTCACGATGTACTGCCGCAGCTCGGGGCCGAACCGCTCCAGGGTGAAGCGCAGGTGCCCCACCACGGGGAAGTTGCGCAGGATGGCGTGCTTGCGCTGCGTCAGGTCGTGGGCGGCGACCGCCCCGAGGGCAGCGGCACCGGCGGCGGCGATCTTGGTCCAGCTCATGTCCTGTCCCGTACCCCTCCCGGCGGGTACGTTGCGCCCCATGGACCTCGTCCCCAAGCCCGACCAGGTCGTCTCGGCAGCCGGCAACGTGGCGCACAAGGTGCTGTACGGCGGTCTGGCGGACCTCCGCCCCATGCCGCGCACGCTGATCGACGACGGCAAGCTGCGGGAGGTCTACCACTACCGGCCGCGCGCGACGGTGCGCGAGCAGGGCGACCCGGTGCTGCTGGTGACGCCGCTGGCCGCGCCGGCGATCTGCTTCGACCTGCGGCGCGGCTGCTCCCTGGTCGAGCACCTGCTGGCGGGCGGGCGGCCGACGTACCTCGTGGAGTACGGCCAGGTCTCCTTCCGCGACCGCTCGCTGGGCATGGAGCACTGGGTGGAGGAGGTCGTCCCGGCCGCGATCCGCGAGGTCTCCGCCCACGCCGGCGGCCGCCCCGTGCACGTGGTCGGCTGGTCGCTCGGCGGGATCTTCTCGCTGCTGACCGCCGCCAACGACCCGGACCTGCCGATCGCGTCCGTGACCGCCGTCGGCACGCCGTTCGACGTCTCCCAGGTGCCGCTCGTCGCGCCGCTGCGACCGCTGCTGAACCTCAACCCGACCGAGGGGCGCGGCGCGATCACCCGCGCCTACCAGCTCATGGGCGGCGCGCCGACGCCGCTGGTGCGGTGGGCCTTCCAGCTCACGTCGTTCCAGAAGGTCGTCACCAAGCCGCTCGCGATCGTCACCCACCTCGACGACGCCGATTTCCTCGCCCAGCTCGAGGCGGTCGACCGGTTCATGGACGGGATGACCGCCTATCCCGGCCGCACCTTCGGCCAGCTCTACCACCGCTTCGTCAAGGGCAACGTGCTCAAGACCGGCGAGGTCGTGCTCGGCGACCGGACGATCACCCTCGAGTCGATCACCGCGCCGGTGCTCGTCTTCGCCGGCGCCACCGACGGCATCGCCCCGGTCGGTGCGGTCCGCGCGTTGCTGCCGCACCTCTCCTCCGCCGAGGAGGTCCGCTTCGAGATCGTGCCCGGCGGCCACCTCGGCATGCTCACCGGCCGTCGCGCCCGCGGCACCACCTGGGAGGTGCTCGACGAGTGGCTCGAGCAGTGGTCCGACCGGGCGACCGAGCCGCCTGCCGCCGAGCCGGCGCCCACGAAGACCCGCGCGAAGGCCCCCGCGAAGAACGCTCCGGCGAAGAAGGCTGCGCCCAGGAAGGCCCCGGCGAAGAAGGCTCCGGTGAAGCGGACCGCGACGAAGAAGGCCACCGGCCCGGCGGCGTCGGCGAGCAAGGACGCGATCGGCGCGAACCCGGACCGGCGCTACGGCTCCGGCGGCTCCCGGTCGTTGGCGCGCTGAGGTGGCGACACAGGGGACGGCCCGCGGCGCGACCGCGGGCGGGGGCCCCACGGGCGCAGGCCCGCTGCCGCGCGGCGTACGCATCGGCTACGGCTCGGGCTCGGTCGCGACCGGGGCGTTCGGCACGGTGCCGGGCCTCATGCTGCTGCCGTTCCTCACCGACTCCCTCGGCATCGCAGCGGTGCTGGCCGGCGTCATCGTCTTCCTGCCGAAGGCGTGGGACGTCGTGCTCAACCCCATCGCCGGCCGGGTCAGCGACCGCAGCACCGACCCGCGCGGCCCGCGGCGACCGTTCCTGCTCCGCGCCGGGCTGGTGCTGGCGGCCAGCTTCGCGCTGATCTTCGCCGCGCCGTCGATGGCCACCGGCCTGGAGGCCGCGTGGGTGCTCGTGTGCTTCCTCGGCTGCGCGTCGGCGTACGCGTTCTTCCAGGTCCCCTACGTCGCCATGCCCGCCGAGATGACGACGTCCTACGACGAGCGCACCCGGCTGATGACCTGGCGGGTGGCGATCCTGGCGCTGACGATCCTCGTCGCCGGCGGCACCGCGCCGCTGATCCGCGACGCGGTCGGCGGGCGCGACGGCTACCGCGTCATGGGCGTCGTGATGGCGCTGATCATCCTGGTCGGGGTGGTCGCGTCGTACGTCGGCACGCGGCACGCCCCGGTCGGCTCGGTGCAGCCGGGCGCCGGCAGCCTGCGCGACCAGCTGCGGATCGTCGCGACCGCCCGCGACTTCCGGCTGCTGCTGACGACGTTCGTGGTGCAGGCGCTCGCGACCGGCGCGATGCTCGCCGGCGTGGACTACCTCGCCGAGGACGTCCTCGACAGCGCCGGCGCCGCGACCGTGCTGTTCCTCTGCTTCGTCGGCCCGGCGCTGCTGCTCACCCCGGCCTGGTCGGCGATCGGCCAGCGGATCGGCAAGAAGCGCGGGTACGTCGCCTCCTCGCTCTTCCTCGCCGCCGGCGCCGCCCTCGCGGCGTTCGCCGACGTCGCCCCTGCGCCGGTCGTCTTCGCCGCGGTCGGCCTCGCCGGGGTGGGGTACGCCGGGTGCCAGGTCTTCCCGATGGCGATGCTGCCCGACGCGGCGGCCGTCGACGCCCGCCGCACCGGGAGCGGCCGCGCCGGCGTCTACACCGGCGTGTGGACCGCCGGCGAGACCCTCGGCCTGGCGCTCGGCCCGGCCGTCTTCGCGCTCGTGCTCGCGCTCGGCGACTACCAGTCGTCGACCGACGGCGCGGCGACCCAGCCCGGCTCGGCGGTCACCGCCATCGTGCTCGGCTTCTCCCTCCTTCCCGCCCTGCTCGTGCTGGTGAGCCTGGGATGGCTCGCCCGCTACACCCTCGACGCCGAAGAGGTCGACGCATGACCACGACCGCCCGCCCGACCGACCCCGACGTGCTGGCGACGCTCCGCTCGCTGCAGGAGGCCGACCTGCCGGTCCACGGAGGCCGCACGCTGGCCTACGTCTACGACTCCGGGCTCGCCGAGGTCGACCGCGTCGGGCGCGAGGCCGTCGCGGCGTACGCCGGCTCCAACGGGCTCGACCCGACCGCCTTCCCCAGCCTGCTGCGCATGGAGAACGACCTGGTCGGCTTCGCCGCACCGCTCCTCGACGCCCCCGACACCGTCGTCGGCACCGTGACCTCCGGCGGCACCGAGTCGGTGCTGCTCGCCGTGCAGGCCGCCCGCGACGCCCGGCCAGACGTCCAGCGGCCGAGCATGGTCATCCCCGCGACCGCGCACGCGGCCTTCCACAAGGCCGCGCACTACTTCGGCGTCGAGGCGCGCATGGTCCCGGTCGGCCCGGACTTCCGCGCCGACGTCGCCGCGACCGCGGCCGCGATCGACGACAGCACCGTGCTCGTGGTCGCCAGCGCGCCGTCGTACGCCCACGGCGTCGTCGACCCCGTCACCGAGCTCGCCGCGCTCGCCGCCGCCCGCGGGATCCGGTGCCACGTCGACGCCTGCATCGGCGGGTGGGTCCTGCCGTACGCCGCCCGCCTGGGCCGCGACGTGCCGGTCTGGACCTTCGCCGTCGACGGCGTGACGTCGATCAGCGTCGACCTGCACAAGTACGCCTACGCCCCCAAGGGCACCTCCCTCCTGCTGCACCGGACCCCGGCGCTGCGCCGTCCCCAGCTGTTCGCCTCCGCCGCCTGGCCCGGCTACACGATGCTCAACCCGACCATGCAGTCCACCCGCTCCGGCGGCCCCACCGCGGGTGCCTGGGCGGTCGTGCGCACCCTCGGCGACGCCGGCTACGAGCGGCTGACGGCCGACGTGCTCCAGGCCGTCGACGCGATCGTGGCAGGCACCGCCGACATCGCCGGGCTGCGCCTGGTCGCGGCCCCCGACTCCACCCTCGTCGCGCTCGCCACCGACGGCAGCTGCGACGCCTTCACGGTCTGCGACGAGATGACCGCGCGCGGGTGGTACGTCCAGCCGCAGATGTCCTACGGCGACCAGCCGCCGACCATCCACCTCTCCGTCAGCGCCGCCACCCTCTCCGGCGTCGACGACTTCCTGGCCGCCCTGCGCGACTCGGTCGCGGCCGCCGTCGCCGCAGGACCGGTCGTCGTCGACCGGGGCGTCGCCGACTACATCCGCTCGCTCGACCCCGCCGCGCTGACCGACGAGGACTTCGACGGCCTGCTCGCGGCGTCGGGCCTGGTCGGCGAGGGCGCCGACGGCGAGCTCGCCCTGCCCGACCGGATGGCCGAGGTCAACGCGATGCTCGACCTCGCCTCCCCCGCCATGCGGGAGGCGCTGCTGCTGACCTTCCTCGACCGGCTCAGCCGACCGACCACCGCCTGATCGCCGGGGCGTCGGCCGCCGGCGCCGCCGCCGCCAGGACCAGACCGGGCGCGGTCGTGTGCCCCACGACGCGGGCGAGCGCGTCCGCAGGCACACGACCCAGCCAGGCGTCGGCGGTCTCCGCAGCTCAACCGGCGGGAGCGGCGGTGCGGGCGCCGGTGCGGGCGCCGGTGCGGGCGGTGGCGGCGGCGAGGTCCAGGACCGAGTCGAGGGAGTAGGACCCCGCGTCGGTGCCGAGGCCGCGGGCGACCTGGGCGGCGGTGGCGCAGCCGAGCGCGGCCGCGCCCGGCAGGTCGCGACCGAGCGCGAGCCCCCGCAGGTAGCCGGCCGAGAACGCGTCCCCGCACCCGGTCGTGTCGACCACGTCGACGGCGTACGCCGGCACCTCGACGACGTGCGGAGAGCCGCCGGTCGACGAGGCGACGAGCGCACCGCGGGCGCCCTGGGTGACCGCGACGGCGCCGACCCCGAGGTCGAGGAGAGCGAGCGCGCCCTCGGCGAGCGACGCGGCCCCGGTGAGGCCGAGCACCTGCTCGTCGTTGGGCAGCAGGTGGTCGGTGTGCGGGAGCGCGTCGGCGACCCAGGCCAGCATGTCGGGGTCGCCCGGCGCGAGCAGGTCGACAGACGTCGTCGCGCCGATCGACCGGGCATGGGCGAGCAGCCGTCCCGCCGCCTCGCCGCCGAGGAACTCCGGCCCTCCGAGGTGCAGGTGCGTGATGCCCTCGAGCGCGGCCAGGTCGAGGTCGTCGAGGGTGAAGGCCCCGTTGGCGCCGATGCAGTGCCAGGCGGGTCGCTGGCCGTCGGGGCGCACGGGGATGACCGACGCCGAGGTCTGGTGCTCGCCCTTGCGGACCAGCCCGGAGGTGTCGACGCCCTCGGCCTCCAGCAGCGCGAGGAGGGTGGTGGCGACGGGGTCGGTGCCGACGGCGCCGTACGACGCCACCTCGGCGCCGAGCCTGCTCAGCACCACCGCGGTGCCGCCGGCGGTGCCGGCCGGGGAGAGCGAGATCCGCTCGACCAGCTGGCCGTCGGAGCGCTCGGGGATGGACTCGATGCCGATGACGTGGGTGTCGAGGACGTGCACCCCGACGGTCGCGACCTTCACTGCTCCTCCTGGGGGCCCTCGGACGGGTCGACCTGCTGCGGCGTGCCGTAGCTGCGGCGGACCGCCTGCTCGACGACGTCCGCCTGCTGCGCGTCGGTGAGCACCCGCGGCGTGCCGAGCGTGGCGGCGCGGTGGTGCAGCGCGCACAGCCACTCCAGCAGCTCGGCGTGCTCGACGGCCCGGTCCAGCGACGAGCCGACCGCGACCGAGCCGTGGTTGGCCATCAGCGCCGCCTGGCGGCCGGCGAGCGCCTCGGTCACCGACGCGGCGAGCGCGGGGGTGCCGAAGGTGGCGTACGGCGCGACGCGCACCGCCCCGCCGAGCAGCAGCTGCTGGTAGTGGAGCACCGGCAGCTCGTCGAGCACGCACGCGACAGCGGTCGACCACGGCGCGTGGGTGTGCACCACCGCGGCGGCAGGCGTCGCGGCGACCACCGACAGGTGGAGGTCGAGCTCGGAAGTCGGCCGCAGCGAGCCCTCGACCACGTGGCCGGCGAGGTCGACGACGGTGACGTCGTCGGGGGTGCAGGCACCGAGCACCACACCGCTGGCGGTGACGGCCACCCGGTCGCCGTCGCGCAGCGACACGTTGCCGGCGGTGCCGACGAGCAGCCCGGCCGCGGCGAGGCGCCGGGCGGCGGCGGCGACCTGGTCGCGCAGCGCGGTCACGACGCCCGGCTCTCGAGGTACGCCGCCACCATGACGATCCCCTCCTCTACCGTCTCGGCGTCGCCCCGCAGGTCGTGCTCGAAGGCGAGCTGGAAGACCCGGTCGCCCACCTCGACGGCCAGCTGCGCCATCCGCGGGGTGAGCCGGCCGACGAGGCCGGACGCCTGCGCCTGCGCGTGGAGCGCCTCGGCGACCTTGGCGTTGTGCTCGCGGCCGAAGCGGTGCACCGCGACGTTGGTGCGCCCGCGCAGGTAGAGCACGACGAAGGCGGCCCGCCGGTGGTAGACCGCGACGAACGCCTCCATCACCGTGCGCACCAGCCGGGTCAGGCTGACCTCCTGGCCCGAGGACAGCAGCGCGGCGACGTCGAGGGCGACCTGCTCGTCCATCTCGGCCATGTCGCGGGCGACGAGGGCGACGAGCACCTCGTCCTTGTCGGCGAAGTACTGGTAGAGCGACGCGACCGGCACCCCGGCGGCCTCCGCGATGTCGCGGGTGGTCAGCGCCTCGACCCCGTGCTCGACCACGAGGCGCGCGGCGGCGTCGAGGATGCCCTCGACCCGGCGGCGGCTGCGCGCCTGGGTGGGCACCCGCCGCGTGGTGGTCGTCACGAGGGGCTCGGCAGGCACGGGACGAGAGTGTAGGTTACGGACCTGAATCTGACACACCTTCAGGTCTGACCTCCTCGAGACGGAGCGCCCATGCCGCCGTACGACGCCGTCCCGTCGCTCTCCCGCCGCGCGCTCCTGGGCGCCACCGCGACCGCCACCGCCGCCGCCACCGCGGGGCCGGGCCTGGCCGCGGCGCTGCCGCCCGGCGCCCTCGCCGACGTCGCGCAGCGGCCGGCCGGGCTCCAGGGCGCGCTGCCGAGGCAGGTCGACGTCGTCGTGGTCGGCGGCGGCATCTCCGGCCTCGTCGCCGCGCGCGAGGTGGCCGCACGCGGCCGGTCGGTGCTCCTGGTCGAGGCCCGCGACCGGGTCGGCGGCCGGGTGCTCAACCACCGGCTCGAGGCCGGCGGCGTGATCGAGGCCGGCGGGGCGTTCGTCGGGCCCACCCAGGACCACATCACCCGACTCGCGAAGGAGCTCGGCGTCGCGACGTTCCTCGAGCACAACACCGGCAGCAACGTCTACGTCTCGTCCCTGACCGGTCGCACGGAGTTCACCGGCACCGTCCCACCGGACCCCACGATCCTGGTCGACGCCGCTGTGCTCCTCGGGTTGATCGACCGCTACGCCGCCGAGATCGACGTCGAGGCGCCGTGGGACCACCCCCGCGCCCGCGAGTGGGACGGCACGAGCCTGGGCGAGTTCATCCGCCGCAGCTCGCTGAACGCCGCCGGCGTCACCAACCTCATCAAGTCCTGGACCCAGCCCGGCTTCGGCGCCGACCCCGACGAGCTGTCGTTCCTCTTCACGCTCTGGTACGTCGCCTGCTCGGGCAACGAGCGCAACGTCGGCACCTTCTCCCGCAACTCCGACACCGCCAACGGCGCGCAGGAGCGCCGCTTCGTCGGCGGCTCGCAGCTCATCCCCCTGCGCCTGGCGAAGCGGCTCGGTGAGGTCGTCGCCCTGCGGGCGCCCGTGCGCCGCATCGAGCAGAAGGACGACCGCGTGCTCGTGCAGACCGGCCGCGGCACGGTCCGGGCCCGGCGGGTCGTCGTCGCCGCTCCCCCGCCGCTCGTGCTCGACATCGACTGGTTCCCGCGCCTGCCGGTGCGCCGCACCCAGCTGCTGCGCAGCATGGACATGGGGCGGCTGATGAAGTGCGACGCCGTCTACGACAAGCCGTTCTGGCGCGACGCGGGGCTCACCGGCTTCGGCATCAACGACTCCGGCGCCGCCCGCGCGGTCTTCGACAACAGCCCGCGCGACGGCAGCCCCGGCGTGCTGCTCGCGTTCGTCGGCGGGTCGACGTGGCGGGAGTACGGCGTGCTCCCGCGCGCGAAGCGGCGCAAGGCCGTGCTCGAGGGGTTCGCGGCGATGTTCGGCGAGCGGGCGCTGCGCCCGATCGAGTACACCGAGCAGGACTGGACCCAGGAGCGGTGGACCCGCGGTGGACCCACCGCGTTCCACGCGCCCGGCACGCTCGTCGACCACGGTCCCGCGATCCGCCGGCCCTTCGGGCGGGTGCACTGGGCGGGCACCGAGACCTCGACGTACTGGTCGGGCTACATGGACGGCGCCGTCCGCGCCGGCAAGCGCGCCGCCGTCGAGGTGCTGGAGCGCCTGTGAACCACCTTCCGACGCGGCCCGCCACCCGGTTCGCCGCCCTGGCCGCCACCCTCGTCCTCGCCCTGCCGCTGACGAGCAGCCCGCTGGCGGCCGCGACCGCTGTCGCCGCCGCCGCGGCCGAGCCCGCGGCGCCCGCAGCGCCGGCGAAGTGGACGACCCGCGTCTTCTCCCGCGTGCCCGCGCCGGGCTACCCGGCGTACGTCCACGCCCACACCAACGGCCGGGTCTACGCCGGGACGTACGTCAACGGCTCGGCCACCGGCGTGCCGTCGCGCGTCTTCGAGTGGACCCGTGGCGGGCAGCTGCTGCGCTCCTGGCCGGTCCCGGGCCAGGTCCTCGACGGCAGCCAGGGCGTGCAGGTCGCCCAGCAGACCCGTGACGGCCGCCTGGTCGTGCTGGAGACCTCGCGCCGGCGCCTCCTCACCCTCGACGTGCGCACCGGCCGCTGGAAGCGGATCGCGACCTTCCCGGACGGCTCGGTGCCCAACTACGCGACCTGGGGACCGCGCGGCGAGCTGTACGTCAGCGACTACGCCCGGCCGGTCGTGTGGCGGGTGCCGCCGGGCGGCGGGACGCCGCGGGCGTGGTTCACCGCGCCGGCACTGAACGGCACCGAGCTCGGCACCACGGGCCTGGTCTACCGGCCGGGCCGGCGCGACCTGGTCATCGCCCAGCAGTGGGTGCTCGACGGCACGCAGCTGCCCACCACCGGCGCGGTGCTCTCGCTCGGGGTGCGGCCCGACGGCCGGCCCGGCAAGCTGCGGACCCTGTGGCGCTCGGGCCCGATGGAGCTCCCGGACGGCTTCGGCATCGGCCGCTCGGGACACCTGTACGTCGCCCTGCTGGGCACCAACCAGCTGGTCGAGCTCACCGGGCGGGGCGTGGAGGTCGACCGGTTCCCGGACGTGCCGCTCCTGGGCAGCAACGGCTCGGCGGTCCCGTTCGACGCCCCGTGCAGCGCGACGTTCCTCGGCACGTCGGTGCTCGTCGCCAACCAGTCGGCGATCACCGGCACGGCCGCGAACCAGGCGATCCTGCGGGTCGAGGTCGGCGAGCGCGGCCGGCGGCCGTACCTGCCGCGGCAGGCCCGCCTCGGCGGGTGAGGGCTCAGCCCGCGTCGACCCGCCTGGCGCCGGGGCCGGGCCGCGGGACGGCGTCGCGCAGGTCCTCGACGCGGTGCCCGTGCTCGCAGACGAGCGCGGCGTGCAGCGCGCCGCCGCAGTCGCGGTGGGCGACCTCGACCGGCGGCCCCTCGGGGTCGGCGAGGTAGCGGTCGCCCCAGTCGGCGACGGCGACGAGGACGGGGTAGAGGTCGAAGCCCTTGGTGGTCAGTCGGTACTCGTGCCGCTCGCGCTCGCCCTCCGGCCGGTAGGGCACCTTGCGCAGCACGTCCTGCTCGACGAGCAGCGCCAGCCGGTTGCTCAGCACCTGGCGCGGGATGCCGCTGTGGCGCCGGATGTCGTCGAAGCGGCGCACGCCGTTGAAGACCTCGCGCAGCACCACGAACGTCCACCGCTCCCCGAGCACGGCCATCGCGCGGCCGACCGTGCAGTTGTCGGTCGACCAGGCCAGGGCGCCGGGCTCCCGGGGCGGTGTGGTCACGCCCACAGCGTAGCCGGGCTGGGTCTCGTTGACAGACCGAGCGCGCATCGCCACGCTGGGTCCATGACCGAGACCCAGGATGCCGCCCGCCCGACCCCGCTCGACCCGGCGACGATGACCGGCTACGAGCTGCTCATGGCGATGCGCGACGGCCTGCTCCCGCCCGCCCCGATCGCCGAGACCCTCGGCATGGCGGACTTCGACGGCGAGCCTGGCTCGATCTCGGTGACCCTCCACCCCGAGCACCGGCACTACAACCCGCTCGGCACCGTCCACGGCGGGGTCATCTCCACCCTGCTCGACACCGCGGCCGCCTGCTCGGTCCACTCGCTGCTGGCCGCCGGCGAGGGCTACACCTCGCTCGACCTGACGGTGAAGTTCCTGCGCCCCGCGACCGTCGACTCCGGCCGGCTGCGCGCGGTCGGCACGGTGGTGCACCGCGGTCGGCGTACGGCGCTCGCCGAGGCGCAGCTCTTCGACGCCCGCGACCGCCTCGTCGCGCACGCCACATCGAGCTGCATGATCTTCGCCTGACCCGGTTGCCCCACCTGGTCGTCCCACGCGGTCAGCCCCACCTGGTCGTCCGATCCGGTCGTCGGGGGGCGTCGCTACCGTCACGGGCGTGAGCGCACTCGCCGGACTCGTGGACCAGGGACTCGTCGCCCCCGACTGGGCCGAAGCCCTCGCGCCGGTCGACGACCGGATCGCGGAGCTGGGTCAGTTCCTGCGCGCGGAGGTGGCGGCCGGCCGCGGCTACCTGCCGGCCGGGGACCGCGTCTTCGCGGCGTTCCGCCGACCGATGGCCGACGTCCGCGTGCTCGTGGTCGGGCAGGACCCCTACCCCACGCCGGGCCACCCGATCGGCCTGAGCTTCGCCGTCGACGCGCACGTGCGGCCGATTCCGCGGTCGCTGGCGAACATCTACACCGAGCTGCGCTCCGACCTCGGCATCGAGACGCCCGCGCACGGCGACCTGACCGCCTGGACCGACGCCGGCGTCATGCTGCTCAACCGCGTGCTCACCGTGCAGCCCGGCGCCTCCGCCGCCCACCGGGGCCGGGGCTGGGAGGAGGTGACCGCCCGCGCGATCGAGGCGCTCGTGGCCCGCGGCGGCCCGCTCGCGGCGATCCTGTGGGGCCGCGACGCCCAGGGACTGGTGCCGATGCTGGGCACGACGCCGTACGTCGCCTCGCCGCACCCCTCCCCCCTCTCGGCCTCCCGCGGCTTCTTCGGCTCGCGGCCGTTCAGCGCGGTGAACGACCTGCTCGCCCGCCAGGGCGCGGACGGGGTGGACTGGCGGCTTCCTCTGGGCTAATGTTGAATCATCAACTACTTGGAGATGTGATGACCACGCCCACCGCCGACCGGATGCCCGCCCTCTACATCGGCCACGGCGCCCCGCCGCTCCTCGACGACCCGACCTGGTCGGGCCAGCTCGCCGCCTGGGCTGCCGACCTGCCGCGGCCGAAGGCGATCCTCATCGTCAGCGCCCACTGGGAGTCCGCGCCGGTCTCGCTCTCGGCCAGCGGCGCGCCGCTCGTCTACGACTTCGGTGGCTTCGACCCGAAGTACTACCGGATGACCTACGAGACCCCCGACGCCACCGCGCTCGCGGACCGCGTCGCGGCGATGATGCCGGCCGGCGAGCCGGTCCACCGGCACACCTCGCGCGGTCTCGACCACGGCGCGTGGGTGCCGCTGCGGATCATGTACCCCGAGGCCGACATCCCCGTCCTGCAGATGTCGCTGCCCACCCACGACCCGGTCCGCCTGATGGCGCTCGGCGAGCGGATCCGCCCGCTGCGCGACGAGGGCGTGCTGGTCATCGGGTCGGGCTTCCTCACCCACGGGCTGCCGTTCCTCACCGACTGGCGCCTCGACGCGGCCGCCCCCGGCTGGTCCTCGGAGTTCGACGCGTGGGCGGGCGAGGCGCTCGCCCGCGGCGACGTGGACACGCTCGCGGCGTACCGCTCGAAGGCGCCCGGCATGCCCTACGCCCACCCCACCGTCGAGCACTACACGCCGCTCTTCGTGACCCTCGGTGCCGCCACCGCCCCCGACGAGCCCGGCCTCCAGGTCATCGACGGCTTCTGGATGGGGCTGTCGAAGCGGTCGTTGCAGGTGGCCTGACGGCCGCGTGCAGGCGTACCACCAAGAGGTGGGATGCCTGACCTTCTGGGCCGTTGCATCGGCCCAGAACCCGACGCGGAGGCCCAGAACCCCTGCAGGCGTACCACCAACAGGTGGTACGCCTGCAGCTTCTGGGCCTTTGCTGCGCCCGGGACGACCTCACCCCGACGAGCAGGACGTCAGCGGATCCGCGTCCGCCGCATCATCTTCAGGCCGGTGAGCATCCCCTTGACGTACTCGTCGTAGTCCTGGCCGAGGCGGGCGCCCATGACCTGCTTCTTGAGCACGGCGAGGTTCTGCACGTCGGTGTACTTCAGCAGGCCCTGGTCGCCGTGGCGGGCGCCGACGCCGGACTGCTTGACGCCGCCGGACGGGGTCCCCTTGGAGGCGTAGGCCGTGGCGAGGGAGTCGTTGACGTTGACGTTGCCGGCGTGGATGCGGCGGGCGACGGAGACGGCTCGGTCGACGTCGGCGCCCCACACCGAGGCGTTGAGGCCGTAGTCGGTGTCGTTCGCGAGCGCGACGGCCTGGTCGACGCTGCGGTAGGGATGCAGCGCGACGACCGGGCCGAAGGTCTCCATGCAGCCGGTGAGCATGTCCGTGGTGACGCCCTCGAGCACGGTCGGCTCGAAGAACGCCGGACCGATGTCGGGCCGCGGGTCGCCTCCGGTGACGATCGTGGCGCCCTTGGCGACGGCGTCCTGCACGTGGCTGTGCACGCGCTGCATGTGGTCGACCGAGATGAGCGAGCCCAGCTCGGGCCCGAAGTCGTACGCCGCGGCGACGCGCAGGCTCTCGGCCGCGGCGACGAAGCGGGCCTTCAGCTCGTCGTACCGACTCTCGGGCAGGTAGATGCGCTCGATGTGCATGCAGATCTGGCCGGTGTTGCCGAAGACGCCGAACAGCGCGCCGGCGACCCACTCGTCGGGGTCGACGTCGTCGAGGACGATCATCGGGTTCTTGCCGCCGAGCTCGAGGCAGCAACCGATCAGGTTGCGGCCGGCGCGCTCGCCGATGACCCGGCCGGTGGCGGTCGAGCCCGTGAACATCACGTAGTTGGCGTTGTCGATCAGCGTCGGACCGACGTCGGGGCCCTCGCCGCAGACGACCTGGAAGAGCCCCTTGGGCAGGCCGGCCTGCTCGAGCAGCTTGATGCCGTGCAGCGGCGACAGCGCGGTCTTGTTGTCGGGCTTGAGCACGATCGCGTTGCCGGCCATCAGCGCGGGGATCGCGTCGGAGAGACCGGTGGCGAACGGGAAGTTCCAGGGCGCGATGATCCCGACGACGCCCTTGGGCTGGCGGATCTCGGTGGAGGTGGAGACGACCGGGACGGGGCCACCGCGGGTGACGGGCTTGAGCAGCTTCGGCGCCCGCTTGAGGTAGTGGCTGATGACCATCGGCGGGTCGCAGGTCTCCTCGATGGCCATCCGGCGGTTCTTGCCGCTCTCGGCCTGGATGAGGTCCGCAGTCAGCTGCGCGTTGTCGATGAGCAGCGAGTGCGCCTTCTTGAACACCTTGAGCCGCTTGCGCAGCGGCCACGACGCCCACTCCTGCTGCGCCGACCGGGCGGCGGCGAAGGCGCGCTCGATGTCGGCCGGCGTCGACTGCGGCAGCTGCACCAGCGTCTCGCCGGTGTAGACCTCGGTGAGGTCCCAGGTCTGCCCGCCCGAGCCGGGGACCCGCGCGACGAGGTCGCGCAGGAACGCGTCGGTCAGCGTCGCGGGCCGGCGGACCCGCGCCGCCGGCGTCGCCGCGGCGGTCGCGGGACGGTCGTCGGTGGTGGTCATGCTCAGCCCCTCCCGAGGACGAGGTCGGCGCCGCGCTCGCCGATCATGATCGCGGGCGCGTTGGTGTTGCCGCCGGTGATCGACGGCATGATCGAGGCGTCGGCCACGCGCAGGCCCTCGATGCCGCGGACCTTGAGGTCGGGGGTGACCACGGCGAGCTCGTCGACGCCCATCCGGCAGGTGCCGACACCGTGGTAGACCGACGTGGCGCGGTTGAGGATCTCCTGGCGCAGGTCGGACCCCTGCAGGTGGCGACCGGGGTGGATCTCGTCCTTGATCGCCCCGCCGAACGCCGCGGCGCCCATGATCTCGCGGACCATCCCCGACCCCTCGGCGAGCAGGTCGAGGTCGGCGGACTCCGCGAGGTACTGCGGGTCGATGAGCGGGGCCGCGGTCGGGTCGGCCGAGGCCAGCCGCAGCGTGCCGCGGCTGCGCGGGTAGATCAGCGTGGTCAGCACGGTCAGCGCCGGCAGCGGCGAGACCTCGTGGCGGATGGCGGCGTCCTGGTTGGGCGAGACGTAGGACCAGGGCAGCAGGTGCAGCTGCAGGTCCGGGACGTCGGTGGCCTGGGAGGTCTTGAGGAAGGCGAGGATCTCGAAGACCGAGTTGGCCAGGAACGTCGTACCGGGCCGCAGGACCTCCTTGGCGACGCCCTTGGCGAAGAAGAACGCGTTGCCGCGCATCTTCGACGTCGTCGCGTGGAAGGTCATCGCGTGGAACATGTGGTCGTGCAGGTTGTCGCCGACCGGGAGGTCCGCGACGACCGGGATGCCGTGGTCCTTGAGGTGCTGGGCGTGGCCGATGCCCGAGAGCATGAGGATCTGCGGGGAGCCGACGAAGCCCGCCGCGAGGATGACCTCCTTGCCGGCGCGGATCGTGCGGCTGCTGCCGTCCTTGTCGCGGACCTCGACGCCGGTGGCACGGCCGTTGTCGATGACGACCTTGGTGACCAGCACCTGGGTCTGCACGTCGAGGGTCGGCGGCGCGAGGTGGTGGATGTAGCCGCGCGAGGCGCTGTAGCGCAGCCCGTCGGCGGCGTTCTGCTGCATCCGGCTGACGCCCTCCTGCGACTCACCGTTGTAGTCGTCGAGGATCGAGCAGCCGATGGTGTCCGCGGTGGCCTGCAGGAACTGCAGCGACCCCTCCTGCGGAGCCTTGTTGCGGGTGACCTTGATCGGGCCGCCGGTGCCGCGGAAGGCGTTCTCGCCGCCCTCGTAGTCCTCCATGCGCTTGTACGCCGCGTTGACCGAGTCGGCGTCCCAGCCGGTGCAGCCCTCGGCGGCCCAGGCGTCGTAGTTGGCGCGGTTGCCGCGCACGTAGACCATGCCGTTGACCGAGCTCGACCCGCCGAGGACCTTGCCGCGCGGGACCGGCATCTTGCGGTCGAGGATGTGCTTCTGCGGCACCGAGTAGTAGCCCCAGTCGTTGATCTTCTTGATCTTGGGCTCGGCGTGCATCGGCCCGATCATCCCTGGCTTCTTGGTGAGGAACTGGTTGTCGCTCTTGCCCGCCTCGAGCACGATGACGCTGGCGCCGGACTCGGCGAGGCGACCGGCGATCGCCGCCCCGGCGCTGCCGGAGCCCACCACGATGTAGTCGGCTTCGTTCTTCAGGGCTGTCTTGGCCATGTGCGTCCCCTGGATCGTTCGTTGTCCGTGTCGCCGAGCGGCGGTGTCGGGCCCGAGCTCACATACCCTCGGAATGTGTCGGGGCCCACGTTAGGGCATGACTGTAACTTGTTCTAGTTTGCTGGACCACGGATCGGACGGGAGGATCGGTGGCGTGAAGATCCTGTCGATCCAGTCGTCGGTCGCCTACGGCCACGTGGGCAACTCCGCGGCCGTCTTCCCCCTCCAGCGGCTGGGTCACGAGGTCTGGCCGGTACTGACCGTGCACTTCTCCAACCACACCGGGTACGGCGCGTGGCGCGGGCCGCTCCTCGCGCCCGCCGACGTGGCCGACGTGATCGCGGGCATCGAGGACCGCGGGGTGCTCGGCGAGGCCGACGCGGTCCTGTCGGGCTACCAGGGCGACCCGGCGGTCGGGGCGGTCGTGCTCGACGCCGTCGCGAAGGTCAAGGCGCTCAACCCGGAGGCGGTCTACTGCTGCGACCCGGTCATGGGCGACGTGGGCCGCGGGATGTTCGTCAAGCCCGGCATCCCGGAGTACATGCGCGACACCGTCGTCCCCCGCGCCGACATCGTCACGCCGAACCACTTCGAGCTCGACTTCCTCGCCGGCCGCACGACCACCACGCTCGACGAGGTGCTCGGGGCGGTCGACGCCGTGCGCGCGACGGGTCCGCGCGACGTGCTGATCACCAGCGTGCTGCACCAGGACGTGCCGGACGGCTCGCTCGACGTCGTCGCCGTCTCCGACGCCGGCGCCTGGGCGGTCACCACCCCGTTGCTGCCGATCACGCCCAACGGCTGCGGCGACGTCACCGCCGCGCTCTACCTCGCCCACCTGCGCTCGACCGGCTCACCGGCCGAGGCGCTCTCGCGCACCACGTCGTCGGTCTTCGCGGTGCTCGAGGCGACGATCGCCGCGGGCACCCGCGAGATCCAGCTGGTCGCCGCGCAGGACGCCATCGCGTCGCCGCCGGCGTCGTTCGAGGTGCGCCAGCTCCGCTGACGCCCGCCACGGGAGCAGCGGTCGCCGGCGCCTCGGGACTTGACCGAAGAAACTCACGCTGGACCGATGAACCTTCGTCGGTCCAGCGTGAGTTCCTTCGGTCGGGCCGACGAATCTGTCGGTCAGGTTGACCGATCCACCGGTCGACCGGTGAATCTGTTCCGACTGAGGGGCCGTGAGCGACCGCTCGCGCACGAGGTCGTGCTGGTGCCGGCCCGTCGACGCCGACTCGTCGTGACTGCAGCCCTGGTGGGTCCGTCAGCCGATCATCAGCAGCGCGGCCATGAAGGCCAGCGCCGGGATCAGCCACAGCATCGCCAGAGCGACCATCGTGTCGCGGCTCTCGGCGGCCGCGGTGGTGCTCGGTGCAGACATGTTCGCTGCCATCGTGGAATCACTCCCCGGATCGATTGAGGAGCCGATACCCGGCGTCCCGCCGCGCCATGCCCGCGGCCGCGCCACTCGGCGTACATCACATCCCTGCGGGTGAGGCGGACCCCCGCCCGCCTCGTGCTGCCAGGAGTGCGCTCCAGCGCACGCTGGACAGCACGAGCCGGAGGGCAGAGGGACGGGGGGCGGCAGGACGAGGGAGAGCCGGTGACAGGAGTCGAACCCGCGACATCCTCTTTACAAGAGAGGCGCTCTACCAACTGAGCTACACCGGCGCGGCCGGCCGACACGGAGGTCGAGCGGCCGCGCACATGCTAGTTGCCGGTGCGGGCGGGGCAGGGATCAGCCCATGCCGCCGTCGAAGGCGAGGACGGCGCCGGTGATCATCCGCGCGGCGGGCGAGGCGAGGTAGACGATCGACTCGCCGATCTCGGCCGGGGAGATGGCAGGGCCGGGCAGCATCATGATCAGCCGGTCCGCCACGCGGGGGTCCATGTCCGAGGGCATGATGCCGGCGACGTGGGACACGATCGGGGTGTCGACGGTGCCGGGGCACACGGCGTTGACGCGGATCCCCTCGGGCGAGAGCTCGAGCGCCAGCGACTTCGTCAGCTGGGTCAGGCCACCCTTGGCGGCGGCGTACGCGACGGCGTACGGCTGCGGGATCCGGCCGGCGACCGAGCTGACGTTGACGATGTTGCCGCCGCAGGCGCGCAGGTGCGGCAGCGCGGCCTGGATCGTCATGAACGGGCCCTTGAGGTCGATCGCGTGCACGCGGTCCCACTCGGCGTCGGTGATCTGGTCGAAGTGGCCGAACTGCACCACGCCGGCAACGTTGGCCAGCACGTCGATCCGGCCGTGCTGCGCGCACTCGGCGATCGCGGCGTCGACGGACTCGCGCGAGGCGACGTTGCACTCGACGTACGTCACCCCGTCCGGCGCCCCGGGCTGCACGTCGAGCCCGAAGACCGTCGCCCCCTGGTCGCGGAAGAGCTCGGCGGTGGCGCGGCCGATGCCGGACGCGGCGCCGGTGACGACGACGACGCGCGGCTCGCCGGAGGAGGAGGGGGAGGCAGCGGGAGCGGAGGTCATGCGCGGACCGTACTGGAACACGTTCTAGTTCGACCAGCCACGTGCGGCGTCCGTTGGACCAGCGTCACGTCGACGCGGCTTTGGCCGGGCGCGACGACGCGGGCGACCCTGGTGCGGTGAGCCTCCTGCACGAACCGCACCACGACGGGTCCCCGCTCTACCTCGAGCACGAGGCACCGACACTGGGCTGGACGGTCAAGGTCCGCGTCCGCACGGCCGCGAGCGACCCCGTCGACCAGGTCTGGCTGCGTACGACGTACGACGCCGAGCCGGTCTACCACGCGTGCGGGCCGGTCGAGCGCGACGAGCACACGGTCTGGTGGGAGGGCGAGCTGCCGGTCCACAACCCGGTCGCGCACTACCGCTTCCTCATCAGCACCGGCGCGGGCACCCCCGAGGAGGACCAGCGCTGGCTGACCGCCGCGGGCGTGCACCGCCACGACGTGCCGGACACCTTCGACTTCCGCGTCTCGACCTACCCCTCCGCGCCGGACTGGGGCCGCGACGGCGTCGTCTACCAGGTCTTCCCCGACCGGTTCGCCCGCTCGGCGGCCGCCGACGAGCGGCCGACGCCCGCCTGGGCCGTGCCGGCCGCGTGGGACGACGAGGTGGTCTTCGAGGGCTCCGACCCGCGCACACCGACCCAGTTCTTCGGCGGCGACCTCGACGGCGTCGTCGAGCACCTCGACCACCTCGAGCAGGTCGGCGTCTCGGTGGTCTACACGACGCCGGTCTTCCCCGGCGAGAGCAACCACCGCTACAACGCCTCCACCTTCGACGGCGTCGACCCGCTGCTCGGCGGCGACGCGGCGTACGCCCGGCTCTCCGCCGCCGTCCACGAGCGCGGCTGGCGGCTGCTCGGCGACCTGACCACCAACCACACCGGCGACACCCACGAGTGGTTCCGCAGCGCCTCGAGCGACCCGGCCTCCCCCACCCGCGGCTGGTACTACTTCAACCACGACGGCTCCTACGAGTGCTGGATGGGCCACGGCACGTTGCCGAAGCTCAACCTCGCCGACCCCGACCTGCGCGCCGCGATGGTCGAGGGCCCCGACTCGGTCGTCGCCCGCTGGCTGCGCCCGCCCTTCGACGTCGACGGCTGGCGCATCGACGTCGCCAACATGACCGGCCGCCTCGGCGCGGTCGACGTCAACCACGACGTCGCCCGCGCGGTGCGCCGCACGGCCGAGGCCGAGCGTCCCGACCCGCTGGTCATCGGCGAGCACAACCACGACGCCTCGGGCGACGTCGACGGCGACGGCTGGCACGGCACGATGAACTACTCCGGCTTCTCCTGGCCGGTCTGGTCGTGGGTGCGCGACCCCGCCTCGCCGGCCCGCCCGTTCGGCCGGCCGCTGCCGGTGCCGCGCCGGCCCGGCCCGCTGGTGCTGCGCACGTTCCGCGAGTGGCTGGCCCGCTTCGGCTGGCGGGCGGCGAGCCAGTCGTGGAACATCCTCGGCTCTCACGACAGCGCCCGCATCCGCACCGTCGCCGGGTCGCCGGAGGTGCACCGGGTGGCCGCCGGCCTGCAGTTCACGCTGCCCGGCGTGCCGATGCTCCTCGCCGGCGACGAGATCGGCCTCGAGGGCGTGCTCGGCGAGGACTCGCGCCGGCCCATGCCCTGGGACCGCCGCGAGGAGTGGGACCACGCCACGCTCACGGCGTACGCCGCCCTGGCCGCCGCCCGCCGCGACCACGACGCCCTGCGCCGCGGCGGCCTGCGGTGGGCCCACGTCGACGACGACTGCTTCGTCTTCCTCCGCGAGCACCCCCACGGCTCGGTCCTCGTCTGCGCCCGGCGCGCCGCCGGGCCCGCGGTCGAGCTCGACGCCGGCCTGCTCGGCTTCGGCGACGGCTCGCCCGTGCTCGCCACCGAGGGCGACGCCGCGCCGCTCGTCGAGGCCGGCGGCACCGTGACCGTGCCCGCCTCGGAAGGCCCGGGCGTCTGGCTCTGGCGGGTCTAGTCTCGGCGGTGTGGCCCTCCACATCGTCGCGCACCGCCCCGACCCCGCGCTCTTCCGCCTGCCGTGGTCGGAGCCGCTGGAGGAGTGGGACGAGCGGTACGTCGTGCCCCTCCCCCGCGGCCTGTCCCGGCACGTCGTGCGGATCGTGCGGCAGGGCACCTCGACGTACGCCGTCAAGGAGACCGTCGAGGAGATCGCCTTCCGGGAGTACCGCCTGCTGCGCGACCTCCAGCGCCTCGGCCTGCCCGCGGTCATGCCGCAGGGGGTCGTCACCGGCCGGGTCGACGCCCACGGCGAGGAGCTGCCCGCCGCGCTGCTGACCCAGCACCTGCGCTTCTCGCTGCCCTACCGCAGCCTCTTCAGCCACGGCACGACCGTCGAGGGGCTGCCGCTGCTCGTCGACGCGATGGTCGTGCTGCTGGTGCGGCTGCACCTGGCCGACTTCTTCTGGGGCGACGTGTCGCTGTCGAACGTGCTGTTCCGCCGCGACGCCGGCGGCTTCGCGGCGTACCTCGTCGACGCCGAGACCGGCGAGCTGCGCTCCTCGCTGTCACGGCAGATGCGCGAGCACGACGTCACCATCGCCACCGAGAACGTCTTCGCCGAGCTGCTCGACCTCCAGGCCAGCCGGCTCGTGCCCGCCGAGGTGCCGGCCGAGGAGATCGTCGCCCTGCTCCAGCGGCGCTACCGCGAGCTGTGGGACGAGCTGACCGGCGTCGAGGAGTTCTCCGCCGCCGAGATGTGGCGCATCGAGCAGCGCATCGAGCGCCTCAACGAGCTCGGGTTCGACGTCGAGGAGCTCGACATCGTCACCGACTACGACGGCGACTCGGTGCGCATCCAGCCGCGCGCCGTCGAGCTCGGCCACCACCGCCGCGAGCTGCGCTCCCTGACCGGACTCGACGTCGAGGACAGCCAGGCCCGGCGGCTGCTCAACGACATCTCCCGCTTCGCCGCCCACCGCGACCTCGGCCGCGAGGACCGTGTGCTCGTCGCCAGCCGCTGGCTCGGCGAGGTCTTCGAGCCGCTCATGGCGATGGTCCCGCCCGAGGCCCGCGGCAAGCTCGAGCCGGCCGAGATCTTCCACGAGGTGCTCGTGCACCGGTGGTACCTCTCCGAGCGCGCCGGCCACGAGGTCGACCTCTTCGAGACCGCCCGCGACTACATCGACACCGTCCTGTCGACCAAGCCGGAGGAGGCCCTCACGCCCCCGCCCGTCGACGACGACGAGGGTGGGCCGGGGGCGGGGTGACTGCTCGTTCGATGGGGTCCCCGGGCCGGGTGTCGGGGTCACCGGTTAACCGGTGACTCCTGCACATATCGGGGTAGATCTGCCCCGATATGTGCAGGGGTCGCGTACGACGTGGGGCCGGCGGGACCCGTGGGGCAGCCGGGACCGGGCTCGGCGCAGGCCGGCCCGGAGCGCCCCGGGTGGCTGCTGGGGCCGACCGTCAGGGCTTGCAGACCCGGCAGGTGGTGAGCTGGGCGGCGCGGCCCTGGGCCTCGGCCTCGCCGACGGGGTGGAGGTCCTGACGGTGGGCGATGAGCGCGCAGTCGCGGCGGTGGATGGTCGTGCCCTCACCCGCGGTGACCGGCAGCGCCGAGGTGTCGACGCCCTGGTCGTTGACGGCGGCGGAGCGCGAGGTCACGTCGGCCAGCACGAGCAGGGTGTCGGCGAGCCGCTTCGAGGACTCGCGGCCGTCGTCGGCGATCCGCGCCAGCCAGGCCCCGAAGTAGAGGAACCCGCCGACGAAGGTCAGGCCGAGGCCGAGCAGGCCGCCGGAGACCAAGTAGGAGAGCTGGTCGTACTGGTAGGGGGTGTTGGCGGCGCCGTACCACCCCAGCACGATGACGACCAGGCCGAGCGGGAGCAGGATCGCGCCCGCCCAGAACAGCACGACCTGGAGCAGCTGGTAGTTGTTGTTCTTCAGCGGGGCCGCGCCGGTGGCGCTGCCGCCCCGGCCGGCACGCGGGAGCGCGGTGCCGGAGCCCATCCGGGCGCCGGAGGCGGGCGTGGACATCGTGGTCATCTCAGGGTGCCTTTCGGTCATGCCTTGCGGAGGTCGGGCAGGCCGCTGTCGAGGCCGTGGGGACAGGCTGAGCCGGCCCCGAGGGCGAGCGCGCCGATCTTGCGGAGGTAGCTGCCGGCGACCGCGGCGAGCGCGATGCCGCCGAAGAGCAGGGCACCGGGGATGGAGTTCAGCGGCGGGAGGCCGGCGCCGACCGGGGCCGCGTCGACGAGGTCGCCGTCGGCGGGGGCCGCGTCACCGCCGCCGGCGTCGGAGGAACCGACGTCGGCCGGGGAGGACGAGGGCGCGCCGGCGCTGCCGGTGCTGCCACCCGCGGTGCCGCCGGAGCCGCCGCCGCTGGTGTCGCCGCCCTCGTCGCCGCCCGGGTCGTTGTCCGGGATCTCGCCGGTGGGGAGGTCGAGCTTGGGCGCCCGCTTGAGCTCGCTGCTGGCGACGCCGAGGTGCAGGACGATGCGCGGCGAGAGCTGGTTGAGCGCGCCGAGCAGGCTCTTGACGATGCCGGCCTGCCCGGGGAACGGGATCGGCGCCAGGATGTCGCCGAGCGGGATCTGGGACAGGATCGGCTTGAGGATCGAGAGGTCGACCTGGATGCGGAGCGCCTCGACGGCAGCGTTGGCCTCCTTGCCCTTCGACGTCAGCTCCGGCTGGGGCAGCGTGATCGAGACGCCGAGCTGCTCGAGCGCCTTGGCCGGGTTGTCGGACAGGCCGGGGATCGGGCCGCCCTGGCCGACGGCCTCGTAGCCGTCGGGGCCGACGGAGAACTCCTGGCCGGCGATGGAGAGGGTGCCGTACCGCGCCTTGCCCGACGCCTTCTCGGTCTTGCCGTCGCTGCTGGTGACGGCCTTCGCGGTGACGCCGGAGAGGGTGATGATGCCGCCGAGCAGGCGGACCTCGCCGAGCGCGGAGCGCGTGGTCGTGGTGACCGTGCCCTTCTCGACGGTGGAGCGGCTGGCGGAGGCCATGCCGCCGATGTCGATCAGCGCGTTGAGCGCGGACGGGATCTGGCAGGCCGCGGCCTCCGGGGCGGCCTTGTCCTCCTCGCCCTCCTTCTGCGCAGCGCCCTGGCCGGTGATGGCGGCGCCGAAGTCGGCGAGCGGGTTCGCCGCGCCTCCCGAGGCCCCGCCGGCCCCGCCGGCCAGGCCGCCGAGCCCGCCGGTCAGCCCGCTGGTCAGCCCACCGAGCAGGTTGCCGAGCAGCCCGCCGCCGACGGCACCGGAGCCGCCCGTGGGCAGCCCCGGCAGACCCGGGAGCCCGGGCAGTCCCGGCAGACCCGGGAGCCCGCCGCCACCGCCACCGCCAGCACCGCCACCGGGCTCGTCGACGTCGCAGTCGGTGGAGAACCCGGCCGCGGCGCGGACGTCGCCCTCGGCGGCACTCGTGCGCGACACCGAGCCCGGGAAGGGCTCCTGCGCCTCGGACTCGGGGCCGCCGGGGAAGGCGGAGTTCACCTGGACCGGGTAGCCCTGCTCGGCGATCGGGTTGGCGATCTCCGGCGGGAGACCGAGGTTCTCCACGACGGTCTTGAGGCCCTCGCCGATGGAGTCGCCGGGCCAGAAGTACGCCGCGCGGCCCTTGCCGCCGCTGCTGTCGGCCGAGACCTTGCTGTAGCCCAGGCTCAGCTCGAACTGCGGGGTGGCCGGGATCGGGATGACCGGCTCGTAGATCTCCAGCTTGACCGGTGAGGAGATGGCCTCGGAGCTGTAGCCGTAGTCGAGCGTCTCCTTCGCCGACGGCGGGGCGGCCGCCGAGGAGGCCGTGGTGGCGCCGATCGGGAGGACAGCGGCGACGAGCCCGCCGGCGAGGACAGGGAGAACGGTCCGCTTCACGCGGCACCTCCGAGGATGACGTCGGACATGGTCTCGAGCACCTCGGCGGGTTCGCCGGAGGCCACGATGCGTCCGCCGGACATGACGGCCGCGTAGTCGGAGACCCGCAGCGCGGTGCGGGCGAACTGCTCGATGCAGAGGATCGAGACACCGGACGCCGCGATCTGGGCGACGGTGTCGTAGAGCTCGTCGACGATCAGCGGCGCGAGCCCCATCGAGAGCTCGTCGAGCAGCAGCAACGCCGGGTCGGAGGCCAGCGCCCGCGACATGGCCAGCATCTGCTGCTCGCCGCCGGACATGGTGCCGGCGAGCTGGTGGCGCCGCTCGGAGAGCCGCGGGAAGTAGGAGTACGCCGTGTCGAGCACCGCGTCGGCCGAGACCCCGGCGTACGACATGAGCCGCAGGTTCTCCTCGACGGTGAGGTTCGGGAAGACCGAGCGGCCCTCGGGCACGGTGCACAGCCCGAGCCGGGCGAGCTCCTCGGCGCCGGCCCCCTTGACGTGCACGCCGCCGAGGTGGATGTCGCCGGAGGTCGGCTTCTTCTGCCCGGAGATGACCTTGACCAGCGTCGACTTCCCGGCGCCGTTGGGGCCGAGCAGCGCCATGACCGCCCCCTTGGGCACCGACAGGTCGACGCCGCGCAGCACCTCGATCCGGCCGTAGGCGGCGTGGAGGTCGACGACCTCGAGGATGGGGATGCTCATCGGACGTCCTCCGGGATGGTGGCGCCGACCGCGGGGATCACGGTGGTCGCCTCGGTGGCCGCGCCGACCGGAACGAGGTCGGTGCGGGTCTCCTCGACGGCGCTGGCGCCGGCGGAGGCGCCGACGAGCTCGTGCTCGGGCACCTCGTCGGAGTAGCCGAGGTAGGCGCGCTGCACGGCCGGGTCGCGGCGGATCTCCCCCGGCGTGCCGGAGGCGATGATCGAGCCGAAGTCGAGGACGTGGATGGTGTCGCAGACGCCCATCACCAGGTCCATGTCGTGCTCGACCATGAGGATCCCGCGGCCCTCGGCGGCCAGGTCGCGCAGCAGATCGCCGAAGTCGTCGGTCTCGGACTCGTCGAGGCCCGAGGAGGGCTCGTCGAGCAGCAGCAGCTTCGGGTCACCGGCCAGGCAGCGGGCCAGCTCGAGGAGCCGCGCGGTGCCGGTCGGGATGGAGTCGGCGCGCTCGTCGGCGTACGACGAGATGCCGACCCGGTCGAGCAGCGCGTCGATGTCCTTGGCGCCCGGCCGCACCAGGCCGGCCAGGCCGCGGTGGATGTCGTAGGCGACGCGGACGTTGTCGCGCACCGACAGCGAGCCGAACGCCTCGAGCCGCTGGAAGGTGCGGCCCATCCCCCGCTTGGAGCGGCGGTGCACCGGCGCGCCGGTGACGTTGCGGCCGCGGAAGCGGACCTTGCCGCGGGTGGGCTTCTGCAGCCCGGAGATGACGTTGAAGCAGGTGGTCTTGCCGGCGCCGTTGGGGCCGATCAGGCCGGTGACGGTGCCGGCGTCGGCCACGAAGGTCGCCTCGTTGACGGCGGTGACGCCGCCGAACTGGACGACCACGTGGTCGACCTCGAGGAGCGGGGCGTGTGCGCCGCCGATCGGGTGGTCAGACATGGGCGGGCACCTTCCCGGTGGCGTCAGGGGTCTCGGGGAGCAGGTCGGCGAGCCCGGCGTCCTCGCCGTCGTCGGACCCGTCCGGGCGACGGCCCGGCAGGACCGGCAGCCGGTCGCGCAGCTGGGGCAGGACCAGCGCCTGGATGCGCCGGCCGAGGCCGAACATCAGGTTGGCCAGGCCGTTGGGGTCGCGACCCAGCGCGACGGCACCGAAGCCGAGGACCGCGAAGATCAGGCCGGCGATGCCGGGGTTGTTGGACTGCATGACCGGCAGCAGCATCAGCCCGACCCCGCCCAGCGTCGCGCCGGTCACCGAGGTGACGCCGAAGACGACCGCGAGGAGCAGCAGCGGGAGGCTGTTGAAGAACTGGAAGTCGGCCGCGCCGATCGTGCCGCGCAGCCCGGCGAAGAGCGCGCCGGCCAGGCCCGCCATGCCGGCCGAGAGGCCGAACAGGCCCACCCGGAACCACCGCATGTCCAGCCCGAGGGTGCCGCAGGCGGCCGGGCTGTCGCGCATGGCGATGAGGACCCGGCCGAGCGACCCGCGCCGCAGGAGCAGCAGCGCGATGCCCATGAGCACCAGGAAGAGGGTCATCACCAGCACGTAGCCGCCGGTCGACTCGATGGCGTTGCCGAGGATCGAGAGCCGGCCGGCCTGCAGGGTGCCGTTGAAGCCGAAGGCGAACTCCGCCTGGAAGATCATCTTGTCCATCAGCACGCCGAAGGCCAGCGTGGACAGCGCGAGGTAGAGGCCGGTCAGGCGCAGCACCGGCAGCGCCACCAGGGCACCGACGCCGGCCGCGATCGCCGCGGCCAGGAAGAGGCCCGCAAGGTTGGGCTGCTCGAGCTTGGCGTAGGCCAGCGCGCCCACGCCCGCGAAGGTCAGCTGGGCGAGCGACACGTGGCCGCCGTAGCCGGTGAGCAGCACCAGGCTGAGCATGACCATCGCGTACGTCGCCGCGGTGCCGACCAGCAGCAGGTTGGCCGTCGACATGCCGCCGCCGACGAGCAGCGCCACGAAGACGAGCAGCGCCCCGCCCCAGGCGACCGACTTGGTGATCGACGGCAGCGGGGCCGACACGATGCCCTTGACCTGGCCGATGCGCAGCTGGGCCTGCGGCATCAGCACGATCACGACGAAGAGGAACAGCGCGGGCACGACGGCCCGCGTGCCGGCGAGGAAGCCGTCGCTCGGCAGGTAGGCCACCGCGAACGACTGCAGGATGCCCAGCCCCATCGCCCCGACGAAGGTCAGCGGGAGCGACTTGAGCCGGCCCAGCATCGCCGCGGCGTACGCGTTGATGACCAGGAGGGTGAGGTCGTAGTAGGACAGGCCGATCACCGAGGAGAGCAGGATGCCGCCGAGCGCGGCGAGGCTGATGCCGATCGCCCACGACAGCGCCGCGACGGTGTCGGGCTTGCCGCCGAAGAGCTTGAGCAGCTCGGGGTTGTCGACCGAGGCGCGCATCGCCGTGCCGATGCGCGTGCGGTTGAGCAGCACGTAGAGGCCGAGCGCGACGCCGATCGAGATGACGATCGTGATGATCTGGTGGGCGGTGATGTAGGTGTCGCCGAGCTGGACGCCCGAGGAGGCCATGAACGGCGGGACCGTCCGCGGCTCCGGCGGCCAGACCTGCTGGGCCAGGCCGATCAGCCCGACGAAGAGGCCGACGGTGACGACCAGCGCCACCGAGACCGGGCCCTCGCCGAGGCCCTTGGTGACGAAGCGCTGGATGCCCCACCCGATGGCCGGCGCGATCACGCCGAGCACCAGGAAGAGCGAGAGGAACAGGTTGAGCCCCTGGCGCTGGGAGAAGTCCCAGAACACGAAGGCCATCACCATGCCGAACGCACCGTGGGCGATGTTGAAGACGCGGGTCGTGGTGTAGGTGAGCACCAGGCCCGACGCCGCGATCGCGTACGCCGCCCCGGTGAACAACCCGAGGATGGTGAAGGAGATCAGGGAACTCATCGGTCAGCCTCCCAGGCCGGTCTTCGTCATCGAGCCGCAGAGGTACTCGCCGGGCGAGACCTTCTTCCACGTCCCGTTGGTGAGCTGGATGATCGAGGCGCAGCTCGCGGTGCTCTCCGCACCGACCTGCTGCGGGACGTGGAGGCCGTTGCCGGTCCAGTCCTTGACGCCGCGCAGCCGCTCGACCAGCGCGGCGCGGGTCAGCCTCCCGCCGAGGGCGACGGCCTGCTCCACGAAGAGCCGGGCCGCCGACCAGGCGAAGACGCCGTAGGTGTTGGGCTGCGCGCCGGGGTCGACCTGTTCGAGCCAGGAGCGGTAGAGCTTCATCTCGGCCACGGAGAGGTCGTCGAGCATCGCGGTCTGCGCGTAGACGTAGGTGCCGTCACCGGTCTCGCCGGCCTCGTCGACGTACCGCTGGTCGTAGACGGTGGCGTCCTGCAGGAAGATCTCGGGCCGGAAGCCCTGCTGCCGCATGGCCTGCTGCAGCCGGATCGTGAACTGGTAGGGGCCGGTGTAGTTGACCAGCCGGGCGCCGGCGTCCTTGGCCTGCTGGACGTAGGGCGCGTAGTTGAACTCGGCGGTGTCGATGGCCTCGAAGACCTTCACGTCCCAGCCGTTCTTCTCCCACGCGGCGCGGAAGTTCTCGGCGTTGGCGGGCGCGGCGCCGGCGTTGACGTAGAACATCGCAACCGACTTCACGGCCGCCGGCGCCTTCTTGGCCCAGTACTGCGGCATCGCGTTCGGCACCAGGTCGGGCTGGACGGCGTACGCCGCGAAGCAGGTCGTGCAGCGGGTGCGGTCACCGTTGACGGAGTAGGAGCGCACGTCGGGCAGCCCGCACTGCTGGGCGGTCGCGGCGCCGCCGGAGTCGAAGGCCGACATCGAGCCGACGGCCGCGAAGGCCTCGTCGCACGCGCGGGTGTAGGCCTGCTGGTCGGCGCCGGCGTCGGCGCGGCTGTCGAGCTCGAGGACCTTCAGCGACCGGCCGCAGATGTCGCCGCTGGCGTTGGCGTACGCCGCGTACGCCTGGGTCGCCTGCTGGGCGGACTCGAAGATGCCCGGCACCGGGCCGGAGATGTCGGAGGCGTTCGCGATGGTGATCGTGTCGTCGGTGATGCCGGTGGTGTTCTTGAACCCGTCGCAGGAGCCGGCCTTCACGCCGCCGTCCGCGGCGTTGGCGCCGCCGCCCTGGGCACCCGCCTGGGGGGCGCCCGGGCCGCCGCCGGTGCTGCCGCTGCCGGACCCGCCGCTGCCGCTCGGGCCGGCGTCGGTGCCGCTGCCGGTGTCCGTGCCGGGCAGGCCGCTCGTGGTGCCCGGGTCGTCGGCCGCGCCGGGCGCCCCGCCGGCGACCGCGCCGTCCTCGACCCCGACCAGGCCCTGGTCGCCCACCCCGGTGCCGGCGCTGAGGCCGACGACCGTGCCGGGGTCCATCCGCGACCCGCACGCCGCGAGCGAGGCGGCGGTCAGGGCGACCGCCACCAGCACCGCGACGCGGCGCGCGCGGACGGCCCGGGGCCGGGTGCGCTGCTGGGTCATGGGTTCCTCCGCGGGGTGACGTACCGGTTGAACGAGGGACGCCCGGCTGGGTGACGCCGATCACAGGGTCGGTGCGCGGGTATGGACCAGCCCGGCCGGCCCACCCGCCTCGCTCCTCCGGTCACGACCCGCACCGGCCGCTCAGGCCGTCGTCAGGCCGGCGCAGGTGTACTTGTTGCCGCCGGTCGGGACCCAGGAGGTGCCGTCGAGCTTGAGGAAGCGCCAGCAGTCGCCGGTGCGGCGCGGTCCCGGGTACTGCGGGGAGTGCATGCCGTTGGCCGTCCAGTCCGACACCTTGCCGAGGTCGGCGACCAGGCTCTCGCGGCTGAGCTTGCCGCCGAGCGCGACCGCGCGCTCGACGAACAACCGCGCTGCGGACCAGGAGAAGACGCCGAAGAACGTCGGCTCCGCACCCGGGCGGACCTGGTTGAGCCAGCTGACGTAGGTCTGCATCTCCTTGTTGCTGCTGGCCTCGGCGAACGGCACGAAGTTGGTGAACACCGTGGTGCCGTCGACGGCCGAGCCGCCGCTCTCGATGTACTCCAAGCTGTACGCCGAGGGGTCGATCATGAACACGTCGGGCTTGAAGCCCTGCTGCTGCATCGCGTCCGCGAGCCGCACGAACTGCGGCGGCTGGGCGATCATCTGAACGTACTTCACGCCCTTGTCCTTCATCTGCTGGACGTAGGGCGCGTAGTTGAACTCCGCGATGTCGATCGCCTGGACCATGGAGAACTTCATGCCGCGCTTGGTCATCGCGGCGGCCTGGAGCTTGCCGTTCTCCGCGGCCGCGCCGGCGTTGATGTAGAGCATCGCGGCCTTGCCGGCCGCGTCGGGGAAGTTCTTCTTCACGTAGTCCGGCACCGCGTTCTGGAACTGGTTGGCCACCGTCGACTGGGCGCCGAAGCAGGTCCCGCAGCTCGCGCGGTCACCGGTGACCATCGCCGAGCGGATGTCGGGGAGCCCGCAGCCCTCGGCCGCGGCCGCGCCGCCGGAGTCGAAGGCCGACATCGACCCGATCATCGCGAAGACGTTCTCACAGCCGTCGGCGTACGCCTGCTGGTCGGCGGCGGCGTCGGTGCGGCTGTCGTAGGTCTTGAGCGAGAGCTTGCGCCCACAGATGTCGGTCGAGGCGTTGAAGTAGGCGACGTACGCCTTCACCGCGTCCTGGCTGGACTCGAAGATGCCCGGCACCGGGCCGGAGATGTCGGAGGCGTTGCCGATCGTGATCGTCTTGCTGGTGACGCCGACCTGGTCCTTGAACCCGTCGCACGAGCCGGCCTTGGTGCCGCCGTCCGCGGCGTTCTCCCCACCGGGCTGCGGGGCGTCGCCGCCACCGCCGGCGGACGTGCCGCCGGACCCGGTCGCGCCCGTGCCGCCGGTGGTCCCGCCGGTCGAGCCACCCGTGCCGCTGCTCGTGCCGAGGTCACCGCCCGCGCCGAGGTCACCACCGGTCCCTGCGCCCGGCACCTCGCCGCCCGCGACGGCTCCGCCCTGGACGCCTGCCGCCGTGCCGCCGGCCCCGACGACCTGGTTCGGGTCGAGCTGGGAGCCGCACGCGGCGAGGGAGAGGGTGAGCGCGCCGGCCAGGGTGCCGAGGGCGACCGCTCCGGCTCGACGTCGTGCTCGGGTACGGCGAAGGGTGGGCACGGATCCTCCTGGAACTAGAACAGGTACTAGTTCCTAACGAGGCCCTTCTCGAAAGGTGACGGCGCCCACAGGTTTGTCTCGTGCAGGGTCGCGCGCTAGCGCAACAGGTCGCGCCCGATGACCATCCGCTGGATCTGGTTGGTGCCCTCGAAGATCTGGGTGATCTTGGCGTCGCGGAAGAGCCGCTCGACGGGGTAGTCGCGGGTGTAGCCGTTGCCGCCGAGCACCTGGACGGCGTCGGTGGCCACCCGCATGGCGGCGTCGCTGGCGGTGAGCTTGGCGATGCTGGCCTGGCGGGAGAAGGGGCGACCGGCGTCCTTGAGCCGGGCGGCGTGGAGGTACGTCGCCCGCGCCCGCTCCACCTCGGCGCCCATGTCGGCGAGCAGGAACTGCAGCCCCTGGAACTCCCCGATGGCCCGGCCGAACTGCTGGCGCTCGCGGGCGTAGGCGACCGCGTGGCCGAGCGCGGCCTGGGCGATGCCGGTGGCGACCGCGGCGATGCCGAGCCGGCCGGCGTCGAGGGCGGAGAGCGCGACCCGCATGCCGGCCCCCTCGGCGCCGATCCGGTGGGCGGCGGGGATCCGCGCGCCGTCGAGGATCACCTGGGTGGTGACGTCGCAGTGCAGGCCGAGCTTCTTCTCCGGGGCGCCGAAGGAGACCCCCGCGGTGTCGCCGGGCAGCACGAAGGCCGACAGCCCGCGCTTCGGGTCGTCCCCGGTGCGGGCGAAGAGGATGTAGTAGTCCGCGTGGGAGCCGTTGCTGATCCACTGCTTGGTGCCGGTGACGACGTACTCCCCGTCCTCCGGCGAGCCCTCGAGCACCGCGCGCGTCCGGATCGCGCTGACGTCGGAGCCGGCCTGCGGCTCGGAGAGCGCGTAGGCGCCGAGCCAGTCGCCGGAGAGCATCTGCGGCAGCCAGTGTGCGCGCTGCTCCTCGGTGGCGTTGGCGGCCAGCACGGTGGCGGTCAGGGAGTGGACCGACGCGCCGACGCCGACGCTCGGCCAGGCGGTCGCGATCTCCTCGATGACCTGCAGGTAGACCTCGTAGGGCTGCGCACCGCCGCCGTAGGCCTCCTCGAACGGCAGGCTCAGCAGGCCCGCCCGCCCGAGCAGCCCGTAGGCCTCGGCGGGGAACTCGGCCCGCTCCTCCATCTCGGCCACCTGGGGCGCGAGCTTCTCGGTCGCGATCGCGTGCGCGAGGTCGAGCAGCGCCTCCGCGTCCTCGCCGGGCAGGAGCCGCTCCACGTTGGTCGCCATGCACCCAGCGTAGGTCGGCGGCGACGTCGTAGGTTCCGGGGCATGACGAGCACGGCGAACGGTGCGGGACGCGTCACCCGGCGCGCGACCGCGGAGGACCGCGACCAGTGGGCGGCGCTGGGCACCGAGGCCTTCGGCCACCTCCCGCCCGGGTCGCCTCCCCCGCCGCCGGGCCCGTGGCCCCGGCCCTACCACCGGCCGTGGGGCGTCTTCGAGGACGGCCGGCTCGTCGCGCGGGTGGGCGGCGTCGAGATGGCGTCGTGGTTCCACGGGACGCAGGTGCCGACCTGCGGCATCGACAACGTCGCGGTCGCCGCCGAGCACCGCGGCAGCGGCCTGCTCGCCGGGCTGCTGGCAGCAGTACTCGCCGAGGGCGCCGAACGCGGCGAGCCGCTCAGCGGCCTCTACCCGACCGCGCCGGGCATCTACCGCCGGCTCGGCTACGAGGTCGTGACCGCGCTCGACGAGGTCGACCTGCTCACCGCCGACCTCGCCGCGGTCCGGCCGCCGACCGACGGGACGACCGTGCGGCGCGCGACGGTGGCCGACGTCCCCGCCGTCCGGGCGGTGTACGACGCGTGGGCCGCCGCCCAGAACGGCCCGCTCACCCGCCGCGGGCCGCTCTTCGCCGCCACCGACGAGGAGCTGCTGGCCGCGGTCAGCGGGATCACCGTCGCCGAGGCCGCCGACGGCAGGGTGACCGGCTTCGTGGCGTGGGACCGCGGGACCGGCTACGAGGAGGACGCCCGGATCACGGTCCGCGACCTCGTCGGGCTGACCGGGGACGCGCACCGGGCGCTGTGGCGGGTCATCGGCTCGTTCGCCACCGTCGCCCCCACCGTGCGGGTGACCACCTCGGGCGCCGACGCGGCGCGGCTGGTGCTGCCGGGCTATCCGTGGCGGCGCGTGGTCCACCGGCCCTACATGCTGCGCGTCCACGACCCGGCCCGCGCGCTGACCGGCCTGCGGCTCGCGCCGGGGTCGTGGGAGGTGCCGTTCCGGGTCGCGGGCGACCCTCTCGGCACGATGGACGGCGGCTACCTGCTGCGCACGGACGACGCCGGGGGCCACCCGGTCAGCACCTGCACGGCCGCCGACGTGCCGGCCGACGCGGCGGCGTACACCCCACAGGGGCTGGCGCTCGCCTACGCCGGCACCCAGGACTCCGCCAACCTGCGGCTCGCCGGCCACCTGTCCGGGCGCACCGACGACGACGGCGTGCTCGACCTGTTGCTCGGCGGGCGGCCGGTGCACGTGCGCGACTACTACTGAGCCGGGTGCTCCTGCTGGTCGAGCACGGGGCCGCTCCGGGCCTCTGCCCCGCGACATATCGGGGCAGTCCTGCACATATCGGGGCAGATCTGCTCCGATATGTGCGGGAGTCACCGGTTAACCGGTGACCCCTGCACTCGGTCGACCCGCGACGCCTCGACCCGGTCCTCGTCGGCGTAGGTGAGCTCGACGTACTCCCCCACCTCGAAGACGCGGTTGGTCTGCAGGTCGACCTCCTGCAGGCCCACCGGCCGGCCGGCGCGGTAGGTGATGAGGGTGACCGAGGCGGTGCGGCGGATCTTCGAGCCGATCGCGATGGCGTACGCCGCCCCGCCGGTCGTGCCGGTGGTGAAGCGGTAGCCGACCTCGCCGTTCTCGCCGACCACCTGCTCGGGCCCGCTGGCGACGTGGAGGTGGCCGCCGACGACGAGGTCGGCGCAGCCGCGGTCGAGGAGCTCGCGGCCGAGGTTGGCGTCGTGGACGAGCACGGTGGCGACCCGGTCCTCGGCGTCGCAGACGACGTCGGCGAGGCGGTCGCCGACCTCGGTGAAGGACAGCCCGCTCTCGTCGCGCCAGCTGCCGAGCCCGCTGGAGCGGGGGTCGTCGATGCCCATGAGCGGGGCGCCGCCGGGGCCGTCGACGACCTCGCCCTCGGTGCTGTCGAGCATCGTCCAGCCGCGGTCGGAGAGGTAGTCGCGGACGAAGGTGCCGTTGTCGTGGTTGCCGGCGACGCCGTAGCGGTCGAGGTCCTCGAAGGCGGCGGTCACCGAGTCGAGCGAGAACGCCTCCCACGGCTTGCCGGTGGAGGTGTCGTCGCCGGCGTCGAAGACCGCGGTCGCCCCGCCGGCGTCGCCGACCGCGCGGGCGACCTCGTCCATGCCGACGTTGTCGTGGCGGTCGGAGACGAGCAGGACGACGGTCTCGTCCTCGGCGGGCTGCCGGAGCTCGAGGTCGGCGGCGTCCTCGGCCGCGGCGGCGTACCACTCCTTGCTCTTGGTGTAGGTGTCGACCGCGCTCTGCACGAGGCGCTTGGTCTGGGTGGTGGTGACGTCGCCGCGGACCTCGATGTCCTCGATCTCGACCGGGAGCGGCACCGACCCGCCGAGCCACTCGCCGATCGGCACCCAGTCGCGGGCGGCGTCGACCGGCTCGTCGTCCTCGCCCCACGGCTCGAGCAGGACGACCACGAGTCCGGCGACGACGAGCACCACGACGGCGCCGCGCCAGGACCGGCCGGCGCGCAGCAGGTCGCGGCGGCGCTGGCGCCCGACAGCCGCCCACACCAGCAGCGGGACGAGCGCGATCGCGCCCCCGCGCAGCGCGGCGTCACGGGCCATCGAGCCCAGGACGCCGGCGACGCGCACGCGCGGGCCCTCGGGCTGGCTGGCGATGTAGGCGTAGCGCTGGACCAGCTCGTCGGTGGTCTCCGCCTCGGTCTTGCCCAGCCGCACGTCGACGCCGATGCGCGAGCCGGAGTCCAGCCGCAGGTCGGGCAGCACCGGGCCGGTCCGCACCACGACCGAGCCGTCGAGCGTGGGCCGCAGGACGGTGTCGTGGCTGGCCAGCGAGACGGTGCGGGAGTCGGCGAGGAAGAGTGCGACGCCCACCACGACGGTGAGCACGGCCCACACCACCACCGCGACGGTGCTGGTGAGGACGTGGCGGCGCGAGGGACGGCGCACCCGGGGCAGCCTCAGGCGCGCGCCTGCGCGACCGCGTAGAGGGTGACCGAGGCCGCGACCCCGGCGTTGAGCGACTCCAGGGTGTTGGCCATCGGGATCGAGACCAGCTGGTCGCACGTCTCCGCTACCAGGCGGGAGAGCCCGCCGCCCTCGGCGCCCACCACGACGACCAGCGGGCCGTCGGCGAGGTCGAGGTCGGGCAGGGAGACGTCACCGTCGGCGGCCAGGCCGATGACCATGCAGCCCGCGTCCTGGTAGGCCTTGAGCTGGCGGACCAGGTTGACGGTCTGCGCGACCGGGATGCGGGCGGCGGCGCCGGCGCTGGTCTTCCACGCGGCGGCGGTCATGCCGGCCGCGCGGCGCTCGGGGATGACCACGCCGTGCGCGCCGAAGCCGGCGGCGGAGCGGACGATCGCGCCGAGGTTGCGCGGGTCGGTGATCTGGTCGAGCACCACGATGAGCGGCTTCTCGTTCGCCGCGTCGGCGGCGTCGAGCAGGTCGTCGGGGTGGGCGTACTCGTACGCCGGGATCTTGGCCACCAGGCCCTGGTGGACCGCGCCGCTCGTGATCCGGTCCAGCTCGTTGCGCGGGACCTCGAGCAGGCCGATGCCCTTCTCCGAGGCCAGGCGGAACGCCTCGCGCAGCCGGCCGTCGCGCTCGGCGCCCTCGGCGACGTGGACGGCCGTGATCGGCACGCCCTCGCGCAACGCCTCGACGACCGCGTTGCGGCCGGCGATCCACTCGATGTCGCTGCCCTTCTTCTTGCGCGGGCGCGCGGGGGCGGCGCGGCGCTCGGAGCGCTGCGCCTCCTTGTAGGCCTTGTGGTAAGGGCGGTCCTTGGCCTTCGGCGTGGGGCCCCTGCCCTCGAGGCCGCGCTTGACGCGACCGCCGGAGCCGACGGTGGGTCCCTTGCCGCCCTTGCTGATCGCGCCCTTGCGCTGGCTGTTCCCTGGCATCAGACGGTGCTCCCTGTGTTGCCGAGCGACCATCGGGGGCCGTCGGGGGTGTCCTCGACCTCGACGCCCGCGGCCTTGATCCGGTCGCGGATGGCGTCGGCGGCGGCGAAGTCCTTCGCCGCGCGGGCCTCGGCCCGCTGGTCGAGCAGGCCGCGGACGAGGACGTCCACGGCGGTGGTCAGTGCGTCGGCCCGGCCGGCGTCGCGGGAGCCGGTGCTCCAGGCCGGGTCGGCCGGGTCGAGGCCGAGCACGTCGAGCATGGTGCGCACGGCGCCGGCCTGCTCGCGGGCCGCGGCGGCGTCGCCGGCCTGCAGCAGCCGGTTGCCCTCACGCACGGCGTCGTAGAGGACGGCCACGGCCGCCGGCGTACCCAGGTCGTCGTCCATCGCGTCGGCGAAGGCCTGCGGCAGCGCGCCCTTCTCGACCTCGGCGGCGCCGCCGACGCGGTCGAGGAAGCCCTCGATGCGGCCGAAGCCGGCCGCGGACTCCTCGAGCGCCTCGAAGCTGAACTCCACGTGCGAGCGGTAGTGCGCCGCCACGAGGTAGAACCGCAGCTCGATCCCGCGGAACCGCTCCAGCACCGAGGGGATCGTCAGGCTGTTGCCCAGCGACTTGCTCATCTTCTCGCCGGCGGTGGTGATCCAGGCGTTGTGCAGCCAGTACGACGCGAACGGGTGCCCGGCCGCGCGCGACTGGGCCTGCTCGTTCTCGTGGTGGGGGAAGCGGAGGTCGACGCCGCCGCCGTGGATGTCGAAGGCGCTGCCGAGGTACTTGCCGGCCATCGCCGAGCACTCGATGTGCCACCCCGGGCGGCCGCGGCCCCACGGGCTCGGCCAGGACGCGGTCGCCGGCTCGGCGGGCTTGCGGCCCTTCCACAGGGCGAAGTCGCGCGGGTCGCGCTTGCCGCGCGGGTCGGCGTCCTCGGCGGCCTCCATGTCGTCGATGCGCTGGGAGGTCAGCTCGCCGTACGCCGGCCACGACCGCACGTCGAAGTAGACGTCGCCGGAGCCGTCCTCGGCGGCGTACGCGTGGCCTTTTTCGATGAGCGTCTCGATCAGCTCGACCATCTCGGGCACGTGGCCGGTGGCGGCGGGCTCGTAGGTCGGCGGGGCGACGTTGAGCGCGGCGTAGGCGCGGTCGAGCTCGCGCTTCATCACCGCGGCGTGGGCGTACCACGGGCGGCCCTGCGCCTCGGCCTTGGCGAGGATCTTGTCGTCGATGTCGGTGACGTTGCGGATGAACGTCACCTCGTAGCCGGAGTGGCGCAGCCACCGCTGCAGGACGTCGAAGTTGACGCCCGAGCGGACGTGGCCGACGTGGGGCTCGGACTGCACCGTGAGACCGCAGACGTAGACACCCGCCCTCCCCTCCTCCAGGGGGACGAAGTCGCGCACCTCGCGCGTCGCGGTGTCGTAGAGCCTCAGGGTCACCCGGCCAGTCTAGGGACGCGGCGGGGTGCGGCCCGCATCGCGACCGACGGCCCGGCCGTCGCGTCACGCTTGCGTCACGCCTGTGGCTGGTGGGGCTGATGTGACCTACCGTGGAGCCATGCGGCGGCTCCTCCCCCTCCTTCCCCTGGCCCTCACCGGCGCGTTCCTCGCGCCCGTCCCGGCTGCGTCCGCAGCCCCCGAGCCCATGACCGGGCCCGCGGCGGCGCCCACCGCGCTGGCCGCCCCGGCCGCCCCCACCGGCAAGGCGGCCGCGCGGAAGATCGCCTACGAGCAGTGGGACACCCCCGCCGAGCTGCGCAGCGGCCGGCTCGTGAAGACCCGGGTCACCCGCGGGACCGTCGTGCAGACCAAGGCCGCCCAGGGCCGCCGCAAGGTCGACGGGACGACGTACGACGTCGGGCACTGGCTCTCCCCGTGGACCAAGCCCGGCTTCGCGCTCACCGAGCTGATCGGCTCCTGGTCGGCGACCACGACCGGCGACAGCTGGATCGAGGTGTCGGTGCGCGGCCGCGCCGCCGGCGGCGGGCAGTCCAGCTGGGACGTGCTCGGTCGCTGGACCTCCGGCGACGAGCACACCTTGCGCACCAGCGTCGGCGTCCAGGGCGACGACCTCGCCGACGTCAACGTCGACACGTGGAAGGCCTCGCGCGGCATCGCGTCCTACCAGCTGCGCGTCTCGCTGGCGCGCCGCGCCGGCACGAAGGCGAAGGCCACCCTCGACACCGTCGGCGCGGTCGCCTCACGGCTGCCCGCGGGCCCGGTCGCCACCTCGAAGCCCGGCGTCGCCCGCGGCATCACCCTCGACGTGCCGCGCTACAGCCAGATGATCCACCAGGGCCACTCCCCGCAGTGGGGCAACGGCGGCGAGGCGTGGTGCTCGCCGACGTCCACCTCGATGGTGCTCGGCTACTACGGCGCGCTGCCCGCCGCGGCCGACCGCGCCTGGGTCGGCTCCGGCCACCCCGACCCGTGGGTCGACCACGCCGCGCGGATGACGTACGACGCGGCGTACCGCGGCACCGGCAACTGGCCCTTCAACACCGCGTACGCCGCCCCGCTGGCCGGCCACGCGTTCGTCACCCGGCTGCGGTCGCTCCGCGAGGCCGAGCGGCTCGTCAAGGCGGGCATCCCCGTCGTCGTGTCGGTGTCGTTCGGGCGCGGCCAGCTGTCCGGCGCCCCGATCTCGGCGACCAACGGCCACCTGCTGGTCATCGTCGGCTTCACCCAGGCCGGCGACGTGGTCGTCAACGACCCCGCCGCCCCCACCAACGCCGGTGTCCGCCGCACCTACGACCGCGGCCAGCTCGAGAACGCCTGGCTCCCCCGCTCCGGCGGCCTCGCCTACGTCATCCGCGACGACGCCCACCCGCTCCCGGCGTCCAACGGCACCTGGTAGCCCGCCCCCTCCGCCCCTCCACCCGGCCGGCTGGTCGAGGAAGGCGCGCAGCGCCTGTCTCGAGACCCGCCGGTCCGCGCGCGGCGGGCTGGGGCGGAGGCGTCGCTTCATCAAGGTATGCAGACGAACCGTCACTCCCCCGTGTGAATCCACCGTGGGGAGTGACGCTCCATCAAGGTATGCAGACGAACCGACACCACCGCAGGCGTCGGTTTCCCTGCATACCTTGATGAACCCGCAGCCCGAGCCGACCTAAGCCGAGTAGCCCCCGTCGACGTCGAGCTTCTGGCCGGAGACGAACCCGGCCCGGTCGGAGGCGAGGAAGCAGACCGCCTCGGCGACGTCGTCGGCGGAGCCGAACCGGCGCAGCGGGATGTTGCGGCGGGTGACGGCGAGCGCGGCGTCGTCGAGCTCGCCGGTGCCGATGAGCCGCGCGGCCATGCCGTCGGTGAGCATGCCGGGGCCGACGGCGTTGACGCGCACGCCGTACCGCCCCTCCTCGACCGCGAGCGCCCGCACCATCGCCTCGACCGCGGCCTTGGGCGCGGAGGACAACCCGTCGCGGACCGGGAAGCGCGAGGTCGCGGCGGTGGTCACCGCGACCACCGAGGCACCGGCCCCGGAGCCGCCCGCTCCCGATCCGGCTGCCGCGGCACGCAGGTGCGGCAGCGCCGGCTGGACGACGGCGAAGAAGCCTGCGGCGTCGGCCTGCAGCTGCGCGGCCATCGCGACCGGGGAGACCGTCGAGAGGTGGGTCATCGGCACGTGCGGGCCTGCGGCGTGCACGAGCGTGTGCAGCCCGCCGCGCTCGGCCACGACCTCACCGACAAGCGCAGAAGCGGCGACAGCAGCCTCGTCAGAGCCGAGGTCGAGCGCGTGTGCGGAGGCACGGACGTCGTGCTCGCGAGCGACGGCGACGGCCGCCTCGGCAGCATCCGGGCGGGACCGGTAGGTCAGCGCGACGGCCGACCCGCGCGCGGCGAGCAGCCGCACCACGGCCAGGCCGATCCCCCCGCTGCCGCCGACGACCAGCGCGCACCCGGGCCGGCCGGCGAAGTCGCGCGCCGGGTCGGCGGGCGCGGTCACGACGAGACCGCCCGGAACGACCGCTCGTGCCAGCCCGACGCGCCGTCGGGGGCGGGCGCGGCCTCGACGCTGGTCTGCACGGTGCCGGCCTTGTCGGTCATCCGCACCCGCACGACGTGCTCGCCCTCCTCGACGTCGAGCTCGCCGACCCACTGCACCCAGGTGTCGTCGGTGCCGGGGTCCGCGACCTCGACCGGCTCCCAGGCGCCGCCGTCGAGGGCGATCTCGACGGCCGCGACACCGGTGGTCTGCGCCCAGGCGACGCCGCCGAACCGCACGGTCCCCGCCAGCACCTCGGCGCCCGAGCGAGGAACGTCGACGCGGGAGGCGAGCTTGATCGGGCCGCGCTCGGCCCAGCCCTTGCCGGTCCAGTAGGCCTCGAAGTCCTCGAAGCGGGTCACCTCGAGCTCGCGCACCCACTTGGTCGCCGACACGTAGCCGTAGAGGCCGGGCACGACGGTCCGCACGGGGAAGCCGTGCTCGACCGGGAGCGGCCGGCCGTTCATCGCGACGGCGAGCATCGCGCCGCGGTCGTCGGTGAGCGCCTCGAGCGGGGTGCCGCAGGTCCAGCCGTCGTCGGAGGTCTGCTTGACGGCGTCGGCGCCCTCCTGCACGCCGACCTCGGCGAGCAGGTCGGCGAGGCGTACGCCGCTCCACCAGGCGTTGCCGACCAGGTCACCGCCGACCTCGTTGGAGACGCAGGTGAGCGTCACCCACGACTCGGTGATCTCGCGCTGCACCAGCTCGGCGTAGGTGATCTCGAGCGGCCGGTCGACCATGCCGGTGATCCGCAGCGTCCAGTCGGTCGGTGCGATCGCGGGCACCACCAGCGCGGTGTGGATGAGGTAGAAGTCGTCGTTCGGGGTGCGCCACGGGGTGATCTCGTCGAGGTCGACCCGCGCCCGCACCGGCACCTGGCCCTCGGTGACCCCATCGAGCTTGAGCAGCCGGCGGGTCTTCTCGACCGCGCGGCGGCCCTGCCCGACCGAGCGGCCGAAGACCGCGAGCGCCCCGCCCACCGCGGTGAGCAGCCCGGCGCGGAGCACGAAGCCGCGACGGGTGTGGCGGCTGAGCGCGGGGAGGTCGCCGGCGGCGTCGCGCTCGGTGGCGGCGGCGTCGACCAGCTCGGCCCGACGCAGCGGCTCGACCAGCACGGTCAGCGCGACGACCCAGGTGCCGAGGCCGACCCCGACGGGCAGCAGGTCGACCGCGCCGGCGCCGCGCTGGCGCAGCACGGCCGCCGCGCCGACGGCCGCCAGCACGACGTACACCAGCAGCGGCCGCCACCACGACCGTCGCGCCAGCCGGCCGGCCCAGGCGAAGGCGGCGCCGATCGCGAGCAGCACGACGAGCACGAGCAGCGGCTTGTCGAGCGCGCCGAGCAGGCGGATCGCCTTCTCGGTGACGCCGCCGGGCACGAGCTTGATGACCTGCTCGACCACCGCCACGACCGGGGAGTCGCGGATCGTCATCACCATGGCGACGCAGTACGACGTCGCAAGACCGGCGACACCTGCCACCAGTCCTGCGACCGACCACGCACCGCGAGACGTCCGCACGGGCCCGATCATCCCTCAGGCATGATCGCGGCGTGCCACCGAACCTCGCAGGCCGGATCCGCGTCGGGACCGGCACCGACGTCCACCGACTCGTCGACGGGGTGCCGATGCACCTGGCCGGGCTGGCCTGGCCCGACGAGCCGCAGGGCCTGGAGGGCCACTCCGACGCCGACGTCGCCGCTCACGCCGCCTGCGACGCGCTGCTGTCCGCGGCCGGCCTCGGCGACCTGGGGTCGAACTTCGGCACCGCCGAGCCCGCGTGGGCCGGCGCCTCCGGCGCGACCCTGCTCGGCGAGACCGCCCGCCGCGTGCGCGCAGCCGGCTGGGAGGTCGGCAACGTCGCCGTGCAGGTGATCGGCAACCGCCCGAAGCTCGGCCCCCGCCGCGCCGAGGCCGAGGCCGCGCTGTCGGCCGCCCTCGACGCCCCGGTCACCGTCTCGGCCACCACCACCGACGGCCTCGGCCTCACCGGCCGGGGCGAGGGGGTCGCCGCCGTCGCCACGGCCCTGCTGGTGAAGGAGGACGCGTGAGGCACACGCTCACCACCCACGACGGGCTCGGGCTCCACGTCACCACGCACGGCCGCGAGGACGCCGCCCTCACCGTGCTCCTCGCGCACTGCTGGACCGCCGACGAGGAGGACTGGCACTACCAGGTGCGCGACCTGATGGACCGCTACGGCACCGACCTCCGCGTCGTCACCTGGGACGCCCGCGGCCACGGCCGGTCGCAGGTCGCGCCGCTCGAGGCGTGCACGATCGAGCACCTCGCGCGCGACCTCGGCGCGGTCGTCGACGCGCACGCCGCCGACGGCCCCCTCGTCCTCGCCGGCCACTCGATCGGCGGGATGACGCTGATGGCGCTGCCCGAGGTGCGCCCGGACCTGGTCCACCGGGTCCGCGGCCTGCTCTTCGTCTCGACCTCCTCCGGCGACCTCGGCACGGTCACCCTCGGCCTCCCCGAGGTCGGTCCGGCGGCGAAGCGGGCGATTCCGCACGTCCTCGCGTGGCGGGCCCGCCACCTCACCCGGCGCGAGCGGCGCCGGACGCCGTCGATCGAGCGGTACGTCGTCAACCGGCTGCTCTTCGGCGAGCCGCTGCGGCTGCGCGACGCCGGCCTGGCGACCGACCAGCTCATCTGCTGCCCGCCGGCCACGATGGAGGGCTTCTACCGCGACCTGATGCAGCACGAGCGGCTCGCCGGCCTGGCGGCGTACGACGACGTGCCGGCGGCCGTGCTGGTCGGCAGCGCCGACCGGCTCACCCCGCCGCCCCACGCCCGCCGGCTGGCCTCCGGCATCCGCGGGGCGCGGCTGCTGGTCGCGCCGGGCGCGGGGCACTACCTCCCCCTCGAGCGCCCCGACCTGGTCACCGAGCACCTCGTCGCGCTCGTCGAGGGCGCCCGCGCCGCCGTCCGCTGACCCTGGGCCGCCGTCGGGGTAGTAACGGTCGGGAACGTCCGTGGCGACCTCGGCGGCGGACAGGAACGGCCGTTACTACCCCGACCGTCGCCCCGACCGTCGCCCCGACCGCCGGCCCTCACGCGGGCCTCACGCGGCGGTCGCGTGGACGATCGCGCGGAACCGGCGGGCGACCAGGTCGGCGACGAACCGGTGCGCACCGATCGGGTCGGCCACGACCGCCGCGCCGGCGGCGGTGGCCTCGGCGCGGATGCGGTCGTGGGCGGGGCCGGGGGCGAGGAGGTACGGCGCGACGACCGACCCGGTCCGCACGACCTCGGCCGGCGCGGGACCGTCGGGGTGCAGCGTGGCGACCTGCACCGGCCCGGTCCAGGTGTCGGCCAGCAGGGTCGCGGCGCGCTCGAGCCGCGCGACCGGCGCCGTGCCGACCAGCACGACCGGCCGACCCGGGCGGGCGCCGGCCGCGAGCAGCCGGGAGGCCTGGGCGGCCGCGAGGAGCGGGTGGGGGCCCAGCGCCCGGCCGACGGCCCCGTCGTCGACGAGCAGCAGCGGGACCACGACGGACGAGCCGCCCACCCGGCGCAGCGCCGCCGGCAGGTCGGCGCCCCACGTCGCGACGGCGGGCACGCCGAGCGCCGAGGCGGCCCGGCGGGTGACCTCGCGAGCGACCGGGCAGGACCCCTCGGCCACCGTCACCAGCGTGGTCACGCCGCGACCGCCTTGCGGTGGCCGACGTGGACCGTGCCGTCGACGACCTTGACGTCGTAGACCGGCACGGCGGCCGTCGGGTCGTCCAGGCACCTGCCGGTGCGCAGGTCGAAGGCGTGCTTGTGGGCCGGCGAGGCCACGAACGGCACGTCGCCGCGGCGCCCCACGATCCCCTTCGCGATGCCCTTGCCGACGTCGGCGGCTCGGGCGAACGGGTCGTGGTTGCCCAGCGCGTAGACCCGGTCGTCGGCGAGCCGGAAGATCGCGACGGCCTGGCCGTGGACCAGCGCGGTCGCCGCGCGCTCCACCTCGAGCTCGTCGAGGGCGCAGACCGGCTGCCACTCCTCGTGCGCGGCTCGCGGGGTCACCCGGCCGAACCTAGGTCTGGGATGTTCGGGGCCGGTTTCGTCGTGCAACAGCCGTGTAAATCGTCGCCGGCACGGGCGATAGCCTGCGCCGCGTGCCTGCCGCCGTCGTGATCCTCGCCGCCGGGTCCGGCTCGCGCGTGGGCGCGGACGTCAACAAGGTGCTGCTCCCCCTCGGCCCGGCCGCGGTGCTGGCCTGGTCGGTGCGCGACGCGCTCGCGCTCGACGACGTCGCGCGGGTGCTGCTCGTCGTCCGGGCCGGCGAGGAGCAGGCCGTCGCCGACGCGGTCGTCCCGCACCTGGGCGACCGCGAGGTCGGCGTCGTCACCGGCGGGGCCACCCGGCACGCCTCGGAGTGGCAGGCGCTGAGCGCGCTCGCCCCGGCGATCGAGGCCGGCGAGGTCGACGTCGTCGCGGTGCACGACGGGGCCCGCCCGCTGGCCGGCCCCGACCTGTTCGCGCGCACGATCGCCGCCGCCCGCGAGCACGGCGGCGCGATCCCGGTCGTGCCGCTGGGCGGGCTCCTCCCGGTCACCCCGGTCAGCCAGGGCGGGGGCCGCCCGAGCACAGAGCTGGGCACAGGGCTGGCCGGCGTGCAGACGCCCCAGGCCTTCCGCGCCGACGCCCTCCTGGCGGCGTACCGCCTCGCCGACGCCGACGGCTTCGAGGGCACCGACACCGCCAGCTGCCTCGAGCGCTACCCGGCGGACGGGACCCCGCTGCGGATCGCGGCGGTGCCGAGCACGCCGCGCAACCTCAAGATCACCTTCCCCGAGGACGTCGACCTGGCGCTCGCGCTGAGCGAGGGCTTCTAGCGCTCGGGGCTGGTCAGCGCCTCGAGGAGCCGTACGTCGTCCTCGCTGGTCACCCGCCGCGCCGAGGGGGGCGCGTCCGCGAGCTCGACGGGGAACCGCGCCCGCAGGTCCTCGACCAGCTCCACGAAGTCCAGCGACGGCAGCCCGTCGAGCTGGGCCACCACCCCGGCGGGCAGCACGACCGGGGAGGTCACCGCGACCAGACCGGCCCGGTCGACGGTCGCGCCGACGAAGCCGCCGCCGGTCTCCTTCACGGTGTCGGTCACCGGGCGGGTGCCGACCACGACCACGTCGCGCTCGACCGCCCGGGCCAGGCAGGCGGCCAGGAAGTCGGCCGGAGTCATCGGGCACAGCGCGTCGTGCAGCACGAGCGGCTCGCCGGCCTCCGCGAGGCCGGCCCACTCGGTGCCGATGTCGACCAGGGTCACCCCGGCCTCCCCGAGCGCCCAGGACGCCGCGACGACGAGCGCCTCGCCGTGGACCAGCGCGAAGGGCAGCGACCCGCGCTCGGCCTCCACCACGGTCCCCAGTGCCCGGACCCGGTCGTCCTCGTCGTCCCAGTCGTAGTCCACGCCCCGAGCGTAGGCCGCCGCGACGAGGCGCCGGCGTGCCCCGGGACGGCACGAGGCCCCCGGGATCACCCGGGGGCCTCGTGCACGTGGAGCTGAGGGCGTCAGGAAGCGAGCACCTCGTCGAGGAGGGCCTCCGCCTTGTCCTCGTTGGTCTTCTCGGCGAGCGCGAGCTCGGAGACCAGGATCTGGCGCGCCTTGGCCAGCATCCGCTTCTCGCCCGCGGACAAGCCGCGGTCACGCTCGCGGCGCCACAGGTCGCGCACGACCTCGGCGACCTTCATGACGTCGCCGCTGTGCAGCTTCTCGAGGTTCGCCTTGTAGCGACGCGACCAGTTGGTCGGCTCCTCGACGTGCGCGGCACGCAGGACGTCGAACACGCGGTCCAGCCCGGCCTTGTCCACGACGTCGCGCACTCCGACGAGGTCGAGGTTGCACGCGGGGACGCGCACGACCAGGTCCTGCTGGGCGACGATCCGCAGGACGAGGTACTGCCGGTCCTCTCCCTTGATGGTCCGCATCTCGATGTCCTCGATGACAGCGGCCCCGTGGTTCGGGTAAACAACCGTTTCGCCGACGGTGAAAGTCATATGTCAGGTACCCCTTCCTAGAGCACCATCTTATCACGCGTCTGGACCACTCCGAACAGCGTTGTTGCAGGTCAGAGCCACATTGCGGCCTTGACAGACCCAGGTGCGGTGTGCAGGCAGGGGCGCCGCGGGGGCCACCGGCGAGACGAAACCGCAGGTGAACCGCGTGGTTCGCCCGTTCCCGCACGTGACGCAGGCGATACTTCCGACATGGCGATGAGGGAGCGCTTCCGGCGTCGAAGTGGTACGTCCGCGACCGTCCACGGGGGTTCCGTGGCCGTCGAGGAGCCCACCGACCGGTCCACGGAGCAGTCCACCGGTCAGTCCACCGGTCAGCCCGCCGAGCAGACCGTGGAGGTGCCCGTCGAGGAGCCGGCGGCGCCGGCCCCGGCTGCCGCGGCCGAGCCCGCACCCGTCGTACGCCGCCGGCGCGGCCTGCGCGACCTCGAGCCCGTCCTCCTGGTGCAGGCCGCCCACCCCAAGCAGGCGGTCGTGACCGCGCTGGGCATCGCCGCCTGCGCCGCCCTCGCGGGCCGCGAGCTGCGCGAGGTCGGTGTCGTGCTGCTGACCGTGCTCGTCGGGCAGACGATCCTCGGCTGGCACAACGACCTCGTCGACCGCCGGCGCGACGCCCGCCACGACCTGCCGGGCAAGCCGGTGGCCCAGGACCGGCTCGAGCCGGGCTCGGTCTGGTTCGCGATCGCCTGCGGCGTGCTGCTGCTGGTGCCGCTGGCGGTGTCCACCGGCATCACCGCCGGCAGCTGCTACCTCCTCGCGGTGGCGATCGGGCTGCTCGGCAACGTCGTGCTGCGCAAGGGCGTGCTGTCGTGGGTGCCGTGGGCGGCGTCGTTCGCGCTCTACCCGGCGTACCTCGCCTACGGCGGCTGGGGCGGCCAGCACGAGGGGAACCCGCCCGAGGTGGCGATGGTCGCGCTCTTCGCGCTGCTCGGCATCGGCGTGCACGTGCTGCGCGCGCTGTGGGGGCTGGTGCCGGACAACAAGGACGGCTGGACCTACCTCCCGCTGCGGCTGGGCCTCCGGCTCGGCGCCGCCCGGCTGCTGACGCTGACGTCGGTCTACCTCGGCGCGGTGCTGGTCGGGCTCGCGTTCGCGGGCACCTCGGTCGGCCTGTCCGGGTAGCCACCGCTAGGCTGGCCGCACCTTTGGCCGCTCACCCTGCGAGGCTCCAGACCATGCTGCTCCGACGCAACACCGCGCTCGCCCTCGGCGCGCTCGTGCTGACCGTGCCCGTGCTCAGCTCGTGCGGGTTCAACCCGGCGACCGACCGGGTCAACACGATCTCGATGAGCGGCAACGACCGCTCGGGCGACGTGGACATCGTCGGTGCGGTGATCGTCTCCGAGCGCGCCGGGTCCGGCACGTTCCTGACGACGTTCTCCAACTACCACGAGGCCGACCCGACCGAGTTCGACTCGATCACCGGCGGCGACGGCACCACGGTCGAGGCCGGCGAGTTCCAGCCGCTCGAGATCAAGGAGGGCGGCCTGGTCTCGCTGCTGCAGGAGGGCGGCGTCCGCCTCACCGGCGACTTCGACCCGGGCGACTTCGTCCCGCTGACGCTCGGCTTCTCCTCCGGCGAGGAGATCACCGTGACCGTCCCGGTCGTCCCCGCGTGCGACGAGTACGAGGGCCTCGACGACGCGGCGGGCGACCTCGGCAGCGGCGAGGAGTACGACTGCGAGGGCGTCTCGGTCGAGCCGCACGGCGCCGACGGCTCCGCCCCGCCGGAGGCCGAGGAGGGCACCGAGTGACCTCCACGCTGATCCTGCTCCGCCACGGCGAGAGCGAGTGGAACGCCAAGAACCTCTTCACCGGCTGGGTCGACGTCGACCTGACCGAGAAGGGGCGCCGCGAGGCCGTGCGCGGCGGTGAGCTGATGCGCGAGTCCGGCGCGCTCCCCGACGTCGTCCACACCTCGCTGCAGCGCCGCGCGATCAGCACCGCGTGCATCGCCCTCGACGCCGCCGACCGGCACTGGATCCCCGTGCGCCGCTCCTGGCGGCTCAACGAGCGCCACTACGGCGCGCTGCAGGGCAAGGACAAGAAGCAGACCCTCGAGGAGTTCGGCGAGGAGCAGTTCATGCTCTGGCGCCGCTCCTTCGACGTGCCGCCGCCGCCGCTCGACGACGACGCCGAGCACTCCCAGGTCGGGCTGCCGCAGTACGACGACCTCGGCGACGAGATGCCCCGCACCGAGTGCCTCAAGGACGTCATCGCGCGGTTCCTCCCCTACTGGGAGGGCTCGATCGTCCCCGACCTGCGTGCCGGCCACACCGTGCTGGTCGCTGCCCACGGCAACTCGCTGCGCGCCCTGGTCAAGCACCTCGACCGGATCAGCGACGAGGACATCGCCGGGCTGAACATCCCCACCGGCATGCCGATGGTCTACGAGCTCGACGACGACATGCGGCCCACCGCCGCCGGTCGCTACCTCGACCCCGAGGCCGCCGCCGCAGCCGCGGCCGCCGTCGCGAACCAGGGTCGCTGAGCAGGCCGCACCCGCTGGGTTGAGCAGTGAAGGCCGTCTGGCGGCCTGAACGTGTCGAAACCCGGTGAGGTGCCCTGCGGCCGTGGGGACGGTCACCGGGTTTCGAGACAGGCGCTGCGCGCCTTCCTCAACCGGCCGAGGCGACCGGCGGGAAACGTCAGCCGGTGGCGACGGGGTGGTCGCCGGTGACGACGAAGACGACCCGGTGGGCCACCGAGACGGCGTGGTCGGCGATCCGCTCGTAGTAGCGGCCGAGCAGCGCGATGTCGACGGCCGCCTCGACGCCGTGCTGCCAGTCGTCGGCGAGCAGCTCGGTGAAGCTGCGGCGACGCAGCCGGTCCATCTCCTCGTCGGCGCGGCCCAGGGCGATCGCGGCGGCGACGTCGCGGCGGGTGATGATCTGGGCGACCCGCTCGACCATGTCCTCGGCGACGGTGGCCATCTGCTCGATGGTCGGCCGTGCCTCGTCGGGCACCGCGATGCCGGGCACGCGCAGGCGCGCGATCTTGGCGACGTGGACCGACAGGTCGCCCATCCGCTCCAGCTCGCTGACCATCCGCAGGGCGGCGACGACCGTGCGCAGGTCGCCGGCGACCGGGGCCTGCAGCGAGAGCAGCAGGAACGCCGACTCCTCGACCTCGTCGCGGGCCCGGTCGATCGCGGCGTCCCCGCTGATCACCTGCTCGGCGAGCTCCGCGTCGCCGGTCAGCAGGGCCCGGGTGGCCTCGCGGACGGCCACCTCGACCTGCTCGCAGATGCCGGCGAGGTCGGAGAAGACGGACTCGAGCTGGTCGTGGAAGAGGTGGCGCATGAGGACGAGGGTCGGCCACCGCGGGCAACGCCCGGCACTCGCGCGGTGAACGCGAGGTGAACGTTGGAGGACCGGCCGCCGCAGCGGCGTACCGGCCCCTCCGCCGGCCGTACGATCACCAGCGTGGACCCGACGACGCAGGCCTTCCTGGCGGCGATCATCGGGGCCGTCGTCGGGGGCGCGGCCGTGCTGGCGTGGGCGGTGAGCGAGCGGCAGCAGCACCGCGTCCCGCCGGCCGAGCAGCCGGTCGTCCCGCCGGGCGTCGCCACCGTGCTGTCGGTGCTCCGCAGCAGCGGCGTGGTGGTCGACGAGGCCGACACGGTGCTGAAGGCCAGCGCCCCGGCGTACGCCCTGGGCCTGGTGCGTGGCACCGCGCTGACCAGCGACGAGCTCGCCGACCTGGTGCGGCAGGTGCGCCGCGACGGGCAGATCCGCGAGACCGAGCTGACGATCAGCCGCACCGGCGCCCCCGCCCGCTCGGTCAGCGCCCGCGTGGCACCGCTGGGCTCGCGGCTGGTGCTCGTGCTCGTCGAGGACCGCACCCGCGAGCGGCGCGTCGAGGCGGTGCGGCGTGACTTCGTGGCCAACGTGAGCCACGAGCTGAAGACCCCGGTCGGCGCGATCCGGCTGCTCTCGGAGGCCGTCGCCGACGCGGCGGACGAACCGGAGGCGGTCAAGCGGTTCTCCGACCGGATGCTGCTGGAGAGCGAGCGGCTGGCCCGGCTCGTGCAGCAGGTCATCGAGCTCTCGCGGCTCCAGGGCGACGACCCGCTGGAGGCGCCCCGGCCGGTCGACGTCGACGACGTGCTCGCGGTCGCCGTCGACACCAGCGCCATCGACGCGGACGCCAAGCGGATCACCGTCGCCACCGGCGGCACCGCGGGCCTCGTCGTGCGGGGGAACGTCGACCAGGTCACCACCGCGGTCTCCAACCTGGTCGCCAACGCCGTGTCGTACTCCGAGCCCGACTCCACCGTGCTCGTCACCGCCAAGGCCGTCGACGGCATGGTCGAGGTCTCGGTCGTCGACCAGGGCATCGGCATCCCCGACGATGAGATCGAGCGGATCTTTGAGCGCTTCTACCGCGTCGACCCGGCCCGCCACCGCTCCACCGGCGGCACCGGCCTGGGGCTCTCCATCGTCAAGCACGTCGCCGCGACCCACGGCGGCGAGGTCCGCGTGTGGTCGGTCCCGGGCCAGGGCTCGACGTTCACGCTGACCCTGCCCGCCATCGTCCCGGACCCCGTCTCGGACCCCGTCAACCAGGAGGAACGCCCGTGACCCGGGTACTCGTCGTCGAGGATGAGGAGAGCTACAGCGACGCTCTCTCGTACATGCTGCGCAAGGAGGGGTTCGAGGTCGCCGTCGCCGCCGACGGGCACGCCGCGCTGGCGGAGTTCGACCGCAACGGCGCCGACATCGTGCTGCTGGACCTGATGCTCCCCGGGATCCCCGGCACCGAGGTGTGCCGCACGATCCGGCAGACCTCCAGCGTGCCGGTGATCATGGTCAGCGCCAAGGACGACGAGGTCGACAAGGTGGTCGGGCTCGAGCTCGGCGCCGACGACTACGTCACCAAGCCCTACTCCCCCCGCGAGCTGGTCGCGCGGATCCGCGCGGTGCTGCGCCGCGGCCAGGAGCCCGACCTCGCGCCCGCGACCCTCGAGGCCGGGCCGGTGCGGATGGACGTCGACCGCCACGTCGTCACCGTCGACGGCCAGGAGCAGCGGCTGCCGCTGAAGGAGTTCGAGCTGCTGGAGATGTTCCTGCGCAACCCCGGCCGCGTGCTCACCCGCGGCCAGCTCATCGACCGCGTGTGGGGCTCGGACTACGTCGGCGACACCAAGACCCTCGACGTCCACGTCAAGCGATTGCGCGCCAAGCTCGAGCCCGACCCGGGCGAGCCGCGCTACCTCGTCACCGTGCGCGGGCTGGGCTACAAGCTCGACCTGTAGCCGGCTCAGCCCAGCAGCGGGTACGCCGTGTGGTCGCTGGGCGCGCGGCCGGTCGCCTGCAGCACCTGCTCGACCGGGCCCGCCGCCGGCGGGAGCGGGCCGCCGTGGATCCGCTCGAGCACGGCCAGGGTGTGGTCCAGCGCGGCGGCCGGCGGCTCGCCCCAGGCGTCGAGCAGGTGGACGGTTCCCTCGACCACCAGGGTGGAGACCAGGTCGCGGACGGTCAGCACGTGGCCCTGGGTGGTCACCAGCGCGTCCGGGTCCGCCGCCGCGGCGGCCCGCGCGGCCGCGCCCGAGGTCTCCTCCCAGTCCTCGAGCAGGCTGGCGCCGTCGTCGTACGCCGCCGCGGCCCGCACGACCCACCGCGCGTGCGCGGCGCCGCCGTCGCCCTCCTCGGGGTGGAACGCCCGCCAGTAGGTCGCCGCGTCGACGTCGGGCGGGCCGTCGTCCGGACCGGCCGGGCTGGCGAGGGCGACCAGCGCGCGCCGGGCGTCGAGCAGCTGGTGCAGGAGCAGCTCGTGCACCGTCCACGCGGCAGCACGGGAGGGCCGCGCGAGCTCCTCCTCTGACCGCGCCCGGAGGGTCGTGGTGAACGCGGCGGACAGCTCCTGCAGGGACTGGTGGAGCGGCTGGTCGGGCATGCGCGGCCGGTGCCCGCCGCGCGTCGTGACGAACGTGGCAGCCGATCGCGCATCGACGTCCGTAATCCGTGTGCCGGTCGTCGGTGCGGGTCCCTACGCTTGGCCGGTGACGACCGGTACGACGACCCCGCAGCCCGCCTCCGCCCCGCAGGTGCCCGCCGACGGCGGTGCGCCCACGTGGCTGCCGGTGGCGGCGGTCGGCGTGACGCTGGTGCTGTGGGCCTCGGCGTTCGTGGCGATCCGCCACCTCGCCGACGACTTCGGGCCCGGCCCGCTCTCGCTGGGCCGGCTGCTGGTCGGCTCGCTCGCCCTGTCGGTCTTCGTCCTCGGCCGCCGCCTGCCCCGGCCCACCGGGCGGCAGTGGGTCTCGCTCGTGACGATCGGCGTGCTCTGGTACGGCGTCTACAACGTCGCCCTCAACGCCGGCGAGCACCGCGTCGACGCCGGCACCGCCGTGATGCTGATCCAGGTCTCGCCGGTGCTGATCGCCCTGCTGGCGGCGGTGTTCCTCTCCGAGCGGTTCACGATCTACCTCGGGCTCGGCCTCGCGCTGGCGTTCGCGGGCGTCGCGGTCATCGCGCTGTCCACGTCCGAGGCCGACAACCGTGACCCCCTCGGCGTGGTGCTGTGCCTGGTCGCGGCGCTGGTCTACTCGATCAGCCTGGTGCTGCAGAAGCCGCTCGTCGCGAGGCTCTCGGCGCTCCACGTCACCTGGCTGGCCTGCACGATCGGCGCGGTCGCGTGCCTGCCGTGGATCGGGGAGCTGGTGCGCGAGGTCGGCGACGCCCCGACCAGCTCGGTGCTGTGGGTGGTCTACCTCGGGGTCTTCCCGACGGCGATCGCGTTCACCACCTACGCCTTCGCCCTGCAGCACATGACCGCCTCCAGCCTCGGCATCACCACCTACCTCGTCCCGCCGATCACGATCGTGCTGAGCGTTCTGCTGCTCTCCGAGGCCCCGCCGGCCATGGCGTACGTCGGCGGCGCGCTCGCCCTCGTCGGCGTCGCCGTCGCCCGGCGCAAGCCGCGCACGGCCGCGGTCGAGCCGGCTCAGGCCTGACCGGGGTCGACCGAGGCTGACCCGAGCCGGCCAGAGGGACCAGCCGGCCGGGCATGACCCGACGCTCGGGCGGGAAGGGTGCGGTCATGACGCGCCGCACCCCGAACGCCCCGCTCGAGCCCGGCGAGCAGGTGGTGGAGTCCTGGTTCGCCAACCACACCCAGCACGCGCAACGGGCGACCGGCGGGCGGATGTGGCTCACCGACCGGCGGCTGCACTTCGAGCCGCACGGCGTCGACCGGGCGCTGGCCGGGAAGACGTGGTCGGTGCCGCTGGAGCAGGTCGTGGAGGTCGGCACGACGCCGGTGGACCTGCGGCACTTCTTCGGCGGCGGGCTGCGCAAGCGGCTGCGGGTGGTGCTGCGCGACGGCAGCGAGTGGTACTTCGTGCTCAACCGGCTCCGCACTCGGGTGGAGACGATCCGCGCCGCCCTGCCGCGCACCTGAGGGACCCCAGGGGCTCCGGAGCTAGTTCAGGCTGCCGGGGTCGGGCTCGGGGTCCTCGCCGGACTCCAGCCAGCCCCGGAACGCCTCGAGGTTGCGGGTCGACTCCCCGCGCAGCTTGCGCCACTCCCACTCCTTGCGGATGGAGGAGGCGAAGCCGAGCTCGAGGATCGCGTTGAACGACTCGTCGGCGTAGGTCAGCACCGACCCGAGCAGCCGGTCCAGCTCCTCGGGCGAGACCGAGGAGAGCGGCAGCCGGCCGTCGAGGTAGATGTCGCCGGTGCGGTCGACGGCGAAGGAGACGGCGTACATCCGCAGGTTGCGCTCGAGCAGCCAGCGGTAGACGCGGGCGTGGTTCTCGTCGGGGTTGCGGCAGACGAACGCGTGGACGCCGAGCGCGTGCTCGCCGACGTCGAGGCGCACGGCGGTCTGCAGCTTCTTCTCGCCGGGCAGGGTGAAGGAGAAGAGCCCCTCGCGGGTCTCCTCGGACTCGATGTCGTTGTCGGCCAGGTAGGTCCGGACGACGTCGGCGACCTGCTCGTTCACGCTGCTGCCTCCCGCATGCCGGCGCGCGCCCGGCGGTAGACGTCGAGGGTGGCGGCGGCCGTCGCCTCCCAGGAGAACTCCCGGGCCTGGTCGAGCGCGCCGGCGGCGAGCCGGTCGCGCAGGGCCGGGTCGTCGACGACGCGGGCCAGTGCGGCGGCCCAGTCGCGGGGGTCGTGGGTGTCGAGCAGCAGACCGCTGCGGCCGTCGCGGACGACGGTGGTCAGCCCGCCGACGGCCGCGGCGAGCACGGGGGTGCCGCAGGCCTGGGCCTCGGCGGCGACCAGCCCGAAGGACTCGTTGTACGACGGCACGGCGACGACCGTGGCGGCGGCGTACCAGCGGGCGAGCGTCGCCTGGTCGACCGGCGGCACGAAGCGCACCACGTCGGTGATGCCGAGCTCGGCGGCCAGCGCGGCGAGCGACTCGGGCCGGTCGAGCCCGGACCCGGACGGCCCGCCGACGATGGGCACGACCAGCCGCGAGCGGAGGCCGGGCGAGCGGTGCAGCAGCTCGGCCACGGCGCGCAGCAGCACGTCGGGGGCCTTGAGCGGCTGGATCCGGCCGACGAAGAGCAGCACCTGCGCGTCGGCCGGCAGGTCGAGCGCGGCGCGGGCCGCGGCGCGGTCGGCCGGACGGAAGACGTCGAGGTCCACGCCCGGGTGGACGACCTCGACCCGACCGGGGTCGGCGTCGTACAGCTCGATCAGCTGCTTGGCCTCGAGGTCGGTGTTGGCGATGAGCATGTCGGCGGCCTCGACGACCTGCTCCTCGCCGATGATCCGGGCGGCGGGCTCGGGGGCGTCCCCGGCGGCGAGCGCGGCGTTCTTGACCTTCGCCATCGTGTGCATGGAGTGGATGAGCGGCACGCGCCAGCGGTCGCGGGCGAGCGCGCCGACCTGGCCCGACAGCCAGTAGTGGGAGTGCACGACGTCGTAGTGACCGACCGGCTGCACCGCCTCGGCGCGCAGCACCTCGCGGGCGAAGACGCACAGCTGCGCGGGCAGCTCGGTCTTGGTCAGCCCCTCGAACGGTCCGGCGTGGACGTGGCGCACCGCGACCCCGTCGTGGGCCTGGACCACCGGCGGCAGCGCGGAGCTGGTGGCGCGGGTGAAGACGTCGACCTCGATGCCGTGGCGGGCCAGCCGCTTGGCGACCTCCACGACGTAGACGTTCATGCCGCCCGCGTCGCCGGTGCCCGGCTGGTCGAGCGGCGAGGTGTGCAGACTGATCATCGCCAGGCGCCTGATGTCGCCGATGCCGCCGATGTCGCCGTGGGTCAGGTCCACGCTCGTCCTTCCGCCGTCCGCCGGTCCTCCGGAACCCAACCGGCGCGGGGCGTCGGTTGTTCCCGTCACCGGGTGTGGGTCCCGGTACCCGTTCGCCGGCCGCGGACCAGGCCGGCGACCGAGACGCCCAGCACGACCAGCCCGGCGATCCCGTCGACCGCGGGTCCGTCGCCCTCGCCGCGCAGCACCTCGAGCACCGACCAGACCAGCACCGGCAGCGCGAGGCCGACGACCACCCGCAGCCAGCCCACCTTCACCAGCGACGCGCCGTACGCCGCCAGCGAGACGGCCAGCGCGACCAGCCCGACCCACCACGCGACGTCCGCGGCGGTGCTGGCGCTGCCGTCCCCGGTGAGGGGCCAGCGGGCCAGCCAGGCGAGGCCGCCGACGACGCCGGCGGACCGGGCGAGCAGGAGCAGGCGGGGCTGGGGCACGGCAGCCCAGTGTGCCAGCGGAGTGGGGCCCTCCCGACAATGGTCCGCATGACCGACAGCACCGCCACCCGTCGTACCGCCGTCGTCACCGGAGCCAGCAGCGGCATCGGTGCGGCGACCGCCCGGATGCTCGCCGCCGAGGGTTTCCACGTGCTGTGCGCGGCCCGCCGGGCCGACCGGGTCGAGGCGCTCGCCGCCGAGATCGGCGGGACCGCCGTGGTCTGCGACGTGACCTCGGAGGAGTCGGTCGCGGCGCTCGCCGAGGTGGTCGGCGACCGGCTCGACGTCCTGGTCAACAACGCCGGTGGCGCGTTCGGCTCGACGCCGGTCGCGCAGGCCGACAGCGACGAGTGGCGGCGGATGTACGAGGTCAACGTCATCGGCCTGATGCAGGTCACCCGGGCGCTCCTGCCCGCGCTGGTCGCCAGCGGCGCCGGCGTGATCCTCAACGTCGGCTCGACCGCCGGCCGGATCGCCTACGAGGGCGGGGCGGGCTACACCGCCGCCAAGCACGGCACCCAGGTCGTCACCGAGACGCTGCGCCTGGAGCTGTGGGACCAGCCCGTGCGGGTCTGCGAGATCGCGCCGGGCATGGTGAAGACGGACGAGTTCGCGCTGGTCCGCTTCGAGGGCGACGAGGAGAAGGCCGAGGCGGTGTACGCCGGCGTCGCCGAGCCGCTGACCGCCGAGGACGTCGCCGACGCCATCACCTGGATGGTCACCCGGCCCCCGCACGTCAACATCGACGAGCTGGTGCTGCGCCCCCGCGCGCAGGCCGCCCAGCACAAGGTGCACCGCGTCTTCGAGTGACACCGGTTACCGATCGGTACACCTCGCACCGCCCGTCTGACAGGGTGGGCGGCATGCAGACGATCGGACTTCTCGGCGGGCTCGGCTGGAAGAGCAGCGCCGTCTACTACGAAGGCATCAACCGTGGCGTCGAGGAGCGGCTCGGCGGGCTGCACTCGGCCCGGACCGTGCTCGCCTCGGTCGAGTTCGCCGAGGTCACCGAGCTGGCCGCGGCCGAGCGCTGGGACGACGTCGCCGCGCTGCTGGTGGCCGGCGCGCAGGGTGTGGAGCGGGCCGGCGCGGACTTCCTGCTGATGTGCACGACGGCGTACCACCAGGTCTTCGACCAGGTCGAGGCCGCCGTCGACATCCCGGTCATCCACCTCGCCGACGTCGTCGCCGAGGCCTGCCGCGCCGCCGGGGTCACCTCGGTCGGGTTCCTCGGCACGAAGTTCTCCATGACCCGCCCGTTCTTCACCGACCGGCTCGCCAGCCACGGGATCACCGTGCACGTCCCCGGCGAGGAGCACCACCAGGAGCTCGACGACATCGTGTACGGCGAGCTCGTCCACGGCCGCGTCCTGGACACCTCCCGCCGCCAGGTCGTCTCGGTCATCGACGAGCTCTGGGACGCCGGCGCCGCCGGCGTCGTCCTCGGCTGCACCGAGCTCGAGCTGCTCGTCAAGCAGGCCGACGCCGACATCCCCGTCTTCCCCTGCACCACCCTGCACGTGGCTGCGGCGCTCGACCGCGCCCTGGCGGGGTAGTAACGGACGTCCCCGACCTCCACGGGGACAGTCACGGACGTTCCTGACCGTTACTACCCCGGTCGGCGGTCTCCTGGCTGGTCCTCGGGCTGGTCCGGTGGGTCGCCACGTGGCCGGGTCCGGCGTCGGGGTAGTCCGTGACGTTCGGCAGGCGGAACGTGCCGAAACACCTGCCGAACGTCACGGACTACCCCGCCAGCCCCCGCCAGCCTGTGGACAAACGGCCGGTACGCGGACGGGACCGACGTCAGGAGGGCACGCGGTCGGGCGGGAAGCCACCGGTGGCGACGGGGCCCCAGGAGGTGGGGGTGATGCGGAGGAGCGACTTGCCCTGCTTGCGCATGGCGGCGCGGTACTCGTCCCAGTCGGGGTGCTCGCCGGAGATGCACCGGAAGTAGTCGACGAGCCCGTCCTCGGCCTCGGGCGAGGGCATGTCGAGCACCTCGGCGGTGCCGTCTACCTGCACCCACGCGTCGTCCCACTCCTCCGAGAGGACGAGGACCGAGCAGCGGGGGTCACGGCGGAGGTTCACGGCCTTGGCGCGGTCGGGATAGGTCGAGATGACGATCCGCCCGGCGTCCCCCTCGCCGACCACGCCGCCGGTGACCGGCGAGAGCTGCGGGCGGCCGTCGGAGCGGTGGGTGAGCAGCACCAGGTGGTGGCGGGTGCGGACGAAGTCGAGCAGCTCGGGGAGCTCGACACGGGTGTTGGTCGCGATGGACGGCATGGGGTGACCTGTGCCCGGGAAGGCTGGCCGCCATGACCGGCACCCACCCCGACGCCACCCCCGACGCCACCCCGGACGCCACCCCCGACGCCGACCGCCTGCACGCCGCACTCGTCGAGGCGACGAAGGACGCGGCGTACGCCGTGGAGCGCACCGACGACGGCCTGCTGGTGCGGCCGGGCGGCGACCGGCCGGGCGCGGGCGTGGTGAACGAGGTGCGGTTCCCGGCGCCGGGGACGTACTCGGTGACCGACCGCGTGCGCGGGACGAGCCGCTCGGCCGGCCGGAGACCGGGGTTCGAGGTGAGCGCGGCGTCGGGCCGGGTCACCGGCGTACGCCGCCGGGTGGTGTGGGCGCGCGGCGCCGACGGCCGCTACCGCCGGGAGGTGGACAGCAGCCAGGACCTCAACGGCGGCCGGACCCTCGTGGAGCGCGTCGCGGGCGACCTCGGGCTGCGCCGGCGGCGGGGTCGGCAGGAGCGGATCGCGCTGATCGCGGCGGGCGTCACGGTGGTGGGACTGGTGGTCGGCGCGGCGGTCGTGCTGGTGCTGTGGGCGCTCGGGAACTTCTGAGGGAGCGGCCCCCGCCCGTAGAATCGCCTGGGCCCGTTCGGGCCCATGATCCCCAACGGAAGCGACGTACCACACCCATGCCCGGAACCACCGCCCGCACGGACCTGCGCAACGTCGCGATCGTCGCGCACGTCGACCACGGCAAGACGACCCTCGTCGACGCCATGCTGCGCCAGGCCGGGGCCTTCACCGCCCACCAGGCCGAGAGCGTCGCCGAGCGGGTCATGGACTCCGGCGACCTCGAGCGCGAGAAGGGCATCACGATCCTCGCGAAGAACACCGCGGTCCACTACGCCGGCCCCGCGGCCGACGGCCAGCCGATGACGATCAACATCATCGACACCCCGGGCCACGCCGACTTCGGCGGCGAGGTGGAGCGCGGCCTGTCGATGGTCGACGGCATCGTGCTCCTCGTCGACGCCTCCGAGGGCCCGCTCCCCCAGACCCGCTTCGTGCTGCGCAAGGCGCTCAACGCCGACATGCCGGTGATCCTGGTGGTCAACAAGACCGACCGCGGCGACGCCCGCATCGCGGAGGTCGTGGACGAGACCTACGAGCTGTTCATGGACCTGCTCGACGACAGCCACAGCCAGGAGGCGCTCGACTTCCCGGTCGTCTACGCCTCGGGCCGCGCCGGCGTCGCGGGTCTCGAGCAGCCGGAGAACGGCGCGCTGCCGGACTCCCCCGACCTCGAGCCGCTGTTCAAGACGATCCTCGAGACCATCCCGGCCCCGACGTACGACGAGGGCGCGCCGCTCCAGGCCCACGTCACCAACCTCGACTCCTCGCCGTTCCTCGGCCGGCTCGCGCTGGTCCGCGTGCACCAGGGCGAGCTGCGCAAGGGCCAGCAGGTCGCGTGGATGAAGCGCGACGGCTCGGTCAACCGCGTGAAGATCACCGAGCTGCTCGTCACCGAGGGCCTCGAGCGCAAGCCCGGCGAGTCCGCCGGCCCCGGCGACATCGTCGCGATCGCGGGCATCCCGGACATCACCATCGGCGAGACGCTGGCCGACCCGGAGAACCCGGTTGCGCTGCCGCTCATCCACGTCGACGAGCCCGCCATCTCGATGACGATCGGCACCAACACCAGCCCGCTGGTGGGCCGGGTCAAGGGCGCGAAGGTGACCGCCCGCCTGGTCAAGGACCGCCTGGACTCCGAGCTGATCGGCAACGTGTCGCTGCGCGTCCTGCCGACCGAGCGCCCCGACGCCTGGGAGGTCCAGGGCCGTGGCGAGCTGGCGCTGGCGATCCTCGTGGAGCAGATGCGCCGCGAGGGCTTCGAGCTCACCGTCGGCAAGCCGCAGGTGGTCACCCGCGAGATCGACGGCAAGGTCCACGAGCCCGTCGAGCGCCTGACGATCGACGCGCCGGAGGAGTACCTCGGCACGATCACCGAGCTGCTCGCCTCCCGCAAGGGCCGCATGGAGCAGATGACCAACCACGGCACCGGCTGGGTCCGGATGGAGTTCCTGGTGCCCGCGCGCGGCCTCATCGGCTTCCGCACCCAGTTCCTCACCGACACCCGCGGCACCGGCATCGCCCACCACATCTTCGAGAAGTACGAGCCGTGGGCCGGCGAGATCCGCTCGCGCAACAACGGCTCGCTGGTGGCCGACCGCAAGGGTGCCGCGACGGCGTACGCCATGACCTCGCTGCAGGAGCGCGGCGTCATGTTCGTCGAGCCGACCACCGAGGTCTACGAGGGCATGATCGTCGGCGAGAACTCCCGCGCCGACGACATGGACGTCAATATCACCAAGGAGAAGCAGCAGACCAACATCCGGTCCGCCACCTCCGACAACTTCGAGAAGCTCATCCCGCCGAAGAAGCTCTCCCTCGAGCAGTGCCTGGAGTTCTGCCGCGACGACGAGTGCGTCGAGGTGACGCCCGAGATGGTGCGCATCCGCAAGGTCATCCTGGACGCCAACGAGCGCGCGAAGATCGCCTCGCGCGCCCGCAAGGGCAAGTAACGACCGACGCACCCACGCGACCGGCCCGGGCCACACGGCCCGGGCCGGTCGTGCGTCAGGCCAGGTTGGTCGCCGGGATCGTGGGCAGGCCCCAGTCCCCGCGGCGCTTGGTCTCGCGCATCATTTCCAGGATCGACTGCCCGCTGATGCTGCGCTCGTAGGCGTTCGAGCCGGCGCCACCGACGTCGAGCTGGTCCATGCCGGTGCGGAACGCCTGGTAGTGGTCGTCGTACAGCGTCGTGGTGAAGAGCTCGTAGGCCTCCTCCGCGGTCATCACCGCGTCGTAGGTCTTCTTCTCCGGCAGCAGGCCGCCGCCCACGAGCGTGTCGATGTCGCTCATCAGGGTCTGGGTCTTGCCGACCATGTCGAGGACGCCGGCCACCTCGCCCACGACCGGGATGTCGGAGGCGACCCCGATGGTGCTCTGGACGACCGCGGCGACGTCACCGACCCACGCCGGCCAGTCGGAGGGGTCGTTGGGCTTGTCGCCGCCGTTGTCGGCCCAGTGGTCGAGCTGGCCCTCGAGGTTCTTCTTCAGGCTGGTGACGAACTTGCCGGCGCCCAGCTGGGTGGCGGCGATGATCTTGGTGCCGAGCGCGTAGCCGAGGTTGATCCACGAGCAGAACAGGCCGAACCGGGCGACCACGTCGTTGTAGTTGTCGTAGAAGTTGCGGAACTGGCCGGCGAACTGGCCGTTCCACTGCGCGGCGGCACCGCCGAGGTTGGCCCAGTCGTCGTTGGCCGAGACCTGCAGCTTGTTGACGACCCGCGCCTGCATGAGGTCCATCGCGCCGCGCAGGGTCGGGACGAACGGCTCGGTGAACTGCTCGCACACGGCCCGGGCCTGGCCGGCGACGCCCGCGGCCCAGGCCTGCCCGTTGCGCCAGGACTGGTCCATCGCGTCGGTGAGCTGCTCGACACGCTGCCGGATCAAGGCCTCCGCGTCCCCCTCCGGGATCGACACCTCGATGAGCGGGTAGTGGTCGAAGGGCACCTGGAACCGGCCGTCCGGGCAGGGGCTGGTGTAGTCGAACGGCGCCGGCCACGGGACCTGGTCGATCATCGAGAGCTGGAAGTCGTGGAAGGTCTGCCACATCAGCTCGTTGCCGCGCAGGTAGCCCAGGTAGGTCTCGATGTCGTCGAGGTCGGCGTCGAACTGGGTCCGGTCGAAGCCGCTCACGACACGGCCTCCGGCAGCGTCGGCTCGGTCGGGTCGGGCGTGCTCTCGATCCGGCTGCCCTCGCTGTCGTTGGCGCCGGGCTCGTGGAAGGAGTCCATCTCGGGTGGCACGTCGGCCGGCCGCGGGTCGACGTCCTTGAGGTGGCGGCCCATGCCGTCGTACTGCCGGCGCGCGTCGGCGTCGGTCTCCACGAAGTGGTCGGCGGTCTTGATGAGGGCGACGCCGATGTTGTTGAGGTCGAGCACGGTCTCGCGGATCTCCTCGTAGACCTCGCCGCCGACCTTGAGCAGCCGACGCCACGCAGCCGGGTCGCCGGCCTGCGCCGTCATGACGTTGAACGTCCCGAGCGCGTCGAAGAGGTCCGCGGAGATCTCCGCGAGGTGGGCGGCCTCCTCGGGGACGTCCACCTTGCCGGCCCGGTAGAGCCGGGGGATGTCGATCTGCAGCTCGCCCACGTGGGCCTCCTTCGCGAACGCCCGGTGCGCCGGACGGTGTTGTCCCCCGGACTGCCCGCGGCGGGGCGCGTCGAAACACCCGTCCACCGGCGGACCGGTCGTGGACGCAGGCTGGATCCATTGCAGGCGCATGGTGGATCCATGGTGGAAGCGCTTCCATCCCGTCTAGGGTGGGCGCATGAGCAGCTCCGAGATCCAGTTCCCGCCGGGCTTCCTGTGGGGCGCGGCGACCGCGGCGTACCAGGTCGAGGGCGCCGCCGCCGAGGACGGGCGCACCCCGAGCATCTGGGACACCTTCGCGCGGGTGCCGGGCGCGGTCATCGGTGGCAACCACGGCGACGTGGCGTGCGACCACTACCACCGGTACGCCGCCGACGTCGCGCTCATGAAGGAGCTGAACCTGCGCGCCTACCGCTTCTCGGTGGCCTGGCCGCGCGTGCGACCGGACGCCGGGCCGGTCAACCCGGCCGGGCTCGCGTTCTACGACCGGCTCGTCGACGAGCTGCTCGGCAACGACATCGTCCCGTGGCTCACGCTCTACCACTGGGACCTGCCGCAGGCGCTCGAGGACCGGGGCGGCTGGACCGACCGGGACACCGCCCACCGCTTCGTGGAGTACTCCCTGAGCGTGCACGACGCGCTCGGCGACCGGGTGGCGGCGTGGACGACGCTGAACGAGCCGTGGTGCTCGGCGTTCCTCGGGCACACCGGCGGCCAGCACGCGCCGGGTCGCCAGGAGGGCGCCAACGGCCTCGTCGCCGCCCACCACCTCATGCTCGCCCACGGCATGACCGTCCAGGAGCTGCGCCGCCGCGGCGTCGGGACCGACCCCGAGCGGCCCGAGGCCGGCCTCGGCATCACGCTCAACTTCACCGTCGCCGACCCGAACGACCCCGCCGACCCCGTCGACGTCGACGCCGCGCGGCGGGTCGACGGGCTCTTCAACCGGGTCTTCCTCGACCCGATCTTCCGCGGCTCCTACCCCGCGGACATCGTCGCCGACACCGAGGGCATGCCCGTGCCGGGCCGCGGCAGCTGGACCGACGTGATCCAGGACGGCGACCTCGAGGTCATCTCCTCCCCCATCGACGTGCTGGGCGTCAACTACTACAACGGCAACGCGATCGCCGGCCGCCCACACCCCGACGAGCTGAAGAGCAACGAGAACGAGACCGGCCGCACCACCGGCACCCCCTACGTCGGCTGCGACGACGTCATCTTCGTCAGCCGCGGCCTGCCGCGCACCGCGATGGACTGGGAGGTCCAGCCCGAGGGGCTGACCCGGCTGCTGGTGCGGCTCAAGGACGAGTACGCCGTCCCGCCGCTCTACGTCACCGAGAACGGCGCGGCCTACGACGACCAGGTCTTCCCCGACGGCTCCGTCCACGACCCCGAGCGGGTCGCCTTCATCGACGCCCACCTGCGAGCCGCGCACGACGCGATGGAGCAGGGCGTCGACCTGCGCGGGTTCTTCCAGTGGTCGCTGCTGGACAACTACGAGTGGGCGTTCGGCTACACCAAGCGCTTCGGCATCGTGCACGTCGACTACGACACCCAGGTGCGCACGCCCAAGACCTCGGCCCGGTTCTACGCCGACGTCGCCGCCACCGGGCGGCTCGGGTCCAGCGAGGCCTGACGTGAGCGTGGGCGGGGCGCGGTCGGGTGTCGGCGCGGGTGCGGGTCGGGCGCCGCTAGGTTGAGCGCCGTGGACGCCGCGGGTACGCCGACGCTCGACGAGGTCGCCCGGCGCGCGGGGGTCTCGCGGGCCACCGCGTCCCGCGCGGTCAACGGCAGCACCCGCGTGAGCGACCGGGCGCGGGAGGCGGTCGCGGCGGCGGTGCGCGACCTCGGGTACGTCGCGAACCCGGCCGCCCGCTCGCTCGCCACGCGGCGTACGGACTCGGTGGCGGTGGTGGTCCCCGAGCCGGACGACCGGGTCTTCTCCGACCCGTTCTTCGGCCGCACGCTGACCGCGGTCAACCGGGTGCTCGCCGAGCGCGACCTGCAGCTGGTGCTGCTGCTCGCGCGGCCGGGCGAGGAGGAGGACCGGACGCTGCGGTACCTGCGCGGCGGGCACGTCGACGGCGCGATCGTCGTCTCCCACCACCGCAGCGACCTGCTGGCCGAGCACCTCGGCGCGCTCGGGCTGCCGTGCGCGTTCGTCGGCCGGCCGATCGTCGGCGCGGACCGGGTCGCCTGGGCCGACACCGACAACGTCGCCGGCGCACGGCTGGCCACCGAGCTGCTGCTCGAGCGCGGCTGCCGGCGGATCGGGCACGTCGGCGGGCCGGTCGACATGGCTGCCGGCCAGGACCGGCTGGCCGGGCACCTCGCGGCGCTCGCCGCCGCCGGCATGGACGACGGGCCGGTCGACCACGGCGACTTCACCGAGGCCAGCGGCGAGGTGGCGTGCGCGCGGCTGCTCGCGGCGTACCCCGACCTCGACGGCCTCTTCGTCGCCTCCGACCTGATGGCCCGCGGCGCGCTCCGTGCGCTGGCCGCGGCCGGGCGGCGGGTGCCGGACGACGTGGCGGTGGTGGGGTACGACGACCTCGGCGCCGACCACTGCACGCCCCCGCTCACCACCGTCGTCAACCCCGCCGGCGACCTCGCCGAGCGCGCCACCCGCCTGCTGCTCGCCCGCCTCGACGACCCCGGCGCCGTCCCCGACCCCGTCCTCCTGCCGCCTACGCTCGTGCGGCGGGTCTCGGCCTGACCTTCCGGCACGCGGGCCCCTCGCCACGGCGGTCGGGGTAGTCCGTGACGTTCCGCAGGCGATCCGGCCGAAACACCTGCCGAACGTCACGGACTACCCCGCCAGCGGCCCGGTCATCCACAGGCCCGACCGACCAGCGGTCGGATCGATGGACCACGGGTGGCCCGGCCCGCTACGGTCCCCCGGTGCGCGGACGGGTGGACCACCTCGACGGGCTGCGTGCGCTCGCGACGACCCCTACCGAGACCGGCGCCCACACCGACACCCCGGCCGAGAGGGTCTGACCCGATGCTGCTCGACGTCCAGCTCGACGCCCGGCCCGACCGCGCGGCCGACCGCGCCCGCGAGCTGGTGGAGGCCGGCGTGGCGGGCCTGTTCACCTTCGAGGGCCCGCACGACGTGTTCCTGCCGCTGGCGGCCGCGGCCGGGGTCGTCGAGACCGACCTGATGACCAACGTGGCGATCGCGATGCCGCGCAGCCCGATGCACCTCGCGCACACCGCGTGGGACCTGCAGCTGATGTCGGGCGGCCGGTTCCGCCTCGGGCTGGGCTCGCAGATCAAGCCGCACGTGGAGAACCGCTACGGCGCCACCTGGTCGCCCCCCGCCGCCCGGATGCGGGAGATCGTGCTCGCGGTCAAGGCGATCCTGACCTCGTGGCAGGACGGCACGCGGCTGGACTTCCGCGGCGAGCACACCCGGCACACGCTGATGCCGCCGACGTTCGTGCCCGGGCCGAACCCGTTCGGCCCGCCGCCGGTGCTGCTCGGCGCGCTCGGCCCGCTGATGACCCGGACCGCCGGCGAGGTGGCCGACGGGTTGCTGGTGATGCCGTTCCACAGCCACCGGCACTTCCGCGAGCGCACGCTGCCCGCGCTCGGCACCCCGGCCTCGCCGACCTTCCGCGTCTTCCCGCAGGCGATCGTCGCGATGGGCCGCACGCCCGAGGAGCAGCACGCCGCCGCGCTCGGCGTCCGCGGGCTGCTGGCCTTCTACGGCTCCACGCCGGCGTACCGACCCGTCCTCGACGTCGAGGGCTGGGGCGAGGTGCAGCCCGAGCTCAACCGGCTCTCCAAGGTCGGCGACATCGCCTCGATGATGGACCTGGTCACCGACGACATGCTCCACACGCTCGCCGTCGTCGGCACGCCCGAGGAGTGCGCCGCCGAGCTCCTCCGCCGCTTCGGCGACGTGGCCGACCGGGTGTGCGCCTACTTCCCCGGGTACGACGCCCCGCTCGACCAGGTCGCCGCCCTCGCCCGCGCCCTGGCCTGACCCCTGTCGGGATAGTCCGGCACGAGCGCGCCCTTTGGTCAGCCGGAAAGGACCGAGGCGTGCCGGACTACCCGGATGACGACCCGCCCAGCAGCTCCTCGCGCCGGGCGGCGAGCAGGTCGAGCTCGACCTGCTGGCGCACGACGCGGTCACGGAGCTCCTCGCGGACGCGCGCGACGGCGGCCGAGGTGCGGGCGACCCGGTCGGCGGCCTCGGCGATCCGGTTGCGCACCGACCAGTCGCTGAAGATGTTGTCGAACCACACGTCGAACGCGCGGGCGAGCTCGGTGACCTCGATCCCCCCGACCGCGCTCATCCCCACGTCGGCCAGCTCGGTGGAGAGCCGCTTCAGCGCGACGTCGGCCTCGCGCATGAGTCGCTGGGCGCCGTCCATCCGGTCGTACTTGACCAGGTCGGTCACCATCCCGCCGCCGAGGAACGTGTCGGCGGTCGACCAGCTCTGCGCCGAGCCGAGCAGGTCCGCGGCCGCCTGCAGCCGGGCGAGCGCCGCGTCGGCGGCCGCGCCGGCCTCCTGGAGCTCACCGAGCGCCGAGCGCCCCGCCCCGGTCGTGGCCGCCAGCTCGTCGAGCTCGCCACCGGCGGGGTGGCCGGCGGCGCGGAGGTGGTCCTCCTTGGCGGTCAGGGCCCGCCGGCGGCGTACGTCGGCGTCCGCGACGGCCCGCAGCGCCTGCTGGGTCTGCGCCACCTCGGCCCGAGCGCGGTCGCGGGCGGCCTCGGCCTCCGCGACGGCGTACTCCGCGGCCTGCTGCTCGGCCCGCTCTCGGTCGAGGTCGGTCTCGCGTCGGCCGGTCAGGCCGGCCCAGATGCGGGTGGGGCTGAACGACTCGAGCTTCGCGACGTCGGCCGTCTCCTCGCGCAGTCGGCCCTTGCGGAAGCCGAGCTCCTGGGTGGCCGCGGCCACCGCGGCCTCGGCCCGACCCAGGCGGCCGGTGAGCCGGCGGTGCTCGGCGAGGTCGCGCTCGGCCTCGACGAGGTCGGCGTCCAGGGCGGCGAGGCGGTCGTCGGTCATGAGCGGGCTCCCGAGGGGTGGCGGTGGGGACGGGCGGCGGTGATGCCGATGCCGGCCAGCGCGACGGCGAGCAGCACGACCGCGAGGCGGGCGACCTCGGGCGGGAGCGCGGTGCCGACCGCGACGGCGGCGAGGTGGACGGCGAGCAGGGCCGGGATCCAGCGCGGCACGAGCAGCGGGCCGGCGCGGAGCAGCCCGGCGGCCAGCAGCAGCTCGCCGAGCAGGATCGCGACCAGCCAGCCGCGCAGGAAGATCGCGAGGCCCGACTCCTCGGTGGCTGCCGCGAGCACGCCGGTGTCGACCGAGCCGCTGACGATGAGCGCGCGGAAGGAGACGATGAGCATCGAGAAGCCGGCCAGGCCCAGGAAGCCGATCGCCAGCGACACGACGCCCGCGCCACCGACGTACCGACCGCCGCCGCGCAGCAGCTCGAGCACCGCCGGCAGGCCGAGGGTCAGGCAGGCGGCCGCGAGGAAGTAGACGACCGCCACGGCCAGCCACCGACCGTCGTCCGCCTGCACGCCGCGCAGCGTCTGCGCGGAGGTGCCGCCGAAGTCGCCGACCAGGCGGCCGAGCGCCAGTGCCATCGCCCCGGTGACGAGCATCGCCGCCGAGATGGGCAGCCAGTCCGAGCGCACGGGGTCAGAGCCTAGGGCGGGCGACGTGGTCGCGCCGGTCGACCCACGCCGCGGCCAGCGCACCGCCGACCGCGCCGAAGAGGTGGCCCTGCCACGACACCCCGGGTTGCCCGGGCAGCACGCCGAGCAGCAGGCCGCCGTAGGCCAGGAACAGCACGATCCCCAGGATGATCTCGCCCGCGCTGCGGGTGAAGGCGCCGCGGACGATGAGGTAGACCAGCCAACCGAAGACCAGGACGCTCGCGCCGAGGTGGATCGACAGGGTCGGCGCGGTCAGCCACACACCGAACCCGCCGACCAGCCAGATGACGGCCGTCGCGGCGAGCCCACGACCGGTGCCGCCGACGAGCACGAGGAAGGCCAGCACCAGCACCGGGACCGTGTTGCCGGACAGGTGGTCCCACCCGGCGTGCAGCACCGGCGCGAGCACCACGCCGAGCAGCCCGTCCTGGTCGCGGGGGCGGACGCCGTAAGCATCGAGGTCGCGCGACCAGACCGCGTCGAGCACCTCGATCGCCCACAGCAGCGCCACGAACCCGATGCTGAGCACGGCGGCCCGCGCCCAGGTGCCGCCGACGTCGTCGCGGGACCGCTGGCTCATCCGAGCAGCTCCGCGACCGCCGCGACCTGGGCGACGTCGGACCCGGTGGGGATGAGGTGGACCTCGTCGGTGCCGATGTCCTCGAACCGCTGCAGCACCTCGCGCAGCTGCGCTGGCGTCCCGGCGAACCCGGTCGTCGGCGCCATCGCGTCGACCAGGTCGGCCGGCAGCCAGCTCATGTAGTGGCGCAGGTGGCGGTGGACCTGCGCGCGCGCCCCGCCGTCCTGGGCACCGCCGCTGCCGTCGTCGAGGGCGAACCAGAACGACGTCGTCAGCCGCGGCCGGTCCTTGCCCGCCTCGGCCCAGGCGTCCTCGGCGAGGTCGAAGAGGCGGCGTACGCCGGCGGGGTCGACGTCGAGCGTGACGCCGGCGAGGCCGTCGGCCCAGCGGGCCGCGTGGCGGATCGTCCGCGGACCCATGGAGCCGACCAGCAGCTCCGGCCCGCCCTCCTGCGCCGGCGGCGGCCCGATGCGGCGCGTCGCCCCGGCGACCAGGTCGCCACGCCACACGGCCTTGAGCACCTCGGCCCGCTCGGCCATCTCGCGCATGGTCTGCGTGCCGAGGTCGGCGCCGACGACGCGGTAGTCCTCCTCGCGCCCACCGACCCCGAGCCCGACGCTGAGCCGGCCCGCGCAGAGCTGGTCGCCGGTGGCCAGCGACTTCGCGAGCAGGACGGGGTCGTGCAGCTGCGGGACGACCACCGTCGTCGCGAGGCGCACCCGGCTGGTCCAGGCCGCGACCGCGCCGAGCAGCGTGAGCGTCTCGGGGTTGTCGAAGGCCATCCGCTCGCCGAAGCACAGCGTGCTGAACGGGCCCTCGTCGACCGCCCGCGCCCACGCCTCCAGCGTGCGCGCGCCGTCGTCCCAGAGGTCCGGTTCCATGACCGGCAGCGTCATCCCCACCTGCATCCCCACCTGCACGCGAGCAACTGTGGCAGACACGGCAGTACCGTTCGGCCGCGCTCTCACGTCTGTCCGGCGTCCTCGTCCTGCTGCTCGCGGCCTTCGTGGTCGTGGGGACCGCCTGGGCGTACGTCGACTGGCAGGACCGCGTCGAGGTCGACGCCGGCTCGGTGACCGACCCCGCGGCCGCCCGGTCCACGGCTCCGTCGGCCTCCGCCTCCCCCTCGTCCTCGTCGGAGCCCGCCGAGGAGCCGGTCTCGCTGTGGCTCGGCGACGGGTACACCACCGGTTACGCCTGCCCCACCGCCGACCGCCTCGGCTGGGAGTGCGTCGTCGAGGCCGCCGAGGGCGTCGGCTTCGTCGCCGGCGACCCGGGTGAACGCCTCGCCGACCGGCTCGCCGCGATCGCCGACTCCGGCGTCGAGCCCGACGTCGTGGTCGTCGACGCCGGCCGCAACGACGTGCGCCTGGTCGACGGGCCCAACCTCCGCGCCGCGATGGACACCTACCTCGACGCCCTGCGCGAGACGTTCCCCGACGCCGGTCTGGTCCAGGTCGTGCCGTGGACCCTCGCCCAGGAGGGCCCGCTCACCGGCGACCTCGCCGGGATCGTCACCGAGGTGGTCGAGGACCACGACGGGTACGCCGTCGACCCGGTCGCCGCGGGCTGGGCCGGCACCGGCCGCACCGACCAGCCCGACCTCCGCTCCGAGGAGGGTGGCGCCAGCCCCGCCGGCAACGACTACGTCGCCCGCCGCCTCGCCGACACCCTCCGCCGCCTCGACCTCACCGCCTGACGGTCCGCTGGTCGAGCAGGGAGGGCCGCCGGGCCACCCGTTGGTCGAGCAGGGAGGCCCCGGCGCCGACCGTTGACGAGACCCGGCGAGAGACGCAGGGCCGCGACCACGGTCACCGGGTCTCGACGACGCTCGGTTTCGAGACGGCGCTGGCGCGCCTCCTCAACCCACCGGCTGGCGCTCGCTGCTCGACCTGCGGGTGCGCGCCGGAGCTCGCTGCTCGACCAGCGGGGACGCCCTCAGTCCGCGACGACCGCGGCGAACCGCTTGAGCTCGGGGATCAACGCGACCAGCCCGAGCAGCGGCAGCGCGGCCAGGATGCCGAGCGCACCCGGCGCCCCGATGGCGTCGCCGATGCCGCCGACGACGGCGGAGCCGACCGACCCGCCGACGAGGAAGAGCAGGGTGGCGACGCCGAGCGCCACACCCCGCACGTCGAGCTCGACGGCGTCGCCGACGGACGCGGTGAGCGCGGGCTGGCCGAGCCCGAAGGCCATCGTCACCAGCACGACCGCCACGCCGAGCACGACGGCCGAGGCGGCCGCGGTGCCGATGGCGGCGAGCACGAGCGCCAGCGACGCGGTCACGCCGGCGATGGCCAGCGCGGCCGGCCCGCCGACGCGGGTCAGCAGCGGCCCGGCGACCCGCGGCACGAAGAGCGCGACGACCGCGCTCGGCACGAGCAGCAGGCCCACCTCCCACGCGGCCCAACCGTGGTCGACGAGCACGGCCGGCACCGAGACGAGCAGCCCGAACCACGCGGCGGGCACGGCCGCCGCCGCGACCGCGCTGCGCACGACCGTGGGGTTGCGGATGACGGCCAGCGGGAGGAAGCCGTGCGGGCGGCGGCGTACGCGCAGCACGACCAGGGGCGTGCCGAGCACCATCAAGAGCACGCCGACGAGCGCGACCACCAGGCCGGTCGAGGGCGACTGCACGAGCAGCACGAGGCCGGCGGCGGTCGCGGCGACGAGGATCGCGCCGAGCACGTCGAGGCTGGCGCCGCTGCCCTCGCCGGTGAGCGCGCGCCACAGGAACGGCACGACCAGGATGCCGAGGATCGGCAGCGCCATCACGACCCGCCACCCGAAGGCGTGCTCGACGAGCCCGCCGGCCAGCGGGCCGAGGCAGGAGACCGCGGCGGCCATCCCCGCGAGGCGACCGAGGGCGAGGCCCTTGACCTCGCCGTCGTACCGCGCGCTCAGCGCCGCCACCCCCAGCGTCGGCACGGCAGCCGCGCCGGCGCCCTGGAAGAGGCGGCCGCCGAGGTGGACGCCGTACGTCGGAGCGAACGCCGCCACCAGCGCGCCGGCCGTCATCAGGCCGATGCCGACGAGCAGCGGCAGCTTGATCCCGACGAGGTCGGAGATCCGGCCGTAGACCGCGGTCGTCACGGCGAGCATCAGCGCGTAGAGGCTGATCGACCACGTCGCCATCCCGACGTCGACCCCCAGGTCGCCGCCCATGAGCGGCAGCGCGACCGCGGCCGAGGACGAGCCCATGCCGGCCACGCCGAAGAGCAGGCCGAGCAGCAGGGACACGCGTCGGGAGTCGTCCGCGCTGCGGGGGTCGGCGCGGTGGTCGGTGGTCACGGCCGGACTCAACCACGCGGGGGCGCGGTGTGTTCCGCGGGTGCGTGTCGGGTACCTCGCCGATCGTGCCCACCGGTCGGATCGCCTCCCGCTTCCTGGTGGTCGGCGGCCTGGCGTTCCTGGTCGACGTCGCCTGCTACAACCTCGCCCGGCAGCTGCTCGAGACCGGGCCGCTGACCTCCAAGACACTGGCCTTCGTGGTCTCGGCGACCTTCGCGTTCGCCGGCAACCGGCTGTGGGTCTTCGACCAGCGGCAGCGGCTGCAGCTCGCGACGGCGTACACGCTGTTCGTGCTGGTCAACCTCGGTGGTCTCGCGGTCAACCTGGTGCCGCTGGCGGTCACCTCCTACGCGCTCGGCTGGACCTCCACGGTTGCCGAGAACGTCTCGGGGAACCTCGTCGGCGTGGCCCTCGCGACGCTCTTCCGCTTCTGGGGCTACCAACGATGGGTGTTCCCCGCCGAAGGGGTTGCGGCTCCTGAGGACGACCGACGTACGGTGACCACATGAGGTCCCGTCTGCTCGTCGCGCTCGCGCTGACGCTGGGCTGCGGGGCAGGCGTGGTGTACGCCGACGGCGAGGTGCCCGTCACCACCGCCGTCGAGCCGGTCCTCGTCCCGCCGGCCGTGGCCGGTGAGCTGCCGACCTTCGGCTCGGCCGAGCCGGTCTCGCCGTCGATGGGCCTCTTCCCGCCGCCGGTCGTCGCGGACGTCGCTCCGACGACCGCAGCGCCGCCGCAGCTGGTGTTCCCCTCGTCGTACTCCGCACCGTTCATCGCGCCGACCACCTCGTACGTGCCGGCCCCCGACTACTCGTCGACCCCCTCGGGCGCGCCCGCCCCGGCGGCGCCGTCGTCGGACAGCGCGTTCGAGTCCGACAAGGAGGCGCCGGCCCCCGTCGCCCCGGACGAGGCCGACTTCGAGCAGGCCGACCCGCCGAAGACCCCGCCTGCGAACCCGCCGTCGCCCCAGCCGACCCCCACGCCGACGCCGACCCCCACTCCCACGCCGACGCCGGACCCCGAGCCGGAGCCGGTCGCCGAGCCGTGCACAGACGCCCTCGAGCGGGAGTGGACCTGCCTGGTCGACACCGAGGCCGAGCCGACCGACCCGGAGACCGTCGAGGACGAGGAGACGCTCCTCGCGCTCGTGCCGGAGGAGGCCGACGGCACCGCCCTCGACCTCGTGCTCGACCTGCGCGATACCGCCGCCGAGAAGGAGGGCGAGCCCGGCGAGCCCGGCACGGTCATCGTCGTCGGCACCACCGACCTGACCCGCGAGGCGCTCGTCGACTACCTCGAGCAGCTCCGCGAGACCTACCCCGACGCCGTCCTGCTCTCCGTCGCCGAGCCCGCCCCTCCGACCGACTGAGGACCAGCACAGCGCCACCCGCTGGTCGAGCAGCGAGCCAGCCGGTGGGTTGAGGAGGCGCGTCAGCGCCGTCTCGAAACCGAGCGTCGACGAGACCCGGTGACCGACGCAGGGCAGCAACCCCTCGCCGGCACCACGCGGCGTAATCGTGGTTTGGATCACGCCCACGAACGGAAGACACCTGCCATGAGCGACTCATGGGGACTGGGTTCCGGCGCGGCAGCCGGCGGACAACTGGTGTCGAACGACGAGTTCGCCCGAGCGGTGGACGAACGGGTCGAGGAGGTCGCCGTCGCGGCGATGGACTCGGCGATGTACTGGCACATGCGGGACAAGGCCCTCTCGGCCGTGCCCGGCTTCGTCGACGACGGCGCCGTGATCATGGACGGCAGCCCCGAGACCGGCTGGATCGCTGCCGCAGGCTCGTTCCCGTTCTACGTCGTGCGCCGCTACCCGTCGCCGCTCAACGGCGCCACCCCGCCCTTCGACCTCGCGGCGTTCGGCATCGACGTCCCCGAGGTGTCGGTCGACGACAAGGTCGAGCCGGACGTGCCCGCGGGCTACCTCGAGGACTACCGGTCGACCCTCGCGGAGGTCTCCCGTCGGTGGCGGAGCCTGCCGCCCCCGGAAGGCATCGTGAACGCCGTCGTGACACCGATCCTCGAAGGCATGCACCAGATCGCCAGCACGCCCAGCCAGCTGGCGTCCGCCGACGACCGTCCGGTCTTCGCCAACCCGGCGTACGTCATCCTGACCGAGCAGCTGGACGACGCCACCCCGCACCTCGACGGCGTGGCGATGGACTACTTCAAGGAGAAGTACGTCGCGCAGCTCGGCACCGTCGTGCCGAACCTCCAGCTCCTGATGGGCAAGATCGCCGAGGCCGCGCTCGGCAACGCCCTGGCCATCCAGCGGTCGCGCCTGGCGGTGCTGACCATCCTCGACGCCGCGCTGGACGCGATGCAGAAGGCCAAGCCGGGCAGCGACTACGGCGGCGTGGCGGTCGCCCTGGCGATCCTCGGCGCGGTCGCGGCTGCGGCGGCGACCCTGTTCAGTGCCGGGACCGCCGTGCCGTTCCTGCTCGCCGCGGGCGGCGGCGCGCTGGGCGTCCTCTCCGGCCAGGTCGCCGACGCCGGCTCGCAGCCGCCCCAGGTCGAGCTCGGTGCCGCGAAGCCGGACGGCGTCGTCACGAACATCAGCTCCGCGCTCGACACGGCGAACGCCGAGCTGCTGGCCGAGGAGCAGGCGGCGGCGTACCTCTGCTTCGACCAGCTCGACCTGCTCGCCGCGGCGCACCCGGCCGGCAGCGACCCGTTCGCGTTCAACGAGCCGCCGGCCTCGACCGGCAGGCTCGTGGTCAACATCGAGCGCTTCCAGATGGCCAAGCTCTGGAACAACCTGCCGCAGGTCGCGAGCCGAGTGCGCGACGCGGCCGCCCACCTCGCCCGCGCCGTCGACAACCCCGGTGTCTTCCAGCACGGCAGCGTCGGCCGGTCGACCCTCGGCGCGCAGCCGGACATCGCGAGCGCCGGCAACGCGGTGTGGACCGCCATGCGTGCCGTCGCCGACGACCTGGACGAGGCCGCGCAGGGCCTCAAGGACGTGTGGCGCGACTTCAGCGACACCGACGGGCTGACCCGCAGGGAGTTCAAGGCCATTCAGGGCGAGCTCTCCTCGCCCCTGAACCTCTTGCCGTGAGGTCGCGCGCGACGCTGTCGGCGCGTTGACTCCCGAGCGCCCTGACGGGCCGTTCCCGTCCCGGGACGCGACGACGCGGCGGTCTCGAGGACTCCCATGTGCGGGGAGCGCCGCCGCCCGCGAGACCGCCGCGTCGTGCCGCCTTTACCCGGGCCGCTCCCGACGAACCCGCCACCCCAGACCGGTCTGGACCACTGGGGTCGTGACTAGTCCTCCTCCTGCCCCCGAATGACCCGGTCGCCCCATGTCGCTCCTGGCCCTCGCGTCCTAGCGTCGGACTCCATGGGGACCTCGCTGACGCTCTTCTACTCGCTCATCGGACTCGGCATCGTGCTCTGGGCCGCTGTCATCGCCCTCGCCGTCGGTCGGGTGGTCTGACCGACGAACGCTCACGGGCCGTCGACGAACCACCGGGCGAGCAGCGTGCCCTCGTGCTCGAGCAGCAGCTCGAGCGAGAGCGGTACGTCGACGGGCGGGCCCGCGGTCATCCGGGGTCCGTCTGCGCCGACCACGGTCGGGACGAGCGTGGCGCACAGCTCGTCGACCAGGCCGGCGGCGAGCAGGTCCCGGAGCAGGTGCGGGCCGCCCTCCGACAGCAGGCTCTCGAAGCCGCGCCCGACAAGCGTGTCGCGGAGGGCGGCGAGGTCGACCTCGTCCTCGCCCACGACGAGCACGTGCTCCTCGCCGAGCAGCGTTCGCGCCTCGGCAAGGTGCTCAGCGGTGGCACAGGTGGCGACGAGCACGCGGCCCGGCTCGTGGCCGTGGAGGCGCTCCGGCACGTCGGCCCGGCGCGTGACCAGCACGATCGGCACGTCCGCCGGTCCGTAGCCCTCGGCCCGGGCCGTCCCGGCGCCCACGACGATCGCGTCGGCCTGGGCGCGGAGCACACGGAAGACCTCATGGTCGGCGGCGCTGTTGATCGAGCCGCTGCGGCCGTCCGCGCCGGTGGCGGAGCCATCGACGGTGCTGACCATGTTGGCCCGCAGCCACGGGCGCCGGGGCACGGCGTACAGGTCGGCGAGGTCGCCGTTGCGCGGACCGAGCAGAACCCTCACGAGCCCCACCGCATCACCCAGTACTGCACGCCGTAGGGGTCGTCGTCGTAGTCCACCGTCGCCGGGCCGCCGATCAGGTCCACCGCGCGTCGCAGGCCGTCGACCGACGCCCACAGGTCGTCGGCAAGCGACCAGTCCATGCCTGCGAGGTCACCGGCGACCAGGGCATCACGGAGCGCGTCGTCGAACCCGAACGACCGCTCGTCCAGGTGACCCGGCGCCTTCTCGGACCGCTTGGCCGAGCCGTTGCCGACCACGAGGTACGCCGCAGCACCACCGCGCCGCACACCGGCGGCGTCCATCAGCGCAGCGGCGACCCGCTCCCCTTGTGCGTCCCCGACCACCTCGGCCTCGGGCCCCAGCCACCGGACCGCGGCGACAGCAGCCGCGCGCAAGTCCGTGAGCGGATCGGTCAAGGACGCGTGCTCCGGCAGCAGCGCCAGCGCGCCCGGGACCAGCACGACCCGCGGCCGTCCAGTCACCGAGCTCACTGGAGCCCCCGGATCGCCCGCGCGGGCAGCCGCCGCCCGGCGATCGTGTTCACCATGTCGACCACCTGACGGGTCTCGACGACCTCGTGCACGCGGTAGATCCGCGCCCCCGCCAGGGCGCAGACGGCGGTCGCGGCGAGCGTGCCGGTCAGCCGTTCGCCGACGGGCAGGTCGAGGGACTCGCCGACGAAGTCCTTGTTCGACAGCGACACCAGCACCGGCCACCCGGTCGCCACCATCTCGTCGAGCCGGCGGGTGATCTCGAGGGAGTGGAAGGTGTTCTTGCCGAAGTCGTGCGCCGGGTCGATCACCAGCGACTCCCGCGCGACTCCCGCGGCGAGTGCCCGCTCGGCGTACGCCACGGTGTCGTCGATCGCGGAGCGGACCACGTCGTCGTACTCCACCCGATAGGGACGCGTCCGCGGCACTGCCCCTCCCGTGTGCGTGCAGATCAGCGCGACGTCGTGCTTGGCGGCCACGTCGACGAGGCCGGGGTCGGCGCCGCCCCACGCGTCGTTGAGCACGTCCGCGCCGGCCTGGCAGACGGCTTCGCCGACCGAGGCGCGCCAGGTGTCGACGGAGACGACGAGGGAGGGGTACGCCGCCCGCACCCGCGCCACGAAGTCGACGACCCGCCGCTTCTCCTCGACCTCGTCGATCTCCTCGCCGGGGGCCGCCTTGATGCCGCCGATGTCGACCATCTCGGCGCCCTCGTCGACGACCTGCGCGACCCGGTCGAAGGCCTTGTCCTCCGCCCAGGTGGCGCCCTTGTCGTAGAAGGAGTCCGGCGTCCGGTTGACGATCGCCATCATCAGGGTCCGGTCGTCGGCGAACTCCTGCCGACCGAGTCGCAGGGTCATGCCACGGACCTCGCGGGCGGACGCTCGAACGTAAGCACCTCTCGGTCGACGGGCGTGATGCCGCCGGGGCCGGGCTGGTACTGCCGGAGAACGACCTCGCCCCGGGACACCGATCCGGCTGGTTGAGGAGGTCGCGCAGCGACCGTCTCGAAACCCGCCGGGGTCGCCCGCCGCGACGCCATCGCCGCCAGGATCTGCGTCGCCATCGCGCCGAGGTCGAGAAGCGCCTGGTGCGAGTGATCCCGCCGCCCGAGGTCGACCTGTGCGATCGCGTCGACGCCGAGCGACGCGGCGGTGTCGATGAGCGCAGCCAGCTCGACGGCGTAGCCGACCGGCACCGACAGCGCCTCGAAGAGCGATCGCCGCACGGCCCACTCCCCCGCCAGCGGCTGGACCAGGCCGGCCAGCTCGGGGTGCTCGAGCGCGATGAGCGGCCGGGCGACGAGCTCGGTCACCCGCCCGCCGTCGTACGGCCCCGCGGCGCCGGGCCGTTCGTAGAAACCCTTCACCAGCGCGACATCCGGACGGGTGAGCAGCGGGCCGAGGAGGCCGGGGACGAAGTGGGTGTCCCACTCGGTCAGGTCGGCGTCCATGAAGACGAGGACGTCGCCGCTGGTCACGAAGAGCGACTTCCACATCGCCTCGCCCTTGCCGGGCCGAGAGCCGAGGTCGGGCCGCACCTCGGCGGAGCGGTGGACGACCGCGCCGGCGTCGCTCGCCACGTCGTACGTCGCGTCGGTGGAGTCGGAGTCGATGACCACGACCTCGTCGACCAGCGCGACCGTATCGACGAGCGCCTCGCGGACGCGGGTGACGACGTCGCCGACCGTGCCGGCCTCGTTGCGAGCGGGCACGACGAGGCTGACGCGCTGCGAGCCCTTCGCCGCGACCAGCTCGTCGAGCGACCAGTCGTCCCAGTGGGAGGTGTTGCGGGCGAACCAGCCGTCCGCAGCATCGGCAACCATGCCGCCAACCTAGTCGTCAGGTGGGAGACCGTTCCCGCACCTCCGTCCGCCCAACAACGAGGTGAACTGCGCAGTAACAAGCCGGACCCCTACTGTCCGCGCATGAGCTCCCTCGCCGCAGCCGTCTCGTGGGGACGACGGCACATCCCGGACGCCGCCGTGCCGGCCGTCACCCGCGCCCGCCTCACCCGCGCCCGCAAGAACCAGGACCGCCTCGCGCGGGCGCACCGCGAGATGGAGTTCCTCCTCGGCGGTGCCTGCACGCCTGCCGAGGTGGACCGGGCGGCGGAGAGGTACGTCGAGCGCGACATCCTCCGCTCGGAGCTGCGCTGGCACCCGAACCTGATCACCTTCCAGGAGGTCGAGGGGGTCGAGCACCTCGTCGCCGCCCGCAAGCGCGGCCGCGGGGTGGTCATCAGCTTCCTGCACCACGGCCACTACGAGGGCGCGGTCGCTTCGGTGTGCCGGGCCGACCGTCCGCTGCTCGTCGTGGTGTCTCCGGAGATGCTGGCGCCGGACGCGCCGGAGTTCCTCAAGCAGCACGTCCGCACCGGCACTGTCTCCGGCGGCCGACCCCTCGACGCCACCGTCGGCGCGAAGGGCATGCTGAAGGCGTTGCACGACGGCAACGTGCTTGCGATCGCCAGCGATGTGCCGGGACGTACGCCGATCAGGTTCCTCGGCGTGGACCGACTCGGCTCCTTCGGTGCCGCCCGGCTGGCCGCCGGCGCGGGCTGCCCGGTCGTGTCGATGACCGCCCATCCCGATGCCGACGGCAAGCCGTACCTCCGACTCAGCGAGCCGCTTGAGCCGGGCGACTTTGCCTCCCCCGACGACCTGCTGCTCGAGATGGTCCAGCTGCAGGAAGCGCCGGCGCTGGCCTGGCCGGAGGCCTACCACCAGCCGACGCTCCGCTGGGGCGCGGTGCAGCCCGCCAGCTCAGCCGCGGCGTCCTGACCCGGCTCTCCCCAGCCCGCTCAGTGGTAGCCGCCGACGTGCGGGCACGCCACCCCGTGCTTCATCCGGCACCTCACCCGGCGCTTCCACTTCTTGATCCCCCGCCACATGGGGTCATCGTGGAACAACAACGACCATCTCGTCCTCGGATCGCGCTCCGTCCAGACCAGTCGGAGACATCACGCAAACCCCGGCCCGCCGATCTTCGGGTAGGACGACGGTAAAGCGGATTGATGCTGTATAGGCAGACCATCTGTGCAAACATGGGTCCCGTCATGCACGCCGCGTCCCTCGGGCGCCACATGGGGAGAGACCCACAATGAAGAAGCTCATCACCGGCCTCCTGGCGTCCGCGGTCATGGCCGCTGGCCTCGTCGGCGCGACCGGCGCCCCCGCGAACGCCGAGAAGTGCGACCGCTACGGCGTCTGCCTCGAGCCGAACGCCGACGTCAAGCCCAAGGGCGGGACGAACCCGAAGAACGTCGACCCCGGCGAGAAGCCGAAGTTCAAGATGAAGCTCAAGTACCCCGGCGACGCGACGCCTGAGGGTGACCTGAAGGTCATCATCCGTCCGAAGAAGGCCGGTGGCGGCACCGCACCCGCCGTCTTCAAGGCTCGCAAGGACCTGAACAAGAACGGTGCCGCGACGATCGTCGGCAAGGGCCTGCCCCCGGGCAAGTACGTCGTGACCCTGAAGTTCATCCCGGACCCGAACACCCCGTGGCGTCGGGTGAACCGCCAGTACACGCTCATCGTCAAGTGACTCGTCACTGACCGCTCCGACGAGGACCCCGGCTCCGGCCGGGGTCCTCGTCGTTTGACGTCCCCCAGAGGTCGCGGCCGGCAGTCGATAGGGTCGTGCGCATGGCAAGCCCGCGTCGACTCGGCACGCTTCTGGCCCTGGTCCTCCTCATCCTGGTGGGGATCGCGGCGTGGGTGGGCTGGACGGCGTACCACGTCAAGGACTCGCTGGACGCAGCGGTGCGTGACGCCGACGCGGTGCAGTCCTCGCTCGAGGCCGGCTCCACCCGCGAGGCGAGCGCTGCGTTGGCCGACCTCCGCGAGCACAGCGGCGACGCGGCCGACCGGACCTCAGGCCTGACCTGGCGCGCTCTGGGCCTGCTGCCCGTCGTCGGCGACGACGCCGACGGCATCGCCCTGGCGAGCGACGTCGTGGCGGACCTGGCGCTCGAAGGTGCTGAGCCGTTGATCTCCGCCGCGGACGACCTCGATGCGATCGTCCCGCGGGACGGGCGGGTCGACCTCGATGCGGTGGAGCGACTGGGGACTCCGGTCGATCGCGCAGATGACGCGTTCACCACCGCCGACGACCGCCTGCAGCGGGCGGACCCCGAAGGGTACGTCGGCACGCTCGCAAGCGGCTTCCGCGACCTGCGTCAGAAGGTGGGTGACGCGCAGAGCGCCATGAGCTCGGCGGCGACCGCTCTCGAGGTCATGCCGTCCATGCTCGGTGGGGACGGAGCGCGCGACTTCCTCCTGGTCATGCAGAACAACGCCGAGATCCGGGCCACCGGCGGACTGCCTGGCGCCATCTCGGTGGTACGCACCCACAACGGTTTGGTCGACCTGACCCGGCAGATCGCGGCCACCGACCTGGGCACCCGCGAGCAACCCTTGCAGCTGACGAAGGAGGAGAGCGAGCTCTTCAGCACCAACATCGGTCGCTTCCCGGGTGACTACAACCTGACCCCCGACTGGCCGCGCGCGGCGGACCTGCTGCGGCAGCACTGGACACGGTCCCAGCCGGAGCAGCCGGCGGGCGTGCTCTCGGTCGACCCTGTGGCGCTGTCGTACCTGCTCGAGGTCACCGGCCCCGTGACGGCGGCGGGTGTCGAGCTGCGCGCCGACAACGTGGTCGACGAGCTCCTGTTCGCCACGTACGAGCGCCTTGCGGACCCGTCAGCTCAGGACGAGTTCTTCCGCGCTGCTGCGCTGGCAGTCTTCGACCGGGTGACGTCGGGCGTCGAACGGCCCCAGGACGTCCTGCGTGCGCTGTCGCGAGCCGCCCGGGAAGGTCGATTGCTCGTGCACTCCTTCGACGACGTCGAGCAGGGGGCGCTGGCCGGCACGGCGGTGGCCGGCGAGCTGACCGGTGACGACGCCAACCGTCCCCAGGTCGGGGCCTACCTCAACGACACCAGCGCAGCGAAAATGTCCTACTTCCTGCGGCACGAGACCACTGCGGAGGCGACGACTTGCGAGGACGACCGACAGCGGCTCGTCGGGAGGCTGCGCCTCGAGTCGACCCTGCGGGAGGACCAGGTCGGGTCGTTGCCCGACCTCGTCACCGGGGGCGGCAACTACGGCGCCCCGGTCGGCTCCCAGCTCGTGGTCGCCTACCTCTACGGACCGGTCGGAGGCTCCATCGACGCGGTCACCTTCGCGGGTGAGCGGGTGGACGCCGGCGCCCTCGAGCATGACGGCCGGCCGGTCGTGCGGGTCCTCGCCCAGCTCGACCCCGAGGAGACGATCGACGTCGAGTGGACGATGACGACCGCCACCGGACAGACGGCCGACGTCGACGTCCGCGCCACGCCCTCGATCGAGCCCGGTTCGTCCTTCAGCAGCGCGGCGAGCGCCTGCTAGGACCGGCTCAGCTCACTCGTAGCCGAGGATCTCCTTGCGCTTCTCGCCCCAGGCCAGCGCCGAGGCGATCGCGTCGTCGAGCGTGAGCTCGGTGGACCAGTCGAGCAGACGGCGGGACTTGTCGACGTTGGCGTAGGCGCCCACGGCGTCGCCGGGACGCGGCGCGGCTTCCGCGGTGGGCACGTCCGACCCGAAGACCCGCTCGAACGAGGACACCAGCTCGCGGACGGTCACGCCCTCGCCGGTGCCGACGTTGATGATCGTGCTGGGCGCGTCCACCGCGGCGAGCACGTCGTCGAACCGCTCCACCGCTCGGACGTGGGCCCTGGCCAGGTCCCAGACGTGGATGTAGTCGCGGATACCGGTGCCGTCCCGGGTCGGGTGGTCGACGCCGGTGATGGTGAAGCTGTCCTTCTGCCCCCGCGCGGCCATGACCAGCTGGCCGAGCACGTGCGAGGGCTCGCGGGCGTAGATGCCCGTCTCGAGATCGGGGTCGGACCCGATCGGGTTGAAGTACCGCAGGACGATCGCGCGCAGGCTCGTCGCCCCGGCCATGTCCTGCAGCACCTGCTCCATCATCAGCTTGGTGCGGGCGTAGGGCGACTGCGGCGCGAGCGGGTCCTCCTCAGTCACCTCGAAGGACTCCTTCGTGGCGTACAGGCTCGCCGAGCTGGAGAACAGCACCCGGCCCAGGCCGAGGGCGTCGAGCTCGTCGAACAGCTCGAGCGACTTCGCGACGTTGTCGCGGTAGTACTCGTAGGGCTTCTCGACCGACTCGGGAACGACGATCCGTGCGGCCATGTGGATGGTCGTGTCGATGTCCGGGTGTTCCTCGGCGATGCGACGCACCAGGGCCCGATCGGCGATGTCGCCCTCGTAGAACGCCCGGTCACCGACAAAGGCGCGCGGACCCGTGAGCAACGAGTCGAGCACGACAGGCACGTGACCCGACTGCTCCAGTGCCTTGCAGGTGGTCGAGCCGATGTAGCCGGCGCCGCCGGTGACGAGGACCTTCATGGGCCACAGGCTAGTGGCCCGTCCGGCCCGGACACGTCATCCGCCGAGCAGCCCCAGCAGGTAGTCGCCGTACCCGCTCTTGCGCAGCCCCTCGCCGAGCTGGCGGAGCCGGTCGTCGTCGATGAACCCCATCCGCCACGCCACCTCCTCGGGAGCGCCGATCTTGGTGCCCTGCCGGTCCTGGATCGCACGCACGTAGTTCGAGGCGTCGTTGAGCGCGTCGAACGTGCCGGTGTCGAGCCAGGCGGACCCGCGCGGCAGCACCTCGACCTGCAGCCGCCCCTGGTCGAGGTAGCGCCGGTTGAGGTCGGTGATCTCGAGCTCGCCGCGCGCCGACGGGCGCAGCTCGCGGGCGTGGTCGAGGACGTCGTCGCCGTAGAAGTAGAGCCCGGGTACGGCGTACCGGCTGCGCGGGCGCTCCGGCTTCTCCTCGAGCGAGATCGCCCGGCCCGTCTCGTCGAACTCCACGACGCCGTACGCCGTCGGGTCGGAGACCTGGTAGCCGAAGACCGCCGCGCCGTCGATGTCACCGAACCGCCGCAGGTGGGTGCCGAGGCCGGAGCCGTAGAAGATGTTGTCCCCAAGGACGAGCGCGACGGTGTCGCCGGCGACGAAGTCCGCGCCGATCAGGAAGGCCTGGGCCAGACCGTCGGGGGAGGGCTGCGCCGCGTAGGTGATCGAGATGCCCAGGGACGACCCGTCGCCGAGCAGCCGCACGAACTGCTCCTGCTCGTGCGGGGTGGTGATGACCAGGACGTCGCGGATGCCGGCCAGCATCAGCGTCGACAGCGGGTAGCAGATCATCGGCTTGTCGTAGATGGGCATGAGCTGCTTGCTGACCGCCCGCGTGACCGGGTGCAGCCGCGAACCGGTGCCGCCCGCCAGGATGATGCCGCGCATGGCTGGACCCTAGTGCCGCACCTAGACTCCGGCGCGTGCGACGACTTCTCGTGACCGGCGGCGCCGGCTTCATCGGTGCCAACTTCGTCCACCACGTCGTGGCGCACACCGACGTCGAGGTCACGGTCCTCGACAAGCTGACGTACGCCGCCAGCCGGGCCGCCCTCGACGGGCTGCCCGAGGAGCGGGTCCGGCTCGTGGTCGGCGACGTCGCGGACGCGGCCGTGGTCGAGCCGCTCGTCGCGGAGCACGCCGGACCACTGGACGGGGTCGTCCACCTCGCCGCGGAGTCGCACAACGACAACTCGCTCGACGACCCGACACCCTTCGTCCACACCAACCTGGTCGGCACGTTCACCCTGCTCAAGGCGGTCCGCCGCCACGACGTGCGGCTGCACCACGTCTCCACCGACGAGGTCTACGGCGACCTGGACCTCGACGACCCGGCCCGGTTCACGGAGGAGACGGCGTACCGCCCGAGCAGTCCCTACTCCGCCACCAAGGCCGGCTCGGACCACCTGGTCCGCGCCTGGGTCCGCAGCTTCGGTGTGCGGGCGACGATCTCGAACTGCTCCAACAACTATGGCCCCTGGCAGCACGTCGAGAAGCTCATCCCCCGCCAGGTCACGACCGTGCTCGACGGCGGGCGGCCGCGGGTCTACGGCGACGGGTTGAACGTCCGGGATTGGATCCACGCCGAGGACCACTCCTCCGCGGTCCTGGCAATCCTCGACCGAGGCGAGATCGGCGAGACCTACCTCGTCGGCGCCGACGGCGAACGCAGCAACCTGGACGTGGTCCGCTCGATCCTGAGGCACCTGGGCCGGGACGAGGACGACATCGACTTCGTCACCGACCGCGCCGGGCACGACCGCCGCTACGCGATCGACTCGACCAAGCTCCGGACCGAGCTCGGCTGGCGGCCGCGGTTCGCGGACCTCGAGGCCGGGCTGGCCGACACGATCGAGTGGTACGCCGCCCACGAGGCCTGGTGGCGACCGGCCAAGGCGGCGACCGAAGCGGCGTACGCCGCGAAGGGGCAGTGAGCGTGCGCGTCGACAGCACGGACATCCCCGGGCTGCTCCTGGTCCACCTCGACGTCCACGAGGACGCGCGCGGCTGGTTCAAGGAGAACTGGCAACGACGCAAGCTCACCGACCTCGGCTTCCCCGACCTGGGTCCGGTCCAGCACAACGTCGCGCACAACCACCGGCGCGGCACGCTGCGCGGCGTCCACGCCGAGCCGTGGGACAAGCTGATCTCGGTCGTGACCGGCCGGGTGTTCGGGGCGTACGTCGACCTCCGGGCGGGCGACTCGTTCGGCCGCGTCGTCACGGTCGAGGCCGATCCATCGGTGGCGGTGCTTGTGCCTCGCGGCGTCGGCAACGCCTACCAGACGCTCGAGGACGACACGTCCTACTCCTACCTCGTCAACGACCACTGGAGCCCGGACGCGACCTACGTCGCTGTCGACGCCGCCGACCCTGCACTCGCCATCCCGTGGCCGATCCCGGTCGCGGACTCCGTCATGTCGGAGAAGGACCGCGCCAACCCGCGGATGGCGGAGGTCGAGCCGATGCCGGTGCGGCGGCCGATGGTCCTGGGAGCCAACGGCCAGCTCGGTCGCGCGCTCGCCGATGCCTTCCCCGACGCTCGGCAGGTCACCCGTGACGACGTGGACCTGACGGACCCGGCCGCAGTCGCTGCACTTCCGTGGCGGGACACCGACGTCGTGCTGAACGCTGCGGCGTACACCGCCGTCGACGCGGCCGAGACCGCCGACGGACGCCGAGCCGCCTGGGCGGCCAACGCGTCGCTGTCGGCCGCGCTTGCCCGGCTGGCGAGAGAGCACCGCTGCACGCTGGTCCACTACTCGACCGACTACGTCTTCGACGGCACGACGGGCGGACCGGACGGCCACACCGAGGACGAGCCGCTGTCACCGCTCGGGGTCTACGCCCAGTCCAAGGCCGCCGGCGACCTCGCGGTCGGCATGGCCCGCCGGCACTACGTCCTGCGCACGTCCTGGGTGGTCGGCGACGGCCACAACTTCGTCCGCACCATGCAGCGCTTGGCCGCCGACGGCGTCTCGCCAGCGGTCGTCGACGACCAGGTCGGCCGGCTGACCTTCACGGACGAGCTGGTCCGAGCGACGCGCCACCTGCTCGACACGGAGGCGCCCTACGGTACGTACAACGTCAGCAACAGTGGCGAGCCGACCAGCTGGCACGACGTCGCACGGGAGGTCTTCCGGCGCTCCGGCCGCGACGAGTCCGACGTGTCGCCGACCAGCACCGCGGCGTACGGCCAAGAGATGGGCCAGGGCAGGCAGCTTGCCCCGCGGCCGTCGAACAGCGTGCTGAATCTGTCCAAGATCCGCGCGGTCGGCTTCGAGCCGGAGGACGCGATGACCGCGCTGGAGCGCTACCTGCGGAGGTAGTCCTCGTCGTCGGCGGGGACGAGCTCGTCCTGGCAGAGCCCCATCAGCGCGCGCATGACGTACTGGCGCTCGCCGGTCGTCGGCAGGTCCTGCACCTCACCGGCCGTGACCGGGGGCACCGGCACGTGGGAGACGAGCGGGTGGCGCGGCCGGTGGTCCTGCGGCTCGTGCTCGGCGAAGAGCTCTTCGTGCATCTTCTCGCCCTCGCGCAGGCCGGTGTACTCGATCCGGATGTTCTCCCCGGACTGCTCGATGAGCTGCTGGGCCATGTCGACGATGCGCACCGGCTCCCCCATGTCGAGCACGAGCACCTCGCCCGCGCCGCCGATCGCGGCGGCTTGGATGACGAGCTGGCATGCCTCCTCGATCGTCATGAAGAAGCGGGTGACCTCGGGGTCGGTGACCGTGATCGGACCGCCCTCCGCGATCTGCTTGGCGAAGGAGGTGAGCACCGAACCGCGGCTGCCGAGGACGTTGCCGAAGCGGACGGAGAGGTAGGTGCCCTGCGCGCGGTACGCCTGCTCGGCGGTGAGCCGCTCGGCGATCCGCTTGGAGTAGCCGAGCACGCTCGTCGGGTTCGCGGCCTTGTCGGTCGAGATGTTGACGAACTTGTCGACGTCGTACCGGTCGGAGGACTCCAGCATGTTGCGGGTGCCGATGACGTTGGTCTTGACCGCCTCGGCCGGATACTGCTCCAGCATCGGCAGGTGCTTGAGGGCGGCCGCGTGAAAGACCACCTCGGGTCGCCGAGCCTGGAAGATCGCGTCGACGGCCGCAGCATCACGGATGTCGCAGAGGATCACCTCGTCGGAGTCCAGCAGCGCCCGGCCGTGGATCGAGAGCTGCAGGGCGTGCAGGGCGGACTCGTCGCGGTCGAGCATCATCAGCTCGCCGGGGGCGAACCGGTGGATCTGCCGGCACAGCTCCGAGCCGATCGACCCACCCGCTCCGGTCACCAGCACCCGACGGCCGGTCAGGTAGTCGGCGATCGCATCGACGTCGGTGTCGAGCTGGTTGCGCCCGAGGACGTCGGTGATGTTGATGTCGCGCAGGTCCCGGATGCCGACCCGCTCGGTGAGCAGCTGGGTGGTGGACGGAAGGACCTTCACGTCCGCCCCGGCCTTGACAGCAGCAGCGCGCACACGGTCGACGTCCTCGGAGGAGGCGCTGGGCATGGCCAGCACGACCGTGTCAGCGCCAGTGGCAGCGACCTGCTCCTCGAGCTGCGACGTCGTGCCGATCACCGGCACCCCGCGGATGCGCAGGTGCCGCTTGCGGGGGTCGTCGTCCAGGATGCCGACCGGGCGCCAGCGCCGAGCAGGGTCGCGCAGCATGGAGTTGACGAGCTCGCGACCCGCCTCACCCGCACCGACGAGCAGGGCCAGGCAGGCACCGTCGCGGTGCAGCTGCTCGAGGTCGCGCTCGCGCAGCCGCCGCCAGAACGCCCGTCCCCAGGCCATCAGCACCAGAGCACCCAGCGTCCCGCCGACCGGCACGCTTCGCGGGATCCAATGACCCACGACGTTCACGACGAAGAGCGCCGCTCCGGAGATGATCGTCACCGCCCCCAGCAGGATCATCTGCTCGAGGCTGCCGGTCCCGGCTCGCCCTTGGTGCAGCCGGAAGACTGTTGCCAGGACGACGTACAGGGCGAAGACAGCCACCGCCGCGACGGTCGTCGCAGCCCAGGGCACGGTCGTCGACATGTTGTCGTAGCGCAGCCACGCGAAGAAGAGGAAGGAGACGACCCAGGCCGACGCGTCGAAGGCGAGGGCGAAGGGGACTCGGTGGCGCCGGACGAACGCGACCACGTCACTCACTGGGACTCCCGGAGCACTGAGGACAAGAGGGACGTCGCACGAGTCTGCCACTCGGACCCGCCCACGTTTGCATTTTCGTTTACCTTGCGGACAGGACGGTCTGGCCCGCCGGGCAGTGACAGCCCCGGCAAGGCAGGAGTAGGCGCGGAACGAAAGGCCGACGACACGGTGAACCGGGGCGCGGCCCGTTACAGTGACCGCCGCACCACCCCATGGGGCCGGTCGATCAGACGAGGACGGTAGGCGCAGCGTGGAACTGAAGGACTACTGGCGGACCGTCCGCCGGCGGTGGAAGGTCATCCTCCTCTGCTTGGCCGTCACGGTCGGGATCGCGTCCGCGCTCACGTGGACCGCGACGCCGCAGTACTCGTCGTCCGCTCGCCTCTTCGTCTCGACGAGCCCGTCCGACACCGCTGACGCCTACCAGGGCAACCTGTTCGCCTCTCAGCGCGTGACGTCGTACGCCGACCTGGTCGACGGCCGCCGCCTGGCGGGCCGCGTCGCGGACGAGCTCGGCGAGGTCCGGACGGAGTCCGAGCTGCGGGCGGCCGTGTCGGCCTCCGTCGTGCCCGAGACCGTCATCCTGCAGATCTCCGCCACCGATCCGGACGCCGCCGTGGCCCGCGACATCGCGCAGGCCTACGCCGAGGCGCTCAGCGAGCTGGTGCCCGAGCTGGAGATGCCGGACGAGGGCGGCGGGTCGATGCTGATCAAGGCCAGCATCGTCGACGACGCGGTCGTGTCGACCACGCCGGTCAGCCCGCAGCCCGTGCGCAACCTCGGGCTCGCGGTGGTCCTCGGGCTGCTGCTGGGCGTCGGGCTGGCCGTCGTCCGCGAGCTGCTCGACACGTCCATCACCTCCAACGTCGACGTCGAGGCCGTGACCGCCACGCCGATCCTGGGGCACATCAACGCCGACCAGAACGCCGTCAAGAAGCCGCCCGTCGAGGCGCTGAGCTCTGCGTCCCCGTGGGCCGAGGCCTTCCGGGTCCTGCGCACGAACATGCAGTACGTCGAGGTCGACCACGACCACCGTGTCTTCGTGGTGTCCAGCTCGCTGCCGGGTGAGGGCAAGACCACGACGGCCACGAACCTCGCCATCACGATGGCGATGGCCGGGCAGCGCGTGGTGCTCGTCGAGTGCGACCTCCGCCGACCGTTGATCGCCGACCGCCTTGGGCTCGACGGAGCTGCGGGAACGACGAGCGTCCTCATCGGCAAGGTGACCCTCGAGGACGCCCTCCAGCAGTACGGCGAGACCGGCCTGCAGGTCCTCGCGTGTGGCCCCATCCCGCCCAACCCGTCGGAGCTGCTCCAGTCCCAGGCGATGACGGCGATGCTCCAGGACCTCCGTCGACGGTTCGACACGGTCATCCTCGACGCCCCGCCGCTGCTCCCGGTGACGGATGCCGCGCTGCTCACGGCGCAGGCGGACGGCGCGATGCTCGTCGTCCGACACGGACGCACGACGCGCGACCAGCTCCAGCACGCCGTCGAGCGGATCGAGAACGTGGACGCGAAGACCGTCGGCATCGTCGTGAACCTGGCGCCGCCGCCCAAGTCCCGCCAGGGCTACGGCTATGGCTACGGGTACGGCTACGGGTACGGCTACGCCCCCACCGCAGCGGCCGCCCAGACCGCGCGGCCGGCGAGCGATGCTGGTCGACGCGGGCGGGCCCGCCGCCGCGGCACGGACCCGGACACCGACTGACGGGACCGGCCGTCGGTCAGGCCGACAGCCGCCCGTCGTCGTCCTCGAGCCGGCAGATGTCGTCGTCGCCGGTGTAGCGGCCCATCTGCACCTCGATGAGCACCAGGTCCTCGTCCTCGAGGTTGGTGATCCGGTGCGGCTGGCCGATGGCGACGTCCACCGAGTCGCCTGGGCCGGCCAGCACGACGCGCCCGTCGACGACGCAGGTCGCCTTGCCGGAGACGACGGCCCAGTGCTCGGCGCGGTGCTCGTGGGTCTGGTACGACAACCGCGACTGCGGGCGCACCGTGATGCGCTTGACCTTGAACCCGTCGCCCTCGTCCAGGACCTGCCAGGTCCCCCACGGTCGCGTGTCCAGCTCGCCGATCATCGAAGTCCCCCCAACTCCGCCGACGTCTTCGTCAGCAGAGCCGGACGTTAACGAGCGCACATCAAGCAACGCTCAAGGATGCGGGGTGGTCCAGCCCGCCTCCGCGGACATCCGCCCGTTCGGTCAGCGGCGGCGTAGCCCGAGCAGCGCCGGCCGCACGTCGGCGAGGTAGACGAACGCCGCGATCGTGAACGCCAGGTTGAGCAGCAGCCCGAACGGCAGCACCTGCACCACGAGCCCGATGCCGAGGATCAGGCACCACGCGGTCTTGGTCAGCTTGCCGGCCGCCTCGTACTCCTGGGGGCTGTGCAGCAGGCTGTTGACGAACGCGAAGATCTTCACCGCGAGCAGCACGAACGTCACGAGCAGCATCACGTAGCTCTGCACGGCGAAGATGTCCAACACCCGCCCAGCCTATCCGGGCCCCGCACCCCGGCTCGCCCCGCTGGTCGACGATGTTGCACGAGCGCGCCCGCTCCGGCTGGTTGAGGAGGTTGCGCCGGCAACCGTCTCGAAACCCGCCGGGCAGGACCGATCACCGCTCAGCCGTGTCCAGGATGAGCGTCACCGGCCCGTCGTTGACCGACGCAACCCGCATGTCCGCCCCGAACCGCCCCCGCTCGACGTGCGCACCAAGCCGCTCGAGCTCCGCACAGACAGCGTCGTACGTCGGCTCGCTGACCGGCCCGGGTGCGGCCGCCTGCCAGGTGGGGCGCCGACCCTTGCGGGCGTCGCCGTACAGCGTGAACTGGCTGACCACCAGCACCGGCGCACCCACGTCGCTCGCCGACCGCTCGTCGCGCAGCAACCGCAGGTCCCAGATCTTCCGCGCCGTCCACGTCACCTCGTCGGGCCCGTCGCCGTGAGTGACGCCGAGGTACACCAGCAGACCCGGCTCGTCGATCGATCCGACGACCTCACCGTCGACGCTGACACTGGCGGACAGGACGCGCTGGACCACGGCTCGCACGATCCGCACCCTGCCACCAACCGCTGGTCGAGCAGAGAGGCGCCCCAGCGCGAACCGCTGGTCGAGCAGGAGGCCCGCCAGGGCCGACGGTGACGAGACCCCCGCACCTGCGCAGGGCCGCAAGCACGACAAGGCCCCCGGACCATCAGGTCCGGGGGCCTCGCGTTCAGAACAGGCTGAGCTGCTCGTCAGCTCTTCAGTCGCCGACCTTCTTGGCAGCGGCGGTCGTCGCCTTGGACGCCGAGGTGGCGGTCTTCTTGGCGGCGGTGGCGGTGCCCTTGGCGCTGCTCTTGGGGGCGGCGGTCGTCTTCTTGACGGTCCGCTTGGCGGTGTTCGTGGTCTTGCGGGCGGTCGTCCTGGTCGCCTTGGCGGACTGCGTCTGCGTGGTCTTCGCCTTGCTGACGGTCGTCTTGGCCGCGGCAGCGGTCGCCTGGGTCTCCTCCTGGCGGCGGATCCGCGCGAGCAGCTGCTCGCCACGCTTGGCGAGGTCGGCGTAGGTGTCGGAGACGATGACGACGTTGTCGTCGACGGTCTTCTGCAGGCGGGTCGGAAGCGCGCGGGCCTCGCCCTGCAGCTCGGCGACGCGGGCCTCGACGGCGGCGCGGCGGGCCTTGGCGTCCTTCGAGAGCGCCTCGACGCGGGCGTTGACGGCGACGAGCGCCTGGTCGCGGAGCGCCTTGGGCTCGAGGTCGAGGTCGGCGACCGTCTTCTGCACGGTCTCCTGGGTCGCGACGAACCGCTTCTGCACGTCCGCGGCGTAGTCGCGGACGTAGCCCACGACGAGGTCGGTGGCGCCGACGCCGGCGTACAGCGGGCGCTTGGCGGCCGCGGGGATTTCGAAGTCGGCCAGGGCCTTGATGTCCAGGGTCTTGATGTCGAACGTGGTCTTCGCCATGTCGTTCTCCTTCGGTGGTGGTGGTCTGTCCTGGGCGTCGGTCACTGGTCAGCGGGCGGCTGACCGGCGTTGAGCGCCAGGAACGAGGCGTGGATGTCGAGCAGGGACTGCTTCTGCCGCTCGGTCAGCCGGCTGTCGCCGAGGATCGCGAGCTCGACCGAGCCGCCGACCCCGTCCTCCGGGCTGACGATCCCCGCGCGGACGTAGAGCTGCTCCGCGGAGATGCGCAGTGCCTTGGCGATCTGCTGGAGCACCTCGGCCGAGGGCTTGCGGAGCCCCCGCTCGATCTGGCTCAGGTAGGGGTTCGAGACGCCCGCCTGCTCGGCGAGCTGACGGAGCGAGAGCGACGCGGCGGTGCGCTGCTCCCGGAGGTAGTCCCCGAGGGACCCGACTGCGGTCCCCACCTTTCCCTTGGCCATGTCCCCAGTGTGCTTGCTCTTGCTAGCGCTTGCAAGCGCTAGCGCGGTGACTCGTCCCACAAACAAGCAAAACGGGCCGCTAGCAACGCTAGCGGCGCCTCAGAACGCTGCCTGGACAGCTCCCACCAGGCGACCGCCACCGAACAGCTCGACACGACCGGTCCGACGTACGACGTCGTCCGCGACCCCGGCCCGCTCGAGCGCCGCCGCGAGGACGACGCGCCGCGCCCGGTCGGCGCCGTCCTCGATCTTCAGCGCGAAGGCCCTCCCGTCCGCCAGCGCCATCGCGTGGCAGGCCTCGGCGCCCATCTTCCCGATCGCTCCGGGGACAGCGACGAGGACGTCCCGCTCGTCGCGGGTCGTGCCGGAGACCATCTCGGGGTGCCGGCGGATGGCGTCGGCGACCCGCCGCTCCGGTCCGTCGGGAGCGGTCGCGAGGGCCCGAAACGCCTGGGCGAGTCCCGTCAGGGACGTCGACAACAGGGGCGCGCCGCAGCCGTCGGTCGCGTGGACCGCGACCGGCTCGCCGGTCAGCTCGGCGAAGGCCTCGGTGATGGCGCGCTGCAACGGGTGGTCCGGGTCGAGGTAGGTCCCGGTGTCCCATCGGTTGGCGACGCAGGTGGCCAGCATCGCGGCGTGCTTGCCCGAGCAGTTCATGTGGATCCGCGTCCGCTCCCCGCCCGCCGCGACGTGGGCGAGGCGGACCTCCTCGTCGAGCGGGTGGTCCTCCGGCGTCTGCAGCGCGGACTCGTCCAGGCCGGCGGAGGCCAGGATCCGTCGTACGCCGTCGACGTGCAGCTGCTCGCCCGAGTGCGACCCGCAGCCGAGGGCGAGCAGGTCCGGCGGCAGGTCCAGCCCGTGCCGCACCATCGCGAGCGCCTGGACCGGCTTGTTGCACGACCGGGGCAGCACCGGCGAGGTGACGTCGCCGAGCGACCACTCGACCGTCCCGTCGGCCGCGAGCGCGACGACGGAGCCGTGGTGGCGGCCCTCGACGAACCCGGAGCGGACGACCTCCGCGACGACGACGGGACCGGGAGCGACAGGAGCAGGCATGCCGACCACCCAACCACGCCGGTTTGCAAGGATGAGCGGGTGCCGAACCCGCCGCAGTACTGCCCCACCCCGCGCGAGCTCGACGACCTGGAGCTGCTGGTGACCGGCGCCCTCGCGCCGCTGACCCGGTTCGACGAGCCGGGCAGCCCGGTGACCCTCACGCTCCCCGACGACGTCGCGGCGTCGGCCGCCGAGGCGGGTGCGGTCGAGCTGGTCGACCCCGAGGGGCTGCCGCTCGCGCGGGTGACCGTCCCCGGCGGCGAGGTCGAGGCGCTGACGCATGTGCAGTACGGCCCGTTCCGCAGCCATTACCTCTCCCCCGGCCAGGTCCGCGAGGCGTACGCCGGCCGCACGTTCGTGCCCGTCACCGACGCGCTCACCCAGGCGCAGCTGACCGAGCTCAGCGGACTCGGCCCCGTCGTCCTGCTGGCGTACGTCGGCGCCGGCACGCCCGCCCTCTCCCCCGTCGGTCTCATCCGCGCCACCCTCGCCGCGACCGACCTGCTCCCCCAGGCAGCCGTCGTCGCCGTCCCGCTCGCGTCCCACGGGGACGCCGAGCTCGACCACCAGCTCGGGGTGCAGGTCGCCCGCACGTACGCCGCCGGCGACCCCGTCCACGCACTCACCTCACGGTTGGTTGAGGAGGGCGCGGCAGGGGCGAGGCGGCTGGTTGAGGAGGGCGCGCTGGCGCCCGTCTCGAAACCCGCCGACGACGCCTACCCGCCGGCCATCGCGGAGATTGTCGACTTCGACCGCCCGGCGCCGGCCGACCAAGGGCTGGTGCTGTTCTTCACCGGGTTGTCCGGCAGCGGCAAGTCCACCCTCGCCCGCGCCCTGATGGACCGCCTGTTGGAGCAGGGCACCCGCACGGTCACCAGCCTCGACGGCGACGTCGTCCGGCGGAACCTCTCGGCAGGACTGACCTTCTCGAAGGCCGACCGCGAGACGAACATCCGCCGCATCGGTTGGGTCGCGGCCGAGATCTCCCGCCATGGCGGGGTGGCGGTCTGCAGCCCGATCGCGCCGTTCGACGAGACCCGCCAGCAGGTCCGCGCGATGGTCGAGGACGCCGGCGGCGCGTTCTTCCTCGTCCACGTCGCCACCCCGCTGGAGGAGTGCGAGCGCCGCGACCGCAAGGGCCTCTACGCCAAGGCACGTCGCGGCGAGATCCCTGAGTTCACCGGCATCTCGTCGCCCTACGAGGAGCCCGCCGACGCCGACGTCCGCGTCGACACCACCGGACGCACGATCGAGGACGCGCTCGCCGACGTCGTGGAGGCGCTGCGTGGGGCGGGCTACCTGGACCTGTCGGCAGGTTTCGAGAAGGTTGCTGCGCAACCTCCTCAACCAGCCGAGGGCGGCTCCCGGCTGGTTGAGGAAGGCGCGCTGGCGCCTGTCTCGAAACCCGCCGAGGGCGACGCTCGGCGCCCGGCCGGTTTCGAGACGCTTGCCAGCGCAAGCTCCTCAACCAACCGGGAGCCGCTGAACGTCCTCTTCGTCTGCACCGCCAACATCTGCCGCAGCCCGTTCATGGAGCTGATCGCCCGCAGGATCGCCGGCCCCGACGCGACGGTGACCTTCGCCAGCGCCGGCACGCACGGCTTCCGCGACCACCCGATGGACGAGGTCATGAGCGGGACGCTCGGCACCCGCGGCACGGAGGTCGGCGACTTCTCGAGCCGCGCCGTGACTCGCCAGATGGTCGACGAGGCCGACCTGGTGCTGACGGCCGAGGCGGCTCACCGCACGTTCATCCTCGACGACCAGCCGGCGGCGTTCCGCAAGGTCTTCACCATCGGCCAGTTCGCCGAGGCGGTCCGCTCGGCCGACGAGTCGCTCACCGGCCGCGAGCTGGTGAGGGCCGTCAGCGAGCGCCGCGGACCGGCTGACACCAGGCTCGACGTCGCCGACCCGTACCGACGTGGTCCCGAGGCCGCCGAGCAGGCCGCGAGCGGGATCGAGGACCTACTGCGCATCATCGTCCCCCGCCTGACGGGATCTGAGAGCGGCCAGGCCTGATGTTCCTGCTCCGCAACGCGGTCCGGGGCTACGCCTGGGGCTCGAGCACCCACCTGCCCCGCTTCCTCGGGACCGAGCCGACGGGCGACCCCCAGGCCGAGCTGTGGATCGGCGCGCACGACGGCGACCCGTCGTACCTGCCGGACGGCCGCGCCCTCAACGAGGTCATCGCCACCGACCCCCGGCACCTGCTCGGACAGAGCGTCGTCGACACGTTCGGCGCCCGCCTGCCGTACCTGATGAAGGTGCTGGCCGTCGCCGAGCCGCTCTCGCTGCAGGTGCACCCGAGCAGCTCACGGGCACGGATCGGCTTCGCTCGGGAGGACGCCGCCGGCGTACCGCTCGACGCTGTCGACCGCAGCTACAAGGACGCCTTCCACAAGCCGGAGATGATCTACGCGATCACCCGGTTCGAGGGGATGGCCGGCTTCCGCGACACGGAGAAGTCCGCCCAGATCCTGCGGCTGCTCGACCTGCCGTGGGCCGACGACGTCGCCCACCGGCTCGAGTCCGGCCCGGCGTTCCAGACGCTGCGCGCCATCGTCACCGAGATGCTCGGCCGCGGCGGGCCGGAGCTCGAGAGCCTGCTCGCCGACGTGCAACGGGCGGCCCGCCACGCGGAGGAGCGCGGCCACCGCGAGGAGATGCGCGCCAACCCGGTGCGGGTCGACCCGGCGCGCATCAACCGCGAGGCGACGCGCGTCTTCGCGATGGTTGGCAAGCTGATCGAGCAGTACCCCGCCGACCCCGGCGTCCTGGTGACCCTGCTGCTCAACCACGTCGTGCTGGCGCCGGGCGAGGCGATGTTCCTCGACGCCGGCGTCATCCACGCCTACGTCTCGGGCCTCGGCGTCGAGATCATGGCGTCGTCGGACAACGTGCTCCGCGCCGGCCTGACGCCGAAGCACATGGACGTCCCCGAGCTGCTCTCGGTCACCAACTTCACGCCGATGCCCGGACCGCAGTGGCTGCCGTCGGTCGCGGCGTCCCACCACGCGCACCTCGAGCCGCCCGTGCCGGACTTCGCGCTCACCGTCGGCGACGTGCCGGGCGTGACCGCACCGGCAGCCGGGCCCCGGACCGTCCTCGTGCTCGACGGCGAGGTCGAGCTGCTGACCGCGGACGAGACGGTCCCCGCCGGCCGGGGCCAGACGGTGTTCATCGCCGACGCTGACGGTCCGGTCCGCATCGTCGGCAGCGGCCGCGTCGCCGTCGGCAGCGTCCAGCTGTAGGCCTCAGCCCCGCCAGGCGGGCAGGTCGGGCCGGTCGATCCAGTGCCGGCCCTCGTGGCGCATGGCCTCGATGTCGGCGTCGACCATGATCCGCACCAGTTCGGCGAACCGGACCTCGGGCTTCCAACCGATCACCGCCTCCGCGCGGCTCGCGTCGCCGACGAGGGCGTCCACCTCGATCGGGCGGACGTAGCGCTCGTCGAACCGTACGTGCTTCTGCCAGTCCAGCCCGGCGTGGTCGAACGCCGCCTCGACGAAGTCGCGCACCGTCGCGCTCTCCCCCGTGGCCAGCACGAGGTCCTCCGGCTCGTCGGCCTGCAGCATCCGCCACATGCCCTCGACGTACTCCGGCGCATATCCCCAGTCACGCACCGCGTCGAGGCTCCCGAGGTAGACGAAGTCGTCGAGGCCCGCCTGGATGCGCGCCACCGCGCGGGTGATCTTGCGCGTCACGAACACCTCACCTCGGCGCGGCGACTCGTGGTTGAAGAGGATGCCGTTGACCGCGTGCAGGCCGTAGCTCTCGCGGTAGGTCGTGGTCAGCCAGTGCGCGTAGGCCTTCGCGGCGCCGTACGGCGAGCGCGGCCGGAGCGGCGTCTGTTCACTCTGCGGCGGCGGCTCGGCGCCGTACATCTCCGAGCTCCCGGCCTGGTAGAACCGCGCGCCGACCCCGGACATACGCAGCGCCTCGAGCAGCCGCACCGCCCCGATGCCGGCCGCCTCACCGGCGTGCTCGGGCTCGTCGAAGCTGGCACCGACGTACGACTCCGCCGCCAGGTTGTAGACCTCGTCGGGCTGCACCTGCTGGAGCAGCGCCAGCAGGCGGCCGCCGTCGGAGAGGTCGCCGCGGTGGAGGAAGAACCGGCAGTCCGGGTGGTGCGGGTCCTCGACCAGGTGCGCGACCCGGGAGGTGTTGACCGACGACGTACGCCGCGCGAGCCCGTGCACCTCGTAGCCCTTGGTGAGCAGCAGCTCGGCGAGGTACGACCCGTCCTGGCCCGTCACGCCGGTGATCAGCGCCCGCTTCGTCATGGCGCGAGTCTCCCACGCTGCGGCGCCGCGCCCTGTGCGAAGTGCCGCCTCGCACCGTGCCAGCCCTAGGCTTCCACCTCGTGGACGACCTCTTCACCACCTCAGCCCTCGCCGTGCTCGCGGTCAGCTTCGGCGTCGGCATCGTCGTCGGCCTGACCGGGATGGGTGGCGGGGCGCTCATGACGCCCGCGCTCATCTTCCTCGGGATCCCGCCGACGGCCGCGGTCGCCAACGACCTGGTCGCCGCTGCGGTGAACAAGACGGTCGGGGCATCGGTCCACTGGCGGACCGGTTCGCCGAACATCAAGCTGGCGACGTACCTCATCGTGGGCTCGGTGCCGTTCGCCCTCGCGGGCGGCTTCATCGTCCAGGAGATCGGCGGGGAGGACGCCGAGGACTTCCTCGTCACCGCGATCGGCATCGCCCTGCTGTTCGCCGCCGCGAGCTATGCGCTGCGCATGTACCTGCAGCTCCGCCTCGTCACCTCGGGCAACGAGGCGCCCGCCGGGGAGCCGACCATCCGCCCGGTCCCGACCCTGCTCGTCGGCGCCGTCGGCGGCCTGCTCGTCGGCATCACCTCGGTCGGCTCGGGTTCCCTGATCATGGTCGCGCTGCTGCTGCTCTACCCGACGCTCTCCGCGCTGAAGCTGGTCGGCACCGACCTGGTGCAGGCCGTCCCGCTGGTCCTCGCCGCCGCCATCGGCCACGTCGCCGTCAACGGTGTCGATTGGGGCGTCCTGATCCCGCTGATCCTCGGTGGCACCCCGGGCACCTTCCTCGGCGCCCGGATGGCCAGCTGGGTCAGCCAGTCGGTCATCCGCCGCGGCATCGTCATCGTCCTCAGCCTGACCGGCCTCAAGATGCTCGGCGTCTCCCCCGAGGCGGTCGGCATCATCGGCGCCGGCCTGCTCCTCCTCGGCCCGCTGGCCTGGGGCTTCGTCCGCCAGACCCGCGGCCTCCCGGCCTTCGACAACAACGCCGCCGCTTGGTACCACGACCGCCAGGACCAGAAGCAGGATCAATAGCTCGGCTGGTTGAGGAGGTCGCGCTGGCGACCGTCTCGAAACCCGCCGCACCGACGCAGGGCCTCAACCACTGCCGCCGGCCGGTTGAGGAGGTCGCGCTAGCGACCATCTCGAAACCCGCCGCATCGCTGGTCGAGCAGCGAGCCCCGCTGGTCGAGCAGCGAGCCCTGGCGAGCGTCGACGAGACCCCCGCACCAACGCAGGGCCTCCAACCTCCGCCGAGCCGACGACTCGCGACGACGAGTGTCAGTCCCGCCCGTAGATGTCCCGCGTGTAGACCTTGTCCGCGACATCCGCCAGCACGTCCGTCCGCCGGTTCGCGACGATCACGTCCGATCGCTTCTTGAACTCGTCGAGGTCACGCACGACTTCGGAGTTGAAGAACAGCTCGTCCTCGAGCGCCGGCTCGTAGACGACGACCTCAACGCCACTGGCCTTGAGCCGCTTCATCACACCCTGCACGGATGACATCCGGAAGTTGTCCGAACCGGCCTTCATGATCAGCCGGTAGATGCCGACCGTCCGGGGTCCACGCCGCAGGATGTCGTCGGCGATGAAGTCCTTGCGCGTGCGGTTGGCCTCGACGATCGCGCTGATCAAGTTCTGCGGGACGTCCTGGTAGTTGGCCTGCAGCTGCTTGGTGTCCTTGGGCAGGCAATACCCGCCGTACCCGAAGCTCGGGTTGTTGTAGTGGTTCCCGATCCGGGGGTCGAGCCCGACACCCTCGATGATCTGGGCGCTGTCCAAGCCGCGGGTGACCGCATACGTGTCCAGCTCGTTGAAGTACGCCACGCGCAGCGCCAGGTAGGTGTTGGCGAAGAGCTTGATCGCCTCGGCCTCGGTCGAGTCGGTGAGCACCACCGGGATGTCCGTGGCCCTCGCCCCCTCGACCAGCAGGTCCGCGAACAGCTTCCCGCGCGTGCCGCGATCCCCCACGACGATCCGCGACGGATGCAGGTTGTCGTGCAGCGCGCGTCCTTCGCGCAGGAACTCAGGGCTGAAGATGATCGAGGCGCCGGGATGCCGCTCGCACAGCTCGGCCGTGAAGCCGACGGGGACCGTGGACTTGATGACGATCGTGGCGTCCGACGCAACGCTCAGGACGTCCGCCACGACCGACTCGACCGACCGGGTGTTGAAGTAGTTCGTCCGGTCGTCGTAATCCGTCGGCGTCGCCACGACGACGACCTCGGCCCCGTCGTACGCCGCGCGCTTGTCGGTCGTTGCCGTGAGGTCTAGCTCCCGATGAGCGAGGTACTCCTCGAGCTCGGGGTCCTCGAGCGGCGACTCCCGCCGGTTGACGATGGCCACCCGGTCGGCGTCCAGGTCGAGCGCGCGCACCTCGTGGTGCCGCGCCAGGACGACGGCATTGGACAGACCTACGTACCCGAGGCCGACGACAGCGATCTTCACGGGCCGAGGGTATGCGCAGGTCACGGTCCCGCAGGTGACCAGTAGATTGCCCGCGTCCGCCGGAGGAGCACGCAACGTTGACCATCCCCACCGCCCGAGCCGCTCGGATCGCACTGAGCGGCTACCTGCTCTTCCTCGCCTGGGGGTTCTTCGCCCCGGTCCCGGACGCGCCGTCCGGGCTCGTCGCCTGGATGAGCAGCACGGGCGACGCGCTCGGCCTGCCCGCGGCCCTGACCGAGGGCAGCCGGATGGAGTTCGTCGCCAACGTGCTGATCGTGGCGCCCGTCCCCGTGCTGGCGGCGTGGTCAGAGGTGCCGCTGGTTCGGGCCTGGTCGTGGCGGGACTGGACATCGGTGATGTTCGTCGGGTCGGCGACGGTCGAGCTGGTCCAGGCGTTCCTGCTGCCGGCCCGCTCGGCGACGTACGTCGACATCGTCGCCAACACCGCCGGCGGCCTGCTGGGCGCCGCCGCCGTGCACGTGGTCGAGCGTCTGTCCGTCCGCGACGGGCGCGCTTTCGACCGGCCCGGCGGCCGATGGCTACGATGACGGCTGCTGTCCCGACGAGAGGTCCCCTGCACGTCATGACCGACACCCACGCCGACTACCGGCTGAGCCAGCTCGACCAGCTGGAGGCCGAGTCGATCCACATCTTCCGCGAGGTCGCTGCGGAGTTCGAGAAGCCCGTCCTGATGTTCTCGGGCGGCAAGGACTCCATCGTCATGCTGCGCCTGGCCGAGAAGGCGTTCTACCCGGCGAAGATCCCGTTCCCCGTGCTGCAGGTCGACACGGGTCTGGACTTCCCCGAGGTGCTCGCCACCCGCGACAACTGGGTCAACCGCCTCGGCGTGAACCTCGTCGTCGCCAGCATCGACGACGCGATCGCCAACGGCGTCGTCGTCGATGACGGCAAGACCAGCCGCAACCGCCTGCAGATCGGCACCCTGCTCAACGCCATCGAGGAGAACGGTTTTACCGCGGCCTTCGGTGGTGGCCGCCGCGACGAGGAGAAGGCCCGCGCCAAGGAGCGCGTCTACTCCCACCGCGACGAGTTCGGTCAGTGGGACCCGAAGAACCAGCGCCCCGAGCTCTGGAGCCTCTACAATGGCCGCCTGCACGCCGGCGAGCACATGCGGATCTTCCCGATCTCCAACTGGACCGAGCTGGACATCTGGGACTACATCGGCCGCGAGGGCATCGAGATCCCGCAGATCTACTTCTCCCACCAGCGCCGCGTCTTCGAGCGCGACGGCATGCTGATGAGCGAGACCCCGCTCAACCCCCTGCGCCCCGGCGAGGTCGTCGAGGAGCGCACTGTGCGGTTCCGCACCTGCGGCGACATCACGCTCACCGGGTGCGTCGAGTCCACGGCGTCCACCGTCGACGAGATCATCGACGAGATCTCGATCGCGACGCTCACCGAACGAGGCGCCACCCGTGGCGACGACCGGTTCTCCGAGGCAGCCATGGAGGACCGGAAGAAGGAAGGCTACTTCTGATGAGCACCGTCAAGAGCAACCAGATGGACCTGCTCCGCTTCGCCACCGCGGGCTCCGTCGACGACGGCAAGTCCACCCTCATCGGGCGGCTCCTCCTCGACTCGAAGTCGATCTTCGCCGACCAGCTCGAGGCCGTTGAGTCGACCTCGAAGTCCAAGGGGTACGACTACACCGACCTCGCCCTGCTGACCGACGGTCTGCGCTCCGAGCGCGAGCAGGGCATCACGATCGACGTGGCGTACCGCTACTTCGCGACGCCGAACCGCAAGTTCATCATCGCCGACACCCCGGGCCACGTGCAGTACACGCGGAACATGGTCACCGGCGCCTCCACCGCCGACCTCGGCCTCGTGCTCGTCGACGCCCGCCAGGGCCTGACCGAGCAGTCCCGCCGGCACGCGGTGATCCTGTCGCTGCTCCGCGTCCCGCACCTGGTGCTGGCCGTGAACAAGATGGACCTCGTGGACTACTCCCAGGAGGTCTACGACAAGATCCACAACGAGTTCACCCAGTTCGCGACGAAGCTCAACATCCCCGATCTCGAGGTCATCCCGATCTCGGCGCTGGCCGGCGACAACGTCGTGAACCGCTCCGAGAACATGAGCTGGTACTCCGGTCCCACGCTCATGCACCACCTCGAGAACGTCCACGTCGCCTCCGACCGCGACCTCATCGACGCGCGCTTCCCGGTGCAGTACGTCGTCCGGCCGAAGTCGGACGAGTTCCACGACTACCGCGGGTACGCCGGCATGGTCGCCGGCGGCGTGCTGAAGCCGGGCGACGAGGTCGTCGTCCTGCCCAGCGGCATGACTTCCAAGATCTCCAAGATCGACCTCTTCGACAAGGAGGTCACCGAGGCGTTCCCGCCTATGTCGGTGACCGTCCACCTCGAGGACGACGTCGACGTCTCCCGCGGCGACATGATCGCCCGCGTCAAGAACGCCCCGCAGCCCTCGCAGGACATCGACGCGATGATCTGCTGGATGACCACCGCGCCACTCAAGCCGCGGCAGAAGCTGGCCATCAAGCACACCACCCGCACCGCCCGCGCCCTGGTCAAGGACATCCAGTACCGCCTGGACGTCAACACCCTGCACCGCGACCAGGAGACCAAGGAGCTCGGCGTGAACGAGATCGGCCGCGTCCAGCTGCGCACCACCGTGCCGTTGCTCTGCGACCCCTACTCCCAGAACCGCACCACGGGCTCGTTCATCCTCATTGACGAGGCGACCGGTGTGACTGTGGGCGCAGGCATGATCACGTCGTCGAGTTGACGTGCGCCCGACCGTCTTGATCGTTAGTACCGCCCTTCGCCCTGGAGGCGGACCAGCCGGATACTGTTACAACCTTCGGGAGGCAGTATCCCGAATCGAGCAAGAAGACGACGGCCTTGCCTGTTCCTACGCTTTCACGGCACGTGCATCCGAAAAACGAGCAGTCAGCGCACCGCGCCCATCCCTACTAGGACCCCTGATCCGCGGCATAGATGCCGTAACCTTAGGATTCGTATCGCGAATTCGCGCATTCATGCGACTCCGACGATTGCTGCGACAGCTCGAAACCAGTGGAGCGCAGGCGGTTGTCATACATGGTTGCCAAGACGCGCGCTTCGCGCGCTCCGTCCATATGCGGGGCGTTCCAGTGGCCTACACTCCACACAGCCCCGTACCACTTTTCCGCGAGATTGCAGCCACCTCGAACGGAAGGGATTCCCTTATTGGCCAATTACGCACTAGACGAGCTGTGCGAATGGCCCGAGCGAATGAATCCGAACTTTTTCGGGTAGCCAAGATCATTGTTTTTCCCTCCCCTGGCGCGGTGGAGGAGTACGCGGACACCCTCCACCCAGAGTGGCGGGCCAAGGTCAGGTTTGTTCCGTCAGGCGTGCCCGAGCCAGAAACCTCCTCCGCTCCCACCGCGGCGGTGGCGAGGCGGGTTCCCACAATCCTTTTCGCTGGAAGGTACGTCGAGCATAAGGGCTTCGACATCTATTGCGCTGCTGCCCGCATCGTGCAGGGACAAACCAACGCCGCGTTCCAAAGCATGGGCTCGGGCCCGATCGCGGCGACCCAGCCCGTGTTAGACCTCGGTTGGGTCGAAGAGCCGAGCGCTATTCTCAACGCAAGCGACATCGTAGTAGTGCCAAATCGGGTCGCCTACTTCGACCTATTGCCCCTAGAGGCCGCGGCCCATGGCGCCGCACTTGTTTTTACGCCCGTCGGGGGCAATGTGGATCAGGCGACATCCTTTCCTGCGTCAGTGCTAGCAGAGGGGACATCTCCGACATCGGTGGCCGCAGCAATTCTGCAGGCCGTTCAATTAGTCAGGCAGAGCCCAGATTGGGGCTCGCAGAACCGAGAGTCGTTTCAACAAATGTATAGTTCGACTGCTATGACGCGAAGTTGGGATACTCTGTGTCGCGATGACCTTCTCTGAACTACTCGGGCCTGCCCTCCCGAATAGGTAGACACCTGCCTCCCGATTCGCTTCGCAAATGCGTGTCTGGCACTGACAGGATGTACGTAAGGAAAGTATCGTGAAGACGTGAGCCAATCTTCGAGACATCGGACACATCCGTGACCACGCTGCGAAGGACCCGGGATCTCGCCGTCGTCCTGAAGCAGTGGATGATGACAGATGACCGAGTATTGGCCATACCATCGCCGGGCCGAGCCGCAGGTGAGTCCGATGCTCCGCGTCAGGTCTGTCAACGGCGTCTGTAAACTGACCCCCTCGCGGCAACCTAAACCGGCCCATCTGATTCCAGGTGTAGTCGCGGTCTGAAGCCGCCCGTCTTGAGCAGAGTTCTGGCGATGTAGTTGGTCAGGGCGCGGAACCCGAGCGCTGAGCCGCGGAGGTGTTCGAGGGGTCTGCTGCACGAACTGGTGACAGGTTCGGTTAGGCCGCCTGGGTGGCGGTTGGGAGCATGATCAACTCGTATTCGATCGGGGTCAGTCGGCCGAGTGCCGCTTGTCGCCGGCGGCGGTGGTAGGTCCTCTCGATCCAGGTCACGATCGCGATCCGCAGTTCGTCTCTAGTGGCCCACGGTCGGCGGTCGAGGACGTTCTTCTGCAGCAGGGAGAAGAAGCTCTCCATGGCTGCGTTGTCGCCGGCTGCGCCGACGCGGCCCATCGATCCGACCATCTGGTGGCGGCTGAGCCCGTGGACCAGTTTCCGGCTCCGGAACTGCTTGGGTTCAACCAGTCGATGCAACACCGGGCTGTTGAAGGGAGCGTAGTTGCTCCTCGAAGACCTCAGCGGGTGTCTTCCACCCGAGGACCTTGCGTGGTCTGTTGTTGAGGGTGTGAGCGACGGCCTCGAGGTCCTCGGCGGGCCAGCGCGACAGGTCGGTGCCCTTGGGGAAGTACTGCCGTAGCAGGCCGTTGGTGTTCTCGTTGCTCGGGCGCTGCCACGGCGAGTGGGGGTCGGCGAAGAACACTCGCGTCCCGGTCTCCATTGCGAACAGCGCGTGGCCAGAGAGCTCTTTGCCGCGATCCCAGGTCAGGGTCTTGCGCAGTTGCTCGGGCAGTTTGGTCATCGACGCCGTCAGCGCGGCGTTCATCGCGACGGCGCCGTAGCCACCCAGCGCCGGTCCGTTCTTCACGTAGGGCTCCTCACCCCACCCCGCGATCCGTGGGAGGTGAATCAGGAGCGTTGAGCGGCTGCTGCGCTCGACGATCGTGCCGATCGCCGACCGGCCGGTCCCGATGATCAGGTCGCCTTCCCAGTGACCGGGGACGGCACGGTCCGCGGCCTCGGCGGGACGCTCGCTGAGGACCACGTCAGCGGTTACGTGACCTTGCGCCTTGTTACGCGACCTGGCCCTCGGCTGCCGCAGCGCACGACCGGTGCGCAGACATGTGACCAGCTCGCGCTTGAGCGCACCACGGCCTTCGATGAACAGCGACTGGTAGATCGCCTCGTGGCTGATGCGCATGGACTCATCATCGGGGAATTCGATCTTCAACCGCTGCGCGATCTGCTCCGGGCTCCACGCCAGTGACCAACGCCTGTCGGCACGGTGCGGCTTGTTCAGCCCCTTCCACGCCGGCGGCGTCGGGCCCGGAACGATCGTGCCGTCGGGCCGGCGGACGTTGCCCGCCAGACGGTCGTGGACGTACTCCCGCAGCCGCGGGTTCTCGACGAGCTTCGCGGTCTTGGGGCGCTTCGCGGCCTGCTGCGCCTTCCACTGCGCCACGGTGGCCCTGTACTCCTGCTTCCCGCTACGAGTCGCGGCGTTGCGGCGCAACTCCCGTGAGATGGTCCCCGGGTCGCGGCCGATCGCACGGGCAATCTCGCGAACGCCTTTGTCCTGGGCGCGCAGGATGGCGATCTCCTCGCGTTCCTCGAAGCTCAGGTAGCGCCCGGTGGGCTCAGCCAATGCGATCGGCGGCATGCCGCCAGCGTGGCGAAACCAGCGCGTTCCGACCGGCACTGACACGCCGACGGCCAGCGCCGCCTCTGCCGACGTGATTCCCGTGGCGATCAGTCGCCAGAACTGACGTTGCACCACCCGCGACGGGTCCGGCCGACCGGGCGAACGCATCGCCGGTCGCAGGGCCCGATCAGCACGCCACTGCCGACGAAGCTCCTCGGGCGCATCGCTGGTCTTCCTGCTCCAGTCCGCTGTGGCCATCCTCGAACACCTCCAAACTCGAGGTGTTGCGACGACCGGTTGATTTCGCCCTGCGACCCGCGGTCGGTGTGCAGCACGCAACCGGCCACATCGGCGCCCTCTGCTCGTCGGCGGGCCACCGCGTTGTCGAGCGCGGCCACCGCGATCCGGGACTTCATCCGTGAGTCGATCGAGTAGCCCACGATCCGGTTCGAGAAGACGTCCTTGATCGCGCAGACGTAGAGCTTTCCTTCACTTGTCCAGTGCTCGGTGATGTCGCTGAGCCACAGCTCGTTCGGGCCGTTGGCGGTGAACTCGTGCCGGGTCACCCCGTGCTTGTCGACGACCGCGCAGAGATCGTCGTGGACCGGCGGGCCGGGCTTCTTCCCGTGGCGGCCGCGCTTCTTCCCGAACGCCGACCACCAACCCAGCTGCGAGCAGATCTTCCACGCCGTCCGTCCCGCCATCGGCTGCCCGGCGTCCCTGGCTTCGTCGAGGAGAAACCGGTAGCCGAACTCGGGGTCGTTGCGGTGAGCATCGAACAGAAGATTGGCACGGTAGGCCGCGGCGAGGTCGGCGTCGGTGATCGGGCAGGTGAGCCAGCGGTAGTAGGGCTGGCGGGCGATCTTCAGCACCCGGCACGTCACCGCGACGGGGACCCCGTCGGCGGCCAGCTCGCGGACGAGCGGGTACGTCATTTTCCCGGCAGATTGGCCTGCGAGAGGTACGCGGCCGCGCGGCGCAGGACCTCGTTCTCCTGCTCGAGGAGCTTGATGCGCTTGTTCGCCTCCCGCAGCGCATCGGACTCGTTCGCGGCCTGGCCGGCCGGTGACGGGTGGGCCGAGTTCCGGTCGTCGATCGTGAGCCACCGCTTCAGGCACGACGGCGAGATCCCGAAGTCCTTCGCGACCTGGGCGATGGAGGAGTCCGAGGTTTTGAAGACCCGGATCACGTCCTCGCGGAACTCCTTGGGGAACGCCTTCGGCATGGTGCACATCCTTCCAGCGCCGACACACATCGACGCAGATCAGATGTCACCTATCCGTGTAGCAGACCCGAGCCTGCTATTGATGGCTTTGGTGGGGCCGTTCGATGGCTGCGTCCAGCGGTGTGAAGTGCCCCCGGTTCCCCGGACGGTCAGGGTTGGGTGGATGTGATCATGCTGCGGTCTCGGCGTGGGGTCCAGCAGGGCTGGTCAGGGCGGCTTGGGTCTCGTAGTCGGCGGGGCTGGGGTAGCCCAGCGTCGAGTGCCGCCGGGTCGGGTTGTAGAAGCCTTCGACGAAGGCGAAGATCGCGTTCGCGAGGCCCTCGCGGGTTGGCCAGGTCGAGCGGTCCAGCAGCTCGGTCTGCAGGGTGGCGAAGTAGCTCTCGGCCACGGAGTTGTCGAAGCAGTCGCCGATGGTGCCCATCGACCCGAGCAGCCCGGCATCGCGGAGCCGGTGGCCGAAGGCCCAGCTGGTGTAGGTCGACCCGTGGTCGCTGTGATGGATTGCCCCGGCCGGGGGTCGGCGGTTCCAGATCGCCATCTGCAGGGCGTCGACGACGAGCTCGGAGCGGATGTGGTCCGCGATCGACCAGCCCACCACCCGGCGGGAGAAGCAGTCGATCACGACCGCGAAGTAGAGCCACCCTTCGCTGGTGCGGTGCTGGGTGACGTCGGCGACGTAGAGCCGGTCGGGCGCATCGGGGGTGAAGTTGCGCTCCACCAGGTCCTGCGACGGCGTGGCCGCCTCGTCGCGGCGGGTGCAACCGCGCAGCCGGCGCCGGTGCACGCCCTGCACGCCGGTGTGGCGCATCAGCCGCTCCACCCGCCCACGGCTGACCGCGATGCCCTTGCCCAACACCAGCTCGGCATGCACGCGGCGGTGGCCGTAGGTG
>NZ_JAUHJR010000056.1 GCF_030412915.1 Nocardioides abyssi | reverse complement strand
CGCCGCCGCCACCGTTGAAGTTGTGGCACGCGGTGCAGTTGGTCAGGAAGATCTGGCCACCGCGGACGATGGCCTCCACGCGCTCGTCGGCGGAGAGACCCTCGATGGAGTACTCCTCCTCGTCGGGGACCGCCGGGCCGGGGCCGAGCGAGGCGACGAAGGCGCCGAGGGCGTCGATCTCGTCCTGGGAGTAGACGGGGGCCTTGTCCGGGGCCTGCTGGCCCGGCTGGGCCATCGGCATGCGGCCGGTGCCGACCTGGAAGTCGCCCGCGGCGGCGCCGACGCCGGCCAGCGGCGGGCCGAGCTGGGTGTCGCCGCGCTGGGTCAGGATGCCCTCGCCGTTCTGCCCGTGGCAGAAGGCGCAG
>NZ_JAUHJR010000055.1 GCF_030412915.1 Nocardioides abyssi | reverse complement strand
GGGAAATGCGAAGCGGGGCCATACCCGAAGGTATGGCCCCGCTTGCTAATGGTATGTCCGGCGGCGTCCTACTCTCCCACAACCTCGCGGTTGCAGTACCATCGGCGCTGAAAGGCTTAACTTCCGGGTTCGGGATGGGACCGGGTGTTTCCCTCTCGCTATGGCCGCCGTAACTCTAGCGACCCGCCATTGAACACACTCCGCCTGTGGCGTGGTGTTCACGGCAGATCAAGTCTGGCGTGATGCTGGATTCGTGGACGCGAGCACTCGTAAGACGGTTGTTGTCTTGGTTGAGTGGTTGTGGGACAAGCCCTCGGCCTATTAGTACCGGTCGGCTAGGCATTACTGCTGTACACCTCCGGCCTA
>NZ_JAUHJR010000054.1 GCF_030412915.1 Nocardioides abyssi | reverse complement strand
AGGATCACGGCTCTCCAGACGACGCCGGCCCCCGATACGCCGCAGGAACGCTGGCGCCCTAGCCCAAGAACGTGCTGACGGCGGCCGCCGGTCTGCTGTTGGGCTTCACCCAGGCCCTGGCACTGGTGTGGCTGGCCGCGGTGCTCGGCGCCGCGATCGCCTTCGCACTGTCCCGGCACCTGGGCCAGGCATCGTTCCAGAACCTCGGCTCAGATCGCATCGCGCGGCTCGACGCGCTCGTCGCCGAGCGCGGGCTGGTCGTGCTCCTGGCGCTCCGCCTGGTCCCGGTCGTGCCGTTCACGGCCATCAACTACTTGGCTGGGCTCACCCGGATGTCGTGGACAAGCTACCTGCTCGGCCCTGCACTCGGGATCG
>NZ_JAUHJR010000053.1 GCF_030412915.1 Nocardioides abyssi | reverse complement strand
GACCCCGGCGGGCACCTCGGGGGCGAGGGCCACCAGCACCCAGGCCGCGGGGTGCACGGCCCGGGTCGCGAGGATCGTCGGACCGGTGCCGAGCCTGCCTCCCATCGAGGGCGCGAGCGTCGCTCCGAGGAGGCGGGAGACGCCACCCGTGGCGACGAGCAGGCCGAAGACGACCGCTGAGAGACCCATCTCCCGCAGGGCCACGATCGCCAGTGCGGTGAAGGCTGCCCCGTTGGCGAGGAACCAGACGTGCGTGGAGACCGCGAGCGGTCCGAGAGTGGGATGACGATAGGTCCACCGCAGACCTTCCACGACCTAGCGCCGCAGGTGCCGCTCAGCAGTCCGTTCCGGCGGGCTGTCGTCGATCCCGAGCCTG
>NZ_JAUHJR010000052.1 GCF_030412915.1 Nocardioides abyssi | reverse complement strand
CGAGACCGAGGCCCGCCAGCGCGGCGGCGGGGGCCAGCGCCCCCACCAGTCCCCCGCTCCAGGCGGCCACGCCCACCAGCGTCATCCGCAGGTCGGCGGAGGCCCGCGCGGGCTCGTGGGGCTCGATCGGATCCGGGGGCGCAGCGGCCTCGGCCCGTGCGAGGCTCACACCGTCACGAGGGGTGCGAGCTGGGCGAGGGTCGCCTCGCCGATGCCGTCGACCTCGAGCAGCTCCTCGACCGCGGTGAAGGCGCCGTGCTCGGTGCGCCACGCCAGGATGGCCCCGGCTGTCACCGGGCCCACCTGGGGCAGCGTCTCGAGCAGGGCCTGGTCGGCGGTGTTGAGGTCGACCAGGGCAGCCCCCGGAGCCCCCGGC
>NZ_JAUHJR010000051.1 GCF_030412915.1 Nocardioides abyssi | reverse complement strand
GCCGGGCTTCCTGGCCGGCGACCTCACGCTGCGGCTGATGGCCGGCGCGCTGCGCGGGCAGGGGATGCGCACCTACCGCTCCCACATCCTGGCCAACGTCGGCTGCACCCTCGACGCCGCCGAGCTGATCGAGCAGCGCCTCGAGGTGATCGCGGCCAAGCGCGGCTCGCGCGTGCAGCTGGTCGGGCACAGCCTGGGCGGCATGCTGGCGCGCGGCATCGCGGTGCGCCGCCCCGACCTGGTGGCCGGCATCGTGACGATGGGCAGCCCGATGATGGCCCCCGCCGCCCACCACCGGGCGCTGACCGCGAGCCTGGGCGGGGTGATCGCGCTGAGCAAGCTGGGCGTGCCGCGCACCATGACCGGCGACTGCGTCGGC
>NZ_JAUHJR010000050.1 GCF_030412915.1 Nocardioides abyssi | reverse complement strand
GGGTGGTTGCCAGCCCGCAGCGGGTCCGCGAGGATCACGGCGGGAGGGACCCCGAACCCCCGAAAGGTTGTGCCCGTGGCCGGCTCGTTCTTCAGTGCCTTCACCCCCGAGGAGATCGCCAAGATCTCCTCCGCAGGAACCCGCGTGACCCTGCCCGAGGGCTGGGCGCCCATCTCGGAGCGCACCGGCGCCGACAAGGCCTACATCCTCCTGTCGGGCACCGTCTCGGTGCGCCAGCACGGCGAGGAGATCGCCCAGCTCGGCCCCGGCGACATCATGGGCGAGGCCGCGATCGTCAACCACTCGCTGCGCACCGCCAGCATCGTGGCCCTCAGCCCGCTCGAGCTGATCCACTTCACCGCCGCGGCGCTCAACAAGCTCGC
>NZ_JAUHJR010000049.1 GCF_030412915.1 Nocardioides abyssi | reverse complement strand
AAGTGGAAAACAAGAACGCACGCAAACAAAACCCCCCTTTAACCCCCCAGTTTCACTTTGTTTTTAGCAATAGGGCAAGCTATTCTGGAGCCAAAAAGCAAATGTTCAATTCATTAACCTCTAATGTGACTTTAGAAAAGTAACCAAATAAGGGGGGTTTAGGTTACTGGAAGAACCCACAAGAACCCCGTTGGAAACTGTCGCTTCAGAATGGGCTGAAGTACCGGGATCCGATAGGTAGGCGACCGACAGTATGCTAAATGTTCCAACGGGGGTTGGTTTCCAGTTCAGATTGTAATATATATAGATCTGAAGTGGAAAACAAGAACGCACGCAAACAAAACCCCCCTTTAACCCCCCAGTTTCACTGTGTTTTTAGCAATAGGG
>NZ_JAUHJR010000048.1 GCF_030412915.1 Nocardioides abyssi | reverse complement strand
CCGCCGGCGCGCCTGGTCGGGCGCTACGAGCTCGCCGACCGCATCGGCCTGGGCGCGATGGGGTCGGTCTGGCGGGCCTGGGACCACCAGTCCGGTCGCTGGGTGGGCGCCAAGGTGCTCGACCAGACCACCGCCGCGGGCGACGCCGGGATGCTGCTGCGCTTCGTGCGCGAGCAGTCGGTGCGTGTCGCGCACCCGCACGTCGTGGCCCCCACCGGCTGGGCCGCCGAGGACCACCTGGTCGTCCTCACCATGGACCTGGTGCGCGGCGGGTCGCTCGACGACCTGCTCGCCGAGCACGGGCCGCTGCCCGAGAGCTACGTGCGGGTGCTCCTGGCCCAGCTGCTGCGCGCCCTGGCCGCGGTGCACGAGGCGGGGGTCGTGCACCG
>NZ_JAUHJR010000005.1 GCF_030412915.1 Nocardioides abyssi | reverse complement strand
CTCCCCCCCGACGCCGGCGTCGCCTCGGCCGGCGTCGTGCTGGAGTCCTGAGAGGCCCGGTCCCCGCCTCGTGCTGCTGAGCGTGCGCCAGAGCGCACGCTCAGCAGCACGAGGCCAGCGACGGCGTCAGGCGGCCCGGGGGACGCCGAGGCGGCGCAGGTCCGCTGCCAGCCGCTCGGGCTCGTCACGCAGCTCGCGCGCGGTGCAGCGCACGATCCGCCGGCGGTCGGTCGTCAAGCGCCGCTGACGAGCGAGGTCGTCCTCCCAGTGCTCGACCTCCATGTGGAACGCGCCGTCCACCTCGAGCACGAGCACGGTGCCGTCGGGCAGCAACCACTCGCAGTCGGTGAACCGGAGCCGACCCTCCGCGTCCCGGCGGCGGACCTGCCGATCGGGCCGGCGCAGCCCGTGGTCGCGACACAGCCGCACCAGGTCGATCTCGGACGACGACTGCGAGCCACGGGCGATGTCCGTCAAGGCAGCCCGTAGCAGGGGCGCCTTGTAGAGCGGCCGCATGCGGTCCACCCACGTGAGCAGAGCGGCCGCGGTCGTCAGCCGCTGCTGGACGGCGGCCGCCACGACGCCCTGGGCGGTGCGCGGCGACGGCTGGTACGCCGCGAAGTGGAGCACCGCCGGTTCGATGCGCATCCGCGGCAGCGCGCAGCTCGGCTCCTGCATGGTGGGCAGCGGCCGTCGCGTGCGAGCGAAGTGGACACCCGGCACGTCGTCGTCCAGGTCGAGGTCGTCCGGCACGAGGACCGTGATCGTGTCGCGGTGCCAGTTGCGCAGGCCGGACAGCTCGGCTGCGGTCAGGTCTCCGAGCAGGCTCCGCCGGCCGGCGTGGAGCACCCCGGTCCACATCGTCTGCAGCCGGGTCGGCTCGCCCGTCGTCGTACTCACCACGGTCGCGGAGCGCAGGACCCAGCGCTCGGCGGCGACCTGGTTCCGGATCGCGAACCGGTCGATCCCCAGCGCGGCGAGCTGCGCCCGGCTGACCGCACCGGCCTGCCGGGCGCTCACCGTCCGCCAGGTCTCGTGCGCCACGGGACGAGCCTGCCGCGGATCGGCGACCGCCGCGCAGCCTCTCCACAGGGACCCGGCTCGGGCCTCGTGCTGCTCAGCGAGCGTTGGGGCGCACGCTCAGCAGCACGAGGCGGATCCGGATGTCCATGGGACCGGGCTCGTGCTGCCCAGCGAGCGTCGGGGCGCACGCTCAGCAGCACGAGGCGGATAGCGTCGCGCCCATGCGGTACGCCCACACGGTCGAGCAGGTGCGAGCGGCGGAGCGGGAGCTCCTGGCGAGGGTGCCCGAGGGGACGCTGATGCAGCGGGCGGCCCACGGGCTGACGCAGGCGGTGGTGGAGCTGCTGGGCCGGGCGTACGGCGCGCGCGTGCTGCTGCTGGTCGGGTCGGGGGACAACGGGGGAGATGCGCTGTACGCCGGCGCCCTGCTCGCCCGGCGCGGGTGCGGCGTGGAGGCGGTGCTGCTGAGCGAGCGCGTGCACGAGGGCGGCCTCGAGGCGCTGCGACGAGCCGGCGGGCGCACCGTCGACGAGCCGAGCAGGCGCCCGGACGTGGTGGTCGACGGGATCGTCGGCATCGGCGGCCGCCCGGGGCTGAAGCCGGAGGCCGAGCGGGCACTCGCGCAGGTCGAGGGGGTGCCCGTGGTGGCGGTCGACGTGCCGTCCGGGGTCGACGTCGACACCGGCCGCGTCGACGGGCCGCACGTCAGGGCGGACCTGACGGTCACCTTCGGCACGCACAAGGCCGCCCACCTGGTCGACCCGGCGGCCGAGGCCTGTGGGGTGGTGCACCTGGTCGACATCGGCCTGGACCTGCCGCCCGCGGAGGTCGAGGCGCTGCAGGCCGAGGACGTCGCTCGGCTGGTGCCGCGCCCGCGGCCGCAGGACCACAAGTACACGCGCGGCGTCGTGGGGGTGCGCGCCGGCTCGGCGGAGTACCCGGGCGCCGGCCTGCTCAGCGTCGCCGGCGCCGCGTGCGGGCTCGCCGGGATGGTGCGGTACGTCGGCGACGACCCGGTCGCGGACCGGGTGCGCCAGGCGCACCCCGAGGTGGTCGGCGCCGGCCGCGTCCAGGCGTGGGTGGTGGGCTCCGGCGGCGGCGAGCGCGCCGACGAGGCGCTCGCGCAGGCGCTGGCCGACGAGGTGCCGACGGTCGTCGACGCCGACGCGCTGAAGCACGTGCGGAGGGGCCCGGCCGACCTCGTGCTGACCCCGCACGCCGGCGAGCTGGCCGCGATGCTGGGCCGCGAGCGTGCGGAGATCGAGGGCGACCCGCTGGGGTGGGCCCGCCACACGGCCGAGGAGTACGCCGCGGTCGTGGTGCTCAAGGGCCGGCACACCGTGACCGCGCGGCCCGACGGGCGGGTGCGCGTGACGACGACCGGGACGCCGTGGCTGGCGACGGCGGGGGCGGGCGACGTGCTCGGCGGCGTGGTCGGGGCGCTGCTGGCGGCGGGGCTGGAGCCGTTCGACGCGGCGAGCGTCGGGTCGTGGCTGCACGGCGCGGCGGCCACGCTCGCGTCCGGGGGAGGCCCGCTGGTGGCGACCGAGGTGGCGCGCGCACTGCCCGCGGTGGTCCGGGACCTGCCGCAGCCCTGACGCGGGCGCGGCCGGGCCGAGTGGGAGAATGGTCGGCCATGAGCCCCCTGCCGGTCCCGCGCGCCGAGGCGGTCGTCGACCTCGCGGCGATCCGGCACAACGTGCGGCGGCTCGCTGAGCACTGTGGCGTCGCGATGATGACGGTGGTGAAGGCCGATGGCTACGGCCACGGCATGGTCGAGGTCGCCCGGGCGGCCCGCGAGGCGGGCTCGGCCTGGCTGGGCGTGGCGACGATCGACGAGGCGCTCGCCCTGCGGGCGGCCGGCGACACCGGCCGCGTGCTGTGCTGGCTGACCGTCCCGGGCGAGGACCACGACGCCGCGATCACCGCCGACGTCGACGTCACGGCGTACTCCCTCGCCGAGCTGGCCGAGGTCGAGGCCGCCGTCACCCGCACCGGCACGCCGGCCCGGCTGCAGCTCAAGATCGACACCGGCCTCTCCCGCGGCGGCTCGACGTGGGACGACTGGCCCGCGCTCGTCGAGGCGGCGCGCGCCGGGGAGGTCGCCGGGCACTGGTGGGTCACCGGCATCTGGACCCACCCGGCGTCGTCCGACGAGCCCGACGACCCGGCCAACGACAGCCAGGAGCAGGTCTTCCGCGACGCGCTCGCGGTCGCCGAGGCCGCCGGCCTGCAGCCCGAGGTGCGCCACCTCGCCAACAGCGCGGCGGCGATCCTGCGGCCGAGCGCGCGGTTCGACCTCGTGCGCTGCGGCATCGCGTCGTACGGCCTCGACCCCGCGCCCGGCCACACCCCCGACCTCGGCCTCGTGCCCGCGATGACCGCCCGCGCGACGCTGGCGATGGTCAAGGACGTCGCGGCCGGTGCGGGTGTCTCCTACGGCCACACCTGGGTCGCGGACCGCGCGACCACCCTCGGCCTGGTGCCGGTGGGGTACGCCGACGGCGTGCCGCGCCACGCGAGCAACGTCGCCTCGGTGGGGATCGCCGGGCGGCAGCGACCCGTCCGCGGCCGCGTCTGCATGGACCAGCTGGTGGTGGACCTCGACGGCGACCGGCCCGAGCCCGGCACCGACGTCGTCCTCTTCGGCACCGGCCGCGACGGGGCGCCGACCGCGCAGGACTGGGCGGAGGCCGCGGGGACGATCAGCTACGAGATCGTCACCCGCTTCGGCGGCACCCGCGTCACCCGCACCCACGTCGACAGCGAGGCGCCCGCATGAGCCCGCGCCGCACGCTCGGCACCGCAGCGATCGGCGCGGCCGGCGCCGCCGGCCTGGCCACCATCGGCGCCGCGGTCGGCGTGACCCGCCACCGCCGGGCGCTCTCGCGTCGCCCGGGCCCGGGCCCCGAGGACCACCCCGACGTCCCGCTCGGCTCGCTGCGCTCCGCGCCGCTCACGGTGGTCGCCGACGACGGGGTGCCGCTGCACGTGGAGGTCGACGAGCCGGAGACCGGCGCGGCCGGCGCTGCCGGCGACGTCACCGTCGTGCTGGTCCACGGCTACGCGCTGACCCTCGACTGCTGGCACTTCCAGCGGCTGCACCTGCGTCGCGCGGGCGTCCGCACCGTGCTCTACGACCAGCGCTCCCACGGGCGGTCGGGCCGCTCCGACCTCGAGCACGCGACGATCGACCAGCTCGGCCTCGACCTCAAGCGGATCCTCGACGAGGTCGTCCCCGACGGTCCCGTCGTCGTGGTCGGCCACTCGATGGGCGGGATGACCGTCGTCGCGCTCGTCGAGCAGCACCCCGAGCTGTTCGGGGACCGCGTCGTCGGCGTCGGCCTGGTCAGCACGACCGCCGGCGGCCTCGACGTGGGCCGGCTGCTGCTGCCCGTCGTCCCCGCCAAGATCGGCCTGCCGCTGGCCCAGCGCACCATCGCGACGCTGGCCCGGCGCCCCACCAGCGTCGATCGGCTGCGGCGGCTCGGCAAGGCCGTGGCCATGGTCGCCACCGACCTGTTCGCGTTCGGCGACGACGTGCCCGCGGCGTACGTCGAGTTCGTCGACGGCATGCTCTCGGCGACGCCGTACGAGGTGGTCGCGGAGTTCTTCCCCGCCTTCGGGGGCCTGGACAAGTTCGACGCCGTCGAGGTGCTCGGCCGGGTGCCGACGACGATCGTCTGCGGCACCGCCGACCGCCTGACCTCGATCGGGCACAGCCGGAAGCTGCACTCGCGCATCCGCGGGTCGCGGCTGGTCGAGGTCGACGGAGCGGGGCACATGGTGGTGCTGGAGCGGCACGAGCAGGTCGACGCGGAGATCGACCGGCTGCTCGCGGCCGCAGGAACGAAGGAGCTGGCGGGGTGAGCGACGTCCAGGTCGTGCGCGTGGGGCCGGAGGCGGCCGCGCAGGTGCTGCAGGTGGTGCGGGAGGCCTTCGCCGCCCGGCCGCCGCTGGACCCGCCCGCCGACGCGCTCAGCGAGACCAAGGAGTCGATCGCCGCGCTGCTGACCCCGCACGGCGGGCTGCTCGCCTGCCTCGACGGCGATCCCGTCGGGGCGCTCGTGCTCGACCCGGTCGGCAGCACCGTCTACCTGCGCCGGTTCGGCGTCGTGCCCACCGCCCAGGGGCACGGCATCGCCGGCCGGCTCATCGACGCGGTGGTCGACCACGCCGAGGGGTACGACGACGTGACGGTCGTCGCCCGCGAGGAGCTGCCGCGCACGATCCGCTTCTGGGACCGCCAAGGCTTCCGCGAGATCGACCGCCGCTCGCCGCTCGTCGAGATGCGCCGCCCGCTGCGCACCGCCGTCTTCCAGGCACCCACCCCCGACGCGATGCACGCGCTGGGCCGCTCGCTGGCCGGCCAGCTCGCGCCGGGGGACCTCATCGTGCTCAGCGGCGAGCTCGGCGCCGGCAAGACCACCCTCACCCAGGGCATCGGCGCCGGCCTCGGCGTGCGCGGCCAGATCACCTCGCCGACCTTCGTCATCGCACGCGTCCACCCCTCGCTGGTCGACGGGCCCGCGCTCGTCCACGTCGACGCCTACCGCCTCGGCGGCATGGAGGAGCTCGACGACCTCGACCTCGACACCGACCTGGACACCGCGGTGACCGTCGTCGAGTGGGGCGAGGGCCTGGCCGAGGGGCTCACCGACTCCCGGCTCGAGGTCCGCATCGTGCGGGCCGAGGCCGACGAGGTGCCCGACGGCGCCGACGCGCTCGGCGACGCCCTCGACCCGCGGCGGGTCGAGATCACCCCGGTGGGCCCCCGGTGGCACGCCCTCTCCTTCCGAGGTCTCGGATGACGCTGCTGCTCGCCCTCGACACCGCCACCCCGTTCGTCACCGTCGCGCTCCACGACGGGTCCGACGTCGTCGCCGAGCTCGTCTCCGAGCGCGCGATGAAGCACGGCGAGCAGCTCGCCCCGCTCGTCGCCGCCGCGATGGAGCAGGTCGGCGCGGTCCGCCAGGACCTCACCGCGATCGCCGCCGGTGTCGGCCCCGGCCCGTTCACGGGGCTGCGGGTCGGGCTGGTCACCGCGCGGACGCTGGCCTTCGTGCTGGACGTCCCGGTCTACGGCGTGTGCTCGCTGGACGTGCTCGCCGCCGAGGCCGCGGCCGGCGGGATCGGCACCGGCTTCCACGTGGCGACCGACGCGCGCCGCAAGGAGGTCTACCTGGCGGCGTACGACGCCGACGGGACGCGGTTGGACGGGCCGGTCGTCGAGCGCCCGGCCGTCGTGGCGACCGACGGGCCGGTCGTCGGCGAGGGCGCGGTGCTCTACCCCGAGGCGTTCCCCGACGCCCGCGGCCCGGTCCGCCCGAGCGCCGGCTGGCTGGCGCGGGTGGTGACCGAGGAGCGGGCGGAGCTGCTCGACCCCGAGCCGTTGTACCTGCGGCGGCCCGACGCCGAGATGCCCGGCAAGCCCAAGCCGGTCTCGTGAGGCCCGTCTCGTGAGCGTCCGCGCGGCGGGACCCGACGACCTCGACGCGGTCGCCGCGCTCGAGGACGAGTGCCTCGGCGCCGACGCCTGGTCGCGCGGGCTGGTCGAGGTCGGGCTGGCCGGCGAGGTGCCGACAGTGGTCTACCTCGTCGCCGAGGCCGCCGGGCCCGGCAGCCCGGTGGTCGGTCATGCGGTGGCGAGCATCGTCGCGGACGTCGCCGAGCTCCAGCGGATCGCCGTCACCCCGGCCGCCCGCCGCGGTGGTCACGCGACCGCGCTGCTCGACGAGGTGGTGGCCCGGTCGAAGGAGGGCGGCGCGGAGCGGCTGCTGCTCGAGGTGCGCGAGGACAACGCGGGGGCGCTGGCGTTCTACGCGGCGCGGGGGTTCGTCGAGGTCGACCGGCGGCGGCGCTACTACCGCGACGGCGCGACCGCGGTGGTGCTGCGGCGCGGGCTCAGGAAGGGCTGCTGACCGGGCCGGACAGCAGCGTGTGCTCCACCCGGTAGCCCAGCCGCTCGTAGATCCGCAGCGCCGGCCCGTTGTCGGTGTAGACGCCCAGCGTCGCGACGTGCGGCGCCCGGTCCATCGCCCGGCGGGTCAGCCCCTGCGACAGCGCCAGGCCGAGGCCGCGGCCGGTCGCTCCCGGCAGCACCGAGACAGCCCGCAGGTGCCCGCTGCCGTCGGGGTCGCGGCGCACCGCGCCCACCCCGACCAGCCGGCCCTCCTCGCGCACGCCGAGCCAGCCCTCGATCCCGGGGCTGCCGGGGCGACCGAAGGTGTCGGGCTGCGCGACGTCGAGCACCGCGTCGATCGCCCCGTGGTCGGCGACCTCCTCGAGCGGCACCGCCGGCGGGGGAGCGGAGACCGTGCTGCGCATCCAGTGCCAGTGGCCGCGGACCTGGTGCGCCCACGCCGCGGGCAGCGCCCCGTGGGCGGCCTCCTCGACGGTCAGCCGCTCCGGGACGAACCGGCCGACGAGCCCGGCCAGCAGGTCCGCGAGGTCGTCCGCGGGGCCGAGCGCCACGGTGTGGCGGGCGCTGTGGGCGACCACGGCCGCGCCGAGCGCCCACGCGACGTCGTACGTCGCCGGGCCCACGGCGTGCCGCACGAACGGCACCGGGCTGCCCGCCGCCAGGTGCTCCAGCCCCGCCCCCGACACCTCGCGCACGCCGGTCATCCTGCACGGCGCACAATGGACCCGTGACGGACGCCCCCCTCGTGCTCGGCATCGAGACCTCCTGCGACGAGACCGGCGTCGGCATCGTCCGCGGCCACGAGCTGCTCGCCGACGCGGTGGCCAGCAGCGTCGACGAGCACGCGCGCTTCGGCGGGGTCGTGCCGGAGGTCGCCAGCCGCGCCCACCTCGAGGCGATGGTGCCGACGATCGAGCGGGCCTGCGAGACCGCCGGCATCCGGCCCTCCGACGTCGACGCGATCGCGGTGACGAGCGGCCCCGGCCTCGCCGGCGCGCTGCTCGTCGGCGTGGCCGCGGCCAAGGCGCTCGCGGTCGGCCTGGACAAGCCGTTGTACGGCGTGAACCACCTCGCCGCCCACGTCGCCGTCGACCAGCTCGAGCACGGCGCGCTGCCGGAGCCGTGCGTCGCGATGCTCGTCAGCGGCGGCCACTCCAGCCTGCTGCGCGTCACCGACGTGACCGGCGCCGACGGCGGGGTCGACCCGATGGGCGCGACCATCGACGACGCCGCCGGCGAGGCCTTCGACAAGGTGGCGCGGCTGCTCGGGCTGCCCTTCCCCGGCGGCCCCCACATCGACCGGGCCGCCCGCGAGGGGTCGTCGGTGTACGTCGACTTCCCCCGCGGCCTCACCTCGCGGCGCGACCTCGAGCGGCACCGCTTCGACTTCTCCTTCTCCGGCCTCAAGACCGCCGTGGCCCGGTGGGTCGAGGCGCGCGAGCGCTCCGGCGAACCCGTCCCCGTCGCCGACGTCGCCGCGTCCTTCCAGGAGGCCGTCTGCGACGTGCTGGTGCGCAAGGCGCTCGACGCCGCCTCGTCGGAGGGCATCGAGGACCTGCTCATCGGCGGTGGCGTCGCCGCCAACTCCCGGCTGCGCCACCTCGCCGAGGAGCGTGCCGCCAAGCTCGGCATCCGCGTCCGCGTGCCCCGCCCCGGCCTGTGCACCGACAACGGCGCCATGGTCGCCGCGCTCGGCGCCGAGATGGTCGCCCGCGGCCGCACCCCCTCCAGCCTCGACCTGCCCGCCGACTCCTCGCTCCCCGTCACCGAGGTGCTGGCCTAGCCGGCACGTGACGGGCGGGCATGTAACGCGCTGTTCGCTGCTCCGTCGGCACGGTCGCCACGGTGTAGGCACGCTGCAGCGTGCCTACACAGCAGCGAACGTCGCGTTACATGGGGCGCGAGCACCCGGCGGGCGCGCGGCCGGTCAGCCGCCGGGGGCCAGGACGACCGTCCAGGAGGTGGCCTTGTCGGTGGCGGCGTCGGCCTGAGCGGACAGCCCGCCGGTGGGGCCGGCGTCGACCGCGGCGGCGGGGTCGGTGAGCAGGGTGCTGATCCGACCGCTGCCGGTGCCGGCGGAGGTGGAGCGACGGACCTCGCCGGTCGGTGCGGTCCACGAGGTGACGGTGGCGGACTTGTCGGCCCAGTACGACACGCGCCACCCGCCGGGGGGTGCGGTCACCACCGGGGTGAGGTGCGTGGCGGAGGTGCCGGGCTCGGGGGCCGCGGCCGAGTCGGAGAGCGGCGTGGTCGTCCGGGTCCCGCGGTACGCCGCGACGGTGAGCGCGCCCTTGCGGTAGCCGCTCGGGTAGGACACCTGGACCGCCGACCCGGCGTCGGCGGCCGTCGCGACCCGCCGCCACAGGGTCGTCTCCAGGGTGCCGTCGACGAGGGTGCGGACCCGGGTCCAGCCCGAGCCGGGGCCCCGGAGCGTGCCCGGCCCGGCGCTGCGCGAGAAGAACAGCAGGAGGGCGTCGCCCGGCCGGGCGGCGGCCGGGACGCGGGTGGTCCAGGCGGTTGCGTTGGCGTTGGTGACGGCCGCGGCCACGGTCGACACCGGGCTCGGCGGCGGCGGCGGTGGGGGAGGCGGCGGCGTGCCGGGCAGCGGCACGACGGTCTGGAGCGGGACGTACTTGAAGTTCTGGTTGCCCACGGCGCCCGGCGCCGCGTTGTCGTGGTCCTGGCACACGAAGAGGCCCTGCGGGAAGTCCGGCCCGAGCGGCACCGTCGTCGCGGTGATGCCGTCGGTGCGGTCGCAGTCGCCCGACCCCGGCCCCGCGCCGACCCGGAACGTGGTCACGTAGGCGTTGGTGAGCCGGTCGTAGACGACGAAGAAGCTGTTGTCGCCGTCGTCGGTGTTCTGCGCCGACGCCACGACGTACCCCGTCCCGCCGGCGACGTCGACCAGCGTCACCCCCTCCACGTCCGCGGCGAGGTGGCCGCCCGTGGAGTCGACGGTGTCGACGAGGGTCCGCGCGCCGGCCGTGGCGGGGTCGGCGGAGTAGCGCCAGAGCCCGCGCTCCTCCTCGCTCACGTAGAGCGCGCCGGTGTCGTCGTCGGCCACGCAGCCCTCGGCCTCCGCGCCGACCTCGACGTCGCGCACCAGCGTCCCCTCGAGGAGGCCGTCGGCGTCGGCGTCGCCGAGGCGGTACTGCCGCAGCCGGCCCTGGATGGTGATGACGACGACGTGGACCTGCTGCGAGGCGGCGTCGGCGTGGAGGCAGACGCCCTCCCCGGTGTCGGGGATGCCCGTGCCCTCGGTGGTGCGGCGCAGCTGCCGGGTCGCGGGGTCGACGTCGTAGAGCTGGAGCCCGCCGTGGGAGACCGCGACGACGTCGCGCACCGTGCCGGCGACCGACACGCCTTGGCGCACGTCGACGTTGCCCCAGAACGAGGCGCCCCCGGTCAACCGCTGCACGAGGTTGCCGGCGAGGTCGTAGGTCTCGAGGCCGCCGAGCTTGTCGTTGCCGAGGACCAGCGAGCGGGCGGGGTCGTCGGGGTGCACCCAGACCGCCGGGTCGTCGAGCGCGTCACCCCCGTGCGCGACCGGCACGGTCTCCCGCAGCGACGGCACCACCGTCACCGGGTCCGCCGCGACGGCGGGTGGTGGGCTCACCAGACCGGCGCCCAGGAGCGTGAGGCCGCCGAGGGCCACCAGGAACCGCGCGGACCGAGCCTGCACCAGTGCCTCCCGAGTCGTCCGGACCCCGACCGTAGGCACGCGGTACGCCGCCGCGCGACGGCTCGCGGCGGAAACCCCCAGGTTTGGGGATCCCGCCGCGAGCAGCCGCACCGCGGCCGGGTCACGCCCCGGCGGAGACCTCCGCGCCGGGGTCGGTCGCCCCGCCGGAGCCGGCGCCGGAACCGGCGTCGTGGCCCCCGTAGGGACGGTGGCCGGAGCCGGACTTCCTCTCGTCACCGTGCCCGGGCCACCAGGCGGCGTGGCCGATGAGCGCGGTGAGAGCGGGGGTGAAGAACATCGCCATGACGAACGCCGCGATGATGATGCCGAACGAGAGGGCGAAGCCCATCGACATCATCAGGCTGTTGCCGCTGAGCATCAGCGAGGCGAACGTGCCGGCGAGGATGACACCGGCCGCGGCGATGGTCGGGCCGGCGTGCTTGAGCGCCTCGGCGGCGGCCGCCCGCGGGTCCTTGCCCTCCCGGGCCTCCTCGCGGAGGCGGGCGATCATCAGGATGTTGTAGTCGGTGCCGAGCGCGGTGACGAAGAGGTAGATGTAGATCGGCAGCATGAAGATCAGGCCGCTCTCCCCGCCGATGTGCTGGAAGACGATCACCGTCGCACCCAGGGTCGCCGCGAAGCTCAGGCCGACCGCGGCCATGAGGTAGAGCGGCGCGACCAGGCTGCGCAGCAGCAGCGCGAGGATCAGCATGATCACGAGCGCGGCGACGGGGAAGACGACCTTGTAGTCGCGGACCATCGCGTCCTGCAGGTCGGCGAAGATGCCCGGCGTGCCGCCGACGAACGCCTCGGTGCCCTCGGGGGCGACCTCGTGCGCCCGGTCGCGGATGGGGCCCTTGACGTCCTGGAGCGCCTCGTCGGAGACCGGGTCGTTGTCGAGCACCATCATGAACTGGGCGGCCGTGCCGTCCTCGGACGGCGTGCCCGGGTAGACCTGCGCGACGCCCTCCGCGTCCTCGAGGCCGGTGCGGAACTGCTCGAGCGCAGCCTCGTCGAGCGCCCCGTCGGAGGCGGCCAGCAGCACCGGCACCGGCTCGCTCGCGCCGGCGGCGAAGTGGTCCTGGAAGGTCTCCAGCGCCTGGGTCGACTCGACGTCGTCGGGGAGGCTGGAGTTGAAGTCGAAGGACGGGTTGAAGCCCAGCGCGAAGACCGCGAGGACGGCCAGCGCCGCGCCGGAGCCGGCCGCGAAGGTGCCGGGGCGGCGGCCCAGGCTCGTGCCGGCCCGGGCGAAGCGGGCGGCCTCGGGCTCCTCGCGCCACTTCTTCGAGGGCCAGAAGAGCGCGCGGCCGAGCACGGTGACGACGGCCGGGACGAGGGTGAGCGCGGCGACCAGGGTGACCGCGACCGCGATGGCGAGCGCCGGGCCGATGGCCTTGAAGACACCCAGCGAGCTGAGCAGCAGGGCGAGGAACGCCACGATCACCGCGCCGCCGGCCGACGCGATCGCCTCGCCGGCCCGCTCCAGGGCGTGGACGACGGCCGCGCGGGTGTCCGCCCCCTGCCGCAGCCGCTCGCGGTAGCGGAAGAGGAAGAACAGGATGTAGTCGGTGCCGATGCCGTAGAGGACGACGACCAGGATCGTCTCGATCGAGGAGTCGGCCTTGAGGTCGAAGGCCTCGTTGGCCCAGCCGATCAGGCCGGTGGCCACCATGGAGACGATCGTGACGACGACGATCGGCATCAGGCAGATGATGACGCTGCGGAAGATGATCGCGAGCAGCGCGACGATGAGCACGACGGTCGCGATGCCGACGATCGCCAGCGCCCGCTCGCCCGACTCCTGGGAGTCCAGGCCCTGCGGGACCGACCCGGTCGTGGTGACCTCCAGGCCGGTGCCGTCGGCGAGCTCCGCGAGGTCGGCGCGCATCTCCTCGGCGTCCTCGAACGCCGTGGGGTCGAAGCCGGTCGAGTCCTCGGCCAGGCCGATGACGCCGAGCAGCAGCTCGCCGTCCTCGGAGACGTTGGGCTCGCCGTCCGGGCCGACGACCACGACCTGCGGGACGAAGGTCTCCTCGCCGAGGCGGGGCCCGAGCTCCTCGGCGATCGCGCCGGCGGCCGCCTGGTCCTCGGCGGTGAGCTTCCCGCCGCCATCGCGCTCGAAGAGCAGCAGCGCCGCGGGCGTGGTGGCGCCGGGGAACTTCTCCTCCTGCAGCTCCACGGCCTTGATCGATTCGTAGTGGTCGGGCAGGAACTCCGACTCCTCCTGCGTGGTCTCGAGCGTCGGCGCCAGGGAGACGACGGCGACGGCGAGCACCACCCAGGCGGCGATCACGAACCAGGGACGACGGGAGGCAAGTCTGCCGAGCGCGCTGAACACGGCTGACAACGTAGTGGTCCGCGCCGACGTCGCGCCTCCCGTTTGTGGGCTTCCCGGTGCACACCAGGGGAAGGTCAGGGGCGCCTCAGGGTCCGGTCGGCAGCAGGTACGGCGAGACCGCCATGCCCCACTCCTCCTCGTCCACCCCCGGTGCCGGCCCGGCGAGCACCTCCTCGGTCCCGTCGACGCCGATCCGCACGAGCGACCAGTCGGTCCCGCGCTGGACGTTGACCAGCACGTGCTCGTCGTCGACCCAGACGTGCCCGGGCATCCAGTCGACCAGGCTCATCTCGTGGAGCAGCACGCCGGTGGCGGCGTCCTTGATCCGCAGCGAGTTCGGCCCGAGGCCCTCGGCGAAGGTCGTGGCGACGTACCGGCTGCCGGGGGAGAAGAGGTAGAGGTTGTCGCTGCAGTCCTCCCAGGCGGTCTGCCCGCTCCCGGTGGACCACACCCCGCCGCAGCTGTGGATGTCGTCGGGCGCCGGGCCGACCAGGCCCGCGGCCAGCGAGTCGTCGGGGGAGAGGGCGACCACCTGCGGGACCTCGGGCAGGAAGGGTCGGGCCGTCCCGTCGACGGGCACGAGGTACGTCGCCCCCGGACCGCGTCCGCCGCGGTCGGCCACCACCACGCCGCAGTCGTCGGGGCACGTGCCGAGCACGCCGACCGCCTCCGGCGAGCGCGCCCCCGCGACCGGCGCCAGGCGGGCCAGCTCGCCGGTCGTGCCGTCGAGCAGCACCGGCTCGCCGGACGGGAGCACCCACGCGGCGTGCCGCCCGTCCCCGTCCACCACGAACGAGCGGGTCGTCGGGGCCGGCCACGTCGTCTCGAGCGACCCGTCGGCGTCGTGGAACGACACGACCCGACCGCCCTGGCGCGTCGCGTCGGCGACGTACCCCGGGCCGAGCGGCGCCCACGCCCGCACGCCCTGCACGCCGCCCAGAGCGACGTCGGTGCCGTCGAGGTGGTGGACGGTGCCGTCCTCGAGATAGCCCGGGGCGGGGGCCGTCGGGGACGGCGCGGGTGCCGGCTGCACCTCCCGGTCGGTGGTGCCGGCCAGGCCGAGCCCGACCGGCACGGCGACGACGGCGAGCACGGCGGCCGCGACGCCGGCGGCGGCCGCGCGTCGCCGGCGGCGGATGCTGCGGGCGGTGGTCCGCACGTCGGCGAGGGTCAGGGGTGCCTCGGTGAGGAGGTCGGCGCGCGAGCGCAGCCCCTGCTCGAGGCGCTGCCGGGTGGCGTCGGGGGTGTGGTCGGTCATCGCTCCTCCTCCCGGGAGGTCGGGTCCAGGCTCGGGTCCAGGCTCGGGTCCAGGTGGGACGGGGTGCGCTCGCGCAGGGCGGTGAGCGCGCGGCTGCACTGGGACTTCACGGTGCCGACCGAGATGCCGAGCACGTCGGCGGTCTCGGCCTCGGTCAGCTGCTCGTAGTAGCGCAGGACGACGACGGCGCGCGCCCGGCGCGGGAGGCCCTGGACGAGGTCCCAGACCTGGGCGGCGGTGCCGTCGTCGTACGACTCCAGCAGCGGCTCCGGCTCGGGCACCACGGCGGCGGCGTGCTCGCGCCGCTTCCAGCCGCGTCGCCACAGCGAGGTGTGCTCGTTGACGAGGATCCGCCGGGCGTAGGCGTCGAGGGCGCCGCGGTCGCGCACCTTGTCCCAGGACAGGTAGAGCTTGGCCAGGGACGTCTGCAGGAGGTCCTCGGCGGAGTGGCGGTCCCCGGTGAGGAGGTACGCCGTGCGCAGCAGCGCCGGCTGCCGCGCCGCGAGCCACGCGGTGAACGCGGCGTCGCGCTCCGCCTCGCGATCGGTCATGGGCCCAGTGTCGGCGTCGGTCGCCGTGAGCAGCTGCCTGGTGGGTGGCATGCGCCCTCCGTCCTTCGTCTCCTGACCTCAGGACGCGAAGCGCCGACCGATGGTTGCAACCGCGGTCCTAGGGTGGCCACGGACCAACCCCACGAAGGAGCAGGAGCAACAGATGCAGCAGGTCAAGGCGGTCGTCGCACGAGCCGAGGGAGCGCCCGTCGAGGTGGTCACGATCAACGTGCCCGACCCGGGTCCGGGCGAGGCGGTCGTGAAGATCCAGGCCTGCGGGGTCTGCCACACCGACCTGCACTACCGGCAGGGCGGGATCAACGACGAGTTCCCCTTCCTGCTCGGCCACGAGGCCTCCGGCGTCGTCGAGGCCGTCGGCGAGGGCGTGACGGACGTGGCGCCGGGCGACTTCGTCGTCCTCAACTGGCGCGCGGTGTGCGGCGAGTGCCGGGCGTGCAAGCGCGGCGAGCTGCAGTACTGCTTCAACACCCACAACGCGAAGCAGAAGATGACCCTCGAGGACGGCACCGAGCTGTCCCCGGCGCTGGGCATCGGCGCGTTCGCGGAGAAGACGCTGGTCGCCGCCGGGCAGTGCACGAAGGTCGACCCCGCGGCCCGTCCGGCCGCCGTCGGCCTGCTCGGTTGCGGCGTGATGGCCGGCATCGGTGCGGCCATCAACACCGGTGCGGTCACGCGCGGCAAGTCCGTCGCCGTCATCGGCTGCGGTGGTGTCGGCGTCGCCGCGATCGCCGGCTCCGCGCTGGCCGGGGCGAGCCCGATCATCGCCGTCGACATCGACGCCCAGAAGCTCGAGGCCGCGAAGAAGCTCGGCGCCACCCACACGATCGACTCCTCGACCGAGGACGTCGTCGCGCGGGTCAAGGAGATCTGCGGCGAGGTGTACGACGGCGCGGAGGGCGCCGACGTCGTCATCGAGGCCGTGGGCCGCCCGGAGACCTGGGAGCAGGCGTTCTACGCCCGCGACCTGGCCGGCACCGTCGTCCTGGTCGGCGTGCCGACCCCGGACATGAAGGTGCCGCAGCTGCCGCTCATCGACGTCTTCGGCCGCGGCGGCGCGCTGAAGTCCAGCTGGTACGGCGACTGCCTGCCGACCCGCGACTTCCCGATGCTCGTCGACCTCTACCAGCAGGGCCGGCTCGACCTCGACGCGTTCGTGACCGAGGAGATCGGCATCGACGACGTGGAGGCGGCGTTCGAGAAGATGCACCACGGCAACGTGCTGCGCTCGGTGGTGGTCCTCTGATGGCCGAGGGCACCGAGGGCACCGAGGCCACCGACGGCACCGTCGTGCGGGTCGACCACGCGGTCGTCAGCGGCACCTTCAGCCTCGACGGCGAGACCTTCGACGTCGACAACAACATCTGGGTCGTGGGCGACGACACCGAGTGCGTCGTCATCGACGCCCCGCACTCGGTCGGCGCGATCATGGACGTCGTCGGCGACCGCACCGTCAAGGCGATCCTGCTGACGCACGCCCACGACGACCACTGCCGCGTCGCACCGGAGCTGCGCGAGCGGGTCAACGGCGGGTCCGGCGCGCCGATCCTGCTGCACCCCGACGAGCGGCCGCTGTGGGAGCTCACCCACACCGACCGGCTCTGGGACCTCGACCTCGCCGACGGCGTCGAGACCACGGTCGCCGGCATCACGCTGACCGCGCTGCACACCCCGGGCCACGCGCCGGGCGCGGTCTGCTTCTCGGCGCCGGAGCTCGGGTGCGTCTTCACCGGCGACACGCTGTTCAACGGCGGCCCGGGTGCCACCGGGCGCTCGTTCAGCGACCGGCCGACCCTCGAGGCGTCGATCCGCGCGAAGCTCTTCGCGCTGCCGGACGAGACCGTGGTCCACACCGGCCACGGCGACGACACCACGATCGGCGCGGAGAAGCAGGCGCTCGGCGCCTGACGCCCCTCCTGCTCCACCTGCTCCACCCACCGGCCCCGGGCGACCTCGCCCGGGGCCGGTGTTGGATCGCTCCAAGCATGCGGCCCCCGGGTTCGGGGGATCTGGGGCGCGTGGACGCACCTCGGGAGCAGTACTGGGCAGCGCTCTCGCGCGGCGACCGCGCCGGGGCGCTCCAGGCGGTCAAGCAGCTGCACCAGCAGGGCCGTACCCACCTCGAGATCATCGACGAGGTGCTCGTGCCGGCCCACGAGCGCGCGGCCGGGCTGTGGCTCGCGGGCGAGTGGACCGCCGAGCGGCAGCGGACCGCCACCTCGATCAACGAGGGGCTCGTCCACTGGCTCTGCTCGTTCGCCCCGCCGCCGCCCTCGGACCGTCCGCTCGTCGTGGTCGCGACCGTCGAGCGCGAGGAGCTGCCGGCGCTCGTGCTCGCCGAGGGGCTCGGCGCGGCGGGCTACCGCACGGCGTTCGCCGGCGGGGGCGCCGCCGCCGACGACCTGCTGCGCCAGGTGCTCACCCGCAGGCCGCGCGCGCTGCTCGTCAGCGCCGGCCGCACGTCCTCCCTGGCGCGGCTCAAGCCGCTGCTGGGGCACCTGCGTGCGACCGGCATCCCGGTGGTCGCCGGCGGCGCGGCCTTCGGCGGCGACCCGCAGCGGGCCACGGCGGTCGGCGCGACGGCGTACGCCGACTCGGTCCGCGACGTCCTCACCCTGCTCGAGCAGCTGCCCCGCCGGCTGCCCACCCGCACGCCCGAGCCGCCGTCGCCGGCCGACCTCGAGGCCGCCTGGCTGACCGACTTCCGGCACGAGATCACGCCGTACGTCCTGCGTGCCCTCGCCGCCCGCCACCCCGCGGCCCGCCGGCCGCGCTGGTGGGCCGAGCTCGAGGACCACGTCGACCACGTGCTCGGCTGCCTGGCCGCCTCCCTCGTCACCGGCGACGAGACGATCATGGTCGAGGTCCGCGAGTGGCTGACCCGCGTGCTCGACGCCCGCGGCGTCGGGCCCGGGCTGGTCGCCGAGGTGTGGGAGCTGCTGGCCGTGCCGCTGCGCGGCCACCCGCTCGCTCGCGCGCACCTCGCCGGCTCCGCGGCGCCCCGCAGCGCCACCGACGGCGGGCAGACCGACGGCCTGACGACCGTCTGAGCCGCGGCCCTGTCCGGCCGTCCCGCCCCGTCAGGCCAGCGGCCGGACCAGCAGCGCGGTCCCGGCGCCGGCGACTCGGGTCAGCACGAGCGTGGCCTCGGCGTCCCCGCTGAGCGCGAGCCGCTTGCGCAGCTGCTCGGGCACGACGTCGACGCCGCGCTTCTTGATCGTCAGCGTGCCGATGCCGCGCTCGCGCAGCGCGGCCCGCAGCGCCTTCTCGCGGTAGGGCAGCTCCTCGACCACCTCGTAGCCCCGGGCCAGCGGCGAGCGGTACGCCGCGTCGCCGGTGACGTAGGCGATGTGCTCGTCGACGAGCCCGCCCTGCACCTGGGCGGCCACCGCGGTGACCAGCCCCGCCCGGACGACCGCGCCGTCGGGCTCGTAGAGGTAGCGGCCCACGGGGCGCACGTCGACCCCCTCGCCCAGCGGCGGTGCGTCCTCGTCGGTGACGGTCGCCAGGCCGCCCTCGCCGATGACCGTCGCGCGCCGGGCCGTGGTCGCGAGCCCGCCGGACCACAGCGCGGCCTCCTTGACCTCCCCGCGGTCGCTGACCCACTCGGCCTCGACCCCGGCCGGGACGATCTCGTGCGGGATGCCGGGGGCGACCTTGACGCAGGAGTCGCGCCGCAGCAGGCGCTCGACGAACGACCAGGGCGGGGTCCAGTCGTCGACGTCGAAGGTGCGTCCACGGACACCGCGGCGGGCCGGGTCGGCGAACGCCACGTCGAAGGGGGAGGGGTCGACGGTCGTCGCGTCCGCGACCAGGACCGCGCCGGGCAGGTCGAGGGCCGCGAGGTTGGCCTCCGCGACGGCGACCCGCACCGGGTCGAGGTCGACGCCGGCGCAGGTCAGGCCGGCCCGGGCCGCGGCGATCAGGTCCCCGCCCACGCCGCAGCCGAGGTCGACGAGCGTGCGGGCGGCGTACGCCTGGAGGCGAGCGGCGCGATGCGTCGCGACGGCGAGCCGGGTGGCCTGCTCGAGGCCGTCGGGGGTGAAGTACATCCGCGCGGCCAGGTCGCCGAACTTCGCCTCGGCCCGCACCCGCAGCCGGGCCTGGGTCAGCGCGGCCGCCGCGTGCTCGGCGTCGGCCTCGCGCCGCAGCGCGGTCTGGGCGGCGAGCGGGTCGACGTCGACCAGCCCCCCGGCCCGGTCGAGCAGGCGCTGCCCGGCGTCGGTCAGCAGCCAGCGGAAGGCGTCGAGGTCCACGTCCGGATCCTCGCAGGACGGGGTGCCTGGCACTCGCTCGCGGCGAGTGCTAGTTTCTGTCCTGGCACTCTCCCTGTGAGTGTGCCAGCGCTTGCGCACCACGCACGACCCCCGCGACGGCGTGCGGCGGGACCGCAGGCACCAGACGTGCACCACCCACCTGAGACACCTGAGTTTGAAAGTGGAGGTCGACATCGTGTCGGTCAACATCAAGCCCCTCGAGGACCGCATCGTCGTCAAGCCGCTCGACGCCGAGCAGACCACGGCTTCCGGCCTGGTCATCCCGGACACCGCCAAGGAGAAGCCCCAGGAGGGCGAGGTCGTGGCCGTGGGCCCCGGCCGCTTCAACGACGACGGTGACGAGCGCGTCCCCATGGACATCTCCGTGGGCGACAAGGTCATCTACAGCAAGTACGGCGGCACGGAGGTCAAGTACTCCGGCGAGGAGTTCCTCATCCTCTCCGCCCGCGACGTGCTCGCGATCGTTTCCTGATCTTCCCCGGGTCGTGTGCCTGACGACGCGCTTCGGCGCGTCCGACGGCACACGACCCGGTCCTCTTTCCCGCACCACCTGCTAGGAGAGTCATGCCCAAGATCCTGGAGTTCGACGAGTCCGCCCGTCGCGCGCTCGAGCGCGGCGTCGACGCGCTCGCCAACGCCGTCAAGGTGACGCTCGGCCCCAAGGGCCGCTACGTCGTCCTCGACAAGAAGTGGGGCGCCCCGACGATCACCAACGACGGCGTGACCGTCGCTCGCGAGATCGAGCTGGACGACCCGTTCGAGAACCTCGGCGCCCAGCTGTGCAAGGAGGTCGCCACCAAGACCAACGACGTCGCCGGTGACGGCACCACCACTGCGACCGTCCTGGCCCAGGCGATGGTCCACGAGGGTCTCAAGGCCGTCGCGGCCGGCGCGAACCCGATGGGCCTCAAGCGCGGCATGGACGCCGCCGCGGAGGCCGTCGGCAACGCGCTGCGCGACGCCGCCCGCGAGGTCGAGACCCGCGAGGACATGGCCTCGGTGGCCACGATCTCCTCGCGCGACAGCCACATCGGCGACCTGCTCGCGCAGGCCTTCGACAAGGTCGGCAAGGACGGTGTCATCACCGTCGAGGAGTCCAACACCATGGGCACCGAGCTCGACTTCACCGAGGGCATGCAGTTCGACAAGGGCTACATCAGCCAGTACTTCGTGACCGACCCCGAGCGGATGGAGGCCGTCCTCGACGACCCCTACATCCTGCTGCACCAGGGGAAGATCTCCTCGGTCTCCGAGCTGCTCCCGCTGCTGGAGAAGGTCATCCAGGCCGGCAAGCCGCTGTTCATCCTCGCCGAGGACGTCGAGGGCGAGGCGCTCTCGACCCTGGTCGTCAACAAGATCCGCGGCACGTTCAACGCCGTCGCGGTCAAGAGCCCGGCCTTCGGCGACCGCCGCAAGGCGATGATGCAGGACATCGCGACCCTGACCGGTGGTCAGGTCGTCGCCCCCGAGGTCGGCCTCAAGCTCGACCAGGTCGGCCTCGAGGTCCTCGGCAAGGCCCGCCGCGTCGTGGTCACCAAGGACAACACCACGATCGTCGACGGCGCCGGTGACACCGCCGAGGTCGAGGGCCGCGTCAACCAGATCAAGGCCGAGATCGAGTCCACCGACTCCGACTGGGACCGCGAGAAGCTCCAGGAGCGCCTCGCGAAGCTCGCCGGCGGCGTGTGCGTGATCAAGGTCGGCGCCGCCACCGAGGTGGAGCTGAAGGAGAAGAAGCACCGCATCGAGGACGCCGTCTCCGCGACGCGCGCCGCGATCGAGGAGGGCATCGTCCCCGGCGGTGGCTCCGCGATCATCCACGCGGTCTCCGTCCTCGAGGGCGACCTCGGCCTCACCGGTGACGAGGCCGTCGGCGTGCGCGTCGTGCGCAAGGCCGCCGACGAGCCGCTGCGCTGGATCGCCGAGAACGGTGGCGAGAACGGCTACGTCGTGACCACCAAGGTCCGCGAGCTCGGCGTCGGCAACGGCTACAACGCCGCGACCGGCGAGTACGGCGACCTGGTCGCCCAGGGCGTCCTCGACCCGGTCAAGGTCACCCGCTCCGCGCTGGTCAACGCCACCTCGATCGCGGCGATGCTGCTGACGACCGAGACGCTCATCGTGGACAAGCCCGAGGAGGAGGACGAGTCCGCGGCCGCCGGCCACGGGCACGGCCACGGTCACTGAGACCCGCTCCTCGCAAGCACCCCAGCACCACCCGGCGGCGCCGGTCCCCAGCAGGGGGCCGGCGCCGTCCGGCGTTCCCGGAGCTTGCTGCTCAGCACCCGGACCTGGACGCGGCGCGGACGCGGCGTCGTGCTGCGGGGCGAGCGCCAGGGCGCACGCTGGGCAGCACGAGGCGGAAGGGTGGGTCAGCAGACCGGCTCGAGCGGCGGCCGGTCGAGCCCCTTGAGCAGGTAGACCGGCCGGTCCGAGCAGCCGGTGCCGTGCCGCTCGTAGCGGGCTCGCACGGCGGCGTACAGCTCCTCGGCGCCGGGGGCGCCCCAGGCCCGCCACGGCACCCACTGGACGAACCACGTGGGGGCGTCCGGCCCCTCGAGGAGCGCGCGGAGGTCGTCGTAGCCGCGGTCGAGGGTGCGCATCGGCAGGCTCCACAGGTGGGGGTACGGCGTCGGCAGGCCGCTGCGCAGCTGCAGGTCGGCGCGGCCGCCGAGGACGACCATGGTGTCGCCGGGCTCCGCCGCCGCCGCGATCGCGGCGCCGGTGTCGACCTCGCTGAACTCCTGGAAGTCCAGCGCGTTCCACCCGATCCAGCCGAGCAGGCAGACGAACGACGACACCGCGCTGAGCCCGATGACCGCCCGCATCGCCCGCCCGCGGCCGGTGCGGTGGCGGGCCACGAGGGCGGCGCACAGCGCGGTCGCCGGCACCAGCCCGAAGAGGTAGTCGCGCCAGTAGCTGCCGCCCATCACCAGCGCGGCGCCGTCGGCCAGCACGACCGCGAGGACGGCCGCGGTCAGCACCGGGTCGGCCTGCCACTCGCGCCGCACGTGCACGAGGAAGCCGCCGACGACGGCCACCATCCCCGCCGCCAGCGCCGCGAACGCCAGGGTCACCGCCCGGGCCGCCGGCGCGTCCGAGGAGCCCTCGCTCAGCACGTCGTTGGCGTCGAGGCGGAAGCCGTACGTCGCGTACCAGACCTCGCCCAGGTCGACCCCTGCGATCCGCGCCCACACGACGGTGGCGAGCACCGGCACGGCGGCGCCGGCGAGCGCGGCCGCCCCGAGCCGCAGCGTGGTGCGGCCGTCGGTGCGGCCCGCGACCCGCGCCGCCACGAGCAGGACGGCGCCGAAGACGAGCGCGCCGACGAGGTTCTGCTTCATCCCCAGCGCGGTCGCCCCCAGCAGCCCGGCGCCGGCGGCGAGCGGGGCCGACCGCCGGGCGAGGGCGTCCAGCGCGAGCAGGATCGACCCCAGGAGGAACGGCAGCGCGAGGATCTCGCCCTTCACCGCGACCGCGTCGATGACGGTGTTGGTGAGCAGGGCCGCCACCGCGACCGCCGTCCACCGGGCGCCCCGCTCGCTGCCCACCCGCCGCGCGACCGCGGCCGCGCCGAGCACGGCCAGCGCGCAGGCGAGCGCGCCGACCACCCGGATCGCGTGCTCGCCGCCTACCCGGTCGCTGAGGCCGAAGACGGCCACGACGAGCGGGTGGCGGTCCACGAAGAGGTCGCCGTACACGCTGTCCGGCCGGGGGTCCCACCCCCGCGCCACCAGCGTGAAGCCCGCCTCGTCGGCGCGCAGCGGCCGGGTCAGCCCGGGCAGCCGGAGCAGGAACGCGAGCGCCGCCGCCACCGCCACCGTCCACCGCGCGTCGACCACCGCGTCGACCCGCCGGGACAGGGCGTGCCAGCGCTCGAGCATGCGCCCAGGTTCCCAGACGAGGCCGGCCCGACATCCGTAGCACCGGCGAAACACGACGGACCCCGACGAGCAACCTCGCCGGGCCAGGCTGCGGGCATGTTGTGGCGAGTGCGGACGACCCTTCCCGACCGACCCGGATCGCTGGCGGTGCTCGCGCAGCACTGCGGGCGGGCCGGGGTGAACATCCTCGGCCTGCAGATCTTCCCCGGGATCGAGGCCGTCACCGACGAGCTGGTGCTCAGCACGCCCGCCGGGTGGTCGGCCTCGGGCACCGCCCACCTCGTCGAGCGCGCCGGCGGTCGCAACGTCGTCGTCCAGGCGTGCACCGAGGCGGCGCTCGGGGACCAGCCCACCCGCTACGTGCAGGCCGCCCGCAGCATCCTCGCCAACCCGATGTCCTTCCCCGAGGTCGTCGCCGTCCTCTTCGACGCCGAGGCCGACCCCGTCGACCCCGCGGGCCCGCCCCAGGACGTCATGGAGCTGACGGTCGGCGACGTGCAGGTGCAGGTACGCCGCACCGCAGCCTTCACCGCGACCGAGCACGCCCGCGGGTCGGCGTTGGCCGACCTCGTGAGCGACGTGCTGCAGCGCACGCGCGCCGAGTCCGCGATCGCGGTCTCCCCGGGCCGACGGCTCGGGAGCGGCGCCACTCCCGGCCACGTCGTCGACGGGGACTCGATCTCGGCGGTCGTCGACGGCGTCGTGGTCGGCCTGGCCACGGTGCAGGACGCCCTGCCCGACCAGCCCGACGCCCGCCCGGTCGTCCTCCGGGTCGACCCCGCCTGGCAGCGGCGGGGTGTCGGCACCCGGCTGCTCGTCGACGCCGCGCGCCTGGCCCACTCCCGGGGCGCGCAGGAGATCGTGCTGACCACCCGCTCGGACAACCAGGCCGTCCTGCCGATGGTGCTCGCCGCCGGCATGCGCGGCCGGATCCGCCTCGCCGGCGACGTCCTCACCGTCCGCGTCCCCGTCCGCGACCTGCGGCCCCTGCCCGCCTGACCCTGCCACCCCACCCGTCCGGTCGAGCCGGCATGCGCCTCCGCTGGTTGAGCCGCACGGCGCCCGGGGTCGAGCGTGTCGAGACGCCGCGAGCCGCGAGGGCAGCCTGCTGGCCCACCAGCCTCGGCTGCCCCACCAGCCCCACGACGGACGCGACCCCTGCACATATCGGGGCAAATCTGCCCCGATATGTGCAGGGGTCACCGGTTAACCGGTGACCCCGACGCCCACCCCCGGCACCGACCCGCAGCCCACCCGCCTCGACCACCGGAAGAAGGAGAGGGGGCGGGCGCCAGTAGGCTGGTGGGGTGGAGCTCCCGGACAAGTTCGCCGCCCTCGGTCTCACCTACGACGACGTCCTGCTGCTGCCGGGGTACTCCGACCTGGCGCCGTCGGACATCGACACGACGAGCCGGTTGACCCGCGAGATCAGCCTGAAGGTGCCGCTGGTGAGCGCGGCGATGGACACCGTGACCGAGTCGCGGATGGCGATCGCGATGGCGCGGCAGGGCGGCCTCGGCGTGCTGCACCGCAACCTGTCGATCGAGGACCAGGCCTACCAGGTGGACCTGGTCAAGCGGACCCAGACGGGGATCATCTCCAACCCGGTGACGATCGGCCCGGGCGCGACGCTGGAGGAGCTGGACCGGCTGGCGGGGGAGTACCGCGTCTCCGGGTTCCCCGTGGTCGACGGCGAGAACCGCCTGCTGGGCATCATCACCAACCGCGACCTGCGGTTCACCCCGGTCGCGGAGTGGGCCACCACCAAGGTCGACGAGGTGATGACCACCGAGGACCTGGTGACCGGCCCCGCCGGCATCTCCCGCGAGGACGCGACGGTGCTGCTGCGCCGCCACAAGAAGGAGCGGCTGCCGCTGGTCGACGACCAGGGCCGCCTGGTCGGGCTGATCACGGTCAAGGACTTCGTGAAGTCCGAGCAGTTCCCGCACGCCTCCAACGACGCCTCGGGCCGGCTGATGGTCGGCGCGGCGATCGGCTACTTCGGCGACGCCTGGGAGCGCGCCACCACCCTCATCGACGCCGGCGTCGACGTCCTGGTCGCGGACACCGCGCACGGGCACGTCCGCCTGCTGCTCGACATGGTCCGCCGGCTCAAGACCGACCCGGCGACCAAGCACGTGCAGGTCATCGGTGGCAACGTCGCGACCCGCGACGGCGCGCAGGCGTTCGTCGACGCCGGCGCGGACGCGGTCAAGGTCGGCTTCGGCCCCGGCTCGATCTGCACGACGCGGGTCGTGACCGGCGCCGGCGTACCGCAGATCACCGCGGTCTACGAGGCCTCCCTCGCGTGCAAGCCGGCCGGCGTGCCGGTCATCGCCGACGGCGGCCTGCAGCAGTCCGGCGACATCGCCAAGGCGCTCGTCGCGGGCGCCGACAGCGTGATGATCGGGTCGCTGCTCGCCGGCTGCGACGAGTCCCCGGGCGAGCTGATCTTCGTCAACGGCAAGCAGTACAAGGCCTACCGCGGCATGGGCTCGCTCGGCGCGATGAGCAGCCGCGGCAAGAAGTCCTACTCCAAGGACCGCTACTTCCAGGCCGAGGTCGTCAGCGACGACCTCATCGTGCCGGAGGGCGTCGAGGGCCAGGTCGCCTACCGCGGCCCGCTCGCCGCGGTGGCGCACCAGCTGATCGGCGGCCTCGCGCAGTCGATGTTCTACATCGGCGCGCGGACGGTGCCCGAGCTGCAGGAGCGGGGCAAGTTCGTGCGGATCACCTCGGCCTCGCTCAAGGAGAGCCACCCGCACGACGTCCAGATGACCGCCGAGGCGCCCAACTACAACGGCCGGTAGACCAGCAGGGCCGCCCGCGCACCCGTTCCGCGCGCGAGCACCCGGACGTCGTACTCGTCGCCCTCGAGCAGCACGCCGCCGACCAGGACCGCCGGGCCCACCTGGCTGCCGAAGGACGCCGAGCCGCCGCGCGAGAGCCGGCCCTGCCAGGTCGCCCGGACCAGGCCGCCCTCGCCGACGAGCACGGCCAGGGCGTCTCCGTCGGCCGTGTCGACCACGGTGCTCCAGTCGTGCTCGCCGCGGAAGGTGTCGCCCGTGCCGGGCACGAGGGGGTCCAGCCGCCAGGTGCGCCCGGCGTGCTCGATGACGGTCTCGACGTCCAGCCCGGCCATCGCGACGGTCGGCGCCGACTGCCGGTAGACCGCGACGCCGACCTCCGCCCCGGACGGCCGGACCTCCGGTCCGTTCTCGCCGCGAGTGAGGTAGGCGCGGACCGTGTGGTCACCGACCGGCCCCGGGTCGTCCAGGGAGTACCAGGAGGGGCCGGCGTCCACGGAGTCCTCGGCGCTGCACTGCCCCGAGATCGGTCCGTCGCCGTCGACGTCGATGTGGACCCAGAGCCCGGGCTCCTCGCTCGTGCAGTACCGCGCGACGCGAACCGCGCCCAGCCGGCCCCGGAAGGTCACCGATGCCTCGGTCTCGCCGCCGTCGGCGAAGTCCGCGGCCAGCAACGAGGCCGCCCCGATGGTGGAGCGGAACACCGCCCGGCCGTTGTCGACCCCCTCGGCGAGCGCGCCTGTGCCCTCGTAGACCGCGACCCCGACCCGGGCGCCGGCCGGCGCGCCGTCGACCTCGACGCGCAGGGTGGTCCCGAGGGTCGAGACGGGCACCGGCACGTCGACGGCCTCGGCGCCCCGGACCCGGCCGACGGCCTCGCCCGCCTCGTAGAGCGTGGCGGCGCCCGAGCCCAGACCGGTGGCGACGAGGGAGACCGCGCGGGTCGCCGTGGTCTCCGGCAGGCGCACCCGGTCGCCGTCGTCGAGCACCTCGGTGGTGCTCAAGGCGTAGGGGAAGCCGGCCACGCTGATCGAGTCCGCGACGGTGACGCCGACGACCTCGGTCGCCGGCCCGGGGCCCTCGGTCCGGTCCGGCGCGACGACGGCCGTGACCGTGCCGACCCCGGCGACCAGCACGAAGGCGGCCGCGGCCGCGAGCGTCGTCGTACGTCGTCGGCGGGCGATCCGCACCCGGGCCCGCACGGCGGCGGGCCGGGCGTGGCGCTCGTGGTCGGCGACGGCGTCGCCGTGCCGCTGGAGGGTCTCGCGCAGGTCGTCGAGGGTGTTCACGCCGGGTCCTCCGTGGTGCTCGCGGTCGGGGAGGCGAGCGCGGGGTCGATCCGCAGCTTCGCCAGGGCCTTGCTGGTCTGGCTCTTGACGGTGCCGGTGCTGATGCCGAGCAGCCGGGCGGTCTCCGCCTCGGAGAGGTCCTCGACGAAGCGCAGCACCACGACGGCGCGCTGCCGGCGGGGCAGGCGACCCATGGCGTCCCAGAGGTCGTGGCGCTGGTCGGACCCCGCCTGCCCGCCCGGGGCCGGCGGCGGCTCCGGCGGCTCGGCCCAGGGCTGCTCGCCGTTCCATCGGCGGCGCCACCAGGAGGCGAAGGTGTTGACGAGGATCTTGCGGACGTAGGCCTCGGGGTTCCCCTCGATGCGCGACCAGGCGAACCACGCCTTGGTCAGCGCCGTCTGGAGCAGGTCCTCGGCCAGCGACGCGTCGCGGGTCAGCAGGTACGCCGTGCGCAGCAGGTCGGTCGAGCGGGCGGCGACGAACCCGTCGAAGTCCGCCGTCCCGTCTGGGTGTGCGCCCACGCGTGCTCCCGAGGTGGTGGCCGGCCGGTCGCCGGTCATGGTGTCCATGACCACCTCTACCGCCTGGCCCGGCCGAACGGTTGCCCGGGGCGTCGGACGTCCTCGGTAGGCTTCACCGGTGACCGAGATCGAGATCGGCCGGGCCAAGCGCGCGCGGCGTGCCTACTCCTTCGACGACGTGGCGATCGTGCCCTCGCGGCGCACGCGCGACCCCGAGGAGGTCAGCACCGACTGGCAGATCGACGCCTACCGCTTCGACATCCCCGTCCTCGCGGCGCCGATGGACTCGGTGATGTCTCCGCAGACGGCGATCGCCTTCGGCCACCACGGCGGCCTGGGGGTGCTCAACCTCGAGGGCATCTGGACGCGGTACGACGACCCCGAGCCGCTGCTCGAGGAGGTCGCCGGCCTCGAGGGGCACGACGCGACCCGTCGGCTGCAGGAGATCTACACCGAGCCGGTCAAGGCGGAGCTCATCACCGAGCGGCTGCGCCAGGTGCGTGAGGCCGGCGTGACCGTCGCGGGCTCGCTGTCGCCGCAGCGGACCAAGGAGTTCGCCAAGACGGTGGTCGACGCGGGCGTCGACATGTTCGTCATCCGCGGCACGACCGTCTCGGCCGAGCACGTCTCCTCCCAGGCCGAGCCGCTGAACCTCAAGGAGTTCATCTACGAGCTCGACGTCCCGGTCATCGTCGGCGGCTGCGCGACCCACCAGGCCGCGCTGCACCTGATGCGCACCGGCGCGGCCGGTGTGCTGGTCGGCTTCGGCGGCGGCGCGGCCCACACCACGCGGACCGTGCTCGGCGTCGCGGTGCCGATGGCCTCCGCGGTCGCCGACGTCGCCGCGGCCCGTCGCGACTACCTCGACGAGTCCGGCGGCCGCTACGTCCACGTCATCGCCGACGGGTCCATCGGCCAGTCCGGTGACCTGGCCAAGGCGATCGCGTGCGGCGCCGACGCGGTCATGGTCGGCTCGCCCTTCGCGCGGGCGAGCGACGCCCCGGGCCGCGGCTTCCACTGGGGCACCGAGGCCCACCACGCCGACCTGCCGCGCGGCCAGCGCGTCCACCTCGACACCGTCGGCACGACCGAGGAGATCCTCTTCGGCCCCTCCCGTGTCGCCGACGGCACGATGAACCTCATCGGCGCGCTCAAGCGGTCCATGGCCACCACCGGCTACACCGAGGTCAAGGAGTTCCAGCGGGTCGAGGTCGTCGTCGTCTGACGGCGGCACGCCGACTACCCTCGGCCCGTGAGCGAGCCGGCCGTCACCATCCACACCGACGGGGCCTGCATCCCCAACCCCGGCCCCGGCGGCTGGGGCGCCCTGCTGCGGCAGGGGGTGCACGAGCTCGAGCTGTGCGGCGGCCTCGCCGAGCCCACCACCAACAACCGGATGGAGCTCACGGCGCCCATCGAGGCGCTCGAGGCCCTCAAGCGCCGCTCGGTGGTGCACCTCTACACCGACAGCACCTACGTTCGGAACGGCATCACCTCCTGGGTGATCGGCTGGCAGCGCAACGGCTGGCTGACCAAGGCCAAGGAACCGGTCAAGAACGCCGACCTCTGGCGCCGGCTCGTCGCCGCCTGCGCCGAGCACGACGTCGAGTGGCACTGGGTCAAGGGCCACAACGGCGACGAGGGCAACGAGCGCGCCGACCGGCTCGCCGCCCGCGGGCTGGCCGAGGCGGTCGCGGCGGCCCGGGCATGACCCGGCCGGGCCCGCTGCTGGTGGCCGCCGGTCAGGCCGCAGCGGTCGCCGGCGACCTCCCCGCCAACGTCGCCACCGCGGCCCGGCTCGCCTCCGACGCCGGCGACCGGGGTGTGCGGGTGCTGGTGCTGCCCGAGGCGTTCCTGACGGGGTACGACGCCTCCGCGTTCGACGGCCCGCTCCCGACGGCCGAGCGGGTCGCCGGGCCCGAGCTCGACCCGCTGCGCGAGGTGGCGCGGGCGGCCGACCTGGTGGTCGTCGTGGGCACCGCCCTGCAGCGGGCGGACCGCCGTACGTTGTCCTCGGTCGTGGTCCGGCCCACCGGCGAGGTGACCGTCCCCTACGACAAGCAGCACGTCGACCCCTCGGAGCGACCCTGGTTCGCGGCCGGCGACCACGGCTGCTCGATCACCGTCGACGGCGTCGAGCTGGGCCTGAGCATCTGCTACGACGGCTGCTTCCCCGAGCACGCCCGCGCCGCGGCGGTCGACGGCGCGCTGGGCTACCTCAGCTCCGCGGCGTACTTCCCGGGCGGGGAGCACCGTCGCGACCTCTACTACGCGGCGCGGGCGGTGGAGAACTCCTTCTACGTCGTCTTCTCCGGACTCACCGGGCGCTGCGGCGGCAGCTCGTTCATCGGTGGCTCAGCGGTCCACGACCCCGAGGGGCGGCCCCTCGAGCGGCTCGGCGAGGAGGAGGGGCTGGCGGTCGGCGAGCTCGACCCGGCGCTCGTGAAGGCGACCCGGGCGCGGCACTCGATGCACGCCGACCACCTGCCGTCGTTGGGCGGCCGGGTCCGCGGCTGAGGCTCCGAGGACCTTCCCCCACCTGGTGGTTGTCGGCTGTCGGCGGCCCGCTCTAGGGTCCTGGCTCTCACCACATCGTGTGAGCGCCATCACTCGGGAGGCTGTCGTGCGTCGTACCGTCCCATCCACCCTCGTCGCCGCCGGTGCCGCGCTCGCGCTGCTGTGGCCGACCGCGCCGGTCTCCGCGGCCCCCGCTCCTGCGGCCGAGGGCGACCGTCGCGACCGCGACATCGCCCAGCACGCGCTGCGGGCCGGGGTCACCGACGACAGCTTCTACTTCGTCATGGCCGACCGGTTCGCCAACGGCGACCCCGCCAACGACACCGGCGGCATCGAGGGGGACAAGGACGAGCACGGCTTCGACCCCACCGCGAAGGGTTACTTCAACGGCGGCGACCTCGACGGCCTGCGCGCGCAGCTGGACTACATCGAGGGCCTCGGCACCGACGCGATCTGGCTGACCCCGGTCTTCAAGAACAAGGCGGTCCAGCTCGAGGACGGCCCCTCGGCCGGCTACCACGGCTACTGGATCACCGACTTCACCCGGATCGACCCCCACCTGGGCACCAATGCCGACCTCACCGAGCTCGTCGAGGCCGCGCACGACCGCGGCATCAAGGTCTTCTTCGACATCATCACCAACCACACCGCCGACGTCATCGGCTACGAGGAGGGTGCGCGGACGGCGTACGTCCCCAAGGACGTCGAGCCCTACCGCACGGCCGACGGCACGCCGTTCGACGACCGCGACCACACCGGCGGGGGGCCGTTCCCCGAGCTGGACCCGGCCACGTCGTTCCCCTACACGCCGGTGCTCGAGCCGGGCGAGGAGGACCTCAAGGTCCCGGCCTGGCTCAACGACCCCACGCTCTACCACAACCGCGGCAACACGACCTTCACCGGCGAGGACAGCCAGTACGGCGACTTCTTCGGCCTCGACGACCTCTTCACCGAGCACCCGCGGGTCGTCGACGGGATGATCGACATCTACCGCACCTGGGTCGAGGACTTCGGCATCGACGGCTTCCGCATCGACACGATGAAGCACGTCGACGACGCGTTCTGGCAGGAGTTCGGGCCGGGCCTGCTCGACTTCGCCCGCAGCCACGGCAACCCCGACTTCTTCATGTTCGGCGAGGTCGCGCTCGACGGCAGCGACGCCGCCGCGAAGGCCTTCACCTCGCACTACACGACGCACGACGGGATGCAGGCGATCCTCGACTTCCCCTTCCAGTGGGCCGCGCGGGACTTCGTGTCCAAGGAGGGGAGCGGCCGGGCGCTCGCGCGGTTCTTCCGCGACGACGACTGGTACACCGACGCCGACAGCAACGTGCACTCCCTGCCGACCTTTCTCGGCAACCACGACATGGGCCGCTTCGGCCACTTCCTCGCCGCCGACGACGCGGAGCGGACGCCCGAGGAGCTGCTGCGCCGGGACGTGCTCGGGCACGAGCTGATGTACCTCTCGCGCGGCAACCCGGTCGTCTACTACGGCGACGAGCAGGGCTTCACCGGCACCGGCGGCGACCAGCTCGCGCGCCAGAGCATGTTCGCCAGCCAGGTGCCGGAGTACGTCGACGACGACCAGCTCGGCACCGACGAGACCCCGGCGACCGACAGCCTCGACACCGACCACCCGCTCTACGGCGCGGTCGCGGGCCTCGACCGGCTCGTCGAGCAGCACCCCGCCCTGCGCCGCGGCGCCCAGCAGGTCCGCGTCGCGGGCGAGGACGTCGTGGCGTTCTCCCGCATCGAGCGGCGCCAGCAGCGGGAGTACGTCGTCGTCCTCAACACCGCCGAGCAGCGCCGGTCCGTCCGGGTGCCGACGTGGGTCGACGCCGGCCGCTTCCGCAAGGTCCACGGCGCGGGCCCGGCGAGCCTCCGCAGCGCCCGCGACGGCGACCTCCGCGTGACCGCGCCGCCGCTCGGCGCGGTCGTCTACGCCTCCGTCGACCGCATCCCGGCCTCGCGCAAGGCGCCGTCCGTGCGCCTGGCGAGGCCCACGCCGACGAAGGTCGCCCGCAGCCGCACCGAGGTGACGGCCAAGGTCGGCGGCGACTCGTTCTACGAGGTGTCGTTCCAGGCGAAGGTCGGCAACGGCCGCTGGCGCGACATCGGCACCGACGACTCCGCGCCCTACCGGGTCTTCCACGACACCCGCGACCTCGCGACCGGGACGAAGGTGACCTACCGCGCCGCCGTCCTCGACAACCGCGGCCACAGCCGGGTGAGCGGGGTCCGCACCACCCGGGTGGCCCCGCCGACGGTCGACGTCACGACCTCCGGCACCGACGGGACGGTCAGCAACGTCGACCCTGTCACGGTCACCGCGACGGTCGACCCGGAGCGGCCCGGCCAGTCGGTGCGGTTCGAGCGGCGGGTCGGTGACGGGGCGTGGACGGTCATCGGCACCGACACCAGCTCGCCGGCGTACACGGTCCGCGACGACGTCTCCGGCCTGCCGCTCGGCACGCGGGTCCGCTACCGCGCCGTGCTGCTCGAGCCCGGCACGCCGCGGGTCGTCGGCGGTCCCGTCACCGTCACGACCGCCGCACCGACGCCGGCCCGCGAGAGCGTGGCGGTCGCCGGCAGCCTGCAGGACGAGATCGGCTGTGCCGCCGACTGGGACCCGGCCTGCGAGGAGAGCCGGCTCGCCTTCGACCCGACCGACGGTCGGTGGCACGCCACCTTCGAGCTGCCCGCCGGGACCTACGAGTGGAAGGTCGCCGTCGACGGCTCGTGGGACGAGAACTACGGCGCCGGGGGAGCGGCCGGCGGCGACAACCTGGTGCTCGAGGTGCCCGAGGGCGGCGCGACGTACCGGTTCACCTGGGACCAGGTGAGTCACGAGCCGTCGGCCACACTGGAGCCATGAGCCCGTCCGGCGCGCCCGTCCCGACCGACCCGAGCGCGCTGGGCCCGGCCGCCCGCGAGGCGGCCCTCGACCGGCTGGCCGCCCCCGACCACGAGCTCGACGTGCTCGTGGTCGGGGGCGGTGTCGTCGGGGCCGGGGTCGCGCTGGACGCCGTCACCCGCGGCCTGTCGACCGCGCTGGTCGAGCAGCGCGACCTGGCCAGCGGCACCAGCAGCCGCTCCTCCAAGCTCGTGCACGGTGGGCTGCGCTACCTGGAGATGCTTGACTTCGGCCTGGTCCGCGAGGCGCTGCACGAGCGGGGGCTGCTGCTCACCCGGCTCGCGCCGCACCTGGTCCGGCCGGTGCCGTTCCTCTACCCGCTGACCCACCGCGGCTGGGAACGGCCCTACGTCGGCGCCGGGCTCGCGCTGTACGACGGCCTGGCCGCCCTCGCGCCCGGCGGCTCGGGCCTCCCGCGGCACCGCCACCTCACCCGCCGGCAGGTCGCGCAGCTGGCGCCGGACTTCCGCGCGGAGACCGTCACCGGCGCGATCCGCTACCACGACTGCCAGGTCGACGACGCCCGGCTGGTGCTCACCATCGCCCGCACCGCCGCCGCCCACGGCGCGGCCGTCGCCACCCGCACCCGGGTGACCGGGTTCCTCCGCGAGGGCGAGCGGGTCGTCGGCGTGCGCGCCACCGACCTGGAGACCGGCCGCGAGCTCGAGGTCCGTGCCAAGGTCGTCGTCAACGCGGCCGGGGTCTGGACCGACGAGGTCCAGGAGATGGTCGGCGGCCGCGGCGCGCTGCACGTCCAGGCCTCCAAGGGCATCCACCTCGTCGTGCCCCGCGACCGCATCCGCTCGGAGGCCGGCTTCATCGTCCGCACCGAGACGTCGGTGCTCTTCGTCATCCCGTGGGGCCGGCACTGGGTCATCGGCACCACCGACACGGCCTGGGACCTCGACAAGGCCCACCCGGCGGCGAGCCGCGCGGACATCGAGTACGTCCTCGACCGGGTCAACGCGATCCTCCGCGAGCCGCTCGACCACGACGACGTGGAGGGCGTGTACGCCGGCCTGCGGCCGCTCCTGAGCGGCGAGTCGGAGCCCACGTCGAAGATCTCGCGCGAGCACACCGTGGTCACGCCCGTCCCCGGGCTGGTGATGATCGCCGGCGGGAAGCTGACGACGTACCGCGTCATGGCGCGCGACGCCGTCGACGCCGCGGCCCACTCGCTGCGGATCACCGGCAACCTCACCGTCCGCCCGTCGATCACCGACCGGGTCCCGCTGCTCGGCGCGGACGGCTGGGAGGCGCGGACCAACCAGCGGGTGCTGCTCGCCCGCCGCTCCGGCCTGCACGTCGCGCGCATCGACGCGCTGCTGGGGCGGTACGGCGCGCTCGTCGACGACCTCCTCGCCCTGGTCGCCGCCCGGCCGGAGCTCGGCGAGCCGCTCGAGGGTGCGGACGAGCACCTGGCCGCCGAGGTCGTGTACGCCGTCACCCACGAGGGCGCCCGCCACCTCGACGACGTGATCACCCGGCGGACCCGCATCTCCATCGAGACCTTCGACCGCGGCACCCGCGCCGCCCCCGGCGTCGCCGCGCTCATGGCCGCCGAGCTCGGCTGGGACGACGCCCGCACCGCCGACGAGGTCGACCACTACCTCCGCCGCGTCGAGGCCGAGCGGCAGAGCCAGCTCCAGCTCACCGACCAGGAGGCCGACGAGGCTCGCGTCCGCGCCCCCGACATCGTCTGACTCCCGCCGCCCTGCGCCTCTCGCCGGGTCTCGACCGCCTGCTGGTTGAGGAGGTTGCGCTGGCAACCGTCTCGAAACCCGGTGACTGTCCCCGCCGCCCTGCGCCTCTCGCCGGGTCTCGACCGCCTGCTGGTTGAGGAGGTTGCGCTGGCAACCGTCTCGAAACCCGGTGACTGTCACCACCGCACTGCGCCCCTCACGGGGTTTCGACACGGTCGGCGCTGGCGCGCCTCCCGGCTCAACCAGCGGGCGACCAGCGGGGCCCATGGTTGACACGTGTCATTGACAACTAGAACGCGTTCCACCGATGCTGGCGGCGCTGAGAGCCACGTCACACTCGCGTCGCGTGGCCGACCACGAGGAGCGCCCGTGACCCAGGCACCGCCGCCATCGGACATGAAGCTGCAGCGCAGCAGCCGGGACCCCAGCACGCTGGCCGACCGGCTCTCGACGTGGCTGGCGACCCAGCTGCCGGAGGGGGCGGCGCCGGCCGTCGTCGTGCACGCGGGGGCCGACGCCAACGGCATGTCGTCGGAGACGCTGCCCCTGGACGTGACGTGGACCGAGGGCGGCGAGCAGCGGGTCGGCCGGTTCGTGGCGCGGGTGGCGCCGGCGGCCGAGGACTTCCCGGTGTTCCCCGACTACGCGCTGGGCGACCAGTACGACGCGATGCGGCTGGTCGGCGAGCTGACGGACGTACCCGTGCCGGTGGTGCGGTGGATGGAGCCGACCGGCGAGGTGCTCGGGACGCCGTTCTTCCTCATGGACCGCGTCGAGGGCGTGGTGCCGCAGGACGTGCTGCCCTACAACTTCGGCGACAACTGGCTGCACGACGCCTCGCCGGAGCAGCAGCGCTCGCTGCAGGACGCGACCGTCGGCGTGCTGGCCCGGCTGCACGCGATCCCCGAGGCGAGCGCGACGTTCGCCTTCCTCGACCCGGCCCACCACGGCCACGCGGGGGCCACGCCGCTGGAGCGGAACCTCGCGGCGACCCGGGCGTGGTACGACTTCGCGGTCCCCGACATCGGCCGCTCCGCGGTGACCGAGCGCGGGCTCGCCTGGCTCGAGGCGCACCTGCCCGATCAGCAGGGCGACGCGGTGCTGTGCTGGGGCGACTCGCGGATCGGCAACGTGCTGTTCCAGGACTTCGCACCGGTCGCGGTGCTCGACTGGGAGATGGCCACCGTCGGGCCGCGCGAGCTGGACCTGTCGTGGATGGTCTTCGCGCACATGGTCTTCGAGTCGATCACCGGCGCGCTGGAGCTGCCGGGGATGCCACACTTCCTCCGCGAGGAGGACGTCGTGGCGACGTACCGCCAGCTCACCGGCGTCGAGGTCGGCGACCTGCACTGGTACCACGTCTACAACGCCGTCCAGTGGTGCATCGTCTTCCTGCGCACCGGCGCCCGGCAGATCCACTTCGGCGAGATCGAGCGCCCCGAGGACCCCGACGCGCTCATGCACCACAAGCCGCTGCTCGACCGGCTGCTCGTGGAGGTGGGGGCCTGATGGTCGGACCGCTCGACGAGTACCCGCTGCACCAGGCGCCGCTCCCGGTCACCTGGCCCGCCAGCAGCGACCGCAACTTCTACGACCGCTGCTACTTCAACGCCCACGACCGCACCGGCGACCTGTTCCTCATCACCGGCCTGGGCTACTACCCCAACCTCGGCACCAAGGACGCGTTCCTGCTGCTCGCCCGCGACGGCAAGCAGACCGCGCTGCACCTCTCCGACCTGTGCGACGACGACCGCCTCAACCAGCACGTCGGCGGCTACCGGCTCGAGGTCGAGGAGCCGCTGCAGCGCATCCACCTCACGATCGAGGAGACCGAGGGGATCGCCGCCGACCTGACGTGGGAGGGCTCCTTCCCGGTCCTGCGGGAGCTGCCGCACGTGCTGCGCTCAGGCGCCCGGGTCACGCTCGACGCGCAGCGGTTCGCCCAGGTCGGCACCTGGACTGGCCACGTCGACGTCGACGGCGAGCGGATCGAGGTCACCCCGGACCGCTGGGTCGGCACCCGCGACCGCTCCTGGGGCATCCGCCCGGTGGGCGAGGCCGAGCCCGCCGGCGCGCCGGCGGACCCGCCGTTCGACGGCATGTGGTGGACCTACGTCCCCATGCGCTTCGAGGAGTACGCCGTCGTGCTGATCCTGCAGGAGGACCCGTCTGGCTACCGGACCCTCAACGACTGCCACCGCGTCCACGCCGACGGGCGGGTCGAGCAGCTCGGCTGGCCGCGCGTGCAGGTGCACTACGCCTCGGGCTCCCGGAAGCCGACCGGCGCGACGATCACCTGCACCAGCGGTCGCGGCGAGGAGGTCCGGCTCGAGGTGTCCTCGCTGCTGGCGGCGCCGCTGCACGTCGGCGGCGGCTACGGCGGCGACCCGGACTGGACCCACGGCATGTGGAAGGGCGAGAAGCACGTCGAGCGGCTGACCTACGACATGGCCGACGAGGCCGTGCAGGGCCGGTTCATGTTCGGCTGCGTCGACCACGTCGGCCGCGCGGTCCTGCACGAGGGCGGGACGACCGCCGAGGGCTGGGGCCTCTTCGAGCACTTCGCGATCGGCCGCCACGACCCCAGCGGCTTCGCCGACTGGTTCGCCACCGCGCCCTGACGCCCGGCCGACCTCCGCCACCACCCGTCGTACTCCAGCACCAGACCCCCAGGAGCACCCCATGACCCTCGACCGCGACGCCTTCTACATCGACGGCCGGTGGGCCGCGCCGGCGACCTCGGCGACCCTGCAGGTCGTCTCGCCGCACTCCGAGCAGGTGGTCGCGACGGTCCCGGAGGGCTCGGCCGCCGACGTCGACGCTGCCGTCGCGGCGGCACGGCGGGCCTTCGACGAGGGCCCGTGGCCGCGGATGTCACCGGAGGAGCGGATCGAGGTCGTCCAGGCCTTCTCGGGGCTGTACGCCGCGAGGCTGGCCGAGATGGCCGACCTGATCACCACCGAGATGGGCGCGCCGACGTCGTTCTCCAACCTGGCCCAGTCGCCGGCGCCGTGGATGCAGATCGAGGCGTTCCTCGGGATCGCCCGCGCGTTCCCGTGGGAGGAGACCCGGCCGGGCGTGCTCGGCCCCGAGGTGATCGTCCGGCGCGAGCCGGTCGGCGTGGTGGCGGCGATCCCGCCGTGGAACGTCCCGCAGTTCACGACCATCTCCAAGGTCGTCCCGGCGCTGCTGGCCGGCAACACGGTCGTGGTGAAGCCCGCGCCGGAGACGCCGCTGGACACCTACCTGATGGCCGAGCTGCTCGAGGAGGCCGGCGTGCCCGCCGGCGTCGTCAACATCGTGGCCGCCGGCCGCGAGGTCGGCGAGCACCTCGTTGCCCACCCCGGCATCGACAAGGTCGCCTTCACCGGCTCGACCGCGGCCGGTCGCAAGATCGCCGCGGTCTGCGGCGAGCAGCTCAAGCGGGTCAGCCTCGAGCTCGGCGGCAAGTCCGCCGCAATCGTCCTCGACGACGCCGACCTCGCGGCCACGATGGAGGGGCTGAAGTTCGTCGCGCTGATGAACTCCGGCCAGGCCTGCGTGGCCCAGACCCGCATCCTCGCCTCGCGCGCCAACTACGACGCGGTCGTCGAGGCGCTCGCCGAGACCGTCTCCGGGATGGTCGTGGGCGACCCCGCCGACCCCGCCACCGAGATCGGCCCGATGGTCGCCCAGCGCCAGCAGGAGCGGGTCGAGAAGTACATCGCGCTCGGCCAGGAGGAGGGTGCCCGCCTCGTCGTCGGCGGCAACGGCATGCCCGACGGGCTCGACCGCGGTTGGTACGTCCGGCCGACCGTCTTCGCCGACGTCGACAACCGGATGCGGATCGCGCAGGAGGAGATCTTCGGGCCGGTCCTGTCGGTCATCGCGTACGACGACGTCGACGACGCGGTCCGCATCGCCAACGACTCCGACTACGGCCTGGCCGGCACGGTCTGGACCGGCGACCCCGAGGCGGGCCTCGACGTGGCCCGCCGCGTGCGGGCCGGCACCTACGGCGTCAACACCTACACGATGGACTTCGCCGCGCCGTTCGGCGGCTTCAAGGCGTCCGGGATCGGGCGGGAGTTCGGTCCGGAGGGCCTGGCGCAGTACACCGAGCTGAAGGCGATCTACCCGACCGCGCCGGCCATGTGACCACCGCTGGGGACGGCGGGTCGACGGGCCTTCTCGACAGCCGGGCCGGCAGCCGCTTGACTGTCGGTTGACAGTGGTTGGCGATGTGTACAGTCCCACAATCGCTACCGTTCGGTAGTCCAGGAGACTGCGGTCACATACTCTCGGTACATGAGCGCCTCCTCACCGTCCCCGTCCGGCGGCCCGCTCGTGGAGGGTCCGCGTGACCCCGAGCACGAGCCCGGCGCGACGTACGCGCTGGAGCCGGACTACGTCGCCTCGCTGACCCGCCGCGTGCACGCGACGTCGGGGGAGGCCAACGCGGTCTTCTCCCCGCTCGACGGCGCCCCGCTGGCCCACGTCCCGCAGAGCAGCGACGCCGACGTCGCCGACGCGTTCGCGCGTGCCCGTCGGGCCCAGCTGGCCTGGTCGCGGACCAGCCTGGACCAGCGCGCCGCGATGCTGCTGCGCTTCCACGACCTGGTGCTCGACCGGCAGGACGAGATCACCGACCTGATCGTGCTGGAGTCCGGCAAGGCGCGGAAGCACGCCTTCGACGAGACCCTGCACGTGGCGATGACCGCGCGCTACTACGCGCGCACCGCCCACCGCCACCTCGACACCCGCCGCCACCCCGGCGTGATGCCGGTGCTGACCCGGGTCGACGTCAACCGCGTCCCCAAGGGCGTCGTCGGCATCATCTCGCCCTGGAACTACCCGTTCACGATGGCGCTCGCCGACGGGCTGCCGGCGCTGATGGCCGGCAACGCGGTCGTCGCCAAGCCCGACGCCCAGACGATGCTCTCGGCGCTGCTCGGCGCGCAGCTGCTGGAGGAGGCCGGCTTCCCGCCGGACGTCTGGCAGGTCGTGGCCGGCCCCGGCGCCCGCGTCGGCGGCGGGATCATCGAGCGCGCGGACTACGTCTGCTTCACCGGCTCGACCGCCACGGGTCGCGTCGTCGCCCACGGGTGCGCCGAGCGGCTCATCGGCTGCTCGCTCGAGCTCGGTGGCAAGAACCCGATGCTGGTCCTGCGCGACGCCGACCTGGAGAAGGCCGCCGAGGGCGCCGTCCGCGCGACGTTCTCCAACGCCGGGCAGCTGTGCGTGTCGATCGAGCGCATCTTCGTCGCCGACCAGGTCTACGACCGGTTCGTCGAGCGGTTCGTCGCGCGCGCCCAGGCGATGACGCTCGGGGCGACGCTGTCGTGGGAGAACGACATGGGCTCCCTGGTCTCCCAGGCGCAGCTCGACGCGGTCGTCCACCACGTCGAGGAGGCGGTCGCCAAGGGCGCCCGCGTGCTCACCGGCGGCAAGGCCCGGCCCGACCTCGGCCCGTACGTCTTCGAGCCCACGATCCTCGAGGGCGTCACGCCCGACATGGCGTGCTTCCAGGACGAGACCTTCGGTCCGGTCGTCTCGCTCTACCGCTTCCACGACGAGGCCGACGCGATCGCCCGCGCCAACGAGGGGGAGTACGGCCTCAACGCCTCGATCTACAGCCAGGACGGCCCGCGCGCCCGCGCGATCGCCCGCCACGTCAAGGCCGGCACCGTCAACATCAACGAGGCCTTCGGCGCCACGTTCGCCAGCCTCGACGCCCCGATGGGCGGCATGCGCCAGTCCGGGGTGGGCCGCCGCCAGGGTGCCGAGGGCATCCTCCGCTACACCGAGACCCAGTCGGTCGCGACCCAGCGCGTCATGCGCATCGCGCCGGTGCTCGGGCTCTCCGACGAGACCTTCGCCAAGGTCATGACCGCCAACCTCCGCCTGATGAAGAAGCTGGGACGTGCCTGATGACCGCTGACACCGCTACTCCCGCCGGCGCTCCCGGCACGCCCCGTGGCACCGCCGGCAACGACGCGGGGCACGACTTCGACGTGCTCGTCATCGGCTCGGGCTTCGGCGGCTCGGTCTCCGCGCTGCGCCTGACCGAGAAGGGCTACAAGGTCGGCGTGATCGAGGCGGGCGCCCGGTTCCGCGACGAGGACTTCGCCGAGACCTCGTGGGACGTCAAGCGCTACCTCTTCCGCCCCGAGGTCGGCTGCTACGGCATCCAGCGCATCGACGCGCTCCGCGACTGCCTCATCGTCTCCGGCGCCGGCGTGGGCGGCGGTTCGCTGGTCTACGCGAACACGCTCTACGAGCCGCTGCCGGCGTTCTTCAACGACCCGCAGTGGAGCCACATCACCGACTGGAAGTCCGAGCTCGCGCCGTTCTACGACCAGGCCAAGCGGATGCTCGGCGTCGTCGAGAACCCGCTGCGCACCCCGGCCGACGACGTCATGGAGAAGGTCGCGACCGAGATGGGCGTGGCCGACACGTTCCACCCGACCCCGGTCGGCGTCTTCTTCGGCGGCCCCGAGCAGAGGCAGGGCGAGCAGGTCGCGGACCCGTACTTCGGCGGCGCCGGGCCCGAGCGCACCACCTGCATCGGCTGCGGCGCCTGCATGAGCGGCTGCCGGCACAACGCCAAGAACACCCTGGTCAAGAACTACCTCTACCTCGCCGAGCAGGCCGGGGCGAAGGTGCTGCCGCTGACCACGGTCACCCGCATCGCGCCGCGCGAGGACGGCGGGTACGACGTCCACGTCCGCTACACCAAGGCCAAGGTCTCGCGCCGCACCGTCACCCGGGTGCTCACCGCCGACCAGGTCGTGCTCGCGGCCTCGGCGCTCGGCACCCAGCGGCTCCTGCACCGGATGAAGGACGAGGGGCACCTGCCCCGCGTCTCCGACCGCATCGGCTACCTCTCGCGCACCAACTCCGAGTCGATCCTGGGCGCGATCGCGCCCGACACGAAGATCGACTACAGCCAGGGCATCGCGATCACCTCCTCCTTCCACCCCGACGAGGACACCCACATCGAGCCGGTCCGCTACGGCAAGGGCAGCAACTTCATGTCCCTGCTGCAGACGGTGCTGACCGACGGCGACGGCACGGTCCCGCGCTGGCGGACGTGGCTGAAGGAGTCGTGGAAGCAGCGCACCAACATCAAGGACCTCTACGACCTGCGGCACTGGTCGGAGCGGACCGTCATCGCGCTGGTGATGCAGAGCCTGGACAACTCGATCACGACGTACACCCAGAAGATCCCCGGCACGAACAAGCGCTTCCTGACCTCGCGCCAGGGCCACGGCGTGCCCAACCCGACCTGGATCCCCGCGGCCAACGCCGCCGTGCGGATGATGGCCAGGATCATCGGCGGCACGCCCGGCGGCAACATCGGCGAGCAGTTCAACATGCCGCTGACCGCCCACTTCATCGGCGGCTGCGCGATCGGCGAGTCCGCCGAGACCGGTGTCATCGACCCCTACCAGCGCGTCTACGGCCACCCCGGCCTGCACGTCGCCGACGGCTCCGCGGTCACCGCCAACCTCGGGGTGAACCCGTCGCTGACCATCACCGCGCAGGCCGAGCGCGCGATGGCGCTGTGGCCGAACAAGGGCGAGCAGGACCGGCGCCCGGCCCTCGGCTCGGACTACCGCCGGGTCGACCCGGTCGCCCCGCAGGCGCCCGTCGTCCCCGACAGCGCCCCCGGCGCCCTGCGGCTGCCGATCGTCGGCGTGTCGTGACCGACCGGTCGGAGTGGCCGCAGCCGCTCTGACCTGGATGGATGCTGCGAGGAACGGCCCGGTCCAGACCGGGCCGTTTTTCGTTCCTCCCGCGGCGTAACCCGCTCCGGGGGCGGTCGTTGAGGTGGTCAGACCCGGCAGTCATGCTCCCTCCCAAGAGTCGGGTCGTGGTCCAAGCACTGTCCAACAGATGCGTGGACGATCAGGGCCCGGCCACCCTCCCTCCCCGGCCGGGCCCTGGTGCTTTTTCGCGGCCCTTCCGCCGAGCTCGCGAGGCGGAAGACCCAGGCCGGGAGGTTGAGGAGCGTCGGCTCACCCGAGCCTGCGAGGGAGAGCGACGCGTCTCGAAACCCACGAGTGGGCTGCGAGGGGAGCGACGCGCGTCGAGACCGGGCCCGTCGATAGGCTGCGCCCATGACGGCGGTGGGAGAGCACGACCTGGTCCTGGTGGTCGACTTCGGTGCGCAGTACGCCCAGCTGATCGCCCGGCGGGTGCGCGAGGCCCGGGTCTACTCCGAGATCGTGCCCCACACGATGCCGGTGGCCGACATGCTGGCGCGGCAGCCCAAGGCGATCATCCTGTCGGGAGGCCCGTCGTCGGTGTACGCCGAGGGCGCGCCGTCGATCGACACGACGCTGTTCACGGCCGGCACGCCGGTCTTCGGCATGTGCTACGGCTTCCAGCTGATGGCCAAGGGCCTGGGCGGCGAGGTGTCCCACACCGGGGCCCGCGAGTACGGCCGCACCGACGTCACGGTCACCGAGCCGGGCACGCTGCTCTCCGACGTACCTGCCGCCCACCGCGTGTGGATGTCCCACGGCGACTCGGTCACGGCCGCCCCCGAGGGCTTCTCGGTGCTGGCGTCGACCGCGGTGACCCCGGTGGCGGCGTTCGAGGACGTCGACCGCGGCCTCGCCGGGGTGCAGTGGCACCCCGAGGTGCTGCACTCCGAGCACGGCCAGCAGGTGCTCGAGCACTTCCTGCACGACATCGCCGGCTGCCGGCCGACCTGGACGATGGTCAACATCGTCGAGGAGCAGGTCGAGGCGATCCGCGCACAGGTCGGCGAGCACGGCCGCGCGATCTGCGGCCTCTCCGGCGGCGTCGACTCCGCGGTCGCGGCGGCCATCGTGCAGCGGGCGATCGGGGACCGACTCACCTGCGTGTACGTCGACCACGGCCTCATGCGCCAGGGCGAGACCGAGCAGGTCGAGCGTGACTTCGTGGCGGCCACGGGGGTGGACCTCAAGGTCGTCGACGCCGAGGAGCGGTTCCTCACCGCGCTGGCCGGCATCTCCGACCCGGAGGAGAAGCGCAAGACGATCGGCCGCGAGTTCATCCGCGTCTTCGAGGCCGCCCGTGGCGAGATCCTCGCCGGGTTCGTCGAGCAGAGCGCCGCGACCGAGGGCGACAAGGTCGCGTTCCTCGTGCAGGGCACGCTCTACCCCGACGTGGTCGAGTCCGGGGGCGGCGCCGGGACCTCCAACATCAAGTCCCACCACAACGTCGGCGGCCTGCCCGACGACATGGACCTCGAGCTGGTCGAGCCGCTGCGCACCCTGTTCAAGGACGAGGTCCGCCAGGTCGGCGAGCAGCTCGGCCTGCCCGCCGAGATCGTCCACCGCCAGCCGTTCCCCGGCCCGGGCCTCGGCATCCGGATCATCGGCGAGGTCACCCGCGACCGCCTCGACATCCTGCGCCAGGCCGACGCGATCGCCCGTGAGGAGATGACCCGCGCCGGCCTCGACCGCGACGTGTGGCAGATGCCGGTCGTGCTCCTCGCCGACGTCCGCTCCGTCGGCGTCCAGGGCGACGGCCGCACCTACGGCCACCCGGTGGTCCTGCGCCCGGTCACCTCCGAGGACGCGATGACCGCCGACTGGGCCCGCCTGCCCTACGAGGTCATGGAGAAGATCTCCACCCGGATCACCAACGAGGTGCGCGAGGTCAACCGGGTCACGGTCGACATCACCTCCAAGCCGCCGGGCACGATCGAGTGGGAGTGACCGGGGCCTGAGGGCCTCCTCGCTCTGCTGACCAGAGGGGCACACCGTGTGCCCCTCTCGTCAGCACGGACCGGCCTGCCCGGGTGCCCCCCCCGGGACGGGTGTCCCGGTGACCGCCCTGCGAGGTCGGGACGAGGTCGGTGCTGCTGTCCCTGTCGGCCGGGACGCCGGGACGGCGAGGGTCGTGCTCACCAAGCACCCCTCACGAGAGCGCAGAGCCATGACCCCCCTGAGCAGCATCGTCACCCGCACCACCCCGCGGACCACCGAGCGCACCACCCCGCGCACCGCCCCCCACGCCACCTCCCACAGCGCCGTGCACACCGCCACGACCGGACGTCGTACGACGGGCACGACCCGCACGCGGCGCACCGGCCTGCTGGCCGGCGCCGCGCTCGTCCTCACCACCACCCTCGCCGGCCTCGGCGGCGTCGCCACGGCCGCGGCGGGCGGTGAGTGGCAGGACGGCAAGCACGACGAGGACACCGTCATCGACTGCATCACCGGCGGGCCGTCGACCGGTGTCAGCGCCAACGTCAGCTGGAGGTCGCCGTCCGGGAAGGTCCCGAAGGTGGGGGAGAAGTTCTACCTCCGCGGCTACATCGGCCTGGTCAGCATCCCGTGCAGCGGCAAGGTCGCCGTGCTGCCGGAGATCATGGTCCCGCGCGGCGTCGAGTTCGTCGACGAGGACGTCCGCTGGGACCTGACGAAGGCCGGCGAGGACCAGGACCTCGGCACCGGCGAGCTCGCCTTCGACCAGGGCGTCAACGGCGGCATCGTGGTCGGCAACGCCGACTTCACGCCGTTCACCCTGCGCCAGGGCGACGTGCTCGAGCTGCAGTTCCCGGTCAAGGCGACCCGCGAGCTCAAGGGCCCGGCGACCCAGCAGCCCGAGTGCCAGAGCCGCCGGGAGGGCACCGCGCCCTGCCCGATCGCGCAGTCCGGCGACCACTTCCAGATGGCGTTCACCGTCGGTGGCCACGGCAGCGACAAGCAGTACGTCACGCCGTACGTCGGCCTCTTCGCCGGCGGCGACGCGACGGTCAAGATGGCCTCGCACGTCACCGCGAAGTTCTCGCTCAGCTCCCGGCGGAAGGGGTCGGCCACGGTCACCGTCGGCGCCGACAGCCCGGTCGCCGGTGGCAAGGTCGTCATCACCGACAACGGCCGCCGCATCGGCGCCGGCAAGGTCGACGCGTCCGGCAGGGCCCGGGTCGCGCTGCCGAGGATGAAGAAGGGCAAGCACGTCCTCGTCGCGGCGTTCGGCGGCACCTCGGGCGTGAAGGCGTCGGCCTCAAAGCGGTACGTGATCACCGTCCGCTGACCCGCACGACCAGCACAGCCCCGCACCACGCCGGCCCGGTGACGCCCTCGGGGGACGTCACCGGGCCATCGGGCGCACCACGTCCTCGGCGAAGCGGGCCATCCCGTCGAGCTTCTGCTCCAGCGTGGCGTCCAGGCCGGTGTAGTAGGCCCACGGCATCGTCATGCAGTCGGTGACGCCGCCCTCCTCCGCCCGGGCGAACTGCTCGGGCACCAGCGCGTCGGTCAGCGCCACGATGACCCGGAAGTCGCCGGCCGCGCGCGCCTCCTCGCGGACCTCACGCAGGCGGGTGGCCCAGCCGATGGCCTCGTCGGTGCGGTACATGTCGCCCACCCAGCCGTCGTGCCGCGCCGCCCGCCTGAACGCGACCTCCGAGAGCCCGCCGACGTAGACCGGCACCGGCGCGGTGGGCGTCGGCTCCATCACCAGCCGCGGTGCTGAGTAGTGCTCGCCCGCGAACTCCGTCCAGCCGGGCTGCCACAGCTCCTTCACCAGCGCGAGCCCCTCGTCGGTGCGACGGCCGCGGGTGCGGAACCCCTGCTCGAGCAGCTCGAACTCCTCCTCGCACCAGCCGATCCCCACCCCGAGAGCGACCCGGTTGCCCGACAGCACCGCGGCGGTGCCGACGGACTTGGCCACCTGGAACGGGCTCCGCATCGCCGGCACGTAGACCGAGGTGAAGAACCGCAGCCGTTCGGTCACCGCCGCCAGCGATCCGATGAGCACCCACGGGTCCGGCCACTCCGCGTCGAAGCCCCACCGGCGCGAGCCGTCGGGCGTGTAGGGGTACGGCGTCCGCAGCGTCTCCAGGTCGACCACGTGGTCGGGGACGGCCAGGGCGTCGTAGCCCAGCTCGTCGGCCGCGCGCGCGATGGCGGCCAGCTCGGAGACGGGCAGGAAGGCGGTGCTGATCGCGAAGCGCACATCCGGCAGCCTAGGGCCGAACTAGAACGCGTTCCACCGTTCCTCGGGCTAGGGCTTGAGGGGGTCGTGCCCGAGGTTCATCAGGCCGCGCCGCCAGGAGTCCTCGCCCGCGGTCGGCTCGGGGTCGGGCCCGCGCTCGGCGACGATCGTCTCCACGACCCGGTCCATGACGTCGACGTCGTCCGGCGTCAGGTCGGCGCGGCGCTTGCCGAGGATCGCCAGCACCCGGTGGCCCAGCTCGGGGCCGGCCTGGTCGGGGAGCGCCTCGGTGTCCTCGTCGGCGCCCTGCACAGCCAGCCAGTCGCGCAGCTCGCGGGAGGTCATGTTGACCACCCGGTGGAAGTCCTCCCACAGCTCGTCCTCGACGATGCTCTCGGCCACCAGTCCTCCTCCTTCGTCGGTCCCGCCCAGTCGGCGGTGGACGCCGCCGGTACCCACCCGCCGCCGATCGATCAGTGCTCGACCAGTGCTCGATCAGTGCGGGGCGGGGTACCGCCCGGACGTGGCACGAGACGACGTCGACCGGCCCGGGGCCGAGCAGTGGGTGCCCGAGCGGCCCACGCACGAGGCTCTGGTGGAGGCGGTGCAGGACTGCCGCGGGTGCGAGCTGCACTCCGACGCGACCCAGGCCGTGATGGGGTCCGGTCCGGCCGGGGCGCGGCTGCTGGTGCTCGGGGAGCAGCCCGGCGACCGGGAGGACGTCGAGGGGGAGCCGTTCGTGGGACCGGCGGGCCGAGTCCTGGACCGCGCGCTCGAGGACGTGGGGATCGACCCGGCGGAGGTCTACCGCACCAACGTCGTCAAGCACTTCCGCTGGTCGGAGACGCGCGGCAAGCGCCGCATCCACCAGTCGCCGAAGACGGCGCACGTGGCGGCCTGCGCGCCGTGGCTGCGGGCCGAGCTGGCGCTCGTGCGTCCGGCCGGAGCGGTGCTCCTCGGCGGGACGGCCGGCAAGGCGGTCTACGGCTCGTCGTTCAAGGTCGGTGAGGCAAGGGGCCGGCTCGTCGAGTGGCCGGAGCGGCTCGGGACCGAGGACCCGCCGGGCTGGGTGCTCACCACCACCCACCCGTCCGCGGTGCTGCGCGCGGACGACCGCGACGCGGCGTACGACGACCTGGTCGCCGACCTCCGCGTCGCGGCCGAAGCGCTGTCGAGGGCTACTTGAAGATGCTGTAGCCGCCCGGACCCACGGCGAGGCCGACCACGATGAGGACGATGCCCCACAACAGCTGGCCCTTGATGAGGTTGAAGATCCCGGCCACCACGAGGATGACGGCGAGGACCCAGAGGATGAACAGCATGGAGGATTGCTCCTTCTTGTCGGGGGAGTGGATGGAGGGAGCGACGAGCCCTTACCCTCGCCGGGTCCAGACCATGCGTTTCCGCAGGTCCGAGGCCGGGTAGACCCGTCTCGGGCGGCCGGACCGGCCACCCCTCCACCTGGGATCGCTCCCCCCACCCTCCGAGGTAGTAGATGCGCAGAACCGTCATCGGCGCCGTCGGCGCCGTCACCCTCGCCCTCACCGCGTTGCCCGGCGTCGCCGTGGGCGCGACGCGCGTGGACGGCGACCACTTCCAGGCCGCGGGCCTGCGGCTCGCGGTCCGCGACTGCGTCGACCCGGGCGCCGGCCCAGGCGGGGCGCCGACGTTCCGCGTCGTGCGCAACAAGCCGAACTCCGGCAAGGCGAGCATCGCCTGGACGCCGCGCGGCGAGGGGACCGCGGTCGGCGCCACGGCGTACGCCGGTCGACCCACGCTGCTGAGCACGTTCTCGATCCGGCTCCGCACGACCGCCGCACAGAGCCAGGGCATCGCCCACGTCCGCTACGACCCGCCGGACGACGACGGCTACTGGATCGGCACCTCCGACCTGATCACCGACCTCAACCCCGACGAGAAGCCGGACTGGCGCACGATCGACGGGTCCGCGCTGACCTACGCGTGGCGTCACTACACCGCCGCCGGCGTCGAGGACGCCACCTCCTTCCCGATCGACCTGCAGTCCTTCGCGACCCTGCGGGGCGGCGACGGCGAGGGGGCGCGCATCGGGTTCCTCTTCGGCTGCGACGGCAACACCTTCCAGGTCGACCGCCTGCTCGTGCGCTCCGGCGGCCCGCTGAAGAACTACGAGTTCGAGGCCATCAAGACCAAGGCCGCGCTCACCCGCGGGTCCTCGACCCAGAAGACCGTGCGCGTGACCTACGGCGAGAAGTTCAACCTCGTCGGCCGGGTCCGCGAGGTCATCGACGGTGACGGCGTCCCCGGCAAGGTCACCATCGCGGCCAAGCGCGCGGGGGACAAGAAGTTCCGGAAGGTCGTCACCAAGAAGGTGTCCTCCGGCGTCCTGCGGACCTCGATCCTGCCGTCGAAGAACACGACCTACCGCGTCACCTTCCCCGGCTCGACCAAGCACGAGAAGTCGTCGGCCAAGCTCAAGGTCCTGGTCCGGGCGAACGTGACCGGCACCCTCGCGAAGCGCACCGTGCGCGCCGGCTCGACCCTGACGATGCGGGGCCGCGCGCTGCCGGCCCGCCGAGCAGCGATCCAGCTGCAGAAGTACAGCGGCGGCAAGTGGCGCACGATCTCCCGCGGCTCCACCGCCGGCAACGGCCGGTACTCGATCTCGGCCCCCGCCAAGCGGATCGGCAAGAGCTTCTGGCGCGTCCGCGTCGCGGGCGGCGCCGGGAACATCTGGGGTGCCTCGGTCTCGCGCAAGCTGATCACCGTCGCCCCGCCGTCCAGCGGTGGCGGTGGCGGTGGCGGTGGCGGCGGCGGGGGAAACCCGACGCCGACCGACCCGACGCCCCCGCCGCCCACCGAGCCCCCGCCGCCCCCGCCGCCGGGCTCCTGAGGCGGGCCCGGCCCGCGGGCGGTGCGAGACGCGCGTCACGCGATTCCCGCACCACCCGCGTGGGCACCTGGGTGTCGACGCCGTGCTGAACACACGCCCCCGACCGGTACGCCGGTCGGGGGCGTGTCACGTCCGGGCGCGGCCCGCGGGCGCGGTCCACGGTCGCCGGCGTCGGTCCGGCCCTCAGGTGGCCGTACCGGCCGTGGTGCCGAGGACGGTCAGCGGTGGGTGACGCGAGCGCGGGTGCGGACGCCGTCGACGACGAGCGTCACGATGCCCTCGTCGCGGGCGATCTTCGTCAGGCGGGGGATCCGGCCGCGGCCGTCCTCACCGACGGGGATCGGGACGCAGGCGACGTCGCCGTCGCACCACTCGCCGACGCCACGGGAGGTCAGCCGCGGGACGGGGCGGCTGCCGGAGGCGAAGCCGGCGACCTCGACGCCGTACCAGGTGCAGGGGTAGGTGAAGCCCTGGTACTCCCGGCTGCACGCCCCGGGGGTCCGGACGAGCCGCACGACCCGGGCCTGGGAGGTGGCGCAGTCGCGCTGGACCTCGCTGGTGGCGGTGCCGGAGGCGGACTCGGCGACCGTGCGCACGCGCACGCAGACCCGCTCGCCGCCCTGGCCGGTGTCGACGGTGAAGCGCGGGTCGTTGAGGGTCTGCCAGCCCTCGCCCCGGTCGTACTCGGTCGTGAGCACGGTGTCGCCGCCCGGCTCGGCGGCCTCGCGCACGCGGAAGGCCACGGAGCGGTAGCCGCTGCTGGCCCGGACGGACGGGGCCTCGGGCGCGGGCAGGTCGATCGCGGTCGGGCTGGGGCTGGTGGAGGCGGGCTCGGTGGTCGCGCTGGTCGCCGGCGTCGTGGGGGAGCCGGCGGTCGGCTCGTCGTCGTCACCGGTGGAGGCGTCGACCGCGAACGCCGTCACGGCCACCGCCGCGACGAGGCCGGCGGCCGCGAGCACCGCGAGGCCGCCGCGGCGGCGACGTCCGTCGTGGCCGGAGGCCGTCCCGGCGGACCCGGCCGCACCACCGGCGCCGCCGTCCGCGGCGGCGGCGGGCGCGTCGTCGGGGCCGGGGACGAACGGTTCGGCGACGGCAGCAGGAGTGAGCAGGTCGCGCACGACCGTGCTGTCCGGCTGCGGCTGCTCGTGGTCGTCCTGGGTCGCGGCTGCGGCGGCCGCGCCGGCCGCGGCGGCACCGCCGACCGTCCCGGCAGCAGCGCCGGCGGGGCTGGCAGCACCCAGGGCGGGCTTGACCACCGTGCGGTCGTCCTCGGGCTCCGCCGCGGGGGCGGCCGAGGGGGACGGCGGGGCCGTGGCCTCCACCGGGTCGTCGGCGCCGGTGGCGGGCCCGGGGACGGGCAGCCGGCCGGAGTCGATGTCGCGGATGATCGCCAGCAGCTCCTGGCGCAGCTCGTCGGCCGAGCGGACCCGCTGCTCGGGGTCCTTGTGCAGGGTGCGGACCAGCAGCGCGTCGATCCGGTCGTCGACCGGGTGGCCGGTCCCGAGCTGCGGGGTCGGCGAGTTCACGTGGCTGTTGATCATCTGGAAGTCGGTGCCGGCGTACGGCGCGTCGCCGGTGAGCACCGCCCACAGCAGGCAGCCCATGGAGTAGACGTCGCCGCGCTCGTCGGCGGGGTGGCCGAAGTGCCGCTCGGGGGCCATGTACGCCGGGCTGCCGACCAGCGTGCCGGCCCGGGTCAGGCCCTCCTGGTCCGTGGCGTTGCCGTCGAGGGCGATGCCGAAGTCGGCGAGGTAGGGGATGAGCCCCTCGGGCCGGTTCCAGAGCAGCACGTTGCCGGGCTTGACATCGCGGTGGATGACCCCGGCGGCGTGGGCGTCGGCGAGCGCCTCGCAGGTCTGGGCCACCAGCGACAGCGCGGCCCGGCGGTCCAGCGGACCGTGCGCCTGCAGCCAGGTGCGCAGGTCACCGTCGGGGAAGAGCTCGGTGACGAAGTAGACGGTGTCGTCGGTCTCGCCGTACTCGTGGATGCCCACGATGTTGCGCGAGCGGATGCGCGCGAGCACCGAGGCCTCACGGGCGAAGCGGGCGTGGAAGTCCTCGCGGTCCGGCAGGGAGGGCAGGACGATCTTCAGCGCGACGGAGCGGTTGAGGACCTTGTCCACGGCCTCGTAGACCACGCCCATGCCGCCGTGGCCGATCCGACGCACGATGCGGTAGCGACCGTCGTACTCGTCGTCGACCTTCGGGTATCCCATGCCTGCCCTCGCCCGGGCTCCGGCGGCCCGCCGCGGGGAGTTTACCGGCCGTCGCCGATGCCCAAACCCCGGTCGGGGGCGGGGCTGGACCGGGGCGCGTACGTCGTCGTCCGCTCGACCACCGGGCGGCCGATCCCGGCGCCGATCTCCTCGAGCTCGGCGACCGTCTTGGCCGACCCGTGCTCGGAGCCGGCCATGCGCGAGATGGTCTCCTCCATCAAGGTGCCGCCGACGTCGTTCGCGCCGGCGCGGAGCATCGCGCGGGTGCCCTCGACGCCGAGCTTGACCCACGAGGTCTGGATGTTGTCGATGCGCCCGTGCAGCAGGATCCGCGCCATCGCGTGGACGGCGAGGTTGTCGCGCAGGGTCGGCCCGGGCCGGGCGACGCCTGCGAGGTAGATCGGCGCGGAGGTGTGCACGAACGGCAGGGGCACGAACTCGGTGAACCCGCCGACGCCGGCCTCGCGCGCGCGGTCCTGGATGCCGGCGAGCACCCGCAGGTGGCCGACCCAGTGGCGGGGGTTGTCGACGTGGCCGTACATCATCGTCGAGGTGGTCGGGATCCCGACGCGGTGCGCGGTCGAGACGACCTCGATCCACGTGCGCGCGGGCAGCTTGCCCTTGGTGAGCACCCAGCGGACCTCGTCGTCGAGGATCTCCGCGGCCGTGCCGGGCAGCGACCCGAGGCCGGCCTCGCGGGCCTTGATGAGGAAGTCCTCGATCGACAGGCCGGTGCGGGCGGTGCCGTTGACGACCTCCATCGGGCTGAAGGCGTGGACGTGCATCTCGGGGACGCGCTGCTTGACCGCGGTGACGAGGTCGAAGTACGCCGTCGCCGGCAGCTCGGGGTCGATGCCGCCCTGCATGCAGACCTCGGTCGCGCCGAGCTCCCAGGCCTCCTGGGCCCGGTCGGCGACCTGGTCGAGGGAGAGCGAGAACGCGTCGGCGTCGGTGCGGCGCTGGGCGAAGGCGCAGAACCGGCAGCCGACGTAGCAGACGTTGGTGAAGTTGATGTTGCGGTTGACCACGTAGGTCACGTCGTCGCCGACGACCTCGCGGCGCAGGTCGTCCGCGAGCCGGCAGACCTGCTCGAGCAGCGGGCCCTCGGCGGTCATCAGCGTCAGGGCGTGCTCGTCGGAGAGCCCGCCCGGGTCCGCCTCGGCGGCGGCCAGCGCGTCGCGGCCCTCGCTGTGCAGCACAGCCGGGGCGCCGTCGACCAGCCCGGTGGTCGCGGCGGCGTCGCGGACCGAGTCCCAGTCGCCGTACACCTCGGAGAAGTCCGAGCGACGGTCCTCGCTGCGGCCCTCGGTGTCGACCGCGGCGTGCAGGTCGGTGCGGCCGGCGGACTCGAAGCCGCCGTCGGGCTCCTGCCACGGCCGCCCCACCGGACGTACGCCGGGGCGCGCGAGGCCGTCCTCGGTGGCGAGCGCGGCGACGTGCCCGGCGACCCGCGGGTCGAGCCAGGGGGCGCCGGAGCCGAGCGCGGCGCGGACGTGCTCGGGGTGGATCGTCAGCCGCGCCGCGAGCTCGAAGCCGCACTCGGCCGTGACCGCGCGCAGCCGCTCCAGCGAGGGCCAGGGGCGCTCGGGGTTGACGTGGTCCGGGGTCAGCGGCGAGACGCCGCCCCAGTCGTCGACGCCGGCGTCGAGCAGGGCCCGGCACTCGGCCAGGTCGACCAAGTTCGGCGGGGCCTGCACGCGCGCCTTGGGGCCCAGGACGATGCGGGTGACGGCGATGGCGGCGCGGTACTCGTCGAGGTCCAGGTCGTCGATGTGCCGCATCGCGGTGTCGGGCTTGGCCCGGAAGTTCTGGACGATGACCTCCTGGACCGCGCCGTAGGCACGGGAGGTCGCACGCAGCGCGAAGATCGTGTCGGCGCGCTCCTCGAGGGTCTCGCCGATGCCGACGAGCAGGCCGGTGGTGAAGGGGATCGAGAGCCGGCCGGCGTCCTCGAGCACCCGCAGCCGGACGGCGGGGTCCTTGTCCGGCGAGCCGAAGTGGGCCAGGCCCCTGGTCTCGTGCAGGCGGGTCGAGGTGGTCTCCAGCATCATCCCCATCGACGGGGCGACCGGCTTGAGCCGGTTCATCTCCTCCCACGACATGACGCCGGGGTTGAGGTGGGGCAGCAGGCCCGTCTCCTCGAGCACCTGCACGGCGAGCGCGCGGACGTAGGCCAGCGTCGAGTCGTAGCCCTGCTCGTCGAGCCAGGCTCGCGCCTCGGGCCAGCGGTCCTCGGGCCGGTCGCCGAGGGTGAACAGCGCCTCGAGGCAGCCCAGCTCCGCGCCCTGGCGGGCGATGTCGAGCACCTCGTCGGGGGAGAGGTACGGCGCCCTGCCCTCGCGCGCGGCCTGCCCGGGGGTCTCGACGAACGTGCAGTAGTGGCAGCGGTCGCGGCACAGCCGGGTGACCGGGATGAAGACCTTGGGGGAGTACGTCACCACGCCGGGCCGGCCGGCGGCCACCAGGCCCGCGTCGCGCACCTTCGCGGCGGCCGCGCACAGGCGGTCGAGCTCCGGGCCGGTGGCGGCCAGCAGCGCGGTGGCCTCGGCGGGGTCGAGCGCGGCGCCCCGCTCGGCGCGGGCGAGCGCGCGGCGTACCTGCTGGGGGGTGGGGCGGGGGTCCGCGGTCTCGACGTCCATCGCGTCCAGGCTAGTCGCGGGCACCCTCGCCGCGGTCCGCCGCCCAGGCCTCAGACCGGCGCGGGCGCCGAGTCGACCGGGGCCGCCGGGTCCGTCGGCGCGGTGACCACCTGGTGCGCGCCGCGGTCGAGGCTGCTCGGCCACCAGATCCGGCCGCCCAGGTCCAGGTTGACGGCGGTGACCAGCACGGACCGGACGACCATGGTGTCGAGGAGGACGCCGAGCGCGACGGCGACGCCGAGCTCGGCGAGGAAGACGAACGGGATGGTCGCCAGCACGAGGAACGTCGCGGCGAGGACGAGGCCGGCGGAGGTGATCACCCCGCCGGTGGAGCCGAGGGCGACGAGCGAGCCGCGCCAGGTGCCGTGGACCGCGGACTCCTCGCGGACCCGGGTCATCAGGAAGATGTTGTAGTCGATGCCGAGCGCCACGAGGAAGACGAAGGCGAAGAGCGGGAACCCGGGGTCGGCGCCGGCGAACCCGAAGACGTGGACGAAGAGCATCGTGGAGATCCCGAGGGCCGCGCCGAACGACAGGACCACGGTCGCCATCAGGATCAGCGGCGCGACGAAGGCGCGCAGCAGCCCGACGAGGATGAGGAAGACGACGACCAGGACGATCGGGATGATCACCCGGTTGTCGCGGTTGCTGGCGACCTTGGTGTCCAGGTAGAACGCCGAGCCGCCGCCCACCATCGCCTCGGCCCCGTCGACGCCGTGGACCGCGGCCCGGGTCGCCTCGACCACGTCGAACGCGGCGGCCGAGGAGATGTCCTCGTCGATCGTGGCCTCCACGAACGCACGGTCCTCGCCGACCGGGCGCGGGTCGGCCGGCCGACCGAGCCCGTCGACCCGCCCCAGGGCAGCGACGACCGCGTCGACCTCGTCGGCGTCCGCGACGACCTGGGCGGTGTTCGAGCTGTCGACGAGCCCGTGCTCCACCAGCACCTTCTGGCCCTTGATCGAGTCGAACTCCTTCGTGTAGGTGTCCTCGGTCGACAGCCCCGAGGCGTCGAGGCGCAGCACGCCCAGGCACGCGATCGCGAGCAGCGTGGCGGTCACCACCCAGACCCGGCGCGGGCGCGGCGCGATCGCCCGGCCGACCCGGGCCCACAGGCCCGTCGTGCCCGGCTCGTGCGACCCGAGGGTGGGGCGCTTGGGCCAGAAGACCCAGCGGCCCGTGACGACCAGCAGTGCGGGCAGCAGGGTCACCATCACGAGGAAGGTGATCCCGACGCCGATGGCCAGCACCGGGCCGAGGCCGGCCGTGGAGTTGAGCTCGGCGAAGACCAGGCACAGCATCCCGACGACGACGGTGGCGGCGCTGGCCAGGATGGCCGGCGCGGCGCGGTGGAGGGCGTACGCCATCGCCTCGTGCCGGTCGTCGTGTCGCCGCAGCTCCTCGCGGTAGCGGGCGACGAGCAGGAGCGCGTAGTCGGTGCCGGCGCCGATCACCAGGATGCCGAGGATCGCCTGGCTCTGCCCGTTGACGGTGAGCCCCGCGTGCTTGGCGAGGAGGTAGACCACGCCGCCGGAGACCGTGTAGGCCACCGCCGCGCTCAGGATCGGCAGGATCCACAGCACCGGGCTGCGGTAGGTCAGCAGCAGGATGACGATGACGACCGCGAAGGTGATCAGGACCAGGTCGGTGTCGATCCCCTCGAACGCCTCGGCGGAGTCGGCGGCCTGTCCGCCGTAGCCCGCGAGGTGCACGGTGACGCCGTCGATCGTCGCGATGCCGCGCAGCTCCTCGGCGGCGTCGGGGATCGCGTTCCACCCGTCGGCGCCGAAGTTGAGCACCACGGTCGTGACCGCGACCTCCCCGTCCTCCGACATCCCGCCGAGCCCGGCCGCGGCCGCGGTCGCCGGGTCGACGACCTCGCCCGTGACGCCCTCGACCGACGCCATCTGCTCCGCCTGCGCGGCGACGGCGGCGAGATCGGCGTCGGTGAGCCCGCCGTCGCGCTGGTAGACCACCAGCGTCGGGATGTCGTTCGGGTCGACGGTGTCGGCCAGCTCCTCGGAGACCAGCGTGGACTCCGCGCTCGCGGGCAGCCACGACGACGCCTCGTTGTCCTGGACGTCCGCGAGCTTGGCCGAGAGGCTGCCGAGGACCGCGAAGGCGGCGATCCACGCGAGCAGCACCAGCCACTTCGTGACGCGGCCGGTGAGCCTCCCGGCGATCTGCAGGTGCATGACGGTCTCCCTCGACAGGTGGTGTCCCTGTCGAGCGGACCGCGTCTTACCCGCGGAGTCATCGCCCATCTGGGGCCCGTCCGGGGCGGCCGGCCTCCTGCGGGGGTGTCGCGCGGGGTGGCGCAGGGGGTTGTGGGGGTGACGGGCGGTGCGGTCAGGCGCCGCGTACGCCGGCGGGCGGCCGGTGCTCGAGCTGCGGCGCCGTCGAGCGCAGGTGGCCGGCCGCCCAGGCGCGGTGGACCACCACGGCGGCGACGAGCGCGCCCAGCACGCCGAGGAACAGGTCGCCCAGGGTGTCGGCGTACGCGTGCTGGCGCTCGGAGTGACGCGAGAGGAACGCGGCGTACTCCGCGAGCTCCCAGGCGATGGCGGCGGTGCCGGCGAAGGCGAGGGCCCGCTCGAGGACCGCGCCGAGGCTCGCGCTGCGGTGCATGGTCAGCAGCAGGAGGGCGACGGTGAGCAGGCCGAGGTTGAGGAAGTGCATCCAGTCGTCGAACCACACGATCCGGTCGTAGAGGTCCATCCGGTTGCCGAGGGTGTCGCTGAAGCAGGTGAGGGTGACGAGCAGGTCCGCGAGCCAGGGGAACGACGCCCGCTCGCGCCAGTTCCACCACCACACCGCCGGGATCGCGAAGGCGAGCAGCGGGTAGCCGACGGCCCGGGCGGCGGCTCCCTTGCCCTCCAGGCCGCTCGCCTCGGGGTGGGCCAGGGCCAGGCCGAGGAGCAGGACGAGCAGCGCCTTGGCGGTGACGTCGAGGGTGCGGACGAGCCCCGGCGTGTCGTACCGGACCACCGTCACCGCGTCGCTGCTCACCGCGGCACGCTACCGCCGCCCGGCCTGGCGGCCGGGCGGCGGGTGCTGGGGCGTGTCGAGCGACGTGACCTGGGGCTCAGATGCCCAGGCTCCGCCCGATGATCTCCTTCTGGATCTCCGTCGTGCCGCCGTAGATCGTCTGGATGCGGCTGTCGACGTAGGCCTTGGAGATGGGGTACTCGTTCATGTAGCCGTAGCCGCCGTGCAGCTGGACGCCCTGGTCGGCGAACTTCTTCTGCAGCTCGGTGGTCCAGTACTTCGCCATCGACGCGAGCGCGGTGTCGACCTTGCCCTCGTTGAGCTTCATGACGCAGTCGTTGACGAAGAGCCGGGCGATGTGGGCCTCGGTGGCCATCTCGGCCAGCAGGAACCGGTTGTGCTGGAACTTGCCGATCGGCTTGCCGAACGCCTCGCGCTGCGCGGCGTAGTCCAGGCACAGGTCGAGGATGTGCTCGATCGCCGCGATCGCGATCGCGGCGATCGACACGCGCTCCTGGGGCAGGTTGACCATGAGCGAGATGAAGCCGGAGCCCTCCTCGCCGAGGAGGTTCTCCTTGGGCACCACGACGTTGTCGAAGAACAGCTCGGCGGTGTCCTGTGCCTTGAGGCCCATCTTGTCGAGGTTGCGGCCGCGCTCGAAGCCCTCCATGCCGCGCTCGACGACGAGCAGGCTGATGCCCTGGTGGCCGGCGTCGGGGTTGGTGCGGGCCACGACGATGACGACGTCGCTCATGATGCCGTTGCTGATGAAGGTCTTCGACCCGTTCAGCACGTAGTGGTCGCCCTTGTCGACGGCCGTGGTCTTGATGCCCTGCAGGTCCGAGCCGGCGCCCGGCTCGGTCATCGCGATCGAGGAGATCAGCTCGCCGCTCACCAGGCCCGGGAGCCAGCGGCGCTTCTGCTCGTCGGTGCCGAGCTGGCTGATGTAGGGGACGATGATGTCGGTGTGGACGGGGAAGCCCAGCCCGCTCGCGCCGACCCGGGAGATCTCCTCCGCGACGACCATGTTGTAGCGGAAGTCCTTGATCTCCGGACCGCCGTACTCCTCCTCGACGTCGAAGCAGAGCAGCCCCGCCTCGCCGGCCTTGAGCCAGACCTCGCGGCTGACCTGGCCGTCCTTCTCCCACTGGTCGTGGTGGGGGACGACCTCCCTCTCGAGGAACGAGCGCACGGTGGCGCGGAAGTCCTCGTGCTCCTGCTCGTAGATCGACGGGCGCTCGGGCATGTGGTTCCTCCGACGGTGGTGGGAAGCGGTGGGTGGGAGCAGTGCGTGGTGACAGCCAGCGACGCGTACGCCGCGATGTCAGCGCAACTGTGACAGCAAGACTGTCATCGAGCAAGGTAGGGTGCCGATCGTGTCCCAGCCCGCGTCCGCGTCCGCGTCCCTGACCGTCGACGAGCTCGCCGCGGCCGTCGGCCTGACGGTCCGCACCACCCGCTACTACGCGAGCCTCGGCCTGCTGCCGCCGCCGGAGCGCCGCGGGCGGGTGGCCTACTACGGCGACGAGCACCGGGCGCGGCTCGAGCTGGTCCGCGCGCTCCAGGACCACGGCTTCACCCTGCAGGCGGTCGAGCGGGTGCTGGCCGGCCTGCCCGACGACGCCGGCGTCGAGGACCTCGCGCTCCAGCGCGCGATGCTCACGTCGTGGTCCTCCCAGCCGCGGGAGCAGCTGACCCGCGCGCAGCTCGAGGAGGTCGTCGGCCGCCGGCTCTCCGACCGCGACCTCGAGCTGCTGGTCACGCTGGGGTCGGTGGAGCAGGACGGGACGCGGTACGTCGCCCTGCCGAACCTCTCCGTCGGCGTCGAGCTGCTCGACGTCGACATCCCCGCCGGCAGCATGGAGGCCGCCAGCGCGGCGATCACCCGCCACATGGACGCCCTCGCCGAAGAGCTGACCACCATCCTGCGCGAGCAGGTGCTGCGGCCCTACCGCCGCGAGGCGCAGACCCCCGAGGACGCCGAGCGCCTCGAGCAGACCGTCTCGCGGCTGCGCCGGCTCACCCTCGAGGCCGTGGTCACCGGCTTCCAGCGGGCCGCCAACGCCGTCATCGCCCGCTCGCTCGCCCGGGACTGACCTGCGGCGGGCAGCGCGAAGTTTCATCGGCCAGCCGATGGAACTGTCGGTGGGCCGATGAAGCTTCAGCGTCCCACCGTGAGGTTCATCGGCCAACCGATGAACCTCACGGTCGCCCGGAGGCCTGGAGATCAGGCGAGGGTCAGGAGACCCACTCCTTGAGCTGGGAGATCGTGCCGGCGGGGTCGGGGCTGACCGGGGTGACCTGGAGGTTGGTGACGCCGGCCTCGGCGAAGGCGGCGATCCGCTCCTTGACGTAGGACTCCGGTCCGACGAAGTTGCCGGCCTCGAGCCACTCGAGCGGGACGAGGGCCTCGGCCTCCTTCTTCTTGCCGTCGAGGTAGAGGTCCTGGATCTGCTTGGCCTCGGCCTCGTAGCCGTACTGGCAGGCCAGGTCGTTGTAGAAGTTCTTGCCGCGAGCACCCATGCCGCCGACGTAGAGGGCGTAGATCGGGCGGGCGAAGTCGAGCAGCGCCTTGGTGTCCTCGCCCTCGCCGATGGCGACCATGCCGCCGGCGGTGACCTCGAGCGGGGCGAGGTCGGCGGAGCGCTTGGCGGTGCCCTTCGCGAGGGCGGCGCCCCAGACGTCGTTCGCCTTCTCGGGCAGGAAGAGGTGGGGGATCCAGCCGTCGGCGACCTCGGCGGTCATCGCGACGTTGGCGTCGCCGAGCGAGGCGACCCACAGCGGGACGGCCGGGCGCTCGGGGCGGGTGAGCAGCTTCAGCGGCTTGCCGAGGCCGAGGCCCTGGTCGGCCGGCAGCGGGAGGGTGAAGACCTTGCCGTCGTGCTGGAGCGGCTCGCGGCGCAGGCCCTGGCGCAGGATCTTGATGACCTCGCGGGTGCGGCCGAGCGGCTTGTCGTAGGGCAGGCCGTGGAAGCCCTCGATGACCTGCGGGCCGGACGCGCCGAGGCCGATGACGGCGCGGCCGCCGGAGACGTTGTCGAGGCCGGCGGCGGTCTGCAGCAGCGCCCCGGGCGTGCGGGAGTAGACGTTGAGGATCGCGGCGCCGATCTCCAAGGTCTCGGTCTTCGCGGCCAGGTAGCCCATCAGCGTCGGCGAGTCGAAGCCGTAGGCCTCGGCCACCCACACGGTGTCGAGGCCGGCCTTCTCGAGGGAGGCGACCTGGTCGGCGGCCTGGCGCGGGTTCCCGTCGTACATCAGCGGCATGGAGAGCTTCATGCCGCTCACCCTGACACCGGCGCTGTCATCGTCACAAGGTGGGGCTGCTCACGGGTGGTCGAGCATGTGCAGCGCCCGGCCGAGCGCGCCGGCCAGCGACGCGGCGTACTCCGTCGTCAGGTGGTCGGTGTCGCGGTAGGTCAGCGTGCCCCCGACGACCACTGGGCAGAGGTCCTGGTAGCACAGCCACGGCGTCGGGTCGACGACCTCGGCGCCCGCCAGCCGGGCCGACGTCACCGCCACGTCGCCGAGCCGGCGCGAGCGCTCGACGGGCTGGAAGGTGCAGTCGGCCAGGCTCGGTGAGCCGGTGGTCAGGCAGGTGCCGGGGTCGTACGACGACTTGGGCACGTCGCGCAGGAGCACCACCCGGCCCGCGGCCCGGCCGAGGTCGGCGAACAGGTCGTCGTACCCCTCGGCCAGCACCGGGGTGACCCGGTCGAGCGCCTCGTAGCGCGAGCCGCCGTCGTAGACGCCGTTGACCGGCGGGGAGGACGTGACGACGACCAGGTCCGGCCGGAGGTCGGCGACCTGCCGGCCGACCCAGTCGTGGAAGTCGGTGCACTCGGTGAACGGCCGGTCCTCGTCGACCGGGGCGGGCACGACGTGGGCGGCGGTGCACTGCGACATGACGAGGTAGTACGCCGTCCAGCCGCCGTCCTCGGCGATCCGGTCGAAGGCGGGGATCCACGCGCGGGCGTGGGAGTCGCCGATCACCACGACCGACCGCTCGCCGTCGACGTCACCGCGGGGGCAGAGCCGTCGCACGCCGGTGCCGTAGTCGCAGGCGCCGACGTCGGCGATCGACTCGCGCAGGTCGAGCAGGTCGGGGTTGAGGTCGCTCGGCACCGCACGGCGCTCGCGGGCGGCGTCGACCGAGGCGCGGACCAGCGCGACCGTGCCCTCGGGGTCCGCCGGGTCGGCGGTGAGGCCGTCGGCGGTGATCGCCGGGTTGTCGCCGCCGTCGGCCCGCTCGCCGGTCCACCACCACGCGGTCGCGCAGCTCGCCGCGACCAGGGCGAGGCTGGCGGGGTAGAGGACCAGCGCGCGGCGCACGCCCAGCGCGAGCGCCGGCCGGCCCTGGCGGAACGGCAGCTCGACGTAGGTGTAGGTGACCGCGGACAGCACGAACGTCACCGCCACGGCGGCGGCCGTCTCCCACGCCTCGAGCGAGCGGCCGAGCAGGCCGGCGGGCAGCACGAGCGCGGGCCAGTGCCACAGGTAGAGCGAGAACGACCAGTCGCCGACCACGCGCACCGGGCGCCACGCGAGCACGGCGTCGGTCAGCGGCCGGGCCGCCCCCGCGCCGGCCAGCAGGGCGAGCGCGGTGCCGACGACGGGCAGCGTCGCGGCGTACCCCGGGAAGGGCGTGGCCTCGTCCAGCACCACGCAGGCCGCCGCCACCATGCCGAGACCGACCACCGCCAGCGCGGTCGCCGACCCCCGGCCGAGCCGCCGCAGCGCCGACGCGGGCACGAGCGCGACCAGGGCGCCGAGGCCCAGCTCCCAGGCGCGCGTGAGGGTCGAGAAGTACGCCGCCCCCGGCTGCTCCGCGGTGTGCACCACCGACCAGGCGAACGACGCTGCGGTGACGAGCAGCAGCGCGGCCAGCACCGCCGCGCGGGGGAGCGATCCGTCGCCCGTCGCGCCGGGTCGACCGCGTCCGCGGCGGACCAGCCGCACGACCGCCAGCACGAGCAGAAGAAGCAGCGGCCAGACGACGTAGAACTGCTCCTCGACTGCCAGCGACCAGTAATGCTGCAGCGGCGAGACGCCCAGGTCGGAGGCGAAGTAGTCGACGTCCTGGCGCGCGAAGTGGATGTTGGCGGCGAAGAACGCCGCCCACACCGCGTCCTCCACCACCTGGCGGGCGTCGATCAGGCTGAACCACGCCAGCGACGTCAGCACGGTCACGGCCGTCACGACGGTGGCGGCCGGCAGGATCCGGCGGGCCCGGCGCGACCAGAACCCGACCAGCGAGAACCCGCCCTCGCGCTCGACCTCGCGGAAGAGCAGGCCGGCGATGAGGTAGCCGGAGATGACGAAGAAGACGTCGACGCCGACGTACCCGCCCGGCAGCCACGCCACCCCGGCGTGGCTCGCGACGACGACCAGGACCGCGAGTGCCCGCAGCCCCTGGATGTCCCCGCGCAGCGCTCGCGCCATCAGCCTGCCCCCGTCACGTCGCCCGGCAGGGTACCAACGGGCGGGCCCCCGCCCGGGTCACGCGCGGCCCGGTGGGACGATCGTGGTCCGCACCATCCGTGAGCAGAGGGAGCACCAGCGTGACGTCGTACCGCATCGCCGTGATCGGGGGCACCGGCCCGCAGGGCAAGGGCCTGGGCTACCGGTTCGCCCGTGGCGGCCACACGGTCGTGCTGGGCTCGCGCGCCGCGGAGAAGGCCGAGGCCACCGCCGCCGAGGTCACCGAGCGCCTCGCCGGCGTCGAGGGCGCCGGCACCGTCACCGGCGCGACGAACGCCGACGCCTGCGGGGACGCCGACCTGGTGCTGCTCGCCGTGCCGTACGACGGCCACGACGAGCTGGTCGCCTCGCTGCCGCTGGCCGGCAAGGTCGTCATCTCCTGCGTCAACCCGCTCGCCTTCGACAAGCGCGGCGCGCACGGGCTGGTCATCGACGACGGCGAGGGCTCCGCGGCGGAGTCCGCCCAGCGGCTCCAGCCCGAGGCGACCGTCGTCGGCGCCTTCCACCACGTCTCGGCCGTGACGCTGTGGGGCGAGGACGACTTCCTCGACGGCGAGGACATCCTGGTCGTCGGCGACAAGACCGAGGCCAAGGAGCAGGTCATGGAGCTCGCCGCCTCCGTCACCGGCCGCCCCGGCATCGACTCCGGCAAGCTCCGCCTCGCCCGCCAGCTCGAGCCCCTCACCGCGGTCCTGATCTCCATCAACCGCAAGTACAAGACCCACTCCGGCATCCGCATCCACGGCGTCTGAGGAGCATCGGCTGGTTGATCCGGCTGGTTGATCCGTCTGGTTGATCCGGCTGGTTGAGGAAGGCGCGCAGCGCCTGTCTCGAAACCCGCCCACCGCTGGTCGAGCAGCGAGCCCTGGCGAGCGTCGACGAGACCTCGTGAGCCGAGAGGCTGCCTGTCGGCTCACGGTTCCGCCTGCGGCGGGCTGGTTGTTGGCTCCCGCGTCGCTCTGCGGCCGGTCCGCGGGATGCGGGTACGCCGGGTGTTGGGTCGGGGCCTGCGGCTCCCGCCAGACGGGCAGGCCCGGTCTACCAGGCCTGCGCTCGTGCCTCGCTCCGGCCCGCCAGACCCAACCACGACCGGGCCTGCCCGCCCGGCGTCCGCCTCCGGCCCCGACCCGCGCGGCGTACCCGTCCTGCGGCTCGGCCTCCGGCGCGGCGGCGGCCCGGGGACGTCGTCGAGGGCTGATCAGGGTGGTTGCGGCCCTGCGTCGCTCACGGGGTCTCGTCGACGGTCGGCGCTGGCGCGCCTCCCTGCTCGACCAGCGGGAGGCGCCACCGCTGGTTGAGGAGGTTGCGCAGCAACCGTCTCGAGACCCGGTGAGCGCGCTTGCGGCCCTGCGTCCCTCGCCGGCTCTCGTCAACGGTCGGCGCTGGGGCGCCTCCCTGCTCGACCAGCGACGGCCGCTCAGGAACGGCCGTGCCACGACTCCCAGAGGGCGGCGTAGGAGCCGCCGGCGGCGACGAGCTCGTCGTGGGAGCCGAGCTCGGCGATGCGGCCGTCCTCGACCACGGCGACGCGGTCGGCGTCGTGGGCGGAGAAGAGGCGGTGGGCGATCGCGATGACCGTGCGGCCCTCGAGGACGGCGGCGAGGGAGCGCTCGAGGTGGCGGGCCGCGCGGGGGTCGATCAGCGAGGTGGCCTCGTCGAGCACGAGGGTGTGCGGGTCGGCCAGCACGAGGCGGGCGAGGGCGACCTGCTGGGCCTGCGCGTCGGTGAGCGAGCGGCCGCCGGAGCCGACGACCGTGTCGAGGCCGTCGGGGAGGGCGTCGACCCACTCGAGGGCGTCGACGGCGGCGAGGGCGGTGCGCACGTCGTCCTCACCGGCGCCGGGCTTGGCGGCGAGGGCGAGGTTCTCGCGGAGGGTGCCGACGAAGACGTGGTGCTCCTGGGTGACCAGGGCGACGTGGCCGCGCAGGTCGTCGAGCGGCAGGTCGGTGAGTCCGACGCCGCCGACGGTGACCGAGCCGGTGCGGGGCGGGTGGATGCCGGCGAGGAGCCGGCCGAGGGTCGACTTGCCGGCGCCGGAGGGGCCGACCATGGCGATCCGCTCGCCGACCCCGACGCGCAGGTCGACCCCGTGCAGGACGTCGCGCCCGGCGGCGTACGAGAACCGCACGTCGTCGGCGACGAGCTCCTCGCCGTCGGGCACCGCCGTGGTGGGGGTGCGGTCGTCGGGGACGTCGGCGACGCCGAGCAGGCGGGCCAGCGATGCGGCGCCCATCTGCAGCTCGTCCAGGATCGAGACGATGCGGTCGACGGGGTCGATGAGCATCTGGACGTAGAGGGTCGCGGTGGTGACGTCGCCGAGCGAGACCTCCCCGCGCAGGTAGAGCCAGCCGCCGAGCAGCAGCGTGCCTACGGTCGGCAGCAGGTAGCTGATCTCCATGCTGGGGAAGAACACCGTGCGCAGCCGCAGCGTGTAGCGCTCCGCGGCGAACGAGTCGGCGACGTCGGCGTCGATGGCCCGGACCCGTTCGTCGCCGAGCCCTAGCGCCTCGACGGTGCGGGCGCCGTGGACGGTCTCGGTGAGGGTGGCGTTGATCTGGGAGTACGTCGCGGACTCGCGCAGGTAGCCGTCCTTGGCGCGGGCGAGGTACCACCGCAGGCCGACCACGAGCGGGGGCACGCCGAGCAGGCAGGGCAGCACGACCCACCAGCCCACGCTGACCGCCGCGGCGAAGGTGACCACCGCGGTGATGACCGCGATCGTCCACTCCGGCAGGGCCATCCGCACCGACCAGCCGAGCTGGTCGACGTCGCGGCTGGTGCGGGTGAGCAGGTCGCCCGAGCCGGCCGCCTCGACGGTGCCGAGCGGCAGCGCGAGCGCGTTGCCGACGAAGTCCTCGCGCAGGTCGGCGAGGACCTTCTCAGCCAGCACCTGGCTGACGTAGCGGGCGTAGCGGGTCAGCACCGCCTGCAGCACGACGAACCCGGCCAGCAGCAGCATGATCCGGTCGACGTGGTCGGTGGTCGTGCCCTGCTCGACGGCCTCGACGAGGTCGCCGAGCAGGCGGGGCGCGGCCAGCGCGGCGACGGCGGCCAGCACGTGCAGGAGCAGCGCGCCGCCGACCATCCGGGGGTGCCTGCGCACCAGCCGGCCGGCGTAGCGCCGGACCGTGCGGGTGTCGGCGACGGGCAGGGCGGTCGAGGCGCTCATCGGCCTGCCTCCACGGGCTCGGGGTCGGTCTCGCGCGTGACGACCCGGCGGTACGCCGCGTGGCCGGCGAGGAGGTCGGCGTGCCGCCCGGCGGCGACGACCACGCCGTCCCGGACGAGGGCGACCTCGTCGACCGCGTCGAGCAGCAGCGGGCTGGACGTCGTGACGACCGTCGTCCGGCCCGCGCGGTGCTCGCGCAGGCGGGCGGCGATGCGTGCCTCGGTGTGGGCGTCGACGGCGGAGGTCGGCTCGACCAGCACGAGCACCTCGGGCTCGGCGACGAGCGCCCGGGCGAGCACGAGCCGCTGGCGCTGGCCGCCGGAGAAGCTGCGGCCGCGCTCGGCGACGACGGTGTCCAGCCCGGCGGGGAGGGCGTCGAGGATGTCCTCGGCGGACGCGGTGCGCAGCGCGCGGTCGACCGAGCGGCCGTCGCCGGAGACGTCCAGCCGGTCGCCGAGGCGGCCGGAGAACAGCATGGAGCCGGTGTCGGAGACGACCACCCGGCGGCGTACCTCCGCGCGGGTGAGGCCGGACAGTGGGACCCCGCCGAGGAGCACCTGGTCGTCGACCTCGGGGGCGCACATGCCGAGCCGGTCGGCGAGCGCGGCGGTCTCGTGCGGCTGCTCGCTCACCAGCGCGACCAGCGAGCCGGGGCGCACGCGCAGGCCGCTGCGCAGGTCGACCAGCTCGGAGCCGACCGGCGGGGAGGGCAGGGGCTCGGCGGGGTCGAGGTGGTCGGGGGTGAGCGCGAGCACGCGCACGACGCGGGCGGCGGCGACGCGGGCGCGGATGAACTTGTTGGCGTACTCCGTGGCGGTCCGCAGCGGGATCATGAGGAACGCGGAGTAGCCGTAGAACGCGACGAGCTCGCCGGGCGTGATGGTGCCGGCGACGGCGTACCGCGCGCCCAGCCAGACGACCAGGACCACGAACACGCCGGGCAGCAGGACCTGGAGGGCGTCGAGCACCGACTGCAGCTTGGCGACCTGGACGCCGGCGCGGCGGGTGGTCTGCGACTCGCGGCGGTAGCGGTCGTGGAAGACCTGCTCGCCGCCGATCCCGCGCAGCACGCGCAGGCCGGTGACGATGTCGGTCGCGGTGTTGGACAGGTGGCTCATCAGCTCGCGCTGCCGGTGGGCGCGGGTCTGCAGCGGCGCCAGCAGCGGGCCGACGAGCAGCATCAGGCCGGGGACGCCGAGCAGCACGACCAGGCCGAGCGTGGTCGAGGTCTGCAGCAGGATCACCGCGACCAGCACGAACGAGACGACCGCGCCGGCGAAGCGGGCCGAGACGTCCATGACCTGCCCGAGGTGGGAGAGGTCGGTCGTGCCGATGGCGACGACCTCGCCGCCGGAGACCTTGCGCGGCAGCGTGCCGCCGAGGTGCACGGCCTGGCGGCCGACGAGCTGGACGGTGCGGTAGGCCGCGACCAACCAGTTGGTGACCGCGTACCGGTGCCGCATGATCCCGCTCGCCGCCTGCAGCAGGCCGACGGCCAGGAGCAGCCCGGCCAGCCAGCCCAGCGTGCGGCCGTCGCGGTCGGCGACGCCCTCGTCGATGGCGCGGCCGATGATCGCGGGCATCACGGCCTGGCTCCCCATCCAGACGATGCCGAAGCACGCGCCGGCGGCGAGCGTGCGCCACTGCCCGCGGGCCATCCACCACAGGAACCGTCCCGGCGAGCGGTGGTCGGCGGTGCCGGGATCGTCGAGCGGGAGGTGGATCACCGGACAACGTTAAGGACGAGGCGTCGAGGGCGACGAATCCTTTTCCGCCCCTCCAGGCTCAGGTGTCGCCCAGGCCACACGAGGCGACCGCGAAGTCGATCGCGGCGGCCGCCGCGGCGGTGCCCATCCGCAGCACGAGCTCGCCCGGCTCGCCGTCCAGCACGACCCGCAGCCGCAGCGCGGTCGCCCCGCCGGACTCGACGAACGCGTGGGTGTCGCACCGCGTCGGCCGCAGCGGCAGCCGGACCTCGCGGCGCGGCCCGTCGCTGCGGACGCGCAGCCGCGGCGTCCACGCCGAGGAGCCGTCGACGGGGGAGAGGATCGGGGTCGCGCCGACGGTCTCGACGACCAGCTCGTGCCCGGGTGCGCCGGTGGGGACCGCGACGAGGGTCAGGGTGGCGGTGTCCCCGACCTCGACGGGTACGCCGCCGGGCGCGACGACCTCCGCGGACCACCGCAGCCGCGCCACCTGCGCCACGGCGAGCTCGAGGCAGCGGGCACGGACGAACCGGCCCACCACGTCGGTCGGGTCGTCCACCGCGACCTGCTCGGTCCGGCCGCCGTGCTGCACCACGGCCGTGCCGGTGACCTGCTCGTCCCGGGCGGCGCAGGCGGGCCGGTCGGGGAGGACGAGCGGGTACCCGCGCTCGGCCTGCGCCGGGGCCGCGCGCAGCCGCTCGGCGACGAGCGGCTCGCGCAGGCGCGGGTCGCGGTAGGTGATCCGCGCCGGGGTGACCGTCCGGTCCGTGTCGTTGTCGACCCACACCTGGATCCGGCCCAACGCGGCGTCGCGCGAGGACTGCCGCATGTCGGCGAGCAGCCGGCCGGTCGGGGGCTCCTCGGGCGGGGCGGGCAGCGGGCTGAGCGTGCGGATCGAGGTGGACGGCTCGGGCGCACGGGCGGCCGTCCCGTCGTCGGCCGAGCAGCCCGCCAGCCCGGCGACCACCAGGGCAGCCACCACGCCCGCGGCCAACACGATGCTCGTCCTCCGGCTCGCCGACCTCACCGGCCGGCCCCGTCGGCGAGCCGGCGCGGGACGACGGCGAGCAGCACGGCGGCGAGCGCGGACAGCACGACCGCGGCGGCCACGCCGGCCCACGGCCCGGCCACCACGTCGAAGATGAAGAACGACAACAGCCCGACCATCAGCCCGATGCAGGCCAGCACGCCCTGCATGGTGCGCTGGCCGCTGGTGACCAGCCGCTCCTTGACGTGCTGTCCGGTGATGCGCCGGTGCACCGCGATCGGCGTCGTCACCAGCAGCGTGGTCACGAGCGCGACCACGACCAGCGCGAGGTAGACGCCGTGCTGGTAGCGGTCCAGCCGCTCCCAGAAGGTCTCCTGGAAGGGCAGCGTCAGCAGGAACCCGGCCAGCAGCTGCGTGCCGGTCTGCATCACCCGCAGCTCCTGGAGCAGGTCGGCCCACTTGCGGTCGAGCCGCTCCTCACGGGTCTCGTCGCGACCCCGGTCGCTCCGGTCCATCCGCTCATGGTGGGCCCGTCGGGCGCGGTGGGGAAGGGACGCGCCGCCGGCCGTGCGCGATCGGGCGCGATCGGGCGCGCGGCCGGGCGCTCCGGGTCTAGCCCGCCAGGTCCTCGACCAGCTCGGCGCCGGGGAGCTCGGCGACCAGGCGGCCGGGCAGCAGCAGCTTGGAGCGGCGCACGCCCGAGCCGATGACCGCCACGTCGACGTCCGCGACGCGGGCGTCGACGAGCAGCCGCCACCCGTCCGGCAGGCCGACGGGCGTGATGCCGCCGTGCTCCATGCCGGACTCCTCGACGGCGCGGTCCATCGGCAGGAACGACGCCTTGCGCACGTCGAGCAACCGCTTGACCCGGTTGTTGACGTCGGCTCGGGTGTCGGCGCGGACCACGCAGGCCGCGACCTTCTCCTCGCCGCCGCGGCGACCGGAGACGAGCACGCAGTTGGCCGACGCGGTGAGCGGGAGGTCGAACGCCTCGGTCAGCGCGGCCGTGTCCGCGAGGTCGGGGTCGATCTCGGTGACCGCCACCCGGTCGGCGTGCGGCCACGCGGCGAGCGCGGCGACGACGGGCGGCGCGAGCAGGCCGGGGTGGGCGGTCGCGGGGAGGGACACCAGGGTCCCGAGGGACGGGAGGGTCATGTCGCGATCCTGACACCGGGTGTTCACGTCGTCCCCGCCGCCCGGCCACCCGCGGCGCGGACGCTGGTCGCGTGATCGCACCCGTCACCGAGCTGCACCGCCCCTCGCACCCCGAGCTGCACGCGCCGGACCCGCAGGTCATCGGCCACCGCGGCGCGTCCGGCCACCGCCCCGAGCACACCCTCGCCGCCTACCGCCTCGCCGTGCGGATGGGGGCCGACGCCATCGAGCCGGACCTCGTCCCCACCCGCGACGGGGTCCTCGTCGCGCGCCACGAGCACGAGATCTCCCGCACCACCGACGTCGCCGACCACCCCGAGCTGGCCGACCGCCGCCGCACCAAGGTCGTGGACGGCCGCGAGGTCACCGGCTGGTTCACCGAGGACCTCACGCTCGCCGAGCTGCGCACGCTGCGCGCCGTCGAGCGGCACCCGGCGATGCGGCCGGACAACACGCGGTACGACGGCCTGTGGGCCGTGCCGACCCTCGACGAGATCTGCGCGCTGGTCCACCACGAGTCGCGGCGGTCCGGCCGGCGCGTCCGGCTGTGCGCGGAGGTCAAGGACGCGGCGTACTTCGCCTCGATCGGGCTGCCGGTCGAGGCGACCCTGCTGGAGGTGCTCGCCCGCCACCGGCTCGACGGGCCGGGCGGCCGCTCGCAGCTGCAGTCGTTCGACGCCGACGTGCTCCGCGGGCTGGCCGGGCGGACCGACGTGCCGCTGGTGCAGCTCGTCGACGCGGGCGAGCGGCCCGACGTGGCCGGCGTGGCGGCGTACGCCTCCGTCCTCGGCGTGCACCTGGACCTCGTCACCCCCGACCTGGTGGCGGAGGCACACGCCGCCGGGCTGGCCGTCCACGCCTGGACGCTGCGCGCCGAGCTGGTCGCGGACCCGTACGCCGCGGTCCGCGACCTGCTCGACGCCGGCGTGGACGGCCTGTTCACCGACCAGCCCGACGTCGCGGTCGCCGCTCGGGCCGCGTGGCTCGCGGTCCAGGAGCGGACGGGCTAGGAGTCCTCGCCGGAGCGGGGCAGGTCGTGGCGGGTGCCCCGGGCGGCCCGGCGGAGCGGGGCGAGCGTCGTGACGAGCAGGCCGACGACGCCGGCCAGCACCCACGGCACCGGCAGCAGCCACCGGACGTCCTCGCCCCGGACCGCGTCGGACTCCACGACCGCCCAGACGACCACGAGGCCGAGCAGCGCGATCCCCATGACGAGGTGGCCGATGTCGACGGGGTGGCGGCCCTGCTCCCAGCTGCGTTTCATCACTCGGCTCCTTCGTTGCGGACCTCGACCTGGCCGATGCCCAGGTGGGCGTCGATGGTGAGGGTGGGGTTGTCGACGCCGGGGGCGTCGTAGAAGTAGGTGGTCTCGACGCCGAGGCCGCCCTGGTCGGTGCCGAAGACGCGGACGTCGCCGACGCCGACGCTGGCCTCGGTCTCGACGTCCAGGCCCGCGGGGACCAGCACCTCGATGCGGCCGATGCCGTTCTCGACCAGCACGGTGCGCCCGTCGAGGTCCGCGAGGTCGGTGACCTCGGTGAGGTCCAGGACCAGCTCGCCGGTGCCGGACTGGTAGCTCGACATCACGCCGGCCGCGCTCGCGGGGAGGTAGGTGCTGCGGCCGCCGTCGACCGACTCGGTCACCACGGTGGTCGCCGTGCCGAGGGCGGCCACGAGACCGACCGCGATCAGTCCGCCGGCACGGCCCCAGAAGGCACCGAGCACGAGCATCACGCCGCAGACGGCCACGACGATCGCGGAGTACGCCGAGTCCGGGATCGGCGCGCCGCCCTGGTCGAGCAGGCCGAGCACGCCGATGCCCAGCGCGCACAGGGCGAGGGTGAACCAGAACAGCACCGGTCCGCGGCGGCGCGGGTTGCGCGGCGCCGGGGGCGCGGGCGGCACGGGCGGTGCGGTCCACGCGCCGACCGGGGCGGTCTGCTGCTCGGCGAACGGCAGCTGCGGGCCGTACGCCGCGGTGGGCGCCGGCGCCGCGGGAGGCGCGGTCGGCCAGGTGCCGGGTGCGGCGGGCCACGTGCCGGGCGTGCCCGGAGGAGCGGTCGCGGCGGTGGCGGCGGTGGTGGCCGCGCGTCGCTTGGACCGGTCGGAGCGGTCGAGGAGCACCAGGGCGAGCAGCGCGACGACCGCCAGCGGCCACGGGAAGTCGAAGACGCCCCACGAGTCGCCGAGCATGGAGAGCAGCGCGACGACGCCGACGATGGTCAGCGCGACCGTGCGGGTGCGGTCGTCGAGGTGGAAGGGCGCCTCGACGGCGTCGTCCTGGGGCACGAGCAGCCAGACGGCGCCGTACACGATCAGGCCCGCGCCGCCGAAGAACACCAGCACGACGAGCGCCACGCGCAGGATGATCGGGTCGACGTCGAGGTGGCGGGCCAGCCCGCCCGCGACGCCGGCCACCTTGCGGTCGGTCGTGCTGCGGCGCAGGCGGCCGAGGTCGCGCACCTCCTCCCGGGTGGTGCGCGGGCCGGTGCCGTCCTGGGGTCCGGGCTGCGGACCGGGCTCGGGACCGGGCTGGGGAGGTGCATCGGACGGGGTCGTGGTCATGGCACCAGCCTGGCCGCCCAGGCGCCTCCGGACCATCGGGGGAACCCCTGGTCCGTGCCCGAGGGGACTCCCTCGATCCCTGGGCCCCCACCCCGGTCCGCAGGTCAGGGTCGGGCCGGGGTCCGACCCCGTGGTGGGGGCCCGCACCGGGTGCGACGATGGGACGGAGATGACCACCGAGACCACCGCGACGGGCACCCGGCCCCGCGACGACGTCCGCCGCGCCTACCGCGACACCGCCGAGCCGGTGGTCGGCGGTGTCGCCGGCGGCCTCGCCGCGCACCTGGCCCTGTCGGTGGTGTGGGTGCGGACGGCGTTCGTCGTCGCCACCGCGTTCGGCGGCCTGGGCGTGGTGCTCTACGGCGGGCTGTGGCTGGTGCTGCCCGCCCAGCCGTACGTCGAGGACGAGGCGCCCGGCCTCGCCAGCGCCCGCCGTCGCGGCCGGCGCCCCGGCCGGGTGCGGCGGCTCGGCGACGTCGGCCCCGCGGTGGCGGTCGTCGCGCTCGGCGTCGGCGCGGTCCTGATGGTCGAGGCTGCCTGGGGGCGTGGCGCGACGCTGTGGCCGATCGCGCTCGGCCTGGCGGGACTCGCGCTGCTGTGGCGGCAGGCGGACGAGGTCCAGCGCGAGCGCTGGCTGGACCACACCGGACGGCTCGACCCGGTCCAGATGATCTTCGGCGGCGGCGGCTGGGCGGCGTACGTCCGCGTCGGCCTCGGCGTGCTGCTCGTCGTCTCGGCGTTCTTCATCTTCGGCTTCGACAGCGGGTCGCTCCAGGAGGCCCGCGGGGCGGTGGTCGCCGGCGGGCTCGGCGTCATCGGCGTCGGGCTGGTCGCGGGTCCGTGGATCTTCCGGCTGGTCAACGACCTGGCCGCCGAGCGCGCCGAGCGGGTGCGCACCCAGGAGCGCGCCGACGTCGCGGCCCACCTGCACGACTCGGTGCTCCAGACGCTCGCGCTGATCCAGAAGAACGCCGGCGACGCGGCCACCGTCGCCCGGCTGGCGCGGTCCCAGGAGCGCGACCTGCGGGCCTGGCTCTACGCCGGGGAGTCCATCGACGAGCGCACCGTCGCCAGCGCGCTGCGCGGGGTCGCCGCCGAGGTCGAGGACGCCCACGGCGTCTCGGTGGAGGTCGTGACCGTGGGCGACTGCGACTTCGGCGAGCCGCTGCGCGCGGTCGTCCAGGCGACCCGCGAGGCGCTCACCAACGCCGCCAAGCACGCGGGCACCGGCCAGGTCGACGTGTACGCCGAGGTGACGCCCGCCGCCGTCGACGTCTTCGTGCGCGACCGCGGTCGCGGGTTCGACCCGGCCGCGACCCCGGCCGACCGGTACGGCGTCCGGCACAGCATCATCGACCGGATGGAGCGCCACGGCGGGACCGCCGAGGTCCGCACCGGCGTCGGCGAGGGGACCGAGGTGCGGCTGCACCTGCCCCGGCAGGAGGAGAGCGATGAGTGAGCAGGCACCCACCACGACCCCGGTCACGGTCGTGGTCGTCGACGACCACGCGATGTTCCGCCGCGGGGTGATCGCGGAGCTCGGGGCTGTCGGCGGGGCGGCCGGTGCCGAGGCGGTCCGCGTGCTCGGCGAGGCCGCCGACGTCGACGAGGCGGTCGCGGCCGTGGCGGCGTACCGCCCCGACGTGGTGCTGCTCGACGTCCACCTCCCCGGCGGCGGCGGGGTCGAGGTGATGCGGCGAGCGACGACCGCCGGCTCCTCGCCGGGCACCCGCTACCTGGCGCTCTCGGTCAGCGACGCCGCCGAGGACGTCATCGGCACGATCCGCGGCGGTGCCCGCGGCTACGTCACCAAGACGATCACCGGCCCCGAGCTGGTCTCCGCGATCGGGCGGGTCGCGGAGGGCGACGCCGTCTTCTCGCCGCGGCTGGCCGGCTTCGTGCTCGACGCCTTCTCCGGCTCCATCGAGGTCGCCGCCGTCGACGAGGACCTGGACCGGCTGACCGAGCGCGAGCGGGAGGTGATGCGGCTGATCGCCCGCGGCTACGCCTACAAGGAGGTGGCCAAGGAGCTGTTCATCTCGATCAAGACCGTCGAGACCCACATGTCGAGCGTGCTGCGCAAGCTCCAGCTCTCCTCCCGGCACGAGCTGACCCGCTGGGCCTCGGACCGCCGCCTGCTCTGACCTGCGGTTTCCCGGCGCGGGGGCAGGGGTAACGGGGTGCGCACCCACTACCCGACGGGGGACTTCATGACCGCGGACACCGCTGCTTCGGAGGAGCTCGAGGAGACCGAGCTCAAGCGGACGATCACGGGCCGGCTGCTCTTCTTCTACGTCCTCGGCGACGTGCTGGGCTCCGGCATCTACGTGCTGGTCGGGGCGGTCGCGGCCGCGGTCGGCGGCGCCTTCTGGATCGCCTTCGCGATCGGCATCTCCGTCGCCACCCTCACCGGCCTGGCCTACGCCGAGCTGGTGACGAAGTACCCCCGGGCGGCCGGCGCCTCGCTCTACGTGAACAAGGCCTTCCACTCGCCGCCGCTGACGTTCCTGGTCACCATCGCGATGCTCTCGGCCAGCTTCGCTGCCGCCGGCTCCCTGGCGACCGGCTTCTCCGGCTACTTCGCCGAGCTGTGGGAGGGCCCGCCGGCCCTGCTGATCGGCCTGCTGTTCATCATCGGCCTCACGATCGTCAACTTCATCGGCATCACCGAGTCGGTCGTCGCCAACCTGGTCATGACGGTCGTCGAGATCGTCGGCCTGGCGATCGTGATCATCGTCGGGATCATCGTGGTCGCGAAGGGCGACGCCGACTTCGGCGTGCTGACGGACTTCTCACCCTCCGACGACAACGGCACGATCCTGGCGATCGTCTCCGGCGTCGCGCTCGGCTTCTTCGCCATGACCGGCTTCGAGAACGCCGCCAACATCGCCGAGGAGTGCACCGAGCCGCGCCGCACCTTCCCCAAGGCGCTCATCGGCGGCATGGTCGGTGCCGGCCTCATCTACGTCGCGGTCTCGGTCGCCTCCGCGCTCTCGCTGCCGATCCCCGAGCTGGCGAAGTCCGACGCCCCGCTGCTCGACGTCGTCGAGTCGGGTGTGCTGCCGCTCCCCGCCGGCGTCATCACGATCATCTTCGCCCTGATCGCGATGACCGCCATCACCAACACCACGCTGGTCGCCGTCGTCACCCAGTCGCGGATCCTCTACGGCATGGCCAACGAGGACGTCGTCCCCGGTGTCTTCGCCAAGCTGCACTCCGGCCGCAAGAGCCCCTGGGTCGGGCTGGTCTTCTCCGCGCTCGTCGTCTCCGGCCTGCTCGTCGCCGGTGCCGTGCTCAACGAGACCGGTGTCGGCGTCGACCTGGTCACCCGCCTCGCCGCCGTCACCGTCGTGCTGCTGCTGTTCGTCTACGCGATGGTGATCGTCGCCGCGCTGCGGCTGCGCGGCCACGACGAGTCCGACGCGACGTACCGCGCCTCCACCCCGCTGCTCGCCCTCGGCATCGTCGGCAACGTGGTGCTGCTCGGGTACGTCGTCTACGACGATCCCGCCTCGCTGATCTGGTGCGGCGCGCTGCTCGCCCTCGGCGTGGTGCTCTTCGTGCTCGAGCTGACCTTCGGCCACGACGACCGGCCCGAGGGCTACGACCGGGGTGACCCCAGTCTCAAGGTCTGAGGCCCGGCCCGGTCCGTCGGCGACAGCCCGGCGGACCGGGCGCTAGCCTGCCGCGCATGGAGACCGTCCGGCTGATCCTGCTGTTCCTGCACATCCTGGGCTTCGCCGCCCTCCTCGGCGGCCTGCTCGCCCAGGCCCGCCTGCCCGAGAAGACCGTCAACGCCGCCATGCGCGACGGCTCCGGCACCGCCTTCGTCGCCGGCCTGGCCCTCGTCGGCGTCATCGAGGCCGGCGACCTCGGCGATCTCGACCACGTCAAGGTGGCCGTCAAGCTCGTCATCGGCTTGGTCATCCTCGGCCTGGTCATGGCCAACGTCCGCAAGGAGCGCATCACCCAGGGCCTGTGGACCGTCCTCCTCGCCCTCACCGTCGTCAACATCGCCGTCGCTGTCTTCTGGGCCTCCGCGCACGCCTGACCGCGCGCCGCCCTCGCGCCGGTCGTGCTGTCGCGGGTGCTGTCGTCGGCCGGTGCTCCTGCGCGCGGTGTAACGCGCTGTTCCCTGCTGCAACGGACTGTTCGCCTCTGTGTAGGCACGCTGCAGCGTGCCTACACAGCAGGGAACGTCGCGTTACAAGAGCCGCGCCGCGCCTCATGCGGCGGGCCGACGACGTCGGACGACGTACGGCGTCAGGTCGCCGATGTCGCTGCCGAACCGTGCCTCGGTCGCCGACACCTCGCGCTCCAGCCGGTCGAGCGCCGCGACGGTCCCGGGGCCGATGACGTCCGACCAGACGAGGCGGCTCATGCCCAGCTGGTAGGAGCAGAACCAGTCCTGGCGGACCTTCTCGTCCCAGACGACCTGCTCGGGGGACCTGCCGCCGCCGAGACCGCGGTGGTACTTGAGACGGCCGTCGAACTCGATGAGGTGCCGCCCGACCCGCAGGTCGGCGAAGCCGGTGCGCCCGTCCCGGCACAGGCCGAACTGCGTGTGCGGCCGCCCCCGGCCGAGCTGCAGCACGAGCACCCGGGCCAGCGACTCGCCCAGTGACTCCGCCCCGGCGTCGCCGAGGTCGATGGCCTGCCGGACCCGGTTGACGTGCGGCCAGCAGTGCATCCGCTCGAGCACGGCGTCCAGGTCGGAGCGGGTGACACCTGCGCGGAGCGCGCCGTCCACCGCTGCGATCCCAGTGGCCAGGTCGTGCTCCCGCGCCATGTCGACAGCCGTGCGGGCCAGGCCCAGGACGGGCGCGCCGTCGACGACGGCGGGCCGGTCGGCCATGCCGTACGGCGCGAGGTGGTGCTTCACGTCGTGGCGCGACCGGCAGCGCTGCGGGCGGCTCCGGGCAATGGCGGGGACAGGCACGGTCACGTGGGCGACCGGCCGCGCCGGCAACGGGACGGCGAGACCCCAGACCACGGCCGCGCTGTCGTGGCTGCGCACGTGCTGGATGCGGGTGGTCAGCGCGACGGCGTCGTCGTGCAGTCGTTGCCGGGCCGACCGGGCGACCAACCCCGCCACGTGCGCCCGGTCGGCGTACACGCCTCGCCGCACCGCCACCCACGCGCCGGTCCGCACGAGGCGGTCGACCTCGCGCTCGGTCATTCCGAGAGCGATGGCCTGTCGGCGGGTCACGAGGTGGGGTGCGGTCCGCAGCAGTCCGGCGATCTGGGGGTGCATGCCGTCACGCTGCTCGGCCCCGCCCGCGGCGTACCCCCGCTGGCGGCGTGCCTGTGGACGGCCGGTCCGCAACGCGTCCCTGTCGATGGTTCTCGGCCCTGGCGTGGGCCCGTCGGACATGCAACGCGACGTTCCCCACGGTGTAGGCACGCTGCAGCGTGCCTACACAGCAGCGGACGTCGCGTTACAAGCCCGCGGCGGACTGGTCGACCATGTGCCGGTGCACCGCGCCCGCACCACCGTCCCCGGCGGAACGTAGGCTGGAACCAGCATGAGCACCCCGTCACTTCCCGGCTTCGAGCACCTGCTGGCCGACCCGCCGACCCGCCCCGAGGCGACCTCCGACGCGACCGCGGGCGGCGGTGGCGACGGCGGTGGCTCCGCCGACCGAGCACGTACGCCGCGGCGCGGGCCGAGCCGCGAGCAGCTGCTCGACGGGCTCAACGAGCCGCAGCGGGCCGCGGTGGTCCACGCGGGCGCGCCGCTGCTGGTGGTGGCGGGGGCGGGGTCGGGCAAGACCCGGGTGCTGACCCGGCGGATCGCCTGGCTGATCCAGGAGCGGCAGGCCCACCCGGGCTCGATCCTGGCGATCACCTTCACCAACAAGGCCGCGGCCGAGATGAAGGAGCGCGTCGAGGAGCTCGTCGGCAAGCGCGCGCGGATCATGTGGGTGAGCACGTTCCACTCCGCCTGCGTGCGGATCCTGCGCAAGGAGGTCGACAAGCTCGGGTTCAAGTCCAGCTTCTCGATCTACGACGCGGCCGACCAGAAGCGGTTGATGCAGCTGGTCTGCAAGGACCTCGACCTCGACCCCAAGCGCTACCAGCCGGGCGCGCTGCTGCACTGGGTGAGCAACCACAAGAACGAGCTGCGCGACGTCGACGAGGTGAAGAAGGACGCCAAGAACAAGCTGGAGGAGACCTACGCCGCGGTCTACGAGCTCTACCAGCGGCGCCTGCGCGAGGCGAACGCGCTCGACTTCGACGACCTGATCATGGTGACGGTCAACCTGTTCCAGGCCTACCCGGAGGTCCGCGAGACCTACCGCCGGCGGTTCCGGCACGTGCTGGTCGACGAGTACCAGGACACCAACCACGCCCAGTACGCCCTCATCCACCAGCTCTGCGCCGACCCGATGGAGGAGACCGGCGCGGAGAACGACGCCCAGCGCGTCGAGCCGGCGGAGCTGATGGTCGTCGGCGACGCCGACCAGTCGATCTATGCCTTCCGTGGCGCCAACATCCGCAACATCCTCGACTTCGAGCAGGACTTCCCCAACGCCACCTCGATCCTGCTGGAGCAGAACTACCGCTCGACGCAGACGATCCTGAACGCCGCCAACGCGGTGATCGGCAACAACAAGGGCCGCAAGCCCAAGCGCCTCTGGTCGGACGCCGGCGACGGCGCGCGGATCGTCGGGTACGTCGCCGACGACGAGCACGACGAGGCGCGGTTCGTCTCCTCCACCATCGACGAGCTGGTCGACGAGCACGGCGTCCGCCCCGCGGACGTGGCCGTCTTCTACCGCACCAACGCCCAGTCGCGCGTCTTCGAGGAGGTGTTCATCCGCACCGGCCAGCCCTACAAGGTCGTCGGCGGGGTCCGCTTCTACGAGCGGCGCGAGGTCCGCGACGCGCTGGCCTACCTGCGGATGCTGGCCAACCCCGACGACCAGGTCTCGCTGCGCCGCATCCTCAACACCCCCAAGCGCGGCATCGGCGACCGCGCGGTCGAGTGCGTGAGCGCGCTGGCCGACCGCGACCGGATCACGTTCTGGGAGGCGCTGCGCCGCGCGGACGACGCCCCCGGTCTGGCGACGCGCTCGGCGACGAACATCCGCGGCTTCGTCGCGATGGTCGAGGAGCTGCAGTCGATGGTCGACGCGGGGGAGCGGGCCGACGTCGTGCTGGAGTCGGTGCTCGCCCGCTCGGGCTACATCGTGGAGCTCGAGGAGTCCGACGACCCGCAGGACGCGACCCGCCTGGAGAACCTCGCCGAGCTCGTCGCCGTCGCCCGCGAGTTCTCCGACGACCCCGTCGCGGGTCCCTCGGCCGACCCCGCCGACGTCGACGCCGGCCAGGTCGCACCCGGCCTGCGCGATTTCCTCGAGCGGGTCGCGCTCGTCGCCGACACCGACTCGATCCCGCAGGACGACGACGGCGTGGTCACCCTGATGACCCTCCACACCGCCAAGGGCCTGGAGTTCCCCGTCGTCTTCCTCACCGGCCTCGAGGACGGCGTCTTTCCGCACGCCCGCGCCCTCGGCGACCAGCCGGAGCTCGAGGAGGAGCGGCGGCTGGCGTACGTCGGCCTCACCCGCGCCCGCGAACGTCTCTACATCTCCCGCGCGGTCGTCCGCTCGGCGTGGGGGGCGCCGTCGCACAACCCCGGGTCGCGGTTCCTCGACGAGCTGCCGGTCGACCTCGTCGACTGGAAGCGCACCGAGGCGGCCCAGACGTCGTGGGGCCGGCCCGACCTGTCCGGGAGCGGCAGCACCCGCCTGGCGAGCCCGACCGCCGCGGGCCGCCGCAACTTCTCCTCCGCCGCGCTGCGCGCCGACGCCGCGGCCAAGTCCAAGCCGGCCCGCGAGGTGCCGTCGCTCGAACCGGGCGACCGCGTCCTGCACGACTCGTTCGGCATGGGCACGGTCGTCGCGCTCGAGGGCGTCGCGGAGAAGGCGGTCGCCTCGATCGACTTCGGCAGCGAGGGCGTCAAGCGGCTGCTGCTGCGCTACGCGCCGGTGGAGAAGCTGTAGGCCGGAGCGCAGCGACGGCCTGCAGCTCGATGGTGGTCGAGCGAGCGCCTGCGACCGAGGGACGAGGTCGCAACGAGCGTGTCGAGACCCGGTGACGTGCCCGCCCACAGCGGGACGGTCAGTCAGCCGCACGCAGTCGGCGTCAGGAGACTAGGGGGAGACGCCGTGGACGCGCAGCGCGGCGTCGGGGTCGACCGGGTCACCGGCACCGGGGCGGACCTCGAGGTGCAGGTGCGGGCCGGTGACGTTGCCGGTGGAGCCGACGGACCCGATGACCTGGCCGGCGCGGACGACGTCGCCGGGGGAGACGTTGGTGCTGTTCTGGTGGCAGTACCAGAGCTCGGTGCCGTCCTCGAGGGTCAGCACGGTCTTGTTGCCGTAGGCGCCGTCGTACCCGACGCTCGTGACGACCGCGTTGGCCACCGCCATCAGCGGCGTGCCGGTGGGCGCGGCGAAGTCGAGACCCGTGTGGTACGTCGCCCACAGGCCGTAGTCGCCGAACTCGGCGGTCAGCCGGTAGCCCGCGATCGGGAGCACCCACTGGTTCTTGGCGATCTCCTGCGCGTGCGCCTCGGCGTCCTTGGCGAACTGGGCGAGCGCGGTGTTGCGCTGGCGCATCTGCTTGGCAGCGGCGGCGACGAGCTCGGCGTCGGCGCTGTCGGCGAGGGCGTCGCGACGCGAGTCGCGGCTGACGCCGCCGGAGCGGTCCATGACGCCGGCGGTGGAGACGCCGCTCGCGCCGCTCATCGCCGTGGCCTGGTGCACCTTGCCGGAGTCGGCGACCAGGTCGGGGGCGGCGCTGGTGACCGCGCCGCCGACGGAGACGGCGAGCGCCGCGGCGCCGATCAGGACCGGCGCCGACGGCAGGGCCTTGAGCAGCGGGGTGCGGGTGCCGGACTGCTTGACGGCCTTGCGCTTGCCGGCGGTCGCGGGCCGGTCCTGGCGCACCAGCGGCATCTCGACGGTGACGTCGTGGTCGCGGAAGACGGTGGTCGCGTCGCCGTCGACGGGGGCGGTCGTCGTGAGGACGGGGTTTGCCTCGACGGAGCCTCGGGTAGAGGTGTCTCGTCCGGCCGCACGGCGTCCGGCGGTGGCCACCCGCGGGGTCTCCGAGGGACGGCGGCGAGGGCCGCGTCGGTCCGCTCGGTGGTTACCCATGAATGGTGACTCCGTCGCTGTCGGTTGCAGGCGTGCGCTTCCGGCCACGTCCACGTGGGGACGGGCGAGAAGCGACTGTAACGGACCGGTCACGGCCTCCGAAATCGGGCTGGACAACCTGTGGACGACCCCGGCGGTCTCGCGGTAGGGGGACGGACATCGGCTCGCGGCGTCCCCGCACCGGTGTCGGCGGGCCCTAGGCTCCACCTCCGTGACCAGGCTCCTGCTCGCCGCCCTGCCCGGTGCCGCAGCCCCGACGGACGCGCCGACGGACGCCTCGACGGACGCCTCGACGGACGCCCGGGGAGACACCTCTGACATCGGGCACGACGCGGGGCACGACCGCGGTGGCGCGGGCGCGACGACCCCGGTCGAGCAGTCCCTGACACGGCTCGCGCGGGCGCTGCGCGACGCGGGCCACGAGGTCGTCCACGCAGGTCAGGACGTCGAGGAGCGGGTCGTCGTCGCCGCCGCGGTCCAGGAGGACGTGGCGGTCGTCGTGCTCCTCGCCCCCGCGGCGTACGACGCCGGGCAGGTCGTCGCCGCGCTGGCAGCCGAGGCCGGGGGCGGCCCGACCGCGCCGACCGACGCGGGGACCGCACAGCCGGACGACGAGGTGGTCGTGGTGACCGCCGGCCCGGACGAGGCCGCCGACCAGGTGGTGCGGCGCGTGGCCGACCGGCTGGCCGGCCAGGCAGCGCAGTAGGCGGTCCCGGGGGCGGCCCGGGAGGCGACCGGACAGGTGGCGGACGACACGGCGTACCCCTCGGAGCGGGACGGCTGAGCCGGCCCCGGACGGGGCACCGGACCACGGATGCGGCGCCTGCCGACGGCTAGTGCGTTGCGTCACGTCGGCGCCCTCTGCCCTCGTCGCGGCCCCCGCGACAGGTCTAGTGTGCCGCGAGGACACCCCCGGGCCGCCGCGCGCCCCGCGCCGGACGCGGCCCGCACCCTGAATAGGACTGGTGGAATTTCGTGGACTTGATGGAGTACCAGGCGAAGGAGCTCTTCGCCAAGCACGGTGTGGCGACCACCCTCGGGAAGGTCGTGGAGACCGCTGAGGACGCCAGGGCCGCAGCCGAGGAGATCGGTGGCGTCACCGTCATCAAGGCGCAGGTCAAGGCCGGCGGCCGCGGCAAGGCGGGTGGCGTCAAGCTCGCCAAGTCCGCCGACGAGGCCTTCGAGCACGCGTCGAACATCCTGGGCATGGAGATCAAGGGCCTGACGGTCAACCGTGTGCTGGTCACCCCCGCCACGCCGCCGGTGGAGGAGTACTACTTCTCCTTCCTGCTGGACCGCTCCAACCGCTCGCACCTGTGCATCGCCTCGGTCGAGGGCGGCGTGGAGATCGAGGAGGTCGCCAAGACCAACCCCGAGGCCGTTCGCCAGATCCCGATCAACGCGCTCGAGGGCGTCACGCCGGAGAAGGCCGCCGCGATCGTCGACGAGGCCAAGTTCCCCGCCGAGCTGCGCGACCAGGCCATCGAGATGGTCCAGGCACTGTGGAAGGTCTACGTCGAGGAGGACGCCACCCTCGTCGAGGTCAACCCGCTGGCCCGCCTCGAGGGCGACAAGCTCGAGGCCCTCGACGGCAAGGTGTCGCTCGACGACAACGCCTCGGAGTTCCGCCACGAGGACCACGCGGCGTTCGAGATCCGCGAGGAGGCCGACCCGCTCGAGGCGAAGGCCAAGGACCTCGGCCTGAACTACGTCAAGCTCGACGGTGCCGTCGGCATCATCGGCAACGGCGCGGGCCTGGTCATGTCGACCCTGGACGTCGTCGCGTACGCCGGTGAGGCGCACGGCGGCGTGAAGCCGGCGAACTTCCTCGACATCGGCGGCGGCGCCAACGCCACCGTCATGGCCAACGGCCTCGACGTGATCCTCAACGACCCGCAGGTCAAGAGCGTGTTCGTCAACGTCTTCGGCGGCATCACCGCGTGCGACGAGGTCGCCAACGGCATCAAGGGTGCCCTGGAGATCCTCGGCGACAACGCCACCAAGCCGCTCGTCGTGCGCCTGGACGGCAACAACGTGGAGGAGGGCCGTCGGATCCTCGACGAGCTCAACCACCCGTTGGTGACGCAGGTGGACACGATGGACGGTGCGGCCGACAAGGCCGCCGAGCTGGCGAACGCCTGAGACAAGGAGACCTGACAGCATGACGATCTACCTCAACAAGGACTCCAAGATCATCGTCCAGGGCATCACGGGCGGGATGGGCTCCAAGCACACCAACCTGATGCTCCAGGCGGGCTCGAACATCGTGGGCGGTGTCAACGCCCGCAAGGCCGGCACCACCGTCGAGCTCAACGGCACCGAGCTGCCGGTCTTCGGGACCGTCAAGGAGGCCATGGAGGCCACTGGCGCCGACGTCTCGGTTGCCTTCGTGCCCCCGGCCTTCACCAAGGACGCCTGCCTCGAGGCCATCGACGCCGAGATCCCGCTCCTGGTGGTCATCACCGAGGGCGTCCCGGTCCAGGACTCCGCCGAGGTCTTCGCCTACCTCGATGGCAAGAAGACCCGGATGATCGGCCCGAACTGCCCCGGGATCATCTCCCCGGAGGAGTCGCTGGCCGGCATCACCCCGCACACCATCGCGGGCAAGGGCCCGGTCGGCCTGGTGTCGAAGTCGGGCACGCTGACCTACCAGATGATGTACGAGCTGAGGGACTTCGGCTTCTCGACCGCCATCGGCATCGGTGGTGACCCGATCATCGGCACCACGCACATCGACGCCCTCGAGGCCTTCGAGAACGACCCGGAGACCAAGGCGATCGTGATGATCGGCGAGATCGGCGGCGACGCCGAGGAGCGCGCGGCGGCGTACATCAAGGACCACGTCACCAAGCCGGTCGTCGGCTACGTCGCGGGCTTCACCGCCCCCGAGGGCAAGACGATGGGCCACGCCGGCGCGATCGTGTCGGGCTCCTCCGGCACCGCGCAGGCGAAGAAGGAGGCCCTCGAGGCCGTCGGCGTGAAGGTCGGCAAGACGCCGTCCGAGACCGCGGCGCTCATGCGGGAGATCCTCCAGTCCCTCTGAGCACCTGCTCGTAGCACGCGACGAACGGCCCCCGGCGATCCCGCCGGGGGCCGTTCGTGCGTGGTACGCCGCGTGCGGGCCGCGCCTCAGAGGTCGCGCATCGCCCGGATCACGCCCTCGGCCTCGGCGAGGATGGACTGGAACGACTCCTGCACGGCCACCTCGGGCTCGAGGCCGCCGCTGCCCTCGCTCTGGTCCTCGCCGAGGAGCACCGCGCTGCCGACCCGGACGACGAGCAGGGTGCTCATCCCCGGCACCGGGTCGCCGTCGCGCTCGTAGCGGGTGACCGCCCCGCCGGCCCGGTCACCGGTGCCCGACACCTCGTCGATGCGCTGGGTGAGCCGGGTGGTGCCGTCCTCGGTCTCCACCTCGAAGCAGTCGTCGAAGATCGCGAGCACCGCGTCGACGTACGCGTCGGCCTCCTCGGTCGTCGCGAAGGTGAGGAGCTGGCGCTGGCGGTAGTCCTCGGGGTTGCTGTACGCCGCGCGGACCAGGTCGGTGTGCGCGGGCACCGGCGCCGTCGCCCCGCACGCCTCGGGCTCCATCACGTCGAGCCCGGTGCGGGTCGGCCCGGCCGGGCCGAACTCGCCGCCCTCGGACTCCTCGGGCCAGCCGCCGAGCAGCGGGAAGCCGTCGGGCACGACCTGCGCGGCCGGGTCCTCCTGCGATCCGTCGCCGGGGGAGCACGGGGTCGCGGAGAAGACGCACAGCTCGGAGAACGGCCGGGCGGCGCGCTGGAGCTGCAGTCGCAGGTTCGTCGCCACGGACCGGTCGTCGCCCGGGGAGGCGTAGGACTGGTCGACCAGCAGCGCGTTGCCGCTGCGCCCGATGCCCGTGATCGTCGCGTCGGAGAGCAGGCCGTCGTCGAAGCGGGCGCGCTGGACGAAGACGAAGGACTCCTCGGTGGGCAGGTCCTGGTCGAGCACGTCGTGGACGAGCGTGGTGTCCGGGCTCTCGTCGAGCTCGGTCTGCTCGGGGCAGTCGGCCACGGCCGCCCGGATGCCGGCGAGCGCCCGCTCCGCGGCGTCGTCGTCGGGGTAGACCATGAGCGTCCGGGCGTCGAACGCCTCGCCGCCGCTGAGGGTCGCACCCGCCACGTCGGTGGTGCCGGCGGTCGTCCAGAACGGCGTCCCGCAGACGTCGGGGATCGCGGGGGCCACCTCGTCGGTGGCCGAGGCGGCGTACCCCGCGTCGAGCGGGAAGCCCTCCGGGGCCTCCTGGAGCCAGGAGACCGACGGCGGGGCCGGGCTGGTGTCGGGCCCGTCGCCACCGCCGGACTGGGCGATGCCGAACGGCACGCCGACCGCGACGAGCGCGGCGGCCACGCCGCCGACGGTCGCGACGGCGGTGTTGCGGCGCCGCATCCGGTCGCCGCGGCGGCGCACCTCGGAGGCGGGGAGGGGGTTCACGGTGGTCCCATCGGTTCGGAAGTGCTGGAGGTCCTCGATCGGGTCACGCACGGCTCGCTCCCTCCTGGTAGCCGGGGTCGTCGGAGAGCAGGGCCGCGAGCGCGGCGCGGCCGCGGCTGAGCCGGGCCTTGACGGTGCCCTCGGGCACGCCGGTCTCCCGCGCCACCGCCTGGACCGGGAGGTCCGCGATGTGGTGGAGCACGAGCGCCTGGCGCTGCGCCTCGGGCAGCTGCTTGAGCGCCGCCACCAGGGCCACGTGCGCCTCGCTCGGCGGCGCGGCCTCGGTGCGGGCGCCGAGCGCGCGGTCGGCGGGTCGCCGGCTCCGCGTCGTACGCCGCCAGCGGCTCACCGCGAGGCGGTAGGCGGTCGTGCGGACCCACGCCTCGGGGTGCTCGGCCCGCTCGAGCTTGCGGCGGTGCGCCCACGCCCGCACGAAGGCCTCTTGGACGCACTCCTGCGCCTCGTCCCGGTTGCCGATCATGGCGTAGACCTGACCGGTGATCTTCTGGAACGACGCGGTGTAGAAGTCGTCGAACTCGCGTTCGTCCATCGACTCGTTCCCGTCTCGCTGTGCTGCTCCGGCCGGCTCTCGGTGGCCGGTCAGGAGGGATACGCCTCGGCAGACGTCACGGTTGCACGGTCGGACGGAGAAGTTCGGGAGCCGCGGTCGGCGGTCTAGGGCGCCGGGTGCTCGTGGAGCCGCTCGAGGGCCCGGCGGGCGAGCCCGACGAACGCCTCGTCGGCCATCGTGCGGCGCCCGGCCGGCACGAAGCCGACCTGCGCGACGGAGGTGCCCGAGCGCAGGACGGCCATCAGGTAGCGGACGGTGGTGTCCTCGGAGACCTCGGTGGTGACCACCCAGACCGTGAGGTCCTCCTTCTTCGTGTCGCTCGTCTCCAGCCGGCGGACCTCGGTGGTGAGGTCGTCCTCGGCGCAGCGGGCGACCCGCCGGCGCACGCCGTCGACGAAGGCGCGGGCCTTGCGCGGGCCCAGGGAGCCAGCGGTCTCCGACAGCCCGAACTCCGCCGGCAGACCGGCGTCGAGGACCACGAAGGTGCGGGTGACGTTGTTGCTGACCTGGCCGCCGGTGAAGCTGGTGCGGTCGCAGGGGGTGGCCGCGGGGTTGGTGTCGGCGCGCACCGTCGGGCTGCCCGTCCAGGGGGCGGCCACGCGCTGCACCGGCGGCAGGTCGATCTCGGAGAGCAGGCTCGGCACCTCGCCGATCGGCACCGCGCGCGCGAGCTGCGGGTCCGGCCGCCCGACGCACGAGCCGCCGTCGGGCATCGCACACATCTCGCGCACCGCGTCGGCGAGCAGGTCGGTGCCGCCGGAGATGTCGGGCCGGTCGTCGTTGCCGACGCGCAGCACGGTCGTCGTCGTCAGCAGGCCGGTGCGGCCGACCCCGACGACGGTCGTGCGGACCGGCCGCGACCACGACCGCAGGGTGAAGAGCATCGCCTGGTCGCCGACCGCCCCGACGGTGCGGGTGGAGAGCAGCTGCACGCGGGGCTCCGAGCACGCGGCGTACCACTGCACGGTGCGGCGGAAGGTACGTCGCGCGGCGCGCTCGTTGCGCGAGACCTCGGCGAGCTGCCAGGCGGTGCGCCGCGGGCCCGTGCCCCGGTCGGCCGCCGCGAAGACGCGCAGGAGGGCGCCGGTGCCGCGGGGGTCGGCGTACCGGTCGGCCTGGCAGGGCAGGACGATCCCGTCGCCTTCGGTGTTGCCGTCGGTGCGCAGCTCGGACCAGCCGGTGCCGCGGACGCGGGACTGCACCTGCTCGCCGGTCAGCAGGGCGTCGGCGACCAGCGGGGGCTGCGCCTCCTCGCCGCCGGGCGCCGCGGGCGCGCTGGCGCGCGGGCCGGTCACCGCGCGGTCGAGGGAGGTGCGGACGCCGTCGTCGCCGACGACGACGCCGCTCACGACGAGGGCGCCCACCGTCGCCAGGACGCCGGCGAGGGTGTGCGCGCGGCGGCGGCCGGAGCCGGAGCGGCGCAGGATCGAGGGGCGGGGCCACCGCACGTCGGCGACCGCCGCGGCGAGGGGGTCGAGCTGGGCGGCGATGTCGGTGGTGGGCACGTCGCGCAGCGCCGAGAACCCGACCGCGGCCGCGTGCAGCTCGCGCTCCGCCTCCTCGCGCGGCAGGCCGACCTCGCGGGCCATGTCGTCGGAGGGGCCCGGCGCGAGCAGGGAGAGCAGCAGCATCCGGCGCTGGCCGACCGGCAGATCCGCGAGCGCGTCCAGGGTCGCCTTGACGTCCGGGTCGAGGTCCTTGTCGCGGTGCCCGAGCCGGGCGGTGTGGCGACGCTGGGCGTAGGCCCACGCGTGGGGGCGCAGCCACGCCTCCGGGTCGTCGCGGCGCGAGACCTTGCGCCAGTGGTGCCACGCGACGACGTACGCGTGCCGGACCGCGCTCCGCGCCGCCGTCAGGTCGCCGGTCAGCGCCCAGGTCTGCAGCAGCAGCCGGTCGCGGGTGCGCTGGTAGAGCTCGTCGAAGGCCTCGACGGGATCAGCGGGGTCGGCGGGCGGCGGCATGGCACCGGCCACCGTACCCGCGCGGCGTGGCGGCACGACCGGGCCGGTCGTGCGGGTGATGATCGGGGAGCCATGACCTCTCTGCTGCCCCGGCCGACGGCCCGTCCCGCGCCCTCGGCCGGGCACGACATGGACCACCGCCGGCCGCTCGTGCTCGTCGCGACGCTCGGTGGCGCGGCGGCCGCGCTCGGCCCGCTGCTGGTCTGCCTGGCGCTGGGCGTCGTCGGCTGGTTCCTCACCGACGCCGGCGCCCACGGCAGCTCCGGCGACGGCCTGCGCGTCGGCGCCTGGGGCTGGCTGCTCGGCCACGGGTCGGGCGTCCGCGTCGAGGGCGTGCCGGTCACCGCTGTGCCGCTCGGCATCACCCTGGTCTGCGCATGGACGGTCTGGCGGCTCGGCCTCCGCGTCGGCGACTCGGTCTCCGGCCACGGCCCCGACGCCGACCGGATCGCCGACGGCGAGCGCGACTGGACGGTGCCGGTCGCTGCCGGCCTGCTCGCCGCGGGGTACGTCGTCGTGGCGGTCGTGACCTGCGTGCTCGCCACCGACACCGGCTCCGGCGTCGCCACCGGGCGGGTCGTCGCCTGGTCGCTGGCGCTCTGCCTGCTCCTCGGCGCGCCCGCCGTCGCGGTCGGCTCGGGCCGCGCGGCCATCTGGGCCGCCACCGTCCCGCCTGTCCTCCGCCTCGCCCTCCCCGCCTGCCGGCTGGTGCTGCTCGGCTGGGCCGCCGTCGCCGGGGTGGCGCTCCTCGTCGCGTTCGTCCTCGACCTCGGCACGGCCGCCAACGTCCTCTCCCAGCTCCACACCGACGCCGGCGCCGCCACCCTGCTCGTGCTGGTCTCGCTGCTGGTCGTGCCCAACGCGGTCGCCTTCTCCGGCTCCTACCTGCTCGGCCCCGGCTTCACCGTCGGCGCCGGCACGCTGGTCACGCCGACCGCCGTCGTGCTCGGCCCGCTGCCGATGTTCCCGCTCCTCGCGGCGCTGCCCGACGCCGGCCCGCCGCCGGCCTGGACGGCGTACCTCGCTGTGCTCCCGGCCCTCGTCGCAGCCCTCGCCGTCGCCCGCCACCACCGGCTCGTGCCCGCCGACGGCTGGGGTGAGGCCGTCGCCCGCGGGCTGGCCGCCGGAGTGCTCGCCGGCATCGCCTTCGGCCTCCTCGCCGCCCTCGCCGGCGGCGCCGTCGGCCCCGGCCGGATGCGCGACGTCAGCCCCTTCGCCCTCGACGTGGCCCTCCACGCCATCACCGCCTTCGGCCTCGGCGGCCTCGTCGGTGCCCTCGCCACCACCTGGTGGCAGCGGCGCTCCGCCGTCGCCGCCGACTGAGTCGCGCCGGGCCCTTGTAACGCGACGTTCGCTGCTCTACCTGCACGCCGCAGCGTGCAGGTGGAGCAGGTAACTGCGCGTTACATGAGCCGCCGCGCCCGGGACGCACCGCGGCGACGGTCTAGGCTCCGAGCCGTGCCCGACCGCAGACCCGCCCGCCTCGTCGTCCTGGTGTCCGGCTCGGGGACCAACCTGCAGGCGTTGCTGGACGCGTGCGCGGACCCGGCGTACGGCGCGTCCGTGGTCGCCGTCGGCGCGGACCGCGACGACATCGAGGGGCTGGCGCGGGCCGACCGGGCCAGCGTGCCGACGTTCGTGACGAAGGTCGGCCAGTTCACCAGCCGCGACCACTGGGACCGCGCGCTGGCCGACCGGGTGGGGGCCTTCGAGCCGGACCTGGTCGTGCTGGCGGGCTTCATGAAGCTGGTCGGCGAGGACTTCCTGGCCCGCTTCGGCGGCCGCACGGTCAACACCCACCCGGCGCTGTCGCCGTCGTTCCCCGGCATGCACGGGCCGGCCGACGCCCTGGCGTACGGCGTGAAGGTCACCGGCGCGACCCTCTTCGTCGTCGACGCCGGCGTGGACACCGGCGCGATCGTCGCCCAGGTCGCCGTGCCGGTCGAGGACGACGACGACGTCGACGCGCTGCACGAGCGGATCAAGGCCGCGGAGCGGGTGATGCTCGTCGACACGGTCGGCCGGATGGCGCGCGAGGGGTACGTCGTCGACGGTCGGCGGGTGCGCCTCGGGGGCTGAGCGCCTCTATGCTGGCCCCACACGACTGGCGCAGGTGGGTGACCACCAGGGAGTGACGTCGGGAGCATCGACCGCCTGGGTGCTCCTCCTCGCCGATCCGAGCAGGAGTGACACGTGTCCGAGACCCAGCCCAGCGCCCCCGTGCCGGCCCTCGACCAGGCCCTCGACCGGGCCCTCGACCAGGTCCCGATCAAGCGGGCCCTCGTCTCCGTCTACGACAAGACCGGCCTCGACGACCTGGTCCGCGGGCTGCACGACGCCGGCGTCATGCTCGTCTCCACCGGCGGCTCCGCCCGTCGCATCGAGGAGCTCGGTCTGCCGGTCACCCGCGTCGAGGAGCTGACCGGCTTCCCCGAGTGCCTCGACGGCCGGGTCAAGACCCTGCACCCGCGCGTGCACGCCGGCATCCTCGCCGACCGCCGCCTCGAGGCCCACGTGCAGCAGCTCGCCGACCTCGAGGTCGAGCCGTTCGACCTGGTGGTGTGCAACCTCTACCCGTTCACCGACACCGTCGCCTCGGGCGCGAGCCCCGACGAGTGCGTCGAGCAGATCGACATCGGCGGTCCCTCGATGGTCCGCGCCGCGGCCAAGAACCACCCCTCCGTCGCCGTCGTCACCAGCCCCGCGCGGTACGCCGACGTGCTGGTCGCCGCCGGCGCGGGCGGGTTCACCCTCGGCCAGCGCCGGGCGCTCGCGGCGGAGGCGTTCGCCCACACCGCGGCGTACGACGTGGCCGTCGCCTCCTGGATGGGCAACGTGCTCACCGACTCCTCCGAGGGCACCGGCTTCCCCGCGTGGGCCGGTGCAACGTGGGAGAAGAAGGCCGTCCTGCGGTACGGCGAGAACCCGCACCAGCCCGCGGCGCTCTACACCTCCGGCCACGGCGGCGGGGGCCTCGCGGCTGCCGAGCAGCTGCACGGCAAGGAGATGTCGTACAACAACTACGTCGACACCGACGCCGCCCGCCGCGCCGCCAACGACTTCGCCGAGCCCGCGGTCGCGATCATCAAGCACGCGAACCCGTGCGGCATCGCCGTCGGCGCGGACGTTGCCGAGGCGCACCGCAAGGCGCACGCCTGCGACCCGACCTCGGCCTTCGGCGGGGTCATCGCCGTCAACCGGCCGGTGTCGGTGGAGATGGCGCAGCAGGTGGCCGAGGTGTTCACCGAGGTGATCGTGGCGCCGGCGTACGACGAGGGCGCCGTCGAGGTGCTGCAGGGCAAGAAGAACATCCGGATCCTCGTCTGCCCGGTCGACGCCGGCGCGGCCGTGGAGACCCGCCCGATCAGCGGCGGCCTGCTGATGCAGCACGTCGACCACGTCGACGCCGAGGGCGACGACCCGTCGACCTGGACGCTCGCGACCGGCGAGGCCGCCTCGGCCGAGGTGCTGGCCGACCTCGCCTTCGCCTGGCGCGCCTGCCGCTCGGCGAAGTCCAACGCGATCCTGCTGGCCAAGGACGGCGCCTCGGTCGGCGTCGGCATGGGCCAGGTCAACCGGGTCGACTCCTGCCGGCTCGCGGTCTCGCGGGCGGGGGAGCGCTCGGTCGGCTCGGTGGCGGCCTCGGACGCGTTCTTCCCCTTCGAGGACGGCCCGCAGATCCTCATCGACGCCGGCGTCGCCGCGATCGTGCAGCCCGGCGGCTCGGTCCGCGACGAGCTGACCATCGAGGCAGCCAAGGCGGCCGGCGTGACGATGTACTTCACCGGCACCCGGCACTTTGCTCACTGATCAGGGACGCGCCAGCGGACCTGGTCGACGGTGGTCGAGCAGCGACCGCGGCTGAGGAACGAAGCCGCGACGGAGCGTGTCGAGACCCGGTGAGGCGGGCGCCGACCGCAACCCGTCCAGGATGAGAGGATCCGCACGATGACTGCACAGAAGCTGGACGGCAGCGCCACCCTCAAGGCGATCAAGGCCGAGCTGACCGAGCGGGTCGCCGCGCTGCGCGAGCAGGGCGTCGTCCCCGGGCTGGGCACGGTGCTGGTCGGCGACGACCCGGGCTCGCACTGGTATGTCGGCGCCAAGCACAAGGACTGCGCCGAGATCGGCATCGAGTCGATCCGCGTCGACCTCCCGGCGACGTCGACCCAGGCCGAGGTCGAGGCCGCGATCGACGAGCTGAACGCCGACCCGGCCTGCACGGGGTTCCTCGTGCAGCAGCCGACCGGGCTCGACGAGTTCGCGCTGCTCTCGCGTGTCGACCCCGACAAGGACGTGGACGGCCTGCACCCGGTCAACCTCGGCCGGCTCGTGCTCGGCGAGGAGGGCTCGCTGCCCTGCACGCCGCTCGGCTGCATCGAGCTGCTCCGCCGCCACGGCATCGAGCTGCGCGGTGCCGAGGTGGTCGTGGTCGGCCGCGGGCTGACCGTCGGCCGCCCGATGGGCCTGCTGCTGACCCGCCGCTCGGAGAACGCGACCGCCACGCTGTGCCACACCGGCACCCGCGACCTCGCGGCGCACACCCGCAACGCCGACGTCGTGGTCGCCGCGGCCGGCGTACCGGGCATCATCACCGGCGACATGGTCAAGCCCGGCGCTGCCGTGCTCGACGTGGGCGTCTCGCGCGTCGACGGCAAGATCGCCGGCGACGTCGCCGACGACGTGTGGGAGACCGCCGGCTGGGTCTCGCCCAACCCCGGCGGCGTCGGCCCGATGACCCGCGCCATGCTGCTCGTCAACGTGGTCACCATGGCCGAGCGCGCGCTCGCCGCCTCGAAGGGCCCGGCCTGAACGTCGTGAGCGACCCCGCCGCACCCCGGCCCGAGCCCGGGCCCGAGCACGAACCCCAGCCCGAGTTCCTGCCCGAGCCGCTGCCCGACGACGTCCCCTCCGAGGACGAGGTCGCGGCCGGGCTGGCCGAGGAGATCGAGGTGCTCGAGGAGCGGCGCTACCCCTCGACCATCGGCGGCGCGTTCTACCTGCTCGTGCTCGTCGCGACCACGGTCGGCATCGGCGTGGTCGCGGCGGGGGAGTGGCGGCTCGGCATCCGCGTCGTGGCCGGCGCCGTCCTCTCGGCCGCGCTGCTCCGGCTCGTCCTGCCGCAGCGCGACGCCGGCATGCTCGCCGTGCGCCACCGCCTCGTCGACGTGCTCGTCCTGGTGCTGGTCGGCTCGGTCTTCCTGTTCCTCGCCGGCACCATTCCGGACCAGCCGGTCTAGGGCCGGGCGCGGCTCGGATCGGGTCGGGTCGGGTCGGGTCGGGTCGGTTTGGCGCGGCCGGGCTCGGGCCGGCGCGACACTTCCGCGCAATTGCGGCTCTTGTGACGCATCTGTGGGTGCTTCGCCGTGCCTGAACGAGCGCACGCCGTTCTCTGCCTAGGTTCCTGAGCTGTCTAGGAACACGAACCAGATGGCGGGAGAACGGCGTGCTGGGCAAGAGCGTATGGGCGATGTTGTTGGGCATCCAGCAGGCGATGGTCGAGGACGTCGTGTTCGACGCTGCTCGAGGCGTGGTGGTGGCTCATGTCCGGGTCTCCCAGCGGACCCGACCTCGGTGCGGGCGGTGCGGGACGGGCGCGAAGCCAGCACCGCTCTACGACCGCGGCCAAGGGCGTCGCCGGTGGCGGTCGCTGGACATCGGGACCTGGCAGGTCTGGATCGAAGCCGACGCCCCACGCGTGGCCTGTCGGGTCCATGGGCACACGGTGCGGGCGTTCGCGTGGGCGCGGCACGACGCCGGCCACACCCGCGACTTCGACCAGCAGGTCGCCTGGTTGGCCACCCACTGCTCGAAGTCGGCAGTGACGCAGCTGATGAGGATCAGCTGGCGCACCGTGGGCAACATCGTGGCCCGGGTCTGGGCGCAAACTGCCGGTGCCCGCGACCCGTTCGCCGGGCTCTCCCGGATCGGGATCGATGAAATCTCCTACAAACGTGGCCACAAGTACCTGACCGTGGTCGTCGACCACGACACCGGCCGGCTGGTGTGGGCCGCACCAGGACGCGACCGGGCCACGTTGCGGTCGTTCTTCGACGCCCTCGGCCCCCACCGGTCCGCCCAGATCGCCCAGGTCAGCGCTGACGGCGCAGACTGGATCAAGGGCGTCGTCGCCGAACGGTGCCCCGACGCGGTGCAGTGCGCCGACCCCTTCCACGTGGTCCGCTGGGCCACCGAAGCCCTCGACGCGGTCCGCCGCGACGCCTGGAACACCGCCCGCCGCGCCGCTGGCGGCAGCCGTCGCGACGGCCGCGCGCACGGCCAGGAACGCATCGTGGCCACCGGCCACGCCCAAGCGTTGAAACGAGCCCGGTGGGCGCTGTGGAAGAACCCCGAGAACCTCACCACCCGCCAACGCGCGAAGCTCGACTGGATCGCCAAGCACGACCCCCGACTCCACGAGGCCTACCTCCTCAAAGAAGGCCTCCGCCTGGTCTTCCAACTCGACCCCACCGACGCACCCACCGCCCTGACCCGGTGGACTCAACGCTCCCGCGACAGCGGGCTGGAGTCCTTCACCGCCCTCGCCCGACGCGTCCAGACCCACCGAGAACCGATCCTCGCCGCCATCAGCCACGGCCTGTCCAACGGCCGCATCGAATCGGTCAACACCAAGATCCGACTCATCACCCGCCGAGCCTTCGGCTTCAAATCACCCGACGCCCTCATCGCCCTGGCCATGCTCACACTCGGCGGCCAACCACCCGCCCTCCCCGGCCGAACCTGACCCACGGAAAGGGCAGGAGAGCCGCAATTGCGCGGTTTCAGCGCCCCCAGGTGCCGCAGGGCCGCTACACCCGCGCAATTGAACGGTTGTAGCGGCCCCGGGCGCGAGCGGCAGCCCGCGTCAGATCAGCCCGAGCTGGGTGACGGCGTCGCGCTCCTCGGCGAGCTCGGCGGCGGAGGCGTCGATCCGGCCGCGGGAGAAGTCGTCGATGTCGAGGCCCTGGACGATCTCCCAGTCCCCGCCGCGGGTGGTGACGGGGAAGGAGGAGATGAGCCCCTCCGGCACGCCGTAGGAGCCGTCGGAGCGCACGGCCATGGAGACCCAGTCGCCCTCGGCGGAGCCGGAGAGCCAGTCGCGGGCGGCGTCGATGGTCGCCGAGGCGGCCGACGCGGCCGAGGAGGAGCCGCGGGCGTCGATGATCGCGGCGCCGCGCTTGGCGACGGTCGGGATGAAGGTCTCCTCGATCCAGGCCTGGTCGCCGACGACCTCGGCAGCGTTGCGGCCGCCGACCTCGGCGTGGAACAGGTCGGGGTACTGCGTCGCCGAGTGGTTGCCCCAGATCGTCATCTTCGTGATGTCGGTGACCGGGGCGCCGGTCTTGGCGGCCAGCTGCGAGATCGCGCGGTTGTGGTCGAGGCGGGTGAGTGCCGAGAACCGCTCCTGCGGGATGTCGGGGGCGTTGCTCATCGCGATCAGCGCGTTGGTGTTGGCCGGGTTGCCGGTCACACCGATGCGCACGTCGTCGGCGGCCACCTTGTTCAGCGCCTTGCCCTGCGTGGTGAAGATGGCGCCGTTGGCCTCGAGCAGGTCGCCGCGCTCCATGCCGGGGCCGCGCGGGCGGGCGCCGACGAGCAGGGCGAGGTTGACGCCGTCGAAGACCTTCTCCGCGTCGTCACCGATCTCCACCCCCGCCAGGCCGGGGAAGGCACAGTCGTCGAGCTCCATCACGACACCTTCGAGGGCCTTGAGCGCCGGGGTGATCTCCAGCAGCCGCAGCTCGATGGGGCGGTCGGCCGCGAGCGCACCGCTCGCGAGACGGAAGAGCAGGCTGTAGCCGATCTGGCCGGCGGCGCCGGTGACGGCCACCTTCAGGGGGGTAGAGCTCACGAGGACTCCTTCGAGGTCGGCGGACTGCTCCCGACGCTAGCAGCGGACGTGAGGTGGGCCACCCGCGTCCGGCGCGGGCCCCGCCTAGGCTGGCCCCGTGCGTACGACGGGGGCGACCGCTGCAGTGGCGCTGGCGGCCTCCCTGCTGCTCGGCGGGTGCGGCACCGCCTCGCCCACGAGCCCGCCCACCGGCCTCGACGAGCTGGTCGTGCCGACGCCGTCGCCGGACGCGGACGACTTCGTCGGCGACCTCGACAACCCGTGGTTCCTCGGCGACCCCGCGACGCAGGCCGACCCCTCCGGCACCGAGGAGGTCGCGGGCGTGGAGGTGACCGTGGTCGGCGACGACTACTACGCCCAGGACCGTCGCGGCAACGTGTGGTGGTTCGGCACGGCGGGGGAGTGGGAGGCCGGCGTCGACGGTGCCCAGGCGGGGCTGGCCATGCCGGCCGAGCCGCGGTACGGCGACTCCTGGCGCACGGCGTACGTCCCCGGCGTCGTCGAGGACGTCACCGCCGTGACCGACGCCGACGCCTACTCGATCGTGCTGGAGACGACGACGCCGCTCGACCCCGGTGTGGTCGCGCGGCGCACGGTCGACCGCCAGGACTGACCCGGTCAGGTCAGCCGACGGCGGGTCAGCGGGTCAGCGGATCTGGGTCCCCTGGTCGCCGCCGGAGCCGTCGGGCCACGGCGTCTGCTGGGTGGGGTCGGCCTGCGGGGTGGTCCACTGCGGGTCGGCCGGCTTCCACTCCTGGGCGACCGGGTCCCACTGCCAGCCGTCCTGGATGATCGGCCGCTCGGTGTCCCACTGCTGGGTGGTCGTCGCGGCGTCCTCGGTGGTGGAGCGAGGCTTGCGGGCGGGCAGTCGCAGGCCGGAGCCGGGGACGGGCGCGCCGGACCGGCCGAGCAGCAGCGGGTGGACGAGTCCCGCGAGCAGGCCGCCGACCAGCGGGCCGAGGATGAAGACCCACAGCTGGAGGATCGCGTCGCCGCCGGCGAAGAGGGCCGGTCCGATGGACCGGGCCGGGTTGAGCGAGGCGCCGGTGAAGCGGATGGCCAGCAGCGCCAGCGCGGCCAGCGCGAGGCCGGTCCACAGCGGCGCGAGGTGGCGGTCCTCGGCGCGCTCGTCGAAGACCGCGAGCACCACCAGCACGAAGAGGAAGGTCACGAGCACCTCGAGCAGCAGCGCCGCACACGCGGCGTACCCGTTGCCGACGTCGCCGAAGGAGTTCTGGCCCATGTTGCCCTCGGCCTCGAAGCCCTCGTAGCCGTGCAGCAGCGCGAAGAGCGCGAGGCCGGCGAGCACGGCCGCGACGACCTGGGTGCCGACGAGCAGGCCGGCGTCGCGCCAGGCGGTGCGGCCGGCGACGGCGGAGCCGACGGTGGCGGCGGGGTTGAGGTGCGCCGAGACCCGGCCGAGCGCGGCGACCGCCACCGCGTGGGCGAGGCCGTAGGCGAGGGCGGCCGCCACGACGTCGTCGGAGAGGACGAGGGTGCCGGCGGCGACGAGGACGACGAGGAAGGTGCCGATGGCCTCGGCGGCGACGCGCTGCCCGGTCGCGGGCAGGGCGGAGTGCGGGGTGCTCATGCCTCGGTGGTCCCCGCCCCGATCCCGTGCCAAACCCGGGGGCGGGCGTGGTCCAGGCATGGCACCGCGTGCGTGCGGGTGCGAGGCTGGGGGTTGGCGCGGCCGTCAGGTATCTTGACGTCAAGAAACATGCACGACCCTGATCGCCCGCGATCGACCACCAGCCGTCCAGCTACAGGAGCTGCCGTTCCATGGCCAAGATCATCTACACGCACACGGACGAGGCGCCGCTGCTCGCGACGTACTCGTTCCTGCCGATCGTCTCGGCGTACGCCGCCAAGGCCGGCGTGGACGTCGAGACCCGTGACATCTCGCTGTCGGGTCGCATCCTGGCCCAGTTCGGGCTGGTCGACGACGCGCTCGCCGAGCTCGGTGAGCTGGCCACGACGCCCGAGGCCAACATCATCAAGCTGCCCAACGTCTCCGCCTCCATCCCGCAGCTGAAGGCCGCGGTCAAGGAGCTGCAGGAGCAGGGCCACGACATCCCGGACTACCCGGAGAACCCGCAGACCGACGCCGAGAAGGACGCCCGCGCGAAGTACGACAAGGTCAAGGGCTCCGCGGTCAACCCGGTCCTGCGCGAGGGCAACTCCGACCGCCGCGCGCCGGCGTCGGTGAAGAACTACGCCAAGGCCCACCCCCACCGCATGGGCGCGTGGAGCAGCGACTCCAAGACCAACGTCGCGACCATGGGCGAGCGCGACTTCCGCTCCAACGAGAAGTCGGTCGTCATCGAGTCCGACGACACCCTGCGCATCGAGCTGGCCGGCGTCGACGGCACCACCACCGTCCTCAAGGACGGCATCGCGGTGCTCGCCGGCGAGGTCGTCGACGGCACCTACATGGACGTCGCCGCGCTGCGCCGCTTCCTCACCGAGCAGGTCGCCCGCGCCAAGGCCGAGGGCGTGCTCTTCTCCGCCCACCTCAAGGCCACGATGATGAAGGTCTCCGACCCGATCATCTTCGGCCACGTGGTGCAGGCGTTCCTCCCCACGCTCTTCGAGCAGTACGGCGAGCAGCTGCGCGCCGCGGGCATCTCGCCGAACGACGGCCTCGGGGCGCTCCTCAACGCCGTCGACTCCCTCCCCGAGGGCGAGGCCATCAAGGCCGCCGTCCAGCAGGGCCTGGCCGACGGCCCGGCGCTCGCGATGGTCGACTCCGACAAGGGCATCACCAACCTGCACGTGCCGAGCGACGTCATCATCGACGCCTCGATGCCGGCGATGATCCGCACCTCGGGCCACATGTGGGGCCCCGACGGCGAGGAGGCCGACACCCTCGCGGTGATCCCGGACTCGTCCTACGCCGGCGTCTACCAGACCGTCATCGACGACTGCCGTGCCAACGGCGCCTTCGACCCGGCCACCATGGGCTCGGTGCCGAACGTCGGCCTGATGGCCAAGGCGGCCGAGGAGTACGGCTCCCACGACAAGACCTTCGAGGTCCCCGCCGCGGGCACCGTCCGCGTCGTCAACAGCGCCGGCGACGTGCTCATCGAGCACGACGTGCAGCCGGGCGACATCTGGCGCGCCTGCCAGACCAAGGACGAGCCGATCCGCGACTGGGTCAAGCTGGCCGTCACCCGCGCCCGCGCCTCCGGCTCGCCGGCCGTCTTCTGGCTCGACGAGACCCGCGCCCACGACGCGAACCTCATCGCCAAGGTGGACGAGTACCTCAAGGACCACGACACCGACGGCCTGACCATCGAGATCATGGCGCCGGCCGAGGCGACGGCGTACTCGCTGGAGCGGATCCGCCGCGGCGAGGACACCATCTCGGTGACCGGCAACGTGCTGCGCGACTACAACACCGACCTCTTCCCGATCCTCGAGCTGGGGACCTCGGCGAAGATGCTGTCGGTCGTCCCGCTGATGAACGGCGGCGGCCTCTTCGAGACCGGCGCGGGCGGCTCGGCCCCCAAGCACGTGCAGCAGCTGGTCAAGGAGAACTACCTGCGCTGGGACAGCCTGGGCGAGTTCTTCGCGCTGGTGCCCTCGCTCGAGCTGTACGCCGAGCAGGCCGGCACGCCGGGCGCGAAGGTGCTCGCCGACGCCCTCGACCGCGCGACCGGGACGTTCCTGGAGCAGGACAAGTCCCCGACCCGTCGCGTCGGCGGCATCGACAACCGCGGCTCGCACTTCTACCTGGCGCTCTACTGGGCCCAGGAGCTGGCGAACCAGACCGAGGACGCCGACCTCGCCGCGGCCTTCAAGCCCCTCGCGGAGAAGCTCGCCGCGGAGGAGGAGACGATCGTCGCCGAGCTCAACGGCGTGCAGGGCTCCCCGGCCGACATCGGTGGCTACTACCGCCCCGACGACGAGTTGGCCTCGGCCGTCATGCGTCCGTCGAAGACGCTCAACGAGGCGCTCGCCTCGCTCTGAGCCTCTCGGCCACGTCCGCGGCCCGTCGCCCTCCCGGGGCGGCGGGCCGCGGTGCGTCCCGGGGCCCGCCGCCCGACCCTGGCCGGCACCGCGGGTCGGCACCACCGAAAAGCAGATGAGGAGTGTCGGCGGCGCGCCGTAGCGTCGTCGGAGATGACCGTGTCCAGCCCGCCCGCCGCCGAGCGCGGCACCTCCGCACCCGACCCCGGGGCGGGCGCCGGCGCGCCCCTGCCGGACTCCCGTGTCGTCGACTGGCGTCGGCTGCGCTCCCGGGTGGCCGGGGCCGCGCTGGTCGCTCTGTTCGTCGCCGCGGTCGGCCAGGCGCTCGGGACCGTCGTCGCCGGCCGCCTCGCGGCCGCCCCGAGCGAGGACCTCGTCGCCCTGCTCGCGCTGTGCGTCGTGGGCGCCGCGGTGCTCGACTCCGCGGCGCGTGTCGTGTGGTCCGGCGTCGTCGACCGCGCCGAGGGCCGGCTGCGCGCGGACCTGCTCGACGCCGCGCTGTCCCAGCCGCTGGCCCGCCTCGGCGACCAGGCCGTGGGGGAGGTGCTCGACCGGGTCGACGACGACACCTACGAGGTCGGCGTGCTGGTCCGCCGCCAGGTGTGGGACGCGATGCGCACGCTCTTCGCGACCGTCCCGATGTGGATCGTGGCCGGCCTGACCTGGTGGCCGGCCTGGTTCCTGCTGCCGGTGGTCACCGCGGTGACGGTCGCGGTCGTCCGGCCCCTGCTGCCGGAGATCTCGCGGCGCAAGGTGCTGGAGGAGGTCGCCTGGACCGACCACGCCGCCGCGCTCGAGGAGGGCGTCGCCGGCCGCGACGACCTGCGCACCAGCCTCGGCCAGGCCCACGTCGTACGCCGCGTCGCCGGCCTGTCCGCCGAGGTCCACCGTCGCCTGGGGCGGGTCCTCGAGGCCGAGACGCGCCTGGCCCGGCGGGCCGGCCTGCTGCTGCACGGGCTGCTGGCGGCCGTGGTGGTCGCGGGGGTCGCGCTGGTCTCGGCCGACGGGCTGTCGGTGGCGCGGCTGGTCACGCTGTTCCTCGTCACCTCGACCTTCGTCGGGCAGGTCAACAACCTGGCCCAGCACCTGCCGGACCTGCAGGCCGGCCTCGGCGCGCTGGTGCGCCTGCGCCAGCTGCTGGAGGCCGAGCCGGAGCCGGTCGGCGGGGAGCCGGTGCCCGAGGGTCCGCTGGACCTGCGCTTCCGCGACCTGCACTTCGCCTACGAGGAGGGCAGGTTCGCGCTCGCCGGCGTCGACCTGCTCGTGCCCGCCGGGCAGACGTGCGCGCTGGTGGGCCGCACCGGGTCGGGCAAGTCGACGCTGGCGGCCCTCGTCTCGCGGGCTGTCGAGCCGGAGCGCGGCAGCGTGCTGATCGGCGGCGTCGACGTGCTCGACCTCGACCTGCAGCAGCTGCGGGCCACGGTCGGCGTGGTCACCCAGCGCACCGAGATCCTCGCCGGCACGCTCGCCGACAACATCACCCTCTTCGCCGACGTCCCCGCGGGCCGCGTCGAGCACGCGGTGACCGAGCTCGGCCTCGAGACGTGGGTGGCGGGGCTGCCCGACGGGCTGGCCACCCAGCTCGGGCCCGGCGGCACGACCCTGTCGGCGGGGGAGGAGCAGCTGGTGGCGTTCGCCCGGCTGCTCGTGCGCGACGTGCGGGTGGTGGTCCTCGACGAGGCCACCGCCCGGATGGACCCGGTCACCGAGGAGCTCGTCGTGCGGGCCGCCGACCGGCTGCTCGCCCGCCGCACGGGCCTGCTGGTGGCGCACCGCCTCGGCACGGTCGAGCGCGCCGACCTGGTCGCGGTGCTCGAGCAGGGCCACGTCGTGCAGCACGGCTCCCACGCCGCGCTCGCGGCCGCGCCCGGCCGATTCCGCGACCTGCTCGCCTCCGGCGGCGCCGAGCCGGCTGCGGCGGGCACCGACCCGGCCGACCACGCGGCGCCGGCACACCCGGCACACCCGGCGGACGCGGCGCCGGAGGACCCGCGCGACGACCTTGGCGACGACCTGCCGACCCCGATGGCGACCGCGGTGGGCGGCCGGCGACGCACCGGCCCGCCCCCGGTGCGCCCGGCGGTCGGCGACGGGCCGTCGCTGACCCGCGGGGTCGCGCACATGCTGGTCATCCACCCCGGCTGGGGCCTCGCCGGCGCCGCGCTGTTCCTGCTCGCGTCGCTGACCGGCGCCTTCGGCACCCTCACCGGCTGGGCCTGGGGCCGGCTGGTCACCGACCTCGGGGAGGGGCGCACGCCGACGGCCCTGGCCGCCGTCGTGGTGGTCAGCCTCTTCATCGCCCCGCTGGCGCTGGCCTCGGCGTTCCTGCGCTACCCGCACTGGTGGATCGCGGTCCTGCTGCGCACCCGGATGTCGGTGCTGGTCGGCCAGACCCGCCAGCGCCGCCTCGCGCGGACGCCGGCCGGCGAGGTGGTGGCCCGCACGATGGACGCCGACCGCTACGCGCGCTACGCCGACCGCTGGGTCGACTTCGTCAACGGCCTGATCATCGTGGTGGCCACCAGCGTGGCCGGCGGCAGCCTGCTCGCCGGCGGGGTGCTCCTCGCGGTCATGGTGGCCTCGGCCCTCGCCTCCTCGGTGGGCCGCCCGATCGCGGGGCGCTCGGCTGCGGCGGCCTCCAAGGCGCGGGCCGGCTTCGGCCGGTCGCTGGTCTCGGTGCTCGACTGCGTGCGCACCGTCAAGCTCGCGGCCGCCACCCCGATGGTCCGCCGGCACCTGGGCCGGGTCGACTCCGGCCGCGTCGACGCCGCCGTGCGGGAGCACCGCGTCCAGGCCGCCCTCGACGGCGTCCCGGTGGTGGTCGTGCAGTGCGGCGTGGTTGCGGCTTGGGCGGTGCTCGTCGCCGGGGGATGGGACCTCGCCACCGCGCTGCTGGTCTCCTCGGCGGTCAACGGCTTCGACTGGTTCGGCCGGGTCGCGGGCTCGGTGATCACCGAGGCGCCCGGCACGCGGGCGTGGCAGCGGGCCACCAGCCGGCTCGCCGGCGGTGTCGACCTGATGACGCTGCCGCCGGGGGTCGACCTGGTCGCCGGGGCCGCCCCCGAGCCGCCGCCCGCCCCGCGCGTGCCGCTGCGCCGGCTCGAGCTGCGCGACCTCGGGGCGGTCCACGACGACGGCACGGTCGGCGTCTCGGGTGTGGACCTCGACGTCACGTCCGGCGAGCTGGTGCTCCTGCTCGGCCAGGTCGGCTCGGGCAAGTCCAGCCTGCTCGCGGCGCTGGCCGGGCTCGTCGACCACACCGGCTCGATCCGGTGGAACGGCGAGGAGGTCTCCGACGCCGAGGTCTTCCTGCGCCCCGGCCAGGTCGCGCACGTCGCCCAGGTCCCGAGGGTGCTCTCCGGCACCTTCGCCGACAACGTCCTGCTCGACCACGCCGGCGAGCGCGGGCTCGAGGACGCCGTCGCCGACGCCCGGCTCGGCCGCGACCTCGAGGAGGCCGGCGGGCCGCACGCCCTCGTGGGGCACCGCGGCGTACGTCTCTCCGGCGGGCAGGTCCAGCGGCTCGCGCTGGCCCGGGCGCTCGCGACCGACGCCGAGCTGCTGCTCGCCGACGACGTCTCCAGCGCCCTGGACGCCGCGACCGAGCTGGAGCTGTGGGAGGCGCTGCGCCGCCGCGGCACGACCGTGGTGGGCGCGACCTCCAAGCGGGCCGCGCTGGCCAGAGCCGACCGGGTCGTGGTGCTCGTCGAGGGCCGGGTCGTCGCCACCGGCCCGTGGTCGGGGCTGGCCGGCGCGTGGGGGCACCTCGCCGGCTGAACGAGGACCGCGGACGGTGCCGGAACCGCGGCGGCCCCCGGGTCGTTGGCAGGGACGTGCGCACCCTCCTCGTGACCTCGACCCTCGTGGCCGCCGTCGGCCTGCTCGGTGCCTGCTCGGAGGCCGAGGACGCCGTCCGCGGAGCCGCGCGCGACGCCGGGTGCGCGGCGGCCCAGCGAGTCGCCGACCAGGCGGAGCGGACCGCTCGCGACGCGGTCGCCGACATCGGTGCCGACCCGCAGGCCGCCCGCCGCGAGCTCGAGGGGGTCCGCGACGCGCTCCGCGCCGCCGAGGCCGGTCTGAGCGGCGAGACCGGCGCCCAGGTCGAGCGTGCCCGCGACGCCGTCGACGCCCTGCTGGTGCAGGCCCGGCGGGCCGCCGACGGCACCCGGGTGGACGACCGGGCGGTCGACGACGCCGAGCGCCGGCTCGACGACGCTGTCGGCGAGATCACCACGATCTGCTGACCTCCAACGGCCGTCCACGGAATAGGTCGGCGCCCGCCGCCGGTTGGAGGATGGAGGCACCCCCACCCGACCGGAAGGCCCCATGACCTCCACCGCGCCCGCGACCGCGCACGCCGCCGACATCGGCACCCCGGCCGGGGGACGCCGGTTCGTGCTGGCCGTGCTCGCGCTGGCGGTCGGCGGCTTCGCGATCGGCACCACGGAGTTCGTGACGATGGGGCTGCTGCCCCAGATCGCGGAGGGCATCGGCGTCTCCGAGCCCACCGCCGGCCACGTCATCTCCGCCTACGCCCTCGGCGTGGTGGTCGGCGTGCCGATCCTGTCGTTCTTCGCCGCCCGGCTCCCGCGGCGCGGCCTGCTCGTCGGGCTGATGGGTGGGTACGCCGCGTTCAACCTGCTCAGCGCCGCGGCCACCGGCTACGGCCTGCTGACCCTGGCCCGCTTCCTCGACGGCCTGCCGCACGGGGCGTACTTCGGCGTGGCCAGCCTGGTCGCGTCGAACCTGACGACGCCGGAGAAGCGCGGCCGCGCGGTCGCCAGCGTGATGCTCGGCCTGAGCGTGGCCAACGTCGTCGGCGTGCCGGCCGCGACCTGGGTCGGCCAGCACCTGGGCTGGCGGGCGGCGTACGTCATCACCGCCGCCCTCGCCGGGCTGACGATGCTGCTCATCCTCGCCTTCGTGCCGTCGGTGCCCGGCGACAAGCAGGCGACCGGCCGCGCGGAGGCCCGCGACTTCTTCACCAACCGCCAGGTCTGGATGACGATGGCGGCGGGCGCGATCGGCTTCGGCGGCATGTTCGCCGTCTACTCCTACATCGCCACGACCGTCACCGACGTCAGCGGCCTGGGCAGCGGGACGGTCCCGTTCTTCCTGCTGGCCTTCGGCCTCGGCATGGTCGCCGGCACCTGGCTCGGCGGCGAGCTGGCCGCCTGGTCGGTCTTCCGCTCGCTCATCTGGTCGGGCATCGGGTCAACGCTGGTGATGGTGCTCTTCTGGACGGTCGCGCCGTTCGGCTGGTGGCTGCTGCCGGTCGTCTTCCTCATCACCGCGATCGGGTCGGTGCTGGTCACCAACCTCCAGGTGCGGCTGATGGACGTCGCCGGCAACGCCGTCACCCTCGGCGCCGCGATGAACCACGCCGCGCTGAACCTCGCCAACGCGCTCGGCGCCTGGCTCGGCGGGCTGGTCATCGCCGCTGGCCTCGGCTACCGCGCGCCCGCCCTGGTCGGCGCCGCGCTCTCCGTGCTCGGCGTGGCCATCCTGCTGTGGTCGGCCACGGTGCACCGCAGCGACCAGACGGCCGCGGCGAGCGCTGCGGCCGCGCGCGACGGCGTACGCCCCTAGCCGGGACTCGTCCCGGCCCGCTCCGGCCAGCTCCGGCCCGACCGAGCCCGACCGAGCCCGACCGAGCCCACGCCGGGTGCACCTCCGGGGGCCAGGGACGCGTCGACAGCCCGGTCGGGGAGAATGGACCCATGTCCACCACCACCTCGCCCGAGACCGCCGCGCCCGCCGCGGCGTCCGGCGGCGCCCGCCCGCGGGTGCTGTCGGGGATCCAGCCGACGGCCGACTCGTTCCACTTCGGCAACTACCTCGGTGCGCTGCGGCAGTGGGTGGACCTCCAGCGCGACCACCAGCCGTTCTTCTTCATCGCCGACCAGCACGCGATCACCGTCGAGCAGGACCCCAAGGTGCTGCGCGAGCGCACGCTGCGCGCCGCCGCCCAGCTGCTGGCGATGGGGATCGACCCCGAGCGCTCCTCGATCTTCGTGCAGTCCCAGGTCCCGGCCCACGCCCAGCTCGGCTGGGTGCTGCAGTGCCTGACCGGCTTCGGCGAGGCGCGCCGGATGACCCAGTTCAAGGACAAGTCGGCCAAGGGCGGCGAGGGTGCGGCCAGCGTCGGCCTGTTCACCTACCCGATCCTCCAGGCGGCCGACATCCTGCTCTACCGCCCGCACTACGTGCCGGTCGGCGAGGACCAGCGCCAGCACCTCGAGCTGACCCGCGACCTGGCCCAGCGCTTCAACAGCCGCTACAAGAAGACCTTCCGGCTGCCCGAGCCCTACATCCTCAAGGCGACCGCCAAGATCGCCGACCTGCAGGACCCGACGCGCAAGATGTCGAAGTCGGCCTCCTCGCCGGCCGGCATCATCGACATGCTCGACGACCCGAAGGCCAGCGCGAAGAAGATCCGCTCCGCGGTCACCGACTCCGACGCCGAGGTCCGCTTCGACGTCGAGGCCAAGCCGGGCGTCAGCAACCTGCTGACGATCTTCTCCGCGCTCACCGGGACCGCCGTCGGCGACCTCGAGCAGGAGTACGCCGGCAAGGGCTACGGCGACCTGAAGAAGGACCTCGCCGACGTGGTGGTCGACTTCGTGACGCCGTTCCGCCAGCGGACCCTCGAGCTGCTGGACGACCAGGCCCACCTGACGTCGGTGCTGCAGCGCGGCGCCGAGACCGCCGGGGCGGTGGCCGAGGCGACGATCCGGGACGTCTACCAGCGGGTCGGCTTCGTGGCAGCGGCCCAGTAGGGTCGGGGGATGCCGACGATCGGGGTTGCCGTGGCGATCCCCGAGCCCTGGGCGAGCGAGCTCCAGGACTACCGGACCGCGCTGGGTGACACCACCGCGACGATGATCCCGACGCACATCACGCTGGTCCCGCCGACCGAGCTGGCCGAGGGTGACCTGGCAGCCGTCGAGGAGCACCTGGACGCGGTCGCCGCCGCGCGCCCGACGTTCCTGGTGCACCTGCGGGGGACCGGGACGTTCCGGCCGGTCTCGCCGGTGGTGTTCGTCTCGCTCGCCGAGGGGATCTCCTCGTGCGAGCAGCTGGCCGACGGCGTACGCCGGGGGCCGCTCGCGGTCGACCTGGAGTACCCCTACCACCCGCACGTCACGATCGCCCACCACCTCGACGACGAGCGGCTGGACCGCGCCTTCGACGACCTGGCCGACTTCGAGTGCGAGTTCCTCGTCGAGGGCTTCCACCTCTACATGCACGACGAGGCCACCGGCTGGCGGCCCAGCCGGGAGTTCACGCTCCGGGGCTGACCGGGCTGACCGGGCTGACCGGGCTGACCGGGCTGATCGCGCTGCCGGCCGGCCGATCGGGGCGATCGGGGCGCGTGGGTACCTGTGCGGCATGTCAGCGATCCAGGACCGGGTGACCGGGGGCGTGCAGGACGTGCGCCGACGGCGGCCGTTCGTGGACCACCTCGTGCGGATGCAGGAGCACTACGGGTCGGTGCAGGCCTCCCAGCAGGCCGGCGCGGTGACGTACTTCGCGTTCTTGTCGTTCTTCCCGATCCTGGCGCTGTCGTTGTTCACCGTCGGCCTGATCTCCGAGGTCTACCCCGACGCCAACCGCACCCTTCGCGACGCGATCGAGTCGGTGCTGCCGGGCATCGTCGGGCCCGACGAGGGCCAGGTCTCGCTCGAGCAGATCCGCACCTTCCGCGGGTGGGCGGCGGTCCTCGGTCTCGCCGGTGTCCTCTACTCCGGCCTCGGGTGGCTCTCGGCGATGCGGGCCGCCCTGCAGACGGTCTTCGCCACCCCGCAGCGCGAGCAGCCCGGCTTCGTCGTCGGCAAGGTCCGCGACGCGCTGACCCTCGTCGTCATCGGCGCCGTGCTGCTGGTGGCCGTCGCGGTGACCGGCTTCGTCGCCAGCTTCTCCGAGGACATCCTCGGCTGGCTCGGGCTCGACCAGGAGCTCGGCTGGCTGGTCAAGCTGCTCACCATCGCGCTCGGCCTGGCCGCCAACGCGCTGCTGTTCTACGCGCTCTACGCGCTGCTGGCCCAGCCCAACCTGCCGCGCCGCCCGCTCGTGCAGGCGGCCCTGCTCGGGGCGGTCGGCTTCGAGGTCCTCAAGCAGCTCTCCGGCCTGCTGCTGGCCTCTACCAGGGAGCAGCCGGCGTTCCAGGCGTTCGGCATCGCGCTGATCCTGGTGGTCTGGATCAACTACTTCTCGCGGGTCGTGCTGTACTCGGCTGCGTTCGCGTACACCTCGCCCGCGGCGGTCGCCCAGCGCGTGCTGGAGCCGGCCGACCCGGTGCAGGGTCCGCGGACGCCGACACCGGCCGAGCTGCACGCGCAGCACTCCGGTGCCAGGGCCGCGTTCGCCCCGTTCGCGGTCGGGTCCGTGACCGCCCTCGGTGCGGTCGCGCTCATGAGGAGGAAGAAGTCCGGATGAGGTTCGAACGACGTCACGGCTGGCTGCTCGTCGGGGTCGCTGCCTGGAACGTCCTGACCTACGCGATGTTCACCCGCAACCTGTGGAGCGCCCACGCCGACGGCGAGGACCGTCCCACCGGCTACTGGGTCGCCCACACCGTTCTGATCGTCGTCAACCTCGCCATCGCCGTCGTCCTCGGCCGGCTGGGCGTCCGGGCGTTGCGGGGGCGGGTGTCGGAGTCACCGGTTAACCGGTGACCCCTGCACATATCGGGGCAGATCTGCCCCGATATGTGCAGGACTCCCCTGAGATGTGGGGCCATCACCGGCCCGGGGCGCACGTTGTCCACAGGCCGGCGGAGCGGTGGTGTCGCCGGCCGCTGCCCCGGGCACGACGCCTGCATGATGCTTCGCGACTGGCGGTCCTACCCGCCGCTCACCCTGCGCCGAGAGCTGCTGGCACGCGGGTGGGACGACCGCGCCATCTCCCGGGCCGTCCGAGCCGGCGACCTGGTGCGGGTGCGCTACGGCTCGTACGCCGCCGGGCAGCTGTGGCGCAGCCTGACCGATGCCGAGAGGTACGCCGCGCGCTGCCACGCCGTCCAGCGGCGGGCCGCCAGTGAGCTCGTCCTGTCGCACGTCTCGGCGCTGCCGGCGTACGGCGCGCCCCTGTGGGGGCTGGACCTGGACGTCGTGCACGGCACGCGGAAGGACGCTCGTGCCGGCCGCAAGGAGGCCGGCGTGCAGCAGCACGCGGGCCTCCTGCTGCCCGAGGACGTCACCCCGGTCGACGGGGTCGAGGTGATGTCGGCGGCGAGGACCGCGCTCGAGGTCACCACGATCGCGCCCGTCGAGCCGGCCCTGGTCGTGGTCAACCACCTCCTCCACGCCGGGCACGTCACGCTGCCCGAGCTGTGGGCCCGCTACGGGTCGACGGTGACGGTCGAGCGCGACCGCCTGGGCGTGGTGTCCCCGTCGGCCACGTCGATGCGACGGTGGCCGGGGAGCCTGCGCACCGAGCTGGTGCTGAGACTCGCGGACGGCCGCTGCGAGAGCGTCGCGGAGAGTCGGCTGATGTTCCAGTGCTGGGACGCGGGCCTCGTCATGCCGGTGCCGCAGCACGAGGTCCGCGACGCGACGGGTCGGGTGGTCGCGCGCGTGGACTTCGCGTGGCCGGAGCACGGGGTGTTCCTCGAGGTCGACGGCCGCGTGAAGTACACCGACCTGGTGCCCGCCGGCGAGACCGCTGCCGACGTCGTCCTGCGCGAGAAGCGGCGCGAGGAGCTGGTCACCGAGCTGACCGGGTGGCGGTGCATCCGGGTGACCTGGGCCGACCTCCAGCACCCTGAGCGCCTGCTGGCCCGCATCCGCGCCGCGCTCAACGGCCAGCGGCGCGCCGGCTGACGGGTCCCCGGGGCCGGACATATCGGGGGAGTCCTGCACATCTCGGGGGAGATCTGCCCCGATATGTGCAGGGGTCACCGGTTAACCGGTGACCCCTGCACCCCGCCCGGCCCCGCCGGGCACGGCCGGGAACACCCCGGGAACGCACGAACGGCCCCTCGCGAGCGAGGGGCCGTTCTGGCAGGACGTACGACGGAGGTCAGCGACCGTGCTTGAGCGCGGTGCGCAGGTCCTTGTTGAGCTGGGAGATCACGTCGAGCGGGATCTCCTTGGGGCAGGCCGCGGTGCACTCGCCGATGTTGGTGCAGCCGCCGAAGCCCTCGGCGTCGTGCTGGCCGACCATGTTGACGACGCGGTCCCAGCGCTCGGGCTGGCCCTGCGGGAGCTCGCCGAGGTGGGTGATCTTCGCACCCATGAACAGCGAGGCCGAGCCGTTGGGGCAGGCCGCGACGCAGGCGCCGCAGGCGATGCAGGTGGCGACGTCGAAGGCGCGGTCGGCCTTCTTCTTCTCCACCGGCGCCGCGTGGGCGTCGGGGGCGGAGCCGGTGTTGGCGGAGATGTAGCCACCGGCCTGGATGATCCGGTCAAAGGCGCTGCGGTCGACGATGAGGTCGCGCAGGACCGGGAAGACGTCCGAGCGCCACGGCTCGATCGTGATGTCGTCGCCGTCCTTGAACGAGCGCATGTGCAGCTGGCAGGTCGTGGTGACCTCCGGGCCGTGCGCCTGCCCGTTGATCATCAGGCCGCAGTTGCCGCAGATGCCCTCGCGACAGTCGCTGTCGAACGCGACGGGCTCCTCGCCCTTCTCGTTGAGCTGCTCGTTGAGCACGTCGAGCATCTCGAGGAAGCTCATGTCCTCCGAGACGCCGTCGAGCTCGTACTTCTGCATCGACCCGGCCGACGCCGCGTCACGCTGACGCCAGATGTTGAGGGTGAGTCTCACTTGTAGCTCCGCTGCTTCATCTCGATGGCCGTGTAGATCAGGTCTTCCTTGTGCAGGACCGGGAGGCCGTCCTCACCGGTCCACTCCCACGCCGCGACGTACGCGAACTCGTCGTCGTGGCGCAGCGCCTCGCCGTCCTCGGTCTGGGACTCGGCGCGGAAGTGGCCGCCGCAGGACTCGCGGCGGTTGAGGGCGTCGATGCACATCAGCTCGCCGAGCTCGATGAAGTCGGCGACGCGGCCGGCCCGCTCGAGGCTCTGGTTGATGCTCTCGTTGGTGCCCAGGACCCGCAGGTCGGTCCAGAACTCCTTCTTGAGGTCCCGGATCATGTCGATCGCCTTGCGCAGGCCCTCCTCGGAGCGCTCCATGCCGCAGTACTCCCACATGATGTTGCCGAGCTGCTTGTGGAAGGAGTCGGCGCTGCGGGTGCCGTTGATCGAGAGGAACTTCTGGATCCGCTGCTCGACGTCGGTGCGGGCCTCGACCACGGCCGGGTGCGACTCGTCGATCTTCTCGAACGGGCCGTCGGCGAGGTAGTCGCGGATGGTGTTCGGGAGGACGAAGTAGCCGTCGGCCAGGCCCTGCATCAGCGCCGAGGCGCCGAGGCGGTTGGCGCCGTGGTCGGAGAAGTTGGCCTCGCCGGTGACGAAGAGGCCGGGGATCGTCGACTGCAGGTGGTAGTCGACCCACAGGCCGCCCATCACGTAGTGGACCGCCGGGTAGATCCGCATCGGCGTCTCGTAGGGGTCCTCGCCCGTGATCCGGGCGTACATGTCGAACAGGTTGCCGTACTTCGTCTCGACGGCCTGGCGACCCATGCGGCCGATCGCGTCGGCGAAGTCGAGGTAGACGCCGCGGCGGACCTGCTGCTCGGTGCCGTCGGCGCCGACCTCGGTGACGGCGGGGCCGACGCCGCGGCCCTCGTCGCACATGTTCTTCGCCTGGCGGGAGGCGATGTCGCGGGGGACCAGGTTGCCGAACGCCGGGTAGATCCGCTCCAGGTAGTAGTCGCGGTCCTCCTCGGGGATGTCGCGCGGGTCCTTGTCGCAGTCCTCGGCCTTCTTGGGCACCCAGATCCGGCCGTCGTTGCGCAGCGACTCCGACATCAGCGTCAGCTTCGACTGGTGCGCGCCCGAGACCGGGATGCAGGTCGGGTGGATCTGCGTGTAGCAGGGGTTGGCCATGTAGGCGCCCTTGCGGTGCGCGCGCCACGCGGCCGTGACGTTGGAGCCCATCGCGTTGGTGGAGAGGAAGAAGACGTTGCCGTAGCCGCCGTTGGCGAGCACGACCACGTCAGCGAGGTGGGTCTCGATCTCGCCGGTCACCAGGTCGCGGGCGACGATGCCGCGGGCCTTGCCGTCGGCGACGATGACCTCGAGCATCTCGTGGCGGGTGTACTGCGTGACCGTGCCGGCCGCGACCTGGCGCTCCATGGCCTGGTAGGCGCCGAGCAGCAGCTGCTGGCCCGTCTGGCCGCGGGCGTAGAACGTGCGGGAGACCTGCACGCCGCCGAAGGAGCGGTTGTCGAGCAGGCCGCCGTACTCACGGGCGAAGGGGACGCCCTGCGCGACGCACTGGTCGATGATGTTCGCGCTGACCTCGGCCAGGCGGTAGACGTTCGACTCGCGCGAGCGGTAGTCGCCGCCCTTGACGGTGTCGTAGAAGAGGCGGAACGTCGAGTCGCCGTCCTCCTTGTAGTTCTTGGCCGCGTTGATGCCGCCCTGGGCGGCGATCGAGTGCGCCCGGCGCGGGGAGTCCTGGTAGCAGAAGGACTTCACGTTGTAGCCGGCCTCGCCGAGCGTGGCGGCTGCGGCACCGCCGGCCAGGCCGGTGCCGACGATGATGATGTCGAGCTTGCGGCGGTTGGCCGGGTTGACCAGGCGGTTGTCGAAGACGCGCTGGGTCCAGCGCTGGTCGATCGGACCGGTCGGGGCGACCGGGTCGACCAGCGGGTCGCCGGGCGTGTAGTAGCCGCGGGCGTCGTCGGAGACCTGCTGGGCGGGCTGGTTGAGGGGCGTCGTGCCCTGGGCGGAGGCCATGGTGCGCCTTCCTTACTTCTCGATGATGCCGGCGAGGACGGACAGGGGGACCAGCGAGAACCCACCGGCGATCACGACCGCGAGCACCCAGCCGGCCTGCTTGGCGCGGGCGCGGGAGGCGGCGGTGTTGGTGAAGCCGAGGGTCTGCATCGCGCTGAACGTCCCGTGGTGCAGGTGGAAGCCGAGGGCGAGCATCGCCAGCAGGTAGATGACGGTCATCCACCACACGTCGAAGGAGTCGACCATCAGGTTGTACGGGTCGTCGGTCGAGCCGCCGCCCGGGTTCACCTTCGGGACGGTGAAGTTCAGCAGGTGCCAGACGATGAACAGCAGCAGCGCCAGGCCGCCCCAGCGCATCGTGCGCGAGGACAGCGAGGAGTGCTGGTTCTTCTTGACCTGGTACTTCACGGTGCGCGCGTTCGCCGCACGACGCCACAGCGCGTACGCCGCCGCGACGTGCGCGATCAACGCGACGACGAGCAGGACGCGCATCACCCAGAGGAAGCCCTCGTGGGGGAGCAGCGGCTCACCGAACTCGCGCAGGTGCTCGGCGTAGGTGTTGAACGCGTCATGCCCGGCGAACGCCTTGAGGTTGCCGTACATGTGCGCGAGCACGTAGCCGATGAAGACGAGGCCGCTGACGGCCATGACGATCTTGAGCGCCACGGTGGAGCGCGTCGCGCGCGCCCCCTTGACGAGGGTCGGGGTTGCCACGAGAAGTCACGGTACCTCTCGGCCCCGGTCGCTCGTCACGCCAGGCGTGTGACATATGCCTTGTTACCGACGGGTCAGGAACTTCGGCAGGCGTTCGGACGTCGTCCCGGGGATGGTCACCGCCCTGCTGTCGAGGGGGTACGCCGCGTGGCCAGCGGCGCGAGGTGCCGCTCTACGAGCTCGTCGACCGCGTCGGGCCAGGAGCGCCCCATGGCCAGCTCGCGGGCACGCCGGCCCATCATCGCGCGGTGCCGGTCGCCGGCCACGACACCGGCGGCCCGCGCCAGTCCGAGCGGGTCGCCCGCCGGTGCGAGCAGGCCGGTCTCGAGCGGGCGGACCAGCTCGCGGGCGCCTCCCGACCGGGGCGCCACCACCGGCACGCCGCTCGCGCCGGCTGCGCGGAGGGCGTGGCAGCAGGTCTGCTCCTCCCCGGGGTGCACCAGCACGTCGAGGCTCGCCAGCGCGACGGCGAGGTCGCCCGGGCCGAGCCGGCCCGTGGTCACCGAGCCGGGCAGCCGGTCCGCGAGCCAGTCGCGCTGCGGTCCCTCGCCGATCAGCACCGTGCGCGTGCCGGGCACCCGCGCCAGGGTCGCCAGGCGGCGTACGCCCTCGTGCTTGGTGAGCGCGCCGACGTACCCGACCACCACCAGCGGACCCTCGGCCGAGCGCGCCCGCGCCCACCTGTCGTGCAGCCACGGGTCGCGCAGCGCGGGGGTGAAGGCGGCGGTGTCGACGCCGGGCTGCCAGGTCTCCGCCGGGACCCCTGCCTCGGCGAGCCGGTCGGCGTGCCAGCGGGCGGTGACGACGACGCGGTCGGCCCGGGCGCCGACGCGCAGGCGCCACCGGTCGAGCGTGCCCGCGAGCACGGCCTGCTGCTGCACGACGAGGCTCGGGATGCCGTGGCGGCGGGCGTGGACGAGCGCCCGCCGGCCGAGCGGGCCGGGGTCGGTCACGTGGACGACGTCCGGCCGGTGCGCGTCGATCGCAGCCCGCACCTGGGCGCCACGGCGGTCCAGCGGCGTCACCCGGTCGACCCGGCACCGGCGGTAGTCCGCCATGCCGGGCGCCGGCGCCACCAGCCGCACGTCGTGGCCCAGGTCGACGAGCCGGTCCGTCGTCGCCTTCAGCGTCGGCTCGCCCGCCGGCTGGCAGGTCTCGGTCACCAGCGTGATCCGCATGTCGCCACCCTCGCCGCCGCAGGTGGCCCGGCGGCGGCGGGCGCGTGCACGTCACGTGAACAGCCGCTGCCCGCTCCGCCGCCCACATCTCAGGGGAGTCCTGCACATATCGGGGTAGATCTGCCCCGATATGTGCAGGAGTCACCGGTTAACCGGTGACCCCGACACCCCGCCAGGCGGCCGCGCGGAGGGCCGCCAGCCAGGTCGAAAACGTCACACTCGGTGGCCACCGTCACGCCACGTCCTTATCGTTCGCCCCATGACGCAACCCGAAGGCGCGGTGGAGGGCGGCCTCGACGAGCCGACCGAGCTGGAGCCGGAGCAGGGCACGCTCGACCTGGCCGGAGACGGCGACCGGTGGACCGTGCAGGACTGGGAGCAGGCCGCGGCCGCGGTGCTGCGCAAGTCCCGCCGGCTCACGGACGACGACCCCGACGACGCGGTGTGGACGAAGCTGGCCCGCACCACGCTCGACGGCATCGAGGTCACGCCGCTCGGCACCCCGGCGCTGCTGGAGGGCCTGAGCACCACCGGCCGTCCGACGCGCGTGGGCCCGTGGGACGTGCGGGCGCACCTGGGTGCCACCGGCGTGCCGGCGAAGCAGGCCAACGAGGAGGCGCTCGTCGACCTCGACGGCGGCGTCGCGTCGCTGTGGGTGACCGCGGACGCCGACACCGACCTGCCCGCGCTGCTCGAGGGCGTGCTCCTCGACCTGGCGCCGGTCGTCCTCGACGCGCCGACCGCCCCCGTCGCGGTGGCCGAGGCGTTCCTCGCCCACCTCGACGGCACGACGCCGGCCGACGGCACCAACCTCGGCGTCGACGGCCGCGCCTCGGACGAGGACCTCGTCGCGGTGGCCCGGCTCGCGCTCGACAACGGCGTGCTCGGCGTCGTCGTCGACGCGACCGTCGCCCACGACCTCGGCGCCTCCGACGCCCAGGAGCTCGGCTACTCGATGTGGGTGGCCGCCCGGGTGCTCCGCGTGCTGACCGGTGCCGGCATCGGCGTCGACGAGGCGACGCGGCTGCTGGAGTTCCGGTACGCCGCGACCGACGAGCAGTTCCCGACCATCGCCAAGCTGCGGGCCGCCCGCCGGCTGTGGGCGCGCGTGGTCGAGCTGAGCGAGGGCGCCCCGCCCGAGCAGCGCCAGCACGTGGTGACCAGCCGGCCGATGATGAGCAAGTACGACCCCTACGTGAACATGCTGCGCACCACCGTCGCCTCCTTCGCGGCCGGCGTCGGCGGCGCGGACGCGGTCACGGTGCTGCCTTTCGACAGCACGCTGGGCCGCCCGGACGCCTTCGGCCGCCGGATCGCGCGCAACACCTCCCACCTGCTCGTCGACGAGGCGCACGTCGCCAAGGTCGCCGACCCCGCCGGTGGCTCGTACGCCGTCGAGAAGCTGACCGACGACCTGGCCGTCGCCGGCTGGGACGTCCTGGGCCGGCTGGAGTCGGGGGAGTCCTTCGACGACGCCGTCGCCGAGACCGTGGCCCGCCGCGAGCGCGAGGTCGCGACCCGCAAGCGACCGATCACCGGCCTCACCGAGTTCCCCAACCTCGCCGAGCAGCTGCCCGAGCGGGCTGCGGACCCGGCCGCCGAGGCGGTCCGTCGCTACGGCGCCGCCTTCGAGGAGCTGCGCGACGCCCCGACGTCCCGCCCGGTGTTCGTCGCGACGATGGGCACGGTCGCCGCGCACACCGCCCGCGCGACGTTCGCCTCCAACCTGCTGGCCGCCGGCGGGATCGCCGTCGAGGTCGCCGGGCCGACCCAGGGCGTCGACGACGTCGTGGCGGCGTACACCTCCGGCGACCGCAGCCCGGTCGTCTGCCTGGCCGGCTCCGACGCGGCGTACGACGAGTGGGCCGACCCGCTCGTCGCCGCCCTCCGCGAGGCCGGCGCCAGCCACGTCGTCGTCGCGGGCAAGCCGCGCGACGGCGTCGACGACTCCTGCGCGATGGGCGTCGACGCCCTCGCGTTCCTCACCCGCACGAGGGAGCACCTGTCATGACGGTCCCGAAGAGCTTCGCCGGCCTGCCGCTCAGCGGCGGCGCGGGTGTCCCGGCCGCGGCGAGCGGCGGTGAGCCGTGGACCTCGCCCGAGGGCATCGAGATCAAGCCCGTCTACACCGAGGGCGACATCGCGGGCCTCGACGCGCTGGACACGTTCCCGGGCCTCAGCCCGTTCCTGCGCGGGCCCTACCCGACGATGTACACCACCCAGCCGTGGACGGTCCGGCAGTACGCCGGCTTCTCCACCGCCGAGGAGTCCAACGCGTTCTACCGCCGCAACCTCGCGGCCGGCCAGAAGGGCCTCTCGGTCGCCTTCGACCTCGCGACCCACCGCGGCTACGACTCCGACCACCCGCGGGTGCGCGGCGACGTCGGCATGGCCGGCGTGGCGATCGACTCGATCTACGACACCCGCACGCTCTTCGACGGCATCCCGCTCGACGAGATGTCGGTGTCGATGACCATGAACGGCGCGGTCCTGCCCGTGCTGGCCCTCTACATCGCGGCGGCCGAGGAGCAGGGGGTGAAGCCGGAGCAGCTCGCGGGGACGATCCAGAACGACATCCTCAAGGAGTTCATGGTCCGCAACACCTACATCTACCCGCCGGCGCCGTCGATGCGGATCATCTCCGACATCTTCGCCTTCACCAGCCAGCGGATGCCGCGGTTCAACTCGATCTCGATCTCCGGCTACCACATGCAGGAGGCCGGGGCGACCGCCGACCTGGAGCTGGCCTACACGCTGGCCGACGGCGTGGAGTACATCCGCGCCGGCCTCGACAGCGGGCTGACCATCGACCAGTTCGCGCCGCGCCTGAGCTTCTTCTGGGCGATCGGCATGAACTTCTACATGGAGGTCGCCAAGATGCGCGCCGCCCGCGCGCTGTGGTCGCGCCTGGTGCGCCAGTTCGACCCGCAGAACCCCAAGTCGCTCAGCCTCCGCACGCACAGCCAGACCTCCGGCTGGTCGCTGACCGCCCAGGACGTCTTCAACAACGTCCAGCGCACCGCGATCGAGGCGATGGCCGCGACCCAGGGCCACACCCAGTCGCTGCACACCAACGCGCTGGACGAGGCGATCGCGCTGCCGACCGACTTCTCCGCGCGCATCGCCCGCAACACCCAGCTGCTGCTGCAGCAGGAGAGCGGCACGACCGGGACGATCGACCCCTGGGCCGGCTCCTACTACGTCGAGCGGCTGACCCACGACATCGCCGAGCGCGCGTGGGCCCACATCCAGGAGGCCGAGCAGGCGGGCGGCATGGCCCAGGCCATCGAGCAGGGCATCCCGAAGATGCGCATCGAGGAGGCCGCCGCCCGCACCCAGGCGCGGATCGACTCCGGCGCGCAGAAGGTCATCGGCGTCAACACCTACCGGCTGGCCGCCGAGGACAAGCTCGACGTCCTCAAGGTCGACAACGACGACGTCTACCGCCAGCAGGTCGCCAAGCTCGAGCGGCTGCGCGCCGAGCGCGACGACGACGCCGTGCGCCGGGCGCTCGAGGCGCTCACCAACAGCGCCGAGCGGGGCGCCGGCCAGGGCCTCGACGGGAACCTGCTCGGGCTCGCCGTCGACGCGGCCCGCGCGAAGGCCACCGTCGGGGAGATCTCCGAGGCGCTGGAGAAGGTCTACGGCCGGCACCAGGCCGTCATCCGTACGATCAGCGGCGTGTACCGCGACACCGCCGGCGAGGGCGACGGCACCCTGGTCCAGCAGGTCCTCGACGCCACCGCCGACTTCGAGGAGAACGAGGGCCGCCGGCCCCGCATCCTCGTGGCGAAGATGGGCCAGGACGGTCACGACCGCGGCCAGAAGGTCATCGTGTCCGCTTTCGCCGACATGGGCTTCGACGTCGACGTGGGCCCGCTGTTCTCCACGCCCGAGGAGGTCGCGCAGCAGGCGGTCGACGCCGACGTCCACATCGTCGGTGTCAGCTCGCTCGCCGCGGGCCACCTCACCCTCCTGCCGGCGCTGCGCGACGCGCTCGCCGAGCAGGGCCGTTCCGACATCATGGTCGTGATCGGCGGCGTGATCCCGCCCGACGACGTGCCGACGCTGACCGAGATGGGGGCGGCCGCGGTGTTCCTGCCCGGCACCGTCATCGCCGAGTCCGCGCTCGACCTGCTGGCCCGGTTGCGCGAGCAGCTCGGTCACTGATGCCGCCGGACGTCCCGACGCTCGTCGAGGGGATCCGGTCCGGCCGTCGGGCCGCGGTCTCCCAGGCGATCACGCTGGTGGAGTCCTCGCGGCCCCAGCACCGTGAGCTGGCCCGCGAGCTCCTCACCGAGCTCGCGGACGACTCCGGGGGGCGCGACGTCGTCCGGGTCGGGATCTCCGGCGTGCCCGGGGTCGGGAAGTCGACGTTCATCGAGTCCCTCGGGACCCGCCTGACGGCAGCGGGCCACCGGGTCGGGGTGCTGGCCGTCGACCCGTCGTCGGTGCGCACCGGCGGTTCGGTGCTCGGCGACAAGACCCGGATGGGCCGGCTCGCCTCCGATCCGCAGGCGTTCATCCGGCCCTCGCCCAGCGCGGGCACCCTCGGCGGCGTCGCCCGCGCGACCGTGCAGGCCATGGCGGTGCTCGAGGCGGCGTCGTACGACGTGGTGCTGGTCGAGACGGTCGGCGTGGGGCAGTCGGAGGTCACCGTCGCGGGGATGGTCGACACCTTCCTCTTCCTCACCCTCGCCCGCACCGGCGACCAGCTCCAGGGCATCAAGAAGGGCATCCTCGAGATCGCCGACGTCATCGCGGTCAACAAGGCCGACGGCGACCGCGAGGGCGAGGCGCGGGTCGCCGCGCGCGACCTGGCCGGGGCGCTGCGGATGGTGCGCGGCATGGAGGAGTGGGCGCCGCCGGTCGTCACGTGCTCGGGGCTGACCGACGTCGGCGTCGACGACCTGTGGGACCGCGTGCTGGCCCACCGGGAGCACCTCGGCACCGACGGGCTGGCCCGCAAGCGCGCCGAGCAGCAGCTCGACTTCACCTGGGCGATGGTCCGCGACGAGCTCGACCAGCGGCTGCGGCACTCGCCCGCGGTGCGGGCCGTCCGCGACGAGGTCCGGGCCGCGGTGCTCGCCGGGGACCTGCCGGCGACCGTGGCCGCCGACCGCATCCTGGCGGCGTACGACGCCGGGACGGCGGGCGGGCCCATAGCCCCGGGCTGACCCGGACGGGTCCCCCCAAGATGGGACATCTGACTCATGCGGGCGGGACATCGGGCCGCGCAGGATCGGGTCACACCCACCCCTGCTTGGAGGAACCCGATGAAGCGCTCCACCCTTGCCGCGGCCTCGGTCGCCGCTCTCGCGCTGGCCGTGCCCACGGCCGGCGCGAACGCCGCCCCCGCCCCCGCCGCTGACCGGGCGCCCGGCGCCCAGGTCGTCGCCACGGGCCTGCTCAGCCCGCTCAGCCTGGGCGTGAAGTCCAACGGCACGGCCTACGTCGCGCAGAACTTCGCCGGCCAGCTGATGAAGGTCAAGAAGGGCAAGAAGCCGGTCGTCGTCGCGAAGGCGATGAAGGGCCGCGAGATCGGCGCCGTCGACGTGACCGACAACGTCATCACCTATGCCGTGTCGTGGGGCGAGAACGAGGGCGGCATCGTCCGCCAGATCCGGAAGGGCAAGACCCGCACCATCGGTGACATCGGCGCCGCCGAGCGGGCCACCAACCCCGACGGCGGCACGACCTACGGGCTGCAGGACCTGCCCGAGGACTGCCAGGTGCCGCCGTTCCTCCAGGAGTACCAGGGCGTCACGGAGACCCACCCCTACGCCACCGCCGTCTCCGGCAGCACGGTGTACGTCGCCGACGCCGGCGCGAACGCGGTCTTCAAGATCGCCGGAGGGGAGGTCACGCCCGTCGCCCCGCTCCCGCCCGTCGAGGTCGTCGTCCCGGCCGAGGCCGCTGCGGCGCTCGAGCTCCCCGACTGCGTCGTGGGCCGCACCATGGCCCTCGAGGGCGTGCCCACCGACATCGAGGTCGGCCCCGACGGAGACCTGTACGTCACCAGCCTCCCGGGAGGTCCGGAGGACGGCAGCCTCGGCGCGAACGGCGCCGTGCACCGCATCGACCCCGCAACCGGCGAGGTCACCCCGGTCGCGACCGGGTTCCTCAGCACCACCGGTGTCGCGGTCGCGCGGAACGGCGACGTCTACGTCACCGAGCTGTTCACCGGCCGGATCATGAAGGTCCTCGCCGGCACCAGCACCCCGCAGCTGTTCCGGAAGGCGGCGATGCCCGCCGCGCTCGAGCTCAAGGGCGGCTCGCTGTGGGCGACCACCAACGCGATGACCGGCATGTCCGGCGAGCCGGGTGACGTGCCCAAGGGCAAGGTCATGCGCTTCGGGCTCTGACCCGCACCGCGCCACCCTCCTCACCCCACCACCCGACCCACCACCACCCGCCTCGTGCTGCCCAGCGTGCGCTCCAGCGCACTCCCCGCAGCACGAGGCGGGTGTGGTGCGTCCGGGGGTGGGCGGCCGGGGTCGGCGGGTGGGGGAGGGGACTAACCTGGGTGGCCTGATGACCAGGGACCCCCGCGTGCACGAGCTGATCCGCGAGGTCGCCGAGAAGCACGAGGCGGAGCTCGTCGACCTGCGCCGTGACCTGCACGCCCACCCCGAGCTGTCGTGGCACGAGGAGCGCACGTGCGACCTGGTGGCCGACCGGGTCGCGGAGGTCGGGTGGCGGGTCCGGCGGATGCCGCGGTCGGGGGTCGTCGCCGAGATCGGTGAGGGCGGCCCCGTGGCGGCGCTGCGGGCCGACCTCGACGCGCTGCCGGTGCACGACGTCACCTCCGACCCGTGGCGCAGCACCGTGCCGGACGTGGCGCACGCCTGCGGGCACGACGTGCACACCACCGCCGTGGTGGGCGCGGCGCTCGCGCTGGCCCGGGTGCACGAGGAAGGCCTGCTCGGCGGCCGCGTGCGGCTCCTGTTCCAGCCGGCCGAGGAGGTCATGCCGGGAGGCGCGGTGCACCTGATGAGCCTGGGCGTGCTCGACGACGTCGACCGGATCTTCGCGCTCCACTGCGACCCCGGGGTGGACGTCGGCCAGGTCGGGCTGCGACTCGGGCCGCTGACCAGCGCCGCCGACCGGGTCGAGGTGCGGCTGGAGGGGAGGGGCGGCCACACCAGCCGCCCGCACCTGACCGGCGACCTCACCTTCGCGCTCGCGAAGGTCACCACCGAGCTGCCCGCCGTGCTGAGCCGCCGGATGGATCCCCGGGCCGGGGTCTCGGTCGTGTGGGGCATGGTCCGCGCCGGCGCCGCGCCCAACGTCATCCCCGACGTCGGGTCCCTCGCCGGCACCGTGCGCATCCTGGACGCGGTCGCCTGGGCCGACTGCGAGCGGATCGTGCGGGAGGTCGTGCACGAGATCGTGGCGCCGTACGGCGTGACCGCGGTCGTGGACTACCAGCGCGGCGTCCCGCCGGTGGTCAACGAGCCGGTGTCCAACCGCATCCTGGCCCGCACCGTCCACGAGGTGCTCGGCGACGGCGGCCAGGTGGTCGCCCCGCAGAGCCTCGGCGGCGAGGACTTCGGCTGGTACCTCGACCAGGTGCCCGGCGCGATGATGCGCCTCGGCACCCGCACCCCGGGCGGTCCCACCTACGACCTGCACCAGGGCGACCTCCGCGTCGACGAGCGCGCGATCGGCATCGGCGCGCGCGTGCTGGCCGGAGCAGCAGCAGCGGCCGTCGCCGACGCCTGAGGAGGGCGCCCGCGACGGCCGCGGCCGAGGTGGTGCTGGAGCTGGGCGGTTAGCTAGCCCTTGCGGTACGGCACGCCCGAGGCGGCCGGCGCCCGCGACTGGCCGACCAGGCCGGCCACGGCGAAGACCGTCACGACGTAGGGCAGCATCAGCATGAACTCGCTCGGCACCGGCGAGCCGATGACCGAGAGCACGCCCTGCAGGTTGGAGGCGAAGCCGAACAGCAGCGCCGCCAGGGTCGCGCGGATCGGGTCCCACTTGCCGAAGATGACCGCCGCCAGCGCGATGTAGCCCGCGCCGCCGGTCATCTCGCGGTTGAACTGCGAGACCGAGACCAGCGTGTAGAACGCACCGCCCGCACCGGCGATCGCGCCGGCGATGAGCACGGTGCGGTAGCGGGTGCGCACGACGTCGATGCCGACGGTGTCGGCGGCCTTGGGGTGCTCGCCGACCGCGCGGACCCGCAGGCCCCACTTGGTGCGGTAGAGCGCCCAGGTCACGACGGCGACCGCGACGTAGAGCAGGTAGACCAGCGCGGACTGGCGGAACAGGATCGGGCCGATGACCGGGATGTCGCCCAGCACCGGGATCGTGACCGGGCCCAGGCGCGGCGGGCTGTTGAGGTCCGCGGCGTTGGGGGCCAGCACCTGGCTGAACATGAAGCTCGTCAGGCCGACGATCAGCACGTTGAGCACGACACCGACGATGACCTGGTCGACGAAGTAGCTGATCGCGAAGACGCCGAGGATCAGTGCGACGAGCGCACCGGCGGCGGCCGCGCCCAGCACGCCGACCCAGGCCGAGCCCGCGACGGAGCCGACGAGCGCCGCCGCGAACGCACCGGCGAGCAGCTGCCCGTCGATGGCGATGTTGACGACGCCGACGCGCTCACCGAGGACGCCGCCGAGGGCGCCGAAGACGAGGGGTACGGCGAGCGCCAGCGCGCCGGCGAGCAGGCCGACGACCGGCAGGGTGGCGCCGGCGGCGGCCCAGCCGAGGAAGCCGATCATGCCGATGACGCTGAAGACCGCGACCAGCCACAGCGGGGTGTCGCGGTGGGCCAGGTAGCGGCGCACGGACTCGGCGGCGCACAGCGCCATGAGCACGACCGCGACCCAGGCGGTGCCGACCGCCGGGACGGTGATGTCGGGGATCTCGACGAAGTCGTTGCGGGTGGCCAGCCGGAAGCTGGTGTCACCGCTCTGCGAGCCGAGCGCGACGGCGGCCGCGAGGGCGACCGTCACCACGGCCAGGATGACCGGCGCCTTCTTGCTGACGACCGCGATGACCGGCGGCGTGTCGGTGACGGGCGCCGGCCCGGTGGTGGGGGCGGACGTGGTCACGCGGCCTCCTTGGCAGGCAGGCGGAACATCGCACGCACCAGCGGGGGAGCGGCGATGAACAGCACGATGAGGGACTGGATGACCAGGACGATGTCCACGGGGATGCCTTCGGAGGCCTGCATGGAGAAGCCGCCGGCCTTGAAGGCACCGAAGAGCAGGCCCGCGCCGAGGATGCCCAGCGGGTGGGACCGGCCGAGCAGGGCCACGGTGATGGCGTCGAAGCCGATGCCGGCGTCGAGGTCGGTGGTGACGCCCGCGGTGGTCGTGCCGAGGGTCTGGTTGACGCCGGCGAGGCCGACGAGGGCGCCGGCGATGAGCATCGCGACGACGTAGGTCCGGCCGACGTCGATGCCGGCCGTGCGCGCGGCGTGCGGGTTGACGCCCACCGCGCGGAACCGGAAGCCGAGGGCCGAGCGGCTCAGCAGCCACCACACGACCGCGACCGCGACCAGCGCGAGCACGAAGCCGAGGTGCAGGTTGAAGCGCTCGCCGAGCAGCTTGGGCATCGTGGCGCTGTCGTCCATCGGCAGCGACTTGGGGTTGATCGACCCCGGCGCCTGGAGCAGGCTCTGCCGCGAGAGGGCGTAGAACACCAGGTAGAACGCCACGTAGTTGAGCATGATCGTGACGATCACCTCGTGGGCGCCGGTGCGGGCCTTCAGCAGGCCGGCCAGGCCGGCCCACAGTGCGCCGACCGCCATGCCGACGATGATCGCCAGCGGCAGCTGGATGATCGCCGGGCCGTCGGCGTTGATGCCGATCCAGCCGGCGGCGGCACCCGCGAGCAGCATCTGGCCGCGGCCACCGATGTTGAACAGGCCGGTGCGGAACGCCAGGCCGACACCCAGGCCGGCCGCGATGAGCGGGGCGGCGAACTTGAGGGTCTCGGTCAGCGGCCGGATCTGCGCGGCGAAGTCGGCGCCGCGGGAGTTGTAGACCGAGCCGCGGAACAGCGCGCTGTAGGCCCCGGAGATCGCCTCCCACGAGGAGCGGAAGAAGTCGCTGGGCCGCGAGCCGAGGTAGCCGGCCGACTCGCGGACGGCGTCGTCGGTGACGAGGATCAGGATCGAGCCGACGACGACGGCGAGGAAGATCGACAGCACCGCCACCAGGGCGTTGCCGGTCGTGATCGCCCGCGCGACGTCGTACCACCGGCCGTTGCCGCTGGGCCGCTCCGGGTCACTGCCGGGCGTGGTCGTCACGCCGGTCGTGGCCTCGGGCGAGGGGGCGGGGATCCCCTGGGTGTGCGCCCCGGTGGAGGGCTCCTCGGGGTGGGTCATGCGACGGCTCCTGCGGGTCGTTCTCCGGTCATCATCAGGCCCAGCACCTCACGGGGGGTGTCGGCCGGCACGATCCCGACGACCTGGCCCCGGTAGAGGACCATGATCCGGTCGGCCAGCGCGACGACCTCGTCGAGCTCCGTCGAGACGACGAGCACGGGGACGCCGGAGTCGCGGGTGGCGATGATCTGCTGGTGGATGAACTCGATCGAGCCGACGTCCACGCCACGGGTGGGCTGGGCGGCCACGAGCAGGCGCAGGTCGCGCGAGAGCTCGCGGGCGACGACCACCTTCTGCTGGTTGCCGCCGGACAGGTTGCCGGCCGGCGTGTGGATGCCGGGCGCGCGGACGTCGTACTCCTGCAGCTTCTCGCGGGCGAACTCCTCCAGGCGTCCGACCTGCACCGAGCCGGCGCGGACGAAGGGGGCCCCGAAGCTGCGGTCGAGCATGAGGTTCTCGGCGATGCTGAAGGTCCCGACCAGGCCGTCGACCTGGCGGTCCTCGGGCACGAAGCCGACGCCGGCGTCGAGCACCTGGCGGACCTTGCGGCCCACCAGCTCGCGACCGTCGAGCCGGATCGAGCCCTTGACGTGCTCCTGGAGGCCCAGCAGGGCCTCGGTCAGCTCGGTCTGGCCGTTGCCCTGGACGCCCGCGACGGCGAGCACCTCGCCGGCGCGGACCTCGAAGCTGATGCCGTTGACGTGGACCATGCCCGTGCTGTCGGCGACGGTCAGGTCGCGCACGACCAGCGCCTCCTCGCCGAGCGTGGGCGCGTCCTTCTGGACGGTCAGCTCGACGGGGCGGCCGACCATGAGGGCGGCGAGCTCGGTGTTGGTGGCCGTCGGGTCGGCCTCGCCGACGACGCGGCCGCGGCGGATGACGGTGATCCGGTCGGCGACCTCGCGGACCTCGCGCAGCTTGTGGGTGATGAAGACGACCGCGGTGCCGCTGGCACGCAGCTGCCGCATGATCTCCATCAGCTCGTCGGTCTCCTGCGGGGTCAGCACGGCGGTCGGCTCGTCGAAGACCAGGACCTTGGCCTCGCGGGAGAGGACCTTGATGATCTCGACGCGCTGCTGGACGCCGACGGGCAGGTCGCCCACGACGGCGTCGGGGTCGACGTGGAAGCCGAAGCGGTCGGAGATCTCGCGCACCCGCGCGCGGGCGGCGTCGATGTCGAGGGAGCCCGCCACGCCGGTCTCCTCGTTGCCGAGCATGACGTTCTCGGCGACGGTGAAGACCGGGACGAGCATGAAGTGCTGGTGCACCATGCCGATGCCGGCGGCGATCGCGTCGCCCGGCCCGTCGAGCTGGAGCGGCTCGCCGTCGAGGACGATCTCGCCCTCGTCGGCGCGGTAGAGCCCGTAGAGCACGTTCATCAGCGTCGACTTGCCGGCGCCGTTCTCACCGAGCAGGCAGTGGATCTCACCGCCGGCGACGGTCAGGGATATCCGGTCGTTGGCGACCAGGGAGCCGAAGCGCTTCGTCACGTCGCGCAGCTCGAGTTGCATGGGTCCGTCCTAGCGGCACAGGGATGGGTGGCGGCAGGGTGCCGCGCGGATCGGCGCAGCGGCGTCCTGCACGGTACGGCAGAGGGAGGCCGACCGTGCTGGTCGACCTCCCTCTGCGCGGTGTCACTGGTTGAGGTAGCTGGTGACCTCGATGGAGCCGTCGATGATGCCGGCCTTGACCTGCTCGAGCTCGTCGGCGAGCGTGTCGGAGACCTTGTCCTCGAAGTTGTGGAACGGCGCGAGGCTCACGCCGTCGTTCTCGAGGGTGCCCACGTAGGACTCGGCGTCGAAGTTGCCCTCGCTCGCGGCCATGACGGTCTCGTAGGCCGAGATGTCCATGCCCTTCTGGATCGAGGTCAGGATGACGTCCTGCGTGGCGGGGTCGGTCTCGAACTGGTCGGCGTCGACGCCGACCATCGCGACGTCGCGGCCGGAGTCGGCGATCGCGGTGAGCGCGCCCTGGTAGATCGGGCCGCCGACCGGGAGGATCACGTCGACGTCCTGGTCGAGGAGCTGCTTGGCGGTGTTGGTCGCCTTCTCGTTGGCCTCGAAGCCGCCGGTGAAGGAGCCGTTCTTGCCGTCCCAGCCGACGACCTTGACGTCCTTGCCCTTCTCCTGGTTGTAGTACTCCACGCCCTGGCGGAAGCCGTCCATGAAGATGGTGACGGTCGGGAACGGCTGGCCGCCGAAGGTGCCGACGACGCCGGTCTTGGAGTAGTCAGCGGCCGCGTAGCCGGCCAGGAACGCCGCCTGGGCGGTGTCGTAGAGGAGCGGCTTGACGTTCTCCGCGTCCTTCTCGCCGTTGAAGTCGTTGTCGGCGGCGTCGTCGATGAGCGCGTAGTGCAGCTCGGGGTTGGCGGTGGCCGACTCGACGGTCGAGGCGGACAGCGCGAAGCCGACCGACACGATGATGTCGCAGCCCTCGGCGACCAGGCTCTCCATGTTGGGGCCGTAGTCGTTCTCGCTGTTGGACTCGACGGCCTTGGGCTCGACACCGAGCTCCTCGCCGGCCTTCTCGACGCCCTCGAACGAGAGCTGGTTGAACGACTTGTCGTCGAAGCCACCCGCGTCGGAGACGATGCAGGGGAGGAAGTCGCTCGCCTCGCTGCTGCCGCTGCCGCCCTCGTTGTCGTCCGGCGCGTCACCACAGGCCACCAGCACGGTCGACGCCGCGAAGGCGGCGATGCCGCCGATCACGGACTTCCTCATCTTGTTCAACGTGTTCCTCCGAAGCTCATCGCTCCGCCACAGGTCGGGGAGCGCCACGCGGCACCGTAACCGCTGCGACCGGCGCGCGTGGGCGCATCGGATCGTCGTCCCCGAACAGTTACCGAGTTGGAACCTGGTCCCTCGTGTGGCCGGCGGCCCGGTAGGGCACGCTGCCACCCCCGTGGTGCACTGTGCCCCGGCGAAGGAGGACAGATGGCAGACCAGGACCAGGCGTCCGAGGCCCAGCTCGAGGGCCAGCTCGCGGAGGGCGAGGACGTCGCGCTGTGGACGGGGCTGCGCGAGGCGGCCGTCGAGGCGATGCGCCGGGCCTACGCGCCGTACTCCCACTACCCCGTGGGCGCCGCCGCGCTCGTCGACGACGGACGGGTGGTGACCGGCTGCAACGTGGAGAACGCGGGGTACGGCGTCACCCTCTGCGCCGAGTGCGGCCTCGTGTCCCAGCTGGTCGTCACCGGCGGCGGCCGGCTGACCCACTTCGTGTGCGTGAACGCCGACGGCGCGGTGATCATGCCGTGCGGGCGCTGCCGCCAGCTGCTCTTCGAGCACGGCGGCCGGCGGCTGCGGGTGTGGACGGTCTCCGGCCTCAAGGGCATGGACGCCGTGCTGCCCGACGCCTTCGGGCCCGAGGACCTCGACGAGGTCGTCCACTAGTCGTGCCCTGGTCGTGCCCTGGTCGTGCCCTGGTCGTGCCCGGTCGGGACGCCGGCTCCCGCGGCCGGGGTTTCACCACCGCGGCCACGCCGGTCGTAGGGTCGCGCCATGTCTGAGCACGACGCCGTCGAGGTCATCTCCGCCAAGCGGGACCGCCAGTCCCTGACCGACTCCCAGATCGACTGGGTGGTCGCCGCCTACACCCGCGGCGACGTCGCCGACGAGCAGATGTCGTCGCTGGCGATGGCGATCCTGCTCAACGGCATGGACCAGCGCGAGATCGCCCGCTGGACCGCCGCGATGATCGCGTCGGGGGAGCGGATGGACTTCTCCGGGCTCTCCCGCCCGACCGCCGACAAGCACTCGACGGGCGGCGTGGGCGACAAGATCACCCTCCCGCTCGCGCCCCTCGTGGCCGCGCACGGCGTCGCCGTGCCCCAGCTCTCCGGCCGCGGGCTCGGCCACACCGGCGGCACGCTCGACAAGCTCGAGGCCATCCCCGGCTGGCGCGCCGCCCTGTCGAACGACGAGATGATGGAGCAGCTGGAGTCGATCGGCGCGGTCATCTGCGCGGCCGGCGACGGCCTGGCCCCTGCGGACAAGAAGCTCTACGCGCTGCGCGACGTCACCGGCACCGTGGAGGCGATCCCGCTGATCGCCTCCTCGATCATGAGCAAGAAGATCGCCGAGGGCACCGGCGCGCTGGTCCTCGACGTCAAGGTCGGGTCCGGTGCGTTCATGAAGGACGTCGACCGCGCCCGCGAGCTCGCCGGGACCATGGTCGCGCTGGGCACCGACGCCGGCGTCCGCACCACCGCGCTGCTGACCGACATGGCCACCCCGCTCGGCCGCACCGCCGGCAACGCGATCGAGGTCGCCGAGTCCGTCGAGGTGCTCGCCGGCGGCGGGCCCGCCGACGTCGTCGAGCTGACCCTCGCCCTGGCCCGCGAGATGCTGGCCGGCGCCGGGATCACCGACGTCGACCCGGCCGACAAGCTGGCCGACGGCTCGGCGATGGACGCCTGGAAGGCGATGATCCGCGCCCAGGACGGCGACCCCGACGCCGAGCTCCCCACCGCCCGCGAGCAGCACGTCGTCAACGCGCCGTCCACCGGCGTGCTCACCCGGCTCGACGCGATGTCGGTCGGGCTCGCGGCCTGGCGCCTCGGCGCCGGCCGGGCCCGCAAGGAGGACCCGGTGCAGGCCGGCGCCGGCGTCGTCTGGCACGCCCGCCCCGGTGACGCCGTCACCGAGGGCCAGCCGCTCTTCACCCTGCTCACCGACGACGAGCACCGCTTCGAGCGGGCGCTCGCCTCGCTCGAGGGCGGGTACGACGTCGCGCCCGAGGGCACGGACTTCACGCCCGACCCGCTGGTCATCGACCGGATCGGCTGAGCCGGCCCGACCGCTGCTGGCTCGGAGGGGGACGGATGGCGGCGCAGCAAGGGCGGGGGAGAGGGCGGGGGCCCGGTCCGCGTGAGCTGGCCGCCCTCGTCGTCGGCGCCTCCGCCGCGGTCCTCGTCGTCGAGCTGGTCGCGCTGCGCCTGCTCGCGCCGTACCTCGGGCTGACGCTCGAGACCAACACGCTGGTCATCGGTCTCGCGCTCGCCGCCATCGCGCTGGGCTCGTGGGGCGGTGGCCGCGCGGCCGACGTCGTCGACCCGCGCCGCACGCTCGCTCCGCTGCTCGGCGTCTCCGGGGTGGTGGTCGCGGCGACACCGTTCCTCGTCCGCGGTGCGGCGGAGACCGCGGGCGGGCCCGTGCTGCTGCTCGCCGCCGCGGTCACGATCGGGGTGCCCGGCGCGCTGCTGTCGGCGGTCACGCCGATGGCGACCAAGCTCGCGCTGACCTCGTTGGCCGAGACCGGCGCGGTGGTCGGCCGGCTCTCGGGCCTCTCGACGGCCGGCTCGATCGCCGGGACGGTGCTCACCGGCTTCGTGCTCGTCTCGGCGGTGCCGGTCAGCGGCATCCTGGTCGGGCTGGGGGCCCTGCTGGTGCTGGTCGCCGCGGTGGTCGGGGTCCGGGTGCAGGGCGCCCGCGGTGCGGCTCCGGTGCTCGCGCTGGTGGTCGGCGGGACCGGGCTCGGCGCGCTCGGCGCCGTGGTCGCCCCGGGCGGGTGCGACGTGGAGACCCGCTACCACTGCGCCCGGGTCCAGACCGACCCCGAGCGGGCCTCCGGGCGGGTGCTGGTCCTCGACGGCCTGCGCCACTCCTACGTCGACCTCGCCGACCCCACCCACCTGGAGTTCGAGTACGTCCAGGCGATCGCGTCCGTCGTGGACGCGTCGTTCCCCGCGGGTGAACCGCTGGCGGCGTACCACCTCGGCGGGGGCGGGCTCACCCTCCCGCGCTACCTCGCCGAGGTGCGCCCCGGCACCGCGAGCCTGGTCTCCGAGATCGACCCGGGCGTCGTGGCGGTCGACCGCGACCTGCTCGGGCTCGAGACCGGGCCGCGGCTGGAGGTCCGCGTCGAGGACGGCCGGCTCGGGCTCGACCGGCTGACCGACGACAGCCGCGACCTCGTCGTCGGCGACGCGTTCGGCGGCGTCAGCGTCCCGTGGCACCTGACCACCCGCGAGGCGGTGGGGGAAGTACGACGCGTGCTCCGCGACGAGGGCGTGTACGCCGCCAACCTCATCGACCGCGGACCGCTCGCCTTCGCCCGCGCGCAGGTGGCCACCCTGCGCGAGGTGTTCGACCACGTGGCGCTCGTCGCGCGGCCCGGTGCGTTCCGCCGGGTCGACGGCGGCAACCTGGTGGTCGTCGCGTCCGACCGGCCGCTCGACCTCGCCGCCGTCACCCGGTCGCTGGGCGACCGCGGCCTGGGGTGGACGGCTCGCGCCGACGCCGACCTCGACGGCTGGGTCAGCGACGCCGAGGTGCTGACCGACGACCACGCACCGGTCGACCAGCTGCTCACCCACGCCGCCGGCTGAGCCCCGACACGCGGGCGCTGCCCGACGTTGCGGCCGGGGCGTTCGGGGGCACAGGCTGTGCGCACCAGTCGGTGCGAGCCGCACCCGGTCGGACCAGGAGGAGCCACGTGACGACATCGCCGCCGGACCAGCAGGAGCGACGGGGAGCGTTCTCGTCGCGCCGGGTCTTCATCCTCGCCGCGATCGGGTCGGCCGTCGGGCTGGGCAACATCTGGCGCTTCCCCTACGTCGCCTACGAGAACGGCGGCGGCGCGTTCGTCGTCCCCTACCTCGTGGCGCTGCTGACCGCCGGCATCCCGTTCCTCTTCCTCGACTACGCGCTCGGCCACCGGCACCGCGGCTCGGCGCCGCTGTCGTTCGCCCGGCAGTCGCGGGCGACCGAGGCGCTCGGGTGGTGGCAGGTCGGGATCTGCTTCATGATCGCGATCTACTACGCCGCGGTCATCGCCTACGCGGTGCGCTACACGTTCTTCTCGGTCGGGCAGTCGTGGGGCGACGACCCGGAGGGCTACTTCTTCGAGGAGTTCCTGCGGGTCGAGGGCTCCGGCATCACCACCGAGGTCGTCGTCGGCGTGCTCGTGCCGCTGCTCATCGTGTGGGCGGCGGTGCTGCTGATCATGGGCCTCGGCGTCCAGAACGGCATCGGCGCGAGCTCGGTGGTCTTCATCCCGCTGCTCGTCGTCGCGTTCGCGGTGCTCGTGGTCCGCTCGCTGTTCCTGCCCGGCGCCGCGGCCGGCCTCGACCAGCTCTTCACGCCCGACTGGGGCGCACTGACCAACGCGTCGGTGTGGGCGGCGGCTTTCGGCCAGATCTTCTTCTCGCTGTCGATCGGCTTCGGCATCATGATCACCTACGCCTCCTACGTCGGTCGGCGCACCGACATGACCGGGTCGGGCTTCGTCGTCGGGTTCGCCAACTCCGGCTTCGAGCTGCTCGCCGGCATCGGCGTCTTCGCGGCGCTCGGCTTCATGGCGCAGGCCAACGGGGTCGCGGTCGACGAGGTGGTCGCCGACGGCATCGGCCTGGCCTTCGTCGCGTTCCCGGCGATCATCAGCGAGGCGCCGGGAGGTGCGCTGATCGGGGTGCTGTTCTTCGGCTCGCTGGTCATCGCCGGCCTCACCTCGCTGGTCAGCGTGCTCGAGGTCGTCGTCTCGGCGGTCCGCGACAAGCTCGAGCTCTCCCGGCTCACCGCTGTCGCCGTCGTCGGCGGGCCCGCCGCCCTCGTCAGCCTGGTGCTCTTCTCGACCACCAGCGGCCTCTCGGTGCTCGACATCGTCGACTACTTCATCAACCGGTTCGGCATCCTGCTCGTCGCCGTCGTCTCGATGGTCGTGCTGGCCTGGTTCGTCCGGGCCCTGCCCGGCCTCGCCGGCCACCTCAACCGGCACGGGTCGATCCGGCTCGGCCGGGTCTGGATGGCGCTGGTGGCGGTCGTGGCGCCGCTCGCGCTGGCCTTCGTGCTCGCGCGCGACTTCCTCGACACCCTCGACAAGCCGTACGGCGGCTACCCGGGCTGGATGCTCGGCGTCTTCGGCTGGGGTGCGGCCGGGCTCGTGCTGGTGCTCGGCCTCGTGCTGGCCCGGCTGCCCTGGCACCGCTCGGTCGACCTCACGCCCGCCGGGTCGACGAGCCACGCTGCGAACGACGAGGAGGAGGCCCGATGAGCACCGAGGCGATCGTGATGATGGTGGTGGCGATGGTCGTCCTGTGGGGCGGGCTCGGCGCGGCGGTGGTCAACCTCCTGCGCCAGGACACCTCCGGCGAGCCCGACCACACCCACCGCGACCTCTGACCCCCGGGCCGGGCCCGGGGATCAGCACGGGTCAGCGGGCCGCGCGTCGGTACTGCGCGGGCCAGAGGTCGAGCCCCTCGGGGCCGGCCTCGACGCCGAGCTCCTGCGCGGCGCGCAGCGGCCAGTGCGGGTCGCGGAGCAGCTCGCGGGCGAGCAGCACGACGTCGGCCGAGCCGTCGGCGAGCACGTCCTCGGCCTGCTTCGGCTCGGTGATCAGGCCGACCGCCCCGGCGGGGACGCCGGCCTCGGTGCGCACCCGGCGCGCGAACGGCACCTGGTAGCCGGGCTCGACCGGGATGTCGGCGGGCGCGTTGCCGCCGGTGGAGGTGTCGACGAGGTCGACGCCCTCCTCGCGCAGCAGCCCGGCGAGGCGGACGGTCTCGTCGGCGGTCCAGCCGCCCTCGAGCCAGTCGGTCGCGGAGAGCCGCACGAGGAGCGGTACGCCGGCGGAGACCCGGCCGCGGACCTCGCGGACCACCTCCAGGACCAGCCGGGTGCGGCCGGCGAAGTCGCCGCCGTACTCGTCGGTGCGGTGGTTGGAGAGCGGCGAGAGGAACTCGTGGAGCAGGTAGCCGTGGGCCGCGTGCACCTCGAGCACGTCGAAGCCGGCGGCGACCGCGCGCTCGGCGGCGTCGCCGAACGCGCTCACCACCCGGCGGATGCCGGCGGTGTCGAGCTCCTCGACGTCGTCGCGGAGACCGGGGTACGCCGCCTCCGACGGCCCGACCGGTCGCCAGCCGCCGTCGGCGTCCGGGACGCCGCCCCGACGACCGTCGAAGCCGGAGTGCGTCGACGCCTTGCGGCCGGCGTGGGCCAGCTGGATCCCGGCGGCGGCGCCCTGGCCCTTGACGAAGTCGACGATCCGCGCCCAGGCGGCCTGCTGCTCGTCGTTCCACAGCCCGGTGTCGTCGGGGGAGATCCGCCCCTCGGGCACGACCGCCGTGGCCTCGCTGATCACCAGGCCGGCGCCGCCGCGCGCGAACGAGCCGAGGTGCACCAGGTGCCAGTCGTTCGGCACCCCGTCGACCGCGGAGTACTGGCACATCGGCGCCACCCACACCCGGTTGCGGACGGTGACGTCGCGGAGGGTGATCGGGGTGAAGAGCTGGCTCACGGGGTGCTGCCTCCTGCACGGGGTCGCGGATGGTCCACGTGCCCCAACCGCAAGACCGCGCTGCGGATTCCTCGGGTGGGTCAGCCGCCGCCGGCCGGGAGCGCCTCGAGCAGGATGTCGGGGTTGTCGCGGGCGGTGACCTTGGCGCGCCACTGGTCGACGAAGAGCGCGAGGTGGGTGCCGTCGCTGCGCTGGAGCACCTCGACGCCACGCATCCCGGCCAGCGCCTCGGCGCCGGCGGCGTCGGTGCGGCGGGCGAGCTGGAAGTCGAGCCGGCTGAACCGGATCGGCGCGTTGAACTCGTGGGTCATCCGGTCCTCGACGACCTCGAACTGCATGGGCCCGACGGCGGCGAGGACGGGGTTCTGGTCGCCGCGGAGGTCCGAGCGGAGCACCTGGACGACGCCCTCCTGGTCCAGCTGCTCGATGCCGCGGCGGAACTGCTTGTAGCGGCCGATGTCGCCGGCGCTCGCGGTCACGAAGTGCTCGGGGGCGAAGGTCGGGACGGGCGGGTACTCCACCGGGTCGCCGGTGTAGATCGTGTCGCCCACGCGCAGGGCGTTGGCGTTGACCAGGCCGATGATGTCGCCGGGCTCGGCGGTCTCCACCGAGGTGGTCTCGCGGCCGAAGACCGCCTGGGCGAACTTGGTCGCGAACGGCCGGCCGGTCGCCGCGTGGGTCACGACCATCCCGCGCTCGAAGGTGCCGGAGACGACGCGGGCGTAGGCGAGCCGGTCGCGGTGGGCGGAGTTCATGCCCGACTGCACCTTGAAGACGAACGCGCTGAAGTCGTCCTCCACGCGGCGTACCGTCCCGTCGACGCCCTCGGTGGCGCCCGGCGCGGGCGCGAGGTCGAGCAGCAGGTCGAGGAGCTGGGCGACGCCGAAGTTCTGCAGCGCAGAGGCGAACATGACCGGCGTCGTGCGCCCGGCGAGGAACCCGTCCTGGTCGTGGTCGGCCTCGTCGAGGCCGAGCAGCTCGTGCTCCTCGACCGCGTCGGACCACACCTGGGCGTCGGCCTCGTCGACCTCGCCGGGGGCCAGCCGCACCTCGGGCGCGCGGGTCGCGCCGCCGGCGGTGCGGGTGTACTTCACGAAGTCGCCGGTGCGGCGGTCCAGCACGCCGCGGAAGTCGCCGGCCTCGCCGACCGGCCAGGTCAGGGGGGTGGGACGCAGCCCGATCTTCTCCTGGATGAGGTCCATCAGGCCGAGCGCGGAGAGGCCGGGGCGGTCCCACTTGTTGATGACGGTGATGACCGGGATGCCGCGCAGCGCGCAGACGCGGAAGAGCTTCAGCGTCTGCGGCTCGAGCCCCTTGCCCGCGTCGACCAGCATCACCGCGGAGTCGACCGCGGACAGCACGCGGTAGGTGTCCTCGGAGAAGTCGCTGTGGCCCGGGGTGTCGACGAGGTTGACGACGTGGTCGCGGTAGACGAACTGCAGCGCCGCCGAGGTGATCGAGATGCCGCGGGCCTTCTCCATCGCCATCCAGTCCGAGACCGTGGCGCGGCGGGCGCCCTTGCCGTGCACGGCGCCGGCCTCGTTGATCGCGCGGGCATGCAGCGCGAGCGCCTCGGTCAGCGTGGACTTGCCGGCGTCGGGGTGGCTGATGACGGCGAAGGTACGGCGGGGGCGAGCATCGGGCACCCCGGAAACCTACGCGGTGCGGGCGCCGTTCCCCGTTTCGGCGCCGGGCACGACCCGCAGCAGCTCGTTGGTGAACCGGCCGCCCCGCAGACCGCCGCGGTCGTGGCTGCTGACCACGACCCCCGCCTCGAGGTCGAGGGCGAGGTCGGTGTGCGTGGGCAGGACGCCGGGCGGCGGAGGGACCCGGTCGTCACCGTGCTCGAGCCGCTCGGAGACCTCGGAGAAGACCAGCGGGCAGCACGAGCAGACGGGGTCGTAGCCGTCGACGGCCCGGGCGGAGAACGCGACGACCGGTCTCCCGAGCAGCTCGGTGCGGCGCACGTCGGTGATCTCCACGCCCTCGGTCAGCTCGTGGGGGTCGAGCATCGCCGACCACAGGTAGTTGGTGGGGTACGGCTCGAGCGGGCGGACGTCCCACGACGAGGGGGGTGCGCCGCGCTCGCGGACCCGCTCGCCCTCGGGCAGGCGGACCGCGTCGAGCTCGCCGTGGCGGAGCGTGGCGCGGACGTGGTCGTGCGGCGAGCGGTGCACCAGCTCGAGCTCGGTCCACCGCTCGTGCGCGGTCGCCGCCAGGCGGCGTACGTCGTCGGGCGTCACGAGCCGCAGCCTAGGCTGGCCGGGTGGAGCAGCCGGTCGTCGAGGACGTCTCGCCGCGGGCGCCGGAGCTCACCGGCCCGGTGATGATGGGTCAGCAGTGGCGCGACCTGACCTTCCTGCACTGGGCGGTCGACCCGGCCGTCGTCGCCGACCGGATGCCGGCCGGCGTGCGGCCCGACACCCTCGACGGGCGCACCTACGTCGGGCTGGTGCCCTTCCGGATGGTCGGCGCCGGGGTCGGTCGCGGGCCGGGTGTGCCGTACCTCGGGTCGTTCCTCGAGACCAACGTCCGGCTCTACTCCGTGGACTCCACCGGCCGCCGCGGCGTCGTCTTCCTCAGCCTCGACGCTGACCGCGCGGCGGTCGTCCTGGGCGCCCGCGCGGCCTTCGGCCTGCCCTACCGCTGGGCGCGGATGCGGTACGCCGAGGAGGGCGACGTCCGCACGTACAACGCCCGCCTGCTGCGACCGGGCCCGCCGGTGCGCAGCCACGTCTCGGTCCGGGTCGGCGCGCCGCGCGAGGCGACCGCCCTCGACCACTTCCTGTCCGCGCGCTGGGGGCTGCACGTGCGCTGGTGGGGCCGCACGCTGCACGTCCCCAACCGGCACGAGCCCTGGCCGCTGCACGACGCCGAGGTGCTCGCCCTCGACGACCAGCTCGTCGCCTCCGTCGGCCTGCCCGGGCTGGTCGACCGTCCGCCGGACCACGTCGCGCACAGCCCCGGCGTGCGCACCGTGTTCGGGCTGCCCGGCGACGCCCGGCGTCCGCGTCGGCCGGCTGTGTCCTGACCCCAGCGGCAGGCGCTGCGCCGTGACTGCGGGGAAGCTCAGTCGGCGAGGAGCAGGACGACGGTCTCGGCGACGCAGGCGGGCTTGGTCTCGCCCTCGATCTCGACGGTGTACTTGATGACGGCCTGCTTGCCGGCGGGGATGTCGGTGACCTCGCCGAAGGCGACGTGGCCGCGGACGCGCTTGCCGACCAGGAGCGGGTTGGGGAAGCGGACCTTGTTGACGCCGTAGTTCAGCTTCGCGCCGGGGGTGTCGAGGGTGAAGACCTGGCTGCCGAGCCACGGCACCAGCGACAGGGTCAGGTAGCCGTGGGCGATGGTCCCGCCGAAGGGGCCGGTCTTCGAACGCTCGACGTCGACGTGGATCCACTGGTGGTCGCCGGTGGCCTCGGCGAACAGGTCCACCCGGGCCTGGTCGATCTCCACCCAGTCGGTCGAGCCGATGTCGGTGCCGGCCGCCGCAGCGACCTCCTCGAAGGTGGAGAACGTGCGCATGGGTGCTCCTTGCAGCGATGTCGTGGTCGAGCAGCGGGGTGCTTGGATGTCGGCATGCAAGATAGTGCTTCCGCCCCGCTGACGAAGGAGCAGGTGCGCCAGGCACCGAAGGTCCTCCTGCACGACCACCTCGACGGCGGCCTGCGCCCGCAGACGATCGTCGAGCTCGCGGCCGGCAACGGCCACCGGCTCCCGGTCGCCGGGGGTGCCGAGGAGCTCGGCCGCTGGTTCACCGAGTCGGCCGACTCGGGCTCGCTGGAGCGCTACCTCGAGACCTTCGACCACACCGTCGGCGTCATGCAGACCGCCGACGCGCTGACCCGCGTCGCCCGCGAGTGCGTCGAGGACCTGGTCGAGGACGGTGTCGTGTACGCCGAGGTCCGCTACGCCCCCGAGCAGCACGTCCAGGGCGGGCTCGGCCTCGACGAGGTGGTCGCGGCGGTGCAGCGCGGCTTCGACGAGGGCTGCGCGGGCGCCGGTGACCGGATCGTCGTGCGCCAGCTGTTGACCGCCATGCGGCACCAGGCCCGCTCGATGGAGATCGCCGAGCTCGCCGTCGCCTGGCGCGACCGCGGCGTCGCCGGCTTCGACATCGCGGGTGCGGAGGCGGGCTACCCGCCCACCCGGCACCTCGACGCGTTCGAGTACCTCCAGCGCGAGAACTCCCACTTCACCATCCACGCCGGCGAGGCCTTCGGCACGCCCTCGATCTGGCAGGCCATCCAGTGGTGCGGCGCCGACCGGCTCGGCCACGGGGTGCGGATCATCGACGACATCACCGTCGACGAGGACGGCCGCGTCGAGCTCGGTCGCCTGGCGGCGTACGTCCGTGACAAGCGGATCCCGCTCGAGATGTGCCCGAAGTCCAACCTCCAGACCGGCGCGGCCTCCTCGATCGCCGAGCACCCCATCGGCCTGCTGAAGGACCTGAAGTTCCGCGTCACCGTCAACACCGACAACCGGCTGATGAGCGGCACCTCGATGACCGAGGAGATGTGGTCGCTGGTCGAGGCGTTCGGCTACGGCGTGCGCGACCTCGAGTGGTTCACCATCAACGCGATGAAGTCGGCCTTCCTGCCCTTCGACCAGCGCCTCGAGATCATCTCCTCGGTCATCAAGCCGGGGTACGCCGCGCTCGCCGGCTGATCCTGGCCGGCTGACTGCGGACGTCATACGGACGGAGCACCCGCTTCCACCCTCCGGATGACGTCCGCGGTGCCCTGCCCGTGGGCCGCGAGCGGTGCACAGGGTGCCGGACCGGCGCGGTCGTCCACAGCCGGGTCGTCGAGCAGCCGTCACGGACGCCGGCGGCGGCGAGCGTGGACACATGCCTGCGCAGCCGCACCACGACCTCCCCGCCCTCGTCGCCGCCCGTCGTCTCGCGACCGCCCAGGGCGGGGTGGTGTCGCGGCGCCAGCTCTACGCGGTCGGCCTCACCCGGTGGCAGGTGCGCGGGCAGGTGCGGGCGCGGCGGTGGCAACGGGTCGGCGACCAGTCGGTGTGCCTGCACAACGCAGCGATCAGCGACGTCGGCCACCACTGGGCGGCGGTCTTCCAGGGTGGGCCGCGCGCGTACCTCGACGGCGCATCGGCCTTGGTGGCGGGCGGCCTGCAGCGGTACGAGGTCGACCGGGTCCGGGTGTCGGTGCCGCGCGGGGCACGGGTGCGGCGGGACCGCCGCTACGACATCCGGCAGACGCGGCGCTGGGACGCCGGGGACGTCGTGCCGACCGGGGTGCCCCGCGCGCGGCCGGCCACGGCTGCGGTCCGCGCGGCACTCTGGGCGCGGACCGACCGGCAGGCGGCCTACCTCCTGACCCTGACGGTGCAGCAGGGCCTCGCGACCGCGGAGGAGGTGGGCAGCGAGGCGCTGCGGGTGCGACGGGACCGCCGCCGCGTGCTGGTCCAGCAGGTGGTGCACGAGCTGCTCGAGGGGGCGCGGACGCTGGACGAGGCAGCGATCGTGCGGGAGCTGGTGCGCCGCGGCCTGCCGGCGCCGGCCCGGCAGGTCGTCCGGCGGGGACGCCACGGCCGGTACGTCCTCGACCTGCACTGGCCCGGTCACCGCCTGGTCGTCGAGGTCGACGGCATCCAGCACGCCTGGGCCGAGCACGTCGTGGGCGACGCCGTCAGGCAGAACGACCTCGTCCTGACCGGCGAGCGGGTCCTGCGCGTCCCGATGCTGGGGCTGCGGCTCGAGCCGGACACGTTCTACGGCCAGATCGAGCAGGCTCTCGCCGCGGGGCCGGTCCAGGACCGGGACGTCATGCGGACGGAGCACCCGCTCGCTCGGTCCGGATGACGTCAGCGGCCGGCCGGGGCGACGACGAACCAGGGTCGGTCCCAACCGGCCACGCGGAGCCGGCCGGCCTCGAAGGCGTCGCGGGTGACGGTCACCAGGCCACCGTGCGAGGGGTCGTAGAGGCGCATCCGGCGCTCGTCGGCCTCGAGCACGAGCACCACGTGGCGCGGCAGCAGCCGGTTGCCGACGTAGAGCGCGGCCGGGGCGGGGGCGTCGCGCAGCGTGGACCAGCGCGCACGTCGGACGCGGTGGCGCACGCCGGTGACCAGCGTCAGCTCGCGCGCGACGGCCCACGGCGGGGTGCCGATCGCCCGCGGCCACGGCAGCTGGGCGCGGCCGTCCCGGGAGCGCGGGCCGGTCACCCGCCGGTGCAGCGCGAGCACCTCGGCCACGAAGGAGCGGCGAGCGGTGGCGGCGTACTCCTCGTCGGCGAGCATGTGGGCCGCGACCAGCACCGAGGCCCCGCAGGAGAGCCGGTCGGGCTGGCGCATCGCGGCGCCCCACGGCGGGGTCACGGCCGGGTCACGGGGTGGCGGCGAGCCGGGCGACGTCGGCGCATGCCTCGTCGGGGGTCATCGGGACGCAGCCCTTCGCGACCGCGTCGGCGACGACCTCGCGCTGGGCGCGCATCAGGGCGACGCCGCGGCGGACCAGCACCAGCGGCGGCTTGCGGTGCTCGCGCAGGTCGCGCTGGAGGCGGAGCCAGAAGGTGCGGAGGTGGGAGCGGCGGATGCAGTACGCCGCGGCGAGCAGCCCGGCCTCGCGCGCCGGCCGGACCACGTCGGGGGCGAAGATCCCCTCGGCCACGAAGAACCGTGACCCGTGGAGGTCGAGCGTCTGCCACCCGCAGCGGCCGTCCTGCGCGATGTCGTAGACCGGCACGTCCGCGCGGCCCTCCTCGCACAGCGTGCGCATCGTGGCGAGGGCGTCGTCGGGCAGCCAGGAGTCCGGGTGGTCCCAGTCGACCAGGCCGGCGTTGGCGCCGTGCTCGATGCGCGGGAGCGTCGGGTCTCCGCCGGACTTGTAGAAGTCGTCGAGCCGCAGCACCGGGAGCCCGATCCGTTCGGCGAGCCGGGACTTGCCCGACCCGGAGGGGCCGGCGAGGACGATCACCCGAGCGCGCACCGGGTCATCCTGCCGTGCGCCGGGCCGGAGTCCTCAGTCGACCTCGACGCGGTCCCCGACGACGCGGGCGCGGCCACGCCGCAGCGTGAGCACCTTGGAGTACGCCGCCACGAACTGCCGGTAGCCACGCGCCGGGCCGTGGTAGCCGAGGAAGCCCCGCGGCCCCTCGACCATGGCGCCGGTGCGGACGTCGTACTTGCTCTGGTGCCACGGGCAGACCAGGCAGCCGTCCTCGTCGACGTGACCCTTGCTCAGGTCGGCCAGCTGGTGGCGGCACCGGCGCGAGACCGCGAACGGCTCGCCCGTGCGCTCGGTCGGGTCCGTGGTGTCGGTCGTCCGGCGCAGCCCCACCACCCACTGCCCGACGAGGCGGACCTTGCCGCCGGCCAGCTCGGCGAGGGGGACGCTGGTGCGCTTGTCGTCGCTCATGCCGGGCCGGTACCCCGTCCGGCCCGGTCAGTAGCGGCCAGCCGCCCGCAAGCAGCCGGTCAGCAGCCGGTCAGCAGCCGCTCAGTAGCCGGAGCCGGAGGCGGGCTGATCGGCGGAGGAGAGCAGGGCACGGCTGCCGGAGACGCCGAGGCGGGTGGCGCCGGCGGCCATCATCGTGCGGGCCTGCTCGAGCGTCCGGACGCCGCCGGAGGCCTTGACCTGGAGGTCGGGGACGGTCTCGGCCATCAGCCGGACGGCCGCCTCGGCGGCACCGCCGGAGGGGTGGAAGCCGGTGGAGGTCTTGACGAAGTCGGCGCCCGCGGCGGCGGCCGCACGGCACGCCCCGACGATCTCGTCGTCGGTCAGCGCGGCGGACTCGATGATCACTTTGAGCACGGTCGGCGCGGGAGCTGCGGCGCGGACGGCGGCGATGTCGGCCTCGATGGCGTCGAACCGGCCCTCCTTGGCCGCGCCGACGTCGATGACCATGTCGATCTCGTCGGCACCGAGCGCGACCGACTCGGCGGCCTCGGCGGCCTTGACCGCGGAGGTGTGCTTGCCGCTGGGGAAGCCGCACACGACGGCGACCTTGAGGTCGCTGCCCGCGGGGACGGCGACGGGCAGCATCGAGGGCGACACGCACACCGAGTACGTGCCGAGCTCGACGGCCTCGGCCACCAGTGCCTCGACGTCGGCGTGGGTGGCCTCCGGCTTCAGCAGGGTGTGGTCGATGGCCTGGGCGACCTGGGCGACGGAGGGTTCGTTCACCGCCTCAGCATAGGCTCGGGGGAGGGCCTGCCGGGACGGCGGGCGGAGCGGATCGAGGAGGAGCGACCGGTGGTCGAGGCAGGACCCGGCGAGGTCACCGAGCGGTTCCACCCCACCAACGGCCGGGCGGCCGGCGCCCTCGCGCTCGTCGCAGCGGTCGGCACCCTCGTCCTCGGCATCGTCGACGACTTCCCCGCACCGATCGTCGCCGGTGCGTTCCTCGTCGGGGTGCTCGCGTGGGCCGCGCTGCTCAAGCCGCGCGTGCGGGTCGCCGACGACCGCCTGGTGCTGCACAACATGGTCGAGGACGTCTCGATCCCGCTCGCGGCGATCGACCAGCTGGCCGTGCGGCAGGTGCTGGCCGTGCGGGTGGGGGACAGGCGCTACGTCTCGCCCGCCATCGGCCACAGCCTGCGCACGACGCTCGCCTCGACGCGGCCCCCGACGCGCGACCCGCGCCGCGGCGACGTGCTCGCGACCCCGAAGACCCCGCCGTACGCCGACGTCGTCGAGAACCGGATCACCCAGCTGGTCGACGAGGAGCGCAAGCGGCGCGGCCTCCGGCGCGGCTCGCCCGAGGTCGCGGCGCTCGCCGCCGACGTACGACGCACCCCGGCTTGGCTCGAGATCGCCCTGCTCACCGCCGGGGTCGTCGCGCTCGTGGTGACGCTCGTCGTCTGAGGCCGGCCTGCTTGCCGGCGGGTCTCGAGACGGCTGCCAGCGCGACCTCCTCGACCGGTCGGGAGGGCCGGCCGGCGGGCGGGTCAGATGCCGGCGGCGGCCTTGATGCCGGACCGGAGGGCGTCGAGCCGGCCGACGGCGTGGATGCGGGCGGCGTCGACGCCGTCCTCCGGGTCGACGGGGACGACGACCTCGAGGTAGCACTTCAGCTTGGGCTCCGTCCCGCTCGGACGTACGACGACGCGCGCGCCGCCTGCGAGGGAGTAGCGCAGCCCCTCGGTCGGCGGCAGGTCGGCTGAGCCGGTGGCGAGGTCGTCGACCCGCTCGACGGCGAGCCCACCCAGCTCGGTCGGCGGGGTCGAGCGGAGCCGCTCCATGGCGGCGGCGATCTCGCCGAGGTCGGTGACCCGCACCGAGAGCTGGTCGGTCGCGTGCAGGCCGTGCTCGAGCGCGATGTCGTCGAGCAGGTCGGTGAGACCGCGGCCCTCGGCCTTCGCGCGGGCGGCGAGCTCGCAGAGGAGGAGCAGCGCGGAGACGCCGTCCTTGTCCTTCACGTGCTCGGGGTCGACGCAGTAGCCGAGCGCCTCCTCGTAGCCGAAGGCGAGCCCCTCGACCCGACCGATCCACTTGAAGCCGGTCAGCGTCTCGGCGTACGGCTGGCCGTGCGCCGCGGCCATCTTGCCCAGCAGCGAGGAGGAGACGATCGAGGTGGCGTAGGTGCCCTGCTTGCCGGCGGTCAGCAGCGCGTGGGCGAGCAGCGCGCCGACCTCGTCACCGCGCAGCATCCGCCAGCCGTGGGGGCCGGGGACGGCGGCGGCGCAGCGGTCGGCGTCGGGGTCGTTGGCGACGACGAGGTCCGCGCCGTGCTGCGCGGCCAGCGCCATCGCGAGGTCCATCGCGCCGGGCTCCTCGGGGTTGGGGAACGCGACGGTCGGGAAGTCGGGGTCGGGCTGCTCCTGCTCGGCGACGACGCGCGGCTCGGAGAAGCCGGCCGACTCCAGCACCTGCGCGACGGCCGTGCCGCCGACGCCGTGGAGCGGGGTGTAGACGATGTCGAGGTCGCGGGCGCCGTCGGGCGCGAGGCCGGCGACGGTGTCGAGGTAGCGGTCGACGATGCCCTCGTCGAGCACCGCCCCGACGGTGCCCCGGGGCACGTCGGCGAGCGCGCCGACGGCCGCGATCCGGGCCGCGATCTCCTCGTCGGCGGGCGGCACGATCTGGCTGCCGTCGCCGAGGTAGACCTTGTAGCCGTTGTCCTCCGGCGGGTTGTGGCTGGCGGTGACCATCACGCCGGCCGAGCAGCCGAGCTCGCGGATCGCGTAGGCCAGCAGCGGGGTCGGCAACGGCCGGGGCAGCACGTGCGCGACCAGGCCGGCCCCGGTCACCACCTCCGCGGTGTCGCGGGCGTAGACGTCGCTGTCGTGCCGGGCGTCGTACCCGATGACGACGGGGCCGGTGGCGCCGGAGTCCTTGAGGTACGCCACCAGGCCGGCGGCCGCGCGGGTGACGACGGTCCGGTTCATCCGGTTCGGGCCGGCGCCGATCGCGCCGCGCAGGCCGGCCGTGCCGAACTCCAGCGTCCCGTCGAACCGGTCGGCCAGGTCCGCGGTCGCCCCGTCGTCCCCGGCCTCGACCCGGGCGACGACCTGCTCGAGCTCCTCGCGGGTGCGCGGGTCGGGGTCCTCGGCGATCCAGGCGCGGGCGGCGTCGAGCAGGGCGGGAACGTCGGTGTTCGTCACCGGCCCACCCTACGATCCCGCCGCCTGCCGCCGGTCGAGCAGGAGGGCCGCCAGGCCCGACGGTGACGAGACCCCGTGAGGGACGCAGAGCCTGGGGGGCCGTGGGTCGCTCACGGGGTCTCGTCGAGGCTCGCCAGGGCTCGCTGCTCGACCAGCGATCGGGTGCGTCAGGCGTCGATGCTGGACATGTCGCCGTACCGGTCGCCGACGACCGCGTCGCGCGGGACGGCCTCGTCGAGCCGGCGCAGCACGTCGGCGTCGACCGCTACGTCCAGGGCGCCGACGTTCTCCTCCAGGTAGCGCACCCGCTTGGTGCCGGGGATCGGCGCCACGTCGTCGCCCTGCGCGAGCACCCACGCGAGCGCGAGCTGGCCGGGCGTGCAGCCGAGCTCCTCGGCGATCTCGCGGATGCGGGCGACCAGCTGCAGGTTGGCGCGCAGGCCCTCGCCGTTGAGGCGGGGGAAGTACGCCGAGCGGCGCGAGTCGTCCTCGGCCAGCGACGACTCGTCGGTGATGGCGCCGGTGAGGATGCCGCGGCCGAGCGGGGAGTAGGGCACCAGGCCGATGCCGAGCTCGCGGATCGTCGGGAGGATCTCGTCCTCGAGGTCGCGGGTGAACAGGGAGTACTCGGTCTGCAGCGCCGTGATCGGGTGCACCGCGTGCGCCCGGCGGATCGTCGCTGCGGACGCCTCGGACAGGCCGAGGTGGCGCACCTTGCCGGCCTGCACCAGCTCGGCCATCGCGCCCACGGTCTCCTCGATCGGGACCGTCTTGTCGACGCGGTGCTGGTAGTAGAGGTCGATGTGGTCGACGCCGAGGCGGGAGAGCGAGGCGTCGCAGGCGGACCGGACGTACTCGGGCCGGCCGTTGACGCCCACGCGGGTGCCGTCGGGTCGTCGCTCGTTGCCGAACTTCGTCGCGAGCTGCACCTCGTCGCGGCGGTCCTTGATGGCCGCGCCGACCAGCTGCTCGTTGGTGAACGGGCCGTACATGTCGGCGGTGTCGAGGAACGTCACGCCGAGGTCGAGGGCGCGGTGGATGGTCTCGGTCGCGGTCGCCTCGTCGGCGGTGCCGTAGAACTCCGACATCCCCATGCAGCCCAGCCCGAGGGCCGAGACCGTGAGGGAGGAGGCGGTGCCGAGGGTGCGCTGCTGCGTCACGGGTGTGGTCATGACCCCATCGAACGCCTGCCGTCCAAGCCGGGTCCGTGCTCGGTGCGTCGGCGGGTTTCGAGACAGGCGCTGCGCGCCTTCCTCAACCAGCCGGGGCGGGCGCTGCGCGCCTTCCTCAACCAGCCGGGGCGGGCGCTGCGCGCCTTCCTCAACCAGCCGGGGCGGTCGCTGCGCGCCTTCCTCAACCAGCCGGGGCGGCTGGGTCAGGAGCGGTCGAGGGCGGGGCGCTCGAAGGTGGCGGTGGCGTAGGGGCCGCCGACGTGGGCGGCGTCCCAGTCGTCCTCGGGGGAGGGCTGGATGCGGTCGGCCCAGGCCTCGGCGTCGTCCTGCGGCTCGTAGCCCAGTGCGCGGCCGGGCTCCAGGTCCCACCAGGCGCGGGTGTTGGCGGAGATGCCGTACAGCACCGCGAAGCCGGGGGCGGCGGCGGTGAGCGAGGCCTCGACCATCCGGACGCAGTCGTCGTGGGAGAGCCAGGTCGACAGGTTGCGGACGGTCTCGGGCTCGGGCAGGAAGGACCCGATGCGGCAGGCGACGGCGTCGATGCCGTAGCGGTCGACGTAGAGGCTCAGCAGCGCCTCGGCCGCCACCTTGGACACGCCGTAGAACGTGTCGGGGCGGGGGCGGGCGTCGACGCCGACCAGGTCGCGGCGCGGGGTGCGGCCGACGGCGTGGTTGGAGGAGGCGTAGACCATCCGCCGCACGTCGTGGGCGACCATCGCGTCGAGCAGCGCACCGGTCGTGACGACGTGGGAGGTCAGCGACTCCGGCAGGTTCGCCTCGCCGGGGTGGCCGGCCAGGTGGACGACCGCGTCGAGCGACTGCTCGACGAAGACCGCGTCGACGGCGTCGGGGTCGGCGCAGTCGAGGGTGTACCAGGGACCGTCCTCGCCCGAGGGCTGCGGCAGCCGGTCCAGGCCGACGACGTCGTGACCGCGGTCGGCCAGGCCCAGGCACACGACCCGGCCGATGCTGCCGGCGGCGCCGGTGACGAGGACCTTCATGCGCGGTGGCCCGCGCCGTCGGTGCGGAGGTCAGTCCTGCGGGACCACGCGGCGGTAAGCATCGATGCGTTCTCCGAGCTCGGTGAAGAGGGCCTGGTTCAGCCGGAACGCTACCTTCACCTCCCCGACCACGCGGGCCACCCTGGCGGCGTCGAGACCGAGCCCGTCGAGGCGGGCGCGGTAGGCGTCCTTGTAGGGCTTGGGCTTGGGGATCGCCGGGAACGCGTAGAACGCCGTGCCGGCCCCGTCGAGGTCGAAGGCCCGGTCCAGCACCCGGCCGATGGCCTGCCCGCCGGAGAGGTCGCCGAGGTAGCGCGTGTAGTGGTGGGCCACCAGGTCGCCGCCCCAGGTCGCGCCCTCGAGGCGGGAGACGTACGCCGCCGCAGCCGGCGACTCGCCGGGCGCGAGGTCGTGGGGTGCCCCGGGCGCCCAGTGGTCGAGGTCGGCGTCGATGGCGGCGAGCCGCTCGAGGGCCGGGTCGTGCACGGCGGCGACCAGTGGGTCGTCGGTGCGGGCGCGCACGGCGGTCTCCATGGCGGCGTACACGCTGCGCAGGCGGCGGAGGTAGGTGGCGTACCCCTCCTCGGAGATGCGCCCCTCGAGCAGCTCGGACATGAAGGTCGACCCCTCGGCGTCCTCGTGCTCGGCCCGGGAGCCCTCACGCATGGCGGTCGACAGGGCGGAGGTCGGGCCGGCGTCGAGCACGGGCACGAGTCTCTCGCGTGCCGGCCCCCGCCGGGGCACGGGGTCCCGAGGGCTACCCGTCGGCCGGCAGCGGCGCGGTGAGCATCGCGGTGGCCATCGAGACCAGGTTGCGGACGAACCGCTCCGCCGGCAGCGGGTCGCGACCGGTCGGCGGGAGCTCGGCGGCCCGGGCGCGGTCGGCGACGGCGCGCAGGATGCAGCCGGTGACCAGCGCGAGCCGCTCGTTCTCCAGCTCCAGGTCCATCGCCATCGGGCGGAGCCGGTCGCGCAGCAGCGAGAAGAGCTCGTAGCCGCCGGTGCGGGCCATCGCGGCCTGGACCTCGGGGCCGAGCGGGGTGATGTCCTGCTGGACCAGCTCGCCGAGCACCACCACCGAGCACCGCCCGCGCCAGCCCAGCTCGGAGACCTCGGTGACCGGCCGGACGATCGCCTCGACCACCGAGGCGATGTCGTCGTCGGGCCGCTCACGGGCGGCCTGGAGCAGCTCGACCTCCCGCCGGCCGATGTCGTCGGCGTGCACCTCGAGGACGGCCGCGACCAGGCCCTCGCGGCTGCCGAAGTGGTAGTGCACCGCCCCGCGGTTGCGCTGCCCCGCCTGCCGCGTGATCTCCAGCAGCGAGGCGTTGTGCACCCCGTGCTCGGCGAACGCCCGCAGGGCGGCGTCGACGAGCAGCTGCCGGGTGGCGGGGGCGGGGGACTCCATCAGGGAGTCAGATCCTCGGCACGATCGAGCCGAGCAGGTCGCCCATCCGGGTCGCGGCTGCGCGGCCGGCCTCGAGGACCTCCTCGTGGTTGAGCGGCTCGCCGGTGATGCCGGCGGCGAGGTTGGTGACCAGGCTGATGCCGAGCACCTCCATGCCGGCCTCGCGGGCGGCGATCGCCTCCAGGGTCGTGCTCATGCCGACCAGGTGGCCGCCGATGGCCCGCGCCATGCCGATCTCGGCCGGGGTCTCGTAGTGGGGGCCGGGGAACTGCACGTAGACGCCCTCGTCGAGCGTCGGGTCGACCTCGCGGCACATCGCGCGCAGGCGGCTGGAGTAGAGGTCGGTGAGGTCGACGAAGTTCGCGCCGACGATGGGGGAGCGGCCGGTGAGGTTGATGTGGTCGGAGATGAGGACCGGGGTGCCCGGGGTCCAGGTCTCCTTCAGGCCGCCGCAGCCGTTGGTGAGCACGACGGTCGAGCAGCCGGCGGCCGCCGCGGTGCGCACGCCGTGCACGACGGCGGCGACGCCGCGGCCCTCGTAGTAGTGGGTGCGGGAGAGGAACGCCAGGACGTTCTTGTCGCCCACCTTCAGCGAGCGGATCTTCCCGGAGTGGCCGGCGACCGCGGCGGCGCTGAAGCCGGGCAGGTCGGTCGTGGCGATCTCGGCGGTCGCGCCGCCGAGGGCGTCGACCGCGGGCAGCCAGCCCGAGCCGAGGACGAGGGCGAGGTCGTGCCGCTCGACGCCGGTGAGCTCGGCGAGGGCGGCGGCCGCCTCCTCCGCGAGGCCGTAGGGATCGGCCCGGGGGTCGGCGTACGGCTCGGTGCTGGCGGTCGTGGGCTGCGCGTCGGTCACGGCCGAACTCTAGGTCAGGACGGGCTGGGGACCGGATTTCCGTCGGCGGTCGCCCGTGCGGCTCAGGGCCCGGTTAGAGCCGGGCCAGAGCCCGGTCGCAGCCGGTCAGAGCCCGGTGGAGCGGCAGGGGCGCCGCCGCAGCGCCGCGACGTAGTCGGCCGGGGCGTCGGCCGCCTCGGCGGCGTCGGCGAGCACCCCGAGGTACGACGCCGAGGGCAGGCCGCCCTCGTAGGCGTCGAGCACGTAGGTCCACACGACGACCTCGCCGTCCATCGTCGAGACCCGGACCTTGGTCTTGCGGTAGAGCCCGGAGTCGGCCGCCTCCCAGCCGTCGAGGTGCTTCTCGTCCTCGCGGGTGATGTCGTAGACCGCGACGAAGACCTGCTCGAAGGGGTCCTGGACGATCGTGGAGAGCGCGCCGTCCCAGCCGTGCTCCTCGCCGCCGAACGTCAGCCGCCACCCGCTGAGCCACCCCGTCGTCTGCATCGGCGAGTGCGGGCAGCGCTCGCCCATGCGGGCGGGATCGAGGTTGGTCCCGTAGGCGGCGTAAAGCGTCACGTCGGCAGGGTAGTGGCCGAGGGGCGACCGGTTCGGGGTGACGTGCGCGACAGACGTAGGCTGAGGGTCGTGACGAACCACTTCGATGTCCTCGTCCTCGGCGCCGGTCCCGGGGGCTACGTCGCGGCGATCCGCGCCGCCCAGCTCGGCAAGTCGGTCGCCGTGGTGGAGGAGAAGTACTGGGGCGGTGTCTGTCTCAACGTGGGCTGCATCCCCTCCAAGGCGCTCCTGAAGAACGCCGAGCTCGCCCACGTGCTGGCGCACGAGAAGGACAAGTTCGGCATCGAGGGCGACGCCACCATGTCGTTCGGGCCCACCCACAAGCGCAGCCGCCAGGTCTCGGCCGGCATCGTCAAGGGCGTCCACTTCCTGATGAAGAAGAACAAGATCACCGAGGTCGACGGCTGGGGCACCCTCACCGGGCCCACCTCGCTCGACGTGACCAAGGACGGCGAGACCACGTCGTACACCTGCGACGACCTGATCATCGCCGCCGGCGCGAAGACCCGGCTGATCCCCGGCACCGAGCTCTCCGAGCGCGTCGTGACCTACGAGGAGCAGATCCTCACCGACGAGCTGCCCGGGTCGATCATCATCGCCGGCTCCGGCGCGATCGGCGTCGAGTTCGCCTACGTGATGAAGAACTTCGGCGTCGACGTGACGATCGTGGAGTTCCTCGACCGGATGGTGCCCACCGAGGACGCCGACGTGTCCAAGGAGCTGCTCAAGCACTACAAGAAGCTCGGCGTGAAGGTCCTGCTCTCGACTAAGGTCGAGGGCATCGACGACTCCGGCGACCAGGTCAAGGTCACCGTCTCCAAGGACGGCGAGCAGCAGGTCCTCGAGGCCGACAAGGTGCTGCAGGCGATCGGCTTCCAGCCGCGCACCGAGGGCTACGGCCTCGAGGCTGCCGGCGTCGAGCTCACCGAGCGCGGCGCGATCGCCGTCGACGGCCGCGGCCGCACCAACGTCGGCCACGTCTACGCCATCGGCGACGTCACCGGGAAGATGATGCTGGCCCACGCCGCCGAGGCGATGGGCATCGTCGCCGCGGAGACGATCGCCGGGGTCGAGACGATGGAGATCGACTTCGACATGATCCCGCGGGCGACGTACTGCCAGCCCCAGATCGGCTCCTTCGGCTACAGCGAGCAGCAGGCCAAGGACAAGGGGTACGACGTCAAGACGGCCACCTTCCCGTTCTCGGCCAACGGCAAGGCGCAGGGCCTCGGCGACGCGGTCGGCTTCGTCAAGGTCGTCGCCGACGCCGAGCACAACGAGATCCTCGGCGCCCACATGATCGGCCCGGACGTCACCGAGCAGCTGCCGGTGCTGACCCTGGCCCAGCAGTGGGACCTCACCGCCGACGAGGTGTCGCGCAACGTCTTCGCCCACCCGACGCTCTCCGAGGCCGTCAAGGAAGCCGTCCACGGCATCGCCGGCCACATGATCAACTTCTCATGACCACCGATCGCGTCGTCATCGTCGGGGGCGGCCCCGGCGGGTACGAAGCCGCCCACGTCGCCGCCCAGCTCGGCGCCGAGGTGACCATCGTCGACACCGACGGGGTCGGCGGCTCGGCGGTGCTCACCGACTGCGTGCCCAGCAAGACGCTCATCGCGACTGCCGAGGTCATGGACGAGCTGGCGGGTGCGGCCGAGCTCGGCGTGATCTTCACCGACACCGAGGGCGACGCGGCGGAGACGATCCGCGTCGACCTCGCCCGGGTCAACGCCCGGGTGAAGCGGCTCGCGGCCGACCAGTCGACCGACATCGCGCGGCGGCTGGAGAAGGACGGCGTCCAGGTCGTCGAGGCGCGTGCGCGGCTCGACGGTCCGGGCCGGGTCGTGGCGACCGCGACCGACGGGACCGAGCAGGTCCTCGAGGCCGACGCGGTGCTGGTCGCGACCGGCGCCGCGCCGCGCACGCTGCCGACCGCCCAGCCCGACGGCGAGCGGATCCTCACCTGGGAGCAGGTCTACGACCTCACCGAGGTGCCGACCGAGCTGATCGTGGTCGGGTCGGGCGTCACGGGCGCGGAGTTCGCGAGCGCCTACCTCAACCTCGGCATCCCGGTCACGTTGGTCTCCTCGCGCGACCGGGTGCTGCCCGGCGAGGACGCCGATGCCGCCACCGTGCTCGAGGACGTGCTGCGCCGCCGCGGCATGACCGTGCTGTCGAAGTCGCGGATGGAGTCGGTCACCCGCTCCGGCGACGTCGTCACCGTGACCCTCACCGACGGCCGCACCGTCCAGGGCTCGCACTGCATCCTCGCCCTCGGCTCGGTGCCCAACACCGCCGACATGGGCCTGGAGGAGGCCGGCGTCATCCTCAAGGACGGTGGCTTCGTCAACGTCGACCGCGTCTCGCGGACCTCGGCGCGAGGCGTGTACGCCGCCGGCGACTGCACCGGCGTGCTCATGCTCGCCTCGGTCGCCGCGATGCAGGGCCGGATCGCGATGTGGCACTTCCTCGGCGACACCGTGCACCCGCTCGACCTGAAGAAGGTCTCCTCCAACGTCTTCACCTCCCCGGAGATCGCCACCGTCGGCTGGTCCCAGCAGGCCGTCGACGCCGGCGAGATGCAGGCCGAGGTCGTCACGCTGCCGATGTCGGGCAACCCCCGCGCGAAGATGCAGGGCGTCCGCGACGGCTTCGTGAAGCTGCTGTGCCGCCCCGGCACCGGCATCGTCGTCGGTGGTGTCGTCGTCGGTCCGCGGGCCAGCGAGCTCATCCACCCGGTCTCCGTGGCCGTGGCCGAGTCGCTCACCGCCGACCAGCTCGCGCAGGCGTTCACGGTCTACCCGTCGATGTCCGGCTCGATCGCCGAGGCCGCCCGGCGCCTGCACCGCGTCTGACCTGGGAGAACTACACGTCTGTAGTTGTCCGCGACCAATTGCGGCAGCGTGTGACAGGTGGTGCGATTGGGGCATGCGTGTCTCCCGGGCCCTCGCGGTCTGCGCCCTCGTCGTCCCGGCCGTGCTGGTCCCGTCGAGCGCGCCCGCCGGTCCCGGCGTGGCTCCCGAGTCCACTACTGAGCCCACTGGGTCCACCGCGCGCACCGCTGCGCCGACCGCCGACAGCTGGGCGGTGCCTCGCACGGCGACGGTGAGGATCACCGGCCGCGGCTACGGACACGGGCACGGGATGTCGCAGTACGGCGCCGAGGGTGCCGCGCGGCAGGGGCTGGGCGAGCGGCAGATCGTGGAGTTCTACTACCCCGGCACGTCGTGGGGGAAGGCCCGGGGCCGCGTCACGGTCGCGATCTCCGCCGACACCGACGGCGACGTCGTCGTGCGGCCCCGCGCGGGCCTGACCGTCGCCGACCTCGCCGGCGGCGGGCGGGTGCGGCTGCCGGACAACGGCGCGAAGCAGTGGCGGATCCGCGAGGCGCCGACGGGGGCGCTGCGCGTCTCCTTCCGCACCGACAAGTGGCGCAAGTGGCGCGACCTGGCCGGCGCCGGGGAGTTCTACGCCGGCGGCAAGCCGGTCACGCTGGTCACCCCCGCCGGCGAGAGGCCCTACCGGGGCCGGCTGCGTGCGGCGCGGGTGGCCGGCGGCCTGCAGACCGTCAACGACCTGACCCTGGAGAGCTACCTCAAGGGCGTCGTGCCGCTCGAGATCCCGGCGAGCTGGAGCCCCGCCGCGGTGCGCGCGCAGTCGATCGCGGCGCGCACCTACGCGGCGTACGAGCGGGCGCACCCGCGCTCGAGCGCCTACCAGCTCTGTGACACCACCTCCTGCCAGGTCTACGGCGGCGTCGCGGCCGAGCACCCGGCGTCCAACGCCGCCGTCGACGCCACCGAGGGGCTGGTGCTGACGGCCGGCGGCGAGCCGGCCTTCACCCAGTTCGCGTCCAGCAGCGGCGGCTGGACCTCCGCCGGGTCGGTGCCCTACCTCACCGCCCAGAAGGACCCGTACGACGGCTGGGCCGGCAACCCCGTGCACCGCTGGACGGTCACGCTCGACGACACCCGCCTCGAGCGCGCCTGGCCCGGCATCGGCGACCTGCAGCGGATCGTCGTCGTCTCCCGCGACGGCAACGGCCAGTGGGGCGGCCGCGTCCGCACGCTGCGGCTCGTCGGCTCGCGCGGGTCCGCGACGGTCAGCGGCGACGCGTTCCGCTCGGCGCTCGCCCTGCGCTCGACCTACCTCACCTTCGGCGTCGGCGGCTCCTGAGCGGGTGGGCCTCTGAGCGGGCAGGCCCCGAGTGGACGGGCCCCTGGGCGGACGGGCGCAGGCCTCGGGGGAGGATGCCGCCCGTGCCTCCCGAGACGTCCACCTCCGAGGTCGAGCGGCTGCTCGACCGGATCGCCACGGTCGACCCGCTGATCGGCTCGATCTGCACCCTGCACCCCGGCGCGCTCGACCGGGCCCGTGAGCTCGACGCCGAGGCCGCGGCCGGGCGGGTGCGCGGCCCGCTCCACGGCCGCGCGGTGCTGGTCAAGGACAACGTCGACACCGCCGACCTCCCGACGACAGCTGGCTCGCTCGCGCTGGCCGGTCAGCCCCACCCCGCGGCCGACGCGCCGCTCGTGCGCCGGCTGCGCGAGGCCGGCATGGTGGTGCTCGGCAAGACCAACCTCTCGGAGTGGGCCAACATCCGCGACCTGGCCTCGACCTCCGGCTGGAGCGCCCACGGCGGGCTGACCCGCAACCCCTACGCGCTGGACCGGTCCGCGGGCGGGTCGAGCTCCGGGAGCGGCGCCGCGGTGGCGGCCGGCCTGGCGGCGTACGCCGTCGGCACCGAGACCGACGGGTCGATCACCTGCCCCGCGGCGTACAACGGCTGCGTGGGGCTCAAGCCGACCGTCGGCCTGGTGCCGACCGACGGCGTCGTGCCGATCTCGGCCTCGCAGGACACCCCCGGCCCGATGGCGGCGACCGTCCGCGACGCCGCCGCGCTGCTGACGGTGCTCGCCGGCGGCGGGGCCGACCTCGCCGCGCACGCCGTCGACGGGCGGCTGGCCGGCAAGCGGGTGGGCGTGCCGCGCGGACCCTACTGGGGCTTCTCCGAGGCCGCCGACGCCGCCGCCGAGCGCGCGGTCGCCGCCCTCTCGGCCGCCGGCGCGGTCGTCGTGGACGGCACCGACCTCCCCGACCTGCCGGACACGATCTGGGAGGACGAGCTGCTCGTGCTCCTCGCCGAGCTGCGCACCGGCCTGGCGGCGTACCTCTCCCGCCGCCCGGGCGACGGCCCCCGCACCCTCGAGGACGTCGTGGCCTTCAACCGCGAGCACGCCGCGGTCGAGCTCGAGCACTTCGGGCAGGGGCTGCTCGAGCAGGCGCTGGAGGTGCCCGGCACCGACAGCGAGGAGTACGCCGCCGCGCGCGCCCGCTGCGTCGCCGCCACCCGCGAGGGCGGCATCGACCGGGTGCTGCGCGAGCACGACCTCGACGTGCTGGTCACGCCGTCCTACGACCGCGCGCACCGGATCCGGCTGCCGGGACCCGAGGAGCTGGTCGGGTCGTGCTCGGGGGTGCCGGCGATGGCGGGCTACCCGCTGCTGACCGTGCCGACCGAGGTCGTCGACGGGCTGCCCGTGGCCGTGTCGTTCTGGGGGACCGCCGGCAGCGAGGCGACGCTCGTCGAGGTCGCCCACGGCTACGAGTCGCTCCGCGACCCGCTCCCGCCGCCGACCTTCGCCCCCACGGCTGGTTGAGGAAGGCGCGCAGCGTCGCTCCGGGGGGTTGAGGAAGGCGCGCAGCGTCGCTCCGGGGGGTTGAGGAAGGCGCGCAGCGCCTGTCTCGAAACCTGCCCGTCGAGCGGTCGGAGTCCCGGCGGGTCTCGAGACGGTTGCCAGCGCAACCTCCTCAACCACCCGAGCGGGTCAGCGGCGGGCGGCGAGGAGCGGACGCAGGGCGAGGCCGGCGACCAACGCCCAGAAGGCGGAGCCGACGCCGAGGACGGTGACGCCGGAGGCGGCGACGAGGAAGCAGACGGCGGCTGCCTCGCGGCCGTCCTCCTCGGCGAGGGCACCGGCGAGCGAGGAGGCGAGGGTGCCGACGAGCGCGAGGCCGGCGGCGGCCTGGACGACGTCGCCGGGCGCGGCCACGACGACGGCGGTCAGCGCCGAGGCGAGGGCCGCCAGCACCAGGTAGGTCACCGCAGCCGAGGTGCTGGCGATCCAGCGGCGGGCTCGGTCGGCGCCGGCCATCGGGCCGGCGGCCATGGCGGCCGTGATCGCGGCGAGGTTGACCGCGTGGCCGCCGAGCGGCGCGGCGAGGAGGGTCCCGAGGCCGGTGACGGTCATGGTCTCGCGCCAGGGGACGGCGTACCCGTGGCTGGCCATGACGGCGACGCCGGGGACGTTCTGGGAGGCCATCGTGACGACGTACAGCGGCAGCGCGATGGAGACCAGGGCGGGCAGCGTCCACGACGGGGTCGTCCAGGCCAGCGTGGGCAGGAGCCGGTCCACGTCGACGTCGGAGCGCGCCTCGACCAGCACGACGACCAGCGCGACCACTAGCGACGCCGGCACCGCCCAGCGCGGGAAGAGCAGCAGCCCGACGACCCACGTCAGCACGACCGGGCCGACGAGGGCAGGGGAAGCGGCGAGGCCGGTGACCGGTGCCAGGCACAGCGGCAGCAGGACGCCGGCGAGCATGGCGCGGGCGAGCGAGGCGGGGATCCGCCCGACGAGGTCCCCGAGCCACGGCACCAGCCCGGTCAGCCCGATGAGCAGCGCCGTCACGACGAAGGCGCCGACCGCGGCCGGCCAGCCGCCCTCGACCGCACCGGTGGACACGAGCAGCGCCGCGCCGGGGGTCGACCAGGCCAGGCTCAGGGGCGAGCGGTGGCGCAGGCCCAGCCAGAGCATGCCGAGCGCCTGGGCGACGCAGAGCGCCACCAGGCCCGAGGCCGCCTGGGCCGAGGTCGCGCCGACGGCGGCGAGACCGGCGAGGACGACGACGAAGGAGCTGCTGAAGCCGACGACCGCGGTGACGACGCCGGCGACGGCCGGGTGGCCCTCGTGCACGGCCACCCGCCGACCCGCCGACGGCACCGGTCAGTCCGCCAGCACGAGCACCAGGTCGCCACCCTCGACGGCCTGGGTGCCGCCGAGCGCGACCCGCTCGACCCGACCGGCGACCGGCGCGGTGATCGAGGCCTCCATCTTCATCGCCTCGATCGTCGCGACCGTGTCACCCGCGGCGACCTGGTCGCCCTCGGCGACGACGACGGTGACGACCCCGCCGAACGGCGCGGCGACGTGGCCGGCCCGGGAGGTGTCGGCCTTCTCGGCGGTGGCGACGTCGGAGGAGACCGACCGGTCGCGCACCGAGACCGGGCGCAGCTGGCCGTTGATGGTCGCCATGACCGTGCGGAAGCCGCGCTCGTCCGGCTCGCCGATCGCCTGCAGGCCCACGATCAGCCGGATGCCCTCGGCGAGGTCGACCTGGTGCTCGACGCCGGTGCGCAGGCCGTAGAGGTACTCCACGGTCGGCACCACCGACAGGTCGCCGTAGCGCGCCCGCTGCTCGTTGAAGTCCTTGGTCGGGCCGGGGAAGAGCAGCTCGTTGAGCGCCCGCTGGCGGCGCGGGCCGGACGCCGCGAGGTCCGCGCGCTGGTCGTCGGTGAGGTCCTGGTCGGGCGCCTGCCACGACCGGCCCTCGAGCGCCTTGGTCCGGAACGGCTCGGGCCAGCCGCCCGGCGGGTCGCCGAGCTCGCCGTTGAGGAAGCCGATGACCGAGTCCGGCACGTCGAAGCGGCGCGGGTCGGCCGCGAACTCCGCCGGGTCGGCGCCGAGGCCGACGAGCGAGAGCGCGAGGTCGCCGATCACCTTCGACGACGGGGTGACCTTGGGGACGTTGCCGAGGATGTCGTTCGCGGCGGCGTACATGTCCTCGACCTGCTCGAACTTCTCGCCGAGGCCAAGCGCGATCGCCTGCTGGCGCAGGTTGGAGAGCTGGCCACCGGGGATCTCGTGGCGGTAGACCCGCCCGGTCGGCGCGGCCAGTCCGGACTCGAACGGCGCGTAGACCCGCCGCGTCGCCTCCCAGTAGGGCTCGAGCGCGTTGACCGCCGCGAGCGACAGGCCGGTCTCGCGCGGGGAGTGGTCGGTCGCGGCCACGAGCGCGGAGAGCGGGGGCTGGGAGGTGGTGCCGGCCATCGAGGAGGTCGCGGCGTCGACGGCGTCGACCCCGGCCTCGATCGCCGCGACGAGCGTCGCGAGCTGGCCGCCGGTCGTGTCGTGGGTGTGCAGGTGCACCGGCAGGTCGAACCGCTCGCGCAGGGCGGTCACCAGCGTCCGCGCGGCTGGCGCCCGCAGCAGGCCGGCCATGTCCTTGATCGCCAGCACGTGCGCGCCGGCGTCGACGATGCGCTCGGCGAGCCGCAGGTAGTAGTCGAGCGTGTAGAGCTGCTCGTCGGGGTCGGAGAGGTCGCCGGTGTAGCACAGCGCCACCTCGGCGACGGTGGTCCCGGTCGCGCGGACCGCCTCGATCGCCGGGCGCATCTGCTCGACGTCGTTGAGCGCGTCGAAGATGCGGAAGACGTCGATGCCGGTCGCGGCCGCCTCCTCGACGAAGGCGTCGGTGACGGCGGTGGGGTACGGCGTGTAGCCGACCGTGTTGCGCCCGCGCAGCAGCATCTGCAGGCAGATGTTCGGCACGGCCTGGCGCAGCTGGGCCAGCCGCTCCCACGGGTCCTCACCGAGGAAGCGCAGCGCCACGTCGTACGTCGCGCCGCCCCACGCCTCCAGCGACCACAGCTCGGGCGTCGTGCGGGCCACGTGGGGGGCGACCGTGAGCAGGTCGCGGGTGCGCACGCGGGTGGCGAGCAGCGACTGGTGGGCGTCGCGGAAGGTCGTGTCGGTCACCGCGACCCGGTCCTGCTCGCGCAGCCGGCGCGCGAACTCCTCGGGCCCGACCTGCAGCAGCAGCTGGCGGGTGCCGTCGGGCGCAGGGACCTCGAGGTTGGTGCCGGGCAGCTTGGTGGCCGGGTCGACGGAGACCTTCGCCTCGCCGTGCGGCTGGTTGACCGTGACGTCGGCGAGGTAACCGAGCAGCTTGCTGCCGCGGTCGCCGCTGCCGCGGGCGCGCAGCAGCTGCGGGTGGGTCTCGATGAACGACGTCGTGACGTTGCCGGAGGCGAAGTCCGGGTCGTCGAGCACGGCCTGGAGGAAGGGGATGTTCGTCGAGACGCCGCGGATGCGGAACTCCGCGACCGCGCGGCGCGCCTTCTCCACGGCCTTGTCGAAGGTCCGCCCGCGGCAGGTGAGCTTGGCGAGCATCGAGTCGAAGTGCGCGGAGACCTCGGCGCCGGTGTAGACCGTGCCGCCGTCGAGGCGGATGCCGCCGCCGCCGGGGGAGCGGTACGTCGTGATGACGCCCGTGTCGGGACGGAACCCGTTGGCGGGGTCCTCGGTGGTGATCCGGCACTGCAGCGCGGCCCCGCGCAGCACGATGCCGTCCTGGCTCAGGCCGAGGTCGGCCAGCGTCTCGCCGGAGGCGATCCGCAGCTGGGACTGCACCAGGTCGACGTCAGTGACCTCCTCGGTCACGGTGTGCTCGACCTGGATGCGCGGGTTCATCTCGATGAAGACGTAGTTGCCGGCCGGGTCGAGCAGGAACTCGACCGTGCCTGCGTTGCGGTAGCCGATCTCGCGGGCGAAGCGCACCGCGTCCGCGCACATCCGGTCGCGCAGTTCCGGGTCGAGGTTGGGCGCCGGCGCGATCTCCACGACCTTCTGGTGTCGCCGCTGCACCGAGCAGTCGCGCTCGAAGAGGTGGATGACGTTGCCCTCGCCGTCGGCGAGGACCTGCACCTCGATGTGGCGGGGGTCGACGACGGCCTGCTCGATGAAGACCGTCGGGTCGCCGAAGGCCGCCTCGGCCTCGCGCATGCAGGTCTCGACGGCCTCGCGCAGGTGCTGGGCGTCCGGTCCCGCCTCGTCGACCTTGCGCATGCCGCGGCCGCCGCCGCCGGCGACCGCCTTGACGAAGAGCGGGTAGGGCATGTCCGCGGCCGAGGCCACCAGGGCGTCGACGTCGGTGGAGGGCTCGACGCTGGCCAGCGTCGGCACGCCGGCCGCCTTCGCCGCCGCGATGGCGCGGGCCTTGTTGCCGGTCAGCTCCAGGACCTCCGACGAGGGCCCGACGAAGGTGATGCCGGCCTCGGCGCACGCCTCGGCGAGGGCGGGGTTCTCCGACAGGAACCCGTAGCCGGGGTAGACCGCGTCCGCGCCGGCGCGGAGCGCCGTCGCCACGATCGCCTCGGGGTCGAGGTAGGCGCGGACCGGGTGGCCGCGCTCGCCGATCTCGTAGGCCTCGTCGGCCTTGAGCCGGTGCTCGGACCAGCGGTCCTCGTAGGGGAAGACCGCCACCGTCCTCGCGCCGACCTCGTACGCCGCCCGGAACGCCCGGACCGCGATCTCGCCGCGGTTGGCCACCAGCACCTTGGAGAACATGGCGGACAGGCTAGGGGTCCGCGGCGCTGCGCGCGGTGACGGGCGCCACCCGCGAGACGTACCGGTCGGTAGGGCGAACCGGACCGGTCCCGCGCGTCGTACCGGGCGTCAAGACCTCCCTGGCCCCCGCGCGCGCCGCCGTCCTCGGCACCGTCCTGGCCACGTTCCTGGGCACCGCCCTCGCCCTGCTGGTCCCGGCCGTCCCGGGTGCCGTCGCGGCCGACGAGCCACCAGTCACCTGCGACGGGCTGGTTTCCACTCTCGTCGGCATCGAGGCCGGGGACGAGGTCGAGGGCAGCGCCTTCGCCGACCTGCTCGACGGCGGGGCCGGCTGGGACCGCGTGGACGGCGGGGCCGGCTGGGACCGCTGCCTGCGCGCCGAACGGGCGGTGCGCTGCGAGGTGCGGCGCTAGGGACGCCCGGCGGTTGCCGTGCCGGTCGGCCCGGGTGTGCGGTCTGGAGAGCGGTTGGGGGAGCGGTCGAGGAACGGCTCGACCAGGGCAGGGGTCGCCCGGGCGGCGAGCGCTAGCGCGGCGGCCTCGGGCACGTCGGGCACCGCGACCGACTGGCGGCCGCCGGCGGTGGTGGCGACGAGCGTGACCAGGCCGGCGCGCCGCTGGAACCACGTGGAGCGGACGTTCCAGCCGATGACCGCGCCGACGGCGAGCACGTGGCGGCGGCGGTAGAGGCTGCCGGAGCGGGTGACGACGTACCCGTCGGTCAGCGCGTGGCCCAGCGCCCGCGCCCGGTCCGCCGCCAGCGCGGCGGCCGCCAGCGGCGCGACCACCGCGGGCCCGAGCCACCACGCCGAGCGGGTGGCGAGCAGCAGGCAGGCGGCGGTGACCAGCAGCGCCGGCAGCAGCGCGCGGGTCCAGCGGCGGCGGGTGGCGGCGCGGCCGTGCCGGACGAGGGGTACGTCGACGGGCGCGGCGACGCCGAGCACGGCCCGCGCGGCCGAGCCGACCACGGCCCGGGGAGCCGGGGGCACCAGCACCGACGAGGACTCCTGGCCGTCGCCGAGGCCGGTGACGATCGCCGCGAGCCGGCCGCCCCCGGCCAGCCGCAGGCCCAAGGGCTCGCCGAGGGTGACCCCGGCCAGGCGGGCGTCGTCGATGCTGGTCTCGCGGGTGGTGAGCAGCCCGCGGCGCAGGTGCCAGGCGCGGTCGGCGTGGCCGAGGGTGAACCCCCAGTTGGCGACCAGGTAGCCGCTGACCGCCAGCACCGACGAGGCCACCGCCAGCGCGAGGAGCAGGCCGGCGCCGGCGACCAGCACCGGCACGCCCGCGACCCGGTCGGCCCACGACCCGGCGTCGAGGCGACGCAACCCGCCGAGCGCGTCGAGCAGCTGCACGGTGCCGCCGAGGAGGCCCGCTACGACGACCAGGCCGGTCGAGGTGAGCGGCGCGAACCGGGCCCAGGCCGGGTCGAAGGCGACCACCGGGGGAGCGGGCGGTGCGGGCGTGCCGGTGGCGAACGGGTCGTCGGCCCCGGCGTGCTCCGGGTCGGCCGGCCGGGCCGCCCGGGCCGCGCGGAGCAGCTCCTCGCGCAGCCGCCGGGCGACCTCGGCGGGCAGCCCGTCGAGGTCGAGCCGCTCGTCCTCGTCGGTCGAGGCGGTGCCGGTGCCGACGCGGACGGTCGTCAGCCCGAGCAGCCGGTGCACGGGCGAGGCGGTGAGGTCGACGGTGCGCACCCGGTCGACCGGCGTCGAGAGCACGTGCCGCTCCAGCAGCCCGCGGCGCAGCTCGACCCGGCCGCCGCCCACCCGGTAGCTGGTGGTGACGTAGCGCAGCAGGCCGAGCACGACGGGCACCAGCAGGCCGAGCAGCTGCCAGCCGCGCGCGCCCGACGCCGTACCCGCCACGAGCACGCCGAGCAGCACCGGCAACAGCCGGACCGTCTCCTGGACGGGGTGGACCAGGAGCATCCGGGGGTCGAGCCGCTGCCAGTCGCCGGGGCCCTCCACGACCGGTCCGGGCTCCGGGCGTCCGTCGGGGGGCTGGGTCACGTGGCGTCGCCCTCGACCGCGTCGGCCCGCGCGGTGAGCTCGGCGACCAGGTCGTCGGCGAGGCGGCGGTCCAGCCCGTCGATCTCGAGGGCACCCGCGGCCGAGGCGGTGGTGACCGTGACCGTGGCCAGCCCGAAGAGCCGGGCGACGGCACCCTCGGCGCGGTCCACGGTCTGGATCCGCGAGAGCGGGGCGATCCGCTGCTCGCGCGCCCACCACCCGGTCTGGGTGCGGACCGCCGTCGCGGTGACCTCCCAGCGGTGCACGGCGTAGCGCCACTGCGGCACGACCGCGACCCAGCCGAGCACCGCGGCGACCGCGACCGCGATCATCCACCACCGCACCTCGACCGCGTCGACGGCCAGCGCCACCAGCAGCAGCACGCCGATGGTCACGGCACCCTCGACCAGCGCCGTCACCTGCCACATCAGCCGCGCGCGCGGGCTCACGCGGTGCCGCGGCTCGCGCAGCAGGACGGGGTCGGCAGCGGGCGGGTGGATCACACCCGCCACGCTAGCCAGCACCCGACGATGCTCAGCCGGTGGTCACCCAGGCGCCGTACGTGCGCTTGCCGGGCGCGTGGTCGACGGGCGTGCCCGGGTAGTCGTTGGACGTGACCAGGTTGACCCGCACCCGCTCGGGCGACCCGAGGCAGCCGCGGGGCACGACCAGCCGCATCCGCTCGGCGTCCCAGTCGATGTCGTTGCCGCCGGTGCACACCGGCCCGCCGTCGACGCCCCGCCAGCCGTCGGCGCGGAAGACGCGCCACTGCTCGACCTCGATGCCGGTGCCGATCACCCACTCCGGGCCCTTGGCCTTCGGGTCGGTGTCGACGTTGAACCGGTAGACGTCGGCCAGGCCGCTTTCGGCGGCGTGGGTGACCGCGAGCCGCAGGGCCTTGGGGCCGTGCTTGACGCGGACCTTGGTGACGTCCCCGCTCTTGAACGACGTCTTCGCGTCCCCGGCCGGGTCGGTCATGACCCCGACAGCGGCGCCCGCGGGCACCGCCGTCGTCAGGGCCACCACCGTCGCCGTCACCCCACCCAGGAGTGCCGTCGCGGTCCGTCGTGCTGCTGTGTGCTTGATCCTCATGCCGGCTCTGACGCTCCTCGGGCCGGATCGGTTCGCCGGGCCGGAGGATTTCCTGCCGGGCCGGTCGGGAACATCCCAGGTTCACTTGGGATGTTCACGCTTCGCGGCCGATGCATCAGCCGCGAAGCGTGAGGTTCCCAGGTTTACTTGGGATGTCACCACCCCCGCGAAGCGCAAGATCTCCGGCCCGCGGGGGACCGGGCGGTCAGTCCTTCAACTCGCAGATGACGGCGCCGTTGGTGACGGTGGCGCCGACCTCGGCCTGCAGGCCGGTGACGGTGCCGGCCTTGTGCGCCTTGAGCGGCTGCTCCATCTTCATCGCCTCGATGACCACGACGGTGTCACCCTCGGCGACCTCCTGGCCCTCCTCGACGACGACCTTGACGACCGTGCCCTGCATCGGGCTGGTGACGGCGTCGCCGCTGGCCGCGGCACCCGAGCCGCCGCCCTTCTTGCGCTTGGGCTTCTTCGCGCCGCCGCCCGCACCGGCGCCGGCGGCGATGCCGCCCAGCCCGGCGGGCAGGACAACCTCGAGCCGCTTGCCGCCGACCTCGACGACGACGCTCTGGCGCTCCTCGGCCTCATCGGCCTCGGCGACGTCGCCGGCGTAGGGCTCGATCTGGTTGTCGAACTCGGTCTCGATCCACTGCGTGTAGACGTCGAAGGAGCCCTCGCCCGACGGGGTCGAGGCGCCGACGTACGCCGGGTCGGAGACGACTGCGCGGTGGAACGGGATGACCGTCGGCATGCCGTCGACGACGAACTCGTCCAGCGCGCGGCGCGAGCGCTCCAGCGCCTGGGTCCGGTCGCGGCCGGTGACGATCAGCTTCGCGATGAGGGAGTCGAACGAGCCGGGGATGGTCTCGCCGTTCTCGTAGCCACCGTCGAGGCGCACGCCCGGGCCGCTCGGCGGGCTCCACGCCGACAGGGTGCCCGGGGCCGGCATGAAGTTGCGGCCGCCGTCCTCGGCGTTGATGCGGAACTCGATGGAGTGGCCGCGGATCTCTGGGTCGTCGTACCCCAGCTCCTCGCCGGCCGCGATGCGGAACATCTCGCGGACCAGGTCGATGCCGGTGACCTCCTCGGAGACGCAGTGCTCGACCTGGAGGCGGGTGTTGACCTCGAGGAAGGAGATGGTGCCGTCCTGGGCCACGAGGAACTCGCACGTGCCGGCGCCGTAGTAGCCGGCCTCCTTGAGGATCCGCTTGGAGGACTCGTAGAGCTCGGAGAGCTGCTCCTCGGAGAGGAACGGCGCCGGGGCCTCCTCGACGAGCTTCTGGTTGCGGCGCTGCAGCGAGCAGTCGCGAGTGGAGACCACCACGACGTTGCCGTGCTGGTCGGCCAGGCACTGGGTCTCGACGTGGCGCGGCTTGTCGAGGAACTTCTCCACCAGGCACTCGCCGCGGCCGAAAGCCGTGACGGCCTCGCGGACGGCCGACTCGTAGGCGTCGGGGATCTCCTCGATGGTGCGGGCGACCTTCAGGCCGCGGCCGCCACCGCCGAAGACCGCCTTGATGGCGACCGGCAGGCCGTGCTCCTCGGCGAACGCCACGACCTCGTCGGCGTCCTTGACCGGGTCCTTGGTGCCGGGGGCCAGCGGCGCGTTCGCCTTGTCGGCGATGTGCTTGGCCTTGGCCTTGTCGCCCAGCGCCTCGATGGCGGCCGGCGGGGGACCGATCCAGGTCAGCCCGGCGTCGATGACGGCCTGGGCGAACTCGGCGTTCTCGGCCAGGAAGCCGTAGCCGGGGTGGACCGAGTCGGCGCCCGACTTCTCCGCGACGGCGATGATCTTGGCGATGTCGAGGTAGGAGTCCGCCGGCGTCGCGCCGCCGAGGGAGTGCGCCTCGTCGGCGATCCGGACGTGCATGGCGTCGCGGTCGGGCTCGGCGTATACGGCGACGCTGCCGATGCCCGCGTCCTTGCAGGCGCGGATGACCCGCACCGCGATCTCGCCGCGGTTGGCGATCAGGACCTTCGTGAGGGGCTTGCTCTCCGGCACCGTGGGGCACTCCTGGCTCTGTGAGGACGCGGGTGGGACGGGGTCGGGCGACCCGGCGGGCAGGCTACCGCCCTCCGACGGGCACCGGCCTGTGGTCTCGCCCACGGGATGGGACCGGCCGGTCGTGGTGGTCCCGCCCTCGTCCCGGCACTGTCTCGTCGCCCCAGGTGGTTAACAACCGTTAACCTCCGCGGCTAGCATGCCGGGCATGACGTTCGAGCTGTCCCGCGAGCACGAGGAGTTCCGCCGCAGCGTCCGCGAGTTCGCGGAGGCCGAGATCGCGCCGCACGCGGCGCAGTGGGACCGCGACCACCACTTCCCGGTCGACGTGGTCGGCAAGATGGGCGCGCTGGGCCTCTTCGGCCTCACCGCGCCGGAGGAGTACGGCGGCGCCGGGGACGACGGCGACTTCACGAGCCTCTGCGTGGCGATCGAGGAGATCGGGCGCGTCGACCAGTCGATGGGCATCACCCTCCAGGCCGGCGTCGGCCTCGGGATCAACCCGATCCTGACCTACGGCACCGACGAGCAGAAGCAGCGGTGGCTGCCGGCGCTGGTCGCGGGCGAGCAGCTCGCCGGCTTCGGCCTGACCGAGCCCGGCGCGGGCTCGGACGCCGGCGCGACGCGGACGAAGGCGGAGCTGGTGGGCGACGAGTGGGTCGTCAACGGCTCGAAGCAGTTCATCACCAACTCCGGCTCCTCGATCACCTCGCTGGTGACCGTCACGGCCCGCACCGGCACGCGCGAGGACGGCCGCCCGGAGATCTCCGCGATCATGGTGCCGGCCGGCACGCCCGGGTTCACCGCCGAGAAGGCCTACGACAAGCTCGGCTGGCACGCCTCGGACACCCACCCGCTGTCGTTCGAGGACGCCCGGGTGCCGGCCGACCACCTGCTCGGCGACCGGGGTCGCGGCTACGCCCAGTTCCTCGCCACGCTCGACGACGGCCGGGTCGCGATCTCCGCGCTGTCGGTGGGCTGCATCCAGGCGTGCCTCGACATGGCGGTCGCCTACGCGGGCGAGCGGCAGACGTTCGGCGGGCCGATCGGCCGCAAGCAGGGCGTGGCCTTCCAGGTCGCCGACCTCGAGGTGATGCTCCACGCGAGCCGGATGCTCACCTACCGCGCGGCCGCCATGAAGGACGCCGGCGCGCCGTACCGCGACTTCAAGCAGGCCGCGGCCGTCGCCAAGCTCTACTCCACCGAGTCGGCCGTGACCGCCACGCGGATCGCGACGCAGGTCTTCGGCGGCTACGGCTTCATGGAGGAGTACCCCGTCGCGCGCTTCTACCGCGACGCCAAGGTGCTCGAGATCGGCGAGGGGACCTCCGAGGTCCAGCGGATGCTCATCGCCCGGGGGCTGGGCCTGCCCGTCGAGTGAGGCCCCGGCCAGGCCCCTGCCGCGATGTGGACCCGCCTGTCACGATGACCGGCATGGTCGCCCACCGCGTGCTCGCCATCGTCCAGGCCGGAGGCTCCGGAGGGCGCATGGACGTGCTGACGCGCGAGCGCGCCAAGCCCGCGCTGCCGTTCGCCGGGGTCTACCAGCTGCTCGACTTCCCGCTGTCCAACCTCACCCACTCCGGCTGCACCGACGTGTGGCTCTCGGTGCAGTTCCAGGGCTCGACGCTGGAGGAGCAGGTCGCCAACGGGCGGCCATGGGACCTCGACCGCAACGTCGGCGGGCTGCGCCTGCTGATGCCGCAGGAGGGGACCGGCACCCTCGACGAGGACGGCTTCGCGAAGGGCAACGCCGACCTGCTCTTCCGCATCCGCGACGACATCCAGTCCTTCGACCCCGAGGTGGTGCTCGTGATGAGCGCCGACCACGTCTACCGCTTCGACTACCGCGACGCGATCGTCACCCACCACGAGCACGGCGCGGAGTGCACCGTGGTGACCACCGAGGTACCGGTCGAGGACGCCTCCGACCACGCGACCGTCGAGCACGACGACGACGGCCGGGTGACGCGGGTCGACTACAAGCCGGAGGAGCCGACCACCGGGACCGTCGCGACCGAGGTCTTCGTCTACGACCCGGCGGCGCTGGTTGAGGTGCTCGGCGAGCTGCACCGCGAGCTGTCCGCCGACAGCGAGCCGGGTGACACCGGCCTGGGCGACTTCGGCGACCACCTGCTGCCGCGGCTCGTCGAGCGCGGCAAGGTCGTGGCCCACCGGATGCCCGGCTACTGGCGCGACCTCGGGCAGCCGCACCTCTACCTCACCGCCCACCGCGAGCTGCTCACCGAGGACCGCGACGTGCTCGGCGTGCCGGGCTGGACGATCCTCACCCGCCAGCCGCAGCGCCAGCCGGCCCGCGTGCTCGACGGCGCGACCGTCGCCGACTCGATGCTCAGCCCCGGCTGCCACGTCGCCGGCGAGGTCGTCCGCAGCGTGCTCGGCCCCGGCGTGGTCGTCGAGGAGGGCGCGCGGGTCGTCGACAGCGTGGTCTTCACCGACACGGTCGTGCGCCGCGGGGCGAGCGTGCACCGCTCGATCGTCGACACCCGGTGCGAGGTGCAGGCCGACGCACGCGTCGGGGAGGCCGACGCGGCGGCGTACGACGACCCTGACGCGGTCACGATCGTCGGGCGGCACAGCGTGGTCGGCGAGGGCGTCGTGCTGGGGGCCGGGAGCAGGCTCGAGCCGGGGACCACCGCCTGAGGGCTGTGACCGCGCTCACGATGTGGGTACCGCCTCCCCGACCCCCTGGAGGTGGAGTGCATGGCCGTACCGTCGTTCCTCGCGCGTGAGCGCACCGTGGCCGGGCCCGGCTACAGCCGCTGGCTGGTGCCGCCCGCGGCCCTGGCGGTGCACCTGTGCATCGGCCAGGTCTACGCGACCAGCGTCTACAAGAGCGCGCTGGTCGAGCACTTCGACAGCACGCTGACCGCCGTCGGCGTCATCTTCTCCGTCGCGATCGTCATGCTCGGCCTGTCGGCGGCGCTCTTCGGCACCTGGGTGGACCGCAACGGCCCGCGCGCCGCGATGTTCGTCTCCGCGTGCTTCTGGGTGGCCGGCTTCCTGGTCGCTGCGCTCGGCATCGCGACCAACCAGCTCTGGCTGGTCTACGTCGGGTACGGCGGCATCGGCGGCATCGGCCTGGGCATCGGTTACATCTCGCCGGTCTCGACGCTGATCAAGTGGTTCCCCGACCGGCCCGGCCTGGCCACCGGCATGGCGATCATGGGCTTCGGCGGTGGCGCCCTGGTGGCCTCGCCGCTCTCGGGGCGGCTGATGTCGTTCTACGACTCCGGCTACGACTCGGGCGACTCCTCGTCGGTGCCCAGCGGCGACGCGGTGATGATGCTGTTCCTGACCTTCGCCGCGGTCTACCTCGTCTTCATGATGTTCGGCGCGTTCACCGTGCGGGTGCCCCCGGACGGGTGGAAGCCCGAGGGCTGGGACCCCTCGACGGTCCGCTCGAAGTCGATGGTGACCACGGCCAGCGTGTCGGCGAACAACGCCGTCCGCACGCCGCAGTTCTGGCTGCTGTGGACCGTGCTGTTCTGCAACGTGACCGCCGGCATCGGCATCCTCGAGCAGGCGCAACCGATGATCCAGGACTTCTTCCGCGAGAACGGCGAGTCCTCGGTCGCCGCCGCTGCCGCTGGTGGCTTCGTCGGCCTGCTCTCCATCGCCAACATGGGCGGCCGGTTCGCGTGGTCCTCGACCTCCGACGTGATCGGCCGCAAGCCGATCTACATGGTCTACCTCGGCGTCGGGCTGGTCTGCTACGTCCTGCTGGCGACGATCGGCCCGAGCTCGACGGTGCTCTTCGTGCTGTTCGCGGCCGTGATCATCTCGTTCTACGGCGGCGGCTTCGCGACGATCCCGGCGTACCTCCGCGACCTCTTCGGCACCTACCAGGTCGGCGCGATCCACGGCCGGCTGCTGACCGCGTGGTCGGCCGCCGGCGTCGCGGGCCCGCTCATCGTCAACGGGTTCCTCGACGCCCGTGGCGAGCCGGGCAACCTGGTCGCGGCCGACTACCGGCCCGCGCTGTTCACCATGGTCGCGCTGCTCGCGGTCGGCCTGGTCGCCAACCTGCTGGTGCGCCCGGTCGCGGAGCGGTTCCACGAGCCGTCGTCGCGACCCGGCAGCCCCGAGCGAGAGGAGAGCCACGCATGACCGCACGGATCGCAGCGGCCTGGGCGCTCGTGGGCGTGCCCCTGGCGTACGGCGTCGTCGAGACGCTCCGCAAGGCCGCGAACCTCTTCACCGGATAGCCACGCGCAGCGCCCGGACCCCGTCGAGGCGGGGTCCGGGCGGTCTGTTCGTTAGCCTTGGCCCCATGTCGAACCGGCGCTTCCTCGGTGAGGCCGGTCGGTTCATCGCCGTCGGCGGTCTCGCCACGGTCGTCGCGCTCGTCATCTTCAACCTGCTCGTGCACGGCTTCAACACCGGCGAGCACGCGGTGCTGCCCGACCAGCCGATCCTGGCCTACGTCATCGCCAACACCATCGGCATGTTCGTCAGCTACCGCGGGAGCCGCACCTGGGCCTTCCGCGACCGGCCGCCCCGGCAGGCCGACGGCGGGCTCACGGCCTTCATCGCGATCAACGCGGTGACGATGCTGATCCCCATCGCCTGCCTGACGATCAGCCGCGAGGTGCTGGGGCTCGACGACCCGATCTCCGACAACGTCTCGGCGAACGTCATCGGCCTGGTGCTGGGCCTGATCTCGCGCTTCTACCTCTTCCGCCGGTTCATCTTCCGGCGGCCGATCCACCTCACCGAGATGTACGACCCGGCCGAGCCGATGGTGCCCCCGGAGCCCGACCACCTCGGCGAGACCACCGACCCCGACGGGACCTCGCTGCCGGGCGGGCCGGTCAGCGAGACCAGAGACCCGTCCACGAGTGGCCGAGGTCGGCCACCAGGGACCGGAGCAGCGGAAGGCTGACGCCCACCACGTTGTGGTGGTCGCCCTCGATCCCGGTCACGAACGAGCCGCCCAGGCCGTCGACCGTGAACGCGCCGGCGACGTGGAGCGGCTCGCCGGTCGCGACGTACGCCGCGACCTCCTCGTCGGTCACGTCGGCGAAGTGCACGGTGGTCGACGCCGTCGCCGAGACGGTCCGGCCGTTGGCGGTGTCGTGCAGGGCGTGACCGGTGCGCAGGACGCCGCTGCGGCCCCGCATCGCCCGCCACCGGGCCACGGCCTCCTCGGCGTCGGCCGGCTTGCCCAGCGCCTGGCCGTCGAGCTCGAGCACCGAGTCGCAGCCCAGCACCAGCGCGTCGGCCGGCACCTCGGGCCGGCCCACCACGGCGTCTTGCTTGAGCTCGGCCAGGCGGAGCGCGAGCTCGGCCGGCGGCACGCCGACCACCTGCGACTCGTCGACGCCGGAGACGACGACCTGCGGGTCGAGACCCGCGTTGCGGAGGGTCGTGAGGCGGGCGGGGGAGGCGGAGGCGAGCACGAACGTCGGCACCGCCCCAGCATCGCGCACCAACCACTCGGCACAATGACCGCGTGCCTGACGACGCGTCCCGCGGCTCCCGCGTCCTTCCCGTCGCGCTCGGCGCGCTGGCGGTCCTGGTGGTCCTCGCGGTCGCCGGCGTCCTCGTCGCGCGCGCCCAGCACCTGGGCCCGTGGGAGCTCGGGCCCCAGGAGCGCAACCGGTTCGCCGAGCAGCCGCAGTACGTCGACCCCCGCTCGCGCACCGCGCAGGCCGCCCAGCAGGCCGAGGCCGACGGCCGCACCGACGAGGCGGCGGCGTTCGCGGAGCTGGCCGAGGTCCCGCAGGGGATCTGGCTGACGCCGGAGGAGCGTCCGCCGGGCGCCGTCGGCGGGTACGTCGCCTCCCTCGTGGCCGCTGCGGACGAGGCCGGCCGCGTGCCGGTGCTGGTGGTCTACGGCATCCCCGACCGCGACTGCACGGGCGGCTACTCCAGCGGCGGGCTCGACGCCGCGTCGTACGTGCCGTGGGTGCAGGAGATCGCCGGCGCGGCCGCCACCTACGCGGCCGTCGTGGTGCTCGAGCCGGACGCCCTGGCCTCGGCGGTCGAGTGCGACCGGCGGGCGGAGCGCGTCGACCTGCTGTCGCGGGCCGTCGACGCCCTCGCGGAGGCCGGCGTGACGACGTACGTCGACGGCGGGCACTCGGGCTGGGTCCCGGCCAAGAAGGTGGCCGCGCTGCTGCGCGAGGTCGGGGTCGGGCAGGTCCGCGGCTTCGCGACCAACGTCTCGAACTACCAGACCGACGTCGACGAGGTGCGGTGGGCCGAGCGGCTCAGCGACCTGGTCGGCGGTGCGCACTACGTCGTGGACAGCGGCCGCAACGGGGTGGGCTCGCTCGAGGAGTGGTGCAACCCGTCGGGCCAGTCGGTGGGCCAGCGACCGGGGTACGTCGACGACGGCACAGGGCTCGACGCCTACCTGTGGATCAAGCCGCCCGGCGAGAGCGACGGCCCGTGCAACGGCGGTCCGCCGGCCGGGGAGTTCTGGCCGCAGCGGGCCCTCGAGCTGCTCGGTCGTGCCTGACCGCGCGTCGCGCAGGCGACGACGCAGAACCTGGGCCGGACGTTGTTAGGGTTCGGTCCATGCAGGGGGATCCGTGGACCGCGGTCATCATCGAGGACGACCCGGACGTCAGGGACCTCATCGACATCGTGCTGACCCAGTCGGGCTTCACGACCGTCGTCGCCCCTGACGGGCCGACGGGTGTCGAGGCGGTGCGCGCGCACAACCCGCTGATCACCACGCTCGACGTGAACATGCCCGGCATGGACGGCTTCGCCGTCGCCCGGCGGCTCCGGGAGTTCAGCAACACCTACCTGATCATGATCACCGCGCTCGCCGACGAGATCGACGTCGTGCAGGGCTTCGAGGCCGGGGCGGACGACTACCTGGTCAAGCCGTTCCGCCCGCGCGAGCTGCGGGCGCGCGCCGACTCGATGCTGCGCCGCCCCCGCCTGCGTGCCGAGCAGCCCGTCGGCTGGGCCGAGGGCGAGCAGGCCGCCGCTCCCGACGACGCCGCCCCCGCCGCCCCTGCTGCTCCCGTCGAGCCGGCCCCGGAGTCGTGGGCCGCCGCCGCGGCCCGCGACCTCACCCAGAACGCTCCGCTGCGGGTCGTCCGCAACGACGAGCCCGCCCAGCCCGCTCCGCCGCAGCAGCCCGAGCCGGTGTCGCCCCCGCCGCAGCCGACCTACCAGCCGTCCGTGCAGCAGCCGGTCGAGCCGCCCGCGCCGCAGGCGCCTGCGCCGACCCAGCCGTACCAGCAGCCCTACGAGCCGCAGCACCAGGCTCCGGTCGCCTACGAGCCGCCGCCGGCCCAGCAGCCCGTCCAGCAGCCGGCGTACCCGCAGGCGCCGCCGGCGCAGCCCTACGCTCCGCCGGCTCCCGCTCCGCAGGCGCCGCAGCAGCCGGCGTACCAGCCGCCCGTGCAGCCAGGTGGCGCCCACGCCGCCCCGTCGGCCGCCGGCCCGTCCGCGGACGGTTCGTGGGTGCGGTTCAACGGCCTCGCCCTCAACCACGAGAGCCGCGTCGTCACCGTCGGTGGGGGTGCGGTCGACCTCAACCGCACGGAGTTCGACCTGCTCGCCTCGCTGCTCAGCACCGGCCGCCGCGTCCGCAGCAAGGCCGACCTCGTGCTGACGATGCGCGGCCAGCAGTACGTCACCTCGTACTTCGTCAACGAAGCCGACAAGCGCTCCGTCGAGGTCCACATCGCCAACCTCCGCCGCAAGCTCGGCGACGACGGCCCCAGCGCCCGCTTCATCGACACGGTCCGCGGCGTCGGCTACCGCCTCGCCGAGACCGCCTGACCCACCTATCGCACCCGCTGGTCGAGCAGCGAGCCCTGGCGAGCGTCGACGAGACCCGGTGAGGTGCGCAGGGCGCTGCAATCCTCGTCCGGCCGGCGGTGGTTGCCGTCCTGCGCGGGTGCGGGGGTGGTTCGCGTTCTTGGTCGAACGTTCGATCAAGAACACGGATGGCCTATGTCCGCATGTGGAACGAGACGCCGCCGTCGGGATGGTGCGTGGTCTCGTAGCGGGGGTCGTGGATGCGGGCGTGGTGCCTGGGACAGAGCAGACGTGCGTTCCTCATGTCGGTCTTTCCGCCCCGGAGCCAGCTGTCGTCGTGGTGGGCGTGGCAGAGGTGGGCCGGCCAGTCGCACCCGACAGCGGTGCAGGTCTGCTGCGTGATCGCGAGCCCGCGGCGCTGGGCGCCGGAGAACAGGCGGGCGGTGCGGCCGAGGTCGAGGAGCTCTGACTTCCTGCCGAGGACGGCGGGGAGGAGGGCGGCTTCGCAGGCCATCCGCCGGGCGAGGGAGGCGGAGTTGGGTTCGCCGGACTCCAGGGTGGCGCGGCCGGTGTCGCTCTGGAGGTCGGTGTAGTCGATGAGGACGACGACGGAGGCGTTGAGGCCGCCGAGCTGGGGGAGCTTGTCGGCGGAGAGGCGTTCGAGGAGCTCGCAGAACGCGTCGCCCATCCGCTCGGGCGAGGGGCGGCGCTCGACCTCGGGCTCGCTGTCCTCCGTCTTGGTGGCTGCTTGGTGCTTGGGTGCTGCGAAGGCGAGCAGCATCTTCTTGAGCATCTCGCCGTGCAGGGTCAGGATGGAGAACTTGCCGCGCACCGAGCCCTTGCCGTCGGGACACATCGTGAGCCAGGCCTTCGCGCGGGCTTCGCGTTCCTCGCGCTCCAGCGCGCGGGCATTGCGCTCCTCGCCGATCTCAGGGGCGACGACGGTCAGGACGTGCTTGGCCAGGATCGCGAGCGACTTGGGGTCGCGATCGAGTGCCTCGTTCAAGAGGTGCTTCTCGGCTCGCTCCGGGATCGTCGGGTCAGGCAGGTCGTCGGGCAGCTTGTCGACGCAGTCGGTGATCACTTGGGCGTGGTCGACGCTGATCGCGCCCTCAGCCAGCGCCGCTGACGTAGGCGCGTGGCGGTCCAGCGACTCCGCGAGCCGCATCCGTCGCTTCGCGGCCGGCCGGTCCTGGCGGGTCTCGTGTCCCCACCACGACGCGGTGTCGGTCGCGCCGACCTTGTCACCCACCTGTCGGCGGTCGGCCTCGGCGGCGAGGCGGAGCTCGAGGGCCTCGACCTGGGTGCGCAGCCGGGTGGCCTCGAGGAGAGTGGCTGCAACCTCGGTGTCGGACATCTGCCACAGGCGTGAGCTGCACGCCGAGCGCGCCCTCTTCCGGGACTTCGCGACCGCACGGCACGCCGGGTGCGCACTGTGTCGGGAGTCCTTGGCCATGGGTCTACTCAAGAAGTGACCACCGACAGTCGCGGGGCTGTTTCCCCAGGTCAGACCACTATTTGGACAACGATCCGAGGAGATTCTCGGCGGGTTTCGAGACGGGCCTGGCGGCCCTCCTCAACCAGCCGAGACCGGCCAGCGTGAGCCGGGAAGCGGCCGCGAGCCACGGCGTACCTCGTCCCTATAGCTGCCTCCACCGCGACCACCCACGGCCCGCAGGCCGAGGATCGGCTGCCAGGGGTCTCGTCGACGCTCGCCGGGGCTCGCTGCTCGACCAGCGAGGTGCTGCTCGACCAGCGGGAGGTCAGTTGGCGTTGATCGGGATCTCGGCGACCTGGGTGGGGGTCTCGGACTCGAAGATCGCGATGGGGACGGTCTGCTTGACCTTCTTGGCGACGAACCTGCCGGAGCCGGGGGCGGTCTCGAAGTGGACCTCGGCGACGAACGTCAGCTCCAGGCCGCGGGTGTCGTCGGACATCGGGCCGATCTTCTGGTTGCGGATCTCGAAGGAGCCCTTGGGCGAGGTGATGAGCATGCCGTGGACGGGGTGGGTGACGGCCTCGGGGTCGAAGGTGACGCGGGACGCCTCGGCGTTCAGCTTGTAGGGCCGCTGGGTCGGGCTGCCGTCGGAGGTGATGGTGCGCGAGGTGACCTTGATGTTGCCGAGGTAGGCCTTCCGCTTGGTGCGGAACGGGTCGCGCAGCGCCCGGTCGAGGTCGTAGACCTGGAAGGTGAAGGAGAAGAACTTGTTGCCCTTCGGGTACCACTCGTTGGTCCGCGGCGTCGACTTGGTCGGCCACAGCGTGTAGACGAAGTCCATCCCGTCGATGTCGACGTGGGACTGGAAGGTGCCGTCGCGGGTGAACTGCGAGTCGTACGCCGCCTCGGTGGCCGCGGCGCTCGGGTTCTCCGCCTCGACCGGCTCGGGGTCGCCGCCGAGGCCGTCGACCAGCGAGCAGCTCGACAGCGAGCCGGCGAGGACGAGGGCGAGGGCCGCGGTGAGCGTGCGGAGCCGGCGCGGGGAGCGGGTGGCGGGCATGGTGGTGGTCTCCCGAGGAGTGGTGCGGGTGGAGGTCGAGGGGGTGCTCACGGCGGCGCTCAGGCCTTGAAGCCGCGGTAGCGCTTGGAGGCCTTGATGAGCATCCAGAAGGTCTGCGCGATGGTGATGACGCCGAGGATCGGCCAGCCGACCTCGAGCAGGTCCGACGTGGTCTGGATCGGGACGTAGAGCCAGGTGATCCAGGCGGCGACGAAGAAGACGCCGAGGGCGAGGAACGGGTACATCCACGCGACGCCCTTGCCGCGCTCGGCCTTGGCCTGGGCGGCCCAGTTGTCGGTCTGCTGCTTGCTGAAGAACTTCAGCCAGGCCCGGACGAAGTGACCCATCCGGATGAACATGTAGAGCTCGGCGGGGAAGATCAGCAGCACGAAGAGGTAGTCGCGTCTGTTGGCGAACTCCATCGAGTGCGCCACCCGGAAGTTCAGCCAGACCGCCGCCAGCGGCGGGACGAGCCACCAGGCCTGGAAGACGAACGCGTCGATCGTGAGCGAGCCGATCAGCAGCACCAGGAACATGACGCGCGTGGTCATGTTGATGACCATCGAGAGGTGCTCGAACCAGCGCAGCCGGAGGTTGGGGTGGAACGGCTGGCCCTTGGTGTCGCCGCGCTGGCCGGGCCACATCAGGTCGATGGCACCGAAGTTCCACTTCACCTGCTGGGCGTCCAGCGAGCGGAGGGTGGTCATGCCGCCGACGTGGGCGCGGGCGCGGGCGGAGATCTTGGTGAGGTAGCCGGCGGACTTGATCTGGAGCGAGAGCAGCGAGTCCTCGACCTCGGAGTCGCTGATCCAGGGGGTGCGCTGGTGGCTGTCGCGCATGACGTCGCGCAGCGCCTGGGTGGAGAAGATCGAGAACTGGCCGCCGAGGACCGCCATGTTGCGGCCCTTGAGCAGGTTCTGCATGTTGAACGCCGAGAACTGCGCGCGCTGGCCGGCGATGAGGAACTTGGCCATCCAGCCGTCGAGCGCGGAGTCGTCGATGGAGTAGACCGCGGAGATGCCGCCGATCCGGTCGTCGCTGGCGATCTCGTCGACCAGGTGCTGGATCGCGTCCGGCTCCGGGGTGGTGTCGCCGTCGACGCCGAGCAGGTAGTCCATGTGCTCGACGAGGGAGTAGCCGTAGTTGAGCGCGCCGACCTTCTTGTCCGGGTTCTTGCCGATGTCGTGGACGTAGATGACGGTCGTCTGCTCGCCGGTCGGCGTCATCCGCGTGTGCGGTCCCGCGTAGTGGCTGGCGATCTCGACCGAGTCGTCGCTGGTGTTGTTGACGACGAGGTGGATGACGTCGGGCAGCCGGGTCTGCTGGAGGAGGGAGTCCAGCACGCCGGCGATCGTCTCGGCCTCGTTGTACGCCGGGATGACGCAGCCGACCGTCGGGCGCATCGTGGGCAGCTCGTCGACCGCCTCGAGGAACTGGTCGGCGTACGCCTCGAGCGAGGGGTCGGGCATCCGCACGTAGCGTGGGTCGTCGATCCCGGGTGCGGTGCCGGCTGCGAGCCAGGTCCCGTCCTGCTGCCCCATGTTGTTCGCGTCCACGCGCTGTCGTCCCATCATTGGTGCGGTGCCGTGGTGGTCACCGACCCGGTCGTCGTCTCTGCACCGAGTCTGCGAGCCCCACCTCAAGGGGTGGCACCGCGAACCTCAACTTCCCCGCAAGGATTCTCGCCGACGTGCGCCGGCGCCGTGGACGAATGGGGAACTCGGGCTCAGCGCGGCAGCGCGCTGGCCCGCCAGCCGCCCGGGCCGTGCGGGAACGTGCGCCGCACCAGGCGGTGCGGGGCGCTCCACTCCGGCCGCGGGGCACGGGCCGGTGCCTCACCGCCGCCCATCGCGGAGAGGACGGCCACGAGGGCCGCGACCTCCTCCGGCGTGGCGTGCGGGCTGACCACCCGCAGCAGGGGCCGGGCGGGCTCCTGCTCGGCAGCGGTCTCCCCGGGCTGCTGGCCGGGCTGCTGGCCGGGGGTCTCGTCGGCGCCCATCAGAGCGGGATGTTCCCGTGCTTCTTCGGCGGCAGGCTCGCCCGCTTGGAGCGCAGCAGCCGCAGCGCCCGGACGACCTCGGAGCGGGTCTCGTGCGGCTGGATGACCGCGTCGACGTACCCGCGCTCGGCGGCGATGTAGGGGTTGGCCAGCGTGGTCTCGTACTCGTCGATCAGCTCGGCGCGCTTGGCCTCGACGTCGCCGCCCTCGGCCTCGACCTGCGCGAGCGTCTTGCGGTGCACGATGTTGGCCGCGCCCTGCGCGCCCATGACGGCGATCTGGGCGGTCGGCCAGGCGACGTTGATGTCGGCGCCGAGGTGCTTGGAGCCCATGACGTCGTAGGCGCCGCCGTAGGCCTTGCGGGTGATGACGGTGACGAGCGGGACGGTGGCCTCGGCGTAGGCGTAGATCAGCTTCGCGCCGCGGCGGATGATGCCGTTCCACTCCTGGTCGGTGCCGGGGAGGAAGCCCGGGACGTCGACGAAGGTCAGCACCGGGATGTTGAAGGCGTCGCAGGTCCGCACGAAGCGGGCGGCCTTCTCCGAGGCGTCGATGTCGAGGGTGCCGGCGAACTGCATCGGCTGGTTGGCGACGACGCCGACGGGGCGGCCCTCGACCCGGCCGTAGCCGATGATCAGGTTCGGCGCGAAGAGCTCCATCACCTCGACGAAGTCCCCCACCCCGTCAGCATCAGGGTCCACGACGGCGCGGATGACGTCGTGCATGTCGTAGGGCTGGTTCGGCGAGTCCGGGATGATCGTGTCGAGCGCCCGGTCGGAGTCGTTGACCTCGAGGTCGGCGACCTCGTCGTACGCCGGGGGCTCGTCGAGGTTGTTCTGCGGGAGGAACGAGAGCAGCGCCTTGACGTACTCGATCGCGTCCTCCTCGTCGGAGGCCATGTAGTGGGCGTTGCCGGACTTGGTGTTGTGCGTCCGCGCGCCGCCGAGGTCCTCCATCGAGACGTCCTCGCCGGTGACGGTCTTGATGACGTCGGGGCCGGTGATGAACATCGCCGAGGTCTGGTCGACCATGATCGTGAAGTCGGTGACCGCGGGGGAGTAGACGTGCCCGCCGGCGCAGTTGCCCATGATCATCGAGATCTGCGGGATGACGCCCGAGGCGTGGACGTTGCGGCGGAAGATCTCGCCGTACAGGCCGAGCGAGACCACACCCTCCTGGATGCGGGCGCCGGCGCCCTCGTTGATGCCGATGATCGGGCAGCCGGTCTTGATCGCGAGGTCCATGACCTTGGTGATCTTCTCGCCGTAGACCTCGCCCAGCGAGCCGCCGAAGACGGTGAAGTCCTGGGAGAAGACGCAGACCTGGCGGCCGTCGATGGTGCCGTAGCCGGTGATGACGCCGTCGCCGTAGGGACGGTTCTTCTCCAGGCCGAACGCCGTGCTGCGGTGCCGCGCCAGCTCGTCGAGCTCGACGAACGAGCCCTCGTCGAAGAGCATCTCGATGCGCTCGCGAGCGGTCTGGCGGCCCTTGGCGTGCTGCTTCTCGATGGCCTTGGCGGAGCCCGCGTGCACCGCCTCCTCCAGGCGGCGGTCGAGGTCGGCCAGCTTGCCGGCCGTCGTGTGCAGGTCGATGTCCGCGGGGACGTCGGTCCCCTGTCCGGGACGTTCGGTGCTCTCTGCGCTCACGTTCGGGACGTCTCCTCGTCGGCGTCGGTGCTGGCGTCTGGGTTGGGGCGTGGGTCAATGTAGTGCCCGTGACCGCGACCTCGGCCGAGCGCCCATCCCTTGACGAGACCGTCCTCTCCGGCCTGAGCCCCGACCTCGTGCCGGGGGTCTCGGTCGAGGTGGTGGCGCAGGCGCCGTCGACCAACGCCCTGGTCGTGGAGCGCGCCCGCGCCGGTGCGCCGGAGGGCCTCGTCGTCGTCACCGAGCACCAGACCGCGGGGCGCGGCCGGCTCGACCGGACCTGGGAGACACCGCCGCGCTCGGCGCTGACCTTCTCGGTGCTGCTGCGCCCGACGGCGCCGACGCGCAGCTGGCCGTGGCTCCCGCTGCTCGCGGGCTACGCGGTGGACAAGGCGCTCAAGGCCGCCGGCTTCCGTGCGGGCGTGAAGTGGCCCAACGACGTGCTCATCGGCGACCGCAAGGTCGCCGGCATCCTCGTCGAGCGGATCGAGACCGACCAGGGCCCCTGTGCGGTCGTGGGGATCGGCATCAACGTGGGGCTCGGCGCCGACGAGCTGCCCGTCCCGACCGCCACGTCGCTGGCCATCGAGGCCGACGGGGGAGCGGTGCCGGACCGGACCGCACTCCTGGTCGACGTGCTGGCCTCCCTGCGCGAGTCGTACGACGCGTGGCAGGCCGGCGGCGACCTGGCCGGCATGCGGCTGGCCGAGTCGTACGCCGACGCCTGCGTCACCGTGGGGCGCGAGGTGCGCGTCGACCTCCCCGACGGCTCGGTGCTGACCGGCATGGCCACCGCGATCGACCCCTCGGGCCACCTCGTGGTCGCCGGCCCGGAGCGCCAGGTCGCCGTGGGCGCCGGCGACGTCGTCCACGTCCGGGCCGCGGACGGGCACGGCGCGTCCTGATCGGTGACATGATCCGGCCGTGGCCATCTCGCAGAAGCTGCTGAGCGACGGGGAGTCCGTCGTCGTCAGCACGCGCACGCACGTCAAGGCGCTCCTGGTGCCGCTGCTGGTGCTGGTCCTGACGATCGCCGCCGCCGTGGCCGTCCAGGTGCTCGCCGACCAGCGCTACGTCACGTGGTTCGTCTGGGGCGTCGCCGCGATCGTGCTGGTGCGGTACGTCGTGTGGCCGTTCCTGGTCTGGTCGACCGCGACCTACACCTTCACCGACCGCCGGCTCGTCACCCGCACCGGCGTGCTGACCCGCCGCGGCCACGACATCCCGCTCTCGCGGATCAGCGACGTCGCGATCGAGCTGCACCTCACCGACCGGATGCTCGGCTGCGGCACCCTCGTCATCAGCGACGCCAGCACCCACGGGCAGGTCAAGCTGCCCGACATCCCGCGCGTGGAGGAGGTGCAGCGCCAGCTCAACGACATGCTGCACCGCCTGCACGACCCGCGCTCGGAGCGTCGGGACGAAGGTGCCTGACCTGACCCCCGGCACACCGGAGCCCGAGGAGGAGCTGCACCGGACCATCCTCGGCGAGGACCCGGTCTACAGCGCTGACGAGGTCGCCGTGGCGGCCGGCATCGGGCTCGACGAGACCCGGCGGCTGTGGCGCGCGCTCGGCTTCCCCGAGAGCGGCGACGAGGCGGCGTACACGCCCTCGGACCTGCGGGCGCTCGGGACGCTCGTCGAGGGCATCCGCGCCGGGCTCTTCGACCTCGACCTGGCCGTCAACATCACCCGGGCGGTGGGGCAGAACATGGCGCGCCTCGCCGACTGGGAGGTCGCGGCGATGGTCAACCGCATCGACGAGCTCGAGCTCGGCGCCGACGCCACCGGCACCCGCGCGGGGTCGGCGCGGCGGTTCCTCGAGCACTTCGGGCAGCCCTTCGAGGAGCTGCTCATCTACGCGTGGCGCCGGCACCTCGCGGCGGCGGTGGCCCGGATCGAGGCCCTCGGCGCCGACGAGGAGGACCTGCACACCACGACGCTGTCGGTGGGCTTCGCCGACATCGTGTCGTTCACCGCGTTGTCCAACCAGCTGACGGAGGAGCGCATCGGCGACCTCGTCGAGCTCTTCGAGTCGCGGTGCGCCGACGTGGTCGCCATCCAGCGCGGCCGGGTCATCAAGTCGATCGGCGACTCGGTGCTCTTCGTCAACGACGACCCCGTCCGCGCCTACGACACCGCCGAGGGGATCATCAACGTCATCGGCCGCGACCAGCGGATGCCCGACGTCCGCGTCGGGCTGGCCACCGGCTCGGTGGTCATGCGCCTCGGCGACGTCTTCGGCCCGCCGGTCAACATGGCCGCGCGGCTGACCGCCGTCGCTCGGCGCAACCGGATCATCATCGACGCGACGACCGCCGAACTGCTGCCGTCGGACCAGTTCGAGACCCGTCGGCTGCCCGGCCGACCCGTGCGCGGGTTCGGCATCGTCGAGCCGTTGGCCGTCCGGAGACACTAAGACCGGTCTCACCCGTCCGGGTGACTCCGGTGGCAGGAAGTTGTCACTGGCCGGTTCAGGCGTTTCCCCCCGGTCCGGCGGCGGCGCCGCCTACGGTGGTGGTGTGTTCGAGGTGCAGGACGTCCGTGTCGATCCCGACAGCCGCCGCGCGTGGCGTGGTCAGGAGGAGATCGTCCTGTCCCGCAAGGAGTTCGACCTCGTCATGGCCCTGATCTCCCGGGCCGGCGAGATCGTGACTCGCGACGAGCTGATGCGCGACGTGTGGCACACGACCTTCTGGACGTCGTCGAAGACCATCGACGTCCACCTCGGCTGGGTGCGGCGCAAGCTCGGCGACAACAGCCGGCACCCGCACCTGATCACGACGATCCGCGGCAAGGGCCTGCGGTTCGAGGTCCAGCCGCCCGCCTGACCGCCAGGCCGGCGCCGGCCCGACCGCCCGCGGGGGCTCGGACCGGTCTGCTCTAGGGTTCCGACGTGCCCGAGCTCGCTCCCACGTTGGCCGTCGTCGGCGGTGGCCAGCTCGCCCGGATGATGGCCCAGCCCGCGATCGCGCTCGGCCTGCCGCTGCGGCTGCTCGCCGAGGCCGAGGGCGTCTCGGCCGCCCAGGTGATCCCCGACCAGGTCGTCGGTGACCACCGTGACCTCGCCACGCTGCGCGAGGTCACCGCCGGCTGCTCGGTCGTCACCTTCGACCACGAGCACGTGCCGACCGAGCACCTGCACGCCCTCGAGGCCGACGGGATCGCCGTGCGGCCCGGCCCCGACGCGCTCGTCCATGCCCAGGACAAGGGCGTCATGCGCGAGCGGCTCGCCGAGCTCGGCGTGCCGTGCCCCCGCAACGCGATCGTCACCGAGGCCGCCGACGTCGAGGCGTTCGGGCTGCCCTGCGTCCTGAAGACCACGCGCGGCGGGTACGACGGCAAGGGCGTCTGGTTCGTCGACGGCGACGACTGGCGCGACACCTGCGCCGAGGCGTTCGCGGCCGCCCGCGAGGCCGGCGTGCGCATCCTCGCCGAGGAGCGGGTCGACTTCCGCCGGGAGCTCTCCGCGCTGGTGGCGCGCTCGCCGAGCGGTCAGGCGGCGGCGTACCCGGTCGTGGCCAGCACCCAGCGTGACGGCATCTGCCACGAGGTCGTCGCCCCGGCGCCCGACCTCGACCCCGACCTGGCCGCGTCGGCCCAGCAGGTCGCGCTGCGGATCGCCGGCGAGCTCGGCGTCACCGGCGTGCTGGCCGTCGAGCTCTTCGAGACCACCGACGGGCGGGTGCTCGTCAACGAGCTCGCGATGCGCCCGCACAACACCGGCCACTGGACCCAGGACGGCGCGGTCACCAGCCAGTTCGAGAACCACCTGCGTGCGGTCATGGACCTCCCGCTCGGCTCGCCCGCGCCCCGCGCGCGCTGGACGGTGATGGTCAACATTCTCGGCGGGCCGAACCCCTCGGTGGGGCGGTTGTACGACGGCTTCCCGCACGCGATGGCGCGCGACCCGCACCTGCGGGTGCACCTGTACGGCAAGGAGCTGCGACCGGGCCGCAAGGTCGGCCACGTCAACGCCTACGGAGACGACCTCGAGGACTGCCTGGAGCGGGCGCGGCACGCCGCCGCCTGGTTCCGCGGCGACCTCGGCAACGAGAGCGAGTGAGCACCATGACCACCCCCGCAGCCGAGGCCCCCCGCGTCGGGATCGTCATGGGGTCGGACTCCGACTGGCCCACCATGCAGGCCGCCGCCGAGGCCCTCACGGAGTTCGGCATCGCCCACGAAGCGGACGTCGTCTCCGCCCACCGGATGCCCGAGGAGATGCTCGCCTACGGCAAGGAGGCCGCCGGTCGTGGCCTGTCGGTGATCATCGCCGGCGCCGGGGGAGCGGCCCACCTGCCCGGCATGCTCGCCGCGGTCACCCCGCTGCCGGTCATCGGCGTGCCGGTGCCGCTGCGGTACCTCGACGGCATGGACTCCCTGCTCTCCATCGTGCAGATGCCCGCGGGTGTCCCCGTCGCCACCGTCGCCGTCGGCGGGGCCCGCAACGCCGGCCTGCTCGCCGTGCGGATCCTCGCCGCCACCGACCCCGCCCTCCAGCAGCGGATGGTCGACTTCCAGGCCGAGCTCAAGGCCTCCGCCCAGGCCAAGGGCGACGTCGTCCGCCGCGAGTCCGCCCCGCAGCGCCTCGGCTTCTAGCTGCGCGCACCCGTCGACGGACGGGAGCAACGCACCCCGCGGGCGACGTCTCCGCAGGTCGGCGGGCCGGGGTGGCCGGTTGGTCCCGTCCGTCGACGGACTACCAGAAGTGCCGCGGGAGACACGTTGGCCCAGGTCAGCCGGCCCCGGCGACCACTTCGGGTAGTCGGTCGACGAGGACTCCGGCCGGGGTCAGCCGACGAGGCCGTGCTCGTGGGCGAAGACGACGATCTGCACGCGGTCGCGCAGGCCGAGCTTGCGCAGGATCGAGCCGACGTGGGTCTTGACCGTCGACTCGCCGGCGAGGACGAGTGCGGCCGTCTCGGTGTTGGACAGGCCGCGGGCGACGGCCGCGAAGACCTCGCGCTCCTTCTCCGTCAGCGAGGAGTACGCCGCCGGGACGGCCGCCCGCGCGCGGAACTGGCCGTCGAGGAGCGTCGCGAGGTCGGTGGGGGCGAGGACGGCGTTGCCGGCGTGCACGGTGCGGATCGCGTCGCGGAGCATGACCGGGGTGGTGTCCTTGAGGAGGAACCCGCTGGCACCGTGCCGGATCGCGGTCGCCGCCCGGTCATCGAGGTTGAACGTGGTCAGCACGACGACCCGCACGGGGCGGGTGCGGCGGGCGACCCGGGCGGGGGAGAAGACCTGGCGGGTGGCCTCGACGCCGTCCATCTCCGGCATCCGGATGTCCATGAGCACGACGTCGGGCTCGAGCTCGTCGACGAGCCGGACGGCCTCGAGGCCGTCGCCGGCGGCGCCGACCACGCGCATGCCCTCCTGGGCGTCGACGATGACCCGCACGCCCTCGCGGAAGAGCTCCTGGTCGTCGACGAGGAGGACGCGGATGTCCTCGCCCGTCGGCGGCCCTGCCGGGGCGTCGGTCACCGCACGGCCCTCAGCGGCACCCAGGCGGTCGCGGTGAAGGTGGCGCCGCCCGGCTCCTCGCGCCGCCGCACGTCGAGCCGGCCGCCGACGGCCTCGAGGCGGCGACGCATGCCCTCGAGCCCGTGGCCGGCGGTGGCCTGCGCCCGGAGCTCGGCGAGGTCCACGGACGCCAGCGGTCGCGTCTCCAGGTCGCGTGCACCGTCGGGAGCACCCGGGCCGGCCTGGTCGCCGACGACGTTGCGCACCTCGAGCCGCAGCTCGCCCTCCCAGTGCCGCTCGACGAGCACCGGCTCGTCGCGGCGACCGTGGCGGATGGCGTTGGTGAGCATCTCCTGCAGCACGCGGAAGGCGACGACCTCGAGCTCGGGCGGCAGCGGTCGGGGCGCGCCGACCTCGGTGGAGACGACCTCGTGGCCGCTGGCGCGGACGCCCTCGACGAGCGCGTCGAGGTCGCCGTGCTGGCCGCTCGCCGCGGGCCGGCCGTCGGGGGAGCTGAGCACCTGGCGGACGTCCTGCAGCGAGGTGCGGGCGGAGGTGGCGATGTTGGCCATGGTCCGGCGGAGGGCCTCGGTGTCGGCCTCGGGGAGGTACTGCGCGGACTCGGCCTGGGCCAGGATCACCGCGAGCGAGTGGCCGACGACGTCGTGCACGTCGCGGGCGAGCCGCGCCTGGTCCTCGCGGAGCCGGGCGATCTCCTCGGCCTGGTCCCGCTCGGCCTCGGCGACGACCTGGGAGTCGCGCGAGCGCCGGGCGCGGTCGAGGAAGCGCAGCGCGAGCCCGAGCAGCCACGGCGTCGCGAGCAGCGCGAAGATCAGCAGGCTGGCGGGGATCCGCCAGTCCCCGCCGCGGTACGCCGTCTGCGCCAGCAGCCGGACCCCGATCAGGTCGAGCGCGCGGTAGACCAGGTTGCTGTCGAGCCACAGCACCGCGATGAGCGCGCCGAGCGGCATCGACAGGCCGCTGAGCCACACCGTCACCGCGCTGCCCCAGCGCGCGCAGCCGAAGGCCACGACCGCCAGGAGCACCTCCACCGTCATCGCGCCCACGCCGGCGGTCACCTGCACGGCCCCGGCGAACCACGCCGCGCCGAGGGCCGCGGCCGGGAGCGCCCGGGAGAGGCCGACTCCGGCGGCGACGGCCAGGACGACGACGTACGCCGCCGCGTGCTCGTCGGGCAGGACGCTGCGGACCTCGAGCACACCGAGGGCGAGGGCGGCGACCGCGGCCGAGGCGTCGGGCACCCAGCGCTGCCAGGCCGGCGGCGGGGTGCCGACGGTGGTCATGCCGCCACCGCCGTGCGGGCGCGGGCGGCGCGGTCGCGTCGCTGGAGCGGCGCCTCGACGTACCGCCACGACAGCGCGGCCGCCAGCAGGGTCAGCACCGCCGCGAGCGGGCCGGCGAGGTCGGTGTGGGGGCGCAGCCAGACGGTGAGCGGGTAGTTCCACAGGTACGCGGCGTAGGAGACCGTCCCCAGCAGCACGAGCGGCCGGAGGGCGGGGGAGTCCACGGTCGACCAGGTCCGCCACGAGGACAGCACGACCGCCGTGAGGAGCGCGATGGCCGGGCCTCCTGCCAGGTAGGTGAGCGCGTGACCGCGCAATGGAACCACGGCGAGGACGCCGAGACCCGCCAGGGCCGCCGGCACCGTCCACGACGGCAGCCGGAGCCGGTCGGCGTGGAGCCGCGAGGCCGCGCCGACGACGAAGCAGACCGCCCACGAGGTCGGCAGCGCGTAGGCGAGGTCGGGGTCCTCGCGCAGCCACACGACGGTGGCGACGCAAGCGAGCAGGCAGGCGCCGGCGGCTGCCACGAGGAGCAGGCCGGTGCGACGACGCGGCACCGCGAGCAGCAGCAGCGCGGGCCAGACGAGGTAGAACTGCTCCTCCAGCGCCAGCGTCCACAGGTGGAAGGTCGCGTCGCTGGGGTCGCCCAGCGGGAGGTCCGCGGTCCAGGTGAGCGCGACCAGGACGGTGTCGCCGAGCCGGTCGCGGTCGCCGATCGGGTCGAGCGCGAGCGTCACGAGGACCACGCCGGCGACGAGCACGAGCAGCGGCGGCACGAGCCGGCGCGCCCGGCGGAGGTAGAACCGGCGCAGGTCGATGCGCCCCGTCCGCCCCACCTCGTCGACGAGCAGCCCGGTGATCAGGTGGCCGGACAGCGCGAAGAACACCACCACGCCGACCACGCCCGCACCGGGGAAGACGTCGGGGAACGCGTGCCGCAGGACCACCAGGCCCACGGCCAGCCCGCGGAGGAGGTCGATCCCCTCGATGCGGGCGGCGGTGCGGCCGGTCACGCGGCGAGGGCGGCGCGCACGAGCTCGTCGAGCAACGCGGCGTACGGCAGGCCGGCGGCCGCGAACATCCGCGGCACCTGCGAGTGCTCGGTCATCCCCGGCACGGTGTTGACCTCGTTGAGCACCAGCCCGGCCTCGGTGAGGAAGAAGTCGACGCGGGCGACGCCGTCGCAGCCGAGGGCGTCGTACGCCGCCAGCGCGGCCGCCTCGAGCGCCTTGGCGTCGACCTCGTCGAGCGCTGCGGGGACCTGGAAGTCGGCACTGCCGCCGTACTTCGCGGCGTGGTCGAAGAACCCGTCGACCACGATCTCCAGCGGCGGCGACGCGACGACCGAGCCGTCGGCCCGGCGCAGCACCGCGACGTCGACCTCGCGCCCGACGACGACCTCCTCGACGAGCACCCGGTCGTCGAGCGCGAGCGCCTCGGCCAGCGCCGGCGCCAGCCCGTCGGGCGAGCGGACCAGGCTGACGCCGAGGCTCGAACCGGCCGCGACCGGCTTGACGACGACCGGGCCGGTCCAGGCCAGCGCACCGGCCGTCGCGGCGGTGACGAGCCGGCCCGGGGCCGTGGCGATGCCGACCGCCTCGGCGACCAGCTTGGTGACCCACTTGTCCATCGCGACCGCGCCCGGGCCGACCGCGGACCCCACGTAGGGCCGGCCGGCCAGCTCGCAGAGCGCCGCCAGCTCACCGTCCTCGCCGTGCGGGCCGTGCACGACCGGGAGCACCACGTCGCAGCCGGCCAGCACCGCGACGGCGCCGGCCAGGTCGAGCCGGGGCCCGTCGTCGGTGGACCAGGAGCCGTCGCGGGCGATGGTCAGCCGCACGACGTCGTACGCCGCCGGGTCGAGCGCGTCGGCGACCGAGGCGGCCGAGGCCAGCGACACGTCGTGCTCGCAGCTGCGTCCGCCGCCGATGACGGCGACGCGGACCGGGGTGGCGGGCGGGGTGGTGGTCACGCGAGGCTCCTCAGGTGGGCCGCGCCGGTGGTGCGGCGCTGCAGGCGGGTGGCCGCGCCGAGGCCGGTGACGACCTCGTGCGGGATGGTGCCGGACCAGTCGGCCCAGTCGGCGGCGGTGGGCTCGCCGGCGTCGCCGGGGCCGAGCAGGGTGACGGTCGCGCCGAGGTCGACCGGCCGTTCGCCGAGGTCGACGACGACCTGGTCCATCGAGACCCGGCCGACCAGCGGGCGCCGGCGACCGGCGACGAGCACCTCGGCACGGCCGGAGGCGGCGCGGGGCAGCCCGTCGGCGTACCCGACCGGCACGAGCGCCAGGTGGGTCGGACGGTCGGTGCGGTGGTCGTGGCCGTAGCCGACGGGCGTGCCTGCGGGGACGCGGCGCACCGAGACCGCCGGCGCGGTGAGGGTCAGTGCGCCGCGCAGGGCGGTGGTGCCGGACGGGTCGATGCCGACGAGGCCGGCGCCGACGCGGCTCATCGTGTGGTGGGAGCGCGGGTCGGTGAGGGTGGCGGCGGTCGCGGCGAGGTGGCGGTGCCGCGGGCGGAGGCCGGCGGCGCGCGCGGTCTCCAGGGCCCAGGCGAAGCGGGTGCGGCCGCGCTCGTTGCAGGCGTCGCCGGGGTCGTCGGCGCAGCCGAGGTGGCCCATGACGCCGACCACCTCGACCCGGCCCTGCCGCTCGGACCGGCGAGCCGCGGCGCAGAGGGCGGCCCAGGTCGCGGGGGCCGCCCCGTCGCGGGCCATGCCGGCGTCGACGTGGAGGTGCACGCGGGCACGCCCGGGCGCGGCGACGACGGCCGCGAGGTGCTCGAGCCCGGGCACGGCGACGTCGACGCCGGAGGACACCGCGGCCGACCAGTCGGCGTCGACGGGGTTGAGCCAGCTCAGCACCGGTGCCCGCAGCCCGGCCGCCCGCAGCGCCAGCGCCTCGGCGAGGCTCGTGACGCCGAGCCAGGTCGCCCCGTGCGCGAGCGCGGTGCGAGCGACGTCGACCGCGCCGTGGCCGAAGCCGTCGGCCTTGACGACCGCCATCAGGTCGCCCGCGGCACGGTCGGCGAGGAGCCGGGTGTTCGCGCCGACCGCGGCCAGGTCGACCTGCAGCAGCGGACCGGAGGAGACGCCCGCCAGCGGCACGCTCGCGCACGTCGCGCTCACGCCGCCACCGCCTCGAGCACCGGCCCGTGCAGCGCGTGTCCCGCGCCGGTCACCAGCGCCCAGTAGCGGTCGCCGTGGCTCCAGTGCCACCACTCGGTCGGGTAGTTCACGAACCCCTCGGCGCCCAGCACCTCGGCGAGCAGGTCGCGGCGGGCCCGGGCCGCCGCCGGGATGTCGCGCGCGGCGGTGAAGCACCGGCCGCCGCTCTGCTCGGGCGTCGCGTCGACCGGCGTGCCGAGGTCCAGCTCGACCCCGGCCGGGTCCGTGCTCGTGTCGACGAGGGTCAGGTCGACCGCCGCCCCCGCGACGTGCGGGGCGACGTCCAGCGGCGCGACGAACCGGCTGGTCAGCCGTTCGAGGCCGGCCGCGTCGAGGTCGGGGTGCAGGGCCCGCAGCTGCGCGGCGTACGACGTGATGATCGTCTGCTGGTCAGCAGCGCTGCGGTGCCCCTCGAGCACCCGCAGCCGGAGACCGCCGGGCAGCGCGGCGTCGGCGCGGACCAGGCGCTCGGCCAGCGACCGGCGGACCAGGGCACCGGCGGGGGAGAGGTCGGCCCCGAGGCGGACCAGCGGCTCGCCGGACTCGATGACCGGCACGGCACGGACCCGCGGGTCCGCGAGGAGGATCGTCATGACGGCAACGCTGCCGCCCGACGACCCTCCTCCGCGTCCACCTGAGGTGCCGGAGCGCTGTCCTCGAGGAGGAGAGCTGGTCCTCCTCCGAGCCGTGCCTGCTCCAGGCTGCCTGCTCCAGGCCGTGCCTAGTCCAGGAAGTGGTCCGCGGTCAGCGGCAGGCCACGGACCCGGACGCCGGTCGCGTGCCAGGTGGCGTTGGCGACCGCCGCCGCGGTGCCGACGATGCCGATCTCGCCGATGCCGCGCGAGCCCATCGGGGTGGAGATCTCGTCGACGTCGTCGAGCCACTCGGCGTCGAGCTGCTGGACGTCGGCGTGCGCCGCCACGTGGTACGTCGCCAGGTCCTGCGTGACGGTGTGCCCGGTCCGCGGGTCGCGCCACCCCTCCTCGTGCAGCGCCGCCGACAGGCCCATGACCAGGCCGCCGAGCAGCTGGGAGCGGGCGGTCCGCGGGTTGACGACGCGGCCGACGGAGTAGACGCCGAGCATCCGCGGCACCCGGACCTCGCCGGTGTACCGGTGGACCCGCGCCTCGCAGAAGACCGCGCCGAAGGAGTGCAGCGCGTGACCGTCCATGTCGGCGTACTGACCCGACGCCGCGGTCGTCTCCACCCCCGGGTCCGGGGAGTCGCCGTGGTCGGCGCGGAACTGCTGCGCCGCCGCGACGATCGCGGTGCCCCAGGAGGTCGTGCCCGACGAGCCGCCGGCGACCGAGCCGAACGGCAGGTCGCTGTCGGCCATGTCCATCTCGATCGCCTCGGCCGGGCAGCCCAGCGCGTCGGCGGCGATCTGGGTGAGCACGGTGCGCGCGCCCGTGCCGATGTCGGTCGCGGCGATGGCCACGCCGTAGCGGCCGCCCTCGAGCGAGCGGACGCGGGCGACGTTGCCGGGCATCCAGAGCATCGGGTACGTCGACGCGGCCACGCCGGTGCCGACCCACCACTCGCCGTCGACGGTGGCCCGCGGCTCGACCGGCCGGTCGGCCCACCCGAAGCGCTCGGCCCCGCGGCGCAGGCACTCCACCAGGCGGCGGTTGCCCCAGGGGTTGCCCGTGTCGGGGTCGACCTCGGGCTCGTTGCGCACGCGCAGATCGACCGGGTCGACGCCGGTGTGCAGCGCGAGCTCGTCCATCGCGACCTCGTGGGCGAACATGCCGGGCATCTCGCCCGGCGCGCGCATCCACGACGGGACGGGCACGTCGAGCTCGGCGAGGCGGTGGGTGGTGGCGCGGTGCGGGGCGGCGTACATGACTCGTGCCGGCACCGCCGCCTGCTCGGCGAACTCCTTGACCCGCGCGCTCTGGCTCACCGTGTCGTGGCGCAGCGCCTCGAGCCGGCCGTCGGGGTGGGCGCCGAAGCGGACGCGGGAACGGGTGGGGGTGCGGTAGCCCGTCAGCGCGAACATCTGCTGCCGCGTCACCGCCAGTCGCACCGGCCGCCCCGGCACCGTCATCGCGGCCATCGCCACCGCCGCCTCGGGCGCGTGGGGGAGGCCCTTGGAGCCGAAGCCGCCGCCGACGTACGGCGCCAGCACCCGGACCTGCTCCTCCTCGAGGCCCAGCAGCGGGCCGATCGTCCCGCGCACCGGGCGCGGGCCCTGGGTGGAGTCGTGCAGGGTCAGCCGCTCGCCGTCCCACAGCGCGGTGGCGGCGTGCGGCTCCATCGGGTTGTTGTGCTCGTGGGGGGTGGAGTACGTCGCGTCGACGGTCACCAGCGCGCGGGCCAGCGCCTCGTCGGGCTCGCCGTCGAGGGTGTCGGTCTCCGAGCCGCCGTTGACCGACTCCGGTGCGTAGGTCTCGACGTCCTCGTCGAACGCCGACCGGTGCTCCGTGGCCTCCTGCTCGACCGCGACCAGCGTGGCCCCCTCGCGCGCGGCCTCGGAGGTCTCGGCGAGCACGACCGCCACGATCTGCCCGCGGAAGTCGATCGCGTCGTCCTGCAGGATCGCCAGTTCGCGGTCGCTGGTGTCGGCCAGCCGCGGCGCGCTCGTGTGGTCGATGACCGAGACGACGCCGGGGTGGGCGAGCGCCTCGGACGGGTCGACGGCGACCACGCGGCCGCGAGCGACGGTCGAGGTGACCAGCCAGGCGTGCAGCGGCGGCTCGCCGGCCGGTCCGGTGACCGGGTGCTCGACGGCGTACGTCGCGTCGCCGGTGACCTTCTCGACCCCGTCGCGGCGCAGCAGGCTGGTGCCGATCGAGCTGGTCGAGCGGAGCGGGTCGGGGGTGACCTCGTTCGCGGTCATCGGGCGGCTCCTTCCACGAGGCTCGTGAGGGTGAGGGCGGTCAGGTTGCGGACCATCGGCACCTTGTACGCCGTCTGCTCGTCGGTCACCGCGGCTGCGAGCTCGGCCTCGGCCGCCGCCCGCACCGACTCCTCGCTGACGAACCGGCCGCGCAGCTCCGCCTCGGCCACCTCCGCCCGCCACGGCTTGTGGGCGACGCCGCCCCACGCGATCCGCACGTCGCTGACGCGCCCGTCGTCGTCGAGCTCGACGCCGGCGGCGACCGAGACGAGGGCGAAGGCGTACGACGCCCGGTCGCGCGCCTTGCGGTACGTCGACCGCCGCGCCGCCGCGCTCGCCGGCAGCTCGACCGCCGTGACCAGCTCGCCGTGCGCGAGCGTCGTGTCCTGCTCCGGGCGGTCGCCCGGCAGCCGGTGGAAGTCGCCCATCGGCACCCGCCGCTCGCCGTCCGGGCCGAGCACGACCACGGTCGCGTCGACGGCGGCCAGGGCCACCGCCAGGTCGGAGGGGTGGGTGGTCACGCAGCTCTCGCTGGCGCCGAGGATCGCGTTGTAGCGGCCGTAGCCGCCGACCGCGCTGCAGCCGGATCCCGGCTCGCGCTTGTTGCACGGGGTGGTGACGTCCTGGAAGTAGACGCAGCGGGTGCGCTGCAGCAGGTTCCCGCCGGTCGTGGCCTGGTTGCGGATCTGGCCGCTGGCGCCGGCGAGCAGGGCGCGGGCGACGACCGGCCAGCCGCGGCGCACCGCCCGGTGCGCGGCCAGGTCGCTGTTGCGCACGTTCGTGCCGATGCGCAGGCCGCCGTCCGGCAGCTCGGTCACCTCGTCGAGCGGCAGCCGGCTGACGTCGACCAGCGTCCCGGGCCTCGTGACGCCGAGCTTGAGGTGATCGACCAGGTTGGTGCCGCCGCCGAGGAAGCGGGCGTCGGGGTCGCCGCTCACCAGCGCCACGGCCGAGGCCGCGTCGTCGGCGCGGTGGTAGGTCAGCTCCTTCACGCGGCACCGCCCTCGCTGCTCGCGGCCGCCGCCTGCTTGACGGCACCGAGGATGCCCACGTACGCACCGCAGCGGCACAGGTTGCCGCTCATCCGCTCCCGGACCTCGTCGTCGGTGAGCTCCGGGTCGGCCTCGAGGTCGTCGCTGACGTGGCTGGCGTGGCCCTGCTCGATCTCCTCCAGCACGCCGACCGCCGAGCACACCTGGCCCGGCGTGCAGTAGCCGCACTGGTAGCCGTCCTGGTCCAGGAACGCCTGCTGCACCGGGTGCAGCCCGCCGTCCGCGCCGCGCAGCCCGCCGGCCGTCGTCACCTCCGCCCCGTCGTTGGCCACCGCGAGCGACAGGCAGGTCAGGTGCCGGCGCCCGTCCAGCAGCACCGTGCACGACCCGCACTGCCCGTGGTCGCACCCCTTCTTCGGGTTCGTGACCCCGAGCCGCTCCCGCAGGGCGTCCAGCAGCGTCGTCCGGGTGTCGACCGTGACGGTGCGCTGCTCCCCGTCCACGGTGAGGGTGATCTCCGCATCCATGGCGTCGCAGTACCCACCCCCAACCCGTCTCCTTCGGCTGGTCGAGCAGGGACCCCCGACGAGCGTCCTCGGCTGGTTGAGGAAGGCGCGCAGCGCCGGTCTCGAAACCCTGGGCAGCCGGCCCTCGACCTTCGGGCCGTGGGTGGTCGCGGTGGGGCAGCTATGAGGAGAGGTACGCCGTGGCTCGCGGCTGCTTCCCGGCTCACGGCGGGCACCTTCGCTGGTCGAGCAGCGAGCCCTGGCGAGCGTCGACGAGACCCCTGCACCCCGACCTTCGGCCTCGAGGCCGTGGGCGCTTGCGGTGGGGGCAGCTATGAGGGAGAGGTACGCCGTGGGTCGCGCGCCGCCGCCGGCTCACTTCGGCTGGTTGAGGAGGGCCGCCAGGCCCGTCTCGAAACCCGCCTAGAAATTGGTCGACGTTGTTGTCCGAATAGTGGTCTGACCTGGGGAAACACTCCCGCCACTGTCGGTGGTCGCTGCTTGAGTAGACCCATGGCCAAGGACTCCCGACACAGTGCGCACCCCGTGTGCCGCGCGGTCGCGAAGTCCCGCAAGAAGACGCGCTCGGCGTGCGGCTCCCAGCTGTGGCAGATGTCCGACACCGAGGTCTCGACCGCCCTCCTCGAGGCCACCCGGCTGCGTGCGCAGGTCGAGGCCCTCGAGCTCCGCCTGGCAGCCGAGGCCGACCGCCGCGCGGTCGGCGACAAGGTCGGCGCCACCGACACCGCTTCGTGGTGGGGCCACGAGACCCACCAGGACCGACCCGCCGCCAAGCGGCGGATACGGCTCGCGGAGTCCCTGGACCGCCACGCACCGACGTCCGCCGCACTGATGGAGGGCGCAATCAGCGTCGACCACGCCCGCGTCATCACCGATTGCATCGATCGGCTTCCCGATGACCTGCCCGACCTGACGATCCCGGAGCGTGCCGAGAAGCACCTGTTGAACGAGGCGCTCGACGTCACGCCGAAGACGCTGGCGATCCTGGCCAAGCACGTCCTGACCGTCGTCGCACCGGAGATCGGCGAGGAGCGCGACGCCCGCGCCCTCGAGCGCGAAGAACGTGAAGCGCGTGCCAATGCGTGGTTGACCATGTGCCCCGACGGCAAGGGCTCGGTGCGCGGGAAGTTCTCGGTCCCCACTCTGCACGGCGAGATGCTGAAGAAGATGCTGCTCGCGTTCGCAGCGCCGAAGCACCAGGCCGCCACCAAGCGAGACGACCAGGACCGGTCTGCGGTCGTGGAGCGGAGGCCGTCTCCCGAGCGGATGGGCGACGCGTTCTGCGAGCTCCTCGAGCGCCTGCCCGCCGACCACCTACCGAAGCTCGGTGGTCTCAACGCCTCCGTCGTGGTCCTCATCGACTACACCGACCTCCAGAGCGACACCGGCCGCGCCACCCTGGAGTCCGGCGAACCGATCTCCGCCTCGCTCGCCCGCCGGATGGCGTGCGAAGCGGGCCTCCTCCCCGCCGTCCTCGGCAGGACGTCAGAGCTCCTCGACCTCGGCCGCACCGCCCGCCTCTTCTCAGGCGCCCAACGCCGCGGACTGGCCATCACCCAGAAGACCTGCACCGCGGTCGGCTGCGACTGGCCGGCACATCTCTGCCACGCCCACCACGACGACAGCTGGCTGCGAGGCGGCAGCACCGACCTCGCCAACGGCCGGCTCCTCTGCCCTCGCCACCACGCCCGGATCCACGACTCGCGCTTCGAGACCACCCACCATCCGGGTGGCGGCGTCACGTTCCACATGCGGACCTAGACCAGCCCGACCAGAGGGGTGGTGGGTCAGCGGCGACGCCACTCGATGGCGGGGCAGGTGTCCATGACCATGGGGACGCCGGCGGCGGTGGTGCGCTCGAAGGCGGCCTCGTCGACGACGCCGAGCTGGAACCACACGGCCTTGGCGCCGACGGCGACGGCTTGGTCGGCGAACTCTCCTGCGGCCTCGGAGCGGCGGAAGACGTCGACGACGTCGACCGGGAAGGGGATGTCGGCGAGGGTGGCGTACCCCTGCTCGCCGAGCACGGTCTCGGCCGACGGGTGGACCGGGACGATCCGCTTGCCGCGCTGCTGGAGCAGCTCCGCGATCTGGTACGCGGTGCGGCTGGGGTCGCCCGACAGGCCGACCACCGCCCACGTCTCGCAGTCGTCGAGCATGAACCGGACGGCCTCGGGATCCTGCCAGCTGGTCATGGCCCCAGTGAACCACCGCGGCATGACCGAACGGTTGCCCGAATCCGCTGCGAGCCAGGTCACAGGCGGCCTACGTTTCTCGATGGCCGCTGCAGGGAGGCAGCGCCGTCTGCTTCTGGGAGGGAGCTCTACACATGACGACTTCTGCTGTCACCAAGCGCCTGGCCGCCACCGGCCTCGCGACCGTCCTCACGACCAGCGCGCTGGTCGGTGCGTCCGCGGCCTCGGCCAGCGCCGCGCCTGAGCAGGCGAAGGCCCTGGGCGGTGGCGGCGCCACGTTCAGCTGCATGCTGCCGGTGCTCAACCTGCCCGTCGACGTGCCGCTGAGCCTCGACGGCCTGGCCCTGCCCACCAGCCTGCTCGCCGACGCCCCGCTGCCCATCCCGCTCGGCGGCCTGCCGCTGCTCGGGTCCCTCGAGGTCGGCGGCCTCCTCGGCCTGCTCGGCAACCTGCCGCTGCCGATCGGGCAGCTCGGCGCCAACCTGCCCGGGTTCGACCTCCTGCTCGGCGCCCTCGAGCTGCCGATCTCGGGCCTCGGCTCGGCGCTCGGCCCGATCAGCGAGATCACCGGCATCGCCGGCTCGCTGACCGGCGGAGACCTGCGGGCGCCGGCGAAGGCGGGCGTCTACGACGTCAAGCTGCCCAGCTCCTTCCAGCTCGAGGCGCTGCTGCCGGCCCCGCTGAGCGGCCTGATCCCGGCCTTCCCCTGCACGATCAAGGACGGCGAGAACCCGACCGTCGGCACCGTCAAGGTCACCAAGCAGCGCGCGGCGATGAACGCCCAGGCGAAGAAGGCCGTCATCAAGAAGGGCAAGCCGGCCAAGGTCATGACCGCCGTCGCCCGCCAGGACGGCCAGGCCGCCACCGGTCGCGTCGTCGCGCTCGTCGGTGGCAAGCAGGTCGCCAGCAAGCAGCTGCAGAACGGCCGCGCGACCCTCGCGGTCAAGAAGCTCGGCAAGGGCGCGAAGAAGATCGTCGTCAAGTACCTCGGCAACGGCTCGACCCAGTCGGTCAAGAAGACCGTCAAGGTCACCGTCAAGAAGTGACGCCTACGCCGGCACCCTGACGGGCCGGCACAGCAGCGCCCGGTCGGCCGAGCTCCTCGGCCGGCCGGGCGTTCGTCGTCGTCTTAAGTCAATCGACTCGGTAGGCTTCGGGGGTGCTCGCCGTCCCGCTCCTCCTCGCGCTGCCGGTCGGCGTCGTCGCCGGGGTGCTGGTCGGCGCGGTCGGCGTCGGTGGCCTCCTGCTGCCCGTCGCCCTCGCCGGCCCGGGCGGCCTCGACCCGCACGAGGCGGCGGCGACCAGCTCGTGGGCGTTCCTGTTCACCGGCCTGGTCGCCGCGGTCGTCCTGGCCCGCACCCGCCGCGTGCGGTGGCGCTCGGCCGGACCCCTGGCGCTCGGTGCGGCGCCAGGCGCGGTGGCCGGCGCGCTCCTCGGCGGGGCGGTCCCGGGCTCGGTCCTCGTGCTGCTGCTCGCCGTCGTGACCCTCGGCTCCGGCCTGCACGACCTCCTCGGCCCGCGGCCGGCACCCCGCGACCGCGTCCTGCGCGCACCGACCCTGGTCGCCCTGGGTGCCGCGGTCGGCGTCGGCTCGGCCCTGACCGGCACCGGCGGCCCGGTCCTGCTCGTCCCGGTGCTGCTCGCGCTCGGCGTCGACCTGCTCGAGACCATCGCGCTGGGCCAGCTGGTGCAGCTGCCGGTCGTCGCCTCGGCCGTCGCCGGCTCCTGGCCGCAGGGGTACGTCGACGTACGGCTCGGCACCGTCCTCGGCCTGCTCGCCGGCGCCGGCGCGGTCCTCGGGCTGGCGCTCGCGCGGCGGGTCCCGGCCGCCGGCCTGCGCCGCGCCACGAGCGTCGTCCTGGTCGTCACGGGCCTGGGCCTGGCCGCCTCGATCGCCCTGTGACGCGGGCCGCGCGGCGATTCGCCCGCGGGGGTGATGGGTACCTGCGCGCCATGACCAACAAGCTCCGCTACACCGTCCCCGGCATGAGCGAGTCCGACGCCGAGCGCGTCGTGGAGTTGCTCCAGGGCCGGCTCGACGCCACCAACGACCTGCACCTGACGCTGAAGCACATCCACTGGAACGTCGTGGGTCCGCACTTCATCGCCGTCCACGAGATGCTCGACCCCCAGGTCGACGCCGTCCGCGGCTTCGCCGACGAGCTCGCCGAGCGGATCGCGACCCTCGGCGGGTCCCCGTGCGGCACGCCCGGCCGCCTGGTGGAGCACCGCCACTGGGAGGAGTACAGCATCGGCCGCGCCACGACCCAGGAGCACCTCGGCGCGCTCGACCTCGTCTACGCCGGCGTGATCGAGGACTACCGCAAGGGCATCGAGGAGCTCGGCGAGCTCGACCCGATCACCGAGGACATGTTCATCGCCCAGACCAACCAGATCGAGCTGTTCCACTGGTTCGTCCGGGCCCACCTCGAGGACAAGAGCGGCAACCTGAGCACCGCCGGCGCGACCTCCGAGACCGAGGCGGCGAGCGCCGCCGGCTGAGCCCGGCGCCGCAGCACGAGCACCGCAGCACGAAGCACCGCACCCGACCGGGGCATGGACCGCGAGGTCCGCGCCCCGGTCGTCGCACGTCTGGACCGATCCACCCGAACGGGTGGCAGGGCTCCACGGGCCGTGGGACGATCGGCTCGATTGGCTGGGGGGTCAGCCGATGAGGAAGAGGTCGCGGTGACCGCAGGCACCTGGACGGACGACGAGGGCGCGTCGCTCGGGACCCCCGTGCGCCCGACCGCCCCGGCGAGGTCGCTCCGCCCGCCGCCGCAGGCCGCGGGCCTCACCGACAGCCGGCGCCGGATGGAGACCGCCCGGCTGCTCTCGCGCGCCCGGGCCAGCCAGGGCGAGCTCCGCACGCGCTACGAGGACGACGTGATCGCCCTCAACATGGGCGTCGCCTCCGACGTCGCGCGGCGCTACCACGGGCGCGGCATCCCCGACGAAGACGTCGACCAGGTCGCCTACCTCGGGCTGGTCAAGGCGGTGCGCGGCTTCGACCCGACGCTCGGTGACGACTTCCTCAGCTTCGCGGTGCCGACGCTGCGCGGCGAGATCCGCCGCTACTTCCGCGACGCCGGCTGGACGGTCCGCCCGCCCCGCTCGGTGCAGGAGGTCCAGGCCCGGGTCACGACCGCCGAGGGCGAGCTGACCCAGCGGCTCGGCCGCGCGCCGCGCCCGGCGGAGGTGGCCGAGCACCTCGACGTACCCCTCCCGCTGGTGCTGGACTCGCTGAACGCCACCGGCTGCTTCACGCCGGTCTCGCTCGACGCGCCGTGGGCCGACGGCGGCGACGACCCGACCCGGTCGATGGGCGACCTCGACCCGGCCTTCGCCTCGGCCGAGGCCCGGCTCGCGCTGCGTCCCCTCATGGAGGAGCTGACCGAGCGGGAACGGCGGATCATCGAGCTGCGGTTCTTCGAGAACCGCACGCAGACCCAGATCGGCGACGAGGTCGGCGTCACCCAGGAGCAGGTCTCCCGGCTGATCACCCAGATCCTCGCCCGGCTGCGCCGCAGCCTCGCCGCCTGACGGGACCTGCCCCAGGACGACACCGCGCGCCATCGGCGGCGGGGTCAGCTCAGCCAGCCGCCCACGGTGTCGAGGGCGCCGCCGACCCCGTCGGCGATCGCGTCACCGGTGTCGGCGAGCGCGCCGAGGCCCTCCTCGAAGGCGGCGCCGACGTCGGGGCCGTTCTCGAACAGCGAGTCGATCGCGCCGTCGGCGAAGATCGACACGCCGGCGCCGACGACGGCACCCACCGCCGCGCCGACGGCGGTGCCGGCCACGGGCACGACCGACCCGACCGCAGCACCCACCGCGGCGCCCGCGCCGACGCCCGCGAGGAGGGAGCCGCCCTGCGAGACCGCGATCTGCGTGGCGCTCTCGCCCTCCTGGTAGTCGTTGTAGATGCCGAGGCCCAGGCCGAGCGGACCGAGGATCTTGCCGGCCCGTCCGAGGTAGCGCGGCAGGCGTCCTCCGTCGAGGTCGTCGGCGCGCCGGAGCAGGTCCTCGGCCTCGTCCAGCTTGCCCTGGATCGCGAGCCGGTCCGCCTCGAGCCGGGCCTCGTCGAGGGTGCGGAAGAAGAACCACTTGCGCTTCACGTAGCGGTCCGGGTTGGCCTGGAGGTCGCGGATGGCGCGCTCGGCCTCGCCCAGGAGGTCGCGGGCACGGCCGTGCAGGGCCGACTGGTTGCGCGCGATGCTGACGCCGATCACGCCGGCGGCGAGGTCGCCGAGGACGTCGCCCATGGTGACGATCCACGACGCGTGCTGGCCGACGGTGTACTCGTCCTGGAGCGCCCGGCACGCCGTGGCGTACTTGCGGTCGATCCGGGCCGCCTCGCTCGCGGCGTGGTTGTAGGCGCGGATGAGGTCCTGGTGCGCGTCGTACGCCGCCACGTCCCGGTTGTGCGCGGCGACCTCGGCCTCGGTGCCGGTGAAGCCGTCCGGCGGGCGGGCGGGCCCGGGGCCCGGGTCGGCGATGACGAACCCGCTGACCGACAGGCCGGCCGCCCGCGCGTCGGCGCGGATGGTGGCCATGTCGGACTGGCAGGTCCGCAGCTTCTCGGCGAAGTCCCCGAGGTCGTCGGCCATCTTCTTGGTGGCGGTCTCGAGGTCGTCGGTGGTGTCACGCCCGGTGCGCACGGCCGCCGCGAACTGGTCGCCGGCCTCGCTGTCCCACGACGACTCGGCGTCGCGGCGGGCCTCGTTGAGGCGGTCGGAGGCGTCGGACAGCGCCGGCGCGAGCTGGTCGCGCAGCCAGGTCTCGGCGGTCTCGATCGACGCCGGCGAGCCCTGGATCTCGGTGTCGACGCTCACGGCGTCATCACCTCGCGGATCTCGGCAAGCCCGAGGGCGGAGTCCTCGTCGACGGTGCGGTAGTAGGTGCGGCACTGGCGGACCAGCTCGGCGCCCGAGGTCAGCGCGGTCGAGACCTCGCCGGCGCTGTCGGTGACCTGGGCGATCATGGCCGCGATCACGGCGGTCATCGGGCCGGCGTCGATGCCGCTCGGAACGCTGTCGGCCAGGTCCTCCAGGCCCGACGCCCCGTTGTCCAGGGCGGTCGCGATCGTGCCCAGCACGGCGAGGTCGACGTAGACGCGGCTCATGCCGGCGCCCCGCTCCCGTTGTCCCGATGAGTCCCGGCAGTCTCCGCCGGACCAGCCGCGCCGACCGTCTCGTCCGCCGTGGCCCCGGCGTCCTCGCGCAGCCCTGGGTCCACGTCGACGAAGAGCAGGTCGTAGGGCGTGGCGTCGTGGATGTGCTGAAGCGCCGCCCCGTCGCAGAGCACCCACGAGCTGTCGGGCAGGTAGTGGTCGTGCAGCCGGTCGAGCGCGGAGTAGGCGTAGAGGGCGGTGCGCCCGTCGGCCACCTGGTGGAGCACGACCCGGCGGGCGGTGGGCTCGGGGTCGTCGGTCGTCGGCACGTAGACGACCGGAGGCAGCGTCGGACGTGACGGCTGCTCGTCGGCGGGTGTGGTGGTCATGCCCCGCAGTCTGACCGGCAGCGGGGTTGCGAAAACCCCGGGACGCCGACGAGTGCCGCACGCCTCAGCGCGAGGTGCGCCGCCGCCCCGGCGCGAGGCCGAGCTCGTCGCGCACCCACGCGGCGAGGTCAGCGGGGTCGTGCCCGAGGTCCGCGCAGCGGAGCTCGATGCGCCCGCTCCCCGTCCCGGCGCCCGTCCCGGCGACGGTACGGTCGCCCGGCCGCGCCCGGCGGTCCGCACCGCGCCACCAGCGCGGGCACAGCGTCCGCTCGACCGGCCCGTCGACCCGCAGCAGGACGTAGCTCGTGCCCTTGATCGGTCGCACCTCGCTGACCTGGTCCCGGCCGACGCGCTCGCGGCCCCAGGAGGCGTCGTGCACGACGTGGTCCGCCGTCAGCCACAGCGCCTCGACCCGCCGCCGGCCAGCGACCGCCAGCAGCGCACGGACACCGAACCAGGCGCCGGCCAGCGCGATCGGCACCGACCACAGCGCCCACTCCCCGCCGGCGGCCAGGCCGACCCCGAGGAGCGCGCAGCCCAGCATCAGCAGGCCCACGTCGAGCGCGACGGCGTACCACCACTCCGCCGCGCGGGCCCGGACCCCCACGGCGGGCTGGCCCTCGACGGTGCCGGCGCCGACGACCGGGAGCCGGTCGGCCAGCGCCGTGGCGACCGCGAGCCCGAGCGTCAGCAACCCGGCGTACGCCGTGTAGCCGACCAGCAGCATGACGGCCGTGACGTCGTGCGGCACCGCGGCCAGCACGCCGACGACCGCGGCCGCCGCGAGCAGGGCGAGGACCAGGTTGGCTGCGACCGCACCCCACTTCTCGCGGCCGCCGAACCGGCGGGCCGGGGGACCGCCCGGCGCCGCGCCGGGGGCGGCCATCAGAAGACCGGCGGCAGGTCCGAGGCCCGGCCGGTGAACTGCGGCGCGCGCTTCTCGCGGAAGGCGGCCACGCCCTCCTTGCCGTCGCCGAGCGAGGTCCAGTACATCGCCAGCGAGTCGTTGAGGTGCGCCTCGAGCGGGTCGGCGGCCGCGGCGCCGCGGTGCAGCAGCTGCTTGGCCAGCGCGAGGGCGACGGGGGAGCGGCCGTCGACGAACGACCGCGCCAGCCCCTGCGCGGCGGGCAGCAGCTCCTCGGGCTCGTGCACCGAGCGCAGCAGCCGCCCGGCGAGGGCCTGGTCGGCGGTCAGGATCTCGGCGGAGTAGACCCACTCGAGGGCCTGCTGGATGCCGACGATGCGCGGCAGGAAGTACGACGACGCCGCCTCCGGCACGATCCCGAGCTTGCCGAAGACGAAGCCGATGCGGGCCCGCGCCGAGGCGATCCGCAGGTCCATCGCGAGCGTCATCGTCGCGCCGATGCCGACCGCGGGGCCGTTGATCGCTGCGATGACCGGCTTGGGCAGCGCGTGGATCGCCAGCGTCACCTTGCCGCCGGTGTCGCGGACACCCTCGTCGTACGGCGCCTGGTCGTACGCCGCGCGGAACTCCGCCGGGTCCGGGCGCAGCGTCTCGTCGAGGCCGAAGACGTTGCCGTCGGCGGAGAGGTCCATGCCCGCGCAGAACGCCCGGCCGGAGCCGGTGACGACCACCGCGCGCACGTCGTCGGCGAGCGCGTCGGTCCGGAAGACCTGCTCGAGCTCGCGCGCCATCGTCACGCTGAAGGCGTTGAGCTGGTCGGGGCGGTGGAGCGTGAGGGTCGCGACGCCGTGGTCGTCGACCTCCCACAGCAAGGTCTCGTAGGAGCTCATCCGGTCACTTCCTTCGGCAGGCCCGTCGGGGTGCACAGCTTCCGCGGGATCGAGTCGGTGTCGTCGTCGATGATGGCGTCGAACATCTGCTGGGAGCGCTCGGGGTCCCAGTTGACCTGGAGGTCGCTGATGGGCACGCCGCAGGTCAGCCCGGACTCGCCGGTGACGCGGGTCATGGCCATCGCCCACAGGCCGGCGCGGACCGGGCCGGTGCCCTCGCCGAAGGCGAAGAAGCCGGGCACCGACTGGTTGAGGTCCCAGTAGCGGAACGGGTTGAGCACGGTCCAGGGCGAGACGACCTTCCTGCCGACCGCCGAGACGACCTCGCGCTGCGCCTGCGCGCGCTGGATGTCGCCGAAGCGGGCGTAGGTCTTGCGCGACCGGGCGTAGCCGAGCGCGGTCGGGCCGTCGGCCTCCTGGCAGCCGGCCTTGATGTCGAGCTTGGCCTGGGGGTCCTTCATCGCGTTCTCGGGACAGATCTCGACGCCGCCGACCGCGTCGACGACGCCGGCGAGGCCGCCCATGCCGATCTCGACGTAGTCGTCGATGCGGATGCCGGTCTCGTCCTCGATCGTGCGCACCAGCAGCTTCGGGCCGCCGAAGGCGTACGCCGCGTTGATCTTGGTCGTGCCGTGGCCCGGGACCTCCACGATGGAGTCGCGGGGGAGCGACATCAGCAGGTTCGGCCCGGAGCCGGTGTGCAGCAGCATGATCGTGTCGGTGCGCTGGCCCTGCGCGCCGCCGGTGCCGAGCCGCTTGCGCTCCTCCCTGGACAGGTCGCCGCGCGAGTCGCTGCCGACGAGCAGGTACGTCGTGCCCGGCTGGTCGCCCGGACGGTCGCCGTCGGGCTCGAAGTCGACCTTGTCGACGTCATTCCACGCCAGCACCGGCACGAGGACCAGGTAGGCGACCCAGGCGAGCACCAGCAGGAGGATCCAGCGCGGTCGCGGCCGGGGGAACCGGAACCCGCGCCGGCCCCCGTGCTGCGCGGGCGGCGGCTCGACCGGTGCCGGTGCGGGCCGGCGGGGCTCCTGCCCGCGCTGGCCCGGCGGGGACTGCTGGCCGCGGGGCGGCACCGGCTGCGCGGGCCGACCGGGCACGGCGCGCGAGCGGCCGCCGTCGCGCGGCTGGACCGGCATCACGCGGGTCTCCTCGGGGCCCGGCTCACGGCCCTGCTTCTTGCCGTAGAGCCAGCCGTACTCCCGGGACCCGTCCTCGGGACCGCCGTTCCGCGGACGATCTGCCATGGGCGGGACGCTACCGTGCGGCCATGCCGGAGAGCGTGCAGCCGAAGCCGTCCGAGGAGCCGCTGCGGCCCCTGCCCCCGTCGTACACGCGGGTCTCGCTCGGCCAGGTCGTGACCAGCCGCGAGGCCAACCTGCTGGGCAACATCCACGGCGGCGAGATCGTCAAGCTCGCCGACTCCGCCGCCGGTGTCGTCGCCCAGCGCCACAGCGGCGGCCCGGCCGTGACCGCCGCGCTCGACGAGGTGACCTTCCTCGAGCCGGTGCACGTCGGCGACATCGTCCGCACCTACGCCCAGGTCAACTGGGCGGGTCGGTCGTCGATGGAGGTCGGCGTCCGCATCGAGGCCCAGCCCTGGGACGACCCGACGGTGACCTCGCTGCACGTCGCCTCGGCGTACTTCGTCTTCGTCGCCATCACCCCCGAGGGACGCTCCCGCCCGATCCCGCCGCTGCGGCCGGAGACCCCGGACGAGGTACGCCGCCAGCGCGAGGCCGAGATCCGGCGTGCGCACCGCCTCGCCCGCCGCGAGGAGATCGAGGCCGCGCGGGGCTGAGCGGTCTCCGCGGTCGTCGGGGGTCGCGACCGTCACGTCAGCGGTCCGAAGACCCGGCGCGTCGCGCACGGCTGTGACGGCTGTGACTGGTGATACTGGCGGGGCAGCACTGACCTTCCCCTTCAGTACTCACGGCAGTACCCAGCAGAAAGAGGCACCTCGATGCCACCCGTCTCTTCCCCCGGGTTGCTCGATGGCACGGGCCGCGTGCCGCGCACCCCCGCCGAGGAACGCGCGGCGCGCGTCCGCTTCCGCCGCGCCATCGCGCTCATGGTGATGACCCTCGTCGTCCCCGGCTCCGCGCAGCTGGTCGCCGGCAACCGCCGCATCGGCATCATCGCGCTGCGGGTCTGGCTCGGCGTGCTGGCCTCCGGCGCCCTGCTCCTGCTGGTCGGGCTGGTGCACCACCAGACGCTGTTCACCCTCTTCTCCGACACCGGCCTGCTGCTGGTGATCCGCCTGGCCCTGATGGCCGGCGCGATCGGCTGGGCCGCCCTGTTCCTCGACGCCTGGCGCATCGGACAGCCGCTCTCGCTCGGCCTCGCGCACCGCCGCGCGGTCGTCGGCGTCAACGGCGTGCTGTGCCTCTCGGTCATCGGCACGATGCTCTTCGGGGCGCACCTGGTCGCGGTGCAGCGCGACTTCATCCTCACGATGTTCGGCTCCGACAAGGTCGTCGGCGCCCACGACGGCCGCTTCAACGTGCTGCTCCTCGGCGGCGACTCCGGCGAGGGCCGCTGGGGCCTGCGCCCCGACTCGCTCACCGTGGCCTCGATCGACGCCGAGACCGGCCGCACCGTGCTGGTCGGCCTGCCGCGCAACATGTCGTCGTTCCCGTTCCGCGAGGGCTCGCCGATGGCGAAGGAGTTCCCCGAGGGCTTCGACTGCGACGACTGCTACCTCAACGGCGTCAGCACCTGGGCCCAGGACCACACCGAGCTCTTCGGCGACTCCGAGAACCCCGGCATCGACGCGACCGTCTCGGCCGTCGAGGGCATCACCGACCTGGACATCAACTACTGGGCGATGGTCAACCTCCAGGGCTTCAAGGACCTCGTCGACGCGGTGGGCGGCGTGACCCTCAACGTCCGCCAGCCGATCCCGGTCGGGCTGCCGCACGAGAAGACCTTCCACTACATCGACGCCGGGGTGCGCAAGCTCAACGGCCACGACACCCTCTGGTACGCCCGGGCCCGCGAGGGCTCCGACGACTACTCCCGCATGGCCCGCCAGAAGTGCGTCATGAACGCCATGCTCCAGCAGGTCAGCCCCCAGTCGGCCGTCCGCAACTTCGAGAAGATCGCCCAGGCCTCGGCCGCGATGATCTCCACCAACCTCCCGGCCTCCGAGCTCGACACCTTCATGGACCTCGCGCTCAAGGCCCGCGGCCAGAAGATCTCGACGCTCTCGCTCGTCCCACCGATGATCCAGACCGCCGACCCCGACATCGACCTCGTGCGGTCGAAGGTCGAGCAGGCCATCGAGCGGGCCGAGGGCAAGGCCACCACCAAGGCCGGCTCGAAGCCGAAGCCGGCTCCCGACGCCGTCACCGGTGGCTCGCTCGGCTCGCTGTCGGAGGGGTACGCCGCCAACCAGGCCGACGACCTCGGCGCCGCCTGCTGACCGTCCCGCTCCGCCGCTGGCCGACCCCGCTGGTTGAGGAGGTTCCGCTAGGAACCGTCTCGAAACCCAGCCCCACCGCAGGTCGACCCCGGCTGGTTGAGGAGGTTCCGCTAGGAACCGTCTCGAAACCCAGCACCGCTGGTCGAGCAGCGAGCGCCAGCGCGCGTCGACGAGACCCCGTGAGCCGACTGCGGCCTCGGGGACGCGGTTCCGCCTGCGGCGGGCTGGTTGTTGGCTCCCGCGTCGCTCTGCGGCCGGTCCGCGGGGTGCGGGTACGCCGGGTGTGGGGGGTCGGGGCCTGCGGCTCCCGCCGGACGGGCAGGCCCGGTCTACCAGGCCTGCGCTCGTGCCTCGCTCCGGCCCGCCAGACCCAACCACGACCGGGCCTGCCCGCCCGGCGTCCGCCTCCGGCCCCGACCCGCGCGGCGTACCCGTCCTGTGGCTCGGCCTCCGGCGCGGCGGCGGCCCGGGGACGTCGTCGAGGGCTGGTGAGGGTGGTTGCTGCCTAGCGTCTCCCACGGGGGTCTCGTCGACGGTCGGCGCTGGCGCGCCTCCCTGCTCGACCAGCGGGTGGGGCGTGGCTCGTAGGGTGGCGCCCGTGACCGAGCCCAGCGTGCTGCAGCCCCGGGTGGTGGCGGTGGTGGTGACGTACGACCGGATCGGGCTGCTGCAGCGGCTGATCGAGCGGCTCGACGAGGTGGGGGCCCGGCCGGGCAGCCCGCTGGTCGAGGTGCTGGTCGTCGACAACGCGAGCAGCGACGGCACGGGGGAGTGGCTGGCGGGGCTGACCGACCGGGAGATGCCGGACGAGCACGCGAGCACGCCGGTGCTGGGTCGCACGCTGGCGGACAACGTCGGCGGCGCCGGCGGGTTCCACGCCGGGCTGGCGTGGGCGGTCGAGCGGGGCGCCGACCTGGTGTGGCTGATGGACGACGACGGGCTGCCCGACGTCGACTGCCTGGACACGATGCTGGAGCACCGCGGGGAGCTGGACTTCTGGGGGCCGGTCGTCGTCGACGAGGGTGACCCGGGGCGGTTGGTCTTCCCGATCCGGCTGCCCGGCGGCACCCGCGTGGTCCACCGGATGGCCGACGTGGCGGCGGCCGCGGACGGCGACGGGCTGATCCGCGAGGTGGTCATCCCGTTCAACGGCGTGCTGGTGACGCGCGACCTCGTCGAGCGGATCGGGCTGCCGCGCGAGGAGTTCTTCATCTGGGGCGACGACCACGAGTACCGGCTCCGGGCCGAGCGCGCCGGTGGCCGGGTCGCGACGGTGGTGGGCGCGCGGGTGCTCCACCCGAGCGTCGGCGAGCTCGGCACCCCGATGATGGGCGGCCGCACGACGTACAACCACAGCCCCAGCGACCTCAAGCACTACTGCATGGCCCGCAACAACTTGCTCAACCTGCGCGACTACCGCGGGTGGCCGCACGCGCTGGCGTTCGTCGCCAAGACGCTGTGGTTCTACAGCGTCACCCGGCCGCAGCCGCGCCGCCTCGCGCTGAGCGCGCGGGCGTGGGTCGCGGCGCTGCGCGGGGACTTCACCGGCCACCGGCGGTTCCTGCGGTGAGCGGCGGTACGCCGCGCGAGAGCGTCGCCGTCGTCGTCGTCACCTACAACCGCGCCGACCTGCTCGACCGGATGCTCGACGGGCTGGCGGCGCTGACCACCCAGCCCGACGTGGTGCTGGTCGTCGACAACGCCAGCACCGACCACACCCCGCAGGTGCTGGCCGCGCGCACCGAGCCGTGGCTGCGGGTCACCCGCACCGAGGAGAACCTCGGGGGAGCGGGCGGTTTCTCGCTGGGGGTGCGGCAGGCCCACGACGGCGGCTGGGACCGCATCTGGCTGATGGACGACGACGTGGTGCCCGCGCCGGACTGCCTCGACGTGCTGCTCGCCCAGGACGAGGACTGCCTGATGGCGGTCCGCGAGGACCTCGAGGGCCGGCTGTGCGAGAAGGCCGCGACCCGCTTCGACCTCACCAACCCGCTGGCGATCAAGCCGAAGACCGCGATGGTGGAGACCGACTGGCGCACCCGGGCGGCGATGCCCGAGCGGGTCGAGCTGGAGAACGTCGCCTTCGAGGGCTTCATGTGCCGCCGACGCGTGGTGCAGCGGATCGGGCTGCCCGACCCGTCGTACTTCATCTTCTACGACGACGTGGACTTCGCCGTCCGTGCCCGCCGGGCCGGCTTCCGCATCTGGGCGGTGCGCGACGCGGTGCTGGTGCGCCAGCTCTCCTTCGACCAGCAGCACGACCTGGCGGGGTGGAAGGGCTACTACATGTACCGCAACCTCTTCGCCGTCCACTTCCGGTACGGCGAGAACGCGCTCGTCCGGGCCAAGCCGTGGCTGGTCGCGCTGGTGGTCGTGCTGCTCAGCCCGCTGCGGGGCGGGCGGGCCGAGGCGCGCAACGTGATCCGGGCCATCGGCGCGGCGCGTGCGATGCGGACCCTCCCGCCGCTCTCCGTAGACTGACCGACCGTGTCCTCCCCTGACTCGACTGGCCCCGATCCGGCTCCCGCGTCCACGCCCGACCTCGTCGTCGTCGGCTCGGGCTTCTTCGGCCTGACCGTCGCCGAGCGCTGCGCGGAGGAACTGGGGCTGAAGGTCCTCGTCCTCGAGCGGCGCCACCACATCGGGGGCAACGCCTACTCCGAGATCGACCCGGAGACCGGCATCGAGGTGCACGTCTACGGCACCCACCTCTTCCACACCTCCAACACCAAGGTGTGGGAGTACGTCAACCGGTTCACCGACTTCACCAGCTACCAGCACCGGGTCTTCGCGAAGTACCAGGGGCAGGTCTACTCGTTCCCGATGAACCTGGGGCTGATCAACCAGTTCTTCGGGAAGTCCCACACCCCCGACGAGGCCCGCGCGCTGATCGCCGAGCAGGCCAGCGAGATCCGCACCGAGGACGCCACCAACCTCGAGGAGAAGGCGATCTCGCTCATCGGCCGCCCGCTGTACGAGGCGTTCGTCAAGGGCTACACCGCCAAGCAGTGGCAGACCGACCCCACGGAGCTGAGCGCGGACATCATCACGCGCCTGCCGGTCCGCTACACCTTTGACAACCGCTACTTCAACGACACCTACGAGGGCCTTCCGGTCGACGGCTACACCGCCTGGCTGAACCGGATGGCCGACCACCCCAACATCGAGGTCCGGCTCGAGACCGACTTCCTCGCCCCCGGCCACGAGCACAGCGTCGAGGAGTACAAGGGCAAGGTGCCGGTCGTCTACACCGGCCCCGTCGACGAGTACTTCGGCCACTCCGAGGGCCGGCTCTCGTGGCGCACCATCGACCTCGAGCGCGAGACCGTCGACGTCGACGACTACCAGGGCACCGGCGTGGTCAACGCCAACGACGAGGACGTCCCGTGGACGCGGGTGCTGGAGTTCAAGCACCTCCACCCCGAGCGGACCTACCTGCCCGGCAAGTCGATCGTGGTCCACGAGTACAGCCGCTTCGCCGAGGAGGGCGACGAGCCGTACTACCCGGTCAACACCGCCGCCGACCGCGAGAAGCTGCTGCGGTACCGCGAGCTGGCCAAGGCCGAGCCGATGGTGCTCTTCGGCGGCCGGCTCGGCACCTACAAGTACCTCGACATGCACATGGCCATCGGCTCGGCGCTGTCGATGTTCGAGAACAAGCTGCGTCCGCACTTCGCCGACGGCGCAGCGCTGACCAGCGGAGGAGTCGACGCATGACCGGCACCACCACCCGCCTGCTCCAGCGCCAGATCCTGCCGCTGGACCGCGACTCCGATGTGCTGGCCCTCTACGTCGACCCCGAGGAGGCCCGGCTCGACGCGGACAAGTACGAGGTCGGCGGCAACAGCTCGGCCAAGGCGCTCAACAACGCCGCGATCCGCCAGTCGACCTCCACCGGCCGCTCGCTGCACCCCGACCAGATCGAGTCGCGCACCGCGCTGCGGGTGAAGTCCGGCGAGCGCCTGTCGTTCGGCACCTACTTCAACGCCTTCCCCGCCAGCTACTGGCGCCGCTGGACGGTCGTCACCGAGGTCCGCCTCAGCATCACCGTGCGCGGCAGCGGCGCGAGCGTCATCGTCTACAAGTCGATGGCGCGAGGCAACGCCCAGCGGGTCGACTCCGCGGAGACCACGGACGGCGGCAGCACCACCTTCGACTTCGACCTCACGCTCAAGCCGTTCGTCGACGGCGGGTGGTACTGGTACGACGTCGTCTCCGGCGACGAGGACGTCGTCGTCGAGTCCGCCGAGTGGACCGCCGAGGTCCCGGCCGACCGCGCGCAGCACGGCACCGTCGACGTCGCGATCACCACGATGAACCGCCCCGACTTCTGCGCCGAGCTGCTCGCCCAGATCGGCGAGGACCAGGTGCTGCGCCCCTACCTCGACACCGTGCTGGTGATGGAGCAGGGCACCGACAAGGTCACCGACTCGCCGGTCTTCGCCCGCGCCCAGGAGGCCCTCGGCCCGGTGCTGCGCGTCCTCGAGCAGGGCAACCTCGGCGGCTCCGGCGGCTACGCCCGCGGACAGCTGGAGAGCGTGCGCAAGGGCACGGCGACGTACACGCTCATGATGGACGACGACGTCGTCTGCGAGCCCGAGGGCATCGTCCGCGCGGTCACCTTCGGCGACCTGGCCCGGCGGCCCACGATCGTCGGCGGCCACATGTTCAACCTCTACTCCCGGTCGCGCCTGCACAGCTTCGGCGAGATCGTGCAGCCGTGGCGCTTCTGGTGGCAGTCGGCGCCCGACACCCACACCGACTGGGACTTCGCCGGCCGCAACCTGCGCTCGAGCCGGTGGCTGCACAAGCGGATCGACGTGGACTTCAACGGCTGGTTCATGTGCCTGGTCCCGCGGGTGGTCCTCGAGCAGGTCGGGCTGTCGCTGCCGCTGTTCATCAAGTGGGACGACTCGGAGTTCGGCCTGCGCGCCAAGCGCGCCGGCTTCCCGACCGTCACCTTCCCGGGTGCCGCGGTCTGGCACGTGCCGTGGACCGACAAGAACGACGCGCTGGACTGGCAGGCCTACTTCCACCACCGCAACCGCCTCGTCGCGGCGCTGCTGCACTCGGCCTACCCCAAGGGCGGCCGGATGATCCGGGAGAGCCTCAACCACCAGATCGCCCACCTGGTCTCCATGCAGTACTCCACCGCCGAGCTGCGCCTGCTCGCGATGGAGGACGTGCTCGCCGGCCCCCGCGGGCTGCACGACATGCTGCCGACCCGGCTGCCGGAGGTGAACGCGCTGCGCAAGCAGTTCACCGACGCCCAGCTCCAGGTCGATCCCGACGCCTTCCCCTCGGTGCGGCGCAGCAAGCCGCCGAAGAAGGGTCGCGACACCTCCGAGATCCCCAGCCGCATCTCGACCCTGGTGAGCGCCGGGCTGCAGCCGCTGCGGCAGCTGAAGAAGCCGCGGCCCCTCGCCCAGGAGCACCCCGAGGCCGAGATCCGCGCCATGGACGCCAAGTGGTACCGCCTCGGCACCCTGGACTCCGCGATCGTCTCGATGAACGACGGCACGTCGGCCGCCTTCTACCGCCGCGACCCCGAGAAGTTCCGCGACCTGGTCAAGCGGACCATCGAGATCCACGAGCGCTACCGCCGCGAGTGGCCGCGCCTGGCCGCCGACTACCGCGCCGCCCTCGACGAGATCACCTCGCCCGAGGCGTGGGAGCGGACGTTCGAGCCGTGGCTCGACCAGCCGGACCAGCCGGGCCAGCCGGGCCAGCAGTCGGGGCAGCGGTCGGCCGAGCAGTCGGGGACCGATGACTGAGGCCGGCCGGCACCGGCTGGTCGACGCGCCCCTCGCGCCGCCCGCGCCGGCCGCGGGCCTGCTCGACGTCCTGGGGCGCCGGTACCTGCTCAAGCTGCTGGTGCGCCGCGAGATCAGCGCGCGCTACCAGGGCTCGTTCCTCGGGTTCATCTGGTCCTACATCAACCCGCTGAGCCAGCTGTTCATCTTCTGGTTCGTCTTCGGCTACATCATCGGCCGCGGCACCGTCGACAAGTACGCCGTGCACGTCTTCTGCGGGCTGATCGTCGTCCACTTCTTCACCGAGACCTTCAACGCCGGCACCCGCTCGATCGTGCGGAACAAGGCGCTGGTGCGGAAGATGGCGATGCCCAAGGAGATGTTCCCGGTCGCCTCGATGCTGGTCTCGCTCTACCACGTGGGCCCGCAGCTGGTGATCCTCACCGTGGTCTGCCTCTTCTGCGGGTGGGTGCCCGACCCGCTCGGGATGCTCGCCTTCGCGCTGGCGCTCGCGATCATCGCCGTCCTCGGCACGGCGCTGGCGCTGATGTTCAGCGCGGCCAACGTCTTCTTCCGGGACTTCGCCAGCGCGGTCACGATCCTCACCAACTTCGTGCGCTTCGGCGTGCCGATGATCTACCCCTACACGCTGGTCGACCAGCGCTTCGGTCGCTTCGCCGAGCTCTACCTGTTCAACCCGATCGCCGACGCCGTGCTGCTCGTCCAGCGCGCCTTCTGGGTCGGCTCGACCGACGACCCCGACGCGACGATCGCCGAGCAGATCCCCGACGACCTGCTGGTCTACGGCGTCGGCGCGCTGCTCGGCTCGATCGTACTGCTCGGTGTCGCCCAGCTGGTCTTCACGCGGCTGGAGAACAAGATCCCGGAGCGGCTGTCGTGACCGACCCCGCGGCGTACGGCGCCGACACCTCGATCGTGGTCGACCACGTCAGCAAGGACTTCACGCTGCGCTACCACCGCACCGCCAAGCAGATGGCGGTCGCGATGGTGAAGGGGCGCGACATCAGTGACACCTTCTCCGCCCTCGACGACGTCACCTTCACCGTCGAGCAGGGAGAGTCGATCGGGCTGATGGGGCTCAACGGCTCCGGCAAGTCGACCCTGCTGAAGCTCATCAACGGCGTGATGAAGCCCGACACCGGCACCGTGCTCACCCGCGGCCGGATCGCCGGGCTCATCGCCACCGGCGCCGGGTTCCACCCGCAGCTGACCGGCCGGGAGAACGTCTACCTCAACGCCGCCATCCTCGGCATGACCGAGGCGGAGACCCAGCGGAAGTTCGACTCGATCGTGGAGTTCGCCGACATCGGGCGCTTCCTCGAGACGCCGGTCGGCAACTACTCCTCCGGCATGTTCGCCCGCCTCGGCTTCGCGGTGGCGATCCACGTCGACTCCGACATCTTCCTCGCCGACGAGGTGCTCGCGGTGGGGGACCGGCCCTTCAAGCGCAAGTGCATGGAGAAGATGCAGGAGATCCGCGACTCCGGCCGGACGCTCGTCTACGTCAGCCACGCCGCCGGGTCGGTGCGCAAGATGTGCGACCGGGTGATCGTGCTCGAGAAGGGCCGGGTCGGCTTCGACGGCCCCGTCGACGAGGGCATCCGCTACGTGAAGTACGACGAGGACAACATCAAGCCCGAGGACCAGGAGGACGACGAGCTCGGCTCGGACGTCTGACCCACTCCCGGCTGGTTGAGGAAGGCGCTGGCGCCTGCCTCGCAACCCGGCGCCCCACCCGCCGGCTGGTTGAGGAAGGCGCGCAGCGCCTGTCTCGAAACCCGCCGCCCCGTTGGTCGAGCAGCGAGCCCTGGCCGGTGGGTTGAGGAAGGCGCGCAGCGCCTGTCTCGAAACCGAGCGTCGATGAGACCCCGTGAGCCGAGAGGCTGCCTGTCGGCTCACGGTTCCGCCTGCGGCGGGCTGGTTGTTGGCTCTCGCGTCGCTCTGCGGCCATGACCGCTGGGTGCAGGTACGCCGTGGTGGGGTCGGTGCCTGCGGCTCCCGCCGGACGGGCAGGCCCGGTCCACCAGGCCTGCGCTCGCGCCTCGCTCCGGCCCGCCAGACCCAACCACGACCGGGCCTGCCCGCCCGTCGTCCGCCTCCGGCCCCGACCGCGCCGGCGTACCCGGCTCCGTGGCTCGCCCTCCGGCGCGGCGGCGGCCGGGGGAGTCGGAAAGACGTGCTCGAGCCGGCGTGTCGGGGGTCTCTGGAGCGCCGGAGCAGAGCATCCTCTGACTTGACAAATCTGAAGAACGTCGGCGTGTCGAGTGGAAATTACAGCGTTGTAGTTACTCACGAACTCTTCCGACCGGCCTGTGACGCGTGTGAAAGTTGCGCCCTGTGTGAACTTCCCCCGCACGAAGAACAGGTCGCCATGTCCAGGTCGAAGGACCGTTTCGTCACCGGGTGCCAGCAGGTGCTGGCGCTCGGAGCGGTGCTCGCCGTGCTCACGCCGGCGGCCCGGGTGCTCACCCTCGACGTGGTGCACGAGGCGCCCGGCGGCGCGCCGGCGTACGGCCTCGGGCTGGGCCAGAGCAACGGCGTGTCCGTCACCGGCCGGCTGTCGGCGTACGCCGCGGAGACGGTCAACACCTCGGTCGTGCCGGCGGAGGTCGTCGACCCGGTGGTGACCGAGTACGCGCTGACGGCGCCCGCCGACGGCCGCGTCGCCAAGCGGGCGCTGCAGGCCCGGACGCGGGTGGCCGGGGGCGCCGCGGAGGTCGTCGCCGAGCCGCAGCCGGTGACCGGCTACGGCGCCGTCGGGGTCACCTGGCAGCACGGCGAGGCGATCGACGACGACGCGATCTCTTTCGAGGTCCGCACCGAGACCGACGGCGCGTGGACCGGGTGGGCCGAGCTGGCCTACCACGACGAGCACGGCCCCGACCCCGACAGCGCCGAGGCGCGGCGGGCGCGGCCCGGCACCGACGAGCTGCTCGTCGGCGAGGTCGACCGGGTGCAGGTGCGGGTCCGCTCCAAGGCCGGCGTGCCCGACGACCTGCGGCTCGCCGTGGTCGACCCGGGGCACGCGGGCGTGGTGGCGCGGGAGAAGCCGGCGCTGCACGCGACCGGTGGGGGCGCCACCGACGAGCCGGCGGACGAGCTGACCAGCGGGGCCGGGGACGCCGAGTCGGGCACGGACGGGCTGGCGCTGCGGGCGGCGACGTACACGCCGCGTCCGGTGATCTACTCCCGCGCGCAGTGGGGCGCCAACGAGAAGCTGCGCGGCAAGAGCGCGCCGTCCTACTACGAGGTCCACGCCGGCTTCGTGCACCACACGGTCAACGCCAACGACTACACGCGGGCGCAGGTGCCGGGCATCCTGCGCAGCATCTACGCCTACCACACGCAGTCCCGCGGCTGGTCCGACGTGGGCTACAACTTCCTCGTCGACCGGTTCGGCCGGATCTGGGAGGGCCGCGCCGGCGGGATCGACCGGCCGGTGGTCGGCGCGCACACGCTCGGCTACAACGAGAACTCCTTCGCGATGTCGGCGATCGGCAACTTCGACGTCGCCCAGCCCAGCAGCGCGATGGTGCAGGCCTACGGCGCGCTCTTCGCGTGGAAGCTCTCGCTGCACGGCGTCGACGCCTCCTCGCCGTCGCAGGTCGTGGGCAAGAAGTCCTTCCGCGCCATCAACGGGCACCGCGACGCTGGCTCGACGGCGTGCCCGGGCCGCCACCTCTACGCGAAGGTGCCGCAGATCCGCGACCTCGCCGCCGGCGCCCAGGAGGGCTGGTCGGGCCGCGAGCGCGAGTCGGACCTCGTCGGGACGCCGCACCCGGACCTGCTGGTCCGCAACGCCACCGACGGCAAGGGCTACATCGTCCCGACGGGCGGCCTGACCGCCTTCCGCGCCGCCCGGCCGGTCGCCGCCGGCTGGGGCGCCGCCGACGCGTCCGGGACCGCCGTCGTCTCGCCCGACCTGACCGGTGACGGCCGCCCCGACCTCGTCGTACGCCGCGCGGACGGCTCCGCGCAGGTCCGTGCGGCGGACGGCTCGGGCGGCTTCGCGGCGACCGGCCCGGCGACCGCAGCCACCGCCGACCACGACCTGCTCACCGCCGTGGGCGACCTCGACGGCGACGGCCGCAACGACCTGGTGGCGCGGGCCGCGACCGGTCGGCTCGACGTCTACCGCGGCAACGGGGCCGGTGGCTTCACGCGCCAGGCCGGCACCGCGGGCTGGGAGGGCTATGACGTGCTCGTCGGCCCCGGTGACCTCGACGGCGACGGCCGCGCCGACCTGCTGGCGCGCGACACCGCCGGCAAGCTCTGGCTGCACCGCGGCTCGGCCGGCCTCGACCCGGCGACCCGGCAGGCGATCGCCGGTAGCTGGAAGCAGTTCGGCTCGATCACCGGCGGTGGCGACTACGACCGCGACGGCCGCGCGGACCTCTTCGTCCAGCGCGCCGACAACGGCAACGGCTTCGTGCGGCCCGGCCGCGGCGATGGCACGTTCGGCTCGGCCATCGGCCCGGTCAAGCGCACCGGCGCGCTGACGGCCGTCACCTCCGGCGGCGACCTCGTCGGCGACGCCACGCCCGACCTGGTCGCGCGGCGCGGCGACGCGCTCGTCGTGGTGGAGAACGTCGGCACCTTCGACACCACCGCCCCCGTCCCGACCGGTGTCAACCTGCGCAACGCCGACGTGCTGCTCAGCGTCGGCGACTGGGACCGCGACGGTGCGGGCGACATGGTCACCCGCAACCGGTCGACCGGCGCCCTGTCGCTGCGCCGCGGCGACGGCACCGGCCGGTTCGGCAAGGCCACGCAGCTGGCCAAGGGCTTCCGCGACGTGCAGCTGCTGGCGGCCGCCGGCGACCTCACCGGCGACGGCTGGCCCGACCTGGTCGGCCAGCCCGTCGGCGGCGCGCTGCGCGTCTACCCCGGTCGTGGGCTGGACGGCCTCGCGGCGTCGTACGTCATCCGCTCGCGGGTGGCCGCCACCCAGCAGGTGCCGGTGGGCCGCTGGGACGCCGACGGCGCGCCCGACACGCTGTTCCGCGTGGGCGACCGGCTGTCGCTCTACCCGGGCAACGGCCCGGGCGGGCTGACGACCCCCCGCGCGCTCGGCACCGACGTGTCGGCGTACGACTGGCTGGTCGGCGTCAGCGACGTCCAGCTCACCGGTCACGCCGACGTCATCGCCCGCAGCAAGGCCGACGGGAAGCTGTGGCTGCTGCCCGGCACGACCTCTGGCCTCGGCGCGCGGCGCCTGATCGGCGAGGGAGCGGGGGTCTACGACCTGGTCGGGTGAGACATGGCCCCGGTCGTCACGCGGGGAAGCGGGCGGTGGCGCGCTCGGCGGCGTACGTCGCCTCGAGCCGCTCCCGTCCGGCGCGGACGACCAGGACCAGCGAGCCGCTCCGTGCGAGCGGCTCGGTGAAGGTGGCGAGGCCTGGTGGGGAAGCCGGGTTCGCCTCCGAGAGGAGCCGGCCGCCGTCGGTGAGGAGACTCCCGGCGGCGGCCGCGCTCCACAGCGCGGCCTGGGTGGTGGCGCTGCCGCCGACGCGGACGGCGACGTCGTCCTCCTGCGGCGGGTCCCACGGGATGAACGAGTCCGGCTGCGACCAGACCTCGACGCCGACGTCGTGGACGCCGGCCGGCAACGGGTCGGCGAAGCGGACGCCGAGGGGGAGCAGCGAGCAGGCCAGGACCGGTACGTCGTCGGCGTGGCCCGCCCAGCGGTCGAGCCCGTCCGGGCCGCAGACGATCGCGTCCGGCTCGGTGCTGGTGTCATCGTCGAGCGTGACCGTCAGGCCGGCGTTCCAGGCCGCGCCGAGGAAGACCGGGCCGAGCCAGTGGGCCGGCAGGTCGACGCGGACCGTGTCGCCGCGCTCGAGGTCGTGCTCCTCGACGAGCAGCGAGGAGGCCTTGGCGACCCAGTTGGCGTACGTCGTCACCGACAGCTCCACGCGCTCGCCGGTCGCGTCGTCGTAGAACGTCACCAGCGGGCGCCCGGGCTCGCGGTGCAGCAGGTCGGCCAGGACGGTGGGGAAGGTCGTCACGCTCGTCACCCTAGACACGGGCCCGGCCCTAGGCTTCGGGCCCATGAGCTCCGCTGCTGCCGACCCGTCCGCGACCACCTCCGCGAACACCTCCGCGACCACGTCCGCGCTGGAGGGCTTCTGGGCCGTCATTCCCGCCGGCGGGGCCGGCACGCGGCTGTGGCCGCTGTCGCGGCGGACCTCGCCGAAGTTCCTGCGCGACCTCACCGGCAGCGGCCGCTCGCTGCTCCAGGAGACCCACGAGCGGCTCGCGCCGCTGGCCGAGGACCGCTTCCTCGTCGTCACCGGCCGGCCGCACCGCGACGCGGTCGCCGACCAGCTGGCGGCGCTGGGGGAGGACGCGATCCTCGCCGAGCCGTCGGCGCGCGACTCGATGGCCGCGATCGGCCTGGCCGCGGCGATCCTCGAGCGGCGCGACCCCGACGCGGTCATGGGATCCTTCGCCGCCGACCACGTCATCGCCGACCCCGAGGCGTTCCGCGACTGCGTGCGCACCGCGGTCCGCGTCGCCCGGGAGGGGTGGCTGGTGACCCTCGGGATCGAGCCGACCTTCGCGTCGTCCGCCTTCGGGTACGTGCACCTGGGGGACGAGCTGCCGGGCCACCCGGGGGTCGCGTCGGTCCGCGAGTTCGTAGAGAAGCCGTCGACGGATGTGGCGACGGCGTACCTCGCGACCGGCCGCTACCGCTGGAATGCCGGCATGTTCGTCGTACGGCCCGGCGTCCTGCTCGACCTGCTCGCCACGTGGCACCCGGACTTCGCCGCCGCGCTGCGCGCGATCGCGGCCGAGCCGGAGCGGCTCGACGAGCTGTGGCCGGACCTGCCGAAGATCGCCCTGGACCACGCCGTGGCCGAGCCCGCCGCCGACGCCGGCCGGGTCGTCACCGTGCCGTCGACCTTCGGCTGGGACGACATCGGCGACTTCGACTCGCTCGCCACGCTGCTCGACGAGCTGCGCGGCGGGGCCGGTTCGCTGACGGTGCTCGGCGACGAGTCGCTCGTGCGCGCCGTCGACGCCACCGGCCTGGTCGTGCCGCGCTCGGAGCGCGTCGTCGCCGTCGTCGGGCTCGAGGACGTCGTCGTCGTCGACACCCCCGACGCTCTCCTGGTCACCACCCGCTCGCGTGCGCAGGACGTCAAGGCGGTCGTCACCGGGCTCACCGACGACGGCCGCACCGACCTCACCTGAGGCGCCCCTCGCGCGTCGTGCGCGTGCCTGGCCCTGCCGGCCGAATCGGCAGGGAAGCGGCGCGACGGCCACCGCAGGCGCATACTGGGAGCAATGTCATCCTCGCACCGGGCGCGGCCACGCCATCTCGCCAGCAGTCCCTTCAAGCCGGAGCCCGAGCAGGTGATCGAGGAGTACGTCGTCGACGACCGCGTCTCGCACGACTCCCACGGCCTCGGCCGCGTCACCCACGTCGACCGGGTCTGCGTCACCGTCGACTTCGGCGACCGCAGCGTCCGCGTCCCCTCGCCCTTCGCGAAGATGTCCAAGCTCTGACCTGAGCATCCGCGCCACCTCGCGTCCCACCTGCTGCCTGGGGTCGCTGGGGCTGGTGTGACTGATGAGGTTCCAGGCGTACCACCAATTGGTGGTACGCCTGACCTCTTGGACGTCCGCATCGGCCCAGAACGTCCGGCGTACCACCTATAGGTGGTACGCCGACGCCTGTGACTGCTGTGACTGGAGAGGCGCACGGGGCGCGGAGGATCCCAAGTGACCTGGGACGTTCCCACCACCCCCGAAGACGCGAAAACGGGCCGGCCCCCCACGAGGGAGGGACCGGCCCGTTCGGTGTGAACGAGGGTGACCAGCAGGTCACATGGCGTTCGGCTCGGGGGAGTCCATGTAGGGGTACTCGATCATGAAGTCCTCGAGCGCCTCGCCGGAGGGCTCGGCGCAGTACTGCCAGACGCCCACCTGGGTGGAGGTGTCGGAGACGTCGTTGCCGGCTCCGCCGATCGACCAGTGGGTGTAGGCGATGTGCTGGCCGTCGGGGAACGGCTCGCCGTCCTCCTCGGTCCACGGGACGGCCTTGAACTTCAGGCGCAGGTTCGAGGTGCCCTTGAACTTCGTGGCGATGCCGCGGATGTCGTCCATCATGTCGTCGTCCTTGGCCGCGGTCTCGTCGTACCAGAGGACGGTGTAGCCGTGCTCGAGGTTGTGCACGAGCGCCTCGACGGCGGGCCGGTCCTCGACCGAGTAGAGCTTGCGCTCCATCGGGTCGGGGGCGACGTTGGCCTCGTTCCAGTGGGCGCCGAAGGCCGGCGGCGAGTCCTCGTAGTCGACCGTGGTGCCGGTCGGGACGTGCTCCTGGTTGCCGGTGGCCTCGCGCGTGGTGATCTTCTGGCACGCCGATGCCGGCGCACCGATCGAGGCGATGTCGATGTCGTTGAACTTGCGGAGGTCCCACCAGTCCTTGATCGGCTGGTAGGCAGCCGCGCCGATGAGGAGCAGGGCCACCAGCGAGCAGACACCGACGATCGCGAAGCCCCGGCGCTTGTCGGCGCCCTTCTGCTTCTTGCGGATCGAGTCGATGACCGCCTGGCGGTCGTTCTTGGCGGGCTTGGCCACGGTTCGGATTTCCTCGCGGTGGGTACGACGGTCAGGGATGCGCGGCCGAGTCTAGGTCGTGGCCGGGCGCAGCCGTGCCTCGACGGCCGAACCCGCCCCACCCGTCTGTTCGTACGCCGCCGCGCCGGCCGCGTCGGCGACCCGCCAGCCGTGGGCGAACGCCAGCGTGGCGACCGCGTCGGGGCGACCGCCCCGCACGACGAGACCGTCCACCCGGGCGGCCACCTCGACGCCCGGGAGCAGCCGCAGCACGTCGGCCAGGTCCTCGGGCGGGACCGGCGTGCCGAACGGTGCCTGGTCGGCCGGGTCGCCGAGCACGGCGCGGACGACGGCCTCGCGCGCGCCGTACCCGAACAGGTCGCCGCCCTCGGGCCGCACCAGCGCCCGCGCACCGGGGCCGTCGTCGCCGGGGGCGAGGACCAGGTCGGCGCGGCCGCGGACGATCGCGAACGGGCGGGCGCCGAGCTTGCCGGACGCCAGCTCGGCGACGCCGGCGACCTCGTCGGCGACGGCCGGGGCGGTGACGACCAGCGGGTTGCCGTGGGCGTCGACGCGACCGGCAAACGTCTCGGCCACGACGAGTCCGGCGGCGCCGATCGCGATGTCGGTCTGGCCCTCGCGCCAGGCGCGGCCGGCGGTGTCGGTGACGACGACGCCGACGTTGCGACCGGTGCGCTCGAGCACGGTGGCGCGCAGCCGGCGGGCGGAGGCGTCCGGGTCGACCGGCAGCAGCACGACCGAACCCAGCTCGACGTTGCTGTTGTCGATGCCGGCCGCAGCCATCGTCAGCCCGTGGTGGGTCCGCACGATCGTCGTGGGCCCGCGTCTGGCGACCACCCGGGCGGTCTCGCCCGCGAGCGCCTCCTCGCGCGTCGTGCCGCTCACGACCCGGCCCTCGGCCTTGCTCACCACCTTGCTGGTGACGACGAGGACGTCGCCGTCGGCGAGCTCGACCAGCGGCAGCACCAGCGCCGCCAGGTCGTCGCCCGCGCGCACCTCACCGACGCCGTCGGGCGCCCAGACGCTGATCACGCGCTCAGACCGCCGCCGGGCCGGTGACCAGCTCGATCGCGGCCGCGGCCATCGCCGCGGTGGCGTCGTGGTCGGTCATCATCAGCGGCACGGCGCGGCAGGCGATCCCGCCGTCGCGGACCCGGGCCACCTGGTCGGCGTCGCCCTCGTCGACCAGCCAGCCGTCGAGGACCCCTCCGGCCGAGCGGGCGCCGTAGTGCAGCCCGACCGCGGCCGCGCCGACCTCGACGCCGATCGAGGTGAGCATCTGCTCGGCCATGCCGTGGACGTGGCTGCCGCCGACGATGGGGGAGACCCCGACCACCGGCGCCTTGGTCACGCGCAGCACGTCGCGGACGTCCGGGACGCCGAGGATGGTGCCGACGGAGACGACCGGGTTCGAGGGCGGGAGCAGGACCAGGTCGGCGCCCGTGATCGCGTCGAGCACGCCCGGGCCGGGGGTGGCCTGGTCCAGTCCGACGAACACGACCGTCTCGGCAGGGACCGACGCGCGCAGCCGCACCCAGTACTCCTGGAAGTGCACGACGCGGCGGCCGCTGGGGCTCTCCTCGTCGGTGACCGCGACGTGGGTCTCGACCCGGTCGTCGGTCATCGGCAGCAGCCGGACGCGGTCGCCGTACGTCGGCTCGAGCCAGCGGCGGCACAGCGCGGTGGTGACCGCCGAGAGCGGGTAGCCCGCCTCGAGCATCTGCGTGCGGACCAGGTGGGTGGCCACGTCGCGGTCGCCGAGGCCGAACCAGGTCGGCTCCACGCCGTACTCCGCCAGCTCGGTCCGCACGCTCCACGTCTCGTCGCGCCGGCCCCACCGGCGGACCGGGTCGATGCCGTCGCCGAGGGTGTACATCACGGTGTCGAGGTCGGGGCAGACCTTGAGGCCGTGAACCCAGATGTCGTCGGCGGTGTTGGCCACGACGGTGACGACGGCGTCCTGGGCCACCCCGGGAAGGGTGCCGGCGGAGATGCCGTGCAGCAGCCCCTGGAGGAAGCGGGCCCCGCCGGTGCCACCGGCCAGGACGGTGATGTCCCTGATCATGCGGCCATCATCGCCTGCGGGCCCACGGCTCCCGGCGACGGGTCCGCAGGACCCATATCAGATGCGGGCTTGACCAAGTGGGTACGACAGGCATGTAATTCCCATAGTGTCGTACGTGTCGGGCACGTCAGCATCACCGGGTCGAAAGGGCGAGTGCCGTGAGAGAACTTTTTCTCCTCGACGGGGACGCCGAGGAAGCGGGTTGGCAGGAGCGTGCGTTGTGCGCCCAGACCGACCCCGAGGCGTTCTTCCCCGAGAAGGGTGGATCGACGAGGGAGGCCAAGAAGGTCTGCCTCACCTGCGAGGTGCGGACCGAGTGTCTGGAGTCCGCACTCATGAACGACGAGCGGTTCGGCATCTGGGGTGGTCTCTCCGAGAGGGAGCGCCGCAAGCTGAAGAAGCGCGCAGTCTGAGCAGGGGCAGCAGGAGAGGGGAACCTCGGTCGTCAGCGGCCGGGGTCCTTCTCATTTCGGAGCGTCCCCGGCAGGCCCCGTAGGGTCTTCCGACGTGTCCGCCCCGGGTCGTGTCGTCGCGCTGCTCGTCAGCCACGACGGCGCCCGCTGGCTCCCCGCGGTCCTGGACGGGCTGCGTGCCCAGACCCGCCCCGTCGACGCGGTCGTCGCCGTCGACACCGGCAGCAAGGACGGCAGCGCCGACCTGGTGGAGTCCGCGCTCGGCGACCTGCTGGTCGGTGGCGTCGAGCGGGTCACCGGCGCCACGTCGTACCCCGCCGCCGTCGCGCTCGGCCTGGAGAAGGCCGCAGCCGCCCACCCCGACGCCCACCTCGACGTCCACCCCGACTCCCACGTGGACCGGGACGGCGACTGGGCCTGGCTCCTCCACGACGACAGCAACCCCGACCCCCGCGCGCTCGAGGAGCTGCTCGCCGCGGCCGCGGAGCAGCCGGACGCGGCCGTGCTCGGCCCCAAGCTGCGCGAGTGGCCCTCGCTGCGCCGCCTGCTCGAGCTCGGCGTCACGATCTCCGGCACCGGCCGGCGCGAGACCGGCCTGGAGCGCGGTGAGTACGACCAGGGCCAGCACGACGCCGTCCGCACCGTGCTCGCGGTCAACACCGCCGGCATGCTCGTGCGCCGCCACGTGCTCGAGGAGCTCGACGGGTTCGACCGGCAGCTGCCGATCTTCGGCAACGACGTCGACTTCGGCTGGCGCGCCGCCGCGGCCGGACACCGCACGATCGTGGTGCCGCAGGCCATCGTCTTCCACGCCGAGGCGGCCCACCGCGGCGCACGTCGCACGCCGCTGACCGGCCGGCACACCCACTACCAGGAGCGCCGCGCCGCGCTCTACACGCTGCTCGCCAACTCCCGCGCCCGGTCGCTGCCCTTCCAGCTGGTCCGGCTCGCGCTCGGGACCGTGCTGCGCGTCATCGGCTTCCTGCTGGTCCGCTCGGTCGGCGAGGCACTCGACGAGCTCGCCGCTCTGGTCTCGGTCTACTCCAGCCCCCGCGAGGTCCACGCCGCCCGCCGCGAGCGCCAGGAGCGGCAGGTCCGCGAGCCCGCCGACGTGCGCCGGCTGCTCGCGCCGCCGTGGCTGCCCTACCGCCACGGGCTGGACTTCGTCAGCGACCTCGCCGCGGCGGCCACCCACCAGGCCGCCGACGTCGCCGAGCGCCGCCGGGCGGCCAAGGCCGAGCACGACCCGTCGTCGATGGCCGCGCGCCGGCGCGAGCTCGACGACGACGAGGAGTACGCCGACACCGGCGTCGTCGCGCGCTTCCTCACCAACCCCGTCGCGGTCGCCCTCGCGGTGGTCCTCGTCGCACTGCTCGTCGCGGCCCGTGAGGCGTACGGCGCCGTCGCGGGCGGCGGCCTCTCGCCGGTGCCCGCCGGGGTCGGCGACTGGTGGCGGCTGCACGTCGAGCACTGGCACCCGCTCGGCCAGGGCACGGGCGTTCCCGCGCCGCCGCACCTGCTCCCGCTGGCGCTGGTCGGCACCGTCCTCGGCACCACCGGCGCGGTCAGCGCCCTGCTCGTGCTCGCGGCCCCGGTCGCGCTGTGGGGCTCGTGGCGGCTGCTGCGCGTGGTCGGCCGGTTCGTCTCGCCGCAGGGCGCCCCGCGCTGGCTGCTGCTGTGGGGCTCGACGACCTGGTCGCTCGTGGCGCTCACCAGCGGCGCCTGGGGCGACGGCCGCCTCGGCCCGGTCGTCACCGTCGCCGTCCTCCCGTGGCTCGCGCACGCCGCCCTCGGCTTCGCCGACCCCGAGCCGGACCGCCGCTGGCGCGCCGCCTGGCGCACCGGCGTCCTGCTCGCGCTGACCACCGCCTTCGCCCCCGTCGCCTGGCCGTTCGCCGCCCTGCTCGGGCTGGTCGTGCTCGCCGCGTCGTACGCCGTCGTCCGCTCCGGCCTGCGCGACCGCTCGGTCTGGGCGCCGCCGCTGGTGGCGCTGGCCGTGCCGCTGCTGCTCCTGGCGCCCTGGTGGCTGCCGAGCCTGCTGGAGCGGGCCGCCGAGGGGCTGCTGCTCGAGCCGGGCCGCCTGCCGGTGCCGACCGTCGCCCCGCTCGACCTGGTCGCCGGCCGGCTGGGCGACCTCGGCGCGCCCTGGTGGCTGGGGGTGGTCGTGGCCGCGCTGGCCGTCCTGGCGCTGGTGCCGCGCGCCACCCGGGTCCCGGTGCTCGTGGCCTGGATCGTCGCCCTCGTCGCTGCCGTCGTGGCCGCGCTCCTCGGCACGGTCACCCTCTCGCTGGCCACCGTCGAGACCGGGCCGGCGCTCGGGTTCCTCGTGGTGGTGCTCCAGGGCGCGTTCGTCGTCGCGGCGGTCCTCGGCGGCCAGGGTGCGCCCCGCCGGGTGGCCGCGGCCGTCACCGTCGTCGCGGCCGTGGTGCCGCTCGGCGGGCTGGCCTGGTCGCTCGCGGGCGCCGACGCCTCGCTGGACGAGGACCCGCGGTCCGGCATCCCGGCGTACATGGTCCAGGCCGCCACCCGCGGCGACGACCACGGCATCCTCGTCGTCCGCGGCTCGGTCGAGGACGGCCTGACCTGGGTGGTCCGTCGCGGCGACGGCGTGACCCTGGGGGAGGACGAGGTGCTCGCGCTCGCCCCCGAGGACGACGCGCTCACCCGCGACGTGCAGCAGCTCGCCTCGCGGCCGACACCGGCGCTGGTGACCGAGCTCGGCGACCGGGGGATCGAGTACGTCGTGCTCCCCGCCCCCGCCGACGGCGCGGTCGCCGCGATGCTCGACGCCACCGGCGGGCTCGTCCAGGCCAGCGCCGCCGACCCCGCCACGCGCGCCTGGCAGGTCGACCGGCCGGTCGCCGACGACGCGCTCGACGGTCCGCGCTCGTGGCTGCGGGTCGTGCTCCTCCTCGTCCAGGGCATCGGGCTCGTCTGGGTGCTCGTGCTGTGCGCGCCCACCACCCAGCGCGCCCTCGAGCGGAGGCGTCGATGAGCACCACCTCCCGCCGGGCCGCCCGCGCCCGGCCCTCCCGCGCCCTCGACGTCACCGTCGTGCTGGCGGTGCTGCTGCCGCTGCTCACCGGCGGGGCGGTGCTGCTCACGCGCACCGAGACCCCCGGCGTCCCGGACCGCTCACCCGTGGAGACCACCCTCGGGGCCGCGTCGGTCGTGTGCCCCGCGGCCGAGGCGCCCGCCCGCGTCACCCCGGCCTCCGGTGGGTCGGGCACGGTCGTCGCCGGGCTCGGCAACGAGGAGTCCGAGGTCGAGGTCGCCCCCGACCGGGTGGCCGAGGTGGCCGGCCTGCGCGGCCGCCCCGTCGTCGTCGGCGCCCAGGACGAGCTGGCGCCCGGCCTGGTCGCCGGGCGGTACGCCGACCGCCCGCTGCGCGTCGCCGAGTGCGCCGCACCCGCGCCCGAGCAGTGGTTCACCGGCGTCGGTGCCGGCGCGGGCCACTCCTCGGTCCTGGAGCTGGTCAACCCGGACAACGGCGCGGCGGTCGCCGACGTCGTCGTCACCGGGCGCGCCGGGGTCGTCGAGGCCCCCGCCCTGCGCGGGGTGGCCGTCCCCGGGCGCAGCCGCGTCCGGCTCGACCTCGCCGAGCTCGTGCCGCGCCGCGACGAGCTCTCGCTGCACGTCACCACCCAGCGGGGCCGGGTCTTCTCCGACGTGCTCGACCGGGTCGACGAGCTCGGCGCCGGCGACGCCGCGGAGGACCACCTGCCTCCGCAGGCCGCCCCCGCCACCTCCGCGACCCTGCTCGGCCTGCCCACCGGGCCCGGCCGCCGCACGCTGGTGATCGCCAACGACGGCGACTCCGAGGTGCGGGCGGGCGTTCGCGTGCTCGACGAGCGGTCGGTCTTCGCCCCCGAGGGCCTCGAGGACGTCCGGGTCCCGCCGCAGTCGGTCGCCCGCGTCGAGCTCGGCGCCACGCTCGGCCCGCTCGTCGCCGACGGTGCGCTCGGCGTCGTCGTCGACGCCACCGGCCCGGTCACCGCGACCCTGCGCTCCTTCGTGGGCGGGGACCTCGCCCACGCCGTGCCGACCGCCGGCTTCGAGGACGCCACGGTCGCGGTCGTCCCGCCCGGCCGCAAGCGGCTCGTGGTCGCCGGTGCCACCTCCACGGGCGTCGTCGAGGTCGTCGCACGCGACGCCTCCGGCACCGAGCTGGCCACCAAGCGGGTCGAGGTCTCGCCCGACCGCGGCGTCGCGGTCGGCCTGCCCGCCCGGGCCGTGCACCTCACGGTCACCCCGCAGCGCACGCCCGTGGTCGCCTCGGTCGTCGCCGCGACCGGCGGCTCCGGCGTCGTGCGGCTCCGGGAGCTGGTGCGCTCCTCGCTCGTCCCCCACGTCCGCCCCGGCCTGCCCTAGCAGGAGCCGTCAGTCGTCGTCGGTGTCGTAGCGCGGGTCGATGACGGACGGGTCGACGTTGAGCAGGTCGGCGACCTGCTCGACGACGACGGTCAGCACGAGCGCGTCGAGCTCGGAACGGGTCTCGGCGCGGTGCTCGATCGGGCGGCGGAAGAGCACGACGCGGGACGGCTCGCCGTCGCTGCCGCGCACCGCCGAGCCGAGCGGCACGGTGGTGGGGTCCCAGTCGTCGGGCAGGTGCGGGGTGTCCTCGACGGCGTACTCCACCGTGCCGAGGCGGTCGGCCCACCGTGCGTCGACCTCCTCGACGACCGCGAGCACGAGGTCGTCGAAGCGCTCGCGCCGCGTCCGGGTCTCCGGGCGGCCGGGGGTGCGGGGGAGCACGCCGGGCCCGCGCATCCCGCGGCCGCGCCGGTCGCGCCTGCGGGGGCCGCGGGAGCCGTCGGGGGCGCGGTCGGGGGCGCGGTCGGTCACGCCGCGAGCCTAAGCCGGGTGGTCGGTGCCGAGGGGTACGGTCTGCTCGTGAGTCCCGCCCGTCGCTGTTCGCGCACCGCGTGCGGCCGTCCTGCGACCAGCACGCTCACCTACGTCTACGCCGACCAGACCGCCGTCCTCGGTCCGCTGGCCACCTACGCCGAGCCGCACGCCTACGACCTCTGCGAGGCCCACAGCGAGCGGCTCTCCGCCCCGCGCGGCTGGGAGGTGCTCCGCCTGGCGCCGGACCCGTCCGCCGCGGGGCCGTCCACCGACGACCTGCTGGCCCTCGCCGACGCGGTCCGCGAGGCCGCCCGCCCGGTGCAGCACGTGGTGCGGCTGCCCCCTGCGGAGGAGAACGCGCGCGAGCGCGGCCGCCGCGGTCACCTGCGCGTGCTGACCACCGACTGACCCCCTCGGCCCACCTCGTTAGGGTCTGGCCATGGCCGACACCCTCGACCCCGCGAACATCGCCGCGATCTTCAAGGCGTACGACGTCCGCGGCACCGTGCCCGACCAGCTCGACGACGAGCTGGCGCGCGCGACCGGCCGTGCCTACGTGCAGGTCGTCGGCGCGACCAGCGTCGTGGTGGGCCACGACATGCGGCCCAGCAGCCCCGGGATGGCGCGGGCGTTCGCCGAGGGAGCGACCGCGGCCGGCGCCGACGTGGTGATGATCGGGCTGGCCTCGACCGACCAGCTCTACTTCGCCTCTGGCCACCTCGAGATGCCGGGCGCGATGTTCACCGCGAGCCACAACCCGGCGCAGTACAACGGCATCAAGATGTGCCGCTCCCACGCCCAGCCGATCGGCATGGAGACCGGGCTGGCCGAGATCCGCGACCTGGTCGTGAGCGGGTCGACGCAGGACGCCGAGCGGACCGGGTCGGTGACCGAGCAGGACGTGCTGGCGGCGTACGCCGACCACCTGCTCTCGCTCGCGCCCGTCGAGGGCCGGCGGCTGAAGGTCGTCGTCGACGCCGGCAACGGCATGGCCGGCCACACCGCGCCGGCCGTCTTCGACCGCCTGGGGGACCGGGTCGAGCTGGTGCCGATGTACTTCGAGCTCGACGGCACCTTCCCCAACCACGAGGCCAACCCGATCGAGGCCGAGAACCTCCGCGACCTGCAGGCCAGGGTGCTCGAGACCGGCGCGGACGTCGGCCTGGCCTTCGACGGCGACGCCGACCGCTGCTTCCTCGTCGACGAGACCGGCCGCAACGTCTCGCCCTCGACGCTGACCGCGCTCATCGCCGCCCGTGAGCTGGCCAAGGAGCCGGGAGCGACGATCATCCACAACCTGATCACCAGCCGCGCGGTCCCCGAGCTGGTCACCGAGCTCGGCGGCACGCCGGTGCGCACCCGCGTCGGCCACTCCTACATCAAGGCCACGATGGCCGAGACCGACGCGATCTTCGGCGGCGAGCACAGCGGGCACTTCTACTTCCGCGACTTCTGGCGCGCCGACTCCGGCATGCTCGCCGCGCTGCACGCCCTCGCCGCGCTCGCCGAGACCGACACGACGCTCTCGCAGCTGCTCGCCGAGTACGAGCGCTACCCGGTCAGCGGCGAGATCAACTCCACGGTCGCGGACCAGCAGGCGGCGATCGCCCGCATCGAGCAGCAGTACGCCGCCCGCGACGGCGTCACCACCGACGGGCTCGACGGGCTGACGGTCAGCCACGCCGACTGGACCTTCAACGTGCGGCCCTCGAACACCGAGCCGCTGCTCCGCCTCAACGCCGAGGGCCGGGACGAGGCCACCATGGCCGCGATCCGCGACGAGGTCCTCGCCACCATCCGCCAGGAGGGCTCGTGAACATCGACCAGGGGCTGCTGGACATCATCGTCTGCCCGAACTGCCACGGGGACCTCGTCCCCGCACCGTCGCCCGAGGGCGGGGAGCTCGTGTGCCGCGGGGAGTGCGCCTACGCCTACCCCGTGCGCGACGACATCCCCGTCCTGCTCGTCGACGAGGCCCGGAAGCCCTGATCCCGTGACCTGGTTCGACGAGTCCCGCCTCGACGACGAGACCGCGATCGGCGCGGCCGACCTGCGGTTCCGCACCCTGGCCGAGTCCGGCTCGCGGGTGCGCCGCGAGTGCAGCGACGCGTCGGAGGCGATCCACGAGGCCGTCGGCCGGCTCCAGGACCAGGCCCGCCCGCGCGCGATCATCGCCGCCGGCCCCGACTCGCGCCTGCTCCGCGCGGTGCTCGAGCCGTGGTGCCCGGTGCCGTTCGTCGCCTGGCCCGGACCGGTGCTGCCCGGTTGGGCCGGCTCGCTCGACCTCGTCGTGGTCCTCGCGCCCGACGGCGCCGACAGCGGCACCGCGTCCGCGGTCGCCGAGGCGGTCCGCCGCGGCTGCCAGGTGGTCGTCGCCTGCCCGCCGGGCTCGATGGTCGCCGACCACGCCGCCGGCCGCTGGAGCACGATCTTCCCGGTCGCCACGCAGGACCCCCTGGCCACCGCAGTGGTCGTGCTGTCGTTCCTCGACCTGGTCCGGCTCGGCCCGAGCGCCGACCCCGAGGGCGTCGCCTCCGCGCTCGACGACGTCGCGATCGGCTGCTCGCCCTACCGCGACCTGTCGATCAACCCCGCCAAGATGCTCGCCATCGCGCTGGCCGACGCCAACCCGCTCGTCTGGGGCGGCTCGGTGCTCGCCGCCCGCGCCGCTCGCCGCGTGGCGGAGTCGATCCGTCGCGCCAGCGGCCGCACCGCGATCGCCGGGGACGTCGATCAGGTGCTGCCGGTCATCGAGGCGACCCGTCCGCGTGACGTCTTCGACGACCCCTTCGCCGACGGCGGCGGCGAGCTCCGCCCGACGCTGCTCGTGCTCGACGACGGCAACGAGGACCCCGTGCTCGGCGACCACCGCCGTCGGCTCGAGGACACGGCCGCCGCACGCGGCGTACGCGTTGAGACGCTGACGACCGAGGCGCCCAGCGAGGTCGCCCGCTACGCCTCGCTGCTGCTGCAGGGCACCTGGGCCGCGGAGTACCTCCGCCTCGGCCTCGTCGACGACTGACGCCCCAGGTGCAGCCCGGTCGGGGCGCCAGCTCAGGTGTAGCCCGCTCCGGGGCCGGGCACCAGACCCGGGTGAAGCGGGATCCGTGGTTCGACAACGCCAAGATGGCGCTGGTCACCCTCGTCGTGCTCGGTCACGCGTGGGTGCTGCTGCCCGACACCGCCTTCGTCGGCCACGGATACGACTTCCTCTACGCCTGGCACGTGCCGGCGTTCGTCTTCGTCACCGGCTACCTCTCGCGCTCCTTCACCTACTCCAAGGCGCGGATGTGGCAGCTGGTGCGCACCGTCGCGGTGCCGTACGTCGTCTTCGAGGCCGCCATCGCCGCCTTCCGCATCCTCGTCGGCGGGGAGGAGCTCGAGGACCTCTGGCAGGACCCGCACTGGCCGATGTGGTACCTCGCCGCGCTGTTCTTCTGGCGGCTCCTGACCCCGGTCTTCAAGAACCTCTGGGGCGGGCTCGGGGTCGCGGTGGTCATCAGCGTGCTGGCCGGTCTCTACGCCGGCGACACGCTCGACATGGCCCGGGTGCTGGGCCTGCTGCCGTTCTTCGTCATGGGCCTCAAGGCCACCCCCGAGCGGCTCGAGCGGCTGCGCGCCCCGCGGGTGCAGGTCGTCGCGGTCGGGGTGTTCGTCGGCATCTGGCTGCTGACCTCCCGCACCGACGAGTGGGCGGCGACCGAGTGGCTCTACTACCGCGCCCGCTACGACGAGCTCGACGTCAGTGACACCCAGGCCTTCGTCACCCGCGCGTGCCTGCTGGTCATGGGCACGGTCGGCGCGTGGGCGTTCCTCGCGCTGGTGCCGCGGATCGGTGGCTGGTTCACCCGGATGGGTGCGGCGACGCTGGTCGTCTACCTCTTCCACGGCTTCTTCGTGAAGGGCGCTGAGTACGCCGGGTTCCCGTCGTGGGCGGAGGGCCACTACGCCCTCTCGATCGTGCTGACCACCCTCGCGGCCGTCGGGCTCAGCCTGTTCCTGGCCTGGCGGCCGGTCGCCTCGCGGCTCCAGCACCTCGTCGACCCGGTCGGCTTCGCCGAGCGGCGCGTCGAGCACGCCCACGAGCTGCGCGACGCCACCGTCGAGGCCGACGTGCTCGCCGACGCCGTGCAGGAAGCCGCCGAGGACCGGGCCGCCGAGGACCGGGCCGCCCGGGACGGCGACCGGGTCGTGCCGGGCCGCTAGGGTTCCGCCCACGTCGGGACGTCCGACACCCTCAGGAGGGAACATCGCGTGAGCGCTGGACTGTTCGGACTGCTCGACGACGTCGCGGCCCTCGCGCGCCTGGCCGCGGCCTCCATCGACGACGTGGGTGCCGCCGCGGGGCGGGCGACGACCAAGGCGGCCGGCGTGGTCGTCGACGACACCGCGGTCACCCCGCAGTACGTCCACGGCGTCGCCGCCGACCGCGAGCTGCCGATGATCAAGCGGATCGCGATCGGCTCCATCCGCAACAAGCTGCTGATCATCCTGCCGGTGGCGCTGCTGCTCAGCCAGTTCGCCGAGTTCCTGCTGACCCCGATCCTGATGCTCGGCGGCGCCTACCTGTGCTTCGAGGGCGCGGAGAAGATCTGGGGCAAGCTGAGCGGCCACGACAGCCACGCCGCCCCCGTCGCGGAGTCGGGGCCGGAGGCGGAGAAGACGATGGTCTCCGGTGCGATCCGCACCGACCTGATCCTCTCGGCCGAGATCATGGTGATCTCGCTGAACGAGGTCGCCGACGAGGGCTTCTGGGCCCGCGCCGCCATCCTCGTCGTCGTGGCGATCGCCATCACGGTCGCCGTGTACGGCGTCGTCGCGCTCATCGTGAAGATGGACGACTTCGGCCTCCACCTGGCCCGCCGCTCCTCGACGTTCGCCCAGAAGGTCGGCCGCGGCCTCGTCGCCGGCATGCCGAAGCTGCTCACGGTCATCTCCGTCGTCGGCACCGTCGCCATGCTGTGGGTCGGCGGCCACATCGAGCTGGTCGGCCTCGACGAGCTGGGCTGGCACGCGCCGTACGAGCTCGTCCACCACCTGGAGGAGGCCGCCCACGACGCCACCGGCTCCCTCGGCGGCGTCCTCGGATGGATCGTCAACACCGCCTGCTCCGCCGTCTTCGGCCTGGTCCTCGGCGCGATCGTCGTCGCGGTCATGCACGTCCTGCCGTTCGGCAAGAAGGACGAGCCCGCCGCCGCCCACTGACACTCCGGCCGGTCGAGCCCTCCGCTGGTCGAGCAGCGAGCGCGGGCGGTCCTCCGTTGGTCGAGCAGCGAGCCCTGGCGAGCGTCGTCGAGTCCCGGTGAGGTGGGCAGGGCCTGTGGTGGTCGCCGCCCTGCGCAGGTGCGGGGGTTTCGTCGACGCTCAGGCCCTCAGCGGGCCTTCGCTGCTCAACCAGCGGAGGCGCGCGCCGGGAACCGCCGTTGGTCGAGCAGCGAGCCCTGGCGAGCGTCGACGAGACCCGGTGAGGTGCGCAGGACCTCGGGGCGGTCGTCCCGATGGGGGTGGTCGCTGCCCTGAGCGGGTGCGGGGGTTTCGTCGACGCTCAGGCGCAGCACGCCTTCGCTGCTCAACCAGCGGCTATGTCCGCATGTGGAACGATACGGCGCCGTCGGGATGGTGGGTGGTCGCGAAGCGTGGGTCGTGGACGCGGGCGTGATGCCGGGGGCACAGCAGTCTCGCGTTTCTGATGTCGGTCTTCCCGCCGTGGAGCCAGCTGTCGTCGTGGTGGGCGTGGCAGAGGTGGGCCGGCCAGTCACAGCCGGTGGCGGTGCAGGTCTGCTGGGTGATCGCGAGCCCGCGGCGCTGGGCGCCGGAGAAGAGGCGGGCGGTGCGGCCGAGGTCGAGGAGCTCTGACTTCCTGCCGAGGACGGCGGGGAGGAGTCCGGCTTCGCAGGCCATGCGCCGGGCTTGGGATGCGGAGATGGGTTCGCCGGACTCGAGGGTGGCGCGGCCGATGTCGCTCGTGAGTGCGGTGTAGTCGATGATCACGACGACGGAGGCGTTGAGACCGCCGAGCTGGAGGAGCTTGTCGGCGGGCAGGCGTTCGAGGAGCTCGCAGAACGCGTCGCCCATCCGCTCCGGCGAAGGACGGCGATCCCCTGCTTCTGCCGTCTCATCGCCCCTGGTCGCGGCTTGGTGCTTGGGTGCGGCGAAGGCGAGCAGCATCTTCTTGAGCATCTCGCCGTGCAGGGTCGGGATGGAGAACTTCCCGCGCACCGATCCCTTGCCGTCGGGGCACATGGTGAGCCAGGCGTTGGCGCGGGCTTCACGCTCTTCGCGCTGGAGGGCGCGGGCGTCGCGTTCCTCGCCGATCTCGGGGGCGACGACCGTGAGGACGTGCTTCGCGAGGATCGCGAGCGTCTTCGGAGTGACGTCGAGGGCCTCGTTGAGCAGGTGCTTCTCGGCCCGCTCCGGGATGGTCGGGTCCTCGAGGTCGTCGGACAGCTTGTCGACGCAGTCGGTGATGACCCTCGCGTGGTCGACACTGATCGCACCCTCCGCGAGCGCAGCTGCGGTGGGGGCGTGGCGGTCGAGCGACTCCGCGAGCCGCATCCGCCGCTTGGCGGCCGGCCGGTCCTGCCGGGTCTCGTGGGACCACCAGGACGCGGTGTCGGTGGCACCGACCTTGTCGCCGACCGCGCGGCGGTCGGCCTCGGCGGCGAGCTTGAGCTCCAGCGCCTCGGCCTGGGTGCGCAGCCGCGTGGCCTCCAGCAGCGCGGTCGAGACCTCGGTGTCGGACATCTGCCAGAGCTGGGAGCTGCAGGCCGAGCGGGCCTTCCTCCGGGACTTCGCGACCGCGCGGCACACCGGGTGCGCGGTGGGTCGGGAGTCCTTGGCCATGGGTCTACTCAAGCAGCGACCACCGACAGTGACAGGGCTGTTTCCCCAGGTCAAGCCACTATGCGGACAACAACTTCAACGAGTTCTCGGCGGGTTTCGAGACGGGCCTGGCGGCCCTCCTCAACCAGCCGAGAACGAGTTCTCGGCGGGTTTCGAGACGGGCCTGGCGGCCCTCCTCAACCAGCCGAGACGAGGCTGCCGTGAGTCGGGAAGCAGCCGCGAGCCACGGCGTACCCGTCCTCATAGCTGCTCCCACCGCGACCACCCACGGCCCGCAGGCCGAAGGTCGGGTGCAGGGGTCTCGTCGACGCTCACCAGGGCTCGCTGCTCGACCAACGGGCCGGCGGAGGATGACCAAGAATGGTGAAGGCGCGTCGAGGATTCCTGCTCGTTCGGGCGCGCGTCCTACGCTCGAGGAGATGTCCGCCGCACTCCCAGGAGCACCCATGGACCACAAGGTCGCCGACCTGAGCCTGGCCGATTTCGGCCGCACCGAGATCGAGCTCGCCGAGCACGAGATGCCCGGCCTGATGGCCATGCGTGAGCGGTACGCCGCCGAGCAGCCGCTCGCGGGTGCTCGGATCGCGGGCTCGCTGCACATGACGATCCAGACGGCCGTCCTCATCGAGACGCTCGTCGCGCTCGGCGCCGAGGTCCGTTGGGCCTCCTGCAACATCTTCTCCACCCAGGACCACGCCGCCGCCGCGATCGCGGTCGGCCCCAACGGCACGCCGGAGGACCCCCAGGGCGTCCCGGTCTTCGCCTGGAAGGGCGAGTCGCTGGAGGAGTACTGGTGGTGCACCCAGCAGATCCTGCAGTGGCCCGACGTGGACGGCGAGAAGCGCTTCGCCAACATGATCCTCGACGACGGCGGCGACGCGACCCTGCTGGTCCACCTCGGTGTCGAGGCGGAGAAGAAGGGCGAGGCGCCCGACCCGGCCACCGCCACCAGCACCGAGCAGCGGATCATCTTCGAGGTCCTCAACAAGTCCCTCGCCGAGAGCCAGGACCGCTGGACCTCGATCGCCGCCGAGCTCAAGGGCGTCACCGAGGAGACCACCACCGGTGTGCTCCGCCTCTACGACATGATGCGCGAGGGCTCGCTGCTCTTCCCGGCGATCAACGTCAACGACTCGGTCACCAAGTCGAAGTTCGACAACAAGTACGGCTGCCGTCACTCGCTCATCGACGGCATCAACCGCGCCACCGACGTCCTCATGGGCGGCAAGGTCGCGGTCGTCTGCGGCTACGGCGACGTCGGCAAGGGCTGCGCGGAGTCGCTGCGCGGCCAGGGCGCCCGCGTCATCGTCACCGAGATCGATCCGATCTGCGCGCTGCAGGCGGCCATGGACGGCTACCAGGTCTCGACCCTGGACGACGTCGTCGAGACCGCCGACATCATCATCACCGCGACCGGCAACAAGGACGTCGTCACCGTCGACCAGATGCGCCGGATGAAGCAGAACGCGATCCTCGGCAACATCGGCCACTTCGACAACGAGATCGACATGGCCGGCCTGGAGACCTTCCCCGGCGTCGTCCGCAAGAACGTCAAGCCGCAGGTCGACGTCTGGACCTTCCCCGAGGGCGAGGGCAACGCGATCATCGTGCTCTCCGAGGGCCGCCTGATGAACCTCGGCAACGCGACCGGCCACCCGTCGTTCGTCATGTCGAACTCCTTCACCAACCAGGTGCTGGCCCAGATCGAGCTGTTCACCAAGCCCGAGGAGTACCCGGTCGGCGTCTACGTGCTGCCCAAGCACCTCGACGAGGAGGTCGCCCGCCTCCACCTCGACGCGCTCGGCGTGAGGCTGACGACCCTCTCGGACTCGCAGGCGTCGTACCTCGGCGTCGACGTCGCGGGGCCCTACAAGTCCGACCAGTACCGCTACTGATCGACCTCGTCGGCGCGTTCCGCGCGCCACACCGCAGCAGCCCCCGGCTCCGAGGAGTCGGGGGCTGCTGCGTCCGGCTGGCAGGATTGACCCCATGAGCCAGGCCGGCACCGTGAACCCGCTCGACGCGAAGGGGCGGATCCTCGTCGTCGACGACGACGCCTCCCTCGCGGAGATGCTCACGATCGTCCTGCGCCAGGAGGGCTTCGACAGCCGGATGGTCACCCGCGGCGACCAGGCGCTGGCGGCGTTCCGCGACTACCGCCCCGACCTCGTCCTGCTCGACCTGATGCTGCCGGGCAAGGACGGCATCGACGTGTGCAAGGAGATCCGCGGCGAGTCCGGCGTGCCGATCGTGATGCTGACCGCGAAGGGCGACACGGTCGACGTCGTCGTCGGCCTGGAGTCCGGCGCCGACGACTACGTGGTCAAGCCGTTCAAGCCCAAGGAGCTCATCGCCCGCATCCGCGCCCGGGTACGCCGCCTGGACTCCACCTCGCAGGCCGAGACGCTCACCATCGGCGACCTGTCCATCGACGTGGCCGGCCACTCCGTGAGCCGGGCCGGCCGGCCGATCAGCCTCACGCCGCTCGAGTTCGACCTGCTGGTCGCGCTCGCGCGCAAGCCCTGGCAGGTCTTCAGCCGCGAGGTGCTGCTCGAGCAGGTCTGGGGCTACCGCCACGCGGCCGACACCCGGCTGGTCAACGTGCACGTCCAGCGGCTGCGCTCCAAGGTCGAGCACGACCCCGAGAACCCCGAGATCGTGGTGACCGTCCGTGGCGTCGGGTACAAGGCCGGCAACGCCTGAGCGCGGCCCGTCGGCCCGGCGCAGCCTCGCTGCCACCGTCCGGCGCGGCCTGACGTTCTGGCGCCGCTCGATCCAGGCCCGCGTCGTGGCCTCGACGCTGGTGCTCTCCGCGGTCGTCGTCAGCGGCGTCGGCTGGTTCCTGCTCCAGCAGACCCGAGACGGCCTGCTGGAGAACCGCGTTGACGCGGTCGTCGCCGAGGCCGACAACGAGTCCGCAGAGGCCGTCGAGCGGCTGGTCGCGGTGCCGGGCACCGAGACCGACGCCAGCACCCAGGCCTCCGAGCTGGCCACCCCGATCATCGCGCGCGGCGAGACCCGCGGCTTCGACGTGGTGCTGGGCGGGCCGGGCAGCAACGAGGACGGGCTGGCGGGCGCCGGGAGCATCTACACCCCGGGCCTGGACACCTCGAGCGTGCCGCAGTCGCTGCTCGACCACTTCGCGACCAGCGCCGACACCGCCTGGACCTACTCCGCGATCCGCACCGTCGACGAGCGCGGGCAGGTCACCTCCTCGGCCCCGGGCATCGTCGTGGGCTCGCAGGTGCGGCTGCCCTCGGACGGGCGGGCCTGGACGATGTACTTCCTCTTCCCGCTGGAGGAGGAGCAGGACACGCTCGCGCTGGTCACCCGCGCGCTGCTCACCGCCGGCGGCCTCCTGCTCGTGCTGGTCGCGGGGCTGACCTGGCTGGTCACCCGCCAGGTCGTCACCCCGATCCGGATGGCCCGTCGCGTGGCGGAGCGGCTCGCCGCCGGCCGCCTCCAGGAGCGGATGCGTGTCTCCGGCGAGGACGACCTGGCGCGCCTGGCGCTGTCGTTCAACCAGATGGCCAGCAACCTCCAGCGCCAGATCCGCCAGCTCGAGGAGCTGAGCCGCGTGCAGCGCCGCTTCGTCTCCGACGTCTCCCACGAGCTGCGCACCCCGCTGACCACCGTGCGGATGGCCGGCGACGTGCTCCACGACGCGCGCGGCGACTTCGACCCGGTCACCGCCCGCGCCGCCGAGCTGCTGCAGACCGAGCTGGACCGGTTCGAGACGCTGCTCGTGGACCTGCTCGAGATCAGCCGCTTCGACGCCGGTGCTGCCGTCCTCGACCTCGACGACGTCAACCTCGTCGACGTGGCCCACAGGGTCGTCGACCGCAACCGGGCGCTCGCCGAGCAACGCGGGGTGACCCTCACCGTCAGCGCCCCGCCGCACCCGTGCCTCGCGGAGGCCGACGTACGCCGCGTGGAGCGCATCGTGCGCAACCTCGTCACCAACGCGATCGACCACGCCGGACCGCCGGAGCGCGGCCGGTCCCGTGTCGTCGTCCACGTCGCGGGCGACGACCACTCCGCCGCCGTGGCCGTGCGCGACTACGGCATCGGGCTGGCGCCGGGGGAGTCGGCGCTGGTGTTCAACCGGTTCTGGCGCGCCGACCCGGCCCGGGCCCGCACCAGCGGCGGCACCGGCCTGGGCCTGTCGATCTCGCTGGAGGACACCCACCTGCACGGCGGCTGGCTCCAGGCGTGGGGCCGCGTCGACGAGGGGGCGCAGTTCCGCGTGACCCTGCCGCGCCGCGCCGGGTCGCCCTTGCGCCACAGCCCGCTGCCGCTGGTGCCGACCGACGCCCGCGAGCGCCTGGCGGAGGCGACCCCGTGAGGCGGCGCGCGGCGGCGCTGCTCGCCCTCCTGGTGCTGGCCGGCCTGACCGGCTGCGTCTCGCTGCCCGACGACGGGCCGGTCGTGGAGACCGGCAGCGGCGTCGGCTCCGGCGAGGCGGCGGGGCAGTACTACTTCGACCCGCCGCCCCCGCCGGACGGCGCCTCGTCGGCCGAGGTCGTCGACCGGTTCCTCGACGCGATGACGGCCTTCCCGATCACCACGTCGGTGGCCCGGCAGTACCTCACGCCGGAGTTCCGCGAGTCGTGGAGCCCCAAGGACGGGATCATCACCTACGACGACTTCCTCGCCCCGCGCGGCAGCTCGCGGGTCACGGTCACCCTCGTCGGCGCCGAGCGGCTCGACGGCACCGGGCGCTGGCGCGGGCCGCTGCCGGCGTACGACGAGACCCTGACGTTCCCCGTCGAGCTGGTCGACGGGCAGAACCGGATCGCGTCCGCCCCCGACGCGCTCGTCGTGCCGCAGTCGTGGTTCGAGCAGCGCTACCAGCGGGTGACGCTCTACTACTTCGACCCCAACGCGCGGGTGCTGGTGCCCGAGCCGGCCTTCGTGCCGCGCGGGGACCAGCTGGTCAGCAACCTGGTCTCCGCGCTGCTCGGCGGGCCCGGGCCCCAGCTGTCGAGGGTGGCGACGACGTTCCTGCCTGCGGGGTCGACCGTGGAGCTCTCGGTGCCGGTCGGCGACGTCGTCGACATCGCCATCGACGCCTCCGGCTCCGCGCCCGCGCCGACCGACGAGGCGGTGCGGCTCGTCGTCGCCCAGCTGGCGTGGACGCTGCGGCAGGTGCCGACGATCGAGCAGTTCCGGGTGTCCATCGACGGCCGGCCCCTGCAGCTGCCGGGGGGCATCACCGAGTTCGGCGTCGCCGAGGGCGCGCGCTACGACCCGGCCGGCTACCAGGCGTCGGGCTGGCTCTACGCGCTGCGCGACGGGGTGCTCGTCGCGGGCGCCCCCGACTCGCTGCAGGCCACCGACGGGCCCTTCGGCGCCGAGGACCTCGGCATCCGTTCCTTCGCCGTCGACGTCGCCTCCACCACCGTCGCCGCGGTGACCGAGAGCGGCACGACGGTCCTGCGCGCGCCGGTCCGCGGCGGCGAGCAGGCCACCACCACCCCCGTGGTCAGCGGCGCGACCGACCTGCTGCCGCCGGCCTGGGACGCCAGCGGACGGCTGTGGCTCGTCGACCGCACAGCCACCGGCGCCCGCGTCTCGACCCAGGTCGGCGACGAGGACCCGGTGGAGCTCCGCGTGCCCGGCATCAGCGGCTCGGACGTGCGCTCGTTCCTCGTCTCCCGCGACGGCTCCCGCGTCGTCGCGGTCGTGCGCACCTCGACCGGCGACCAGGTGCGCGTCAGCCGGGTCCGCTACGCGCAGAACCGGCTGCTCTCGGCCTCCGCCTCGCAGCGGCTCACCTGGGAGGGCGGCGAGGAGGTCCGCATCCGCGACCTCGCCTGGCGCACCCCGACGTCGGTCGCCGTGCTGCACCGGGTCGCCGACGAGCTCTTCGAGGTCCGCACGCTCTCGGTCGACGGCGCGCCCGCCGGGGCGCAGGTCTCGGCGAGCACGCTGCGCGGGCGGTACGTCGCGCTCACCGGCACCCCGGTCGTCGGCGACACGCTCTGGGCGGTCACCCGCACCGGTCTGGTCGACACCTCCTCCACCCGCGAGGTCGTCGAGCTGTCCGAGGGGGAGGGCCCGGTCCGGTACGTCGGCTGACGGCTCCTCCACAGGGCCCGGCCGGCCCGGTTGCCCGGCGCCGCGGGGCCGGTCAGGCTCGGGTGGTGCTCGACGCCGCGGCCGACCTGCTGCTCGGCGGCCGGTGCGCCGGGTGCGAGCGGCCCGGCCGGGTGCTGTGCGAGGAGTGCCGCGCCGGCCTGCCCACCGACGCGCGGCCCGCGTGGCCGACCCCGGTGCCGGCCGGCCTCGTCGCGCCGTGGGCGGCGGCGGCGTACGACGGCGTGGTGCGCAGCCTGGTTCTCGGCCTGAAGGAGCGGCGGCTGCTCGGGCTGGCCCGCCCGCTCGCCGGGCTGCTCGCGGCGGCCGCCGGCGCCGCGGCCGAGGCGCAGGTGCCGTCCGGCCCCGTCGTGCTCGTGCCGGTCCCGTCGCGACCCTCGACCGTCCGCGCCCGCGGCCACGACCCGACGTACGCCGTGACCGCGGGCGCCGCCGCCCGCCTGCGCGCCACCGGGGTCGACGCCGTGGCCGTGCGGCTGCTGCGGACCCGGCCCGGGGTGGTCGACCAGGCGGGCCTCGGCGCGACCGCCCGGGCCGCCAACCTCGCCGGCTCGATGACCTGCCCGGACGCCGGTCTGCGGCGGCTGCGCCGGCGCCGCACGCACGCCTCGGTCGTGGTCTGCGACGACGTGCTCACCACCGGCGCGACGGCCCGCGAGGCGCAGCGGGCGCTGCAGGCGGTCGGCCTGCACGTGGCCGCGGTGGCCGCCGTCGCAGCGACGCGCCGCCGGTTCCCGGTGGCCCACGCGGGCGTGTCGGCGGGCGGCTGAGGAGATGGGTGGTGGCCCCACTACCGGTGTCGTGGGTCACCGACTAACGTCTCTGTATGGAGTCCGTCCGGGTCCGTGGTTGCACCGTCTCGGTGCGGGTCCCGACGAGGGCCCGGACCGGTCGGCTAGCCGATGCCAGTCGCAGGCGAAACGGTCCACGTAAGACGCGACCCGGGTCCGCCCGGGTCCGTCGATCACGGTGCGGCTTAGTAGTAAGACCTGCCTCGCCCCGGCCACCAGATGTGGCCGACGGCGGGAGAGGGCCGGTAGTGGCGGAGAAGCTGCGGAAGCCCCAGCAGGCGGTTGTGGGGTCGAAGACCAGGTCGGCCGGACGGACTCCTCCCACTCGTGCCACGCACGGTGCGCCCCCGGCGCACCAGGCGTGCATGTCGCGCTGCCCACAGGAGGCCGCGCGAGAGGGCTGAAGCAACCAACTGTCACCAGGAGGTAGACATGGAAGTTGTCGTCACAGGTCGCCACTGCGAGCTGTCCGAGCGGTTCCGCGAGCATGCTGCGGAGAAGCTGTCCCGACTCGAGAAGCACGATCACCGCATCATGCGGGTGCACGTGGAGGTGGACTGCGAGCCCAACCGCCGCCAGCAGGACAAGGCCGTCCGCGTCGAGCTGACCGCCTTCTCCAAGGGCCCCGTCGTCCGCGCCGAGGCGGCAGCGGACGACAAGATGGGTGCCCTCGACCTGGCGCTGGACAAGATGGCCGCCCAGATGCGTCGGGCGGCCGACCGCCGGCGGGTGCACCGCGGCCAGAAGACGCCCGTCTCGGTCGGGCAGGCGCTCGCCGACATCGAGGCGATCACCACCACCCCCGAGGTCCCCGAGGCCGACGAGACCCTCGAGCGCCAGGTCGGCCCGATCGCCGTCATGGGCGACGGACCGCTGGTCGTGCGGGAGAAGACCCACCCCGCCAGCCCCATGACGCTCGACCAGGCCCTCTACGAGATGGAGCTGGTCGGGCACGACTTCTACCTGTTCGTCGACAAGGAGAGCGAGCGGCCCTCGGTGGTCTACCGGCGTCGCGGCTACGACTACGGCGTGCTCTCCCTGGACCTCGGCCCGCAGGAGTAGCACCGCAGGAGTAGCACCGCAGGAGTAGAACCGCAGGAGTAGCACCGCACGAGCACCGCGGCAGCGGCCCACCGGCCGCACCCGCACGGCGTACGACGGGGTGGCCCGAACGGGTCACCCCGTCGGCGTGTCCGGGTCCGTCCGGGCCAGGACCGCACCCCCCGAACGGGGCCGCAGCCCCGCCCGCGCGTGCCATGATGCCCCGGTGGCGGAACAGAGCACGGCCGCAGCTCCCGGGGCTGCCGAGCCGATCCGGGTGCTGGTGGTCGACGACCAGGAGCTCTTCCGACGGGGGCTGACGATGCTGCTCACCGTCGAGGAGGGCATCGAGGTCGTCGGCGAGGCGGGCGACGGCGTCGAGGGCACCACCTTCGCCGCGACCACCGCCCCCGACGTGGTCCTCCTCGACATCCGGATGCCCAAGCGCACCGGTATCGAGGCCTGCCGCGCCATCAAGGAGGCCGTCCCGTCGGCGAAGATCATCATGCTGACGGTCTCCGACGAGGAGGCCGACCTCTACGAGGCGGTCAAGTCCGGCGCCTCCGGCTACCTGCTCAAGGACTCCTCCATCGAGGAGGTCGCCCAGGCCGTCCGCGTCGTCGCCGACGGCCAGTCGCTGATCAGCCCCTCGATGGCGGTCAAGCTGATCGACGAGTTCAAGCAGATGTCGCGTCCCGAGCGTGAGCACGTCCCCGGCCTGCGGCTCACCGAGCGCGAGCTGGAGGTGCTGCGGCTCGTGGCCAAGGGCATGAACAACCGCGAGATCGCCAAGCAGCTGTTCATCTCCGAGAACACCGTCAAGAACCACGTGCGCAACATCCTCGAGAAGCTCCAGCTCCACTCCCGCATGGAGGCGGTCATGTACGCCGTCCGCGAGAAGCTCCTCGACCTGCCCTAGCCCCACCCCCGCCCGGCCGGTCCCTCCGGTTGGTTGAGGAGGTTCCGCCAGGAACCGTCTCGAGACCCCGCCACCGCTGGTCGAGCAGCGAGCGCCGCCACCGCTGGTCGAGCAGCGAGCGCCAGCCGGTGGGTTGAGGAAGGCGCGCAGCGCCTGTCTCGAAACCGAGCGTCGACGATACCCCGTGAGTCGACTGCGGCCTCGGGGACGCGGTTCCGCCTGCGGCGGGCAAGGTGTTGGCTCCCGCGTCGCTCTGCGGTCTGGCTGCGCGGGTGCGCGGTGCCGCCCGGGGCGGCCGGGGGCGCTTCCGGCTCCCGCCGGGGGCGGGGGCCCGGTCTACCAGGCCTGCGCTCGTGCCTCGCTCCGGCCCGCCAGACCCAACCACGACCGGGCCCCCACCCCCGGCTCTGCCTCCAGCGCCGAGGGCCGCCCCGGTCGGCCCCGCGCCTGGTGCGGCCGATCCGCGATGGGGTACGCCGGGTGTGGGGGTCGGGGCCTGCGGCTCCCGCCGGACGGGCAGGCCCGGTCAACCAGGGCCTCCGCTCGTTCCTCGCTCCGGCCCCGCCAGACCCATCCACGACCGGGCCTGCCCGCCCGTCGTCCGCCTCCGGCCCCGACCCGCGCGGCGTACCGGGTCCGCGGCCGGCCTCCGGCGCGGCGGCGGCCGGGGGAGTCGAGGACGCGCCGTCTCCCGTCCGTCGGTGCGCCCCTCTAGCCTCGGGCAGGTGACCGAGCAGCTGTCCCGCGCGCAGGCGCGCCGCGTGGCGCTGGCGGCCCAGGGGTTCCTCGACCCGCGCCACACGGTCCCGACGATGCGGACGTTCAGCCGGACGCTGGAGCGGACCGGGGTGCTGCAGGTCGACTCGGTCAACGTGCTGGAGCGGGCGCACCGGATGCCGTTGTACTCGCGGATGGGGCCCTACGACGTGGGGCTGTTGCAGCGGGCGGCCGAGCGGCGTCCGCGGCGGGTGGTGGAGTACTGGGCGCACGTGCAGGCCTTCATGCCCGTCGAGCTGTGGCCGCACATGCAGCACCGGATGGAGGAGTACCGCGCGCTGCGGGGCAAGTGGTGGCGCGACGTGCCCGAGGACCTGGTGGCCCAGGTGCTCGCGGAGGTGCGGGCCCGGGGTGCCAGCACCGCGCGGGCGCTCGAGCCGGTGCTCGGCGACGACGCCCCGCGCAGCAAGGAGCACTGGGGATGGAACTGGTCGGCCGCCCGCAAGGCGCTCGACCAGCTGTTCATGACCGGGGAGCTGGCGATCGCGGCGCGGACGCCGTCGTTCGAGCCGGTCTACGACCTGCCCGAGCGGGTGCTGCCGGCCGAGGTGCTCGCCGCGCCGACGCCCACGCCGGACGAGGCCGCGCGCGAGCTGGTGCGGCGGGCGGCCCGGTCCCACGGGGTGGCGACGGCGCCGTGCCTGCGCGACTACTACCGGATGGGCGTCGAGGAGACCCGGCGCGCCGTCGCGGAGCTGGTGGAGGCCGGCGAGCTGCTGCGGGCCCGGGTCGAGGGGTGGGACCGCCCGGCGTACCTCCACCGCGACGCTCGCCGCCCCCGCCGCGTCGACGCCCGGGCGCTGCTGAGCCCCTTCGACCCGGTCGTGTGGGAGCGCGAGCGCACCGAGCGGATCTTCGGGTTCCGCTACCGCATCGAGATCTACGTGCCGGCCCACAAGCGGGTGCACGGCTACTACGTGCTGCCGTTCCTGCTGGGGGACCGGCTGGTGGGGCGGGTCGACCTCAAGGCCGACCGGGCCACCGGCCGGCTCCTCGTCAAGGGCGCGTACGCCGAGCCCGACGCGCCGCCGGAGACGGCGCCGGAGCTGGTGGTCGAGCTCCGCCGGCTGGCCGGCTGGCTGGGCCTGGACGCCGACGACCCCGTCGTCGTGGAGCCGCGGGGCGACCTCGCCGAGGTGCTCGCCCGGTTGCTGCGTTCCGGTTAGGGACGGCTCGACCCCGTGGGTAGAGTTGCGGCGCCGACCGCTCGGCTTCCCACCGCTTAGGAGTTGTACCCCCGTGCCCGTGATCCTCGACAAGCTCCTCCGCATCGGCGAGGGCAAGATCCTGCGCCAGCTGGAGACCATCGCCAAGGCCGTCAACGCCATCGAGGACGACTTTGTCGCGATGACCGACGAGCAGCTGCAGGCGATGACCGGCGAGCTGAAGCAGCGCCACGAGAACGGTGAGTCGCTCGACGACCTCATGCCGGAGGCGTTCGCCACCGTCCGCGAGGCGGCCAAGCGCGTGATCGGCCAGCGTCACTACGACGTCCAGGTCATGGGTGGCGCGGCGCTGCACCTGGGCAACATCGCCGAGATGAAGACCGGTGAGGGCAAGACGCTGGTCGCGACCCTCCCGTCGTACCTCAACGCGCTGTCCGGCAAGGGCGTCCACGTCGTCACCGTCAACGACTACCTGGCCAAGTACCAGGCCGAGATGATGGGCCGGATCCACGCCTTCCTCGGGCTGACGACCGGCGTGATCCTGCCGGAGATGCGCCCGGCGGAGCGGCGCGAGGCCTACGGCTGCGACATCACCTACGGCACCAACAACGAGCTCGGCTTCGACTACCTGCGCGACAACATGTCCTCCGCCCTGGAGGACTGCGTCCAGCGCGGCCACAACTTCGCCGTCGTCGACGAGGTCGACTCGATCCTCATCGACGAGGCGCGGACCCCGCTGATCATCAGCGGTCCGACCCAGGACGAGGTCAAGTGGTACGGCGAGTTCGCCAAGATCGCGCGCAAGCTGGAGAAGGACTTCGACTACGAGGTCGACGAGAAGAAGCGGACCATCTCGGTGCTCGAGCCGGGCATCACCAAGGTGGAGGACCACCTGGGGATCGACAACCTCTACGAGTCGGTCAACACCCCGCTCATCTCCTTCATGAACAACTGCGTGAAGGCCAAGGAGCTGTTCCGCCGCGACAAGGAGTACGTCGTGCAGGACGGCGAGGTGCTCATCGTCGACGAGCACACCGGCCGCATGCTCGCGGGTCGCCGCTACAACGACGGCCTGCACCAGGCGATCGAGGCCAAGGAGGGCGTCGAGGTCCGCGAGGAGTACCAGACGCTCGCGACCGTCACGCTGCAGAACTACTTCCGCCTCTACGAGAAGCTCTCCGGCATGACCGGCACGGCGATGACCGAGGCCAGCGAGTTCGACAAGATCTACAAGCTCGGCGTGGTCCCGATCCCGACCAACAAGCCGATGGCCCGCATCGACCAGCCCGACCTCGTCTACCGCACCGAGGAGGCTAAGTACGACGCGGTCGTGGAGGACATCGCCGACCGGCACGGCAAGGGCCAGCCGATCCTCGTCGGCACCGTCTCGGTCGAGAAGTCCGAGCACCTGTCCGCCAAGCTCAAGCGCCGCGGCATCCCGCACACCGTGCTGAACGCCAAGGTGCACGCCGACGAGGCGAAGATCGTCGCGATGGCCGGTCACAAGGGCTCGGTCACCGTCGCCACCAACATGGCCGGTCGAGGCACCGACATCATGCTCGGTGGCTCGGTGGAGTTCCTCGCCGACGCCGAGCTGCGCAAGCGCGGCCTCGAGCCCGCCGGCGACACGGCCGAGGAGTACGACGCCGCCTGGCCCGAGACCGTCGAGCGCATCAAGCGCCAGGTCGGCACCGAGCACGACGAGGTCAAGGAGATCGGCGGCCTCTACGTCATCGGCACGGAGCGCCACGAGTCGCGCCGCATCGACAACCAGCTGCGGGGTCGTTCCGGGCGTCAGGGCGACCCGGGCGAGTCCCGCTTCTACCTGTCGCTGCAGGACGAGCTCATGCGGCTGTTCAAGTCCGACTGGGTCGACCGGGTGCTCCAGGTCCTCAAGATCCCGGACGACGTCCCGATCGAGAACAAGCGGGTCACGAGCGCGATCGCCAACGCCCAGGGCCAGGTCGAGTCGCAGAACTTCGAGTCCCGCAAGAACGTCCTGAAGTACGACGACGTCATGGACCGCCAGCGCAAGGTGGTCTACACCGAGCGCCGCGCGGTCCTCGAGGGCGCGGACCTGAAGGACCAGATCCGCACCTTCATCGACGACGTCGTCGAGGGGTACGTCGCCGGGTCGCTCGCCGACTTCGCCGAGGAGTGGGACCTCGAGCAGCTGTGGACCGACCTCGGCCAGCTGTGGCCGGTCTCGGTCGACCACGAGAAGCTCGTCGCCGACGCGGGCGGGACCGCCGCCCTCGACCGCGACGACCTGGTCAAGCTGCTCCGCGAGGACGCCCACGCGGCGTACGACCGGCGCGAGCAGGAGAACGGCGAGGAGGTCATGCGCGAGCTCGAGCGGCGCGTGCTCCTCTCGGTCCTCGACCGCAAGTGGCGCGAGCACCTCTACGAGATGGACTACCTGCGCGAGGGCATCTACCTGCGGGCCTACTCCCAGCGCGACCCGCTCGTGGAGTACCAGCGCGAGGGCTTCGACATGTTCGCCGCGATGATGGACGGCATCAAGGAGGAGGCCGTCGGCTTCCTGTTCAACCTCGAGGTCCAGGTCGAGGAGGAGCCGGCGCCCACGCTGTCGGTCGCCGAAGGACTGCAGTCCCCGGTCGGCCAGGTCGCCGAGGGCGCTCCCGCCGAGCACGCGCCGCACATCCGCGCGAAGGGCCTCGACGCCCCCGCGCGGCCGCAGCAGTTGGCCTACTCCGCCCCCACCGTCGACGGCGAGGCCGAGGTGGCCACCCGCGTCGAGCAGGAGGAGGACGAGTTCTCCGGCACCGGTCGCAACGACCGCTGCCCCTGCGGCTCGGGCAAGAAGTTCAAGCAGTGCCACGGCGCTCCGGGTGGCCCCACCGGCCACGCCGCCCGCGTCAACGGCTGACCTCAGTCAGCCCCGCACGCCGGCTCGGTCCCTCGGGACCGGGCCGGCGTTCGTCGTTCCCGACCCGCCCCCGCCACCCGCTTGTTGAGCAGGGAGCCCTGGCGAGCGTCGTCGAAACCCGGTGACCGTGGTCGCGGCCCTGCGCCCCTCACCGGGTCTCGACCCGGCCGTCGCGACCTCGTTCCTCGGTCGCGGCCTTGCTCGGCCTGCCTTCGCGACGGACCGAGCTCGTTCCTCGCTCGGTCCTGCTCAGGCAAAGTCGAGGGCGGTGCAGACCCAGCGGAGCGGGCCGTCCTTCGCGGGGCGCTCCTCGAAGCGGGCGGCGACGGCGCGGGACCGCGCGCCGTACCGCACGTGGATGCTGGTCTCGACGGCGTCGGCGCTGACGAAGCAGCTGTGCACGCTGAGCACCTTCGGGCGGACCGGCTGCACCCGGCCGAGGCCGGGGCGGTGGGCGCCGGCGCGGGCGACGAGGCAGGCGCGGCGCTCGAGGTCGGCGTACACCTCGGTCGTGGTCCAGCGCAGCAGCTGGGTGATCGGACGGTCCCCGCCGACGATCTCGACCGCCGCCTGGGCGAAGCGCCGCGACCACTGCTCGAGCGCGCGGCGCCGTCGTAGGTCGACGGGGACCACGCCGGCCGTGCCGCTGCTCTCCGGGCCGTGGGCGGCCGGCGGGTCGAGCCGCGGGCTGAGGTCGAGGGCGAGCGTGCCCTGGACGGAGGTGGGCAGGGCGGGGCGCGGGAAGGTGAGGACGTTCTCGCGGCGCTCGTGGGTCGGCGATGGGGTCATGACGGGTCTCCTCGGTGCGCGACCGGCGGCAGGTGCAGCCGCTGGCCGGGGTGGATGAGGTCCGGGTCGTCCCCGATGACGGCCCGGTTGAGCTGGTGGAGGCGGTGCCAGCGACGGGTGACGTCGGCGGCGCCCGCGGTGGGGGAGAGGTCGGCCGCGGCAAGGGACCACAGGGTGTCGCCGGTGCGTACGACGTGGGTGCGGGTCGCGCGCGCCGGGGCGGCGCCGTGGTTGGGAGCGGACGCGGTGGCCGACCGCACCGCCTCGGCGACCCACGCCGCGGTGGAGGTCGCCCGGTCCGGCACCGGCAGCCCGTGCCGGGCCTGGACGGTGTGCGGCGGCTCGCCGGCCGAGGCGGCGCCGACGGGCGCGACGAGCGCGACGCCGCAGGCGGCGAGCACCACGGTGCGCAGCACCCGCGGCACGCCCCGGCCGACGTTCTCGACGGCACCGGCACGGGCGCGGGTGTGGCCGGGGCGGCTCAGCGCCTCGGCGACCACCACGGTCGTCACGAGCCAGAGCCAGACGGCTGCGACGAGGACGACGGCACCGCAGGCGGAGACCAGGAGCTGGTCGAAGCCCGCGCGCCCGCCGGCGACGACGTCGCCGGCGACCGGCAGCGCCGTCGCGGCCAGGCCGCCGAGGGCCGCGGTCGCCGCCGCCTCGACGAGGAGGCAGCGGCCGAGCGAGCCGCGCGTGGGGTCGTCCATCCCGAGATCCGTCCTGTCGAACCATGCGTTTGCGTCCGTTTGCGTCTGCATGAACAAGACAACGCCGGTTCGGTGCGTCCGTCAACCGCTCGTCCACAGCCGTTGACGAGCCCGCGCAGGGCACGGGCCGTTGACAACCCGGGCGCGAGGGAGTGAGGTCTGGACACCACACCCTTCTCGATTCGAGGCTCCGTCGTGGCCCACAGCTCTTCGACCGTCGATGACGACGTGGCAGGCGAGGGCGGTGGCCTCAAGCGGTCCATCACCGGTCTCCAGCTGTTCTTCTACACGCTCGGCGACGTGCTGGGCTCGGGGGTCTACGTCCTCATCGGCCTGGTCGCCGCCGCCGTGGGCGGGGCGTTCTGGTTGGCGTTCGCCGCCGGCGTCTCGGTCGCGGCGATCACGGGATCGGCGTACGCCGAGCTGGTGACGAAGTACCCGCAGGCCGCCGGCTCCTCGTTGTACGTGCAGCGGGCCTTCGGCAACCGGGCGCTCACCTTCCTGGTGACCGTCTCGTTCCTCTCGGCGAGCTTCGCGGCGAGCGGCTCGCTGGCGGCCGGCTTCGCGTCGTACTTCAGCGAGCTGTGGGCCGGGCCGCCGGCGCTGCTGGTGTCGCTGGTCTTCGTCGCCGTCCTCGTGCTCATCAACTACATCGGCATCACCGAGTCGGTGGTGATGAACATGCTGATGACCTTCGTCGAGCTCAGCGGGCTGATCATCGTCATCGGGATCGCGATCTACTTCGTGGCCCAGGGCGATGCCGACTTCGCGACGCTCACCGACATCAGCGTCGCCGGCAACCCCGCGCTGGCCGTGCTGGCCGGCGTCGCGCTCTCCTTCTTCGCCATGACCGGCTTCGAGAACACCGCCAACGTGGCCGAGGAGACCATCGACCCGCACAAGTCGTTCCCGCGCTCCCTCGTCGGGGGCATGGTGGTGGCCGGCGTCGTCTACGTGCTGGTCTCGATGGCGGCGGCGCTGACCGTGCCGATCGACCAGCTCGCGGGCTCCGACGTCGCCCTGCTCGAGGTCGTCAAGCAGGGCATCCTGCCGTTCTCCACCGACGCGATGACGACGATCTTCACCGTCATCGCCCTGGTCGCCATCACCAACACCACCCTGGTCACGCTGGTGACCCAGCCGCGCATTCTCTACGGCATGGCCCACGAGGACGTCGTCCCCGGGGTCTTCGCCAAGGTGCACCCGACCCGTCGCAGCCCGTGGGTCGGCCTGCTCTTCAGCGGCGCGGTCGTCGGCGCCCTGCTCGTCGCCGGCACGCTCGTCCTCGAGGCCGGCGGCAGCCTGGACCTCGTCAACCGCCTGGCGCTGGTGACCGTGGTCTTCCTGCTCGCGATCTACGCGCTCGTCATCGGCACCTGCCTGAAGCTGCGCGGGTGCGACGAGGACGAGCGCGCCTTCCGCGCCAACACGCCGCTGCTCGTCCTGGGCCTGCTCGGCAACCTCGCGATCCTCTACTACGTCATCTACGACGACCCGGCGTCGCTGCTCTGGTGCGCGGCGCTGCTGGCCGTGGGCGGGGTGCTCTACGTGCTCGAGCTCGTCTTCGGCCACCGGTCCGGGCCCGCCGGCACCTCCGGCCCGGCCGACACCTCCGACAGGTTGGGGAACCACTGATGCACGTCATCGTCGCCACCGACGGCTCCAAGCAGTCCCTGGCCGCCGCGCGGCACCTGAAGTCCTTCGCGGACCCCGCCCGGATCACCGACGTCACCGTGGTGGCGGTCATCCGGCCGTTGGCCGCCGTCGCCTTCGCCGACGAGCTCTCCGACGCCCAGGCGCGGCCGGCGTGGGACACGCTGTCCTTCCGCGCCGCGGCGGAGCGCGCCGTCGCGACCGTTGCCGCGGAGTTCGACGGGTGGGGACCGAAGGTGCACAAGCGGGTGCGGTCGGGCTCGCCGGCCAACGAGATCATCAAGGTCGCCCAGCAGTACGACGCCGGGCTGGTGGTCGTGGCCTCCGGGGGCCGGGGGATCAGCGAGAGCGTGCTCGTCGGCAGCACCGCGCAGCGCGTCCAGCACTACGCGCCGTGCCCGGTCCTCGTCGTCCGTCCGCGGCCCCGGAAGTCGCCGAAGACGGCCAGGAAGACCGCTCGTACCTGAGGGCGGGCCCGACACGACCCGGACGCGGAACCCCGGCGGCCGGCGCCGCGTCGTACCACCGTGCGCGCCGCTCTCCTCGCCCTCGTCCTGCTCGCGTCCGTCCTGTCGGGGTGCGGCGAGCAGGGAGGCGAGAGGTCGGCGCCGTCCGGCGCCGGGGCCGGGGCGTGGGAACGGGTGGGACCGGCGCCGCTGTCGCCGCGCGAGGGCACGGTCGTGGCGCACGTCGGCGACGAGGTGGTCCTGGTCGGCGGTCACGCGGGGCCGCCCTGCCCGCCGACGGCCGCCTGCTCCTACGCGCAGGACCCCGAGCGGGACGGCGCGGCGTACGACCTCGCCTCGGGCACCTGGCGCCGCATCCCGGACGCACCGCGCCCGGTTCCGCCGTCGTCCTCGCGGGCCGTGGTGGGTGAGGACCTGTACGTCCTGGTCGACGGCGAGCTGCTCGTCTGGCACTCTGCCGACGACACCTGGGACGAGATGTCCGTGCCCGGGCGGAACGAGTGGGCCGCCCTCGTGGCGGACGCGGCCCGGCTGCTCGTCGTGTCCGGCAGCGACGAGGTGGGCCGGGTGCCCGACCGCGTCCTGGACACCCGGACCGGGACGTGGTCCGAGCTGCCGGCGGACCCGATCGCGCCCGCCTTCGACCGCACGATCGTGCCGACCGACGCGGGCCTGGTGCTCACCGCCAAGCCGATCGGGGCGGACGGGCAGCCGGCGGACCCGGCGCTCGTCCAGGCCGCCCTCCTCGAGCCCGGCGCCGCGACCTGGCGGACGCTGCCGGGCTCCGACCAGCTCGGCGGCTGGCACTGGTCCTGGTCGGGGACCCGCCTGGTGGACGCGACGCTGGGCGGCGCTGACGGCGGCGAGGTGAACGGCTACGGCCGGACCATCCCGTACGGCGGTCGCCTCGACCCCGCCGCGGGCCGCTGGTCACGGCTGCCCGACGCGCCGCGCGAGGACTGGACCGACAAGTCGGCGTGGCCGGTCAGCGCGGTCGGCGGCCGGCTGGTCGCCTCCGGTGGCTGGGTGTACGACGACGCGCGGGAGAGCTGGACCCGCCTCGCCCGGCCGGCCGGCGCGCCCGCCGCACCCGGGTCGGCCGTCTGGGCCGGCGACGTCCTGCTCGTCCACGGCGGCGCCGACTGGGCCGACGACCTCTCGCCGGGTCGGCGGTCGGCGGCGGACGTGTGGTCGACCGACGTCTGGGTGTACCGGCACGGCTGAGTGACTCGCGACGCGCCGCGGGTCGGGGTCCGCCGCGCGAGGTCAGCGGGTGTCAGTCGACGGGTTTGACCCGCACGGTGTCGGTGGCGACGGCCTTCGCGGCGCGGGCGGTGGGCTGGAAGACCGCCCGGACGCGGTGGGTGCCGGGCTCGAGCCCGCGCACGAGCCGCTCGGCGCGGCCGTCACGGAGCTTCATCGTGACGCTCTTGCCGGCCAGCTTGACGACGACCTCGCCGTCGGGGTGTCCTGCGGCGAGCCCGGGCGCGGACGCGACGACGGTGACCAGAGCGCGGCCCTTGCGGCCCGAGGCGCGCACGGTCAGGTCGACGCCGGCCCGGCCGGTCATCGGCCACGAGACGGTCTGCGTGGCGGTCTCGGCGCCGGGCGCGGCGACCTCGACGCGCACGGAGATGCGCGAGCCGATGTCGCCGCGGCGGATCGTGTAGTCCGAGCCGCGGGCCTTGCCGATCGGCTTGCCGTCGCGCAGCCAGGTGTAGGTCGGGGTCGCCTCGGCCGGCGTCCAGGTGCCGGGCCGCACGGTGACCTTCTTGCCGAAGACGACCCGGCCGGCGGCGGCGAAGGGCGCGGTGATCGACACCGCTACCTCGCGGTCACGGTCGTGGAAGTTGTCGATGCGCTTCTTGGTCCTCTGGCGGATCTGCGGCAGCGCGGCGTACAGGTTCGACCCGGGGCAGGAGGTGTCGTTGGTGTCGCGGTGCCCGTCGATGACCGGCAGCGAGACGCTCTTGCCCGAGCGGAACTTGTCGCTGCCCTGGCTGACGGCGGTCGTCCTCCCCATCGGGTCGCGGCCGAACTTGTCGAGCTTCCACGCGGCCACCCGGGCGATCGCCGCGATGACCTCGGCCGGGGGCTTGACCTGGTCGAAGTTGCCGATGACCGAGACGCCCGCGGACTGGTGGTTGAAGCCGAGGGTGTGGGCGCCCTTGACGTTCTTGGCGGCGCCGCCGGCGCGACCCGTCCAGATCCGGCCGAAGCGGTCGACGAGGAAGTTGTAGCCGATGTCGGACCAGCCCAGCGACTGCGTGTGGTAGGCGTACATCCCACGCATCAGCGCCGGCACCTCCTCGCGCGAGTAGGTGTTGCTGTTGACCGTGTGGTGCACGTGCACCTGCTGGATGGTCTCGATGTACGACGGCGGCTTCTGCCGCAGGTTCTCGTTGGCGCCCCAGTCCTTGCGGTTGCGGATGGTCGGCCGCGGCACGCTGGTCGCGGCGGCGGCCGTCTCCTTCGCCGATGCCCCGGCCGATGTCCTGCCCAGCGGGGCGACCCGCCGCTCGACCGGCGCGGACGGGTCGACGTCGGGGTCGTCGTGCAGCGTGTCCTGGTCCGAGGGCAGGGGAGTGGGGTGGAGCAGCACGAGCGAGAGGTCGGCCGGGCGCTCACCGACGACCCGGACGCGCACGCCGTCGGTCGGACCCACCCACATCAGGTCGGTGCCGGTGGTGGTGCCGGGGGCGTTGCTGGCCGGGTCGGGCGCCTCGTGGGCGGCGGGCGCCCGCTGCCAGGGCTCCCAGGCCGAGCCGCGGCGCACGCTGACCTCGAGCACGGGCTCGACGTCGCCGCGGGTCCAGGTGAAGCCGACCATGGAGTACGTCGTGGTCGCGAGCTTGCCGGTGCCGCGGCGGGCCGCAGGCCCACCGGTGGCGGGCGAGCCCTCCACGAGGACCTGGTCGTCCAGCGGCAGCGTCAGCGACTCCACCCCCATGTCGCCGGCGCTGAGCTGCAGCCGGCCGCCGGCGGGACCGTCGTCCCCGCCGATGAGTCCGGTGCGGGCGGCCGTGCCGATGCCGGCGACGGCTGCGGTTCCCCCGGCCAGGGCCAGGAGGAGCGGGCGGCGTCGGGTCGTCGTCACCGAGACATCATCCGTCACACCACCCCCAGAAATCACGTCCCCGGGTCCCTCGGCCTGTCGCCCGATGGTCCTAGGACCACCCCGGCCGACGTACCACGAGGCACTTCGTGAAAACTTTCACAAACCCTCGGTTTCCGGTCTGGCCCGGCCTACCGTCGGAGGCATGGTGCCCATGGACGTGCTCCTGTCCGCCGCTGCCGAGGCCGATCCCGCCGGCCTCCTGCCGGCCCGTCAGCAGATGGCTCTCTCGCTCGGCTGGCACATCGTGCTCGCCTGCTTCGGCGTCGCCTTCCCGGCGATCATCTTCACGATGCACCTCATCGGCCTGCGCCGAGGGAACGAGCATGCGCTCACCCTCGCGCAGCGCTGGGCCAAGGTCTCGGCGGTGCTCTTCGCGATCGGCGCGGTCTCCGGCACGGTGCTCAGCTTCGAGATGGGGCTGCTGTGGCCCGGCCTGATGGGCACGTTCGGCGACGTGCTCGGCCTGCCGTTCGCCTTCGAGGGGCTGGCGTTCTTCCTGGAGGCGATCTTCCTCGGCATCTACCTCTACGGCTGGGGGCGGATGCCGGCCAAGCAGCACCTGCTGATGGTCGTCCCGATGGCGATCACCGGCGTCGTCGGCACCTACTGCGTCATCGCGGTCAACGCCTGGATGAACGTCCCCACCGGCTTCCGCATCGTCGACGGCGAGGTCGTCGACATCGAGCCGTGGGCGGTGCTGTTCAACCCCGCGGGCTTCTGGCAGTTCCTGCACATGTGGCTGGCGGCGTACATGGTCGCCGGCTTCGCCATCGCCGCGGTGTACGCCGTCGGCATGCTGCGCGGCCGTCGCGACGAGCGGCACCGGCTCGGCTTCACCGTGGCGATGGCCTTCGCGAGCGTCTCGGCCGTCGTGCAGCCGTTCGTGGGCCACCTGCTCGGCGGGCGGCTCGCGGAGTGGCAGCCGGCCAAGCTGGCGGCGTTCGAGCTGGCCACCGAGACCGAGAGCCCCTCGCCGCTGCGCCTCGGTGGCGTGCTCATCGACGGGGAGGTGAGGTACGCGCTCGACATCCCCTACCTCGGCTCGCTGATCGCGCGGAACTCCTTCACCGAGCCGGTCGTCGGCCTCGACGAGTTCCCCGTCGACACCCACCCGCCAGTCAACATCACCCACCTGTCGTTCCAAGTGATGGTCGGCATCGGCACGCTGCTGGCGCTCGTCGCCGTCGTCTACTGGGTGATGCGCTGGCGTGGTCGTGAGCTGACCGACCACCGGTGGTTCCTGCGGTTCATGGCCACCGGCGGCGTCCTGTCGGTCGTCGCGATGGAGGCGGGCTGGATCGCCACCGAGGTCGGCCGCCAGCCGTGGATCGTCCAGGACGTCATGCGCACGCCCGAGGCGGCCGGGGACAACCCGGGGCTGTGGTGGCTGCTCGGCGCGACCACCGTCGTCTACACGGCGATGACCATCGGCGCGATCGTGGTGCTGCGCTCGATGGCGCGGCGCTGGCGGGCCGGGGAGGCCGACCTGCCGAGCCCGTACGCCCCCGACCCCGCCGGCTCCGAGGACGCCGGCACCACGTCGATGGGGACGGTGCGCTGATGCTCGAGACGACCGTGGCCGCCGCGCTGTTCGTCGGCGTGCTGGCGTACGCGCTCTTCGGCGGCGCCGACTTCGGCTCCGGCTTCTACGACCTCACCGCAGGCGGCAGCCGCCGGGGCGCCGAGCTGCGCACGCTGGTCGACCACAGCATCGGGCCGGTGTGGGAGGCCAACCACGTGTGGCTGGTCTACGTGCTGGTGACGTGGTGGACGGCGTTCCCGGAGTCCTTCGCCGCGGCGATGTCGACGCTGATCCTGCCGATGCTGCTCGCCCTGCTCGGCATCGTGCTGCGCGGGGCCAGCTTCGCCTTCCGCAAGTACGCCGCGTCGCTGGCGCAGGCGCGCCTGTTCGGCGTGGTCTTCGCGACCTCGTCGGTGGTGACGCCGTTCTTCTTCGGGACCGTGGCCGGCGGCATCGCCTCCGGGCGCGTGCCCGCGGAGGGCCGCGGCGACCTGTGGACCTCGTGGCTGAACCCGACCTCGCTCTTCGGCGGGGTGATCGCGGTCGGGACGTGCGCCTTCCTCGCCGGCTGCTTCCTCGCCGCGGACGCCTCCCGCGGCGGGCAGGAGCGGCTGGCCGGTCAGCTGCGGCGACGCACCCTGGGGGTCGGCCTGGTCACCGGAGCCGTCGTGCTCGCGGCGCTGGTGCCGCTCGAGCTGGACGCGCCGACGCTGGCCGACGGCCTCGAGACGCAGGCCGCGCCGCTGGTGGCCGCCTCCGCGCTGGCCGGGGTGGCCACGCTCGTGCTCCTGTGGCGCCGGCGCTACGCGGTGGCCCGCCTGACGGCCGTGGTCGCGGTCGCGGCGGTCGTCTCGGGCTGGGGCGTCGGGCAGTACCCCTGGCTCCTCGTCGACGAGGTGACGATCGCCGACGCGGCCGGCGCGCGGGCCACCCTGCAGGCGCTGCTCGTCGCGGTCGGGATCGCGGCCGCGGTCGTGCTGCCGGCGCTGGTCTACCTCTACCGCCTCACCCAGACCGAGGCGTGGTCCCGCCCCGACCACTGAGCCCGAGCCCAGCTACTGAGGCCCCTGGGCCGGCCGCTGGACCCGCCGGCCACCGCTCCGGGGGCGCTAGGGTCCGCGGGCATGGGCTGGGAGCGCGAGCTGTTCGGGGTCCTCGACGACCTCGAGCAGCAGGCGGAGGCGGCGTACGACCTCGAGCGCGCCGCGGAGCTCGCCGACCGCAGCCGCGCGGAGTACCAGCAGGTCACCCTCGCCTCCCGGCTCGTCGCCTCCGTGGGTGCCGACGTCGGCCTGGACGTGCGCGGGGCCGGGCTGCTCGCCGGGACCCTGGAGCGCGTCGCCACCGGCTGGTGCCACCTGCGCGGGCCGGGTCAGGAGTGGGTCGTGCACCTGCCCGCGGTGGCGGCCGTCCACGGCGCCTCGGCGCGGTCGGTGCCCGAGGTCGCCTGGCCGGCCACGTCGCGGCTGACCGTCGGTTCCGCGCTGCGTCGCCTCGCGGACGCCGGCGAGCGGTGCGTCGTCCGCACCGTCGACGGCGGCGCCCACGACGGCACCCTCGCCCGCGTCGGCGCGGACTTCGTCGAGGTGCGCACCGGCTCCACCGGCCGTCTCGCGCTGGTGGGCTTCCCGGCCCTCGCGGCGGTCCAGTCCCGCGACTCCTGAGCGGGGCGGAGGGTCAGGTCGCGTCGACGTCGTACGGCGGGACCTCGCCGTCGGCGAGCGGGCGCAGGCCCCGGCGCTTGGGGCGGGCGGCCTCCTCCTCGGCCTCGGCCATCGCCTCCATCACGTGCTTGCGCACGATCGCGCGGGGGTCGAGGTCGCGCAGCTCGAGGTCGGCGAACTCGGGGCCGAGCTCGCTGCGCAGCTCGTCGCGCGCGGAGTTGGCGAACTGCCGGGCCTTGCGGAGGAACTGGCCGGCCTGCTTGGCGAGGTCGGGCAGCTTGTCGGGGCCGAAGACGAGCACCGCGACGAACGCGATGACCGCGAACTCCGGCAGCCCGACTCCGAACACGGGTCAGAACCTAGCGGCAGGCGTGAGCCCCAGCTGCATGCCGGCCAGACCGCGACCGCGGCCCGACAGGGTGGAGGCCACGCCGTGCAGCACCTTCGCGGCCGGAGCGGTGGGGTCGGCCTCGACGATCGGCTTGCCCGCGTCCCCGCCCTCGCGCAGCGAGATGTCGAGGGGGATCCGGCCGAGGACGGGCACGTCGTACCCGAACCGCGACGACAGCGTCTGCGCGACGCGGTCGCCACCGCCGGCGCCGAAGACCTCGAGGCGGTGGTCCTTGCCCTCAGGCGTGCAGTGCGGGCAGGGCAGGTAGCTCATGTTCTCGACGACGCCGACGACGCGCTGGTGCATCATCGAGGCCATCGTGCCGGCGCGCTCGGCGACCTCGGCGGCGGCCTCCTGCGGGGTGGTGACGACGACGACCTCGGCGCCGGGCAGGTGCTGGCCCAGCGAGATCGCGACGTCGCCGGTGCCCGGCGGCAGGTCGAGGAGGAGCACGTCCAGGTCGCCCCAGTAGACGTCGGAGAGCATCTGCACGAGCGCCCGGTCGAGCATCGGGCCGCGCCAGGCGACGACCTGGTCGCGGCGGGGCTTGAGCATGCCGATCGAGATGACCGAGACGCCGCTGGCGGTGGGCACCGGCATGATCAGGTCGTCGACCTGGGTGGGGCGCGCGTCGGCGACGCCGAGCATGGCGGGGACCGAGTGGCCGTAGATGTCGGCGTCGACGATGCCGACCTTCAGCCCCTGGCCGGCCATGGCCAGCGCGAGGTTGACGGTGACCGAGGACTTGCCGACGCCGCCCTTGCCGGAGGCGATCGCGAAGACCTTGGTGAGGTTGCCGGGCTGCGCGAAGGGGATCTCGCGCTGGGCCTGGCCGCCGCTGAGGACGTCCTTGAGGCCGGCGCGCTGCTCGGCGGTCATCACGCCGAGGGAGAGGTCGACGCCGGTGATCCCGGGGACCTGGCCGACCGCGGCGGTGACGTCGCGGTTGATGGTGTCCTTGAGCGGACACCCCGCCACCGTCAGCAGCACGTGGACCTTGGCCACGCCGGCGCCGTCGACCTCGACGGAGTCGACCATGCCCAGGTCGGTGATCGGCCGCTTGATCTCGGGGTCGTTGACCGTCGCGAGAGCTGCGTTGACCTTGTCGACAAGCCCGGTGCTCATGATCCCCGAGTCTAGGTCGCGGGTGAGTCCGACCCCTCATCCGCAGTCGGGGTGGGACGAGGCTCACGCGCCTGCGTCCGGTCGGCGTGCTCGTCGGCCCGGTCGAGCGCCCCCGCCTCGGCCCGCTCGTCGAGCTCCTGGAGCAGGGCGCGCAGCTCCGAGCGCAGGAAGTCGCGGGTGGCCATCTCGCCGACCGACATGCGCAGCGAGGCGACCTCGCGGGCGAGGAACTCCATGTCGGCGTGGGCCCGCGCGTTGGCCTGGCGGTCCTGCTCGGCGATCACCTTGTCGCGCTGCTCCTGGCGGTTCTGCGCCAGCAGGATCAGCGGCGCGGCGTACGACGCCTGGAGGCTGAGCATGAGCGTCAGGAAGATGAACGGGTAGTCGTCGAAGCGACTCTCGCCGGGCACGGAGGCGTTCCAGAGCACCCACAGCACGACGAAGCCGGTCATGTAGAGCAGGAACCGCGCGGTGCCCATGAACCGCGCGAACTGCTCGGCGAAGATTCCGAAGGTGTCGGCGTCGTACGACGGCCGGCGGCTGAAGATCGAGCGGCGGCGCGCCTCGCGGGGGGTGTCGAGGCGGGCGCGGGCCGAGCGGGGCTCAGCCACGGCGCACCGTCCGGTCGCGCCAGCCCTCGGGGAGCATGTGGTCGAGCAGGTCGTCGACGGTCACGGCGCCGAGCAGGTGGCCGTTCTCGTCGACGACGGGCGCAGCGACGAGGTTGTACGTCGCCAGGTGGGCCGCGACCTGGTCGATCGTGGCCTCGGGCTTGAGGTTCTCCATCGAGTCGTCCAGCGCGCCGGCGACGAGGGTCGAGGGGGGCTCGCGCAGCAGCCGCTGGATGTGGGCGACGCCGAGCAGCCGCCCGGTCGGGGTCTCCAGCGGCGGGCGGCACACGTAGACGAGCGCGGCCAGCGACGGGGTCAGCTCGGGGTTGCGCACGTGGGCGAGCGCGTCGGCGATGGTCGCGTCCGGGCCGAGGATCACCGGCTCGGGCGTCATCATCGCGCCGGCGGTGTTCTCGACGTACGACATCAGCCGCCGCACGTCCTCGGCCTCCGCCGGCTCCATCAGGTCGAGCAGGATCTCGGCGGTCTCGGGGGAGAGGTCGGCGATCAGGTCGGCGGCGTCGTCGGCCGACATCTCCTCGAGCACGTCGGCGGCGCGCTCGGAGTCGAGGTGGCTGAGGATCTCGACCTGGTCCTCCTCGGGCAGCTCCTCGAGGACGTCGGCGAGGCGCTCGTCGTCGAGCGCGGCCACCACGGCCGTGCGGCGCTCGCGGGGCAGGTCGTGGATCATGCTCGCCGCGTCGGCGGGTCGCATCTCGTTCAGCGCGTGGACCAGGTGGGTGGCGCCCTGGGTCTCCTCGCGGCGGGTCAGCCCGTCCACGTCGCGCCACTCCACGACGTGGGTCTGGCCGCGGCGGCGCAGCCCCTTGGCGGGCTCCTGCACCGCGACCCGGCTCAGCACCCAGTCGCGGTTGCGGGCCTGCTCCATCGCGACGTCGTAGACCGTGCCCCGCACCTCGCTGGAGGGGATGGACACCTCGCGGTCGAGCATCTCGCCGATGACGAGGGTCTCGGTGGAGCGCTGCTCGAAGCGGCGCATGTTCAGCAGGCCGGTCGTGTAGACCGACCCGGCGTCGATGTGGGTCACCCGCGTCATCGGCACGAAGATCCGCCGCCGGCCGAAGACCTCGGCGACCATGCCGAGCACGCGCGGCTGGCTGACCTCCGAGCGCACGGCCGCGACGAGGTCGCGCACCTTGGCCACCTGGTCGCCCTGCGGGTCGAAGATCGGCAGTCCGACCAGTCGGGCCGCGTAGACGCGCGCAGGGGTGGTGCTCACGAGGGTCGAGGCTAGCGGCCCGGGACGCGCGGGACGCCCCGGTGCGAGGATGACGCGCGTGCGGGTCGTCCTCCACGTCGGTCTGCCCAAGACGGGCACGACGTACCTCCAGTCGCTGCTGGCGACCCACCGCGACGCGCTGCGGGCCGGCGGCGTGCTCCACCCGTTCCTGCGGCCGGGCGCGATGTTCCACGCAGCGGTCGAGCTGCGGGGGTCGGCGGCGAAGTTCGGCCTGGCCGAGGCCGAGGTCGCCGGCACCTGGGCGGCCCTGTGCGCGCGGGCCCGGGAGCACGACGGACCGGTGCTGCTCGGCCACGAGGTCCTCGCCGGCGCCACGCCCGACCAGGTCGCGGCGGCGCTCGCCCCGCTGGAGGGCGTCGAGGTCGACGTCGTGGTCACCGCCCGCGACCTCGGCCGGCAGGCGACCGCGCACTGGCAGGAGGAGGTCAAGCTCGGCGACACCCGGTCCTTCGCCGACCTCGAGGCCGGCGAGCTGCGCGCCGACACCGGGCGCGATCTCGGGCCCGACGCCGGCGGCAGCCGCCCGCACTTCTGGCACGCGCAGGACTGGTCCTGGGCGCTCGAGCGGTGGTCGACCGCCGTGCCCGCCGACCGGGTGCACCTCGTGGTCTGCCCCGGGCCGGGCCGCGAGCCCGCGGAGCTGTGGCGCCGCTTCGCCGCCGCCGCGCGGATCGACCCCGGCCTCGTCGACGCCGCCGCCGTCCCGCCGGCCAACCCCTCGCTCGGGCGAGCGGAGGTCGCGCTGCTCCGCGCGGTCAACGCCGGGCTCGCCGACCGGCTCGACCGGTCGACGTACCTGCGCGTGGTGAAGAAGGAGTACGCCGAGGGCGAGCTCGCCGCGCGCGGGTCCGGCGGGAGCCCGGGCTCGAGCTCGGGCTCTGGCGCGGGCTCGGGGGACCGGCCGCGGGCGCCACACCGCCTGCACGGGCTGCTCGACGGCGTGACCGACCGGTGGCTCGCCGAGCTCGCTGCGACCGACCACCCGGTGCACGGCGACCTCGCCGAGCTGCGGCCGGTGCTGGGCGGGCCGGACGACCCCGACCCGGACGCGCCGGCGCCGCCGGGGGAGGACCCGGTGCGGATCGCCGACGACCTCGTCGCCCGCGCCCGCGGCCCGCGTCGACGGGGGCTGCTGCGGCGTATGGTGCGGGGATGAGCCGCTCCCGGACAGCCGCCCTGATCGCGCCGCTGGTGCTGTGCGCCGGTCTGCTCGCCGGCTGCGGCGGGGACGACGGCGACCAGGTCGCCACGGACCCCGGCACCACCACCTCGGCGTCGCCCTCGGCCTCCGACTCGGCGTCGGGCTCCGCATCAGGCTCCGCGTCCGGCTCCCCGTCGGCCGGCGGCCAGGGACCGGACTGCGCGACGACCTGGGTGGCCGGCGGGACGCTGCCGCGCGGCTACCAGGAGTGCGACCGCGACGGGGAGCGGGTCAAGGCCGACGGGCGCTACTGCGAGTTCGGCAAGCCGCTGATCACCTACGACGACCGGTTCTGGGCGGTGCCCGGCGGCCGGATCGGCGAGTCGGAGGGGCGGCTCCTCGACGACGCGGCGTACAAGGACGCGCTGCGCAAGTGCAGCGGCTGAGCGCTCGCGGGGTTAGCCTCCTCGGGCGGGACGGTCGGCCACACCACCCGTGACCCGTCCCGGCTCGATCCTCGGAGTGTGAACGCGCGTGCGTCGTCTGTCCGCCGCGACCGTCCTCGCGACCAGCCTGGTGCTGCTCGCGGGGCTGCTCGGTGCCCTGCCCCTGTCCTCCGCCACCGCAGCCGGTGACCCCGCCCGCGACACCGCCGCGGCGGTGGTCCGCACGACGGCGCCCGCCCGGCCCGTCGCTGCCAAGCCCAAGCCCGCGCCGCTGAAGTACACGCCGACCATTGGCGTGCGCGTCAACAACCCGCTCGGCGACCGTGCGGCGCGCCGCCGGATCATCGGGCACCTGATCCGCACGATCCAGAGCGTCCCCGGCCGCGAGAAGATCCGGATCGCCAGCTGGAACATCCGCAGCGACGACCTCATCGACGCGCTGGTCGCCGCCCACCGCCGCGGCGTGTCCGTGCGCGTCGTGATGGACCGGCTCAACGCCAACAAGAGCAACGTCAACGACGGCGTCAACCGGCTGCAGGCGGTGCTCAAGACCAAGGAGTACAACCGCAAGCCGGCGATGAAGAGCGACGTGCGCAAGTGCGTGAGCTCCTGCCGCAACCGCGGCGGCATCGCGCACACGAAGTTCTTCCTCTTCAGCAAGGCCGGCAAGGCGAAGAACGTCGTCATCTACGGCTCCAACAACGCCACCGACCTCGCCGCGCACGGCCAGTGGAACGACGTCTACACGATCACCGGCAAGCCGAACATCTACGCCGAGTTCGAGCACGTCTTCGACCAGATGCGCCGGGACAAGCCGGTCAAGCAGGCCTACGAGTCCTACGAGCACGGCAAGTACACGTCGTACTTCTACCCCTACCGCGGCGACGGCACCGAGGCCGACCCGCTCCTGCGCGACCTCGACGACATCGTCTGCGCGGGCGCGACCGGCGGCACCGGCACCAACGGCAAGACCAAGATCCGCATCGCCCAGACCTCCATGCACGGCGACCGCGGCAAGGCGATCGCCGAGCGGCTGCGCACGATGTGGCAGCGCGGCTGCGACATCAAGATCGTCTACGCCGTCTTCGGCAACAACGTGCTGAAGATCCTGCGCAACACCAGCCGCGGGCCCGTGCCGCACCGCCAGATCGCCCAGGACTTCAACCTCGACGGCGTCTACGACCGCTACCTGCACATGAAGTACATGGCCGTCAGCGGCCGCTACAAGGGCGCCACCGACGTCGAGGTCACCTGGAACGGCTCTGCCAACTGGACCAGCGTCGCGCTGGCCAGCGACGAGATCGTGATGCGGATCTTCGACGCCGGCGTGCGCCGGACGTACGCCGACTGGGTCGACCACCTGTACGCCAACCCGCCGGCGTACAGCCGCAACCCGCGCGTCCAGGAGCAGATGTCGCTGCGTGCCGCCACGGCCCGCCGCGCCCTCGTCGCCCGCGGCGGCAACCCCTACGCCGGCATCCAGGTCAACTGACCTCGGCTCGGGCTGCAGGCGTACCACCAATTGGTGGTACGCATCCCGCACCACTGGCCCCACCAGTCACACCCGCAACAACGCGGCGGTCCACCCGCGAGGCACCACCCCGAGGGCTGGTCGGCGACCTAGCCTGAGCCCGTGCGACGCCGGGTCAGGCAGGCCCTCCTGCTGCTGGCCGCCACCGTGACGTCGGTGGCGGTGGTGGCGGCGATCCTGCACACCGGTTCGCAGCCCGGCCCGGCCGACCGGCGCGACCGGGCGGTGCTCGGTGCCGGCACGGCCGCGACCGTCGACGGGTGCGCCGACCTGCTGCTGCTCGGGGTCGACGGCGCGGGCGAGGCGCCGAGCGGGGGCACGACCTACGGGCGGACCGTCGGCGTGCTGGCGCGGGCGCTGACCCGGCAGGCGCTGGCCGCCGACCGCACCGTCGAGCAGGTGCGCGTGCCGATGGCCACCGGGCCGACCGCGGCCCTCCTCGGGAAGCGACCGGACCGGCGACGGGCCCTCCGCAGCGTCACCCGCGACCGGGCCCGCACCTGGATGCAGCCGGTGCCGGCCGCCACGGGCCGGCTGTTGGCGCTCGTCGACCAGCACGCGTTCGGCTGCCCCGACCAGCAGCTCGTCCTCGTCGGGCACGCCCAGGGCGCGGCCGTCGTCCACCGCGCGCTGCCCCGGCTCGCGGCCCGCCCCGACGGGCTCGTCGACGTCGTGGGCGCGGCGCTGGTCGCCGACCCCGACCGCCGCCCGCGGACCCGCGCGACGTCCCTGGGAGCCCCCGCGGCCGCCCGCGCCCGCAGCGGCGTCGCGGCCCGCCGGCTGGGCGCGGTCTCCGACGTGCCGGCCCGCACCCCGACGTACGCCGCCTGGAGCGTGTGCACCGCCGGCGACCTGGTCTGCGACCCCCAGGACATCCGCACCACCAAGGCCCTGCAGAAGAACCGTTCCTACGCCTACGGCCCCGGCGCCGCCGCCCTGCGCCGGGCCGCCCGCGGGCTGGTCGCGCGGGCTCGGCTGCGACCGGTGCCGCGCCCGGAGGTGCAGGTCGCGACGGCCCCGCTCGGCAGCCCGTTCGAGCTGCGGCTCGCCGTCTCGACCTCCGCGCCCGGCGCCCCCGTCTGGGAGCAGCCGCGCAACCTGCCGCCGGGCCTCGCGCTCGACCCCACCGGCCTGCTCGCCGGCACCCCGACCGAGCCCGGCACCTGGAACGTGTCGTACGCCGTCCGCGGCACCAGGCCCGCGACGGCCGCCACGACGGGGGTCGTCGTGGTGACCGTGCCCGCCGGGCCGGCCGCCGTGAGCGCCGGCGGCGAGAACTCCTGCGTCGTGCGCGAGGGGGGCTCGGCGTGGTGCTGGGGCCGCAACACCTTCGGCCAGGTCGGCGACGGCTCGACGACCACGCGGACCCGCCCGGTCGAGGTCGTCGGCGGCAGCACCTGGCGGACGATCAGCACCTCCGGCGCCACCACCTGCGGCATCCGCGACGACGGCACGCTGTGGTGCTGGGGGCTGGACAACCACGGCCAGCTCGGCGTCGGCCGGGGCGCGGCCCGGTCCACCCCGGTGCAGGTCGGGACGAGCGCGGCCTGGACGTCGGTGAGCGCGAGCTGGTTCCACACCTGCGGCACCCGCAGCAACGGCAGCCTGTGGTGCTGGGGCTCCAACCTGCGCGGCCAGCTGGGCGACGGCACCTTCGCCCGCCGGGCCCGGCCGAACCGCGTCGGCCAGGACAAGGACTGGGCGGGCGTCGCGACCGGCGGCTGGTTCACCTGCGCGACCAAGGCGGACCGCTCCGCGTGGTGCTGGGGGCAGAACACCTTCGGCCAGCTCGGCAGCCCGGCGGGCGACCCGCGCCCGACCCCCGGCCCGGTCGGCCCCGGCACCAGCTGGGCGAGCCTGGACGCGGGCTGGTCGCACGCCTGCGGCACGACGGTCGAGGGCGCGGCGCTGTGCTGGGGCCACAACGACCGCGGCCAGCTCGGCGACACCACCCGCAGGCTCCGCGCCGCTCCGGGACCCGTCGACGGCGACCGGATCTGGACTAGCATCACCACCGGCGACGCCACCACGTGCGGGGTCGACAACGCAGGCAGTGCCTGGTGCTGGGGGAGCGGCCGCTACGGCCAGCTGGGCGACGGGTCCCGCAGCACCAGGACGGTGCCGACCCTCGTCGTCAGCGAGCGGCCCTGGCTCTCGGTCGACGCGGGCTGGTTCCACTCCTGCGGCGGGCTGGACACCGGTGTCACGGCCTGCTGGGGCAACAACGAGCTGGGCCAGGTCGGCGACGGCTCCACGACCGACCGACTGCTGCCGGAGGGAGTCTCGTGAGCGCAGGACCTCCCGAGCGCGGCCCGGACCGCCCCGACGCGGACCGCCCGGACAAGCCCGGCCACGACGACGAGCGCGGCGGCGAGCGACGCGCGGCGCTGGCCACCGTCGGCGCGGTGGTGGCGATCGTGCTGGTCGTGGTGGGCGCCAACCTGCTGACCCGCGGCGGCGACGGCACGACCCCGGCCGCGCAGGAGCCCTCGTCCGCGCCGAGCCGCACGAACGCCGCGGAGCTGGCCGGGATGACCCCGCAGGAGATCGCCGAGGCTGCGCTGCTGGACCGCGGCGAGGTCGCGTCGGCCGCCCCGCAGGCCGTGCCCAGCGGGGCCGACAAGCTGCGCAACAAGGTCCAGGAACTGGTGACCGAGCAGCCCTACTCGTTCACGATGACCACCTTCAACATCCTCGGCAGCCAGCACAGCGCGCCGGGCGGGGCGGCCGCGGAGTTCGCGCCGGGCCGCGTGCGCACCGAGTGGGCGGCGCGGCTCGTGGCGTCGTACGGCTCGAGCATCGTGGGCCTCCAGGAGATCCAATCCGACCAGCTCAGCGCGATGGCTCGGGCGACCGACGGGCGCTTCGCGTTCTGGCCCGGCACGGCGCTGGGCGGCAAGGGCGTGCCGCAGTCGTTGATGTGGGACACCGCGGTGTGGTCGGCGACCTACCAGGACTCGATCACCGTGCCCTTCATGGGCGGCACCCGCCCGCAGCCGGTCGTGCGCCTGCAGCACGTCGCGACCGGCCGGGAGGTCTACGTGCTCAACATCCACAACTCGCCCAAGGACCGCCAGGGCCGCGAGGACGAGCGCGACAAGGCCGAGCAGATCGAGGTCGCGGCGGTGAACACGCTGAAGAAGGACGGCATCCCGGTCTTCATCATGGGCGACTTCAACGAGCACGAGGACGCCTTCTGCCGCTTCACCGGCGAGGCGGGGATGCGTGCGGCCAACGGCGGCTCGAACGACGGCGCGTGCCGCCCGCCCCGGCCGATGCGCGTGGACTGGATCTTCGGCACCCCGGAGGTGCAGTTCTCCGGCTTCCGCATGGACACCGGTCCGGCGGTGCGGCGCATCACCGACCACGCGGTCATCACGACCCAGGTCACGGTGCCGTAGCCTCACGCCTCGTGGTGGACGAGGCGGGGACCGACGTGCGCCCGCGCGTCGACGACGCCGGGCTGCACCTCCCCGACGGGTTCGAGGGCTCCGGCGACGTCCTCTTCGACGGCCACCACGCGTGGTCGTTCACGGCCGAGCCCGGCTCGCCGTTCGTCCCCTGGCCCAAGCGGATGACCCGCTGGCTCGACGGCGTCTCGCAGGTGCGGGTCGTCTCCGCCGGCCGCGAGGTGTACGCCGGCGAGGTGTCGTTCGGCACCGGCGAGGGCCGCGTCCGCTTCGTCGACAAGGACGGCATCCCCGTCATGATCGACAAGTGGGGCCTGCTGCAGCGGCCGTTCTCCGGCCGCGACACCCGCGTCATCGAGCAGATGGTCGAGATGACCGAGCGGATCCTCGAGGTGATGGAGGCCGAGTGCGGCGTCCGCGGCTGGATCGCCTTCGGCACCCTGCTCGGCGCCGCCCGCGAGGGCGCGGTCATCGGCCACGACTCCGACGTCGACCTCGCCTACCTCTCCGACAAGGCCACCCCGGCCGAGATGGCCGTCGAGCTGTGGGACGTCGCCCGCGCCCTGCGCCGCCACGGCATGCGGGTGCTGAACAAGTCCGCCGCCTTCATCACCGTGCTGTTCACCTCGCCCGACGGCGGCATGTCCAGCATCGACATCTACACCTGCTTCTACGTCGGCGACCTGCTCCACGAGACCGCGACCGTGCGCCAGGAGGTCCCGCGCAGCGCGATCCTGCCGCTGACCGAGCTGTCCTTCGAGGGCCGGATGCTGCCGGCACCCGCCGACCCCGACACGATGCTGACGGTGTCGTACGGCGCCGGGTGGCGCGTCCCGGACCCGTCGTTCCGCCACGAGCCGGGCCCGGAGATCACCGAGCGGTTCGACGGCTGGTTCTCCTCCCTCATGCGCCAGCGCCGCGACTGGGAGCGCTACCTGGCCGACCTCGCGCAGGAGGAGGGCCACGGCCCCTCCGCCACCGCCGACTGGGTCGCCGACCGGCTGGCCGAGGCCGGCGAGCAGCAGCTCCGCGTGGTCGAGCTCGGCGCCGGCACCGGCCAGGACGCCCTGCGCCTGGCCGAGCGCGGCCTGCGCGTGCTCGCCCTCGACTACGCCCGCCAGAGCCTGCGCGCCCCCGCCCGGCGCGCCCGGCGCGAGGACCTGCCCGCGGACTTCGACCACCTCAACCTCTACGACCTGCGCGACGTGCTGACCCGCGGGGCGCTCGTCGCCCGCGACAAGGCCCGCCAGGTCGTCTACGCCCGCGACCTGCTCGAGGCCCTCGAGCCGGACGGCGCGGAGAACTTCTGGCGGTTCGCGTCGATGACGCTGCGCGCCGGCGGGGCGGCGTACCTCGAGGGGCAGGCGCTCTCGCCCGCCGACGCCGCCGAGCAGCGCGCCGAGCGCGGTGGCGGGCGGCTGCACCCGGTCGACCCGCGCGTGCTCGAGGGCCGGGCGGTGCGTGCCGGGGGCCGGGTCGTGCACCGCGAGGGATTCCTCGACGCCGCGGCCGCCGTCGCGGGCGGCGCACCCGCCCGGTGGAGGATGATCGTCGAGTGGCCCACCAGGCCCACCAGGGAGGACCAGTGACCGAGCGCGTCTACCTGCACGTCGGAGCGCCGAAGTCGGGCACGACGTACCTGCAGCGGATCCTGGAGGCCAACCGCGGCCCGTTGGCCGACGCCGGCGTGCTGGTCGTGGGGGAGACCCACCTCGACCGCATCCACGCCGCGATGGTCGTGCGCGAGGACCCGCGCCTGGACTCGCTGCCCGAGCGCGCCTCGACCGCGTGGGACCGCCTGGTCGCCCAGGTGCGCGGCTGGCGTGGACCGGTGGCGATCCTGTCCTACGAGCTCTTCGCCGGCGCCTCGGCCGAGCAGGTCGCGCGCGTGCTGCGCGACCTGGACGGGATCGAGGTCCACGTCGTCATCACCGCCCGCGACCTCGGCCGCGCGGTGCCCTCGGCGTGGCAGGAGCGGCTGAAGTTCGCGCTGACCACCCCGCTGGAGAAGTGGCGCCCGCGGCCGGAGTCGGCCGGCGTCCGCGCCGAGTGGGGCTGGCGCACGATGGACCCCGCCGGCGTCGCCGCGCGCTGGGGCGCCGAGCTGCCGCCCGAGCGGGTCCACGTCGTCACCGTCCCCTCGACGCCCGGCGACGAGCACGAGCTGTGGCGCCGGTTCGCCGCGGCCTGCTCGATCGACCCGCCCGGCCTGCGGCTCGACGTCGAGCGGGTCAACGAGTCGCTCGGCCTGCCAGCCGCGGAGCTGCTGCGCCGGGTCAACGGCGCCGTCCGCGAGCCGATCACCGGCAACCGCGAGCAGGCGCTGTGGCTGCGCGACACCCTCGCGCACGGGATCCTGGCGCAGCTGGGCCGGGAGCCGATCGGCCTGACCGACAAGCAGTACGCCGACGCCACCGCCCGCGCCGACGCCGCGGTCGGCGCGATCGCCGAGGCCGGGTACGCCGTCCACGGCGACCTCGAGGACCTCCGCGCCACCCGCCCGGACGCCCGCACCCCCGGCGAGGCCACCGACACCGAGCTGCTCGAGGTGGCCGTCGAGACGATCGTCCGGCTGCTCGTCCTGGTCCGCGAGCGCACCCACGAGCGCGACACCGCTCGCCGCACGCTGGACCGCGACCCCGACGAGCGCCGCGTGGTCGCCCTCGGCAAGGGGGTCGTCCGCCGGATCACCGCGCCGCGGGTGGAGGGCCGGGCGGAAGACCTGCGCGCCCGGGTCGCCGAGCTCGAGGCCGAGGTCGCCCGCAGCCGCGAGCTGCAGCTGCGCGTCGCCGAGCTCTCCGACGTGGTCACCGAGCTGCTCCTCCCGCCGCGCTCCAGCGACGGCCGGGTCACCGCCAAGGCGCTCAACACCTACCGCGGGCACTCGCTGTGAGGGCCGAGCGGTGAGGCGCCTGGTCCGCTCGTCGGAGGTGCTGCGGCGCGTCGCGGCCGGCACGGGCGTCGAGGAGGTGCTCGCGCTCGAGCGGCGGGTCGACCGGCTCGCCGAGGCCGTCGAGGAGAACGCCGCCCTCGAGGTGCCGCTGACCGCGATGGTCGCCGAGCTCGAGCAGGCGCTCGTGGCTCCGCTGGAGCACCGCCTGCGCTTCATCGAGGAACGATCCGGGCACCAGTGAGGACGCCGGCCGCCCTCGTGCCCGCCGGTGCGTCCGCCGGTGTGAGCCGGGGCATACCCCCGCTTCCTACCGAGCGGTAACCTCCCCGAGCAGATCAGCCGAACCGTCCCACCACACGAGGAGCAGCCATGGGCCGCCTGTGCGAGACCGAGGGTCTCACCGAGGAGCAGACCGAGATCATCAAGGCGGTCCGCACCTTCGTCGACGAGAAGATCCTGCCGGTCGCCACCGAGCTGGAGCACGCCGACGAGTACCCGCAGGAGATCGTCGACGGGCTCAAGGAGCTCGGCATCTTCGGCCTGATGATCCCCGAGGAGTACGACGGCCTCGGCGAGTCGCTGCTGACCTATGCCCTGTGCGTGGAGGAGATCGCGCGCGGCTGGATGAGCGTCTCGGGCGTCATCAACACCCACTTCATCGTGGCCTACATGCTGATGAAGCACGGCACCGAGGAGCAGAAGAAGAAGTACCTGCCGAAGATGGCGGCCGGCGAGATCCGGGGCTCGTTCTCGATGTCGGAGCCGGGCCTGGGCTCGGACGTCTCGGCGATCAAGACCAAGGCCGTGAAGAACGACGACGGTGGCTACACGATCGACGGCCAGAAGATGTGGCTGACCAACGGCGGCACCTCCAACCTGATCGCGGTGCTGGTCAAGACCGACGAGGGCGCCGACTCGGTCTACCGCAACATGACGACCTTCCTGGTGGAGAAGGAGTCCGGCTTCGGCGAGACCGCTCCGGGCCTGACGATCCCCGGAAAGATCGACAAGATGGGCTACAAGGGCGTCGACACCACCGAGGCGGTCTTCGAGGGCCACCAGGTGGGTGCCGAGCAGGTGCTGGGCGGGGAACCCGGCAAGGGCTTCTACCAGATGATGGACGGCGTCGAGGTCGGCCGCGTCAACGTCGCCGCACGCGCCTGCGGCATCGCGCTGCGCGCCTTCGAGCTGGCCATCGCCTACGCCCAGCAGCGCGAGACCTTCGGCAAGCAGATCGCCGACCACCAGGCGATCCTCTTCCGCCTCGCGGAGATGGCGACCAAGGTCGAGGCCTCCCACGCGATGATGGTCAAGGCCGCCCGCCTCAAGGACTCCGGCAAGCGGATGGACGTCGAGGCCGGCATGGCCAAGATGCTCGCCGCGGAGTACTGCAACGAGGTCGTCCAGGACTCCTTCCGCATCCACGGCGGCTACGGCTACTCCAAGGAGTACGAGATCGAGCGCCTCTACCGCGAGGCCGCCTTCATGCTCATCGGCGAGGGCACCTCGGACATCCAGAAGATGATCATCGGCCGCTCGCTGCTCAAGGACTACAAGCTCAAGGCCTGAGCCCCGGCTGTCCCCGGGCCACCCGGTCCGCCACGACGACGCTCCCGCTGACTACGGTGGGGCCGTGGCGAGCCGGGTGGTCCTGCACGTGGGGCTGATGAAGTCCGGGACCTCCTACCTCCAGCAACGGCTCGGCGCCAACCGCACCCTCCTGCGCGAGCGCGGGGTGCTCTTCCCCGGGGAATCCTGGCGCGACCAGGTGCTCGCGGTCTCCGACGTGCTCGGTCGCAAGCAGGCCGGCCCGGCCGCCCGCGGGCGGTGGGCCGCGCTGGTCGCCGAGGTGGCGGCGTACGACGGCGTGGTGGTGGTCAGCATGGAGTTCCTCGGCCCCGCCCCGCCCGAGCGGGTCGCGGAGGTCGTCGGGTCGTTCGGGGACACCCCCGTCGAGGTGGTGCTGACGCTGCGCGACCTCGGCCGCGGGGTGCCCGCCATGTGGCAGGAGAGCCTGCAGAACGGCGGCACCACCGACTGGGCGACGTACGTCGCCGGGTTGGCCGGCAAGCGCAAGCCCGCCCGGTCGTTCTGGCGCCAGCAGGGGATGGGCCGGATCGTCGGCAACTGGTCCGCGGCCGTCGGCCCGGCGCGCACCACCGTCGTGACGGTGCCGCCGCCGGGTGCGCCGTCGGGTCTGCTGTGGGAGCGCTTCTGCACGGCCGCCGGCATCGACGGCTCCGGCGCGGCCGCGGTCAGCCCGGCCAACACCTCGCTCGACGCGACGTCCGCGCTCGTGCTGCTCGACCTCAACCGCCGGCTCGAGGCCGCCGAGCTGGGCGCGACGGACTACCACACGCTCGTGAAGTTCGGCCTCGGCAAGCGGGTCCTCGCCGGCCGCGGCGGCCCGGCCATCGGCTTCACCCCGCCCGCCTGGCTCGTCGAGCGGTCGGAGGAGGTCGTGGCGCGGGTCGCCGCCACCGGCGCCCGGGTCGTCGGCGACCTCGCCGAGCTGCGACCGGTCGTCGTGCCCGGCGTCGACCCGTCGACGGTGCCGGCCGAGGAGCGGTACGCCGCCGCGGTCGACGCTCTCGCCGCGTCCACCCGCCAGCGGGCCGCCCAGCGCGCCGCCGCGCGGGCCGGTAGCGTGCGGCCATGAAGACGCGACTCACCTGCCCCTGCGGCGAGGTCGTCAAGGGCGCCGACGAGGACGAGCTCGTCGAGAAGGCCCAGGCCCACCTCGCCGACCAGCACCCCGGCCGGGAGTACGAGCGGGAGATGATCCTGTTCATGGCCACCTGAGCCACCGCCCCGTAGCCACCGCTGGTCGAGGAGGCGCGGCGGCGACCACCGCTGGTTGAGGAGGCGCGCCAGCGCCGTCTCGAGACCCGGTGACGTGCCCACCGCCCCAGGCCCCTCACGGGGTCTCGACGCGGTCGGCGCCGGGGCGCCTCCCGGCGCAACCAGCGGACGCACGCCTTTGCGGCTCGACCAACGGGATGGCGTTAACCCGTCGACACCACGGCGGAGGACTGCCACGGTGGGGGTCCGGACCGACAGCACCCCTCGGGAGGAACCATGACGGCGACGAACGCGAACGACGACCTCAAGGCGCGGATGAAGGCGGCCCTGGAGCAGAAGCAGGCCAACGACCGCGGCGTGCCGAAGGACCGGCCGGCCAAGGAGAAGGCACACGGTCCTGAGGTGGTCGGCGGGGCGCCCAAGATGCACCGCCGCAAGGCCGGGGGCGGCGGGTCGTGAACCTACCGTGAGGTAACCCACGGCGGGCAGCCGTGACGACGGGGACGGACCACGGGCAGGATGGCCGGGTCCGTCCCCGAGTCGTTGAAGGAGCCCCCGTGCAGTTCGGTCGCAGCTATGAGGAGTTCGAGGTCGGTGCGACGTACAAGCACTGGCCCGGCAAGACGGTCACCGAGTTCGACGACCACATGTTCTGCCTGCTGACGATGAACCACCACCCGCTCCACCTCGACAGCAACTACGCCGAGGAGACCACCCAGTTCGGCAAGAACGTCGTGGTGGGCAACTACGTCTACTCGATCCTGCTGGGCATGTCGGTCCCCGACATCTCCGGCAAGGCGATCGCCAACCTCGAGATCGAGTCGCTGCGCCACGTCGCCCCGACCTTCCACGGCGACACGCTCTACGGCGAGACCCGCGTGCTGGACAAGTGGGAGTCGACGTCCAAGGACGACCGCGGCGTGGTCCACGTGGAGACCATCGGCTACAACCAGGACGGCAAGGTCGTGTGCATCTTCCGCCGCAAGGTGATGGTGCCGAAGGACAACTACCTCGAGGCGCGCGGCGGCGAGCAGCCCGGCCGCCCGGTCCCGCATCCGGACAAGAACTGGCCCGGCCCCGACGCCGCCGAGTGACGTCCCGGGAGTGACCTAGGGATCAGTACTGGTCACGGCAGGTCCGGGGCACCGGACCTGCCGTGACTTCTTCCGCCGACGTCCAGGACACCAGCGTCGACCGGGGGTTCCTCGGCCAGCCGAGGCCGCTGGCGAACCTGTTCGGCGTCGAGCTGTGGGAGCGGTTCAGCTTCTACGGCATGCAGGGGATCCTGCTGATCTACCTCTACTACGAGGCCACCGACGGCGGCCTCGGGATGGACCGGGCGACCGCCACCGGCGTCGTCGGCGCCTACGGCGGCTCGGTCTACCTCTCCACGATCCTCGGCGCGTGGCTCGCCGACCGCCTGCTCGGACCCGAGCGGACGCTGTTCTGGTCGGCGGCGGTCGTGATGGCCGGCCACGTGGCGCTCGCGGTCGTGCCCGGGTTCGCGGGCGTCGCGCTCGGGTGCGTGCTGGTCGCGCTGGGCAGCGGCGGCGTCAAGGCGACGGCCACCAGCCTGGTCGGCGCGCTGTACGCCGAGGGCGACGAGCGGCGCGACGCCGGCTTCTCGTTGTTCTACATGGGCATCAACCTCGGCGCGCTGGTCGGCCCGCTGCTGACCGGCCTGCTCCAGGAGGAGGTCGGCTTCCACTGGGGCTTCGGGCTCGCGGCGGTCGGCATGGCCGCCGGCCTGGCGCAGTACGCCGTGGGGCGGCGCCGCCTGCCGGCGGAGACCCGCGTGGTCCCCAACCCGCTGCCCCGGCCGGAGGCGGTGCGGTACGCCGCGGCGCTGGCCGCCGTCGTCGTGCTCGGCGTCGTGCTGGGCCTGGCGGGGCTGGTGAGCGTCGACAACCTCGACGACTGGGTGGCGGGGGTGACGCTGGCCGCCGCGGTGGCGTACTTCGCGGTGATCCTGTCCAGCCGGCACGTGAGCGCGACCGAGCGCAGCCGCGTCTGGTCGTTCGTGCCGCTGTTCGTGGTCAACGCGGTCTTCTGGTCGCTCTACCAGCAGCAGTTCACCGTGGTCACGATCTACTCCGACGAGCGGCTGGACCGCGACCTGCTCGGGTGGGAGATGCCGGTGTCGTGGGTGCAGTCGATCAACCCGGTCTTCATCATCGCGCTGGCCGGCGCCTTCGCGGCGCTGTGGACGAAGCTCGGCCCGCGGCAGCCGTCGACGCCGGTGAAGTTCGGCCTCGGCACGATGACGATGGGCGCGGCGTTCCTGCTGTTCCTGCTCGCCCCGGAGGGCGCGGCCTCGGTGCCGGTGCTCGCGCTGGCGGGCATCCTGCTGGTCTTCACGATCGCCGAGCTGCTCATCTCGCCGGTGGGGCTGTCGCTGTCGACCAAGCTCGCGCCGCGACAGTTCCGCACCCAGATGGTGGCGCTGTACTTCCTGTCGGTCTCGCTCGGCACGACGATGGCCGGCCGGCTGGCGGAGTACTACGACCCTGAGGACGAGGGTGGCTACTTCCTCGTCATCGGCCTGGTCGCGATCGCCGTCGGTGGGCTGCTCCTGCTGGCGACGAAACCGATCCGCCGGCTGATGGCGGGGGTGCAGTAGCGCCGGGCGCCGGCCCGGAGACGGCCGCGAAGGTCCGCGCGAGCGGCACGAGGGCCAGCACGAGCACCATCGGCACCGCGAAGCCGACCCGCAGCGACCCGGCACCCGCCAGGCCGGTCAGCACCGACCCGAGCAGGGCGCCGGCGTAGTTGAACTGGTTGAACCGCGCCACCACCGCGTCGACCCGGGCCTGGTCGCCGCCGGCGATCCGCCCGGCCGCGGAGAAGCTGAGCGGGGCGATGACCGCGACGCCCGCGCCGAGGACGGTGAACCCCAGCACCGCGACCGGCCAGGTCGGCGCGGCCACGACGACCGCCAGCGCCACCGCCGCGACCACGGCGCCGACGCGGAGCACCAGCACGGCGCCGTACGCCGTCACCAGCCGGTCGCCGGCCAGGCGCACGACCAGGCTGGCCAGCAGGTAGGGGAAGGTCGCCAGCGCGACCAGCCGCTCGGGCGCGGCCACGACGTCCTCGAGGTAGAGCGGTCCCCACGCGGCCGACGCGCTGTCGACCATGTAGAAGACGACCATCGCCGCGCCGACCAGCACGATCGGCCGCCACGGCACCGCGGCCTCCTCGAGGACGGCGTCGGGGTCGGGCGGGGTGTGCACGCGCGGGAGGTACGGCGCCGCCGCGACCACGACCGGCACGACGGCCAGCGCCGCGGTCGCGCCGAGCGGCAGCGTCGCGGTCGCGAGCGTGACGGCGGCGCCGACGAGCCCGCCGAGCGTCCAGAAGCCGTGGAGCGAGGGCAGCAGCGGCCGGCCGTAGCGGTGCTCGACCGCGACGCCCTGCATGTTGGTCGCCGCGTCCACCAGCCCGAGCGCGAACCCGTAGCCGACGATCCCGGCCACGAAGACCGCCTGGGAGCCGGCCAGCACCAGCGTCGGCAGCCCGCACGCCATCACCAGCAACCCGGCGCGCAGCAGGGTCGCGCTGTCGCGGCGGGCCGCCACCTTCTCCGCCACCACCGACCCGGCGCCGGCGACCAGCACCAGCACCAGCAGCAGCCCCGACAGCGCCACCTCCGAGAGCCCCCACTTGTCGGAGAAGTCCGGCAGCCGCGTCGTCAGGCTGATGAAGACCAGCCCCTGCGTCGCGAAGGCCGCCGCCGTCGCCGCTCGGGCGCGGGTCGGGAGCACGGTCGGGGGCGCGGTCGGGAGCACAGCGCGACTCTGGCACGGGGAGCGGGCCGGGTACGGCCGAACGCGGGACAGATCCACCGGTCCGCGTGCGGGACGAGTGAGCGCGGTCCGTCCTGGCAACCTGCGCGGCATGAGTGAGCTGTGGCTGGTCCGGCACGGGCAGACCGAGTGGAGCCGGGACCACCGGCACACCTCGGTGACCGACCTCCCCCTCCTGCCTGAGGGCGAGGAGGTGGCGAGGTCGCTGGCCGAGCGGTTGCACCCGGGCGACTTCGAGGTCGTGCGCACCAGCCCGCGGCAGCGGGCGCGGCGTACGGCCGAGCTCGCGGGGTTCCCCGACGTCGAGGTCGACGAGGACCTCGTCGAGTGGGCCTACGGCGACTACGAGGGGATCACCACCGACGAGATCCGCGAGACGGTGCCGGGGTGGACGGTGTGGACGCACCCGAGCCTCGGCGGCGAGTCCGCCGAGGAGGTCTCGACCCGTCTCGACCGCGTCGTCGAGCGGGCGCGGCAGGTCGAGGGACGCACGCTGGTCTTCGCCCACGGCCACTGCCTGCGGGCGCTCGCGGCCCGCTGGCTGGGGCTGCCGGTGGCGGACGGTCGCCACCTCAAGCTGGGGACGGCGACCGTCTCGGTGCTCGGCTGGGAGCGGGAGACCCCGGTCGTCGAGCGCTGGAACGCTTGACCTGGCCGCGCCGATCGGCGCATATGGACCCATGACGCTCTCGGCCGGCTGTCCTCGCTGCCCGACCCCGGTGGCGCAGGTCGCCGCCGACGGCGGCTGGTCGTGCCCCGACCACGGGGTGGTCGAGCCGATGTGGCGACCGGGGGAGGCGTCGTACGACGGGTTCGTCGCCCACCTGCGCGCGGCGGGTGGCTTCCCGACCTACCTCCCGTGGCCGATGAGCCCGGGCTGGACGGTCACCGACTTCGGCGTGGTCGGCGGCGACCCGAGCCGGGTCCGGGCCACCATGACCTGCTGCTCGGGGACCAGCGACCTCGACGGGCCGGTCGACGTGCTGGTGGTGACCGAGGAGCCCGGCACCGGCCTCGGCGCGCGCTGCGCGGGCACGACGTACCTCGACCCCGGCATTGAGGTCGGCGAGGGCCCGCCCTCGGTCAAGGTGCGGCTCGACAACCAGTCGGTCGGGCTGTGGCCGGTCTCGACCAGCGCGGCGACGGGGGAGTGGGACCGCTCGGTGGTGGCCGGCGAGGCCCGGGGCCGCTGGCTGTGGCTGGTGATGCGCCCGGCGTCGGCGATGCTGCTGCTGCGCGACGACTGGATCCTCCGCGACGTGTCGGGGCTGGGGCCGCCGCTGGTCGAGATGCCGTTCGGGGGCCCGCGACCGTCGAGGTGACCCGGGCGGGCGGGGGTGGGTACCGTCCGGAGGTGTACCAGGACAACCGACCGTGCGACGTCTGCGGCTCCGAGGTGCGCCTGCGGGCGCACGAGGCCACCGAGGACCCGACCGAGGCCACCGTGCGCGGCGACAACGACAGCACCGTCGACGAGCGCGTGTGCACCAACCCCGACTGCCCGACCAACGGCGGCAGCGACGACGCCCCGCGCCCTTGAGCCGGCCGTCAGCGGCGCGCCCTACGGTGGGTCCCGTGCGCATCGACCTCCACACCCACTCGCGCGCCAGCGACGGCACGCAGGCGCCGGGTGACCTGGTCCGGGCCGCGGCGGCCGCCGGGCTCGACGTCCTGGCGATCACCGACCACGACACCGCCGACGGCTGGGCCGAGGCCGAGCAGGCCGCCCTCGAGGTCGGCATCGAGCTGGTCCGCGGCATGGAGGTCAGCACCCGCCACCAAGGCCGGGGCGTGCACCTCCTGGCCTACCTGCCCGACCCCACGCACCCCCCGCTCGTGGAGCAGCTGACCCGTGTCCTGTCGGGCCGCCAGGCGCGCGTGCCGGACATGCTCACCCGGCTGCGCGCGCTCGGCATCGAGGTCACCGACGCCGACGTCGCCCGCGCCTCCGCCGGCACCGCCGCCACCGGCCGCCCGCACGTCGCCGACGCCCTCGTCGCCGTCGGCGCGGTCCGCGACCGGACCGAGGCGTTCGACCGCTACCTGGGTGCGGGTGGGCCGGCGTACGTCGACCGGTACGCCGCTCCGCTCGCCGAGACGATCCGCCTGGTCACGGAGGCCGGCGGCGTGACCGTCGTGGCCCACCCGTGGGGCCGCTCGCAGCGGGAGTGGCCGGGCGAGCCGGAGCTGGCCGAGCTCCAGGCGGTCGGGCTCAGCGGCATCGAGGTCGACCACGAGGACCACACGCCCGGCAGCCGGGACAAGCTGCGCGCGATCGCCCGCAACCTCGACCTCGTCGTCACCGGCTCCAGCGACCACCACGGCACCGGCAAGATCGACCACGAGCTGGGGTGCAACACCACCGACCCGGAGCAGTACGCGCGGCTGGTCGAGGCCGCAGCCCGTGCCGCCGAGGCCGCCCGGGCTGCCGGGCTCGCCCCGCCCGGCGTCGTACGCGGCTGAGGCCCTGGGCCTACTTGCGCCCCATCGACTGGAACCGCTGCAGCACGCCGCTCGGCACCGCCCGGGCCAGCGTCGCGATCGCCTTGTAGCGGGCGCTGGGGATCGAGAAGACCTTGCCGGCCTCGTGGTCGGCTAGGGCCGTGCGCACCAGCTCGTCGGCGTCGAGCCACAGGAACGACGGGGCGGACTGCTGGCTGACGTCCATCCGCTCGTGGAACTCCGTGCGGGTGAAGCCGGGGAGCAGCGCGGTGATGGTGACGCCCTGGGGGCGGTACTCGTTCGCGGCCCACTCCGAGAAGCTGTTGACCCACGCCTTGGCGGCCGAGTAGGTGCCGCGCGGGAGGAACGACGCGACGCTGGAGACGTTGATGACGCCGCCGCGGCCCCGCTTGGTCATCGGCCCGAGGGCGGCGTGGGTCAGCCGCAGCACGGCGGTCACCAGCACGTCGAGCATCGCGGTCTCGGTGTCGGCGGCGTTGTCGAGGAAGCGCTCCTTGAGCCCGAAGCCGGCGTTGTTGACCAGCAGGTCCACCGGCCGGTCGCGGTCGGCGAGCCGCGCCTCGACCAGCGCCATGCCCGCGCGGTCGGCCAGGTCGGCGGACAGGACCTCCACGGCGACGCCGTGGGCGGCGGTCAGCTCCTTCGCGACGGCCTCGAGGCGGGCGGTGTCGCGGGCGACCAGCACGAGGTCGTCCCCGCGGGCGGCGAGCTGCTGGGCGAAGGAGTGGCCGATGCCGGCGGTCGCGCCGGTCACGAGGGCGGTGGGCATGACGCCCAGTGAATCAGCCGCCTCCGACAGCGGTGTCGCCCGGCCTCGCGGGTGCCGGTCGGGCATGATGAGCCGCGATGACCACCACACTCGCGATCGCCAACCAGAAGGGCGGCGTCGCCAAGACGACCACCGTCGCCTCGCTGGGCGCGGCGCTCGCGGAGCTCGGGCACTCCGTGCTGCTGGTCGACCTCGACCCGCAGGCGTGCCTGACCTTCTCCCTCGGCATCGACCCCGAGGACCTCGAGGTCTCGGTCCACCAGGTGCTCACCCGGGGGACCGACCCGACCGAGGTCGTCATCGCCACCGAGGACGGCGTCGACCTGCTGCCGGCCACCATCGAGCTGGCCCGTGCCGAGGCCGACCTGCTCACCCGCACCGGGCGCGAGCACGTGGTCAAAGGCGTCATCGAGGACCTCGACGGTGCTTACGACTGGGTGCTGCTCGACTGCCCGCCCTCCCTCGGCGTGCTCACGGTCGCCGCGCTGACCGCCGCCGACGGCGTCCTGGTCCCGCTGCAGTGCGAGACCCTGTCCCACCGCGGGGTCGGCCAGCTGCTCGACACCGTCCACGACGTACGCCGCTTCACCAACAAGCGGCTCGAGGTCTGGGGCGTGCTGCCGACGCTGTACGACGGGCGCACCAACCACTCCCGCACGGTGCTCGAGACCATCGCCGAGACCTACTCCCTCGACGTGGTCGAGCCGCCGATCCCCAAGACGATCAAGTTCGCCGAGGCGCCGGCCGCGGGCCGCTCCATCCTGGCGACCAGCCGCAGCAGCAAGGGCGCCCAGGCCTACCGCAAGGTCGCCGCCAACCTCGTCGAGCGGGCCGCCCGTCCTCGTGCGCGGGCGAAGAAGCCCGCCGCCCGGAGGGCCTGACGTGGGCCGGCACCGGGGAGCACCCGTCCGGCCGCGGTACGGCCGGATCGCCACCCTCGCCGCCTCGCTCGCCGTCACCTCCGTCGCGGTCCTCGGCGGCACCGGCGTGCTGCCCGACTCCGAGTCCGCCGCCGGCCCGTCGGCCACCGAGGTCGCCCGCGACCCGGCCGTCACCGAGCCGCCGGCTGACGAGGTGCTCTCGTCCGCCCTGGCTGGTGCGTCCGCTCCGGACCCCGACCCCGAGGTCGGTCCCGACTCTGACGACGGGTCGCTCACGACCGACCCGATGGAGGACACCACGCTCCCGGCGGGCTCGGGCCGCGGCAAGCGCGTCGTCTTCAGCGAGAGCCGCCAGCGGGTGTGGCTGGTCGAGGGCCGCAAGAAGGTGGTTCGCACCTACCTGGTCTCCGGCAGCGTCGAGGACAACCTGGACCCGGGCACGTACGCCGTGTACTCCCGCTCCGAGCAGGCCTACGGCATCGACGACTCCGGCACGATGAAGTACTTCGTGCGGTTCACCCAGGGCGAGCGGGCGGCCATCGGCTTCCACGACATCCCGATCGACGACGGCAAGAAGGTGCAGACCGCCGCCGAGCTCGGCACACCGCAGTCCCACGGCTGCATCCGCCAGCGCCGGGCCGACGCCATCGCCCTGTGGGACTTCGCCCCGCTCGGCACCACGGTCGTCGTCACCGCCTGACGCCGGCCGCCGCGCTCGTCGCCATCCTGGGCGCGGCCGGTCCTCGTCCCCGGCGCTGCTCGTCGGACCCGGGCGAACGGGCCTCCTAGCCGGGACATATCGGGGGAGTCCTGCACATATCGGGGGAGATCTGCCCCGATATGTGCAGGGGTCACCGGTTAACCGGTGACTCTGACACCCCGAAACCCGCGCACCGCCCCGACCCGGAGCCGGACGCGACGAAGGGCCGCCCGAGCAGGTCGGGCGGCCCTTCGTCGTACGTCGTGGCGGGAGGTCAGTCCTCGGCGCCGGCGGCGGCGGGCTGGCCCTCGCCGGCGGAGCTGCCGCCCGAGCCACCGCGACGGCGGCGGCGACGGTTGCGCGAGGCGCCGTCGCCGGAGCCCTCGGTGTGCGCGCCGGCGTCGGCGGTGGTGGCCTCCGGACCGGTGCCCTCGGCGACGGTCTCGCCGCTGCGGGTGCGGCTCCGGCTGCGGTTGCGGCTGCGCGCCGGACGGTCGCCGCTGCGCTCGGACCGCTCACCACGGTCACCACGGTCGGACCGCTCGCCGCCGCGGCCACCACGACCGCCACGATCGCCGCGGTCGGACCGCTCCTTGCGCTCCACCGGGGCGGGGTCGACGATGCGGCCCTTGGTGCCCGGGGCGATGCCCTGGTCGGTGAAGAGGTGCTCGGAGGTGGAGTAGGTCTCGACCGGCTCGTCGAAGGGCAGGTCCAGCGCCTTGTTGATCAGCTTCCACCGGTGCAGGTCGGCCCAGTCGACGAACGTGATCGCCGTGCCGGTCGCGCCCGCGCGGCCGGTGCGGCCGATGCGGTGGACGTAGGTCTTGTCGTCCTCGGGGCAGGTGTAGTTGATGACGTGCGAGACGCCGCGGACATCGATGCCGCGGGCGGCCACGTCGGTGGCGACCAGGACGCGGATCTTGTCCTCGCGGAACTTCGCCAGCGCCTTCTCGCGCGCCACCTGCGCCATGTCGCCGTGCAGCGGGCTGGCGCTGAAGCCGCGCTCGGCCAGGTCGTCGGCCACGCGCTGCGACTGCCGCTTGGTGCGGGTGAAGACGATGATCTTCTCGGCGTCCTCGGCCTGCAGGACGCGGCCGATGATCTCGGGCTTGTCGAGGTCGTGGGCCTGGTAGATGAACTGCGCGGTCGCCGGGACCATCGTGGTGTCGTACGACGACTCCGCGCGGATGTTCATCGGGTGGCGCATGTGGGTGCGCGCCAGCGCGACGATCGCCGAGGGCATCGTGGCCGAGAACAGCATCGTCTGGCGGGTCTCGGGGGTCATCTTCAGGATCCGCTCGACGTCGGGCAGGAACCCGAGGTCCAGCATCTCGTCGGCCTCGTCGAGCACGAGCGCGTGCACGTGGGAGAGGTCCAGCGAGCGGCGGTTGGCCAGGTCGATGAGGCGACCGGGGGTGCCGACGACGATGTCGACGCCGGCCTCGAGTGCGTCCAGCTGGGTGTCGTAGCCGACGCCGCCGTAGACGGTCAGCACGCGCAGGCCGGTGTCCTCGCTGGCGATGTGGAGGTCGTTGGAGACCTGGAGGGCCAGCTCGCGGGTCGGCGCGACGATGAGCGCCTGCGGCTTGCCCTGCGGGAGGTCGGCGTACGCCGGGTCCTTCGGCGAGACGCTGCGCTGCAGCACCGGGATGCCGAAGGCGAGGGTCTTGCCGGTGCCGGTGCGGGCCTGGCCGATCATGTCGGTGCCCATGAGGGCGACGGAGAGGGTCATCTCCTGGATGGCGAACGGGGTGGTGATGCCATGACGCTCGAGGGCGTCGCAGATCTCAGGCAGCACCCCGAGCTCGCGGAAGGTCGTGGAAGTCAGGGTCTTTGTCGCTTTCGTGAGTTCCGGCCGGTTCGACCGAAGGTGTCCAGGTGCGGCGGACTCACGGGGTCCCCGGGGGACCGCTGGGGGTGTCAGCCGCGCACATACGTGCGGGCCGCCGGCGAGCGCTCGGATCCGAGCGGACGGGCGCCGAGGGCGGCCACGTGCAGGTCCACCTTATCGGTAGGGTGCGCACGTGACGGCATCGACAGGCGGCCCGGACGGCTCCACCGAGCAGGACGTGCCGCTCGCGCTGGAGGACGCGGCGTACCGCGAGGCCGTGATCGACCTGCTGGGGGCGATCTCCTACGGGGAGATCTCCGCGTTCGAGCGGCTCGTCGAGGACGGCACGCTCGCCCCGTCGCTGGAGGACAAGGTCGCGGTCGCCACGATGGCGACGGCGGAGTTCGCCAGGGTCGCCGGGCTGCACGCGCGGATCGCCGAGCTCGGCGCGGACCCGTTCGCCGCGATGGCGCCCTTCCGCGAGGCGATCGATCGCTTCCACGCGCACACGGCGCCGGCGGACTGGTTCGAGGGGCTGATCAAGGCGTACGTCGGCGACGGGCTCGCCGACGACTTCTACCGCGAGATCGCGGCCTACCTCGACGCCACCACCCGCGACCTGGTCCTCGCCTCGCTGGAGGACACCGGGCACGCGGCGTTCGTGGTCGACCGGGTCCGCGCCGCCATCGCCGCCGACCCCCGCCTCGGCGGTCGGCTCGCCCTGTGGGGCCGCCGGCTGATGGGGGAGGCGCTCACCCAGGCCCAGCGGGTGGCCGCCGAGCGCGACGCGCTCTCCGCGCTGCTCGCCGGCGGCGTCGACCGGCCGGGGCTCGACCTGGCCGCGATCGGGCGGATGTTCGCCCGGCTCACCGAGCGCCACGCCGAGCGGATGGCCGAGCTCGGCCTCGCGCACTGACCTGCGACCGACTCACTCGCTGGCCCCACGAACACGTCCGCCTCGTGCTGCCCAGCGTGCGCAGGAGCGCTCGCTGGGCCGCACGAGGCGGGAGGCGGGGGTGGGCCGTGACCGGCCCGGGGGTCAGCTGCGGAAGCCGACCTGGCCGACGACGCCGCCGCCGATCTCGACGTAGGCGATCTTGGCCGCGGGGACGACGAGCTTGCGGCCCTTGCTGTCGCTCAGGGTGAGGACCGTGCCGGCGCTGACGGCGTCGGCGACGAGCTGCTGGACGGCGTCGGCGGACTCGTCGGTCTCGACGACGAGCTCACGGGGGGCGTGCTGCACACCGATCTTGACCTCCACGAGGTCCTCCTTCAGGTCGGTCCCGTGCCGGGGCGCGGGAGCGGGTGGGTCGAGGGTCAGTGGTCGAGCGGGTAACCGCCGATGCCGCGCCAGGCCAGTCCGGAGACCAGCGCCGCGGCGTCGGAGCGGGTGATGCCGCCGCCCTCGGAGAGCCAGAACCGCGAGCTGACCTGCGCCATTCCCACGAGGGACACGGCGAGCAGGCGGGCGGCGGCGTCGGGGAGGCCGGTGTCGGCCTGGATGACCTCGGCGATCATCGCGGCGCACTCGGTGGTGACGCGGTCGACGTGCTCGCGCACGGCCGGCTCGTTGGTCAGGTCGGACTCGAAGACGAGGCGGAACGCGCCGGACTCCTCGGCGACGTACTCGTAGAACGCGTCGACCGCGGCCGCGACGCGCAGCTTGTTGTCCTGCGTGGAGGCCAGGGCGGTGCGGCAGCTGTCGATGATCGCGTCGCAGGAGCGGTCGAGCAGCGCGAGGTAGAGGTCGAGCTTGCCGGGGAAGTGCTGGTAGAGCACCGGTTTGGAGACCCCGGCGCGGTCGGCGATGTCGTCCATCGCGGCCGAGTGGTAGCCCTGGGCGACGAAGACCTCGAGCGCGGACTCGAGGAGCTGGGCGCGCCGCTCTCGGCGCGGCATCCGGCCGCCGCGGGGTCGAGGGCCGTCGTCGTACTGACCTGCGCTCACGATGGCTCCTCCCGTCTCCCGGTGCACCCACCGGCGGGCCCGGCGCTGCGTGCCGGGACTCTACCCGTCGGTCACCTCGGTCCGGATGACGGGACGCCGCCGCGCCGGTGCTCCCGGGCGGAGGGACCATGGAGGGAACATCGAGAGGTGCGCGGGTGTTGACCCGGCACTGATCGACGAACCGCTACGAGGAGCGTGACGTGAGCTTTCCCCCGCTGGTCGAGCCGGCCGACGAGCTGACCATCGACGAGGTCCGGCGCTACAGCCGCCACCTGATCATCCCCGACGTCGGGATGAGCGGGCAGAAGCGGCTGAAGAACGCCAAGGTGCTCGTCATCGGCGCCGGCGGCCTCGGCAGCCCCGCGCTGCTCTACCTGGCCGCGGCCGGCGTGGGCACGCTCGGCATCGCGGAGTTCGACGAGGTCGACGAGTCCAACCTGCAGCGCCAGATCATCCACGGGCAGTCCGACATCGGGAAGTCCAAGGCGCTGTCGGCCAAGGAGTCGATCGCCGAGGCGAACCCGTACGTCGAGGTGGTGCTGCACGAGGAGCGCCTCGACAACGACAACGTCATGGACGTCTTCCGCGGCTACGACCTCATCGTCGACGGCACCGACAACTTCGCGACCCGCTACATGGTCAACGATGCGGCGTACTTCCTCGGGATCCCCTACGTGTGGGGCTCGATCTACCGCTTCGACGGCCAGGCCTCGGTCTTCGCGCCCACCATGGCCGACGACGCGCCGTGCTACCGCTGCCTCTACCCCGAGCCCCCGCCGCCGGGCATGGTCCCCAGCTGCGCCGAGGGCGGCGTGCTGGGCGTGCTCTGCGCGGCCATCGGCTCGATCCAGGTCAACGAGGCGATCAAGGTCCTCACCGGCATCGGCGACCCGGCCATCGGCAAGCTGGTCATCTACGACGCCCTGGAGCTGGAGTGGCGCAAGCTGAAGGTCCGCAAGGACCCCAGCTGCGCGCTGTGCGGCGAGAACCCGACCGTCACCGGCCTCATCGACTACGACGCCTTCTGCGGCGCGATCTCCGACGAGGCCGCGGACGCCGCCGCCGGGTCGACCATCTCGGTCACCCAGCTCGAGCACATGCTCAAGGAGCGCGAGGAGGGCAGCCGCGACTTCGTCCTCGTCGACGTGCGCGAGCCCAACGAGTACGAGATCAACAAGATCCCCGGCTCGGTGCTGATCCCCAAGGGCGAGTTCCTCAACGGCTCGGCCCTGGAGAAGCTGCCCCCGGTCGACGCGGGCAAGCAGGTCGTCATGCACTGCAAGTCCGGCGTGCGGTCGGCGGAGACGCTGGCGATCGTCAAGGGCGCGGGGTACGCCGACGCGGTGCACGTCGGTGGCGGCGTGGTCGCCTGGGTCAACCAGGTCGACCCCAGCCAGCCGTCGTACTGACCCACCCGCGGCAGGCTGTCGCACCTGCTCCACCACCGGACGGCCCGAGGAAAAACTCGGGCCGTCCGGCCTTTCCGCGACCGCGCCGACGTAACCCGCGGCCGTGCACCCGCGTTGTGCCGGGTGTCACACCGGTCGTCCGCGTCCGGTCCCGTCTCGGAAAGGCAGCACGCATGAAGGCACGTCCGTCCACCTCCCGGTCCGTCCGCCGCGCCTCGGGGGTGCTCGCCCTGCTCGCGAGCGCGGTCCTCGGTGGGGCCATGGTCTCCGCGGTCCCGGCCTCGGCGGCGCCGCAGTGGGCGCCGGCGGGCTCGGCGAAGATCCACCCCGGCGTGCAGATGTACACCGCGGGCGGGCAGTGCACCGGCAACTTCGTCTTCACCGACGCCTCGAGCAACGTCTACGTCGGGTACGCCGCGCACTGCGCCGGCACCGGCGAGGCCACCGACACCGACGGCTGCCTGGCCGCCTCGCTCCCGCTCGGCACGAAGGTCACCTTCAACGAGGGCGGCAGCCTGCTCGCCGAGGGGACCAAGGTCGGCGGCGGCACGCTCGTCTACTCCTCGTGGGACACGATGCGCCGGCTCGGCACCAAGGACGCCACCACCTGCGCCTACAACGACTTCGCACTCGTCAAGGTGGACGCCGCGGACGTCGGCAAGGTCAACCCGTCGATCCCGTTCTGGGGCGGCCCGACCGGCATCGACACCGATGGCACCACGGCCGGTGAGCAGGTCTACTCCTACGGCAACTCCAGCCTGCGCTTCGGCCTGGAGCTGCTCTCGCCCAAGACCGGCATCAGCCTCGGCGACACCGCCGGCGACGGCGGCTGGAGCCACCCGCTCTACACGCTGACCCCGGGCGTCCCCGGCGACTCCGGGTCCGCGTTCGTCGACAAGCAGGGCGAGGCGATCGGCACGCTCTCCACGCTCGGACTGGCCCCGCTGCCGCTGTCGAACAACATCGGCGACCTCGGCAAGGAGCTCGCCTTCGCCCAGCAGCACTCCGGCATCTCCGGGCTGCAGCTGGTGGAGGGCACCGAGCCGTTCGACCCGATCCTCTGACCCTTCCCGGTGGGGGGTGGCCCGCGGGCCCGGCGCACGGCGGCCAGCCGCTAGCGTCGGGCCCGTGCGGCATCCGGAGGACTACGTCGAGGCGGTCCTGGCCTGCGTGGAGGCGGTGCCCGCCGGCCGGGTGACGACGTACGGCGCGATCGCCGACGCCGTCGGCCGCTTCGGTCCCCGCCGCGTCGGCAACGTGATGTCCCAGCACGGCGGCGCCGTGCCGTGGTGGCGCGTCGTCCGCGCCGACGGCTCACCGCCCGCCTGCCACGAGGGCACCGCCACCGAGCACCACCGTGCCGAGGGGACCCCGTTGCGGCCCTCGGGCAAGGTCGACCTGGTCGCTGCGTTCTTCCAGCCGCCGTCCGTCGAGTCCTGAGCCCTCGGTGGTTCCGGGTCCTCCAGGCGCCACGATCGTTCAATTGCGCGGGAATGTCGCTGAGCAGCGCTCACCCCGGTCCACCACCGCGCCATCGAACGGATGTGTCCCGCCCGCGGCCGACCGACGGCTCAGCGCAGCCGGCCGACGTACGACTGGGCGCGCCGCAGCTCGCCGAGCCGCCGCTCCCAGGTGACGCCGACGACGGTGAGGGCGGTGCCGGCGGCGCCGATGAGCACCCACTGCGGGGTGGCGGCGGCGTACGGCGCGAGCTCCCGCAGCACCAGCACGGTGCCGACCACCCAGCCGACCGAGACCGGCGCGCTCCACCGCAGGTGGGTGCCGCCGAGGACGAGCGCCAGGCACCCGGCGCCGAGCAGGGCCGCCCGCAGCGAGACCGGCTCGAGGGCGAGCACCCACAGCAGCGTGGGGACCGTGGCCAGCAGCAGGCCGGGCGTGAGCGCGGGACCGGTGGGGGCGTCGGGGTGTCGGCGCAGGTGGGCGAGGCCGACGAGCAGCAGGGCCGCGGCCGAGGGCAGCGTGTAGGCCTCGGGCGCGGTCACGCCGAGGTCGGCCAGGCGCACCCAGGTCGCGGCCGCCAGCAGCAGCCCGCCGAGCCACGCGAGCGCCCGGCGGTCGGCGACGAGCAGGGCGTGGGTGGTCACGAGCGCGCCTGCGACGGTCAGGTGCACGGCCAGCGACGTGGGGCCGGTGACCGCGAGCACGGCGGCGACCGCGCCCGAGACGGCGGCGACGGCCTCGAGCTCGGGACGGGGGCGCAGCAGGGCGACCGCGGCGACGGCCAGCAGCACCGGCACCCCGCGCTGGGCGACGTCGACGTCGGCGACCGCGAGCGCCGTCCAGACGAGGCCGGCCAGCGCGGCGGGCAGCACCGCCGCCGCGACCGGGCGGTGCAGCACGAGGACGCAGCCGGCGACGAGCGCGGCCAGGGCGCCGACGGTCAGCACCTCGCTGGGCAGCGCGACGACGACGGCCGCGAGGAGGAGCAACCCGGCGACGAGGTGGGCCCGCACGGCGACGAGGCCGGCGACGGCCAGGAGCGCTACGACGACGGCGAGCGGCACCGGCAGCAGCGCGAGCGTGGTGGTCGTGCCGACGAGGGCGGCGGCCGCCCAGACCGGGAGCGGGACGGCACGGCCCGCCCCGACGACGTACGCCGCGACGAGGGCGAGCGCGGCGGCGAGCGCGAGGGCGGGGGTCGCCGGGGCGGGGTCGGCGGGCAGGCGCACGGCGGCGTCGACGGCGGCGGGCCCGGCGAGTGACAGCAGCCGGGTGGCCGCCTCGGTGACCAGGACCAGCAGCAGGACGACGGTGCCGGCGGCGGAGACGAGCAGCGGCAGGCGGACCGGCGCGGTGGTGCCGGCGCGGGTCAGCGCGCCGAGGGCCGCCCACGTCGCGAGCGCGACGACGGCGGCGAGCCCGGCCGCGGTGCCTCCCTCGTCGAGGGCGGGCAGCACGGCGACCAGGGTCAGCAGGGTGGCGGTGCCGCCGAGGACCGGTCGCCAGCGCAGGCCCGGGACGACGAGGAGCGCGGCGGCGGTGACGAGGGGGAGCGCGTGGCGGTCGGCCCAGAGGCCGGACAGCGAGGGGTGCGCCGCGGCCTCGAGCAGGCCGGCGAGCGCGAGCCAGGACCAGCAGACGACCGCGGCGACGCCGGCCGACCACGGCAGCAGGCGGGCGCCGACGGTGACGCCGAGCCAGGCGACCGCGGCCAGGACGACGGTCGCGACCGCGGGGACGACGTGCGGGTGACCGGTGGTGTCGACCGCGGCGAGGGCGGCCGTGACGAGCGAGAGCGGAGCGACGACCTGAGGGGCGCCGAGGCCCGTGGGGAGCCAGGTCAGCGCGGCGGCCGCGAGGACCAGCCCGCCGACGACGACGGTGGTGGAGCCGTCCGCGCCGCCGAGCCAGCCGGCGGAGGCCGCGCCCGCGACGTCGAGCGCGAGCAGGCCGAGCGAGACCGTCGACAGCGACTCGCCCGCGATGCGGAGGCCGCGGCGGGCGAGGACGACGCCGAGGCCGGCGGCGGCACCGGTCAGCCCGACCAGCACCGCCGTGCGGCCGCCGACGCCGAGCGCTGACCACGCGACCGCCAGGAACGCCACCGCCGCGACCAGCAGGCACAGTGCGCCGAGGCCGAGCAGCAGCGCGGGGACCGACGGGGCGGACAGGCCGCGGCGTGCTGGTCGCCCGGGTCCGACCGGGTTGGCCGTGGGGCCGGCCGAGGGGCCGGCGGCCGGGGCGGGTGCAGGCACCGGGTAGGTCGGCAGCGGCGGGTGCTGGCCCGGGTGGCCGGGGTAGGTCGGCAGCGGCGCGCGGGGGAGGCGGTCGAGGGGCACGTTCGACCCGCAGGTCGGGCAGGTGGCGAGGGCGGTCGGGCTCATGCCGCCATCCCACCGTGGGAGCGAGCTCCGGCGGATCGGGGCGAGGCCTCAACCGCGCTGAGTACCCGGGCTCAGCGGCGTGGCCACCCCGGGTCCCGCCCCGTTGTAACGGAACGTTCGCCGCTGTGTAGGCACGCTGCAACGTGCCTACACAGTGGCGAACAGCGCGTTACATGGGGCGGCGGCAGCGCGCGATGCGGCCGACCCGCGGGTAACCAGCATGCTGGCTGGCATGCCCAGCGCACCGTCGGTGTACGGCGTCCTCTCCGCGGTCGTGCCGCCCCTGGCTCGCGCCGTCTGGCGGCCGACGGTCACCGGCCTGCACCACGTGCCGCCGACCGGGCCGGTGATCCTGGCCAGCAACCACCTCAGCTTCGCCGACTCGGTGGTGATCCCCGTCGTCGTGCCGCGGACGGTGGTCTTCCTGGCCAAGTCCGACTACTTCACCGGCACGGGCGTGCGCGGGCGGCTGCAGCGGGCGTGGTTCGAGGGGCTCGGGATGCTCCCGGTCGACCGCGACGACACCCGGGCGGCGATGGCCAGCCTCGACACCGCGCTGGACGTGCTGGCGCGGGGCGACGCGTTCGGGATCTACCCCGAGGGCACCCGCTCCCGCGACGGCCGCCTCCACCGCGGCCGCACCGGCGTCGCCCACCTCGCGCTGACCGCCGGCGCCCCGGTCGTCCCGGTGGGGCTGCGCGGCACCGAGCAGCTCCAGCCCGTCGGCGCCCGGCTCCCGCGCCTGGTCCACGTCGACGTGGCGTTCGGGGAGCCGATCGACCCGCGCGGGCGGTACGACGGCGTACCCCTGGGCCGCGCGCGGCGCCTGCTCACCGACGAGGTGATGGCCGCGATCCAGCGGCTCAGCGGCCAGGAGGTCGCGCCGGGCTACAACGAGCGCCCCGCCGACGCCTGAAAGCGGCCCCGGACGCTTGAAAGCGGGCGCGGACCCGGCAGGGGCGTGGTCCGCGACACGACCGTTCGCCTGCGACGAGGCGCGATCCGTCGGTAAAGTCCGAGCGCTGCTCGACGGCGACGGGCCCTCCCGCGGGACCCGCCAGGAGCACTGCTGGTCCGTGCTCCCCGGTGCTCCCTGGAGGTCCCGTGCGCCCCCGTCGCCTGCTCGCTGCCGTCCTGGCCCTCGCCGGGTGCAACACCCTCGCGCTCGCGGGCCCCGGCCACGCCGAGCCGGCCTCGGTCGCGATCCGCTGGTCGGGCGCGGTGGTGGCGGTCCGGGCCGGCGACGCGCTGGTCGCCTCGGTCGACGTCGAGGTGTCCTCCGAGGTGACGGTCCTGCTGGTGAGCGCGGCCGGCGCCCGGGTCACGGCGGTCCCCGACGGCTGCGCGGCGAGCTCGGTCATCCACGAGCGGTCCAGCATCACCGCCGACGGCGACCAGCTGCGCTGCTTGGTGCACCCGGGGGAGCGGCGGCTGGTGGTGCCGCTCGTCGTCACGGCCGGCGCCGGCGAGCAGGTCGCGGTCGAGGCGGCGGCCGGGCGGACCGGGGCGGTCACCACCGGGCTGGTGTCGCTGGGCGGGCGCGCCGAGCCGGCGGCGTACCGCTTCGTCTCGAGCCCGGACTTCCTCAACGCCGACGTCGGCGACCTGCGCCGCGGGCCGACGTCGTGGAGCCCGAGCCGCTCGGAGAACTCCACCAACGCCTCCTACCGCACCGCGCTGGGCCGGGTGCTGGACGCCTTCCGCGCCGAGCGCCCGGGCAGCGTGCTGGTCGCGGGCGACCTCGTCGAGGGCCACTGGGGCGACGACAAGACCGGCGCCCGCGTCTTCGGCCCGGTCGACACCCACCGCGAGCGGCGTCGGGCGGTGCGGCGGGCGGCGGCGACGTACTACCCGCAGTGGCTGGAGCGGTTCCGCTCCCGCGGGCTGTCGGTGCTCCCGGCCGTCGGCGACCACGAGCTCGGCGACAACCCGTGGCGTGCCGACGACCGCCGGCTCGTCCCCGCCTACGAACAGGCCTGGGCCCGGTGGTTCGCCCGCAAGCCCGACGGCTCCCCGCGGTGGCGCGACCGCCCGCGCGGGTCACGGCACGAGATGCTGGCGTACGCCGTGCGGCCGGTGCCCGAGCTGCAGCTGGTCACCCTCGACGTCTTCGACGTCACCGAGCGCCGCGCCCGGGTGCAGGTGGACCGGGCCCAGCTGCGGTGGCTGCGCCGCGTGCTCGACCGCGCCGAGCGCGACGGTGTCGAGTGGCTCGTCGTGCAGGGCCATGCGCCCGTCCTGCCGGTCGACAAGGCCCGCGGCTCCAGCGGTCTCAGCATCCGTGGCGGCGCGGGCTCGGCGCTGTGGCGGACCTTCCGCGACCACGGCGTCGACCTCTACCTCGCCGGCGAGGTGCACGACGTGTCCGCGGTCGCCCGCGACGGGGTGGTGCAGGTGACGCACGGCGGGATGTTCCAGTACGGCCTGACCAACTACCTGCGGGCCGACGTCCACGCCGACCGGCTCGAGCTGCAGCTGCGCGACTTCGACGTGCGGTGGGCCGACGCGCCGGACGGGTCGCGGCTGTGGCAGACCCGGCCCAGCGGCATCCCGAAGGTGGTGCACGTGGACCCCGAGCCGTTCACCATCGGCACGATGACCCTCGACCGGGCCGGCCTGCGCGACTCCAGCGGGGTGCTGCGGCCGGTCGGCTGAGGCCGGGGCCCCGGTCGGATGGGTGAGGATGGCCGGGTGGACGAGACCCCGGCCGAGCGGCCACGCACCCTGGTCACCGGCGGCACCCGCGGCATCGGCGCGGCGGTCGCCCGCCGGCTCGCGCGCGACGGGCACGACCTGGTGCTCGCCCACCGCTCCGACGAGGACGCCGCCGAGCGCACCCGTGCCGAGGTCGAGGCGCTCGGCGCGGCCTGCACGCTCGTGCGCGCCGACGTGGTCGACCCCGACCAGGTCGAGCGGCTCTTCGCGCAGGCCGGGCCGCTGACCTGCGTGGTCTCCAACGCCGGCGCCACCCTCCACGTCGGCCCGCTCGCCGACACCCCCGTCGAGGTGATCGCCCGCACCGTCGAGCTCAACCTCACCTCCGCGCTGTACGTCGCCCGCGCGGCGGTCCGCGCGATGGCGACCAGCCGCGGCGGCTCCGGCGGGGTGCTCGTGACGATCGGGTCCGTGGCCGCGACGACCGGGTCGCCGGGGGAGTACGTGCAGTACGCCGCCGCCAAGGCCGGCGTCGACGCGATGACCGTCGGGCTCGCCCAGGAGGTGGCCGGCGACGGCGTGCGGGTCGTCGCCGTGGCCCCCGGGATCATCGACACCACCATCCACGCCGACGCCGGCGAGCCCGGGCGGCTGGCCCGGGTCGGGCCGACCGTGCCGCTCGGCCGTGCCGGCGACCCGCGGGAGGTCGCGGACGCGGTCGGCTGGCTGGTGTCGCCCGAGGCCTCGTACGTCACCGGCACGACGCTGCGAGTGGGCGGCGGTCGCTGACCGGAGCCGGCGCACCTGCGGGGGTAGTAATAACGGTCGGAGACGTCCGTCACGAGTCCCTGGACGGACGTTCCTGACCGTCACTACCCCGACCGGCCCCGACCTTGCCCCAATCGGGGACCCGGCCGCCCGCGTCAGGGCTCCACGAGCCCGGCGCGGATGGCGTAGCGGGTGAGCTGGGTGCGGTCGTTCATGCCGAGCTTGGCGAGGATGTTGGCGCGGTGCCGCTCGACGGTCTTGGGGCTGATGGTCAGCAGCCGGGCGATCTCGCGGGTGGAGGCGCCCTCGGCGACCAGCTTGAGCACCTGGTCCTCGCGGGCGGTGAGCACGGTCTCCGGCACCCGCTCGCCGCGGCGCAGCCGGTCGAGGTAGTCGCGCACCAGCGTCCCCATCGCGCCGGGGTAGACGAAGGCCTCACCGCGGACCGCCGCCCGGCAGGCGCCCACGAGGTCCTCGTCGGCCACCGACTTCAGCACGTAGCCGCTGGCACCGGCCTTGAGTGCCTCGAAGAAGTACTGCTCGTTGTCGTGCATCGAGAGCATCAGCAGCTTCGGCGGGTGCGGGCGCCGGCTGATCTCCCGCGCCGCCTGCAGCCCGGTCATCCGCGGCATCGCGATGTCGAGGACCACCAGGTCGACCTCGACGTCGCGCAGCAGCGCGACGGCCTCGGCACCGTCACCGGCCTCCGCGACGACCTCGAGGTCGGGCTCGGCGTCGAGGATGAGGCGTACGCCGCGGCGCACCAGCGTGTGGTCGTCGGCGAGCAGGATCCGGGTGCGGGCGCCCGGGGCGGCCGGCGTGCTCATGCGGGCACCGCCAGCCGGACCGTCGTGCCCTGGCCGGGAACGCTGTCGATGGCGAGCGTCCCGCCGACGAGCACGGCCCGCTCGCGCATGCCGAGCACCCCGGAGCCCGGCTCGTCGATGGGGGTGCCGTGGCCGTCGTCGCGGACCTCGAGCACGACCGCGTCGCCCACGCGGGTCAGCGAGAGCGCGACCTCGGTGGCCGCCGCGTGCCGCGCCACGTTCGTCAGCGCCTCCTGCGCGACGCGGTAGACCACGAGCTCGGCCTGCGGCGACAGCGGTGGCAGGCCCGGGCTGGTGGTGCGCGTCAGGTGGCCGCGGCCGAGCGCGGTGAAGTCGCTGGCCAGCGCGGCCAGCGCGCTGAGCAGGCCGAGGTCCTCGAGCACGCCGGGCCGCAGCCGGCGCGCCACGCGGCGTACGTCGTCGAGGCCGGCGCGGGCGCTCTCCCGCACGAGCGCGAGGTCGTCGGCGACGTCGGCCAGCTCCGGCGGCACCTGGTCCTCGGCGCGCTTGAGCCCGAGCAGCACGACCGTCAGGCTCTGGCCGACCTCGTCGTGGAGCTCCTGGGCGATGCGGTGGCGCTCGGCCTCCTGGGCGGCCAGCGCTTTGGCGGAGCCCTCGGCCCGCTCGGCCTCGAGCCGGTCGAGCAGCGCGTTCCAGCCGGAGACGAGCTGGGCGCCGGGGCCTGCGGGCGGCTGGTCGAGGCGGCGGCCGGGGCGCACCAGGTCGACGGTCTCCATCTCGCGGATCACCCGGTCGACCGGGCGCAGCGTGGAGCGCAGCAGCCAGGCGTCCACGACGACCATCACGGTCAGCCCGACGGCGAGCACGACCGCCTCGGAGGCCAGCACGTCCTCGGAGACCCGGGCCGGCGTGAGGGCGAGGGCGAGCGTCCCGGCGAGGAAGACCGCGCCGTTGGTCAGGACGACCTTCCAGTAGAGAGGGAGCCCGCGCACGGGTCCACCCTCCCAGAAGGCGTGCTTCTGGGGTGTTGGCGGCGAGATGGGTGCCAGCACCCATTCGGTGCGCGCCGGGTGTCGGTCACGCTTGAAGCGTGACCACACCGGCCGGCCTCGTCCTCGCCCTGGCGGTGGTGGGCCTGCTTGCGTGGGCCTCGGTCGCCTGGGCCGGCGCCGGTCGCGGGGTCGCCGTGCTGCGCCGTGGACGGGTCGTGCGGGTCGCCGACTGCGGACCCGTGCCGCACCTGCCGGGCCTCGAGGAGGTCCGCGGCTGGCCGACCGGCGAGGTCGTGCTGCCACTGCTGACCCGCGCCACGACCCGCGACGGCACCGACGTGCGGGTGCTCGCGCAGCTGCGCGCCGAGCTCCCGCCGCCCGCCACCGGCACGGCGTACGCCGACCCGGTCGCGGAGGCCGAGCAGGGTGCGGAGCGGGCGCTGGTCACCGCCGTCGCCGAGCGGGACGCGGCCGGGCTGTTCGACGAGGTCGACGGGTTGGCCGCCGCGCTGCCGGAGGGGCTCGAGCTGGTGGAGGTGGATGCCGTGCTGGGGCGGGGGCACGCGCGTGGGGCTGGCTGAGCTCGCCGGGTTCGACTCCGGGCTGGACGCCGCCGACCTCAACGCGGTGGTGCTCGTGGCCGCGCTGGTGGTCCTCGCCGCCGCCGCGGCCGTGCGCCTCGCGTCGCGCGCGGGCCTGCCGAGCCTGTTGCTCTACCTCGGGATCGGCCTGGCGCTGGGGGAGTCCGGCCTCGGGCTGCGGTTCGAGGACGCCGAGCTCACCCAGGTGCTGGGCAACCTCGCGCTGGCCGTGATCCTTGCCGACGGCGGCTTCACGACGCGGTGGTCGACCGTGCGGCCGGTCGCCCCGATGGCGGCCGTGCTGGCCACGGCGGGCGTCTTCATCAGTGTCGCGGTCACCAGCGGGCTCGTGCTGCTCGTCCTCGACGTCGACCTGCGCACCGCGATCGTGCTGGGGGCCGTCGCGTCCTCGACCGACGCGGCCGCGGTCTTCTCGGTGCTCCGCGCGATGCCGGTGCGCAGCCGGCTGCGCTCGCTGGTGGAGGCCGAGTCCGGCTTCAACGACCCGCCGGTGATCGTGCTGGTCAGCGTGGTCACCAGCGACGCCTGGGAGGGGTCGGGGGTGCTGAGCATCACCGGCCAGATCGGCTACCAGCTAGTCGTCGGGCTGCTCACCGGTGTCGTCGTGGCGCTCGCCGGGGTCTGGCTGCTGCGGCGCAGCGCGCTGCCCGCCAGCGGCCTCTACCCGCTGGCGACGCTCGCGATCGCGTTCTCCGCGTTCGCGGTCTCCGGCCTGGTCGGGGCGAGCCCGATCATGGCGATCTACGTCGCCGGGCTCGTGCTGGGCAACGCCGACCTGCCCCACCGCAGCACGACCGAGGGCTTCGTGGAGGGCATGGCCTGGCTGGCCCAGATCGGCCTCTTCGTCCTGCTCGGCCTGCTCGCCAGCCCCGGCCGGCTGCTCGAGGCGCTGCCGTGGGCCGTCGTGGTCGGTGCCTCGCTGACGCTGGTCGCCCGCCCGGTCTCGGTGCTGGCCTGCCTGCTGCCGTTCCGGGTGCCGCTGCGCGACCAGGTCTTCATCAGCTGGGCGGGCCTGCGCGGCGCGGTGCCGATCGTGCTCGCGACGATCCCGATGAGCGTCGGGCTGCCGGGCGCCGAGCGGATCTTCGACGTGGTCTTCCTGCTGGTCGTGGTCTTCACCCTCGTCCAGGGCCCGACCCTGCCGTGGGTCGCCCGCCGCACGGGCGCCGCCGCGGACGAGAACCCGCGGTCGGTCTCGATCGAGTCCGCGCCGCTGGAGGACATCGACGCGACGCTCCTGCAGTTCACCGTGGCGCCCCAGTCGCGCCTGGCCGGCGTCGAGGTCGCTGAGCTGCGGCTGCCGCCGGGCGCAGTGGTCACCCTGCTGCTGCGCGAGGGGCAGCTCTTCGTCCCCTCGCCGACGACCGCGCTGCGCGCCGGCGACCACGCCCTGGTCGCCACCGACGTGGCGCACGTGACCGCCATCGAGGAGCGGCTGCGGCAGGTGAGCCTGGAGGGGCGGCTCGCCGGGTGGTACGCCGCGCTGTCGGGGCCGGCCCGGCCCGACGCGCCTACGCCCGCATCCACTCCATCTCGGCCACGGTGACCTCGCGGGCGGCCCGACCGGCCAGCCGCTCGACGACCTCGAGCGCGAGGTCGACCCCGGCCGAGACGCCCGCCGAGGTCCACAGCCGGTCGGCGGCCCGCACGAACCGCGGACCGCGCTCGACCGACACGGTCGGGTCGATCGCGGCCAGCTCGTCGTAGGTCGTGTGGTGGGTGGTCGCCGGCAGCCCCGCGAGCAGGCCCGCCCGCGCGAGCAGCATCGCACCGGTGCACACCGACATGAGCAGCTCGACGGCGGCGTACCTCTCGCGCAGGAAGGTGCCGAGCTCCTCGTGGTCGAGCAGCGCGCGGGTGCCGGCGCCGCCGGGGACCACGAGCACGTCCACGGGCGGGCAGTCCGCGAGGCGGTGGTCGGGCAGCACCGTGAAGCCGCCGCGGCCGATCGCCGGCTCGCCGGTCAGGCCGACGGTGACCACCTCGAACGGCCGGCCCTCGCCGAGCTCGCCGGCGACGTTGAAGACCTCGTAGGGGCCCGCGAAGTCGAGGACCTCCATGTCGTCGAAGGCCAGGATGGCGACGGTGCGCGTGCTCACGGGCGCCATCCTGGCAGGTCTGCGACGCACTGTCGGTGCTCGATGTTGTGATGGGTCCATGACCGCCACCGCCCAGCCGACGAGGCCCACCGGTACGACGTACCGGCTCGCGCGCCGCCCGCTGGCCGGCGTCGTCCCGACCCTCGACGAGCACCAGCAGCGCGTCGTCGACCACCCCGGCGGGCCGCTGCTAGTGCTGGCCGGGCCCGGCACCGGCAAGACGACCACGCTGGTCGAGGCGATCGTGCGACGCGTCGAGGAGGGCGCGCGGCCCGACGAGGTGCTGGCGCTGACGTTCTCGCGCAAGGCCGCCGAGCAGCTGCGCGACCGGGTGACGGCCCGCCTGGGCCGCACGATGGCGACCGGGCTGTCCTCGACGTTCCACTCCTTCGCCTACGCGCTGGTGCGGCGCTACGCGCCGGCGGAGCTGTACGCCGCGCCCCTGCGCCTGCTCTCGGCCCCCGAGCAGGACGTGGTGCTCCAGGAGCTGCTCACCGACGCGCCGGAGTCGGTGCGCTGGCCCGACCACCTGCGTGCCGCGGTCGGCACCCGCGGCTTCGCGCGCGAGGTGCACGCGGTGCTGGCCCGGGCGCGCGAGCGCGGCCTGGACCCCGACGACCTGGTCGAGCTGGGGCGCACGGAGTCGATGCCGGAGCTGGAGGCGGCGGGCCTGTTCCTCGGGCAGTACCTCGACGTCATGGGCGACCAGTCGGCGATCGACTACCCGGACCTGGTGGCGCGGGCGGTCATCGAGGCGCAGGTGCACCGCGACGAGCTGCGCGCCCAGCTGCGGCACGTCTTCGTCGACGAGTACCAGGACACCGATCCCAGCCAGGTCGCGCTGCTGCGCGCGATCGCCGGGGACGGCCGCGACCTGACCGTCGTCGGGGACCCCGACCAGTCGATCTACGGCTTCCGCGGCGCCGACGTGCGCGGCATCCTCGACTTCCCCCGCGAGTTCCCCACCCGCGACGGCGACCCGGCGCCCGTGGTGGCGCTCGGCACGACGCGGCGGTTCGGCTCGCGGCTGCTGCGCGCCTCGCGGTCGATCGCCGCCTCGATCGGCGTGACGGGCTCCATCCCCGTCGAGCAGTACGCCGCGTTCCGCCACCCCACCCCGGCCGACAACGCCCACGGCCCGGGCAGCGTCGAGGTGCTCACCTTCGACACCCACCGCGCCGAGACCGAGCACACCGCCGACCTGCTGCGCCGCGCCCACCTCGAGGACGGCGTGCCGTGGTCGGAGATGGCCGTGCTGGTGCGCTCGGGCCGCGCCTCGATCCCGGGCCTGCGCCGCTCGCTGGCCGCCGCCGGGGTGCCGGTCGAGGTGGCCGCCGACGAGACCCCGCTGGTCCGCGAGCCGGCGGTGCTGCCGCTGCTCGGCGCGCTCGGGGTGGTCGTCGACGCCGACGTGGAGGACCCGGCCGACGAGGACTTCGTCGGCGCCGACCGGGCCGAGGCGCTGCTGACCTCGCCGCTCGGCGGCCTCGACGCGACCGACGTCCGGGCGCTCACCCGCGCGCTGCGTGCCCTCTCCCCGGGCACCCCCGCGCGCGAGCTGGTCCGACGCGCCGTGCTCGACCCCACCGCGGTCGCGGGCCTCGACGGGGAGCCGGCCCGGCGCGCGCTGCGCCTGGCCGACCTGCTCGCCCGCGCCCGCGAGGCGCTCGCCGAGGGCGCGACCGCCGAGGAGGTGCTCTGGCTGCTGTGGGACGGCACCGACTGGGGGCGTCGCCTGCGGCAGGCGACCGCCACCGGCGGCCAGGGCGCCCGGCTGGCCCACCGCGACCTCGACGCCCTGTGCGCGCTCTTCGAGGTCGCCGCCCGCACCGAGGAGCAGCAGGGCCACCGCAGCGTCCGCAGCTTCCTGGCGACGCTGCGGGCCCAGGAGATCCCCGCCGACACGCTCGCCGACCGCGGGGTCCGGGGCGAGGCCGTCCGGCTGCTGACCGCCCACCGGTCCAAGGGGCTGGAGTGGCGCCTGGTCGTGGTCGCCCACGTCCAGGAGGGCGCCTGGCCCGACCTGCGCCGCCGCGACTCGTTGCTCCAGGCCGACCGGATCGGCAGCGACGGCCTGCTGCCCCCTCTGACCCGCGGCGCGATGCTCGCCGAGGAGCGCCGGCTCTTCTACGTCGCCGCCACCCGCGCCAAGCAGCGCCTGGTCGTCACCGCGGTCAGGTCGCCCGACGACGAGGGCGAGCAACCCTCCCGCTTCCTCACCGAGCTCGGCCGCGAGCCGGTCCACCGCGTCGGCCGGCCCCGGCGGCCGCTGTCGATGGCCGGGCTGGTCTCCGAGCTGCGCCGCACCGTCGCCGACCCCGGCGAGCCCGAGGCCCTGCGCCGCGCGGCCGCGCGTCGGCTGCGGCTGCTCGCCGAGCTCGACGTCCACGGCCGCCCGGTCGCGCCCCAGGCCGACCCCGCCACCTGGTGGGGGCTGCGTGCGCCCAGCCGCTCGGAGCGGCCCGTGCGCCCGCCCGAGGAGCCGCTGACGCTCTCGGCGAGCGCGCTCGACGGCCTGCTCACCTGCCCCGCCCAGTGGTTCCTGCAGCGCGAGGCCGGCGGCGAGGTGGTCAGCTCCAGCGGCCAGGGCTTCGGCAAGGTCGTGCACGCGGTCGCCGAGCGGCTCGCGACCGGGTCGCTCGAGGTCCCGGCCGAGGAGGTCGACGTCGAGCGCGACCTGATGCCGCTGGTCGACGAGGTCTGGGGCCGGATGGAGTTCCGCACGCCCTGGTCGCGGGCCCGCGAGCGGGAGGCGGTCGCGGCCGCCCTCCAGCGGTTCCTCACCTGGCACCGTCGCCCGGGCGCGCGCACCGTGCTGGCCGTCGAGCCGAGGATGCGCGCCGAGGTGACGCTGCCCGACGGGCAGGTCGTCCGCCTGCACGGGTACGCCGACCGCCTCGAGCTCGACGAGGACGGCCGGGTCGTCGTCGTCGACCTGAAGACCGGCAAGTACCCGCCCACCGGTCCCGAGGTCCAGCGCCACTCCCAGCTCGGCCTCTACCAGCTCGCCGTCGACCACGGCGCCGCCGACGAGCACCTGCGCGCCGCCGGCGTCGAGGGGCCGGGTGCCTCGGGAGGAGCCGAGCTCGTGCAGCTGCGCATCGGCGAGGTCGAGCCGAAGGTGCAGCACCAGCCCCCGGCCGAGGGGGAGGGGCCGCGCCTGGTCGAGGAGCAGCTCGCCGCCGCCGCGGCCGCGCTCCGCGCCGAGGAGTTCGTCGCCCGCCCCGGCGGCCACTGCGAGCGGTGCGCCTTCACCGCGATCTGTCCGACCAAGGCCTCAGGAACGGTGCTCTCGTGACCTCGACCGTGCCCGACCGGGCGACGCTCCCCGCCGCGCAGGACATCACGACGCCCGAGCAGCTGCGCGACCTGATGGGCGTGACCTGGACGTTCAGCGACCAGCAGTTCGCCGCGGTCACCGCCCCGCTCGAGCCGGCCGTCGTCATCGCCGGCGCCGGGTCGGGCAAGACCACGGTGATGGCCGCCCGCGTGGTCTGGCTGGTCGCCACCGGCCGGGTCGCGCCGGGGGAGGTCCTCGGTCTGACCTTCACCACCAAGGCCACCGCCGAGCTGCAGACGCGCATCCGCGACAGCCTCCGGCAGGCCGGCCTGCTGCCCGAGCGCGGCACCCGCGCGCCGGGCCCCGACGGTGAGGAGCAGGAGGTCGAGGAGCCGACGGTCGCGACGTACCACTCCTACGCCTCGGCGCTGCTCTCCGAGCACGGCCTGCGCATCGGCCACGAGCCCGACACCCGCCTCGTCGCCGACGCCAGCCGCTACCAGCTGGCGACGCGCGCCGTGCAGCGCTACGCCGCCCCCGTCGAGCAGCTGACCGACTCCCCGCGCCACGTCGTGCAGTACCTCCTCGCCCTCGACGGCGAGATGAGCGAGCACCTGGTGGGTCCCGACGAGGTCCGCGCCCACGACGAGCGGCTGCGTCCGCTCCTGGTCGAGGGAATGGCGACCGAGCACCGCAAGACCTACCGGGCGCTCAACGAGAAGGCGGTCGCCGCCATCGACAAGCGCGCCGAGCTGCTCGGCCTGGTCGAGGCCTACCGCTCGCTCAAGCGTCACCACGGGCTCATGGACTTCTCCGACCAGATCGCGCTCGCCGCGCGGCTGGCCGAGCAGTGCCCGACGGTCGGCGAGGCCGAGCGGGCGAAGTTCAAGGTCGTGCTGCTCGACGAGTACCAGGACACCTCCGTGGCCCAGGCGCTGATGCTGCGCCGGCTCTTCTCCGGGCCCGATTCCGCCTCCGGCCAGGGTCACCCCGTCATGGCCGTCGGCGACCCCAACCAGGCGATCTACGGCTGGCGCGGGGCGTCGGTGTCGAACATCCTGGAGTTCACCCGCGAGTTCCCCGCCGCCGGCGGCGAGCGCGGCACGACCTACCCGCTCACGGTCAACCGCCGCTCCGACGCCCGGATCCTCGCCACCGCCAACCACCTGGCCGCCGACCTCTACGCCAGCCGGCCCGACCTGCTGCCGCTGGAGACCGCGCCGGAGGCCCTGCCCGGCGAGGTGCGCGCCGTGGTCCACGAGACGTGGGACGACGAGCTCGCGTGGCTCGCCGACCGGGTGCTGGAGACCCACGCGGGGCTCGCGGCGACCAAGGACGGCCCGTGCTGGCGCGAGATCGGCGTGCTGACCCGCGACAACGCCCACGCCGCCGCGGTCTTCGACGCGCTGAGCGAGCGCGAGATCCCCGTCGAGATCGTCGGCCTCAAGGGCCTGCTGCGGCTCCCGGAGGTCTCGGAGGTTGTCGCCACGATGACCCTGGTCCAGGACGTCACGGCCAACGCCGCGCTGCTGACCCTGCTCGCCGGGCCCCGCTGGGCGATCGGGCCGCGCGACCTCGCGCTGCTCGGCCGCCGCGCCCGCGAGCTGGCCGGCGACACGTCGGGCGCGACCGCCTTCGAGGACGTCCGCGCGCAGCTGGCGGCCGCCGTCGAGGGCGCCGACCCCACCGAGATCGCCTCGCTGTGCGACGCGCTGGAGGACCCGGGCGACCTGGCGTACTCACCCGAGGCACGCGAGCGCTTCGGCCTGCTGGCCGCGGAGCTGCGCCGGCTGCGGCAGGCCGTCGGCGAGCCGATCCTCGACCTCGTCCGCCGGATCGTCGACACCACGGGCATCGACGTCGAGCTCGCCTCCTCGGTCAGCCCGGCGGCCGCGGCCCGGCGCGACAACCTCGACCTGTTCGTGCAGGCGGTCGCGGAGTTCCAGGCCGTCGACGGCCAGGTGACGCTGCCGGCGCTGCTGGCCTGGCTCGAGGCCGAGGACGAGTTCGGCCAGGGCCTCGACGTCGCGACCCCGTCCGAGGCCGACTCGGTCAAGCTGCTCACGGTCCACCGCGCCAAGGGCCTGGAGTGGGACGCGGTCTTCCTCGTGGGCGTGACCGAGCGCAAGTTCCCCACCAACCGCACGCGGTCGAGCTGGCTGACCGTCCCGTCGGTGATGCCGACCGCGCTCCGTGGCGACGCCCGCGACCTGCCCCAGCTCGCCGGCCACGCGCCCGAGGACATCAAGGCGCTCGGCGAGGCGGTCAAGGCCCACGAGGCGCTCGAGGAGCTGCGTCTGGGGTACGTCGCGTGGACCCGCGCGCGCCACTCGCTGTGGGTCTCGGCGTGGCGCTGGGCGCCGCGGCTCAAGAGCGGCCTGGGCCCCTCGGCGTACCTGCTGGCGACCCGGGAGGCGATGGCGACCTGGGGCGCGGAGCCCGACCGCTGGGCCGACTGCGTCGTGAAGGGGGAGGACAACCCGTACGCCGACCGCTCGCCCGACCTGCCCTGGCCGATCTCGCACCGCACCGCCGAGGTCGAGCGGCGCATCGAGGCCGCCCGGCGGGTCCACGGGGCCGACCCGGTCACCGACGCCGAGCTCGCCGGCGGCATCGAGGACGGCATCGAGGACGTCCTCGAGCTCGAGCGGGTCCAGCAGTGGGACGAGGAGATCGCGCGGCTGCTCGACGAGGCGCGTCGGGACCGGTCCCCGCACGTCGAGGTGGCGCTGCCGAGCAGCCTGTCGGCGACCTCGCTGGCCCGGCTGCGCGACGACCCCGACGAGCTCGCCCGCGACCTGGCCCGTCCGATGCCGCGCAAGCCGTCGTCGGCGGCCCGCTTCGGCACCCGCTTCCACGCGTGGGTCGAGGCGCGCTTCGGCCAGCAGCTGCTCATCGACCCCGACGAGCTGCCGGGCCGGGCCGACCTGGACATCGACGACGACGCCGACCTGCAGGAGCTGATCGCGCGGTTCGAGGAGGGGACGTTCGCCGAGCGCGTCCCGCACGCGGTCGAGCCGTCCTTCGCGCTCGTGGTCGACGGCCAGGTGGTCCGGGGGCGGATCGACGCGGTCTACCGCGAGGACACCCCGGAAGGCGAGGGCTACCTCGTCGTGGACTGGAAGACCGGCCGATCGGGGGAGGCCGACCCGCTGCAGCTGGCGATCTACCGCCAGGCGTGGGCCGAGCTGCACGACGTCCCGGTCGAGCGGGTGCACGCGGCGTTCTACTTCGTGCGCAGCGGCCGGCTCGTCGAGCCGGCCGACCTGCCGGACCGTCAGGAGCTGGCCAGGCTGCTGCGCGTGGCGGACGCGCCGGAGAGGTAGCGCCGCACCGACGTCGCGGCCGTGCGCCCGGCGCGGTTCGCGCCGATCGTGCTGGCCGAGGGGCCGTAGCCGACGAGCTGGACGCGGGGGTCGGCGACGGCCGTCGTCCCGTCGAGCTGGATCCCGCCGAGCTCGGAGCGCAGCCGCAGCGGGGCCAGGTGGGCGACGGCCGGGCGGAAGCCGGTCGCCCACAGGATCGCGTCGGCCCGCTCGAACGACCCGTCGGGCATCCGGACGCCGTCGCGCTCGACGGCGGTGAACATCGGGTGCCGCTCGTAGGCACCGAGCCGGGCCGCCTCCTGCTCCTGCGGCCGCAGGACCAGCCCGGTGACCCCGACGACGCTGGTCGGCGGCAGCCCGCGGCGTACCCGCTCCTCCACCAGCGCGACGGCCTCCCGCCCGCGCTCGGGGGTGAAGTCGTCGGTGCGCCAGACCGGTTCGCGGCGGGTGACCCACAGGGTGTCGGCGACCGGCGCGAGCTCGCCGAGGTGCTGGACGGCCGACGCGCCGCCACCCACGACGACCACCCGCCGGCCGCGGAAGTGCTCGGGGCCGGGGAAGGCGACGGTGTGCCACTGCTCGCCGCGGAACGTCTCCACACCCGGGTAGTGCGGGACGAACGGCCGCCGCCAGGTGCCGGTCGCGTTCACCAGCGTGCGGGTGGTCCAGGAGCGGTCGCCGGCGTGCACGACCAGCAGGCCGCCCTGGCCGTCCTGGTCCGGGCCGTCCTCGACCCGGTCGACCTCGACCGGGCGGACGACGGGGAGGTCGTGGGTGCGCTCGTAGGCGGCGAAGTACGCCGGCACGACGACGTTCGCGCGGCCCTGCCCGTCGCTCTGCCCGTCGCCCTGGTCCGAGCCCTGGTCCCCGGCGTGCCCGTCGGTGGGAGGGGCGGAGTCCGGCAGCGCGGCGACGCCGTGGACGTCGTGCATGGTCAGCGAGTCCCAGCGGTGCTGCCACGCGCCGCCCGGCGTGCGGTCGGCGTCGAGGACGACGTGGCGCAGGCCGAGCCGGCGCAGGTGGTACGACGCCGACAGGCCGGCCTGGCCGGCGCCGACCACCACCGCGTCGTAGGTCTCCACGTCGTCCTCAACGCCCGGGGGAGGCCGGTTAGTCCGTCAGCCCTCGGTCGCGACGACCTCGTCGGGGGTGTGCGGCAGCCGGTG
>NZ_JAUHJR010000046.1 GCF_030412915.1 Nocardioides abyssi | reverse complement strand
GCCCATCTACAGTCTTTTGGGTGGCAGTGGTAGCATGAACAGTTGTCATGAGACCTTCAATAATTTCAAAGTTATCATGGATAACTTTGGCTAATGGAGCCAAACAGTTGGTAGTACAAGAGGCGTTGGAGATTACCTTATCAGCTGGATTGTATTTGTCAAGATTAACACCTACAACATACATAGGAGCATCAGCAGAGGGAGCAGAGATAATGACTTTCTTTGCGCCTCCTTCTAAATGGGCGGAAGCCTTTTCAATTGTTGTGAAAACACCAGTGGATTCAACAACATATTCAGCACCAGCTTTTCCCCATGGGATAGCCTTTGGATCTCTTTCTTGGAAAACTTGGATTGCATTTCCGTTCACTACTAAGTTTCCACCGTCAATAC
>NZ_JAUHJR010000045.1 GCF_030412915.1 Nocardioides abyssi | reverse complement strand
CTACTGAATCAGTCACACCCTCTACCACTGAAGGTGAAACAACCACTACAACAAAAGCGTCAACTCCCACCTCAACTGCAGAAACCTCAACAGTATCAGTCACCACCAGTACCACTGAAGAAATTCCAACAACTACAAACGGGTATCCAGAGTGTCCATGCTTTTGTAATGTGGGTAATACGACTTATAGAGGAGGACCACCAAGTAATTCTAGCCGTGCTCATCACTCGGGTCATGCCATACACAGCAAACACGCTTCCCATCCGAAAGAACACGAGAAACATCATCACGTGGCCCACCAAAGCAAAGCCCACCACGAACATCAAGACAAGGTTCATCATGAACATCACCAAAACAAGGAGCACCACGTCCACCACCAAAACAAAGAACACCAC
>NZ_JAUHJR010000044.1 GCF_030412915.1 Nocardioides abyssi | reverse complement strand
ACCAGTCCGATCTTCCTCATCGAGATCACTCCCCTCGGGCCTGGGCGAGGTCGACCTTGAACATCTTGACGATGAGGAAGGCCACCAGCAGCACGGACAGGAACAGCAGGACCGCCAGCGCCGAGCCCATGCCGAGCTGGAACTGCTCGATGCTCTGGCGGTAGGTCAGGAACGAGATCGACTCGGTGCCCTGGGCGCCGGCGGTCATCACGAAGATGTTGTCGAAGATCCGGTAGGCGTCGAGCGCCCGGAAGAGCACCGCGACCATGATCGCGGCCTTCATGTTGGGCAGGATCACCTTCCAAAGCCGCTGCCACCAGGTGGCGCCGTCGACCTTGGCCGCCTCGACCATGTCCTCCGAGACCTGCGCCAGGCCGGCCAGCAGCAGCAGCGACATG
>NZ_JAUHJR010000043.1 GCF_030412915.1 Nocardioides abyssi | reverse complement strand
TTTTTATGAGTGGTCGGCTGTGTATCTTTAGTTTATTATTCCTTAAATATATAAGGCATCCCGAGGAATTCGGCAACTAAAAATGGTGCAGAAGAAACCGAAGAAGAAAGTAGGCAAGAAAGTTGCGGCAGCTCCTCTAGCTGTAAAGAAAGTAGAGGTTAAAAAGGAAGTCAACCCCCTCTTCGAAAAGAGGCCCAGAAACTACGGAATTGGACAGGACGTCCAACCTCCTCGTGATCTGTCAAGGTTTGTCAAATGGCCCAAATACATCAGAATTCAGAGGCAAAAGTCAGTGCTTCAAAAGCGGCTGAAAGTTCCACCTCCAATCAACCAATTTACACAGACATTGGATAAACAAACAGCTACCCAGCTTTTCAAAGTATTAGAAAAATACAGGCC
>NZ_JAUHJR010000042.1 GCF_030412915.1 Nocardioides abyssi | reverse complement strand
ACCGACGACGCGTCAGGTGTCACATAGAGTCCCCCTCGGCGCGCAGGGAGCGCGCGCCGGGAGACCCCCGGCGAACCAACCAGATGGGGTGAGCATGTCGTCGGCACAGACCGCCGGACCCGAGACGCTGGGTCAGATGAGCGACGAGCCCCAGGGCAAGGACCCGAGCACCAAGAAGGCGAAGTCGATCACCGGCAAGTCGCCGATGCGGATCGCCATGGGTCGTCTGATGCGCGACAAGATCGCCGTCGTCTGCCTGGCCACCGTGGTCTTCTTCGTGCTCATCGCCGTGTTCGCCGGCGTGCTGCAGCGGCTCTTCGGGGTCGACACCAACACGGTGCTCCCCAGCCAGTTCCTCGACCTCGACGGCGTCCCGCGCCCCGAGTACGGCCCGCCGTACGG
>NZ_JAUHJR010000041.1 GCF_030412915.1 Nocardioides abyssi | reverse complement strand
CGGCAGTAAAACAAGAAAAGAACACGATGAATTCATTGGGATTAGCCGCCTTCTTTGTGGCAATAGCCGTAGCCAATGCCGGATACCACGCGGGCGTCGTCGGCGGCTTGGGAGCCCCCGCTGTGATCACTGGTCCATCAGGCGCTGTCATCACAAGCGGAGTGGCCCATGGAGGAATCGTCGCTCCCGGAATTTATGGCGCTGGTCTTGGAGCTGCTGGAGCCATTATCGCACCTGCAACTGCCGGTGCTGTGGTCGCCCCCGGTTTGGGATTGCTTGGGCACGGGCTTTTGGCCGGCTCTGGAATCGAAGGCCAATACGTCCATGATCATAGCGAGCTTTTGTACGACGACGGATCTTACAAGCCATACTTGTACGGCCATTAGGGCTCCGAAATTAGGC
>NZ_JAUHJR010000040.1 GCF_030412915.1 Nocardioides abyssi | reverse complement strand
CCTCGAGCCCTGCGCGCGCAGCAGCTCGAGGACCTCCTGGCCGTCCATGCCCGGCAGCCCGAGGTCGAGCACCATCAGGTCGTGCCCGCCGGAGAGCGCCTCGTCGAGACCGCGGCGTCCGGCGTCGACGACGGTGGTCTGGTGGCCGTCGGCACGCAGCCCCATGGCCAGGAACGAGGCGATGCGCGCCTCGTCCTCCACGATCAGGATGCGGGCCACGGGGCCTCCTCGACGAGCACGGACGACGCCCCGGACGTGGGCAGCGTGATGGTGAACCGAGCGCCGTGCGGCGACTGGGGGCGGTCGTCGGTGACGGCGACCGAGCCGCCGTGGGCGGCGACGATCGCGTGCACGATCGACAGGCCGAGGCCGAACCCCTCGTCGCCGTCGGGCACGGCGCTGCG
>NZ_JAUHJR010000039.1 GCF_030412915.1 Nocardioides abyssi | reverse complement strand
GCGCGCTGGGTCCCCGGTGACTACTGCGTGCTGGGAGCCGACGGGTTCGGCTTCGCCGACACCCGCCCCGCGGCGCGACGCTTCTTCCACATCGACGCCGAGTCGGTCGTGGTCCGCTCGCTCCAGGCACTGGCCGACGCCGGCGAGATCGACCCGAGCCTGGTGGAGAAGGCCTTCTCGAAGTACCGCATCGACGACCCGACCGCCGTGAGCGGGGTCAAGCAGGAGGGCGGCGACGCCTGAGCCGGGGCCCGTGACACACGGGCCAGGCGACGACGACGGCCCCGGAGCACTGCTCCGGGGCCGTCGTCACGTGCTGGCTGCTTCGGGCGGCTGCGGCGTACGCCGCTCGGCTCAGGCGCCCGCGTCGACGGCCGCCAGCGGCACGACCTGGGCCACGGCGCCC
>NZ_JAUHJR010000004.1 GCF_030412915.1 Nocardioides abyssi | reverse complement strand
ACCCAGCAGCGCAACAACGCGCTGACGGGCTGGCTCCACTTCTACAATCACCACCGCGCCCACTCCGCCATCGGAGGCAAGCCACCAGTCACACGGCTGACCAACGTCCCCAGACATCACAACTAGGCGAGCACCAGCCACACCCCGACGATGCCGGGGATCGTGCCGAGCAGCAGCCAGGGGGAGAGCGGGCTCTTCTTGTGGATCGCGAGGGCGGCGGCGACGGCCAGCACGCCGAACGTGCCACCCAGCACGCACAGCCCGATCTGGGAGACGCGGAACTCGTCGTCGATGACCAGGCCGGCGAGCACCAGGCCCACCGACATGTGCAGGATCGTCGTGGCCGCCAGGACCGAGAGCACGTAGCGCTGGACGACCTCGATCGGCATGCCACCGGTCTTGCCGGGCTTGCCGTCCTTGCGCGGACGCGTCGGCCGGGCGGGGCGCGGGTTGTCCGGGTCCAGCAGGTGACGGGCCCGGCGGGGCGGGGGCGTCGGGGCGCTCATGTCTTCGAGGGTACGGCGACCCGCCGGCCGGCCCGGGTGAGGGTGCTCACGCGGGCGGGCCGGAGGGGCGTGCCTCACACGACGTACGAACCGGTCCGGCGCAGCTCGTCGGCGGCCCGGGTGACGACCCGGTCGACGAGCTCCTCGCAGGTGGGCAGGTCGTCGATGATCCCGACGACCTGGCCGCTCGCCAGCACGCCGGCGTCGGTGTCGCCCTCGACGAGGCCGGCCTTGAGCATCATCGGGGTGTTGGCGGCCAGCGCCATCTGCCCCAGCGTGCGGCCCTGGGACTTGCGCATCTCGCGACCGTCCTTGGCCAGCGCGAGCCAGCCCATGCCGGAGTCACGCTTGAACTCCAGCGTCCGGCGCACGGTCGGCGCGAGCCGCTTGAGCGCGCCGGTCTCCTCGAGCTCGGCGACGAGGTCGGTGCGCAGCATCCGGTGCGGCATGCCGTCGACCTTCGCGGTCACGACGGTGTCGGTGAGGCCGCGCTCGAGGTAGAGCTGCTTGACGGCGTCCGGCACGGCGCTGTCCTGGGTGAGGAGGAACCGGGTGCCCATGCCGACCCCGGCGGCGCCGTACGACAACGCTGCTGCGAGGCCACGGCCGTCGAAGAAGCCGCCGGCGGCGATGACGGGGATGTCGCTCCCCGCGCCCTGGAGGGCGTCGAGGACGCTCGGCAGCAGCAGCGTGGTCGGCACCGGTCCGGTGTGACCGCCTCCCTCGCCGCCCTGGACCATGACCGCGTCGGCGCCCCAGGAGGCGACCTTGACCGCGTGCTTGGCCGCGCCGATCGAGGGCATCACGACGATGCCGTGCTCCTTGAGCGTGGCGATCAGCTCCGGCTTCGGCGCGAGCGCGAACGACGCGACCTTCACGCCGTGGTCGATGAGCAGCCGGCACCGGTCCGGGGCGTCGGCGGCATCGGCGCGGAGGTTGACGCCGAACGGCCGGTCGGTGCGGCCCTTGACCTCGACGATCGCCTGCTCGAGCTCGGCGAAGGTCATGGTGGCGCTGGCCAGGATCCCCAGGCCGCCGGCGTTGGCGGTGCCGCTGACCAGGCGCGGGCCGGAGACCCAGCCCATGCCGGTCTGCACGACCGGGTGGCGCACGCCGGTGAGGTCGGTGAACGGCGTGCGGATCAGCTGCTCGATCACGACGCGCCACCCTGCTGCGCGTCGGGCCGGGGGACCTCCTTGAAGCGCAGGCCCTTGGGGTCCAGCACCTCGCGGATGACGACCTGCTCCTCCGCCGTGGGCTCACGCGTGGTCGGCACGTCGGCCGGCACCTCGAGCTCGAAGCCGGTGGCCGCGCGCACCTCGTCGACGCTCACGCCGGGGTGGACGCTCAGCAGCCGGACCGTGTCGCCCGCGCCCTTGACGTCGAGGACGGCGAGGTTGGTGACGATGCGGTGGATGTCGTTGTACCTCGCAGCCGCGGGCCCGGCCTCCCTCGCCCGCTTCGGGCCGACGCCGGAGACGATGTCGACGGCCTCGACGAAGACGCGGGTGGAGTGCTTCGGCACCCAGTACGACGTGCGGTTGTTGACCGTGTTGCCGGGGGCGCCGCGGGAGCCCAGCAGCTGCCGCTTCGGGCGGGACCAGTCGCCGATGGCCGAGATGTTCTGGTTGCCGTGCCGGTCGACCTGGGTGGCGCCCATCATCACGTGCCGCTTGCCGTAGGCCACGACGTCGAAGACCCGGCGGAACGGGATCCACCCCTCGACCACGTCGGCCTTCGCGAAGAGCGGCGGCACGCCGGCCAGGAAGAGCGACTCGCCGTCGCTGATGACCAGGTCCGGGTTGGAGGTGAGCTTGGCCAGCCGCACCCCGAGCATCGGGAGCATGCCCATCGGGCTGGCGAAGATCTCCCCGTCGTCGCGGAACGCGTCGGCGATGGCCGCCGCGCAGACGTCGGCGCGGGTCACGCTGGTGCTGGCGTCGGTGCTCACTTGCCCTCCTCGGCGAACGCGGCGACGGCCGCCTGGTAGGCCGCCTCGTCACCGGACAGGAACCGCTGCTCGAAGGCCGCCCAGTCCTCCTCGGACCCGCCGGCCGCGGCGGCGTAGGCGCGCTGGAACTTCTCATCGCGCTCGTAGTCGGGGGTGCAGGTGGTGAAGTGGGCGCCGTGCGGCGTCTCGACCACGCCGCTGACCATCATCCGGTTCAGCAGCAGCCGCTGGACGGGGGTGTCGACGGTCAGGCCGGCCGTGTCGACGACCTGCTCGCAGGAGACGAAGGCGCGATCGGCGGCCATGCAGAAGAGGTCGTCGAAGTACGGGTCGGGCCCGAGGTACGTCGCGTTGCCGTGCTTGTCGGCGCGGTTCATGTGGACGAGCGCCACGTCGAGGTGGAGCGCCGGCACGGCGACCAGCTCCTCGTGCGCGCCGTCCGCGTCGGCGTACGGGCTCTCGACGGTCCTGATCCACGGCTGGTTGACCAGGACGTCGGAGCCGAGGCCGGCGCGCATCGGCAGGAACGGGAGCCGCTCCGCCGCCGCGCGCAGCCCCGTCTGGAACATGCCCTCGTCGAGCTCGACGACCTCGGGGATCGTGCCCTCCTGGCGCGCCCGCTGGAAGCTGGGCTCCAGCGGGACCGAGTCGAGCGAGACGAACGCGAAGACCAGCTTGCGGACCTTGCCCGCGCGGGCCAGCAGGCCGACGTCGGCGCCGCCCCAGCTGACGATCGTGAGGTCCTTCAGCTCGCTGCGGAGGATCGCGCGGACCAGGGCCATCGGCTTGCGCCGCGGCCCCCAGCCGCCGATGCCGATGGTCATGCCGTCGCGCAGCTCGCCGACGACCTCGTCGATGCTCATCCGCTTGTCGCGGGGTCCCTTGCTCACTTCTTGGCTGCTTTCTCTGTCCCTGCGAACCCGTCACGGAGCTCGTCGCTGACGCCGGCGAGGTTGAGCTCGAAGGTGAAGCCCTGCTCGAACCGGTAGTTCTTGTTCACGTCGGTGGGGTCGATCCCGTTCAGCGCCTCCTTGGCCGCGCGCACGACGCGCGTGTCCTTCGCGGCGATCTCGCCGGCGACCTGCATCGCGGCGTCGTCGAGCCGGTCGCGGGGGACCACCTCGAGCACGCTGCCGAACTGGACCAGGTCCTTCGCCGGGATCGTGCGGGCGGTGAAGTAGAGGGTGCGCATCATGTGCTGGGGGACCAGCCGGGCCATGTGCGTCGCGGCGCCGAGCGCACCCTGGTTGACCTCGGGCACGCCGAAGTAGGCGTCGTCGCTGGCCACGACGCAGTCGGCGTTGCCGACCAGGCCGACGCCGCCGCCTAGGCAGAAGCCGTTGACCGCCGCGATGACCGGGACCGAGCACTCGTAGACGGCCTTGAACGCCGCGTAGCACCCCTTGTTGGCGCCGATCAGGGCGTCGAAGCCGCTGGTGTGCTGCATCTCCTTGATGTCGACGCCGGCGTTGAAGCCGCGACCCTCGGCGCGCAGGACCACCACGTGGGTGGCCTGGTCGCGGCTCGCCTCGTCGAGCGCGGCGGCCACGTCGAACCAGCCCTGGACCGTCAGGGCGTTGACCGGCGGGTGGGCCATCGTGATGACGCGGATCCCGTCCGCGCGGAGCTCCGAGGTGGTCGGCATGTGCGCCAACCTAGCATTTGCTTGGTATGGTCGCAGCATGCCGATCGCACTCGACCTCACCGGCCGCGTCGCCCTGGTGACCGGCGGCACGAAGGGCATCGGCCTCGGCATCACCCAGGCCCTCCTCGCCGCCGGGGCCACGGTCGTGACCTGCTCGCGCTCCGACGTCGAGCCGGTCGCCGGGACCACCCACCTGGTCTGCGACGTGCGCGACGCCGACGCCGTCGACCGGCTCGTCGCCGAGGTGGTCGCGGCCCACGCCCGGCTCGACGTGCTCGTCAACAACGCCGGCGGGGCGCCGTACGCACTGGCGGCGGAGGCGTCCCCGCGCTTCCACGACAAGGTCGTCGGGCTCAACCTGATGGCGCCGCTCGTGGCCGCGCAGGCCGCCAATCGCGTGATGCAGACCCAGGCCGGCGGCGGCTCGATCGTCAACGTCTCGTCGGTCTCGGCGACCCGGCCCTCGCCGGGCACCGCGGCGTACGGCGCCGCCAAGGCCGGCCTCGACTCGCTCACCCGCTCGCTGGCGGTCGAGTGGGCGCCGCGCGTGCGGATGAACTCCATCGACGTGGGGCTGTGCCGCACCGAGAACACTGACGACCACTACGGCGGCGACGCCGGTGTCGCCGCGATCGAGCGGACCATCCCGCTCGGGCGGATGGCGCGGCCCGAGGAGGTCGGCCACGTGGCGGCCTTCCTCGCCAGCGACCTCGCCTCCTACGTCTCCGGCGCCCGCATCGAGTGCCACGGCGGCGGCGAGCCGCCCGTCTTCCTGTCCGCCCTGACCTCCCCCTCGACCCAGGAGCAGAACTGATGAGCACCCTCCTCGACGGCCGCGTCGCCATCGTCACCGGAGCCGGCCGCGGCATCGGCCGCGCCCACGCGCTCGAGCTGGCCCGGCACGGCGCCCGCGTCGTCGTCAACGACTACGGCGTCTCGCTCTCCGGCGAGGGCACGGGGGAGACCCCCGCGGAGTCCGTCGTCGCGGAGATCGAGGCGATGGGCGGCCAGGCGGTCGTCAACGGCGCCGACGTGGCCGACTTCGCCGCCGCCGAGGCGATGGTCCAGCAGGCCATCGACACCTTCGGCGGGCTGGACATCCTCGTCAACAACGCCGGGTTCGTGCGCGACCGGATGCTCGTCAACACCTCCGAGGAGGAGTGGGACGCCGTCGTCCGCGTCCACCTCAAGGGCCACTTCGCCCCGCTGCGGCACGCCGGCGCCTACTGGCGCGCCGAGTCCAAGGCCGGCCGCACCCGGGCCGCCCGCGTCGTCAACACCTCCTCCGGCGCCGGCCTCCAGGGCTCGATCGGCCAGGCGACGTACTCCGCCGCCAAGGCCGGCATCGCCGGGCTCACCCTCGTCGCCGCCGCCGAGCTCGGCCGGTACGGCGTCACCGTCAACGCCATCGCCCCCGTCGCCCGCACCCGGATGACCGAGGGCGCCTTCGACACCTCCGCCATGCCCGAGCCCGGGGACAACTCGCCTGTCGTCGCCTGGCTCGCCTCCGAGGACGCCGGCGACGTCACCGGCCGCGTCATCGAGATCGAGGGCGGCAAGGTCACCCTCGAGAACGCCTGGGCCCACGGCCCCTCCCGCGACAAGGGCTCCCGCTGGGACGCCGCCGAGCTCGGCCCCGTCGTCCGTGACCTGATCGCCTCCGCGCCTGCGCCGGAGCCTGTGTACGGGGCCTGACGTGTGTGCCCGGCTGACCGTGAGGTTGGTCGGTCGGGGTGTCGCTTCATCTAGTTATGCAGATGAACCGCCACTTCCCCGTGTGAACTGACCATGGGAAGTGTCGCTTCATCTAGGTATGCAGACGAACCGCCACTTCCCCGTGTGAACTGACCATGGGAAGGGGTGGTTCATCCAGGTATGCAGACGAACCGACGGCGGCATCCCGCGCTGGCCCGAAACCGTCCACCAGGCGCCGTCTGACGTGTCTCTCCACAGCCGCGACGGCGGACCGAGCGCCGACATCCTTGTCGGGCCGACCGTGCAGGCATGGACCCCATGCGAGTGCTGGCGGAAGAGATCGGCTTCTTCACCCGGGCGCAGGCGCGCAGCGCCGGGTACGCGGACCGCGACGTCACTCGCATGGTGCGTCAGCGTCTGTGGCGCCGGTTCCGCCGGGGCTACTACACCTTCACCGACCTCTGGGATGCGATGGACCCCGTTGGTCGGCACCGCGTCCGGAGCCGCGCGGTCCTCGACTCGCTGGGCGATCGCGTCGCCCTGAGCCACGTGTCCGGGGTCGTCGAGCACGGCGTCGACGTCTGGGACGTCGACCTCACGCGGGTGCACGTCACCCGCCTCGACGGCGGGCCGGGGCGCATCGAAGGCGATGTGGTGCACCACGAGGGGTTCTGCGCCCAGGACGAGGTGCTGGTGCGCAACGGTCGGCTCGTCCTGCCGCCCGACCGGTGTGTCCTGGAAGCCGGCTCGCGGACCGACAACGAGCGGGCACTCGTGATGATGGACTCGCTCCTGCGCGGCGGGCTGGTCGAGCACGCCGAGCTGTTCGCCCGGTTCGAGCTGATGGCGCGGTGGCCCTACGTCCAGCACCTGCACGTCGTCGTACGCATGGCCGACGGTCGCGCCGAGTCGGTGGGCGAGAGCCGCGGCCGCTACCTCTTCTGGAGGCACGGGCTCCCGGCTCCCGAGCTGCAGTACGCCGTGCGCGACTCCGATGGCGTGCTGGTTGCCACGACCGACTGGGGCTGGCCCGGGCACGGCGTGCTCGGTGAGTTCGACGGCCGCACCAAGTACGGCCGGCTGCTCCGACCGGGGCAGGACCCGGGGTCGGTGGTGTTCGCGGAGAAGCAGCGTGAGGACCTTGCGCGGGAGGTCAGCGGGATGGGGATGATCCGGTTGGTCTGGTCCGACTACGACCGTCCGGGAAGCACGGTCACTCGGGTACGTCGCGCGCTGCGACTGACCGGTTGACGCGACGTTGCCGGAGGTCCGCCCGCCGGCGGGTGACCGCAGGGCGCGTCCGTCAATTCACCTGCATACCTGGATGAAGCGCCACTCCCCACGATGAGTTCACACGGGGGAGTGGCGGTTCGCCTGCATACCTAGATGAAGCGACAGCGGCCGACCCCGACCCGGACCAGAAAACCCAGCCGCGTCAGATCCGCTCGAGCAACGTGCCGGTGGCCATGGCGCCGCCGGCACACATGGAGACGAGGGCGGTGGAGGCGTCGCGACGCTCGAGCTCGTGGAGGGCGGTGGTGATCAGGCGGGTGCCGGTGGAGCCGACGGGGTGGCCGAGGGCGATGGCGCCGCCGTTGACGTTGACCCGGTCGAGGTCGACGGCGTGCTGGCCGGCCCAGGAGAGGACGACGGAGGCGAAGGCCTCGTTGACCTCGAACAGGTCGATGTCGGAGATCGACATGCCGGTGCGGGCGAGCACGCGGGAGGTGGCGTCGATGGGGCCGTCGAGGTGGTAGTACGGGTCCGAGCCGACGAGGCAGTGGGTGACGATCCGGGCGCGGGGAGTGAGGCCGAGCGAGCGCGCCTTGGACTCGTCCATGATCAGCACGGCCGAGGCGCCGTCGCTGATCTGGGACGACGTGCCGGCGGTGTGCAGGCCGTCGGGCAGGACGGTCCGGAGCCCGGCGAGGCCCTCGGCGGTGGTGTCGCGCAGGCCCTGGTCGGCCTCGACGAGGCGGGTCTCGCCGGTGGGGGAGCCGTCCTCGCCGAGGACGGGTGCGGAGATGGGGGCGATCTCGCGCTTGAAGCGGCCCTCGTCGACGGCGACGCGCGCCTTCTGCTGGGAGGCGAGGCCGAAGGCGTCGAGGTCCTCGCGGGTCAGGCCGCGGTTGCGGGCGATCCGGTCGGCGGCCTCGAACTGGTTCGGCATGTCGATGGTCCAGTCGTCCGGCCGCGGGTCGCCGAGCCCGGGCGGGACGTTGCCGCCGAGCGGGATGCGCGACATCGACTCCACGCCGCAGGCGATGCCGACGTCGATGGTGCCGGCGGCGACCATGTCGTGGACGAGGTGGGCCGACTGCTGGCCCGACCCGCACTGGGCGTCGATCGCGGTCGCGCCGGTGTGCTGGGGGAGCCCGGCGTGCAGCCACGCCCGGCGCACCATGTCGTTGGACTGCTCGCCGGCCTGGGTGACACACCCGCCGACGACCTGCTCGACGAGCTCGGGGTCGACCCCGGCCCGCGCGAGGACCTCGCGCTGCGCGAAGCCGAGGAGGACGGCGGGGTGGACGCCCGCGAGCCACCCCTTCTTCTTGCCGAGGGGGGTGCGGACGGCGTCGACGATCACGGGAGTGCCCATGCCGGGAGACTAGAACAGGTTCTCGTTCTGCGGGAAGATCCGTCCACGACGTACGCCGCCACGCTTCCCTTCCGTACCGACAGTATGTAACCTCGGCCACTAGAACGTGTTTCACTTGTCGCCGACCCCGAAGGACCGCCCGTGACCTCTACCGCCGTGCCGGTGTTCGACCCGACCGACCCCGACGTGATGGCCGTGCGCCTGCCCCACGAGGAGCTCCTGGCCCTGCGGCAGACTGCGCCGGTCTCCTGGATCGCGCAGGACGAGGCGGCCCGCGCCGGGTTCCCGGACCACGACGGCTACTGGGCGCTGAGCCGGCACGCCGACGTCGCGGCGGTCTCCAAGGACCAGGCCAACTTCTCCACCCGCGAGAACGGCGTGATCATCCGCTTCGCCCCCGAGATGACCCGCGAGGAGGTGGAGCAGACCGGCTTCCTGCTCATCAACCACGACGCGCCGGACCACACCAAGCTGCGCCAGATCGTCTCCCGCGCGTTCACCCCGCGGGCGATCAACGCGCTGCACGACGGGCTCAAGGCCCGCGCGGAGCAGATCGTCGACGACGCGATCGCGAAGGGCGAGGGGAACTTCGTCGAGGACGTCGCCGCCGAGCTGCCGCTGCAGGCGATCGCCGAGCTGCTCGGCGTGCCGCAGGAGGACCGCGGCAAGCTCTTCGAGTGGTCCAACCAGATGCTGTCCTACGACGACCCCGAGGTCGAGGGCGACCAGATGACGGCGTTCATGGAGATCCTCGCCTACTCGATGGCGCTGGCCGACGAGCGCCGCACGAACCCCCAGGATGACATCCTCACCCGCCTGGTCACCGCCGACGTCAACCTCGGTGAGGGGGACGAGGGGCGCGGCCTGACCGACGACGAGTTCGGGTTCTTCATGATCCTGCTCGCCGTCGCCGGCAACGAGACCACCCGCAACGCGATCACGTGGGGCATGCACGCCTTCATGCAGCATCCCGACCAGTGGGAGCTGTACAAGAAGGAGCGCCCGGCGACCGCGGTCGACGAGATCATCCGCTGGGCCACGCCGGTCACGGTCTTCCAGCGCACCGCCACCAACGACGTGGTCGTCGGCGGCCAGCAGGTCAAGAAGGGCGACCGGGTCGGGCTGCTCTACGCGAGCGCCAACTTCGACGAGGACGTCTTCGAGGACCCGTTCCGCTTCGACGTCACCCGCGACCACAACCCGCACCAGGCCTTCGGCGGCCACGGCGCGCACTACTGCATCGGCGCGAACCTCGCCCGCCTGGAGGTCGACCTGATCTTCCGCGCGCTGGCCGACCGGGACGTGACCGTCACCCAGCTCTCCGAGCCGCGCAAGCTGCGCAGCTCGTGGATCAACGGGGTCAAGGAGCTGCGCGTCGCCTACCGGTGACGTGCTCGGGGCCGGCTCGACCTCGCAGGACCCGACCATGCAGGAAAGGGAGAACGCAGTGACCGCAACCGACGTCCTCGTCGAGGGATTCGACCCGACCGACCCGTTCGTCAACGAGCAGGCCGTGCCGCACGAGCAGTTCCGCGCGATGCGGCAGAGCGGCCCGCTCACGTGGGTCGAGCAGGCGCCGGGGTCGTACGACGGCATGGCGCCCGAGTCCGGGAGCGGCTACTGGGCCGTGACCCGGCACGCCGACGTCTCGACGATCTCGAAGAACTCCAAGGACTGGTCCAACGCCGAGAACGGCGCGATCATCCGGTTCTCCGAGGGGATGCTGCGCGAGCAGGTCGAGATGCAGCGCGTGATCATGCTCAACCAGGACGCGCCGGAGCACCCGACCACCCGCCAGATCGTCTCCCGCGCCTTCACCCCGCGCTCGATCAACGAGCTCGAGGACCTGATGCGCGAGCGGGCGGCCACGATCGTCAACGACGCTGTCGAGCGCGGCTCGGGCGACTTCGTGGAGGAGGTGGCCGCCGAGCTGCCGCTGCAGGCGATCGCCGACCTCATCGGGGTGCCGATGGAGGACCGGTTCAAGCTCTTCGACTGGTCCAACCAGATGCTGGCCTCCGACGACCCGGACTACCCCGGCGACCCGGACGTCGCTGCGGCCGAGATCCTCGGCTACGCGATGACGATGGCCGCGGAACGGCAGGCCAACCCGCGCGACGACCTGATCACCCGCCTGCTCAACGCCCACAAGGGCGAGCGCGGCCTGACCGACGACGAGTTCGGCTACTTCGTCATCCTGCTGGCGGTCGCCGGCAACGAGACGACGCGCAACGCGATCTCGCACGGCATGAACGCCTTCCTCGACAACCCCGACCAGTGGGAGCTGTGGAAGGCCGAGCGGCCGGCGACGATGGTCGACGAGGTCGTCCGCTGGGGCACCCCGGTCACGGTCTTCCAGCGCACGGCGGTGCGCGACGTCGAGGTCGGCGGCGTGACCGTCGCGCAGGGCCAGCGCGTCGGGCTGTTCTACGCCAGCGCCAACTTCGACGAGTCCGTCTTCGAGGACCCGTTCCGCTTCGACATCACCCGCGACCCCAACCCGCAGCTGGGCTTCGGCGGCCACGGCGCGCACTACTGCCTCGGCGCCAACCTCGCCCGCCAGGAGATCCGGGTCATCTTCGACGCGCTCGCCGACCACGCGCCGGGCATCGTCAAGGAGCGCGAGCCGCGGCGGCTGCGGCACTCCTGGATCAACGGCCTGAAGGACCTCCCGGTCCGCTACGCCTGAGCGACGTACGCCGCGGGGGCGGCCCCGCGGCGTACGACCGGCGCGTCCGGACCGTCAGGCCGGGGCGCGCCCACCCTTGAGCACGGGCTCGTGCTCGCGGGCGGTGAGCACGAGCGGGCCGTCCTCGGTGATGGCGACCGTGTGCTCCATGTGGGCGCCGCGGGAGCCGTCGAGGCTGCGGATGGTCCAGCCGTCGGCGTCGGTGAAGATCTCGTCGGTGGTGTGCAGGAACCACGGCTCGATGGCGATGACCAGGCCGGGCTTGAGCGTGTAGCCGCGCCCCGGGCGACCGTCGTTGGGGATGTGCGGGTCGCCGTGCATCGTGCGGCCGACGCCGTGGCCGCCGAACTGGGTGTTGATCCGCAGCCCGGCCTCGCGCGCGACCGACGCGATCGCGTGGGAGATGTCGCCGATCTTGCCGCCCGGCTGGGCGGCAGAGATGCCGGCCTCGAGCGCGCGCTGCGTGGTGTCGATGAGCGCGAGGTCCTCGGGTCGGGCGCTGCCCACGACGAAGGAGTAGGCGGAGTCGGAGACCCAGCCGTCGACGCTCGCGGCGAAGTCCACGCTGAGCAGGTCGCCGTCCTGGAGCACGTAGTCGTGGGGGAGGCCGTGCAGCACGGCGTCGTTGACCGACGTGCACAGCACCTTGCCGAACGGCGAGGCCCCGAAGGAGGGGTGGTAGTCGATGTAGCAGGACTCCGCGCCGCGCTCGCGGATCATGTCGTGCGCCAGCGCGTCGAGCTCGAGCAGGTTGACGCCCACGTCGGCGGCCTCGGCGAGCGCGGTGACGACGTCGGCGACGAAGCGCCCGGCGGCGCGCATCTCGTCGACCTGGGTGGGGGTGCGGAGCTCGATCACGGGCCGAGCCTAGAACGCCGCCCCCACCCGGCCGACATGGGACGCCTCAGTTGCTCGGCTTGTCCGCGCCGACGACCCACATGGCGAAGAACTGCGACCCGCCGCCGTACGCGTGGCCCAGCGCCCGGCGCGCGCCGTCGACCTGGTGCTCGCCCGCGGCACCCCGGACCTGGAGCGCGGCCTCGCCGAAGCGGAGCATCCCCGAGGCGCCGATCGGGTTGGAGGAGAGCACCCCGCCGGAGCAGTTGACCGGCAGCGTGCCGTCCATCGCGGTGCCGCCGGACTCGGTCAGCCGCCAGCCCTCGCCCTCGGCGGTGAAGCCGAGGTTCTCCAGCCACATCGGCTCGAACCACGAGAACGGCACGTAGATCTCCGCCGCGTCGATCTCCTCGAGCGGGTTGGTGATCCCCGCCTGCTTCCACAGGTACGCCGCGGCGTCGCGGCCGGCCTGCGGGTTCACCTGGTCCCGCTCGGCCGCGGTGGTGGCCTCCGAGCGCATCACGGTGCCGTGGATCCAGGCCGGGTTCGGCGAGGCGGCCGCGGTGTCCTCGTCGACGATCACCATCGCGCAGGCGCCGTCGGAGGAGGGGCAGGTCTCGTCGTACCGGATCGGGTCCCACAGCACCTGCGAGGCCAGCACCGACTCGACGGTGGTGTCGGGGTTGCGCAGGTGGGCGTAGGGGTTCCTCAGCGCGTTCTGCCGGTCCTTGGCCGCGACGATCGCGCCGACGTGGGTCGGCGCGCCGGAGCGGCGGATGTAGGAGCGCACGTGCGGGGCGAAGTAGCCACCCGCGCCGGCGTGCACCGGCATGTTGAACGGCACGGGCACCGACAGCGCCCACATCGCGTTGGACTCCGACTGCTTCTCGTAGGCCACGGTGAGCACCCGCTTGTGCACGCCGGCCTGGACGAGCGAGGCGGCGACGATCGCGGTCGAGCCGCCCACCGAGCCCGCGGTGTGCACGCGCAGCAGCGGCTTGCCGGCCGCGCCGAGCGACTCGGCGAGGAACAGCTCGGGCATCATCACGCCCTCGAACAGGTCGGGGGCCTTGCCGACGACGATCGCGTCGATGTCGTCGAGGGAGACGTTCGCGTCCGCGAGCGCCCGGTCGATCGCCTCGCGGCACAGGCCCGCCATCGAGACGTCCTCGCGCTTGGCGCGGTGGTGGGTCTGGCCGATGCCGACGATCGCGGCTGGCTGCTTGGCCATCAGTTCCTGCCCTCCATGGTGCACACGATGTTCTGCTGGAGCGCCGGGCCGCTGGTGGCGTGGCCGAGCACCCGGGACGCGTCGCCCTGCCAGACCTTCTTCGCGGCCTCGCCGAGGCGGATGAGCCCGCTGGTGAACATCGGGTTGCCGGCGAGCGCGCCGCCCGAGGGGTTCACGACGACGTCGTCGGCCAGGCCGAGCTCGCGGCGCAGCACGAGCTCCTGGTGGCTGAACGGCGCGTGCAGCTCGGCCACCTCGACGCCCTCGGTCCCGGCCGCGGCGGCTGCGCGGGCCGCCGAGGGGGCGCGGGTGAGGTCGCGGGTGCCCATGCTGATCGGGTCGACGTAGTGGCTGAAGCCGGTGATCCACGCCGGCCGGTCGCAGACCTCGCGGGCCCTGTCGCCGGCGGCGAGCACCATGGCGGCGGCGCCGTCGGTCACCGGCGCGCAGTCGTGCTTGCGCAACGGGTCGGCGTACATCGGTCGGGCGAGGAGCTCCTCGACCGACGACCCGCCCTTCCGGATGGCGTACTCGTTCTTCTCCGCGTCGGTCAGCGACCGGTTGGCGACCTCGGCCATCGCCCGCTCGTCCCAGAGACCGGCGTCGATGCCGGCGCGGGCCTGCAGGCCGGCCAGCGACACGGTGTCGGGCCACAGCGGGGTCATCGTGTAGGGGTCCAGCTGCAGCGACAGCGTGCGCCGCAGCGTGCCGGCGGAGCTCTTGCCGAAGCCGTAGACCAGCGCGGTGTCGACCTCGCCGGTCTGGATCTTCAGCCAGGCCTCGTAGAGCGCCCAGGCGGCGTCCATCTCGACGTGCGACTCGTTGACCGGCGGGATGACGCCGATCGCGTCGACCGCCTGGACGAACGAGAAGGACCGGCCGGCCAGGTAGTCGGACGAGCCCGAGCACCAGAAGCCGATGTCGCGCCGGGTCCACCCGGTCTGCTCGTAGCACTCCGCGAAGAGCGGGACGAGCAGCTCCACGCACGTGGGCGACCCGTCGAACTCCTCCATCTGCCGCTGGGCGAACCCGACGACGGCGACGTCTCTCATCGTGGTCTCCCCGTCCCTTACAGGTGCTGCTTGTAGGTGTCGTAGTCCGCGTCCGGCTCGCCGGTGGGACTGAAGTGGCTGATGTTCTCGATCGTGGTGCCCCACTCCTCGCGGGGCTTCCAGACCGCCTGGACCCGCATGCCCATCCGGACCTCCTCGGCCGGGATGTCGAGGATCAGGTGGAGGAAGGCGATGTCGGCGCCGTCGAGCAGGACGTACGCCGAGACGTACGGCGGCGTGATCCGCTGGCCGAGGAACGGCACGTTGACGATGCAGAACGTCGTCACGGTGCCGGTGTGGGACAGCTCGACCTCGTCGGTGGTCGGCGTGCCGTCCGCGGGGCACGCGCTGCGCGGCGGCACGTAGACCTTGCCGCAGGTCGGGCACCGCTGGCCGATGATCCGCCCCTCGGCGATGGCGCGGTAGAACGACGACTCCTCCGGCGAGGCGGCGTACAGGTAGTCCAGCTCGACGGGGGTGATCACGCCGGTGACCGGGTTGTCGCCCAGGTCGCCGAGCTTGATCGCGGTACCGGGTGCGGCGTCCTCGGTCGGCTCGAAGCACGCGATGTCGGTGATCGCGCCGACCCGCTCCTCGGCCCAGCGGATGCGCACGCGCATGCCGGTGCGGACCTGGTCGGGGGAGGTGACGTCGAGGGCGTGCACCATCGGCACGTCGGCGCCGTCGAGGGTGACCAGCGCGAACGCGAACGGGCGGTCGAGGGGCTGGCCCTTGACCGGCTCGGGCACCCACGTCCACGACGTGACGGTGCCGGTGTCGGCGACCTCGACGAAGTCGTCGACCTGCTGGTGGGTGACGGGGTCGAACTCGGGCGGGGGGACCACGACGCGGCCCTCGGAGGTGCGGACGCCGACGACGCGCTTCTCGCGCAGCCCGGTGAGGAAGCGACCCAGGACGGGGCCGGTGGACCGGGTGTAGTCGAAGGCGACCGTGACCGGAGCGGACAAGGTTCGGGACATGGTCCGGAAGTGAAACACGTTCTAGAAATCGCGGCAAGGGTCTGCCAGGGTGGCGCTCATGAAACTCGGACTGCAGCTCGGCTACTGGGGCGCCCAGCCGCCGACGGGCGTCGCGGAGCTCGTCGCCGCGGCGGAGGAATCCGGCTTCGACGCGGTCTTCACCGCCGAGGCGTGGGGCTCCGACGCGTTCACCCCGCTCGCCTGGTGGGGGCGCGAGACCAGCCGCCTGCGCCTGGGCACCTCGATCGTGCAGATGTCGGGCCGCACCCCCACCTCGATCGCGATGCACGCGTTGACGCTCGACCACCTCAGCGGCGGCCGCGTGGTGCTCGGGATGGGCGTCAGCGGCCCGCAGGTCGTCGAGGGCTGGTACGGCCAGCCGTTCGCCAAGCCGCTGGCCCGCACCCGCGAGGTCGTCGACATCATCCGCAAGGTGCTGGCCCGCGAGGCGCCGGTGACCAACGACGGCCCGCACCACCCCATGCCGTACGCCGGGCCGGGCGCGACCGGCCTCGGCAAGCCGCTGAAGCCGATCGTGCACCCGCTGCGGGCCGACATCCCGATCTGGCTCGGCGCCGAGGGGCCGAAGAACGTCGCGCAGACCGCCGAGATCGCCGACGGCTGGATCCCGATCTTCTACACGCCACGCTCGGCCGGGATGTACCAGCCGTGGCTCGACGAGGGCTTCGCGCGGCCCGGCGCGCGGCGTACCCGTGCCGACTTCGAGATCGCCGCCACCTGCCACCTCGAGATCGTCGAGGACGCCGCCGGCAAGCAGGCCGTCATCGACGCGATGAAGCCGTTCGTCGCGCTCTACATGGGCGGCATGGGCGCGAAGGACCAGAACTTCCACAAGCAGGTCTTCGAGCGGATGGGCCACGCCGAGCTGGCCGCCCAGGTCCAGGAGCTCTACCTGACCGGCGAGAAGGACCAGGCGACCGCGCTCATCCCCGACGAGCTGGTCGACGACATGCACATCATCGGAACCGCGGGCGAGGTGCGCGAGCGCGTCGCCCAGTGGGAGGAGACCGGAGTGACCACCCTGCTGCTCAGCTGCCGTTCCGGGGACGAGGTCCGCCGGGTCGCGGAGGTGCTCGCATGAGCACGGACCACACCACAGAGGAGCTCATGCGGCTCGGCACCCACAACGGCCACCTCATGGTCGCGGCGCTGAAGAAGCACCGCACCAAGCCCGTGATGCACCTCGGCGAGGTGACGCTGACCGGCGGCGAGGTCGCGCAGCGGATCAGCCAGTACGTCCAGGCGTTCGAGGCGCTCGGTGCCGGCCGCGGCACGGCCGGCGCGCTGCTGGCGCTCAACCGGCCGGAGGTGCTCTTCATCCTCGGCGCCGGGCAGACGCAGGGCTACCGGCGCACGTCGCTGCACCCGCTCGGCTCGCTGGAGGACCACGCCTACGTCATCAACGACGCCGAGATCACCACGCTGGTCATCGACCCCAACCCGATGTTCGTCGAGCGGGCGCTCGGCCTGCTCGAGCGCTGCCCGGACCTGACGACGGTGCTGACCATCGGGCCCGTGCCCGAGGAGCTGGCCGGCACCCGGGCGGAGGCGGCCGACCTGACCGCGAAGGCGGCGGAGTTCGAGCCCGAGCCGCTCGAGGCGGCGCTGCTCCCGCACGACCACGTCGTGTCGATCACCTACACGGGCGGCACGACCGGCAAGCCCAAGGGCGTCGTCGGCACCTCGCGCCAGATGAACACGATGACCCAGATCCAGATGTCGGAGTGGGAGTGGCCGGAGTCGCCCCGCTTCCTCATGTGCACCCCGCTCTCGCACGCGGGCGCGGCGTTCTTCGTGCCGACCGTCCTCAAGGGCGGCTGCCTCTACGTGCTCGCGAAGTTCGACCCGGCCGAGGTGCTGCGCACGATCGAGGAGCAGCGGATCACCGCCACGATGCTGGTGCCGTCGATGCTCTACGCGCTGATGGACCACCCGGACTCGCGCACCCGCGACCTGTCGTCGCTGGAGACCGTCTACTACGGCGCCTCGGCGATCAACCCGGTGCGCCTGCGCGAGGCGATCGACCGGTTCGGGCCGATCTTCGCGCAGTACTACGGGCAGTCCGAGGCGCCGATGGTGATCTCCTACCTCGGCAAGGACGACCACGTGTCCGGTGACGACCGCCGGCTGTCGTCGTGCGGCCGCCCGTCGGCGTTCCTGCGCACCGCGCTGCTCGGCGAGGACGGCCGGCCGGTCCCGACCGGGGAGCCGGGGGAGATCTGCGTGGCGGGTCCGCTGCTCGCCGGCGGCTACTGGAAGCTGCCCGAGCCGACCGCCGAGACCTTCCGCGACGGCTGGATGCACACCGGCGACGTGGCGCGCGAGGACGAGGACGGCTTCTGGTACATCGTCGACCGCACCAAGGACATGATCGTCACCGGCGGCTTCAACGTCTTCCCGCGCGAGGTCGAGGACGTCGTGGCCGAGCACCCGTCGGTCGCCCAGGTCGGGGTCATCGGCACGCCGCACGAGAAGTTCGGCGAGGCGGTGACCGCGATCGTCGTGCTGCGCGAGGACGCGCCGCGCGACGAGGAGTCGGTGGCGCGGATGACCGCCGAGATCCAGGAGATGGTCAAGGAGCGCAAGGGCTCGGTGCAGGCGCCCAAGCAGGTCGTCGTCGCCGACGCGCTGCCGCTGACCGCGCTGGGCAAGCCGGACAAGAAGGCGCTGCGCGCGCAGTACTGGACCGGCGACCGGGCGGTCGGCTGACGCACCGGCCCGCGGCGCACTAGCCTGCGGCGCGTGACCGGCACCAGCACCCGCGCGGCGATCGCGGAGGCCGCCCGGCGGCAGTTCCAGGCCGGGGGGTACGCCGCCACGTCGGTGCGGTCGGTCGCGGCCGAGGCCGGCGTCGACGCGGCGCTGGTCATGCGCCACTTCGGCTCCAAGGAGCAGCTCTTCATCGAGACGATCGACGTCGAGGGCGCCTTCGAGCAGGCGTTGGACGGTCCGGCCGATGGGTTGGGGGAGCGGCTCGTGTCCCTGGTGCTCGACGACCGGCTCGGCCGCGTGTTCCGCACGACGTACCGCGCGATGATCCGGGCCACCGACAGCGACCAGGTGCGCGCCCACCTGCTCGAGGCGATGGACGCCACGCTCGCCGCGCCGCTGGCCGCCCGGCTCACCGGGCCCGACGCGCGGCTGCGGGCGCGGCTGGTGGCCGCCCAGGTCGGCGGCCTGCTGGAGGCGGTCGCGATCCTCGAGGACCCGGTGGTGACCGGGGCGCCCGCGGCGGACGTCGCCCGGTGGTATGGCGCCGCCGTCCAGGCCCTCGTGGACGGCGACGCCTGAGCGTCCCTAGAGCAGGCCCTGGACCGTCCGGGTGTCGCCGTCGCGGCCGACGACGAGCTGGGTGCCGTCGGCGTTGTCGAGGTACTCGCGCACCGGGTCGAGGTCGAGGCCCGTCGCCTCCGCGATGTCGGTGTCCTTGATCGAGGTCACCGCCTGGCCGAAGCCCTCCGGGGGCGCGAGCTCGTCGCCGCCCTGGGCCCGCTGCCAGAGCTCGCGGATGGTGTTCAGCAGGTCGTCGGTCGTTGCTTCGAGGTCGCTGGTCATGTCCGGGCGGTACCCGACCGCCGGGGTGGCAACGGTCGGGCGCCCTGTGGGCAACCGCACGCCGCGGGTGCCGAGGAGCGACCGGTCAGGCCGCGGCGCGGTGCCGGGCCTGCGGCAGGTGCGTCTCGACGACGGCGGCGACCCGGGCGACCCGCGGGCCGAGGCGGCCGGTGCTGAGCGACCCGAGGGTGCGGCGCGGGGGCAGCCGGCGCCACAGGATGACCGCCGACAGCGCGCCCGAGACGAGGCTGGCGACGAGCACGACCGGGTCGCCCGTGACGAAGCCGTAGCCGGCCCACAGGGCGGGGCTGACGAAGCCCAGCACCACGCTGAGCGGGGCGAGCCCCCACAGCGGCGCGCCGGAGAGCGCCACCCGGACCTGGGGCACCTTGGCGCCGAAGCCGATCGTGGCGGCCATCGTCGCGGCCGCGACGGGCGAGGTCAGCTGGGCGACCGCGCTGGCGGTGCCGACCGAGCCGGCCACCAGGACGACGCCCTGCCAGCGGCGCAGGGCGCCGGCGAGCACGAGGGCGTGGGCGAGGAGCGCGAGCAGCGCGAGGTTCACGACGTTGTTGGCGACCTGGGCGACGTCGAGGACGGCCATGCCGTAGGCGCACCACGACGCGCAGCACAGCAGCGAGAGGCCGAGCGTCCCGGTCGACAGGCCGTCGGTGACGCGGGTGCGGAGCGCCCGGTGGACCTGGGGGAGCTGGGTGAGGAGGGAGAGGGTGACGGCGACGGAGCAGAAAGCAGCAGCAGGCAACAAGGGAGGGGACAGCACCAGGGGCAGGGCGCGACCGGTCGGCCGCGCGGGGCGGAGAGGAGAGCGGGGCACGTGCAGGGACGGCCTCGGCGTGCAGGAGGCCCGGGAGGGCGGGCTGCGGCAGACTCCACTCTCCTCCCGCAGGTACGCCGCGGCGAAGCCGGACCCGACGCGAGTCCCGTCACACCCCGCGTCGTCCGTTGGCTCAGTCGTCCTGCAGGGCCGCGTGCTGGTCGACGTTGCGCCCGGCGTGCGGGTCCGGCACCGGGTCGGCGTCGACGGAGCGGACGGTCTCCTCGAGCGTCACCTCGGGCGGCAGGGTCGTGTAGTCGGGCCGGTGGCCGTCGTGCCGCCGGTGGTTCGTGGGCGTCATCTGCCCAGTCTGGTCGGCGCGGGCGGGTAGCGGAAGGGTCGGTGGGTACTCCGCCCGACATGAGCTCCTCGACGTACGACGCAGCCCACCCGGCAGGCCGACCGCTCGCCCTGGTGACCGGCGCCTCGAGCGGCATCGGTCTGGAGATCGCGAAGCAGCTGGCCGGCCGGGGCCACGACCTCCTGGTCGTCGCGACCGGTCCGGGGCTCGACGACGCCGCGGCCGAGCTGCAGTCGCTCGGCGCCGCGGTCGAGCAGGTGCGGACCGACCTGGCCACCCGCGACGGCGTCGAGGATGTCCACCGCGCCATCGGGGACCGCGCCGTGGCGTTCGCGGCCCTCAACGCCGGCGTGGGGAGCGGAGGCCCGTTCCGCGACACGGACCTCGACGACGACCTGCGGCTGATCGACCTCGACGTGCGGTCGACGGTCCACCTCGCCAAGCACCTCGTCCGCGGCATGACGGCCCGGGGGAGCGGGCGGCTGCTGTTCACGTCGTCGATCTCGGCGACGCACCCCGACGCCTACGAGGCGGTCTACGGCGCCTCGAAGACCTTCGTGCAGTCCTTCGCCAAGGCGCTGCGCCGCGAGCTGGTCGGCACGGGCGTGAGCGTCACCGCGCTGATGCCCGGCCCGACGGCGACGAACTTCTTCCACCGAGCCGGGATGGACGACACGAGGATCGGCGCGAGCGACAGCAAGGACGACCCGGCCGAGGTCGCCCGGCTCGGGGTCGAGGCGGCGCTCGCGGGCCAGGAGCAGGTCGTCCCCGGCCTGCCGAACAAGCTCATCACCGCCGCCGCCCGGGTCCTGCCGGACCGGGTCAAGGCCGCCCTGCACGGCGCGCTCGCCGCGCCCGGCTCGGGCAGGTAGCGACGCCTCAGGAGGCGGTGAACCGCGGCGGCCGCTTCTCGGCGAAGGCGCGCGGGCCCTCCTTGGCGTCGTTGGAGGCGAAGACGGCGGCGCCGACGCGGGCGTCGTCCTTCCAGGCCTCGTCCTCGTGCTTGCCCTCGGACTCGCGCATGGTGCGGAGGATGGCCTGGACGGCGAGCGGGCCGTTGGCGGCGATCATGTCGGCGATCTCGTGGGCCTTGGCGAGCGCCTGGCCGTCGGGCACGACGTGCCCGATCAGGCCGATCTCCTTGGCCTCGGGCGCCTTGACGTGGCGGCCGGTCAGCAGCAGGTCGGCGGCGACGGTGTAGGGGATCTGCCGCACGAGCCGGACCGCCGAGCCGCCCATCGGGTAGAGGCTCCAGCGGGCCTCGGAGATCCCGAACTTCGCCGACTCGCCGGCGACGCGGATGTCGGTGCCCTGGAGGATCTCGGTGCCGCCGGCGATCGCCGGGCCCTCGACCGCGGCGATCAGCGGCTTGGTGAGGCGGAAGCCCTTGAGCAGGCCCTTGATCACCGTCGGGTCGTACTCACCGGACTCGAAGCTCTCCGACGGCGGCCGCTTCGACATCGACTTCAGGTCGGCGCCGGCGCAGAAGTAGCCGCCGGCCCCGGTGAGGATGCAGACCCGGATCTCCGGGTCGGAGTTCACCCGGTCCCAGGCCTGCTCCATGATCGCGAGCATCTCCCCGGAGAGCGCGTTGCGGGAGGCCGGGCGGTTCATCGTCACGACCAGCTTGTGGCCGTCCTGCTCGACGAGGCAGTGCGGCTCCTTCGGCGTCTCGGCGCCGCCGGGGGCGCTCGCGGGGGTGGTCTGGGAGGCGTCCGTGCTGGTCATGGCGGGATGCTAGCCAAGAACGAGAACGTGTTCTAGTCTCGCCGCCGTGGCTCACAACATCGCTGACCTGTTCGAGCACGCGGTCGACGCCGCACCCGACAACCCGGCCGTCAAGGTCGGGGACCGGGTCGCCACCTTCGCCGACCTCGAGGCCGAGTCCAACAAGCTCGCGCACTACCTCCAGTCACAGGGGGTGGGGCCCGGCGACCACGTGGCGATCTACGCCAAGAACAGCATCGAGCACGTCGTCGCGGTGCTGGCGGTGACGAAGATCCGAGCGGTCAACATCAACGTCAACTACCGGTACGTCGAGGGCGAGCTGAACTACCTCTTCGACAACGCCGACGTCGTGGCGCTCATCCACGAGCGGACGTACGCCGACCTGGTCGCGGCCTGCTTCCCCAAGCACGACAAGCTGCGGCTCGCGGTCGTCGTGCCCGACGTCCTGGAGCCGGACGACGCGAGCGACGTGTCGTCGTACGGCGGCGTCCTGTGGGAGGACGCCCTGGCCGGCCAGTCGACCGAGCGCGACTTCGGCGAGCGCAGCGGCGACGACCTGCACATCATCTACACCGGCGGCACGACCGGCTTCCCGAAGGGCGTCATGTGGCGCCACGAGGACTTCTGGCGGGTGCTCGGCGGCGGCATCGACTTCTACACCGGCACCCCGATGGACGAGTACGACCAGTCCAAGCAGGCGACCGACCCGCGGATGGTCACCTTCCCGCTCAGCCCGCTCATGCACGGGGGCGCCCAGGCCGGCCTGCTCATGCACCTGTTCGCCGGGCACCTCACGATCCTCGAGCCGAAGTTCGACCCCGTCCGCACCTGGGAGATCATCGACCGCGAGAAGGTCCAGCTGATCTTCATGACCGGCGACGCGATGGCCCGGCCGCTGATCGAGGCCTACGAGGCGGGCGGCTTCGACGGGTCCAGCCTGTTCGCGATCTCCAGCAGCGCGGCGATCTTCAGCCCACCGGTGAAGAAGCGGTGGATGGACGCGTTCCCCAACGCCGTCTTCACCGACTCCATCGGCGCCTCGGAGACCGGCTTCCAGGGCATGGGCATGCAGGAGAAGGGCAACATCAGCGCCGACGGCCCCGTCGTCGCGCTCGGCCCGGCCAGCGTCGTCATCGACGAGGACAACCGGGTCCTGGACGTCACGACGGACATCGGCAAGGTCGGCCGCCTCGGCCGCGGTGGCCACGTGCCCGTCGGCTACTACAAGGACGAGGTCAAGTCGGCCGCGACCTTCCTGACCATCGACGGCGAGCGCTACTCGGTCCCGGGCGACAACGCCCGCATCGAGGAGGGCGGCAAGGTCACGCTGCTCGGCCGCGGCTCCAACTGCGTCAACACCGGTGGGGAGAAGGTCTACCCCGAAGAGGTCGAGATGGCCGTCAAGGGCCACCCGGCGGTGTACGACGTGCTCGTGGTCGGCGTGCCCGACGAGCGCTACGGCCAGGCCGTGGCCGCCGTCGTCGAGCTGCGCGAGGGCCACACCCTCGAGCTCGAGGAGCTGCGCACCTACCTGCGCGCGCACCTGTCGGGCTACAAGCTGCCCCGGGCGCTCACGATCGTCGACCGGGTGCCGCGCAACGCCACCGGCAAGGCGCAGTACCCGCGGGCCAAGGAGCTGGCGCTGTCCGGCCCGGCCGCCCCGTCCAGCCAGTCCGTCACCGCCACCACGGGAGCCTGAGCACCAGATGCGTACCCCCCTCTGCGACGCCTTCGGCATCGAGTACCCGATCTTCGCCTTCACCCCCTCCGAGCACGTCGCGGCCGCCGTGTCGCGCGCCGGTGGGCTGGGCGTGCTCGGCTGCGTCCGCTTCAACGACACCGAGGAGCTCGAGCAGACCCTCAGCTGGCTCGACGACAACACCGACGGCAAGCCCTACGGCGTCGACATCGTCATGCCGATGAAGGTGCCCGAGGAGGTCAAGGGACTCGACGTCTCCTCGATGATCCCCGAGGAGCACAAGCAGTTCGTCGACCAGACGCTGCTCAAGCTCGGCATCCCGCCGCTGCCCGAGGGCGAGGGCCGCGACGGCGTGCTCGGCTGGCTGCACTCGGTGGCCCGCAGCCACCTCGACGTGGCGCTCCAGCACCGCCCGGTGCTCATCGCCAACGCGCTGGGCTCCCCGCCGAAGGACGTCATCGACAAGTGCCACGAGCACGGCGTCAAGGTCGCGGCGCTCGCCGGCGCCGCCAAGCACGCGCTCAGCCACGTCACCAACGGCGTCGACATCATCGTCGCCCAGGGCTACGAGGCCGGCGGGCACACGGGCGAGGTGGCCAGCATGGTGCTCACCCCCGACATCGTCGACGCGGTCGGCCCCGACGTGCCGGTGCTGGGCGCGGGCGGCATCGGCTCCGGCCGCCAGGTCGCGGCCTCGCTCGCGCTCGGCGCGCAGGGCGTGTGGACCGGCTCGATCTGGCTCGGCACCGAGGAGTACCGCAACCTCTCCGCCAACCACTCCGCCTGGGAGACCGCGTTCACCCGCGCCACCTCCTCCGACACCGTCCGCACCCGCGTCTACACCGGCAAGCCGGCGCGGCTGCTGAAGACGAGGTGGACCGAGGCCTGGGCCGAGGAGGGCGCCCCGCAGCCGCTCCCGATGCCGCTGCAGAACCTCCTGGTCGCCGAGGCGCACAACCGGATCGTCGCCTCCAACGACCCCGACGTGATCTCGATGCCGGTCGGCCAGATCGTCGGCCGGATGAACCAGGTGCGCCCGGTCGCCGACGTGATGGCCGACCTGGTCGCGGAGTTCACCGAGACCGTCCAGCGGCTCGACGGGTTCAGCGTCTAGCGGACCCGAGCGGACCCGAGCGGACCCGAGCGGGTTCAGCGGTACGGCGTGGTGCGGGTGATCGCGAGCGCCCGCTGGAGGTCGAACGGCTTGGCCTGGCGCCGCAGCCACGGGCGGCCCGCCCAGAGGTAGCCGTCGACGTGCGCGGCCGCCAGGCGGCGTACGTCGGCGGGCAGGCCCCAGCGCGGGTCGGCCACCCGCCAGGTCGGCGGGATGCCGAGGGTGACGCAGTGGGTCTGCTTCCGCGTCCGGCACGTGGGGGCGTGGTCGAAGCGGCCGCCGTGGTGCTTGCGGTTGTGCTCGAAGGTGAAGCCGCGGCCGTTCTGCGCGGTGTCGACGGTGAAGTGCTTGCCGGCGATCCCGCGGGCGGCCAGCGCCTCGACGACCCGGGCGCCGAAGCGCACCTGCCGTGCCGTCGACTCGTAGTGCGTGGTGTTGAGGTGGAAGCCACGGACCTTGCGGATCCCGGCCCGCACGAGCTGCGTGACGGCGAGCTCCGGGTCGAGGTGGTTCCACCCGGCGGACCCGACCTCGATGTAGACGGTGGTGCGGGGGAGCGCGGCGAGGGTGCGGGCGGCGTACCCCACCAGGCGGGACAGCTCGGTCGACCCACGCGGCGCGCAGAGGGCGAACGGGCCGTCGGGCTGGAGCACGACGGCGGCCCGGGTGTCGCCGAGGGCGTCGGCGAACCGGCGGACCCACCTCTTGTACGACGTCTTCTCGGCCTTCGACGGCAGCCGCGTGCACGCCTCGTGCTCCCACGGGACCATCCGGAACACCGTCAGCTGGACGAGCGCGTCGGGGTCGCCGGCCTGCGCGTTGGTGACGTACTCCCGGACCTTCGCGCCGATCGCCCCGTCGGGGATCCAGTCGCCGAACCACTTGGCCTTCGGCGCGTCCGCGATCTGCGCGAGCAGGTCGCGCTTGCGGCCGGTCGCCCGCTCGTACGGCGCCCACGCCATCTCCGCGCCGCCGCGGTAGACGCCCACGTGCCGCCGGCCAGCGGGTTGTCGCTCGCGGCAGCCGACGCCGGCGCCGGCGCGGTCCGGGTCGCGGGCGCGGTCGAGCCGGCCGGGGACCACGGCAGGAGGGCGAGCACGAGCGCCACCACGAGGGCAGGCAGCAGCGACAGCCGGGGGACCATGGGCTCGAGGCTAGGAGACGTCAAGCAGGCGCGCCGCCGATCGGCCCAGGTGTGACCGATCGGACGACGCGGGGGGGGTGCTACCGGGTCAGGCGGGCTCGGCGGCGAGCCGGCGACCGATGAGCAGGGCCTGCTCGGTGGCGCCGCCGTGGAGCATCTCGAAGCGCTTGGCGGTCGTGAAGTACCGGTGCGCCTCGCCGTCGAGGTCGATGCCGACACCGCCGTGCACGTGGATCGTCGTGTGCGCGAGGCGGTGGCCGGCGTCGGCCGCCCACAGCTTCGCGATCGCCACCTCGGTCTCGGCGGGCAGCCCCTCGGAGAGCCGCCACGCGGCCTGCCACAGGGTCAGCCGCTGGCCGAGCACGTCGATGTAGCCGTCCGCGAGCCGCTGCGAGACCGCCTGGAACGTCCCGATCGGCCGGCCGAACTGCTCGCGGGTCTTGGCGTACGCCGCCGTGAGGGCGAGCGCGCCCTGCGTGACCCCGAGCTGCTCAGCGGCCGCGGCGAGCACGAGCAGCTGCCGCAGCCTGCGGTCGACCGCGCCGTCGGCGGGGCCGAGGAGTCGGTCCGCCGGCAGGGCGGCGCCGTCGAGCTCGACCCGCGCGACCCGGTCGCCGTCGGTGAAGGCGAGCGGGGTCACGGTCACGCCGGGGTCGTCGGGCCGGACGAGGAGCACCGCGACCCCGTCGGCGGTCTCGGCCGGGACGAGCAGCAGGTCGGCGTACGCTCCGGCGGGCACCACGGCCTTGGCGCCGGTGACGGTCCACCCGTCGCCGTCGCCGTCGCCGTCGCGGGTGGCGGTCGTCGTGGGCCGCTCCGGGGCGAAGGCGAGGTCCTCGGCGACCGCGGCGGTCAGCACCGACGTGCCGGACGCGGCGCCGGGCAGCCAGGTGGCCTGCTGCTCGGGCGTGCCGTGCTCGGCGAGGACCCGGGCCGCGGGGCCGTGGAAGGCGAGCGGGACGGGGGCGACCGTGCGGCCGACCTCGACGAGCACGCGGCACAGCTCGACGATGCCGAGACCGGCGCCGCCGTGCTCCTCGGGCAGGGCCAGGCCGAGCAGGCCGGCCTCGCCGAGGTCGCGCCACAGGTCGCGGTCGAAGCGGTCGCCGGCCTGCTCGACCGCGCGCATCCGCTCGGGCGTGGCGCGGTCGGCGAGGATCCGGGCGGCCAGCTCGGCGGCCTCGTCCTGCTCGGGGGTGAAGGAGAAGTCCATGCCGGTGCCCTACCTCTTCGCCGCGGGCAGCCCGAGGCCCACGTAGCCGATGATGTCGCGCTGGATCTCGTTGGTGCCGCCGCCGAAGGTCATCACCAGCGACGAGCGGTACATCCGCTCGAGCCGGCCCGCGAGCACCGAGCCCTCCGTCGAGGCCGGCAGCGCGGCGTTCGGGCCGACGACCTCCATCAGCGAGCGGTAGACCTCGGTGGCCAGCTCGGAGCCGTAGATCTTGGTCGCCGACGCCTCGGCGGGAGACAGGTCCACGCCGTGGTCGGCGTCGGAGGCCAGCTTCCAGTTCAGCTGGGTCAGCATCTCCACGCGGGCGTGGGCCCGGCCGAGCGCGATCTGCACCCACTCGGTGTCGATCACCCGGCTGCCGGTGGCGGTCTTCGTCTCCTGCGCCCAGGCGCGCACCTGGCGCAGCGACTGGGTGAGCGGCGCGGAGGAGGTCAGCGCGACCCGCTCGTGGTTGAGCTGGTTGGTCATCAGGGACCAGCCGCCGTTGAGCTCGCCGACGAGGTTGGAGACCGGCACGCGGACGTCCTCGTAGTACGTCGCGCTCGTGCCGACGCCGGCGACCGTGTGCACCGGGGTGTAGGAGAAGCCCGGCGCGTCGGCCGGCACCAGGATCATCGACAGGCCCTTGTGCCGGGGCAGGTCGGGATCGGTGCGACAGGCCAGCCAGATCCAGTCGGCGTACTGGATCAGCGAGGTCCACATCTTCTGGCCGTTGATCACCCACTCGTCGCCCTCGCGGACCGCGCGGGTGCGCAGCGAGGCGAGGTCGGTGCCGGAGCCGGGCTCGGAGTAGCCGATGGAGAAGTGCAGGTCGCCGGCGAGGATCCGCGGCAGGAAGTGCTCCTTCTGCTCGTCGGTGCCGTAGCGCATGATCGTCGGCCCCACCGTGTTGAGCGTGAGGTAGGGGATCGGCACGCCGTGGTCGGCGGCGACGTCGGTGAAGATCAGCTGCTCGACCATCGAGCGGGCCTGGCCGCCGTACTCCTCCGGCCAGCCGATGCCGAGCCAGCCGTCGCTGCCGAGCTGCCGGATGACGTCCTTGTAGACGCCCGCCTCGCCGAACTCACCGGTGGAGGCGGCCAGCCCGGCGCGCACCTCCGGGGTGACCAGCTCGGAGAAGTAGTCGTGGAGCTCCCCGCGCAGCGCGAGCTCCGCGTCCGATAGGGCCAGGTGCATGGTGCGGACTCCTGCCGAGTGGTACCAGTGGTGGAAAGACCGGACAGAAAACTATAACCTGTTCTCGTTTTGGTCCACCGGCACGCGGTACGGCCATCGACGATCGGGAGGCACGCGATGAGCGACACCGGTTCCAGCACCCGCTACCTGGACCAGGGCAAGCCGCCGGAGCGCTTCGCGCGCGGCTGGCACTGCCTGGGCACCGAGGTCTCCTTCGCCGACGGCAAGCCGCACGGCATCGAGGCCTTCGGCACCAAGCTGGTCGTCTGGCAGGACAGCCAGGGCGGGATCAACGTCCTCGACGGCTACTGCCGGCACATGGGCGGCGACCTGACCCAGGGATCGGTCAAGGGCGACGAGATCGCCTGCCCGTTCCACGACTGGCGCTGGGGCGGCGACGGCAAGTGCAAGCAGATCCCCTACGCCCGCCGCGTGCCGCTGCGCGCCCGCACGCAGCGCTACCCCGTCGTCATCCGCAACGGCCAGGTGCTGATCTGGCACGACGTCGAGGGCTCCGCGCCGGACATGGACGTCCTCCCGCCCGAGCTGCCCGGCATCGGCACCGACGAGTGGACCGACTGGTTCTGGGAGGTCGTGCCGATCGAGGGCTCGAACTGCCGCGAGCTGATCGACAACGTCGTCGACATGGCGCACTTCTACTACGTGCACCTGTCGTTCCCCACCAGCTTCCGCAACGTCTTCGAGGGCACCCGCGCCACGCAGTACATGGCGTCCAAGGGCCGCCCCGACGTGAGCGGCGGGTACGGCGACGCGGAGATGTTCCTCAAATCCGAGGCCACCTACTACGGGCCGTCGTACATGATCAACTGGCTCGAGGTCGACTACAAGGGCTTCATCACCGAGGTCGTCCTCATCAACTGCCACCTGCCCACCGGGCCGGACTCGTTCACCCTGCAGTACGGCATCGCGGTCAAGAAGCCCGAGGGCCTCGACGAGAAGACCGCGCAGTACATCGCCAAGAAGTACGCCACGATGTTCGGCGAGGGCTTCCTGCAGGACGTGCACATCTGGAAGAACAAGGTGCCGGTGCAGAACCCGCTGCTCTGCGAGGAGGACGGGCCCGTCTACCAGCTGCGCCGCTGGTACGAGCAGTTCTACGTCGACGTCGCCGACGTCCAGCCCGAGATGGTCGACCGGTTCGAGTTCGAGGTCGACACGACCAAGGCCAACGAGTTCTGGCAGGCCGAGGTCGCCGAGAACCTCGCCCGCAAGGCCGCCGAGGACGACGCCGCAGCCCAGGGCGTGGCCAACCCCGGGGCCGAGGGCAAGCCCCAGGTCATGACGGGCACCTGAGATGGCGTCGTTCGTCCCGCTGAGCCCCGAGACGCTGGAGGACCAGCGGCTCTACACCTCCGCCCGGCTCACCGAGGTGGCCTGCCTGGACTGCCTGGCACAGGTCGGGGTGAAGAAGAACAGCGAGCACCACACCTCGATCCAGTGGAGCACCGAGGCGCGGGCGCACTGCCCGGAGCTGAACCGGCGCGCCGGCGGCCGCGAGAGCCACGTCGGCTGCCCGCGGATGCTGGCGAGCATCGAGACCGCTGTGCGGGAGGGTGCCGTCCCCGTCGGCGCCGAGGACGGATACTGAGCACCGCTCGCGCCACCCCCTGCACGCCCCTTGCGCTGGCCCTGCTCTGCGCCCCTGCACCGCTGCCCCGCACGACGGCCCCCGCCGGCCGCCCCCGACCAGGAAGACCCCGTGGACACCGACTCCTTCGAGCTGAAGATCCTCGACGTCGTCGAGGAGACGCCCGACGCCCGCTCCATCAGCTTCGAGGTGCCCGCGGGCGCCGAGGAGCACTTCGCCTACAAGCCGGGGCAGTTCCTGACCGTCGCGGTGCCCAGCGACCAGACCGGCGTGGCGGCGCGGTGCTACTCGCTGTGCAGCAGCCCGGTCGGCGGCGGCCCGCTCACCATCACCGTCAAGCGCACCGACGGCGGCTACGCGTCCAACTGGATCTGCGACCACCTCGCGCCCGGCGACTCGCTGCGCGTGCTGCCGCCGAGCGGCATCTTCACGCCGGCCTCGCTCAGCGCCGACCTCCTCCTCTTCGCCGGCGGCAGCGGCATCACGCCGGTCATGTCGATCACCCGCACCGCGCTGGAGCAGGGGACCGGCCGGATCGTGCTGTTCTACGCCAACCGCGACGAGCGGTCGGTCATCTTCGCCGGCGAGCTGGCCCGGCTGGCCGCCGCGCACCCCGACCGGCTCGTGGTCGTCCACTGGCTCGAGTCGGTCCAGGGCCTGCCCAGCCACGAGCAGGTCAAGGCGTTCGCCGCCGGCTACGCGACGTACGACGCGTTCGTGTGTGGTCCCGCACCCTTCATGAAGATGACGGTCGCGGCGCTCAAGGAGCTGGAGTTCCCGCGCGAGCGGCGCCACCAGGAGAAGTTCGTCTCGCTGGGCGGCAACCCGTTCGGCGACCTGCACGACGTCGAGGTCGCGGAGGCCGAGATCGACGCGGCCGAGCACGAGGACGCTCTGCTGGACGAGGGGGGCGCGCAGGAGCCGTCGAGCCTCGGCGGGGGACCGGCCGGCCCGGTGCGGCTCGAGGTCGAGCTCGACGGCCAGACGCACGCGTTCGAGGACTGGGCGCCGGGCACCACGATGCTCGAGCACCTCGAGGCGAAGGGCGTCAAGGCGCCGTACTCCTGCCGCGAGGGGGAGTGCTCGGCCTGCGCCGTGCGCCTGCTCGAGGGGGAGGTCGAGATGCGCCACAACGACGTGCTCGACGACGAGGACCTGGCCGACGGCATCCGGCTGGCCTGCCAGTCCGTCGCCACCACCGACACCGTGCGCGCGACCTACAGCTGACCCGACCGGCCGACCCGACCAGCTGACCCGACCGGCCGGGCCCTCGGCGCGGGCCGCCGAGGGGCCTGCGAGAATTACAGAACTGTAGTTGCCGCGGAAGCGTTGCGTGGGGCTGGTGTGACTGGTGTGATTCATCCGCGCCCGGTCTCCCGGTCGCCTCGTCCACCGGTCCGACGAGCCCTGTTCCACCATCTCGAGGAGTCTCGTGGGAGCCCCGTCCGCGGTCGTGCTGGTCGTGCGCCGTGCGTTGGCGACCGCGCTGGGCGCCACCCTCGTGGCGGGCCTCGCGCTCGTGCTGTCGCTCACCCTCCTCGCACCCCTGGCGCCGCCGGCCCCGCCCGCCGCTGACGCTGCTGGCACCGTCGAGACCGCCCTTGCGCCGGTCGCGGCCGCGGTCCCCAGCGCGACGTACCGCACCTTCACCCTCAACGTCTGCCACTGCCTCGGCCCGAAGAAGGCGATGGCCGACGTGCGCAAGGCGCTGACGCTCGGCGACGCCGGTGGCCTGCAGGAGTTCTCGCAGCTCGAGGACCGGCAGAACCTGATGAAGCTGCTGAACGAGAAGGACTGGGGCTGGTACATGCCGACCGGCCTCGGCGTCGCGATCCCGATCGTGTGGGACCGGAAGCGGTTCCGACTGATCGAGGGCCGCTCGGTGATGACCCACCCGGCGCAGAACGGCGTCACGCCGGCGCGCTTCATCAACACCGTGCGGCTGCGCGAGCTCGGCACCGGCAAGGTCTTCGGCTTCATCAACACCCACACGATCGCCCAGGCCTCCCGCGACGCCCAGCTCTCGAACATGAACCGCATCCCGCGGCTGCGCAAGCACCTGCGGATGCTGCGCCAGGAGATCAAGCGGCTGGCCACGACGACCGAGCACGTCTTCGCCGCGGGCGACCTGAACGTCAACTACCTCGCCGACCGCCGCCGGCGCCTGCCCGGCCTGCCTACCGACGCGCTCGGCGACCTGGTCAGCTTCGACATGGCCCTGACCGGCTCGCGCGGCCAGGGGTCGCTGCTCGACTACGCGATGACCCTGCGCAAGGGCAGCGGCTTCGCGCGCACCTCCGCGACCGTCGTCCGCGGGTTCAACTCCGACCACGACGCGGTCGTCATCACCTACCGCACCAACGACCTCTTCGCGACCGGTGCGCTGCACAACCGTCCCGTCGGCGGCAGCGGCGCCGACCGGAAGCGGATCGGCGACCGGCAGGCGCGCGCGGTGATGAACGCCGAGCCGGGCGACCTGGTCCGGCTCGCGACCGCCCGGCTCGACGAGCCCGCCGTCGGCGACGCGCTGGTCGCGGCCGCCGCGGAGGGCGTGCGGGTGCAGGTCGTGCTCGGCGCGGGTGCCGGCACCGACCTCGAGCGCCGCCTGGCCGCGGCCGTCGGCAGCGACCGCTCGGCACCCTCGTGGGTCGTGCGCTGCAGCGCCAGCTGCCTCGGTGGCGCCGGTCGCACCGACACCAGCGTGCTGCTCGTCAGTCGCGCGGGCGGCACGACCGAGCTGACCATGGTCGGCGCCGGCAAGGTGGCCAAGGCGGCCCGGAACCAGTGGTCGAGCAGCTACGTCTCCTCCGACCCGGAGCTGTACGCCGGCTACGGCCGGATCTTCGCCCGGCTCGCCGCTGACACCGCCGACACCACGCGCACGCGCGTCCTCACCTGGGGGCGCTACGTCGCGCAGCTCTACCCCGTGCCGGACGTCCCGCGGCGCGACCCCGTCCTCCGCGGCCTCGCCGCGGTCGGCTGCAAGAACGCCGACGGCCTGCGCACCTCCGACGGCCGCACCAACGTCCGCGTCCTCGTCCGCTCCTGGGCCGGTGCCCGCGGCAAGCGGATCGCCGAGCGGCTGGTCACGCTGCGGCGGCGCGGGTGCGACGTGGCCGCGGTCGTGGGGCCGCAGGTCCTCAGCGGCGTACGACGCACCCTGCAGCGCGGCGGCGTGGCCGTGCGTACGGCGAAGGTCGGCGGCAACCTGCTCGTCGTCGACGGCCGGTACGGGAAGCGCGCCGGCGTGCAGAAGGCCTGGGTCGGCGGCCCGGCCTGGTCCGACGGTGCGCTGGCCGGCGACGGCGTGAGCCTCGTGGTCAGCGAGCCGGACACCGTGCGCCAGTACCTCGACGGCTTCACCCGGGTCTGGTCCAACTCCTGACCGGTCCGGTCCAGACCTCGCCCGGGCGGCGCCCGGCGGCGTGACCCGTCGCGCCCGCGCGTCGTTGGGCGGGCATGGTCACCACCCTCCTCGTCCTCGCCGGTCTCGTGCTGGTGGCGTGGCCGGTCGCCACCGGCTCGCTGCCGACCTCCACCGGGAGCGGGCGCCGCGCCGACGCCCGACGGCTGCGCGCCCTCGACCTGCGACCGGGGGAGGCGACGAGCGCCGACGTGGCGCGGCTGCTGCGTGCGCACGAGCTGCCCGCCGAGGAGGTCCGCTTCGTGCTGGCCAAGGCCGACGAGCTGGGCGTGGCCCCCTTCACGCTGTGGATGTGGGTCAAGCGGTTCGACGTGCACGCGCTCGCGGTCGTCCTCGGCGCGGACCTCACCCACGACGCCCTGCTGCACCACCTCGCGGCGGGCTCGCTGCCCGACCTCGCCGAGCTCGAGGTCTTCGCGGCGCTCAACGGCCTGCCCCGGCGCGGCTCGGCCTCGGTCACCGTCGCGCCCGAGACCGTGCGCGCCGTCGACCCCGTCCGGCGCGTGCCCGGCACCGGCCTGCGGATCGTCGACCCCGGTACCTGGCCGCACGCCGCCTGAGGGTCGGGGCACCCCAGGGCCGGCATGGCCCGAAGTGACCAGCTGGAGCGAGCCGTTCCGCCGGGGTGCACCGCGTCGCCGCGGGGCAGCATTCCCGCAACCAGTGCTCCGTGGGCCGGACGACCTCCCCCCACTCGGTCGTTACCGTCGACCGAGGGTCGCCCGTCCGGGAAGGAGGGGCGTCATGGTCGTCATCCTCGTCTGCGCCGCCGGGCTCGTGCTCGCGTGGCCGCTCGCGACCGGGTCGCTGCCGACGTCCGCCGGCGGTGGCCGCCGTGCCGACGCCCAGCGGCTCCGGCACGTCGAGCGCCACCCGCGCGACGTCACCACCGCCGACGTGGCCCGGCTGCTGCGTGCGCACGAGCTGCCCCCCGAGGAGATCCGCTTCGTGCTCGGCAAGGCCGACCAGCTCGGGGTCGGCGCGTTCACGCTGTGGATGTGGATCAAGCGGTTCGACGTGCACGCGCTCGCGGTCGTCATCGGTGCCGACATCGGCCACGCCGAGCTGCTCCGCCACCTCGCGGACGGCTCGCTGCCCGACCTCGCCGAGCTGGAGGTCTTCGCCGTGCTCAACGGGCTGCCGCGCGGTCGCGCCGCGGTCACCACGCACGAGGAACGCGCCTCCGAGCCGACCGCGATGCGGGTCGTCCGCCGCGCACCCGGCAGCGGGCTGCGGATCGAGGACCCCGGCACCTGGCCGTACGCCGCCTGAGGCCCGCGGGCCCGGCGGCCGGTCGTCACCAGCCGCGCTCGCGCCACTCCGGGAGGTGCGGGCGCTCGGCGCCGAGGGTCGAGTCGTCCCCGTGGCCGGGGTAGAACCAGGTCTCGTCGGGGAGCCGGTCGAAGACCTTGGTGGACACCTCGTCGAGGAGCTGGCGGAAGGCGTCGGCGTCGCCGAAGGTGTTGCCGACGCCACCGGGGAAGAGGCTGTCGCCGGTCCACAGGTGCGGGTGGCCGGCCGGGTCGTCGTACAGCAGCGCGACCGAGCCGGGGGTGTGCCCGGCGAGGGCGATCACCTCGAGGGTGCAGCGGCCGACGGTGACGGTGTCGCCGTGGCGCAGCGGGCGGGTGACGTCGACGCCGGTCTGCTCGGTGATCGCGACCGCGTCCGGCTCGCCGGCCAGGACGCCGGCGCCCGTCGCGGACACGACGGCCGCGAGGGCGCGGTGGTGGTCCCAGTGCTGGTGCGTCGTCACGACGGAGGTCAGCCCGGCGTCGCCGACCAGGGGGAGCAGCGTCCCGGCGTCGTCGGCGGCGTCGACGAGCAGCTGCTCGCCCGAGGCGCGGCAGGTGAGCAGGTAGCAGTTGTTCGACATCGTCTCGTCGACGGCCACCTTCGCGATCCGCAGGTGCTCGAGCTCGCGGACGTCGGCGGGGCCGCCCGGCCGCACGGCTCCGGTGTAGTCGGTCCCAGCGTCGGTCACAGTCCCTCGATCCCCGGCAGGTCGCCGTCGTCGGTGGTCGGCCCGGCCGTCCCGGGCACGGCCGGTCGGCCGCTCAGCCACCATCCCAGGCCGGCGGTGGTGCCCCGCACGACCGTCGGCCGGCCCGCGCCCGCCGGGTCGTCCCCGCCGAGCTCCCAGGTGCCCCCCCGGTCGGTGGCCTCCAGGCGGAGCGGCGCGGCGGTCGGCCGGCGGCCGACCATCGCCTCGACGAGGTCGACCGTGAACGCCTCGGGCCAGGACGCCGGCGTCGCCCCCAGCCCGAGGTCGACGTGGTGCAGCTCGACCTCGCGCAGGCGCATGGTCGGGATGCCGACCATCGGGCGGGGGAGCAGCCCCGGGGTGCGGTCGAAGGTGCCGCGCCACCCGTCGTCGGGCAGCGACGCGACGGCGTCGGCGTACGTCGTGGTGGAGGCGAGGAAGCGCTCGCGCAGGTCGGTGACGGCCGCCCCCGCGAGCTCGTCGATGTCGGCGTCGCGCTGCTCGGGCGAGGCGTACATGGCGGCCGGCTCGTCGCGCGCCGCCAGCCCGACGACGTCGGCGAGCGCCTCGGCGTTGAGGGCCAGATGGGCGACGACGTGCGCCCGGCTCCAGCCGGGCAGCAGGCTGGGGGCGCGCCAGGCGTCGTCGTCCATCGCGTCGACGCTCCGGACCAGGCGAGCGGTCGCCTCCTCCAGGGGTGACGCGTCACTCGTCGGGTGGGGGAAGGCCTCGGGCTCCGGCATGGTTGTCATCCAAGCCGGTCACCGGCCCCGTCGCCACTGTCGGTGGCGTGTGGCAGCGTCGCGGTGGGTCGATCCCGCCGCCGCGCCGGGCGGCGCGTGACCGGCCGGTACGATCGACGAACGCGTGTTCGAACGCCTGCATCCGACCTTCGAGGGACAAACGTGGCTGACCAGCTGATCATCCGGGGCGCCCGGGAGCACAACCTGAAGGACGTCTCGCTGGACCTCCCGCGCGACTCCCTCATCGTGTTCACGGGCCTGTCCGGCTCCGGCAAGTCCTCGCTGGCGTTCGACACGATCTTCGCCGAGGGCCAGCGACGGTACGTCGAGTCGCTGTCGGCGTACGCCCGCCAGTTCCTCGGCCAGATGGACAAGCCCGACGTCGACTTCATCGAGGGGCTCTCCCCGGCGGTCTCGATCGACCAGAAGTCCACCTCGAAGAACCCGCGCTCGACGGTCGGGACGATCACCGAGGTCTACGACTACCTCCGCCTGCTCTACGCCCGGGCCGGCCGCCCGCACTGCCCCACCTGCGGTGCGCCGATCGAGCGGCAGACGCCGCAGCAGATCGTCGACCGCGTGCTCGCGCTCGAGGAGGGCCGCCGCTTCCAGGTGCTCGCACCGGTCGTGCGCGCCCGCAAGGGGGAGTACCTCGAGCTGTTCCGCCAGCTCCAGGCGCAGGGCTTCTCCCGCGCCCGGGTCGACGGCGAGACCCACGCGCTCGACGACGTGCCGAAGCTCGACAAGCAGAAGAAGCACACGATCGAGGTCGTCGTCGACCGGCTCGCGGTCAAGGAGTCCTCCAAGCGCCGGCTGACCGACTCGGTCGAGACCGCGCTGACGCTCTCCGGCGGCCTGGTGCTCCTGGACTTCGTCGACCTCGAGGCCGGCGACCCGGGGCGCGAGCTGCGGTTCAGCGAGAAGATGGCCTGCCCCAACGACCACCCGATCGACGTCGACGAGCTCGAGCCGCGGTCGTTCTCGTTCAACTCGCCCTTCGGTGCGTGCCCCAAGTGCCACGGCATCGGCACCCGGATGGAGGTCGACCCCGAGCTGGTCGTCCCCGACCCGACCGCCACCCTCGGCGAGGGCGCGATCCAGCCGTGGAGCCAGGCGCACGTCGCCGACTACTTCCTGCGGCTGATGGGCGCGCTGGGCAAGGAGCTCGGCTTCGACCTCAACACCCCCTGGCAGGACCTCGGCACCACGGCGCAGCGGTCGCTGCTCGACGGCCACTCGACCAAGGTCCACGTCGTCACCCGCAACCGCTACGGCCGCGAGCGTGCCTACTACGCCGAGTTCGAGGGCGTGCGCACCTACGTCGAGCGCCGCCACCGCGAGGCGGAGTCCGACACCAGCAGGGAGCGCTTCGAGGGCTTCATGCGCGAGGTGCCCTGCCCGGCCTGCCGCGGCAGCCGGCTCAAGCCGGTCTCGATGGCCGTCACCCTCGGCTCCAAGGAGGGCGGCGGGCTCAACATCGCCGAGGTCTGCGCCCTGCCGATCAACGAGACCGCCGAGTTCCTCCGCGGCCTGGAGCTCTCCACCCGCGAGCGGCAGATCGCCGAGCAGGTGCTCAAGGAGATCCAGGAGCGGCTGCGCTTCCTGCTCGACGTCGGCTTGGACTACCTCTCGCTCGACCGGCCCTCGGGCTCGCTCTCGGGCGGCGAGGCGCAGCGCATCCGGCTGGCCACCCAGATCGGCGCCGGCCTGGTCGGCGTCCTCTACGTCCTCGACGAGCCGTCCATCGGCCTGCACCAGCGCGACAACCAGCGGCTGATCGAGACCCTCGTCCGGCTCAAGGACCTCGGCAACACCCTCATCGTCGTGGAGCACGACGAGGACACCATCAAGGTCGCCGACTGGGTCGTCGACATCGGTCCGGGCGCCGGCGAGCACGGCGGCCAGGTCGTCCACACCGGCACCGTCGCCGACCTCTACGCCCACCCCGACTCGATGACCGGGCAGTACCTCTCCGGCCGGCGGGAGATCCCGGTCCCGGCCGTGCGCCGCCCGCGCACCGTCGGCCGCGAGCTCACGGTCGTCGGTGCCCGTGAGCACAACCTGCAGGACGTCGACGTGACGTTCCCGCTCGGGATGTTCGTCGCCGTGACCGGCGTGTCCGGCTCGGGCAAGTCCACGCTGGTCAACGACATCCTCTACACGTCGCTGGCCAAGCACCTCTACCGCGCCCGCACCGTCCCGGGGCGCCACCGCAAGATCACCGGCCTCGAGCACATCGACAAGGTCATCCACGTCGACCAGTCGCCGATCGGCCGCACGCCGCGGTCCAACCCGGCGACCTACACCGGCGTCTTCGACCACGTCCGCAAGCTGTTCGCCTCGACCCCCGAGGCCAAGATGCGCGGCTACCTGCAGGGTCGGTTCTCCTTCAACGTCAAGGGCGGGCGCTGCGAGGCGTGCGCCGGCGACGGCACGATCAAGATCGAGATGAACTTCCTGCCGGACGTCTACGTCCCGTGCGAGGTCTGCCACGGCGCCCGCTACAACCGCGAGACGCTCGAGGTCCACTACAAGGGCAAGACCATCGCCGAGGTCCTCGACATGCCGATCGAGGAGGCCGTCGACTTCTTCGCCGCGGTGCCCGCGATCAACCGGCACCTCAAGACGCTGGTCGAGGTCGGCCTCGGCTACGTCCGGCTGGGCCAGCCCGCGACGACGCTGTCCGGGGGCGAGGCGCAGCGCGTCAAGCTCGCCGCCGAGCTGCAGAAGCGGTCGGCCGGCCGCACGCTCTACGTGCTCGACGAGCCCACCACGGGCCTGCACTTCGAGGACATCCGCAAGCTGCTCCTCGTGCTCGGCCGGCTGGTCGACCAGGGCAACAGCGTGCTGGTGATCGAGCACAACCTCGACGTCATCAAGACCGCCGACTGGATCGTCGACATGGGCCCCGAGGGCGGCTCGCGCGGTGGCACGGTCGTGGCCGAGGGCACCCCCGAGCAGGTCGCGGCGGTCCCCGAGAGCCACACCGGTCGCTACCTCGCGCCGCTGCTGGAGGGCAAGGAGGCCGAGCAGCCGAAGGGCAAGGCCCCGGCCTCGTCCGCGCCGCTGAGCCGCGGTGAGGCGGCGGCCAAGGCGAAGGCCGACGCCGCGGCTGAGCGGACGGCCGCGAAGAAGGCCGCGACCGCCGCGAAGCGGGCCGCCGCCAAGAAGGCACCCGCGGCGAAGGCGAGCAAGGCGACCACCAAGCGGGCCTCGGCGTAGCCGGGGCGGTCCTGGGTAGTGTCGTCTTCAACCAGCTCCCGCTCGGAAGGACGCACGCCCGTGACCGAGAAGCAGCCGCTCGACTCCCTCACCCGTCGTCGCGCCCTCACCGGGGTGGCCGGGGTCGGGATCGCCCTGCCCGTCCTCGCCGCCTGCGCGGGTGACGACGGGCCGTCGACCGCCTCCGACCCCGCCGCGAGCGGCTCGGACAGCGGACAGGGCGGGCCGCTCGCCGCCACGGCCGACATCGAGGTCGGCGGGGGTGCGATCTACCCCAACGAGGAGGTCGTGGTCACGCAGCCGACCGAGGGCGAGTTCAAGGCGTTCTCGATCAGGTGCACCCACCAGGGCTGCGCGGTCGCGGAGGTCTCCGACGAGGGGATCGTCTGCCCGTGCCACAACAGCGTCTTCTCGATCTCCGACGGGTCCCCGCAGGGCGGGCCCGCGACCGCCCCGCTCGAGGAGCGGCCGATCACGGTGTCGGGTGACCAGCTGACGCTGGGCTGAGCCGCTCAGCGGCCGCCTCCGACGCCGCCCGCGCCGCTGCCCGCCAGTGGCGGTCCCGCTCGGCCGGGCGCCGGTCGAGCCGCCGGTCGAGGAGCACCCGCGCCTCGTCGTACCTCCCGGCGCGGAGGAGCGCGGCGATCCTGGTCTCCTCGACCACCTCGCGCTGGGCGTCCGAGCCACCGAGGCGCCACAGCGACGACTCGAGGGCGGCCAGGGCATCGGCCGCCGCCGAGCAGCGCCCGGCGTGCATCGCGCGGAGCGCCTCGGCCAGCGGCGCGACGACCTCGCGGTGGGTCGGGTGCTCGTGGTGCGCCGACCGGCTGGCCAGGCGGCGCAGGCCGTCCCCGTCGCCGGTCGCCAGCAGCACCACCGCGGCGTGCAGGGCGACGAACGGCGTCGCCGGCTGCTCCAGCGTGCGCCGGCCGACCACCGCGACGACGGCGTCGAGGCCGGGGACGTCGGTCGCGTCCGGGGTCAGCGCCCAGCGGTGGAGCAGGGAGCCGGTGTCGACGAGGGCGCGGCAGCCGAGCGCCGGTGCGGGCAGCAGCTGCGCCTCGTAGCGGGCGCGGACGGCGTCGAGGTCGCCCAGCGAGAGCTCGTGCAGCGCGGCGTGCCAGACGAAGTGGCTGCGCCCGTCGTTGCCGGCGCCGGGGCCCTCGAGCCAGGAGTCCATCCAGCCGAGCCCGCCGGCGTGGTCACCGGTCTCGTAGTGGGCGTGCGCGCGGGCGTGGGCGGCGTGGCCCGCCGACGGCTCGAGCGCGAGCGCCCGGCAGGAGAGGTCCATCGCCTCGTCGTAGCGGTGCTGCTCCTGGCGGACGAAGGCGAGGAGCCCGGTCGCCCACCAGTCGTCGCCGTACGCCGGCGCGGCCCGCTCGACGATCCGCCAGGCGTCCTCCGGGACCTCGCTGACGCCCGCGAAGGCGATCGTCGGCACGGCGGTGGCCAGCAGCAGCGCGTCGGTCGGGTGCTCCCCGAGGTGCCGGACCAGGGGAGCGCTGTCGCCGGCGACGTGGCTGGCGACCGCGCGGACGTGGCTGCGCTCCCGGTCGGTGCCCCGGGCGGCGTGCAGCCGTGCGTCGCGGAGCCGGGCGGCCACGTCGACCTCGGCGCACTGCTCGTGGCCGAGCAGGGCGAGGGCGGCGTGCGCCAGCGCGAAGGTCGGGTCGTGCGCGAGCGCCTCGGCGACCGGCACGGCCGCGTCCGGCTGCAGGCGCAGCAGCCGGCCCACGCCACGCACGTAGGCGTCCGCAGCGGTGGCGGAGGTGGTGAGCGGTGCACCGTAGGAGTCGCGGACGGCCATGTTTGCAGAGTAAGACAGTCGAGTAAGACTGCCTAGTCGGACGCGCCGACGGCCGCGGTGTCGGCGGCGGACCGTAGGGTTGTGGGGTGCCTGCAGCTCCATCCCGACGCTCCGCCCGCGGGCCGCTGTCCTACCGTCCCGAGCCCGGGTCGATCCCCACGCAGCCGGGCGTCTACCGGTTCCGGGACGCCCGGGGCCGGGTCATCTACGTCGGCAAGGCCAAGAACCTCCGCGCGCGGCTGTCGTCGTACTTCCAGGACATCGCGAACCTGCACCAGCGCACCGCCACGATGGTCACGACCGCGGCCAGCGTCGAGTGGACCGTGGTCAACACCGAGGTCGAGGCGCTGCAGCTGGAGTACTCCTGGATCAAGGAGTACGACCCGCGCTTCAACGTCAAGTACCGCGACGACAAGTCCTACCCGTGGCTGGCGGTGACGGTCGGCGACGAGTTCCCGCGCGTCATGGTGGGCCGCGGCGCCAAGCGCAAGGGCACCCGCTACTTCGGCCCCTACAGCCACGCCTGGGCGATCCGCGAGACCGTCGACGTGCTGCTGCGGGTCTTCCCGATGCGCTCCTGCAGCAACGGCGTCTTCAAGCGCTCGGCTCAGATCGGGCGGCCGTGCCTGCTCGGCTACATCGACAAGTGCGCGGCCCCGTGCGTGGGCAACGTCAGCCCCGAGGAGCACCGGGAGATCGTCGAGGACTTCTGCGACTTCATGGGCGGCCAGACCCGGCCGTTCATGCGCCGCATCGAGAAGGAGATGTACGCCGCCTCCGACGCGATGGACTTCGAGAAGGCCGCGCGCCTGCGCGACGACCTCGGCGCCATGCAGCGGGCGCTGGAGAAGCAGGCCGTGGTGCTCGGCGACGGCGCGGACGCCGACGTCATCGCGCTCGCCGAGGACCCGCTCGAGGTCGCGGTGCAGATCTTCTACGTCCGCGGCGGCCGGATCCGCGGCCAGCGCGGCTGGGTCGCCGACCGGGTCGACGAGGGGGACACCCCCGAGCTCGTCTCGGACTTCCTGCTCCAGCTCTACGCCGGCGACCCGGAGTCGGTGCCACGGGAGATCCTCGTGCCGGCGCTGCCGCCGGACGTGGTGACCTTCGAGGAGCTGCTCACCGAGCTGCGCGGCTCGAAGGTCGCGATCCGGGTGCCGCAGCGCGGCGACAAGAAGACGCTCCAGGAGACGGTCGCGCGCAACGCCTCGCAGGCGCTCGCGCTGCACAAGACCAAGCGCGCCAGCGACCTGACGACGCGCAACCGGGCGCTGGAGGAGATCCAGCAGGCGCTCGAGCTCGACGAGGTCCCGCTGCGGATCGAGTGCTACGACGTCTCCAACCTCCAGGGCACCGAGGTGGTCGCCTCGATGGTGGTCTTCGAGGACGGCCTGGCGCGCAAGGGGGAGTACCGCCGGTTCGTCATCCGCGGCGTCGACGGGCAGAACGACGTCGCGTCCATGCACGAGGTGATCACCCGGCGGTTCCGGCGGCTGCTGGACGAGCAGGCCCGCTCGGAGCTGAAGCCCGGCGACGAGACCAGCGGCCCGATGCTCGTCGACCCCGAGACCGGACGTCCCCGGAAGTTCGCCTACGCGCCCGGGCTCGTCGTCGTCGACGGCGGCCCGCCGCAGGTGGCAGCGGCCCAGCGGGCGCTCGACGAGCTCGGCATCGACGACGTACCGGTCTGCGGACTGGCCAAGCGGCTCGAGGAGGTCTGGCTGCCCGCCCAGGAGGACCCGGTCATCCTGGCGCGCTCCTCCGAGGGGCTCTACCTCCTCCAGCGCATCCGCGACGAGGCCCACCGGTTCGCGATCAACCACCACCGCTCGCGCCGGTCGAAGTCGATGGTCGAGAGCGTCCTCGACGACGTGCCCGGGCTGGGCGAGGTGCGCCGCAAGACGCTGATGAAGCACTTCGGCTCGCTCAAGAAGCTGCGCGAGGCCACCGTCGAGGAGATCGCGACCGTGCCGGGCATCGGGCAGCGGACCGCCACGTCGATCAAGGACGCCGTCGCCGCGTCCGCACCCGCGGGCCGCGGCAGTGGCGGCAGGATGAGCGTCAACACCGCGACCGGCGAGATCATCGAGGAGGACGGATGAGCGAGGAGACGCCCCCCGGCGAGCTGGTGGTGGTGACCGGCATGACCGGCGCCGGCCGCAGCACCGCGGCCAAGGAGCTCGAGGACCTCGGCTTCTACGTCGTCGACAACCTGCCCCCGAGCCTGCTGCGCGAGGTCGTCCGCCTGGTCGACGAGACCGCGGGGCCGGGCCAGCCGATCGCGGTGGTCGTCGACGTCCGCTCCGGGTCGTTCTTCCAGACCCTCACGGCCAACCTGGCCCGCGGGGCCACCGGCCGCAACGCGACCCTGCTCTTCCTCGACGCCACCGACGAGGTGCTCGTCCGCCGCCAGGAGGCGGTCCGCCGCCCGCACCCGCTGCAGGGTGCCGGCCGCCTGCTGGACGGGCTCCAGCGCGAGCGGAGGGTCCTGGCCGACCTGCGCAGCGGCGCCGACCTCGTCATCGACACCAGCGCGCTCAACGTGCACCAGCTCACCCGCGCGATCGCGGGCGCGTTCGGCAAGGCCGACCAGGTGCGGCTCAGCGTCAACGTCATCAGCTTCGGCTTCAAGTACGGCATCCCCATCGACGCCGACTTCGTCGCCGACATGCGCTTCCTGCCCAACCCGCACTGGATCCCCGAGCTGCGTCCCGGCACCGGTCGCGACACCGACGTGTCCGACTACGTGCTGAGCCGCCCGGGCGCCGCGGAGTTCCTCGACGGCTACGTCCCGGTCCTCGCCGGCGTGGCCGAGGGCTACCTGCGCGAGGGCAAGCGCTTCATGCGGGTCGCCATCGGCTGCACGGGCGGCAAGCACCGCAGCGTCGCGATGACCGAGGAGATCACCCGCCGCCTGCGCGACCAGGGGTACGACGCCCGGCCGGTCCACCGCGACCTGGGGCGCGAGTGAGCACCGGTGCGGACGTGCCGACCGACCGCTCCGCGACCGACCGCGCCCAGGCGGTGGTGGCACTCGGCGGCGGCCACGGCCTGCACGCCTCGCTCAGCGCGCTGCGCCGCCTCGTCGACGACCTGACCGTCGACGAGCTGACCGCGATCGTGACCGTCGCCGACAACGGCGGCTCGTCGGGCCGGCTGCGCGGCGAGTTCGGCGTGCTGCCGCCCGGCGACCTGCGGATGGCGCTCGCCGCGCTGTGCGGCGACGACCAGTGGGGTGGCACGTGGGCCAAGGTGCTCCAGCACCGGTTCGCCGGCAACGGCGAGATGCACGGCCATGCCGTCGGCAACCTGCTGATCGTGGGGCTGTGGGAGCTGCTCGGCGACCCCGTCGACGCCCTGGACTGGGTGGGCCGCCTGCTCGGCGCCAAGGGGCGGGTGCTGCCGATGGCGCTCAGCCCGATGGACATCACCGCCGAGGTCCGCGGCCTGGTCGCCGGCGACCCCGACGCGCTGAGCACCGTGCGCGGCCAGGTCGAGGTCGCCACCACCGAGGGCGTGATCCAGTCGATCAGCCTCGACCCCGCCGAGCCCGAGCCGTGCCCCGAGGCGGTCGCGGCGGTGGAGGCGGCCGACTGGGTGCTGCTCGGTCCCGGGTCGTGGTTCAGCTCGGTGATCCCGCACCTGATGGTCCCGGCGCTGCGCGACGCGCTGGTGCGCACGAGCGCCCGGGTGGTGGTCAACCTCAACCTCGCCGAGCAGGCGGGGGAGACCGGCGGCTTCGGCCCGGCCGACCACCTGGCGGTCCTGGCCGAGCACGCCCCCGAGCTGGTCGTGCACACCGTGCTGGCCGACCGCGAGAGCGTCGGCGACGCGCTCGACGAGCTCGAGCACGTCGTCGCGGCGTACGGCGCGAAGCTGGTCGTCGACGACGTCGCGGTCGGCGACGGGACGCCCCGGCACGACCCCGAGAAGCTCGCCGCGGCGTACGAACGGATCATCGCCGCGGGCTGACCGGTTGCTGCCGGACGTCGTTGACCCGCGTGCGAGGATGCGCCTCATGGCGATGACGGCACAGGTGAAGGCTGAGCTGGCCAGCACCCAGATCACGAAGACCTGCTGCCGCAAGGCGGAAGTGGCCACCATGCTGCGCTTCGCCGGTGGCCTGCACATCGTCAGCGGACGCATCGTCATCGAGGCCGAGCTGGACACGGGCGCTGCGGCGCGACGGCTGCGCAAGGACATCGCCGAGGTCTACGGCCACCAGTCCGACGTGGTGATGGTGCAGGGCAACGGCATCCGACGGGGCAGCCGCTACCTCGTCCGGATCGTCCGCGACGGCGAGGCGCTGGCCCGCCAGACGGGCCTGCTCGACCAGCGCGGCCGCCCGGTCCGCGGGCTGCCGCCGGCCGTCGTCTCCGGCGGCGGCTGCGACGCGGTGGCCGCGTGGCGCGGGGCGTTCCTGGCCCACGGCTCGCTGACCGAGCCCGGCCGGTCCTCCTCCCTCGAGGTCACCTGCCCCGGTCCCGAGGCCGCGCTGGCGCTCGTCGGCGTCGCCCGCCGGCTCGGCATCGCCGCGAAGGCCCGCGAGGTCCGCGGCGTCGACCGCGTGGTCATCCGCGACGGCGACGCCATCGGCCAGCTGCTGACCCGGCTCGGCGCCCACGAGTCGTTGATGGCCTGGGAGGAGCGCCGGATGCGGCGCGAGGTCCGCGCGACCGCCAACCGCCTGGCCAACTTCGACGACGCCAACCTCCGTCGCTCGGCCCGCGCCGCGGTCGCCGCCGGCGCCCGCGTCGAGCGGGCCATGGAGATCCTCGGCGACGAGGTCCCCGACCACCTCAAGATGGCCGGCGCGCTGCGCCTGGAGCACAAGCAGGCCTCCCTCGAGGAGCTCGGCCAGCTGCACGAGCCGGTGCTCACCAAGGACGCGATCGCCGGCCGCATCCGCCGCCTGCTGGCCATGGCCGACAAGCGCGCCGAGGAGCTCGGCATCCCCGACACCGAGTCGTCGCTGACCCCGGAGATGCTGGCCGAGGAGGCCTGAGGCCGTCCCGGGCCGCCCTGGGGCCGCCGGGGGCTGTCCGGCGGCCGCGCGCTGCGCCGTACGCCGGACGCGACCGTCCGGGTGCCGGCCTCCTTCGGTAGGGTCCGTCACACCGCACACCCGATGGAAGCAGGAGCAACCGCAGTGACTGTTCGCGTAGGCATCAACGGGTTCGGCCGGATCGGCCGCAACTTCTTCCGCGCCGTCCGGGCTTCCGGTCTCGACATCGAGATCGTGGCCGTCAACGACCTGACCGACAACACGTCGCTCGCGCCGCTGCTGAAGTTCGACTCGATCCTCGGCCGCCTCGACGCCGACGTGACGGCGACCGCGGACGAGATCCGCGTCGGCGACCAGGTCATCAAGACCTTCGCCGAGCGCGACCCCGCCAACCTCAGGTGGGGCGACCTGGGCGTCGACGTCGTCGTCGAGTCCACGGGCTTCTTCACCGACGCGACCAAGGCCCGCGCCCACGTCGACGCCGGTGGCGCCAAGAAGGTCATCATCTCCGCGCCGGCCTCCAACGAGGACGTCACCGTGGTCATGGGTGTCAACCACGAGACCTACGACCCGAGCGCGCACACGGTCATCTCGAACGCCTCGTGCACGACCAACTGCCTGGCGCCGATGGCCAAGGCGCTCAACGACGAGTTCGGCATCGTCAAGGGCCTGATGACCACGGTCCACGCCTACACGGCCGACCAGAACCTCCAGGACAACATCCACAAGGACCTGCGCCGCGCCCGCGCCGCCGCCATCAACGTGGTCCCCACCTCGACCGGCGCCGCGAAGGCGATCGGCCTGGTGCTGCCCGAGCTCAAGGGCAAGCTCGACGGGTACGCGTTGCGCGTCCCCGTCCCGACCGGCTCGGCGACCGACCTGACCTTCGAGGCGGGTCGCGAGACCACCGTCGAGGAGGTCAACGCCGCGGTCGAGAAGGCCGCCGACGGCCGCTTCCTGCGCTACTCCACCGACCCGCTGGTCTCCTCCGACATCGTCACCGACCCGGCGTCGTGCATCTTCGACGCCCCGCTGACCAAGGTCATCGGCAACCAGGTCAAGGTCGTCGGCTGGTACGACAACGAGTGGGGCTACTCCAACCGCCTCGCGGACCTGATCGACCACATCGGACAGACCCTCTGACCGTGGCGTCCTACAGCACCCTCGCCGACCTCGTCGAGCAGGGGGTCGCGGGCAAGCGCGTCCTCGTCCGCTCGGACCTCAACGTCCCGCTCGACGGCAGCACGATCACCGACGACGGCCGCATCCGCGCCAGCGTCCCGACCATCCGCACGCTGGCCGAGGCCGGCGCGCGGGTGGTCGTGACCGCCCACCTCGGACGGCCGAAGGGCGCGCCGGACCCGGCGTACTCCCTGCGCCCGGTGGCCGAGCGGCTCGGCGAGCTGCTCGGCCGCGAGGTCCGCTTCGCCCGCGACACCGTGGGGGAGTCGGCCCACGAGGTCGTGCACGGCCTCGAGGACGGCCAGGTCGCCGTGCTGGAGAACGTCCGCTTCGAGGCGGGCGAGACCAGCAAGGACGACGCCGAGCGCGGCGCGTTCGCCGACCGGCTCGCGTCGCTGGCCGAGGTCTTCGTCTCCGACGGGTTCGGCGTCGTCCACCGCAAGCAGGCCTCGGTGTACGACGTGGCGCAGCGGCTGCCGCACGCCGTCGGTGGGCTCGTCCAGGCCGAGATCGAGGTGCTGCGCCGGCTGACCGTGGAGCCCGAGCGGCCCTACGTCGTCGTGCTGGGCGGCTCGAAGGTCTCCGACAAGCTCGGCGTCATCGACAACCTGCTCGGCAAGGCCGACAAGCTCCTCGTCGGCGGCGGCATGGTCTTCACCTTCCTCAAGGCCCAGGGCCACGAGGTCGGCAAGAGCCTGCTGGAGAAGGACCAGGTCGAGGTCTGCCGGGAGTACCTCCAGCGCGCGGCCGAGAGCGGCGTCGAGCTGATCCTGCCGACCGACGTCGTGGTCGACACGACGTTCCCCTCGGGCGACACCACGCCGTCCCCGCAGGTGGTCGCGGCCTCCGAGATCCCGGCCGACAGCCTCGGCCTCGACATCGGTCCGGACTCCGCGCGGGCGTTCGCCGGCGCGCTGACCGGCGCCCGGACGGTCTTCTGGAACGGCCCCATGGGGGTCTTCGAGGTCGACGCGTTCGCCGAGGGCACCCGTGCCGTCGCCCAGGCGCTGACCGAGGTCACCGCCGACGGCGGGCTCTCGGTGGTCGGTGGCGGCGACTCCGCCGCCGCGGTGCGGACGCTCGGCTTCGCCGAGGACGCCTTCGGCCACATCTCCACGGGTGGCGGTGCCAGCCTCGAGTACCTCGAGGGCAAGGAGCTGCCCGGCGTTCGAGTCCTGGAGGACGACTGACATGGCAGTGACCCGGACCCCGCTGATGGCGGGCAACTGGAAGATGAACCTCAACCACCAGGAAGCGGTGGTGCTGGTCCAGAAGCTCGCCTGGACGCTGTCGGACAAGCGGCACGACCACGCCAAGGCGGAGGTCGTCGTGGTCCCGCCGTTCACCGACCTGCGGTCGGTCCAGACGCTGGTCGACGGCGACCGGCTCGCGGTGAAGTACGGCGCGCAGGACGTCTCGATGCACGAGTCCGGCGCCTACACCGGCGAGATCTCGGCGGGGATGCTGGCCAAGCTCGGCTGCTCCTACGTCGTGGTCGGCCACTCCGAGCGCCGTGAGCACCACGCCGAGACCGACGAGGTCGTCAACGCCAAGGCCGTCCGCGCCCTCGCGGCCGGCATGACCCCGATCGTGTGCGTCGGCGAGGGCCTCGAGGTGCGGCAGGCCGGCGGCCAGGTCGACCACTGCGTCAACCAGGTGACCGGCTCGCTCGCGGGCCTGAGCGCCGAGCAGGTGGCCGGGCTGGTCGTGGCCTACGAGCCGGTCTGGGCGATCGGCACCGGCGAGGTCGCCACCCCGGACGACGCGCAGGAGGTCTGCGCGGCCGTCCGTGAGTGCGTCCGTGCGTCGCACGGCGACGAGGCGGCCGACGCCGTGCGCGTGCTGTACGGCGGATCGGTCAAGGCCGCGAACGTCGCCGGCATCATGGCGCAGCCCGACGTCGACGGCTGCCTGGTCGGCGGCGCGAGCCTGCAGGCCGAGGAGTTCGCAGGGATCTGCCGCTACTACGACATGCCGGTCCTGTGACCGGCGACCGTTGACGTAGGATCCGAGCCGTGGAAACACTCTTCACCGTCATCCTCATGGCCACGAGCGCCTTCATGATCCTCCTCGTGCTCCTGCACAAGGGTCGTGGCGGCGGCCTCTCCGACATGTTCGGCGGTGGCGTCTCCAGCTCGCTGGGTGGCTCCTCGGTCGCCGAGCGGAACCTCGACCGGCTGACCGTCGGCATCGGTGTCATCTGGTTCGCGACCGTCATCGCCCTGGGCCTCCTGCTCGCCTACTAGGCAGCAGACGGCCCCCGACCCCCTGATACCCGAAAGCTCCGGAAAGGGAGTACGCACGTGGCTGGTGGAGGAAACGCGATTCGCGGTAGCCGGGTCGGTGCCGGCCCGATGGGCGAGGCGGAGCGCGGCGAGGCCGCGCCCCGCCAGGCGGTGACCTACTTCTGCTCCAACGACCACCGCTCGGTGGTCACCTTCTCGGTCGAGGCCACCGTGCCCGAGTCCTGGGACTGCCCCAAGTGCGGCCTGCCGGCCAGCATGGACTCCGAGAACCCCCCGCCGGCTCCAAAGATCGAGCCGTACAAGACCCACTTGGCCTACGTGAAGGAGCGGCGCTCCGACAAGGAGGCCGCCGACATCCTCGACGAGGCGCTCCAGCTGCTCCGCTCGCGCCGCAAGTCCGGCGACCTGATCTTCTGAGTGGCTCCGCAGCCGCCGGCTGATTGAGGAAGGCGCGCCAGCGCCTGTCTCGAGACCTGGGCGTCCGGCGGCGGGTCAGAGCTGCGAGGCGGAGGCGCGGTCGAGGAACCAGATGGTCTCCTCGCCGCCGGTGACGCCGACGGCCGGGACGTCGTGCACGTCGGCGACCTCGCCGCCGGCACCGGTGCGGCCGGCCAGGGCGCGGGCGACGGCCTCGGCCTTGCCCTCGCCGCTGACGAGGAACCAGAGCGCGCGGTTGGCGGCGAGCGCCTCGAAGGTCAGGCTCACCCGCTCCGGCGGGGGCTTGGGGGAGTCGCGCACTGCGACCGTCAGCGCGTCGATGGTGTCCAGGGCCGGGTGGCCCGGGAACAGCGAGGCGATGTGGGCGTCCGGGCCGAGCCCGAGCATGACCACCTCGAACCCGCCGCCGCCGTGCGCGCGCAACGCCTCGGCGTACGCCGTCGCGGCCTCCTCCACGGTGCCGCACTCGGCGGTCGTCGGGACCTCGTGGACGTGCTCGGCGGGGACGCCGACGACGTCGAGGAACGCTGCCCGCGCCTGACCGGCGTTGCGGTCGGGGGAGCCGGGCTCGACGAAGCGCTCGTCGCCCCACCAGAGCTCGACGCGGGTCCAGTCGACCTCCGAGGACGCCGCGAGGCGGGCGATCTCGCCGTGCACGACCTCGGCGATCGTGCCGCCCGTCAGCGCGACGTGGGGCACGCGGCCGGCGGCCTGGGCGTCGACGAGGCGGGTGAGCAGCTCGCCGGCGACCGCCGTCGCGAGCGCGCGGTCGTCGTCGTGGACCTCGATGCGGGGAGTGCTCATCGGCGGCGGTGCTCCTGGTAGTAGGCGATGAGGGCGCGGGTCGAGGCGTCCTGCTCGGCCAGCGTGTCGGCGTCGCCGGACAGCGCGGGCCCGACCTCCTGGGCGAGCTGCTTGCCGAGCTCGACGCCCCACTGGTCGAAGCTGTCGATGCCCCAGACGACGCCCTGGGTGAAGGTGATGTGCTCGTAGAGCGCGACCAGCTGTCCGAGCACCGACGGCGTGAGGTCGGGGGCGATGATCGACGTGGTCGGCCGGTTGCCGGAGAAGACCCGCGCCGGCACGACGGACTCGTCGGTGCCCTCCGCGCGGACCTCGTCGGCGGTCTTGCCGAACGCCAGCGCCCGGGTCTGGGCGAGGAAGTTGGCGAGGAACAGCTCGTGGACGTCCTCGTCGCCGTCGGCGAGCGGGTAGGCCGGGTTGGCGAAGGCGATGAAGTCCGCCGGCACGAGCCGGGTGCCCTGGTGAATGAGCTGGTAGAACGCGTGCTGGCCGTTGGTGCCGGGCTCGCCCCAGAAGACCTCGCCGGTCCCGGCCGTGACGGGGCTGCCGTCCCACCGGACGCCCTTGCCGTTGGACTCCATCGTCAGCTGCTGGAGGTACGCCGGGAAGCGGTGCAGCAGCTGGGAGTAGGGGAGGACCGCGTGCGTGCCGGCGCCGAGGAAGTCGGCGTACCAGACGTTGAGCAGGCCCATGAGCAGCGGCACGTTGTCGGCCGGCGCCGCGGTGCGGAAGTGCTCGTCCATCGCGTGGAAGCCGGCCAGCATCTCCGCGAACCGCTCGGGCCCGATCGCGATCGCCAGGGAGGTGCCGATGGCGGAGTCGAGCGAGTAGCGCCCGCCGACCCAGTCCCAGAACCCGAAGGCGTTGTCGGGGTCGATGCCGAAGTCCGCGACCTTGTCCAGCGCCGTGGAGACGGCCACGAAGTGCTGGGCGACGGCCGCACGCTCGTCGACCTCGGCGCCGGCGGACCTGAGCCCGTCGAGCAGCCACTGGCGGCACAGGCGTGCGTTGGTGAGGGTCTCCAGCGTGCCGAAGGTCTTGCTGGACACGACGAAGAGCGTCGACGCCGGGTCGAGCCCCGCCAGGGTCGTGGCGGCGTCGGTGGGGTCGATGTTGCTGATGAACCGGCACTCGAGGCCCTCCTGGCGGTACGCCGCCAGCGCCTCGTAGGCCATGACCGGTCCGAGGTCGGACCCGCCGATGCCGATGTTGACGACCGTGCGGACCCGCGCGCCGGTGGCACCGGTCCAGGCGCCGCTGCGGACCCGGTCGGCGAACGCGTAGACCCGGTCGAGCACCTCGTGCACGTCGGCCACGACGTCCTGCCCGTCGACCACCGGGCGGCGCTTGGCCGGGGTGTCGCGGGGGAGGCGCAGCGCGGTGTGCAGCACCGCACGGTCCTCGGTGACGTTGATCCGCTCACCGCGGAGCATGGCGTCCCGCCGCGCCGCCACCCCGACCTCCTCGGCCAGGTCCAGCAGCGCGGCGAGGACGTCGTCGTCGACCAGCGCCTTCGACAGGTCGACCCGCAGGTCGCCGGCGGTCCGCGTCAGCCGCTCGACCCGACCCGGGTCCTGGGCGAACCAGGACCGCAGGTCGGGGGAGAAGTCCGCCGCGAGCGACCGCAGCCGCGACCAGGCGGACGTCGAGGTCGGGTCCACCGGCGCAGCGGTCACGCGCCGGCCTTCTCCATCTGGCCCCGGACGGTCTCGACCAGCTCGGTCCAGGACTTCTTGAACTTCTCGACACCCTCCTGCTCGAGCACGAGGAGCACGTCGTCGAAGTCGACGCCGACCTCGGTGAGCCGCTCGAGGATCGCCCGGCCCTCGCCGCCCTTGCCGGTGACGACGTCGCCGAGCACCTCGCCGTGGTCGGCGAAGGCCTCGAGGGTCTTCTCCGGCATGGTGTTGACGGTGTCCGGGACGACGAGGCCGGTGACGTACATCGTGTCGTCGTAGTCCGGGTTCTTCACGCCGGTCGACGCCCACAGCGGGCGCTGCATCGTCGCGCCGGCGTCGGCGAGCGCACGCCAGCGATCGGACGCGACGACCTCGGCGAACGCGTCGTACGCCACGAGCGCGTTGGCGACCGCGGCCTTGCCGCGCAGCGCGAGCGCGATGTCGGTGCCGACCGCCTCGAGCCGCTTGTCGACCTCGGAGTCCACCCGGGAGACGAAGAACGACGCCACCGAGCGGATCGTCGAGAGGTCGTGGCCGGCCTCGCGGGCCTGCTCGAGGCCGGTGAGGTAGGCGTCCATGACGTCGCGGTAGCGCGCCTCGCTGAAGATCAGCGTCACGTTGACGCTGATGCCCTCTGCGATCGCGGTGGTGATCGCCGGCAGCCCCTCGAGGGTGGCCGGGATCTTGATCAGCGCGTTCGGCCGGTCGACGGCCTGCCACAGCAGACGGGCCGAGGCGATGGTGCCCTCGGTGTCGTTGGCGAGGTCGGGCTCGACCTCGATCGAGACCCGGCCGTCGTCGGCGGTGCGCTCGGCCACGGGGGCCAGCACGTCGCAGGCGTTGCGGACGTCCTCGGTGGTCAGCTCGAAGATGACCTCGTCGACCGGGCGGCCCTCGGCGACGAGCTTGCGCACCTGCTCGTCGTACCGCTCGCCGTCCGCGATGGCGGAGGCGAAGATGGTCGGGTTGGTGGTCACGCCCACGACGGAGCGCTGCTCGACGAGCTCGGCCAGGTTGCCGGTCTCGATGCGCTCGCGCGACAGGTCGTCGAGCCAGATCGACACCCCGGCGTCGGCCAGTGCCTTCAGACGATCACTCACTGCGTAGTCCCTCCTAGAAGTCTGTGCCCCGGGTACCCGGGGCGGCCCGGCGTCACTCCGTGGCGACGCGCAGGCTGTCCTTCGCGGCGTCGGCGACGGCGCGGGCGGTGATGCCGTACTCCTCGTAGATGCGGGCGTAGTCGGCCGAGGCGCCGTAGCGGTCGATGGAGACGATCTGGCCGTGGTCGCCGACGTACTCGCGCCAGCCCTGCTTGACGCCGGCCTCGACCGAGACCCGCGCCTTGACCGTCGGCGGCAGCACCGTCTCGCGGTACGCCGTCGACTGGGCCTCGAACCACTCCAGGCAGGGCATCGACACCACGCGGGCGGCGATGCCGTCGGCGGCGAGCAGCTCGCGCGCCTCGACGGCCAGCTGCACCTCCGAGCCGGTGCCCATGAGGATCACGTCGGGGTCGCCGCTCTCGGCGTCGACCAGGACGTAGGCGCCCTTGGCGACGTCGTCGGTGGTGGCCCAGTGCTCACCAGTCTCGGCGTCGGTGCCGCGCGGGAAGACCGGGACGTTCTGGCGGGTCAGCGCCAGCGCGGCCGGGCGGTCGACGTGGCCGAGGATCGCCAGCCACGCGGCGGCGGTCTCGTTGGCGTCGGCCGGGCGGACGACGTCGAGGCCCGGCATCGCGCGCAGCGCCGCCAGGTGCTCGATCGGCTGGTGCGTCGGCCCGTCCTCGCCGAGACCGATCGAGTCGTGGGTCCACACGTAGGTGACCGGCAGCTGGCTGAGCGCCGCCACCCGGACCGAGCCGCGCATGTAGTCGGAGAACGTCAGGAACGTGCCGCCGAAGACGCGGGTCAGCTTGTCGGCGGCGATGCCGTTCATGATCGCGCCCATGCCGTGCTCGCGGATGCCGAAGTGGAGCACGCGGCCCTGGAACGGGTCGCCCGTCCAGTCGCGGGTGCTGCGGCCCTCGGGGATGAACGACGGCGCCGACTCGATGGTGGTGTTGTTGGAGCCCGCGAGGTCGGCCGAGCCGCCCCACAGCTCCGGCAGCACCGGGGCGAGGGCGTTGATGACCTTGCCGGACGCCGACCGGGTGGCCACGCCCTTGGCGTCGGCCTCGAAGGTCGGCAGCACGTCGGCCAGGCCCTCGGGCAGCTCGCGCTGCTTCAGCCGGTGCAGCAGGGCCTCGCGCTCGGGGTTCGCGGCCGCCCACGCGGCGTACTGCTCGTCCCACTCCTTGCCCCAGCCCGACCCGCGGGTGCGGAGCTGGCGGGTGTGCTCGAGGACCTCCGGCGGCACCTGGAAGCGCTGCTCGGGGTCCCAGCCGAGGATCTCCTTGGTGGCCGCGACCTCGTCGTCGCCGAGCGCGCTGCCGTGCGCCTTCTCGGTGCCCTGGGCGTTGGGGGCGGGCCAGGCGATGATCGTGTCGAGGACGATCATCGAGGGCCGGTCGGTGACCTCGCGGGCCGCGGCGATCGCGGCGTGCAGCGCGGGGACGTCCTCGCGGTACTCCTTGCCGCCGTTGGTCCAGTCGACGGTCTGGACGTGCCAGCCGTAGGACTCGTAGCGCTGGGCCACGTCCTCGGTGAACGCGACGTCGGTGTCGCCCTCGATCGAGATCCGGTTGCGGTCGTAGACGACCGTCAGGTTGCCCAGCTGCTGGGTGCCGGCGATCGAGGACGCCTCGCCGCTCACGCCCTCCTGCAGGTCGCCGTCGGAGCACAGCGCGTAGACGTGGTGGTCGAAGAGGCTCTCGCCGTCGGCGGCGTCGGGGTCGAGCAGCCCGTGCGCGCGGCGGGCCGACATCGCCATGCCGACCGCGTTGGCGACGCCCTGGCCCAGCGGGCCGGTGGTCACCTCGACGCCGGCGGTGTGACCGAGCTCGGGGTGGCCGGGGGTCTTGGAGCCCCACGTGCGCAGCGCCTTGATGTCCTCCAGTTCCAGGCCGAAGCCACCGAGGAACAGCTGCGTGTAGAGGGTGATGCTGGAGTGGCCGCACGAGAGCACGAACCGGTCGCGCGAGATCCACGTCGGGTCGGCCGGGTCGTGGCGCATGACCTTCTGGAACAGCAGGTACGCCACGGGCGCGAGGCTCATCGCGGTGCCGGGGTGGCCGTTGCCCACCCGCTGGACCGCGTCCATCGCCAGCACCCGGGCCGTGTCCACCGCCTTGTCGTCGAGGTCGCTCCACTCGAGGTCGGGCACAGTCGTCACGAGGAACCTTTCGGGGTGGGGGTGATCCGGGTCCACGCCCGGCGAGAGACCGCTCACACCGGGCGGCGGTCGGGGCTCGGGCGTTTCCGAGCCTACTGACCCCGGGGGCTAGACTCACACCCGCTCCACGCTCCCGAACACACCCGAGGATCCCGTGACCCACGTCGGCCGGTCGGCCACCGCTCCCGAGCGGCACGAGCCCGGCGAGCCGACCCCCCGGGCGTCGGTGCGCGACGTCGTCGCGGCGTACGTCGGACTCACCAAGCCGCGCGTCATCGAGCTGCTCCTGCTCACCACCGTGCCGGTGATGTTCTTCGCCGACCGGGGCATCCCCGAGCTCGGCCTGGTGCTCGCGACCGTCGTCGGCGGGACGTTCTCGGCCGGCTCGGCCTCCGTGTTCAACTGCGTCTACGACCGCGACATCGACGAGCAGATGCGCCGCACCCGGCGCCGCGCGCTGCCCCGCCACATCGTCTCGCCGACCGCGGCGCTCGTCTTCGGCTTCGTGCTCGCGGCGCTCTCGACCGCGGTGCTGCTGCTGTGGGTGAACCCGCTCTCGGCCGGGCTGTCGCTCGGCGCCAACGCGTTCTACGTCTTCGTCTACACGATGCTGCTCAAGCGCCGCACGACCCAGAACATCGTCTGGGGCGGGCTGGCCGGCTGCTTCCCGGCCCTCATCGGCTGGACCGCGGTGACCGGCGAGCTGTCGTGGGTGCCGGTCGTGCTGTTCATGGTGGTCTTCTTCTGGACCCCGCCGCACACCTGGGCGCTCGCGCTGCGCTACCGCGAGGACTACGCGAACGTCGACGTCCCGATGCTGCCGGTGGTCAAGCCGGCCCGCGAGGTCGGCCGGCAGATCGTCATCTACAGCTGGGTCATGGTCGCGACCTCGCTGCTGCTGTGGCCCGTCGCCGGCACCGGCGCGGCCTACCCGGTCGCGGCCGCCGTCCTCGGCGCCGTCTTCCTGCTCGAGGCGCACCGCATGCACGCCCGGGCCCGCGACACCGAGGACCTCGCCACCATCCAGCCGATGCGGCTCTTCCACTCCTCGAACCTCTACCTCTCGCTCCTCTTCGTCGCGGTCGCCCTCGACCCGCTGCTCACCCGCTGACCTCGTTCCGCTGGTCGAGCAGGGGGGCGCGCCGGCGCCGACCGTCGTCGAGACCCGGTGACGGGCGCGGGGCGTCGGGCACGTCACCGGGTCTCGACGACGCTCGCCAGGGCTCGCTGCTCGACCAGCGGTGAGGGTCTCGGCGACGCTCACCAGGGCTCGCTGCTCGACCAGCGGGTGGGCGCGGTCAGCGGGGGAGCGTGGGCTCCGGGAGGCGCGGGTCGGTGTCCTCGAGGGCGTGGACGAGGCGCTGGCGGGCGGACTGCGGGTGGCGCACGGTCAGCAGGGCCCAGGTGAGGGCGGCGGAGGTGAGGGCGGCGCCGAGCAGGTGGAAGCCGACCAGCACGACGGGCAGGTCGGTGAAGTACTGCACGAAGCCGATCGTGCCCTGGCCCAGCTCGACCCCGAGCAGGACCAGCGCGGCGCGCTGGGCCTGGCGGGGGGCGCCGGTGGCCCGCAGCGCGATCAGGAGGCCGAGGGTCAGGCCGAGCAGCAGGAAGACCGCGTCGGCGTGCAGCTGGCTGACCTGGAGCGGGTCGAGCCCCGTGCGCACGGAGTCCTCGTCGCCCGCGTGCGGGCCGGAGCCGGTGACCACGGTGCCGATGTAGAGCACGGCCCAGCCGGCGGCGAACGTCGCCCACGCGAGCGGGACCAGCCCGCCGCGGGCGGCCGGGCCGACGGGCGCGCCGGCGACCTGCAGGAACCGCACCGAGAGCCCAATGATCGCCAGCGAGCAGAGCAGGTGGAACGAGACGACCCACGGGTTGAGGTCGGTGAGCACGGTGATGCCGCCGATGACGGCCTGCGCGGGGATGCCGAAGGCCAGCAGCGTCGAGAGCTTGAGCAGGTCGCTGCGGCGCGTGCGCCACGCGACGAGGAACGTCGCGACCGCGATCGCCACGAGCACGAAGGTCAGCATCCGGTTGCCGAACTCGATGGCCGCGTGCAGCGTCAGCTCGCCGTGCGGCGTGTAGGACTCCTCGGTGCAGCGCGGCCAGGTCGGGCAGCCGAGGCCCGAGCCGGTCAGGCGCACGGCACCGCCGGTGACGACCAGGACGCAGTTGGCGACGAGGGTCGCCCAGCCCATCGGCCGCACCCAACGGGTGGCGTCCTCCACGGTGAACCGGCCCACGGATCGCATCCTCACTCCCACTTGAACGTCCGAGCGGTCAGCACCGTGCCGACCACCGCCCACCCGAGCAGGGTGAGGAGCGCCACGGGCGCGACGACGCCGTCGACGAGCGCGTCGCGCATGGCGCCGCCGAGGGCGCCCGACGGCAGCCACCGCACGACCTCGCCGAACGAGCCGTACGCCGACGCCGGCAGCACGACGGCGCCGCCGGCCATGAGCAGCAGGTAGACCAGGTTGGCGGCGGCCAGGGTCGCCTCCGCGCGCAGCGACCCGGCGAGGAACAGGCCGAGCGCGGCGAACGCCGCGGTGCCCAGCACCACCGCGAGCAGCACGCCCGCGACGGCCCCAGGGCCACCGGCCGGCTCCCAGCCCATCGCCAGCGCGGCGACGGAGATGACCACGACCTGGAGCGCCTCGACGGCGACGAGCGCGCCGACCTTGCCGGCGAGCAGCCCGGACCGGGGCAGCGGGGAGCTGCCGAGCCGCTTGATGACGCCGTACCGCCGCTCGAAACCGGTGGCGATCGCCAGCGACGTGAACGCGGTCGACATGACCGCCAGGGCGAGGACGCCCGGGGTGAAGACGTCGATGGCGCGGCCGGTGAGGTCGAGGTCGACGCGGTCGGCGCCCTTGACCGCACCGACGAGCACGATGACGGGGATGACGACGGCCAGCAGCAGCTGCTCGCCATTGCGCAGCATCAGCCGCGCCTCCATCGACGCCTGCGCGCGGACCTGGCTCAGCCAGGGCGCGCCGCCGGGGCGCGGGGTCCAGTCGGTGGCGCTCACGGCTGCAGCTCCCGTCCGGTGAGCTCGAGGAAGACGTCCTCGAGCGTGCGCTGGCCGAGCGTCAGCGACTCGGGCAGCACGCCCTGCGCCTCGCACCAGCCGGAGACCTTCGCCAGCGTCGACGCGTCGGCGGGGCCGGTGACCAGCAGGCTGACCTCGTCGAGGAGCGTCACCTCGATGGCCTCGCCGAGCGCGGCGCGCAGCGAGTCGGGCGCGCCGGCCGGGAAGGGGCGGCTCACGACGAGGCGGATCGTCGCGACGGTCCCGCCGCGGGTCAGCTGCACCGGCGAGCCGGAGGCGATCAGGCGGCCGTGGTCGATGATGTGGATCCGATCCGCGAGCCGCTCGGCCTCGTCCATGTAGTGGGTGGTCAGCACCACGGTGACCCCGGCGTCGCGCAGCTCGCCGAGCAGCTCCCAGGTGGTGCGCCGCGACTGCGGGTCCATGCCGGCGGTCGGCTCGTCGACGAAGACGATCTCCGGCCGGCCGACCAGGGCCATCGCCAGGCCGAGCCGCTGCTGCTGGCCACCGGACAGGCGGCGGTAGGGCGTGCGCCCGCACTCGCCGAGCCCGAGGCGCTCGGCCAGCAGGTCGACATCCATCGGGTGCGCGTGGAGGCGGGCGACGTGGCGCAGCATCTCCATCGCGCGCACGCCGCTCCACGCGCCGCTGCCCTGGAGCATCACGCCGATCCGGGGGAGCAGGTCCGCGCGGTCGGCGACCGGGTCCAGCCCGAGGACGCGGACGGTGCCGCGCTGGGGGCGGCGGTAGCCCTCGCAGGTCTCCAGGGTCGTCGTCTTCCCGGCCCCGTTGGGGCCGAGGACGGCGGTGATGGTGCCGCGCTCGACGGTCAGGGAGAGCTCGTCCACGGCGACCTTCTCGCCGTACCGCATCACCAGGCCGTCGACGGCGACTGCTGGGGCGGCGTCGGACACCACCCCAGTCTAGGAAACGTCCGGCGACCGGGGCCGGGCGGGCAGGACCTAGGGTTCGGGTCGTGAACGCGGTGCTCCTCTGGCTCGTGCTGGCCACGTCGGTGGTCGCCATGGTGATGGTCGTCGTCCACCTGGTGCGCGACGAGACGGCCGGCGACCCGACGTTCGCCGCGCTCGCGGTGGCCGAGGTGCTGCTGCTGGTCCAGGCGGTCGTCGGGAGCGTGGCGCTGGCGGGCACCGACCGCGAGATCTCCGGGGTCACCTTCGCCAGCTACCTGTGGTCGATCGTGCTGGTGCTGCCGATCGGCGCGTTCTGGTCGCTGGCCGAGCGGACCCGCGCGGGCACGGCCGTCCTCCTGGTTGCGCTGCTGACCGTCGTCGCCCTCCAGGTGCGCCTGCAGACCCTGTGGACCGCCGGTGCGTGAGCTCTCCAGCGGCCCGGGCCGCGTGCTGGTGGCGGTGTACGCCGTCTTCGCGGTCGCCGCGACCGGTCGCTCGCTGGTGCAGCTGGGCACGCAGGCCGACCGTGCGCCGCTGGCGTACTCCCTCTCGCTCCTCGCGGCGCTGGTCTACCTCGCGGCGACCTCGTGCCTGCTGGTCGGTGGACGCCGGGGCTGGTGGGCGGCGCTCGTCGCGGTGCTGGTGGAGGCCGCCGGCGTGCTGGTCGTCGGCACGCTGTCCTACGTCGCGACCGACCTCTTCCCGGACCGGACGGTCTGGTCCCACTTCGGCCAGGGCTACGGCTTCCTGCCGCTGGTGCTGCCCGTGGCCGGCCTGGCCTGGCTGCGCCGCACCGCACCGGGACGTGCCTCCGCAGGTGCCGCGAGCAGGTAAGGCGAGCCTTCCTTGAAGGCGTCACCGCATTAACGTCACACTGGTGTAGTGGAATTCGAGGAAGCCCGTCCGGGCGGTGACCAGCCGACGCGCCAGCGCGTCGCCCGGTCGATCCTCGACAACGGTCCCTCGACCGCCGCGGCGCTCGCCGAGCGCCTCGCGCTGACGCCCGCCGCCGTTCGCCGGCACCTCGACCAGCTGGTCGAGGAGGGCGCCGTCGAGGCCCGCGAGCCGCGCAGCACCGCGGTGCGCGGGCGCGGTCGTCCGGCGAAGGTGTTCGCGCTGACCTCGGTCGGCCGCGACAGCTTCGACCAGCAGTACGACGACCTCGCCGTGCAGGCGCTGCGGTTCCTGCGCGAGACCGGCGGCGAGAAGGCCGTCCGGGAATTCGCGGGCCGCCGGGTGGCGTTCATCCAGGAGAGGTTCGGCGAGGTTGCCGAGCAGCACCCGGAGCTCAGCCCGGTGGAGGCACTGGCCCGCGTCCTGACCGACGAGGGCTACGCCGCCGCCGTGCGTGACCTGCCGGTGGGGGAGCAGTTGTGCCAGCAGCACTGCCCCGTCAGCCACGTCGCGCACGAGTTCCCCCAGCTGTGCGAGGCCGAGACCGAGGCGTTCGCGTCCGTGCTCGGCAGCCACGTGCAGCGGCTGGCGACCATCGCCCACGGCGACGGGGTGTGCACCACCTGCATCCCCACGGTCGCAGCACCCAGCACGGCGAGCAGCACAGCTGGCAGCACGGCAACCACGACGAGCACCACGACGAGCACGACCCCGAGCACGTCCGTCCAGGAAAGGGAGTAGGTCACCCATGACCTCCATCGAGGAGCTCAACCCCGAGCTCAAGGGCATCGGCCGCTACGAGTTCGGCTGGGCCGACCCGGACACCGCCGGCGCCACCGCCAAGCGCGGTCTGAACGAGGACGTCGTCCGCGACATCTCGTCGAAGAAGAGCGAGCCGCAGTGGATGCTCGACCTGCGCCTGAAGGGCCTGAAGCTCTTCGACCGCAAGCCGATGCCGACCTGGGGCTCCGACCTCGGCGCGATCGACTTCGACAACATCAAGTACTTCGTCCGGTCCAGCGAGAAGCAGGCCGCGACCTGGGACGACCTCCCCGAGGACATCAAGAACACCTACGACAAGCTCGGCATCCCCGAGGCGGAGAAGCAGCGCCTGGTCTCCGGTGTCGCCGCGCAGTACGAGTCCGAGGTCGTCTACCACTCGATCCGCGAGGACCTCGAGGCGCAGGGCGTGCTCTTCCTCGACACCGACACCGCGCTCAAGGAGCAGCCCGAGCTGTTCAAGGAGTACTTCGGCACCGTCATCCCCGTCGGTGACAACAAGTTCTCCGCCCTGAACACCGCGGTGTGGTCGGGCGGCTCGTTCATCTACGTGCCCAAGGGCGTCCACGTCGACATCCCGCTCCAGGCCTACTTCCGGATCAACACCGAGAACATGGGCCAGTTCGAGCGGACGCTGATCATCGCCGACGAGGACTCCTACGTGCACTACGTCGAGGGCTGCACGGCGCCGATCTACTCCTCGGACTCGCTGCACTCCGCGGTCGTCGAGATCATCGTGAAGAAGGGCGCCCGCGTCCGCTACACGACGATCCAGAACTGGTCGAACAACGTCTACAACCTCGTCACCAAGCGCGCGACCTGCGAGGCCGGCGCGACGATGGAGTGGGTCGACGGCAACATCGGCTCCAAGGTGACGATGAAGTACCCGGCCGTCTACCTCATGGGCGAGCACGCCAAGGGCGAGACGCTCTCGATCGCGTTCGCCGGCGAGGGCCAGCACCAGGACGCCGGCGCCAAGATGGTCCACGCCGCTCCGCACACCTCCAGCTCGATCCTGAGCAAGTCGGTGGCCCGCGGCGGTGGCCGGACGTCGTACCGCGGCCTGATCCAGGTCAACGAAGGTGCCTACGGTTCGAAGTCCAACGTGCTGTGCGACGCGCTGCTGGTCGACCAGATCAGCCGCAGCGACACCTACCCCTACGTCGACATCCGCGAGGACGACGTGTCCATGGGTCACGAGGCGAGCGTCTCGAAGGTCTCCGACGACCAGCTCTTCTACCTCATGTCGCGAGGCATGGAGGAGGACGAGGCGATGGCGATGATCGTCCGCGGCTTCGTCGAGCCGATCGCCAAGGAGCTCCCGATGGAGTACGCCCTCGAGCTCAACCGCCTCATCGAGCTGCAGATGGAGGGCGCGGTCGGCTGACCGCCGTCCCCGTCCCTCACCGCCGAACCAAGGAAGACTTTCGTAGTGACCGTGACTGACACCGATCCCGGCACCGGGCTCGACACCGCTCGCGACAGCGTCGCGAGCGCGCTCGAGCAGGGCCGGGTGGAGTCCCACCTCAACCCGCCGCCGTCGTACGACCTCGCCGACCACCCGGTCCCGACCGGGCGCGAGGAGGTCTGGCGCTTCACGCCGCTCAAGCGGCTGCGCGGGATCCTCGACGGCGAGGCGTCCGACAAGCAGCTGCGCCGCGAGGCGACGCTGCCCGAGGGCGTGACGCTGACCGAGATCACCGCCGAGCAGGCGCGCGAGATCGGCGAGCTCGCGCCGAACGACCGCCCGTCCGCGCTGGCCGTCGCCAACGCCGGCGGCGCGGTGCTGCTCGACGTGCCGGCCGACCTGGAGCTCGACAGCACCGAGCCGGTCGTCGTGACGCTGACCGGCGAGGACGCCGAGGACCTGGTCTGGGGCCACGTCGTGGTGCGCCTGGGCCGCTTCTCCAAGGCCACGATCGTGCTGCGACACACCGGCTCGGCCCGGTACGCCGCCACCACGACCGTCGTGGTCGGGGACGGCGCGGAGCTCAACATGGTCTCGCTGCAGGACTGGGCCGACGACGCCGTCCACCTGGGCCGCGACGCGATCCGCGTGGGCCGCGACGCCAGCGTCAAGCACACCTCGGTGAGCTTCGGCGGCGACGTGGTGCGGATGCACGCCAACGTCCAGTACGACGGCCCCGGCGGCGAGGCCGAGCTGCTCGGCCTGTACTTCGCCGACGCCGGCCAGCACCTCGAGCACCGGCTCTTCGCCGACCACAACCAGCCGCGGACGAAGTCCAACGTCGTCTACAAGGGCGCGCTGCAGGGCCAGGGCGCGCGCACGGTCTGGATCGGCAACGTGCTCATCCGCAAGGTCGCGGAGGGCATCGAGACCTACGAGGAGAACCGCAACCTCGTGCTCACCGACGGCTGCCAGGCCGACTCGGTGCCGAACCTGGAGATCGAGACCGGCGAGATCGAGGGCGCGGGCCACGCGTCGGCGACCGCCCGGTTCGACGACGAGCAGCTGTTCTACCTGCGCGCGCGCGGCATATCCGACGCCGAGGCGCGTCGCCTGGTGCTGCACGGGTTCTTCCAGGACCTCATCCGCAAGGTCGGCATCCCCTCGCTGGAGGAGCAGCTGACCGCGACGGTCGAGGCCGAGCTGGCCAAGAACGTGCTCGACGAGCTCGCCCCGGCGGGGGCCTCGTGACCTTCGAGCGGGCCTGCGCGCTGAGCGACGTCCCCACCGACGAGGCGCTGGCCGTCACCGTCGGGGCGTACGACGTCGCGGTCGCCCGCGACGGCGACGACGTCTTCGCGTTGCAGGACCTCTGCTCCCACGCGGCCGTCTCCCTCAGCGAGGGCGAGGTCGCGGACTGCACGGTCGAGTGCTGGCTGCACGGCTCGCGCTTCGACCTGCGCAGCGGCAAGCCCACCGGCCTCCCGGCCACCGAACCCGTCGCGACCTTCCCCGTGGAGGTCCGCGAGGGCCCCGACGGACCGAGCGTCTACGTCGACACCACCACCACCCTGAACGGAGTCACCCCCTCATGAGCGAGCTCGTCATCAAGGACCTGCAGGTGTCCGTGGACACCGAGGACGGTCCCAAGGAGATCCTCAAGGGCGTCACGCTGACCATCGCGTCGGGCGAGACCCACGCGATCATGGGCCCCAACGGGTCCGGCAAGTCGACCCTGGCCTACTCGATCGCGGGCCACCCGAAGTACACGATCACCGGCGGCAGCGTCACCCTCGACGGCGAGGACGTGCTGTCGATGTCGGTCGACGAGCGCGCCCGCGCCGGCCTGTTCCTCGCGATGCAGTACCCCGTCGAGGTCCCCGGCGTCTCGGTCGCGAACTTCCTGCGCACCGCCAAGACCGCCATCGACGGCGAGGCGCCCAAGCTGCGCACCTGGGTCAAGGACGTCAACGGCGCCCTGGACCGGCTCAACCTCGACTCGACCTTCTCCCAGCGCTCGGTCAACGAGGGCTTCTCCGGCGGCGAGAAGAAGCGCCACGAGATCGCCCAGCTCGAGCTGCTCGACCCCAAGGTCGCGATCCTCGACGAGACCGACTCCGGCCTCGACATCGACGCGCTCAAGGTCGTCTCCGAGGGCGTCAACCGCTTCCGCGGCCAGGAGGGCAAGGGCGTCCTGCTCATCACGCACTACACCCGCATCCTGCGCTACATCGAGCCCGACCGCGTCCACGTCTTCGTCGACGGCCGGGTCGCCGAGTCCGGCGGCCCCGAGCTGGCCGACGAGCTCGAGGCCAACGGCTACGACCGGTTCCTGAAGGCCCAGGTCTGATCGTGCTGCCCGGTCTCCTCCCCGAGCTGGAGGTCATCCGCAAGGACTTCCCGATCCTCGAGCGCACGCTCGCGGGCGGGTTGCCGCTGGTATACCTCGACAGCGCGAACACCTCGCAGAAGCCGCAGTGCGTGATCGACGCGATGGTCGACCACCTCGAGCGGCACAACGCGAACGTCGCACGCGCCATGCACCAGCTCGGGGCGGAGTCCTCCGAGGCGTTCGAGAACGCGCGCGACGTCGTCGCGCGGTTCATCGGCGCCCCGAGCCGCGACGAGGTGGTCTTCACCAAGAACGCCTCCGAGGCGCTCAACCTGGTCGCCAACACGCTCGCGTGGGCCACCGGTGACCTGGCGATCGGCGAGGGCGACGAGGTCGTCATCACCGAGATGGAGCACCACTCCAACATCGTGCCGTGGCAGCTGCTCACCGAGCGCAAGGGCGCCACCCTGCGGTGGTTCGGCCTGACCGACGACGGCGAGCTGGACCTCTCCGACATCGACTCCCTGATCACCGAGCGGACCAAGGTCGTCTCGCTGACCTGGGTCTCGAACATGCTCGGCACGATCAACCCGGTCACCGAGATCGCGCGGCGCGCCCACGAGGTCGGCGCGATCGTCGTGGTCGACGCCTCCCAGGCCGCGCCCCAGCTGCCGGTCGACGTCACCGAGGTCGACGCCGACGTGCTGGTCTTCACCGGCCACAAGGTCGTCGGCCCGACCGGCATCGGCGTGCTGTGGGGCAAGCGGTCGCTGCTGGAGCAGCTGCCGCCGTTCCTCGGGGGCGGGGAGATGATCGAGACCGTCCGCATGGAGCGGTCGACGTACGCCGGCATCCCGCACCGCTTCGAGGCCGGCACCCCGCCGATCGTCGAGGCCGTCGGGCTCGGCGCCGCGCTGGAGTACCTCGCGGCCGTCGGCATGGACAACATCCACCGCCACGAGCAGGCGATCACGGCGTACGCCCTGGAGGGGCTTGCCACGATCCCCGGCCTGCGCGTGATGGGCCCGCTCGACGCCACCCGGCGCGGGGGAGCGGTGGCGTTCGAGATGGACGGCGTGCACCCCCACGACATCGCCCAGGTGCTCGACTCCCGCGGCGTCGCCGTGCGCGCAGGCCACCACTGCGCGAAGCCGGCGCACGCGCGCTTCGGCGTGCAGAGCTCGACCCGGATGTCGTCGTACCTCTACACGACCCCCGCGGAGATCGACGCCCTGGTGGAGGGCCTCGAGCACACCCGCGCGTACTTCAAGGTGGGCTGAGGAATGAACGCCGAGCTGGACTCGCTGTACCAGGAGATCATCCTGGACCACTACAAGAACCCGCACCACGCGGGGCTGCGCGACCCCTACGAGGCCGAGGTCCACCACGTGAACCCGACCTGTGGGGACGAGGTCACGCTGCGCGTGCACCTCGACGGCGGCACCGTCGCCGACGTGTCGTACGACGCCGTGGGCTGCTCGATCTCGCAGGCCTCCGCGTCGGTGCTCACCGACCTCGTCATCGGCAAGCCGGTCGACGAGGCGATGTCGGTGCACCAGGAGTTCCTGGCCCTGATGCAGGGCAAGGGGACCGTGGAGCCCGACGAGGACGTGCTGGAGGACGGCATCGCCTTCGCCGGTGTCGCGAAGTTCCCGGCGCGCGTGAAGTGCGCCCTGCTGTCGTGGATGGCCTGGAAGGACGCCACGACCCGATCCCTGGAGGAGACCCGATGACCGAGCTCGACCACTCCGACCTGCCGGAGGTCCCCGAGGCCACCGGTGCCGCTCCTGCCGGCTCCTCGACCGTCTCGCCCGAGGAGGTCACCGAGGCGATGAAGGACGTCGTCGACCCCGAGCTGGGGATCAACGTCGTCGACCTGGGCCTCGTCTACGACGTGCACGTCGACGAGGGCTCGAACGTCGTCCTCGACATGACGCTCACCTCGGCGGCCTGCCCGCTGACCGACGTCATCCAGGACCAGACCAACGCCGCGCTCGAGGGCCTGGTCAACGACGTCGCGATCAACTGGGTCTGGATGCCGCCGTGGGGCCCGGACAAGATCACCCCCGACGGCCGCGAGCAGCTGCGCGCCCTCGGCTTCAACGTCTGAGCCGGAGATGACCGCGCCCGCGAGCGACCCCGAGGTCGAGACCTTCTGGGTGCTCGCGCGCCGGCAGGCCAAGCTCGAGCGGCTGCCGGCGTACTTCGGTCCCTCGGGCCTGGTCTCGCTGCCTCCGCCGGCCTGGTCCCTCGGGTCCACGCCGGAGCAGGCCGACGCGCTGGCCCGCCTGGTGCTGGACGGGGTCAAGACCGCGACCGCCAGCGCCGCCGAGGACTACCGGCTTGAGGGCGAGCCGCTGCCGGAGCCGGGCACGCTCGGCATCGTGCTCGACGGCGGCGGCCACCCGCGGGCCCTGGTCGCGACCACCGAGGTCGTGGTCGTGCCCTTCGACGAGGTCCCGGAGGAGCACGCGTCCGCCGAGGGCGAGGGCGACCGCACGCTGGCGACCTGGCGGGCCCGCCACGAGGCGTTCTTCCGCGACGTCGACCCGCACGGGCGCGGCTTCCGCCCCGACATGCCGGTGGTGCTCGAGCGGTTCCGCGTGCTGCACCCGAAGCCGCCGAAGCGGTGACCGCCGGCGCCCAGGTGGTCCCGGTGCCCGCGGAGCGCTGGCCGCGGTGGGTGCTGAACTTCCAGGGCCGGCACGGGTCGACCGCGCTGACGGTCTCCGCCGGCGCGCTCGCCGGCACCGCGGCGGACGGCTCCACCTTCGCGGCGTCGCTGCCGTTCGACGGGCAGTACGCCGACCTGCCGGACGTCGACGCGTTCGCCACCGCGGCCTCGGCCGCCGTCCCGGCCGACTGGGGCGTGCTGCTCGTGCGCAAGGGCGGCTTCGCCGTGGCCCGGCTGTCCGGCACCGCCGTCGTCGACTCCAAGGTCGGCCAGCGGCACGTCCAGGGCCGCACCAAGGCCGGTGGCCAGAGCCAGCAACGCTTCGCCCGGCGGCGGGACAACCAGGCCCGCTCGGCCTACGAGGCCGCGGCGGGCCACGCCGCCCGCGTGCTCGCCGGCCTGGCCGGCCCGCTGGTCACCGGCGGCGACCGGGCCGCGGTCGAGGAGGCGCTGGCCGACCCGGCGCTCGCCCGGCTCCGCGTGGTCGGCCCCTGGCTCGCCGTGCCCGACCCCCGCCGGGCCGTGCTCGACGGCGCCGTCCTCGACGCCTGCGCGATCCAGGTGCGGGTGCACAACGCGCCCTGACACCCTCCTCGTGCGCGCCTGCGTGACGTGGGCGGCCCCCGTGGCTAGCGTCCGAGCCATGTGGCAGCCCGAGCCGGGGTGGCTGGCGATGCCCGGCGGGAGCGGTACGTCGACCGTCGGGGTCTGGCGCACGGTCCTCGGCGACCAGCCGGTCGTGGTCAAGCGGCTCGCGCGCCCCGCCCCGGACGACCCGCACGAGCTCACCGACCCGCACCACCCGGCGTACTGGCGACGGCCGGCGGACGTCCTCACCAGCGGCCTGGTCGTCGGCACGCCCGGTCTGCGGGCCGACCCGCAGGCGGCGGCCGACGAGGACGCCGAGGGCATCACGCTGACCCAGGCGTGGGTCGAGGACGCCGCCAACAGCGGGCTGTTCGTCGCGCTGTGCCTCGGCAGGTTCGCCGGCGCGGCGCTGGAGGGACCGGCGCTCGCGCGGGACCAGCTGCGGCACCGGATGACCCGGGTCGAGCGCGGCGGCGGGTGGCGCACCCTGGCGCGCACGACCGTCGCCGACGTCGCCGACCACCTGTGGTCGCGGCGGCTCACGCTGCTGGGCGGGCTGGACGACCTGCCGCAGGTGCCGCAGCACGGCGACCCGACGCCGGCGAACCTGCCGGGCCGCGACGGCGACGACCTGCTCGCGCTCGACTGGGGAACCCTCGGGCACGGGCCGGTGGGCGCCGACCTCGGCTACTACGCCCTCCAGGCCCGCGAGGAGCTCGAGCCGCTGGTCGAGGCGTACCTCCTCGGCCTCCCCGACGGCCTGGCCACGCCCGAGCAGGTGCTGCACGGCGCTCGCGTGACCGCGGTGCTCACCGCGCTCAACCGGGCCGAGTGGGCGCTCGCGCGGGTGGCCGGGGGAGAGGGCGCGTTGGCCGGCAAGTATCGCCACCCCGCCGTCGCCCCGCACCTGCGCGCGCTCCAGCGGCAGGCCCCGCACCTCGAGGCGCTGCTGCGCGACTGAGCCCCGTCAGAGGCTGCGGGCCGTGAAGGTGTCGCAGTCGTCGAGCGAGCCCGTCTCGAAGCCGGTGCGGAACCACCGCACGCGCATCGCGGCCGAGCCGTGGGTCCAGGTCTCCTCGGTCACCTGCCCGCGGGTCTTCTGCTGGATCCGGTCGTCGCCGACGGCCTCGGCAGCCGCGACCGCCTCCTGCACGTCGCGCTCGGTCAGCTCGCTGATGAGCACCTGGCCGTCGGCGTCCTGGGTCGAGGTGGCCGCCCGCGCCCACATGCCGGCGTAGCAGTCGGCCTGCAGCTCCAGCCGCACCGCGTCGCTCTGCGGGCCCTGCTGGGTGCGGACCTTGCCCATGGCGCCGAGCAGGTTCTGGATGTGGTGGCCGTACTCGTGGGCCAGCACGTAGGGCTCGACGAAGCCACCGTCCGGGCCGCCGAGCTGCCGCTCGAGCACCGCGTCGAAGAAGGTGGTGTCGAGGTAGATCGAGGAGTCGCCCGGGCAGTAGAACGGCCCGACGTCGGACGTCGCGCCGCCGCAGCCGGTCTGGGTCGAGCCGGAGAACGTCGCGAGCTGGTCGACCGGCTGGAACCGGCCGCCGAGCTCGTCGGACCAGAAGTCGTGCAGGGAGTTCTCCACCGCGACGCGCGCGCAGTCGGGGTCGTTGTTGGCGTCCTCGCCGGTCTCGCAGCTCTCGTAGCGGTCGGTGTCGGCGAACCGGCTGGTGTCGTACGCCGCGCCGCCCAGGCCGGGCAGGCCACCCCCACCGCCGCCCCCGACGCACTGGGTCAGCACGAGGAACAGCACCACCACGAGCACGCCGCCGATGCCGCCGCCCGCGCGCAGGCCACCGGGGATCGCCATGCCGCCGCCCGACCGTCCGCCGAAGCCGCCGCCACCGCCGCCGCGCCCGCGGTCGCGGACCCGTCCGGTGTCCAGCCGCGCCTTGGGGTTGAACCGCATGGTGACTCCTCACACGTGCCTGGGGTTTCGTGCCTGGCCCTTACCCACAACTAGACTCGGAGGCCTCATGATCACCGCCACCCAGCTGGAAGTCCGAGCGGGCGCGCGACTGCTCATGGAGAACGTCAGCTTCCGGGTCGCACCCGGGGACAAGATCGGTCTGGTCGGGCGCAACGGCGCCGGCAAGACGACGCTGACCAAGATCCTCGCCGGCGAGGGTCAGCCCGCGAGCGGGACGGTGACCACCAGCAGCGAGGTCGGCTACCTGCCGCAGGACCCCCGCACGGGCGACCCCGAGGTGCTGGCGCGCGACCGCATCCTGTCCGCGCGCGGCCTCGACGACGTCGTACGCCGCCTGCGCGACGCCGAGACGGCGATGGGTAGCGACGACCCGGCCGTGCGCGACAAGGCGATGCGCCGCTACGAGCGCGCCGACGCCGAGCTGCACGCCGGTGGCGGGTACGCCGCCGAGTCCGAGGCCGCGGTCATCGCGCACAGCCTCGGCATCGAGGACCGGATCCTCACCCAGCCGCTGAAGACCCTCTCGGGTGGTCAGCGGCGCCGCGTCGAGCTGGCGCGCATCCTGTTCTCGGGCGCGGAGATCCTCATCCTCGACGAGCCCACCAACCACCTCGACGCCGACTCGATCGTGTGGCTGCGCGACTTCCTCAAGGCCCACCGTGGCGGGTTCATCGTGATCAGCCACGACAACGGGCTGCTGGAGGAGACCGTCAACAAGGTCCTCCACCTCGACGCCAACCGCGGCGTCATCGACGTCTACAACATGGGCTGGAAGGACTACCTGGTCCAGCGCGAGACCGACGAGCGGCGCCGCAAGCGCGAGCGGGCCAACGCCGAGACCAAGGCCAAGACGCTCACCGACCAGGCCAACCGGATGCGCGCCAAGGCCAGCAAGGCCTCGGCGGCGCAGTCGATGCTCAAGCGCGCCGAGAAGATGATGGCCGGGCTCGAGGGTGAGCGGCAGGCCGACAAGGTCGCGCGGATCGCCTTCCCCAAGCCGGCCGCCTGCGGCAAGACCCCCCTCACCGCCGAGGGGCTGTCGAAGTCCTACGGCTCGCTGGAGGTCTTCACCGACGTCGACCTCGCGATCGACAAGGGCTCCCGCGTGGTCATCCTCGGCCTCAACGGCGCGGGCAAGACCACGATGCTGCGGATCCTGGCCGGCGTCGACGCGGCCGACACCGGCGAGGTCGTGCCGGGCCACGGGCTGAAGGTCGGCTACTACGCCCAGGAGCACGAGACGCTCGACACCGAGCGGACGGTGCTGGAGAACATGCAGTCCGCCGCCCCGCAGCTCACCGACACCGAGGCGCGCTCGGTGCTCGGCTCGTTCCTCTTCTCCGGGGAGGACGCGCACAAGCCGGCCAAGGTGCTCTCCGGCGGCGAGAAGACCCGTCTCGCGCTGGCCTCGCTGGTGGTCTCCAGCGCCAACGTGCTGCTGCTCGACGAGCCGACCAACAACCTTGACCCCGCCTCCCGCGAGGAGGTGCTCGCTGCGATCCGCTCCTACGAGGGCGCGATCGTGCTGGTCACCCACGACGAGGGCGCCGTGCGCGCGCTCGAGCCCGACCGGGTGCTGCTGCTGCCCGACGGCGACGAGGACCTGTGGAACGAGGAGTACGCCGACCTGGTGTCCCTGGCCTGACGGCTGCTCGGCCGTTCGGCAGCGGTGCAGGCGTTGTCGGCGGCCGGACCTAGGCTCGCGCCCATGACGACACCCTCACCGGAGACGCTCGCCGCGGCGGGCCTGCAGCTGGACCTGACCGGTCCGGTCGCGACGATCACGCTGGACCGCCCGGACGTGCGCAACGCGCAGACGCCGACCATGTGGCGGGCGCTGGCCGACCTCGGGGCCGGGCTGCCCGGCGACGTACGCGTCGTGGTGGTGCGGGGCAACGGGCCGGCCTTCTCCGCCGGGCTCGACCGCAGGCTGCTGGACCCGTCCTCGATCGGTGGCGAGGAGGAGTCGGTGGCCGGGCTGGTCACGCTCTCCGACGCGGAGCTGTCGGCGACGATCGACGCCTACCAGCGCGGCTTCACCTTCCTGCGCGACCCGCGGTTCGTCTCGGTGGCCGCGGTGCACGGCTACGCGATCGGCGCGGGCTTCCAGCTCGCGCTCGCGTGCGACCTGCGCGTGCTCTCCTCCGACGCCCAGCTGTCGATGAAGGAAGCGGCGCTCGGCCTGGTGCCGGACCTCACGGGAACAAAGCCGCTGGTCGAGAGCGTTGGGTACGCCAGGGCACTCGAGATCTGCGCGACCGCGCGGATGGTCGGTGCCGACGAGGCCGTGCGGATCGGCCTGGCGCTGGCCGCCGTGCCGACCGAGCAGCTGGACTCGACGGTCGCCGACCTGGTGCAGGCCCTGGTCGCGCCCCTCCCGGGCGCGGTCACCGAGATCAAGACGCTCCTGCAGGGAGCGGACGAACGGGACCTCGAGACGCAGCGGCGTCTGGAGCGCGAGGCGCAGGTGCGCCGGTTCCGTGAGATGGCCGCCCTCGCGGGAGGCCGGTGAAGGAGCAGCCATGTCGGGCATGTACGGCGCGGGCGCGGCGTGGCGCCACCTGAGGTCCGACCGCAGCGTGGTCGACAACCGGATCAGCGGCGAGACGCTGCGCCGGGTGCTCGGCTTCGCGCGCCCGCACCGGCGCACCATCTCCGTCTTCCTCCTGCTGACGGTCGTCGACGCGGCGATGGTCGTCGTCACCCCGCTGCTGGTGCAGCGGGTCGTCGACGACGGCATCCTGGCGGGCGACGGCGGCCTGGTCACGATGATCGCGCTGGCGATGGCCGGCGTCGCGCTGGTCAACGCGGTGCTCGCGGTCATCGGTGGGTGGTTGTCCTCGCGGATCGGTGAGGGCCTGATCTACGACCTCCGCACGCAGGTCTTCGGGCACGTGCAGCGCCAGTCCCTGGCGTTCTTCACCCGCACCCAGACCGGCGCGCTGGTCTCCCGGCTCAACAACGACGTGATCGGCGCCCAGCGCGCGTTCACCTCGACCCTGTCCAGCACGGTGTCCAACACGATCGCGGTGCTCGTCGTCGGCATCGCGATGTTCGCGCTGAGCTGGCAGGTCACGCTGCTGTGCCTGGCGATGTTCCCGATCCTCTTCGGCGTCTCCCGCTTCGTCAGCGCCAAGCTGGCCGGCCTGACCCGCCGCCAGATGGACGGCAACGCCGACCTCGGCAACGTGATGACCGAGCGCTTCAACGTCGGCGGCGCGATGCTGCTCAAGCTCTTCGGCCGCCGCGGCGAGGAGGACGCGCTGTTCGCGTCCAAGGCCGCCAACGTGCGCGACCTCGGGGTGCGGATCTCGCTGATCACCCGCATCTTCGGTGCCGCGATGATGCTCGTCCCCGCGCTGGCGACCGCGCTGGTCTACGGCGTCGGCGGCCACCTGGCCATCGACGGCACCCTGACGGTCGGCACCCTGCTGGCCCTGGCCACCCTGCTGCTGCGGCTGCTCGGCCCGCTCCAGGGGCTGTCCAACGTGCGCATCGACGTGATGACGGCGCTGGTCAGCTTCGAGCGGGTCTTCGAGGTCCTCGACCTGCCCTCGCTCGTGCGGGAGAAGCCGGGTGCGGTCGCGCTGCCGCCGTCGGCCTCCCGCCTGGAGTTCGACCACGTCTCCTTCACCTACCCGCGCGCCGACGACGTCTCGCTCGCCTCGTTGGAGACCGTGGCCCGGCCCGAGGCCCGCGACACCGCCGAGGTGCTCCACGACATCACCTTCTCCGCCGACGCGGGGCAGATGATCGCGCTCGTCGGGCCGTCGGGCGCCGGCAAGACGACGGTGACGCACCTGGTCGCCCGGCTCTACGACGTCGAGCAGGGCGCGGTCCGCGTCGGGGGCCACGACGTGCGCGACGTGACCCTCCAGTCGCTGGAGGACGTCGTCGGGTACGTCACCCAGGACGCGCACATGTTCCACGACACCATCCGCGCGAACCTCGGCTACGCCCGTCCGGGCGCGACCGAGCAGCAGATGTGGGACGCGCTCGAGGCCGCCCAGGTGGCCGCCCTCGTCCGCGCGCTGCCCGACGGGCTGGACACGGTCGTGGGCGACCGCGGCTACCGCCTCTCCGGCGGCGAGCGCCAGCGGCTCGCGATCGCCCGGCTCCTGCTCAAGGCGCCCTCGATCGTCGTGCTCGACGAGGCCACCGCCCACCTCGACTCCGGCTCGGAGGCCGCGGTCCAGCGGGCGCTCGACGCGGCCCTGGCCGGGCGGACCTCGTTGGTGATCGCCCACCGGCTCTCCACCGTCCGCGACGCCGACCTCATCCTCGTGCTCGAGGACGGCCGCATCGTCCAGTCCGGGACGCACGCGCAGCTGCTCGCCCAGGGCGGGCTGTACGCCGAGCTGCACCGGACCCAGTTCTTCGAGGACGTGCCCGCCTGACGCGGGTCGCCGTGACGGTGCGGGGGAGACCGGTCCGGGGGAGACTGGTCGGGTGGACCTCTCCCTGACCGATCGCGTCTACCTCGTCACCGGCGGCGCCCGCGGGCTCGGCCGGGCCACCGTCGACGTGCTGGTGGCCGAGGGGGCGCGCGTCGTGCTCTCCGGCCGCTCCGCGGACGCGCTCGCCGACGCGCGGGCCGAGCTGGGACCGGACCGCGTGGCCACGGTCGTCGCGGACAACGCCGACCCCTCGACGCCCGCCCGGCTGCTCGAGGCCGCGGACGGAGCGTTCGGCCGGCTCGACGGCGCCCTGGTCAGCGTCGGCGGCCCGCCGAAGGGACCGGTGCTGGCGATGACCGACGAGCAGTGGACGAGCGCCTTCGAGACGGTCTTCCTCGGCGCCGTCCGCCTCTGCCGGGCGGTCGCCACCGCGCTGCCCGAGGGCGGGTCCGCTCGCCCTGGTGCTGTCCTCGAGCGTCCGGTCGCCCCTGGCCGACATGGCTCTCTCCAACGGGCTGCGACCCGGCCTGGCCATGGTCGCGAAGACGCTCGCCGACGAGGTCGGGCCACGCGGCGTACGCGTCAACGGGCTGCTGCCCGGGCGCGTGGCCACCGACCGGGTGGCCGAGCTCGACGCGCTGGCCGGGGACCCCACCGAGGTGCGGGCCGCGGCCGAGGCCACGATCCCGCTGCGCCGCTACGGGCGGCCGGAGGAGTTCGGTCGCGCGGCGGCGTTCCTGCTGTCGCCGGCGGCGTCGTTCGTCTCCGGCGTGATGCTGCCGGTCGACGGCGGCGCGTTGCGCGCGCTCTGAGCGCCGTCCCCGTCGGCGGGCTGCCGCGGGGGACGCGGCGGCCGCTTGCCGGTGCGCGGGTCGGCCTTGGGGCGCGGGGGCCGCTTGCCGGAGCGCTGGCCGTGCGGGCCGCGCTTGAGCTCGTCGTAGGCGAGGTAGAGGAAGCCGAAGATCGCCAGCGCCCCGAAGAACCACCACTGCAGCCCGTAGAAGAAGTGCGGGCCGTCGTTCTGCTCCGGCAGCTCGGGCGCGGCCAGGGACTCCGCCGGCTCGGGGTCCTCCGAGCGCAGGTCGACGAAGCCGCCGTAGGTCTCGCGGCCGATCGCCTCGCCGATGGCCTGGCTGTCGACCGCGCGGGTGCGGCCGTCGACGACCCGGGTGCTGTCGCCGGTGCCGTCCTCACGGACGTAGCCGGTGATCGTCACCTCGCCCGGCGGCGGGGCCGGCACGTCGGCGTCGTCGCCGCCGCGGTTGTCGGTGGCCATCCAGCCCCGGTCGACGACCAGCGTGGTGCCGTCGTCGGTGACCAGCGGGACCACGACGTCGATGCCCGACTGCCCGTCGCGGGTGCGGTAGCGGACGATGACCGTGTCCTCGACTGCGTACTCGCCCGTCGCCGTGACCACGCGCCACTCGTCCTCGTCGGCGACCTCGCCGCCGGGGGAGAGGATGTCCCCGACCGGCGCGGGCTCGAGGTTCTCGTTGCGCTCCACGACGCGGTTGCTGTCGCGACGCTCGTCGAGGCGGTCGAACTGCCAGTTGCCGAGCCACCAGGTCGCCCACGCCACCACGACGATGGCGACGGCGAAGAGGGCCCAGCGCCGACTCAGCAGGAACCGGAAGCGACGCACCTCTCGAGGTTATCCGGCCCGGTGGCGCGGTCCGCCCGCGGTGCGCGTGATCTGCGACTCCTGAGGGTGGGGCGCCTAGACTGCTGGAGTGGTGACGACGAGAGCTCTCGAGGACCGGTACGGCCGGGTGGCCACCGACCTGCGCGTCTCCCTGACCGACCGGTGCAACCTGCGGTGCAACTACTGCATGCCGGCCGAGGGCCTGGACTGGCTGCCCGACGACTCGGTGCTGACCGACGACGAGGTCGTGCGGCTCATCGGGATCGGCGTCGCGCACCTGGGGATCCAGGAGGTCCGGTTCACCGGCGGCGAGCCGCTCGTGCGGCGCGGCCTGCTCGGCATCGTCGAGCGCACCCGCGCCCTCGGGCCCGACCTCGAGCTCTCCATCACCACCAACGCGCTCGGGCTCGCCCGCACGGCCGACAAGCTGGCCACGGCCGGGCTCGACCGGGTCAACGTCAGCCTCGACACCGTGCGCGCGGAGACCTTCCACACGATCACCCGCCGCGACCGGCTCCACGACGTCGTCGCCGGGCTCGAGGCGGCCCGCGCCGCCGGGCTCGGCCCGGTCAAGGTCAACGCCGTGCTGCTGCGGGGCACCAACGACGACCAGGCCGGTGAGCTGCTCGCCTGGTGCATCGAGCGCGGCTACGAGCTCCGGTTCATCGAGCAGATGCCGCTGGACGCCCAGCACGGCTGGTCGCGGACCGGCATGGTCACCGCGGAGGAGATCTTCGAGCGGCTCGCGCGCGACTTCGTGCTCACCCCGGCCGTCGAGCCGCGGGGGAGCGCTCCGGCCGAGCTGTTCCTCGTCGACGGCGGCCCCGCCACGGTCGGCGTGATCGCCTCGGTGACGCGACCGTTCTGCGGCGACTGCGACCGGGTGCGGCTCACCGCCGACGGCCAGGTGCGCAACTGCCTGTTCGCCCGCGAGGAGTCCGACCTCCGCGCCGCCCTGCGGTCCGGTGCACCGGACTCCGAGATCGCCGACCGGTGGGTCGTCGCGATGCGCGGCAAGCGCGCCGGCCACGGCATCGACGACCCGGCGTTCCTGCAGCCCGACCGGCCGATGTCGGCCATCGGGGGCTAGTCCGCCGGAGGCTGGTCCGGGGGCTCCGGCTGGTCGGGCTGGTCGGGCTGGTCGGTGGTCCCGTGCGGGACCACGTCCTTGAGGAAGCTGCGCGCGCCGAGGAAGTCCGCCAGCGACTGCCGGTGGTCCTCGCACGCCAGCCACACCTTGCGGCGCTCGGGCGTGTGCAGCTTCGGGTTGTTCCACAGCAGCTGCCACGCGGCCGGCGCCTGGCAGCCCTTGGCCGAGCAGGTGTCGGGCTCCATCACTGGTCCATCAACCGGTCCGTCACGAGAGGATCATCGCCCGGCGCGGCCGACCTCCGGCTCGCGGGGGCCCTGGCCAAGCTCGGGGGCCCCGTACGCGCCGGTCTGCAGCGCGAAGCCCTCCTTGCGGGTGGCCTGCACGTTGGCCAGCACCACGGCGATGTAGGGGAGGATGATCGCGCCGGCGATGAGGAACGGCCAGACCCACTGCCACCCGGCGAGGGCGGTCACGACGGCGCCCACGAAGCAGATCGAGCGGATGCTCATCGACAGCAGGTACCGCTTCTGACGAGCGGCGATGTCGACGTTGCGGCTGGAGGCCGCCGTGGTGATGCGCACCGCGTCGTCGCGGTCCCTGCGCTGGTCGCGGGCCATGTCCTCCAGCGTACGTCGCTAGGCTGCGCTACCCACGCGTCGAACGGAAGGCTCCCTATGACGAACCGCACGTACCGCGTCACCGAGATCGTCGGCACCTCGCCGGACGGGATCGACGAGGCCATCCGCAACGGGGTGGAGCGCGCCGCGCGCACCCTGCGCCACCTCGACTGGTTCGAGGTGACCCAGGTCCGCGGCCAGGTCAAGGACGGGACCGTCGAGCACTTCCAGGTCGGCCTCAAGGTCGGCTTCCGCCTCGAGGACGACTGATCCCGGCCCGCTGGGGACGCACCCGCCGCCGCGCCATTCGGCGTACCTATCGGTAATCACTAGCGTCCTTGGACGTGAGTGACACAGACCCCGCGGCGACGTCCCCAGCAGGCAGGTCGGTGCTCGTCACCGGCGGCAACCGCGGCATCGGCCGGGCCATCGCCGAGGCGTTCCTGGCCCAGGGCGACCGCGTCGCGGTGACGACCCGCAGCGGCGGCGCGCCCGACGGCGCGCTCGACGTGCGCTGCGACGTGACCGACCCCGCCGCCGTCGACGCCGCCTTCGCCGAGGTCGAGGCCGCGCACGGCCCGGTCGAGGTGCTCGTCGCCAACGCCGGCATCACCCAGGACACGCTGCTGCTGCGGATGAGCGAGGACGACTGGTCCTCGGTCATCGACACCAACCTCACCGGCTCCTACCGCCTCGCCAAGCGCGCGTCGAAGGGGATGCTGCGGCTGCGCCGCGGCCGGATCATCCTGATCTCCTCGGTCGTCGGGCTGCTCGGTTCGGCCGGCCAGACCAACTACGCAGCCTCCAAGGCCGGCCTGGTCGGCCTGGCGCGCTCCCTGGCCCGCGAGCTCGGGTCGCGGTCGATCACCACCAACGTCGTCGCGCCCGGCTTCGTCGAGACCGACATGACCGGGGTGCTCACCGACGAGCAGCGCGACACGATCAAGGCGCAGGTGCCGCTCGGGCGCTACGCCGTGCCGGCCGAGGTCGCCTCCGCGGTGACCTGGCTGGCCTCCGACGACGCGGGGTACGTCACCGGGGCCGTGATCCCCGTCGACGGTGGCCTCGGGATGGGGCACTGACATGACCGACACGACCACCACCCCCGCAGCTCCTGCCGGGATCCTCGCGGGCAAGCGCATCCTCGTCGCCGGCGTCACGATGGACTCCTCCATCGGCTTCGCCACCGCGAAGGTCGCCCAGGAGCAGGGCGCGACCGTGCTCATCTCCAACTTCGGCCGCGCGCTGGGCATCACCCGGCGCATCGCCAAGCGGCTGCCCGTCGAGCCGCCGGTGCTCGAGCTCGACGTGACCGACCCCGAGCACCTCGAGCGGCTGCCCGACCTGGTCCGCGAGCACCTCGGCCCCGACGCCGGTCTCGACGGGGTCGTGCACTCCATCGCCTACGGCAACCCCGAGACGCTGCTGGGCGGCCGCTTCCTGGACGGCCCCTGGGAGGACGTCGCGCAGGCGGTCCAGGTGTCGGCGTACTCCCTGAAGTCACTGGCGCTGGCCTGCAAGCCGCTGATGGGTCGTGGCGGGTCGGTCGTCGGGCTGACCTTCGACGCGACGGTGGCGTGGCCGGCGTACGACTGGATGGGCGTGGCGAAGGCCGGGCTGGAGTCGACCTCCCGCTACCTCGCGCGCGACCTCGGGGCGGACGGCATCCGCTGCAACCTGGTCTCGGCCGGTCCGCTGCGGACGCTCGCCGCGAAGGCGATCCCCGGCTTCAGCGACCTCGAGGACCTGTGGGGGACCCGCGCGCCGCTCGGCTGGGACAACACCGACCAGGAGCCGACCGCGCGCGCGGTGTGCGCGCTGCTGTCGGACTTCTTCCCGGCCACGACCGGCGAGATCGTCCACGTCGACGGCGGCTTCCACGCGATGGGCGCCTGAGCGTCGCCGACCTGACACACTTCGGCACCGTGAGCGCAGACGAGGGCACCCGCACGCTGGTCGTCATCCGGCACGCCGCCGCCGAGGCCGACGGCCCGACCGACGCCGAGCGCCGCCTCTCCGAGCGCGGGCACGCCGACGCCGCCGCCGTCGGCGCCTGGCTGTCCTCGCTCGGTGTCGCGCCCGACCACGCCGTCGTCTCGGCCGCCGTCCGCACCGTCCAGACCTTCGACGACATCGCCGACGCCGCCGGCTGGGACCTCGAGCCCGACGTCGACGAGAGCCTGTACGCCGCCGGCCCCGAGACCGCCCTCGACCTGCTGCGCACCGTCCCCGACGACGTCCGCACGCTCGTCGTCGTCGGCCACAACCCGACCATGGCCTCCCTCGCCCAGCTGCTCGACGACGGCGAGGGCGACCTCGACGCCGGCAACCGCCTCGCCCTCGGCTACCCGCCCTCCGCCACCACCGTCCTCTCCTACGACGGCGACTGGGAGCACCTCTCCGACGCCTCTGCCTCCGTCGTCGCCTTCTTCGTCGGCGGCGGGCGCTAGGGAGGCAGGGAAGTGCCGGGCATCCCAAGTTCACTTGGGATGCTCACGCTTCGCGGCCGATGCATGGGCCGTGAAGCGTGCACAGAGGCCGCACAGTGACCGGCTCGTCCACAGGCTGAGGCCGACCGTGACAGGTGTGGTCGAGGCCGGGCAGGCCTCGATGCATGCAGAAGCCCATCGAGCTCCGTCCGCCGGAGGACCCGCGCAACGGCCCGGTCCTCCTCCGCCAGCAGCTGTTGGCCGCCGGCTACAACGACAACGCGATCGCCCGGATGAAGCGCGGCGGCGTGATCAGGCCGCTGCGCGGCGGGGCGTACGTCGCCGCCGAGGTCTGGGAACGGTTGGACGAGGTCGGTCGCTACGGCCTGCGCTGCCGGGCAGTCCTCGGACAGGCCAAGGCACCTGTGGTTCTCTCGCACGTCTCCGCCCTCCCGGAGTACGACGCGCCGACGTGGGGCTTCGACCTCGTTGACGTCCACGTGACCCGGACCGACGGCATCCGTGGCAGGCGGGCCCGTGGGGTGCAGCAGCACGTGGGGACGCTGCGGCCCGCCGACCTGGTGCGAGTCAACGGCGTACCCGCTGTCACCCCGGCGCGAGCCGCCCTCGACACGGTAATGCTCGGGTGTTCCGAGGCGAGCCTGGTGGTGATGAACGACCTGACCCACCGGGGCCTGGCGAGCGAGGCGGAGCTCAGGGAGCAGTACGTCGAGATGCAGACCTGGCCGGGCATGAGTGCCGCCGAGGTCCTCCTCCGCCTGGTGGACCCGCGCATCGAGTCGGTGGGGGAGAGCCGGACGTTCTGGGCGCTCTACCAGCAACGGCTGCCGCGGCCGGTGAGCCAGTACGAGGTCAAGGACTCCGCAGGCCGCGTCATCGCGCGGCTCGACTTCGCCTGGCCGGAGCTCGGGGTGTGGCTGGAGTTCGACGGGCGGGAGAAGTACGAGAAGCACCGCCGGCCGGGGGAGAGCGTCGCTGACGCCGTCGTACGCGAGAAGAACCGCGAGGACCTGGTGCGTCGGGTGACGGGCTGGCGCTGCATCCGCATCACTTGGGCGGACCTGGCTGATCCGCGCCGCCTTGCCGCGATCATCCACCGCGTGCTGTTCCCGGCGGCGTGATCGCCGAGTTGGCTGCAGGAGAAGGCTCACTTCGCGGTCATCTCTACCGCTCTGCGGCCAATGCGATGGCCGCGAAGCGTGAGCATCCCAAGTTAACTTGGGATGCGCGCACCCCCCGAACTCCCTAAATCGGAGGGGCAGGAGTGACGATGCCGGCGGCGGCGTCGGCGGCTTCGATCTCCTCGCGGGAGATGCCGAGCAGGTAGAGGATGGCGTCGAGGTAGGGGACGTTGACGGAGGTGTCGGCGGCGTCGCGGACGAGCGGCTTGGCGTTGTAGGCGATGCCGAGGCCGGCGGCGTTGAGCATGTCGAGGTCGTTGGCGCCGTCTCCGATGGCGATGACGGCGTCGATGGGGACGCCGATGTCGGCGGCGAACTCGCGCAGGGCGCGGGCCTTGCCGGCGCGGTCGACGACCTCGCCGACGACGCGGCCGGTGAGGTGGCCGTCGACGACCTCGAGCTCGTTGGCGCGGGCGTAGTGGATGCCGAGGTCGGCGGCGAGGCGGTCGGTGACCTGGGAGAACCCGCCGGACACGATCGCGAACCGGTAGCCGAGCCGCTTGAGGGTGCGGACCATCGTGCGGGCGCCGGGGGCGAGCTGGAGGTTCTCGTAGACCGAGTCGAGGGCGGTGGCCGGCACCCCCTCGAGCAGGGCGACTCGTGCGCGCAGCGACTCCTCGAAGTCGACCTCGCCGCGCATCGCCCGCTCGGTGACGGCGGCGACCTCGGCCTCGCAGCCGGCGTGGGCGGCCAGCATCTCGATGACCTCGCCCTGCACGAGGGTGGAGTCGACGTCCATGACGATCAGCCGCATGCCGCGGCGCAGCAGGCCGGCGGGCTGCACGGCGATGTCGATGCCGCGCTCGGCCGCCTCGGTGGCGAGCACGGTGCGCAGGGCGGCGGGGGAGGCGCCGGAGACGTGCAGCTCGATGGCGGTGACCGGGTAGCGCGCCATCCGCTCGATGCGGTCGATGTTCGCGCCGCACTCGGCGATCCGGCCGGCGACGACGGCCATGTCGGTGGCGCGCAGCGGCGAGCCGAGGACGGTGACGTGCGCCCGGCCGCCAGCGCGTGAGCGGTTGTCGCCGCTGCCGCGCTCGACCTCGACGCTCATGCCGAGGTCGGTGGCGGTGGTGGTCACGGCGTCGCGCAGCCGCTCCCAGTCCCGCGGGACGGTGACGAGCACGCCGAGGATGAGCCGGCGGCGGAGCACGATCTGCTCCACGTCGACGACCTCGACGCCGATCTCGGCGAGCGTCGAGAAGATCGCCGAGGTGACGCCCGGGCGGTCCTTGCCGGTGAGCGTGATGAGCAGGGTCTCCGGGGTCTCCATCGCGGCTGAGGCTATCGCCCGCCGGCCCCGGCTCAGGCGGGCGGCCAGACCTCGGGCGAGCAGGCCGCCACGAGCGCGCGCCGACCGGCGCGGGCGAGCGGCACCAGGGCGTCGCGCCGGGCGGACATCTCGTACGCCGTCACGGCGCCGCCGTCGTCGGCGAGCGCGAGGCCGGCGATCCCGAGGGCCTGGAACCCGCGGGCGGCGAGGTCGACGCAGCGGGCCGGCACGCCGGGCGGCGCCTCGAGCGCGGGGCGGTGGCGCAGGTTCAGCAGCCGGTCCGCGACCTCGGGGTTCCAGCGGGCGACGTCGAGCTCGGCGAGCAGGGTCGCGGACTCCAGCAGCGCGGCGCGCAGCCCGCGGTCGGCCTCGCCCACGTCGGGCAGCTGCCGGCGCGCGGCGGGGTGGAGCACCCACGCGACGGCGGCCCCGGTGCGCTCGGGCACCAGGCCGAGGTCGGCGCCGAGCACGACGACGGCCGAGCCGACCTCGAGGGCGGCGGCGTTGAAGGGGGCCGGCCCGCCGAGGCCGACGGGGTCGCCCTCGGCCGGGAACGCCGCTCCGAAACCGGTCGCCCCCTCGGCCCGCAGCCGGGCCAGGCCGCCGACGAGGGTGTCGGTGCCCTGGAACGGGTCGGCCACGGTGTGGGTGGCGTCGCCGCCGATGACGGCGTCGACGAGCAGGTCGGTGACGACCGCGCCGCGCAGCCAGGCGGTGCCCCACCAGGCGAGCCGGGCGGCGGCCGGGAGCGTGTCGGGGTGGTCGTCGGGCACGGCCCGAGACTGTACGACGGGGCCCCTCGCCGCCGTCGGCGCAGTCGCTAGGGTGACGCCATGGCCGCAGTCCTCGAGTTCGCCGACGTGACCGTCCGCCGGGGTCAGGCCACCCTGCTCGACCGGGTGTCGTGGACCGTCGAGGAGGACGAGCGCTGGGTGGTCCTCGGGCCCAACGGCGCCGGCAAGACCACGCTGCTCCAGGTCGCGGCGGCCCAGCTGCACCCGACCACGGGCGTGGCCGGGATCCTCGAGGAGGTCCTCGGGACGGTCGACGTCTTCGAGCTGCGCCCGCGCATCGGCCTGACCAGCGCGGCCCTCGCCGAGCGGGTGCCGCGGCACGAGAAGGTCCACGACGTCGTCGTCTCCGCGTCGTACGGCGTGGTCGGGCGCTGGCGCGAGGACTACGACGAGCTGGACCACGACCGGGCGCGCGACCTGCTCGCGGAGGTCCGGGCCGACCACCTGGTCGACCGCACCTTCGGGACGCTCAGCGAAGGCGAGCGCAAGCGCGTGCAGATCGCCCGCGCCCTGATGACCGACCCCGAGCTGCTGCTCCTCGACGAGCCGGCGGCCGGGCTCGACCTCGGGGGCCGCGAGGACCTCGTCTCGACGCTGAGCGTGCTCGCGATGGACCCCGACTCCCCGGCCACGGTGCTGGTCTCCCACCACGTGGAGGAGATCCCGCCGGGCTTCAGCCACGCGATGCTGCTGCGCGAGGGCGCCGTCGTGGCCGCGGGCCTGCTCGACCACGTGCTGACCGAGGAGAACCTCGCCGCCACCTTCGGCATGCCGCTGGTGCTCCGCCACGAGGACGGACGCTGGGCCGCCCGGCGGCGTACCCGGGCCCGCTAAGACCCCTACCGATAGGGTCGGTGACATGGACTGGCTCGGAGACAACGCCTGGGCGGTGTGGCTCGGGCTCGGGTTCACGCTGGGGGTCGCCGAGCTCTTCAGCCTCGACCTGATCCTGCTGATGCTGGCCGTCGGCGCGTTCGCGGGGATGGTCGCCGGCCTGCTCTCCGCCCCGCTGGTCGTGCAGATCCTCGTCGCGGCCGCCGCGTCGGTCGCGATGCTCGCGCTGGTGCGCCCCTCGGTGGTCAAGCGGCTGCACAGCGGCCCCGACCTCGAGATGAGCCACCACAAGCTCGTGGGTCAGCAGGGCGTCGTCCTGCACGAGGTCAGCGCGCTGGAGCCCGGCCGCATCCGGGTCTCGGGCGAGGACTGGACCGCCCGGCCGTACGACGACCTGGTCACCATCGCGCCCGGCGAGGCCGTCGAGATCCTCCAGATCCGCGGCGCGACCGCCTACGTCCACCCCGTCCCTCGCCTCGAGAGCTGAGGAGCTCCCCATGACCGTCGTCCTCGTCCTGCTGGCCGTGCTGCTGGTCTTCGTGATCACGCTGCTGGCCAAGACGGTGCGGATCGTGCCGCAGGCGCGCGCCGGCATCGTCGAGCGGTTCGGCAAGTACAAGCAGACGCTGCCCGCCGGCCTGAACATCGTCGTGCCGTTCATCGACAAGGTCCGCTACCTGATCGACCTGCGCGAGCAGGTCGTCAGCTTCCCGCCGTCCTCGGTCATCACCGAGGACAACCTGACCGTCGAGATCGACACCGTCATCTACTTCCAGGTCATCGACCCGGTCGCGGCGACCTACGAGATCGCCAACTACATCCAGGCCGTCGAGCAGATCACGATGACCACGCTGCGCAACATCGTCGGTGGCATGGACCTCGAGCAGACCCTGACCAGCCGCGAGACGATCAACTCCGGCCTGCGCGGCGTGCTCGACGAGGCCACCGGCAAGTGGGGCATCCGCGTCGGCCGGGTCGAGATCAAGAGCATCGACCCGCCGCCGTCCATCAAGGACACGATGGAGAAGCAGATGCGCGCCGACCGCGACAAGCGCGCCGCGATCCTCACCGCGGAGGGCCAGCGCCAGTCGGCCATCCTCACCGCCGAGGGCCAGAAGCAGTCCGCGATCCTCCAGGCCGAGGGCCAGCGCGAGTCGCAGATCCTGCGGGCGCAGGCCGACCGCGAGGCCGCGATCCTGCGGGCCCAGGGTGAGGGCCAGGCGATCCAGACGGTCTTCCAGGCCATCCACGACGGCCAGCCGGACCAGTCGCTGCTGGCCTACCAGTACCTCCAGATGATGCCGAAGATCGCCGAGGGCGACGCCAACAAGGTCTGGATCATCCCGAGCGAGTTCAACGAGGCGCTCAAGGGCCTCGGGTCGACGATGAGCCAGCTCCAGGGCATCCCGCAGGAGGTCGACGGCCCCCGCACCCGCGTCGACATGGGCCCGGCCGAGCCGCAGCTGCCGCGCGGGGCCAACCGCGACGACGGCGAGCTGAGCGAGGCCAACGAGGCCGTGCAGGCCGCGATCCGGGAGGCCGCGTCCGCCGCCGAGCCGCGGTCCAGCAGCAGCGCGAGCGCGAGCGCGAGCAACGCCGGCACGGGGCTCGAAGCCGGCACCGACCCGTCGATCGACCCCGTCGACGTACCCCCGGAGCCGCCGGCGGACCCCGCAGCACCTCCGGTCTCGTAGGTGCTGCTGGAGTCCGCGGCGATCCTCCTCGCGGGGGTCGCGGCCGGCACCATCAACACGGTCGTCGGGTCGGGCACGCTCATCACGTTCCCGACGTTGCTCGCCTTCGGCGTGCCGCCGGTGACAGCGAACGTCTCGAACAACATCGGCCTGGTGCCCGGGTCGGTCTCGGGCGCCATCGGCTACCGGCGCGAGCTGGCCGGGCAGCGGGCCCGGGTGCAGCGCCTGGTCACCGGCTCGCTGCTCGGCGGCCTGGTGGGCGCGGTGATGCTGCTCGTGCTGCCCGAGGGTGCCTTCGAGACGATCGTCCCGGTGCTCATCGGCCTCGGCATCGTCCTGGTGGTGGTGCAGCCGCGGGTCTCGCGCACCGTCGCCCGCCGGCGCGAGGAGCGCCCGGTCGAAGGCACGCGCCCCGACCCGTGGTGGATCTGGCCGGCGACCGCGTTGACCGGTGTGTACGGCGGCTACTTCGGCGCCGCCCAGGGCGTGCTGCTGATGGGCGTGCTCGGCATCGGCGTGGAGGAGTCGCTCCAGCGGCTGAACGCGGTCAAGAACATCCTCGCCGCGACCGTCAACGGCGTGGCCGGGCTGCTCTTCGTCGTCGTCGCCGACGTCGACTGGCGGATCGTCGCGCTCATCGGCGTCGGCGCCGTCATCGGGGGCCAGATCGGCGCGACCGTGGGTCGTCGCCTGCCCCCGACGGTGCTCCGCGCGGTGATCGTGGTGGTCGGCCTGGCCGCGCTGGTCTCGTTCGCGCTCTGAGCGCCCGCGAGGAGGGACCGCGCAGCCCGGCCGGGTGCGTCAGGCGGTCGCGGACTTCCCCTCGCGCAGGCCGAGGAGGCCGGCGACGACCGCGCCGGAGGCGACCGCGGTCATGGCCTGGCCGGCCTTGGCGGGCGCCGAGCCGTCCTTGGTGGCGAGGTAGCCGGTGGCCGCGTCGGCGACGTCGACGAGGATGCCGAGCAGCACGAGCGTGCGCCGTGCCTTGCCCGAGGCGAGCAGCGTGGCGGCGCCCAGGGCGATCTCGCGGGTGCCGAACAGGCGGGTCACGTAGGGCACCTGCGGGTTGGTCCGGGGGTCCAGCATCATCTGCTGCGCGGCCATGCTCGGGTTGGCGAGCGAGGTGACGCCGATGGCGATGCGGCCCAGGGAGAGTCCGGTCACGGGGTTCATGCCGCCGGACACTAGCGGGGCGCGGGGCCGACCCGGAGGGGAGTCCGGATCAGTCGACCCAGGCCCGGTGCCACCGCTCGATGGCGTCGTACGCCGCGGCGCGCGGCGCGGGCAGGGACAGCACGACGTCGTGCCGGGCGTCGGGCACCGCGACGTAGGTGACGTGCGGCCCGACCGCGGTGGCCCACCGGCGGATCTGCGGGACCTCGAGCACGATGTCGTGGCGGTGGACGTCGTCGTCCATGGCGCTCGGCCGCGTGCTGGCGCCGGAGGAGAGCACGAGCACCGGGCAGGGCACGGCGAGGCCGGCGTGCAGGCGGGCGTGGCCGCGGCGCACGGCGCGCAGCCAGCCGGCGTGCACCGCGAAGGACTCGATCGGCTTCCAGGCCAGGTCGAAGTCCCACTCGCCCTCGTGGTCGCGGTGCAGGCTGCGGGCGTAGAAGCCGCTGACCGACCGCGGCAGCGCGCGCATGGGGGCGCGGCGGCCGACCTGGTCGACGACGACGGTGCCGAGGGTGCGCAGCAGGACGCTGCCCTGCATGTCGAACCATGGTGAGTTGAGCACCATGCCGGCGAGCCCGGCCGGCCTGCGGGAGTCGGCCCACAACGCGATGGTCAGCCCGCCGGTGGAGTGGCCGGTCAGCACGACGTGGTCGTGGCCGTCGCGGCCGGTGACGAGCGCCCAGGCGGCGTCGAGCTCGGCGGCGTACTCCGCCAGGTCGGCGACGTAGTTGGGGGTCTGGTGGGGCCGCAGGGACCGGCCGTACTTGCGCAGGTCCAGGGCGTAGAAGTCGTAGCCGCGCTCGGTCCACCACTCGGCGTACCCGGTCTGGAAGAAGTAGTCGGCGAACCCGTGGACGTGGAGCACCGCCCGCCGCGTCGGGGCCGCGGCCCGCCGCTGCACGAGCGTCGCGACGACCGGGCCTTCCTCGTCGTCGGGGAGGACGATCTCCTCGGCCAGGTAGGGCTCGCCCAGGACGTCGGGGGTCGTGCTCATGCCCGGATTCTGCCCGTACGCCGTCCGCGGATCGCCAGGGCCTCCTGCGGGCGGTTGGTGGTCACCAGCCAGGCCCGGCCGGGCCGCAGCCAGTGGCGCAGCGAGCCGGGGGTGTCGATCGTCCACACGAGCAGCGGCATCCGGCGCCGCCGGGCGAAGCCGGCCAGCCCGGCGCGGGCCAGCCAGTGGTGGGCGACGACGAGGTTGGCGCGGGACTGGCGGTAGCGCAGGTGCGGCCACACCTCGGAGGCCCGCACGCGCAGCTGGCGCCAGACAGGGAAGCCGGTGACCTTGCGGCCCAGCGACAGGCCGACGAGCAGGTCGGGCAGCCCGTGCGCCTCGGCCCAGTCGCGGACCTCCCGCACCGAGGCGTCGTCGAGGGTGGTGACGATCAGGTTGTCGCCGCCGAGCCGCTCGACCGCCAGCGCGGTGGCCTCGGCGCAGGACCCGACGAACTTGAGGTCCAGGTGGGCCTTGCGGCGCCCGGCGAGCGCGTCGAGCACCTCGTCGTAGGTCATCAGGTCCGGCACCACCGCCCGCAGCTCCTCGACCGTCAGCGACGCGAGCGGCACGTCCTCGCCGGCGAGCTCGACGACCGAGTCGTGGAAGACCACCAGCGAGCCGTCGCCGCACCGCTCGACGTCGAACTCGACGAAGTCGACGTCCAGGGACAGCGCCCGGTCGACGGCGGCGCGGGTGAGGCAGCGGTGGGCGCTGAGCTGGACCGGGTCGTGGCGCACGGGCCCATCCTCGCGCGTGGCGTTTCGGACCGCGTGGCACGGTGACGCCATGGAGCTCTCCGAGGTGATGCGCACGACGGCCGCGGTGCGGGAGTTCACCGACGACCCGCTGCCCGACGAGGTGCTGCGGCGCATCCTCGACGACGCGCGCTTCGCCCCCAGCGGCGGCAACCGGCAGGGCACCCGGGTCGTCGTCGTCCGCGACCGCGCGACGCGCGAGCGGCTGGCCGCGCTCAACGAGCCGGCGGTGCGGCGCTACGTCGCGCAGTCCAAGGCCGGCGAGAGCCCGTGGAACCCGGTCTCGCCGCCGGGCCCGTCGCCCGAGGAGATCGCGGCCACGACGGTGCCGGCGTCGTTCACCGAGCCGGTGCTCCGGGCGCCGGTGGTGCTCGTCTTCGTCGTCGACCTCGCCGTGGTCGCCGCGATGGACCAGGACCTCGACCGGGTCGGCATCGTCGGCGGCGCCTCGGTCTACCCGCTGGTGTGGAACGTGCTGCTCGCCGCCCGCGCCGATGGGTACGGCGGCACGATCACCACCATGGCCACCGCGATGGAGCCGCAGGTCAAGGAGCTCCTCGGCGTGCCGGAGACGTACGCCGTCGCCGCGGTCGTCCCGCTCGGCCGACCCGTCAAGCAGCTGACCCGCCTGAAGCGGCTGCCCGTCGAGGAGCTCGCCGTGCGGGAGCGCTTCGACGGCGACCCGCTCTGAGCCGCCTTCCCCCCGACCCGCCCTCCTGCCGAGTTGCCACTTCTCGCCCGCCGAATCGCCACTTCCTGCCCGCCGAATCGCCACTTCGGCGTACCGAATGGTCAGTCGCGGCGTCGGAAGTGGCGACCCGGCCAGCCGGGAGTGGCGACTCGGCCAGCCGGGAGTGGCGACTCGGCCAGCCGGGAGTGGCGACTCGGCCAGCCAGAGGTGGCGATTCGGCAGGCCAGAGGTGGCGATTCGGCCAGTCAGAAGTGGCGACTCGGCGCGTAGGAGGCGGCGGCTCGGACCAGACCGGCCAGCAGACCGACGTCGGCGGCGGTCTCGGGGTGCCACTGCACCGCGACGCAGAACCGGTCGCCCGGGACCTCCATCGCCTCCAGCGTGCCGTCGTCGGCGCGGGCGGCCGCGACCCAGCCCGGGTGCGTGGCGACCGACTGGTGGTGATGGCAGCTGACCTCGAGCGTCTCGCCGACCAGCCCGGCCACCAGCGTGCCGGGCTCCGTGCGGACCGCCACCCGGCCGTACGCGTCGCCGCCGGGGGAGTGCTGCTCGTGGCCCACCACGTCCGGGGTGTGCTGGTCGAGCGCGCCGCCGGCGTGGACGGCCATCAGCTGCATGCCGCGGCACACGCCCAGCACGGGCAGCCCGGCCGCCGCGGCCGCGTCGAGCAGCGCGAGCTCCCACGCGTCACGGTCCGGGCGCCAACCGGCCGTGCGCGGGTGCGCCTCGGCGTCGTAGCGGCCCGGGTCGACGTCGGCCCCGCCGCTGACCACCAGCCCGTCGAGCCGGCGGACGACCGCGTCCGCGGCACCGACCTGCTCGACGGGCGGCAGCAGCACGGGCACCCCACCGGTCGCCTCGACGGCGGCGGCGTACTGCGTCGGCAGCACGTCGGCGCGCTGGTCCCACACGCCCCAGCGCGCCTGCTCGCGGTAGGTCGTCAGCCCGATCAGCGGAGCCGTCACCGGGGCACGCTCACAGCGGGGTGACGTAGGCGCCCGAGATGCCGCCGTCGACCAGGAAGGTGTTGGCGGTCATGAACGACGAGTCGTCCGAGGCCAGGAACAGCACCGCCGACGCCATCTCCTCGGGCTCGCCGAAGCGGCCCATCGGGACGTGCACGAGCCGCCGCGCGGCCCGCTCGGGGTCGCTGGCGAACAGCTCCTGCAGCAGCGGGGTGTTGACCGGCCCCGGGCACAGCGCGTTGACCCGCACCCCCTGCCGGGCGAACTGCACGCCGAGCTCGCGGGTCATCGACAGCACGCCGCCCTTGGAGGCGGAGTAGGAGATCTGCGAGGTCGCCGCACCCATCACCGCGACGAACGACGCGGTGTTGATGATCGACCCCTTACCCTGCTCGAGCATGTAGGGCAGCGCCGCCTTGCAGCACAGGTAGACGCTGGTCAGGTTGACCTCCTGCACCTTGCGCCAGGCGTCGAGGTCGGTGTCGAGGATCGAGTCGTCCTCCGGCGGGCTGATGCCGGCGTTGTTGAACGCGATGTCGACCGAGCCGTAGGTGTCCTTGGCGGTCTTGAACAGCGCGTCGACCTGCTCCTTGTCGGTGACGTCGACGTGGACGTACGTCGCCACGTCGGTGCCGCCGAGCTGGCCGACCAGCTGGTGGCCGCGCTCGTCGTCGATGTCACCGATGACGACCTTGGCGCCCTCCTCGGTGAAGCGCTGCACGGTCGCCAGGCCGATGCCCGAGCAACCGCCGGTGACGACCGCGACCCGGTCCTGGATGCGTCCTGCCATGGTGTGGTGCTGCCTCTCGTCGTGCGGGGGTCTCGAGACGGGCGCTGCGCGCCTTCCTCGACCGGCCGGTTGGGGGTCGAAGGGGCGGAGCCCCCTCCTAGTGGGCGATGAAGACGTTCTTCTCCTCGGTGAAAGCCTGCGGGGCGTCCGGGCCGAGCTCGCGGCCGAGGCCGGACTGCTTGTAGCCGCCGAACGGTGTCCAGTAGCGGACCGAGGCGTGCGAGTTGACCGACAGGTTGCCGGCGTCGACGGCCCGCGCGACGCGCAGCCCCCGCCCGAGGTCGCGGGTGTAGATCGAGCCGGACAGGCCGTAGTCGGTGTCGTTGGCGCGCGCGACCGCGTCGGCCTCGTCGTCGAACGGCATCACCGCGACGACCGGCCCGAAGACCTCCTCGCGCCAGATCCGCTGCGCCGGGTCGTCCACGGCCACGACGGACGGGGCCACCCAGAAGCCGTCGCCGCCGGGCGTCGAGCCGCTGATCGTCACGTCGACCTCGTCGAGGTAGCCGGTGACGGTGTCGCGCTGGCGCGCGGAGATCAGCGGCCCCATCTCGGAGGCCTCGTCGGACGGGTCGAGCACCCGCAGGCCGGTCACGGCCGGCTCGAGGAGGGAGAGGAACTCGTCGTACGCCGACCGCTCGACGAGGATCCGCGAGCGGGCGCAGCAGTCCTGGCCGGCGTTGTCGAAGACGGCGTACGGCGCCGCCGCGGCCGCCGCGGCCAGGTCGCCGTCGGCGAAGACGATGTTGCTGCTCTTGCCACCGAGCTCGAGGGTGACCCGCTTGACCTGCTCGGCGCAGCCGGCCATCACCCGCTTGCCGACCGCGGTGGAGCCGGTGAAGCAGACCTTCCGCACCAGCGGGTGGGTCACGAAGCGCTCGCCGACCACGTCGCCGCGGCCCGGCAGCACCGTGAGGACGCCCTCGGGGAGGCCGGCCTCGAGCGCGAGCTCGGCCAGCCGCAGCGCGGTCAGCGGCGTCAGCTCGGCCGGCTTGAGGACGACCGTGTTGCCTGCGGCCAGCGCGGGCGCCATGCCCCAGGCCGCGATCGGCATCGGAAAGTTCCAGGGGACGATGATTCCCACGACGCCGAGCGGCTCGTGGAAGGTCACGTCGGTGCCGCCGGCGACCGGGATCTGCCGGCCGAACATCCGCTCCGGCGCGCCGGCGTAGTAGTGGAGGCAGTCGCGGACGTTGCCGGCCTCCCAGCGGGCGTTGCCCCAGGTGTGGCCGGCGTTGCGGACCTCGATCTCGGCGAGCTCCTCGACGTGGGCGTCGACCACGGCGGCGTACCGCCGCAGCAGCGTCGCCCGCTCTCCGGGCGCGACGGCCCGCCAGGTCGCGAACGCCTCGTGGGCGCGCGCGATCGCGGCGTCCGCCTCCTCGACCGAGGCCAGCGGCACGTCGGCGATCGGGCGGGCGGTCGCCGGGTTCACCACGGTGAACAGGTCGGTCATGCAGCCTCCCTCGTCGGGCCGGGGCTCGTGCCGCACTGGTGCGTCACATGCGTTCGAAGCCCCGGCGCAGCTCCCAGTCGGTGACGGCGGCGTCGAACGCCTTCAGCTCGACGTCGGCCATGTTCGTGTAGTGGTCGACCACGGCGTCACCGAAGGCCGATCGTGCCACCTGGGAGGAGGCGAACGCGTCCCGGGCCTCGCGCAGCGTGCGGGGCACCAGCTCGAGCCCCTGGGTGTAGGCGTTGCCCTCGGTGGCCGGCACGGGGTCGAGCTCGTTCTCGATGCCGTGCAGGCCGCCGGCGATCATCGCGGCGATCGCGAGGTAGGGGTTGACGTCGCCGCCGGGCACCCGGTTCTCCAGGCGGGCCGAGGCACCCGAGCCGACGAGCCGGACCGCGCAGGTGCGGTTGTCCATGCCCCACGCGATCGCGGTCGGGGCGAAGGAGCCGTCGGCGAAGCGCTTGTAGGAGTTGATGTTGGGCGCGTAGAGCAGCGTGAAGTCGCGCATCGTCGCCAGCAGCCCGGCGATGAACTGGTCGTAGATCGGGGTGCGGCCGTCGCGCTCGGCGTCCCAGAAGACCAGCTCGCCGTCGGTGCCGCGCAGCGAGAGGTGGATGTGGCAGGAACTGCCCTCACGCTGGTCGTACTTGGCCATGAAGGTCAGCGACTTGCCGTGCAGGGCGGCGATCTCCTTGGCGGCGGTCTTGTAGACCACGTGGTGGTCGGCGGTCACCAGCGCCTCGTTGTAGAGGAAGCCGATCTCGTGCTGCCCGAGGTTGCACTCGCCCTTGGCGCCCTCGACGTCCATCCCCGCGGCGTACATCGTGTTGCGGATGTCGCGCAGCAGCGGCTCGACGCGGGTGGTGCCGAGGATCGAGTAGTCGACGTTGTACTGGTTGGCCGGCCGCAGCTGCTGGTAGTTGCGGGCGAACGCCTCCTCGTAGGTGTCCTCGAAGACGATGAACTCCAGCTCGGTGCCCGCCTGCGCGGTCCAGCCGCGCTCGGAGGCGCGGTCGAGCTGGGTCTTGAGGATCGTGCGGGGCGACTCGGCGACCGGGGCGTGGTCGGGCCAGACCAGGTCGCACTGGACCATCGCGGTCGCCGGGAGGTGGGGGAGCAGCCGCAGCGTGCGCCAGTCCGGCAGCCACTCCATGTCACCGTAGCCGCGCTCCCACGAGGAGATCGCGTAGCCGTCGACGGTGTCCATGTCGATGTCCACGGCGAGCAGGTAGTTGCAGCCCTCGGTGCCGGCCTCGAGGGCCACGTCGAGGAAGTACTGCGCGTGCAGCCGCTTGCCCTGGAGCCGACCCTGCATGTCGGTGAACGCCATCACGACCGTGTCGACCTCGCCGTCGGCGACGAGCCGGCGCAGCCGGTCGAGCGTGAGCATCCGGTCGTTGACCGGCTGCTCGGTCCCTGCGGTCAGGTCTGTCACGAGAGTCCCTTCTCGGCGTCCTCGATCGCGGCGAACTCCTCCTCGGGAGCTCCCGCGACGATGTGGTGTCGGCTGTAGAGAGCGAAGTAGGCAATGGCGACGGCGAAGACGCCCGCGGTGACGAGCACCGCCGTGGAGTCGACGAAGAAGCCGGCGACGACCGCCACGCAGGCCAGCACGAAGCCGATGCCCGTCGTGACGATGCCGCCCGGGGTGCGGTAGGGCCGCTCGAGCTCCGGCTCACGGATCCGCAGCACGATGTGGGAGAGGGTCATGAGCACGTAGGAGATCGTCGCGCCGAAGACCGCCACGAGGATGAGCAGGTCGCCCTCGTTGAGCATCGCCATGACGAAGCCGATGATGCCGGGCACGATGAGCGCGAGGTACGGCGTCTTCCGGCTGCCGGTGCGCGAGAGCACCTTGGGCAGGTAGCCGGCCCGCGAGAGCGCGAAGGTCTGGCGGGAGTAGGCGAAGATGATCGAGAAGAAGCTGGCGATGAGGCCGAGCAGCCCGACGACGTTGACGAACGTGCTGACCGCCGTGGAGCCGCCGTACGCCGTCTCGAGCGCGTCGACCAGCGGGTTGCCGGACTCGCGCAACGAGTCGGCGCCGGCCGCGCCCGGGGCGACGAGCAGGATCAGCGCCGCGAAGCACAGCAGCGTCACCATCGCGGCGATGATCCCGCGCGGCATAGACCGCGCCGGGTCCTTGGTCTCCTCGGCGGCGAGCGGCACCCCCTCGACGGCGAGGAAGAACCAGATCGCGTAGGGCAGGGCCGCCCAGATGCCGATCAGGCCGAACGGCAGGAAGTCGCTCGCGCCGGCGGCGTCGGTCGGGGCGATGTCGACGAGGTTGCCGGCGTCGAACTTGAGCGCCGCGGCCACGACGAACGCGAGCAGGGCGACCACGGCGATCGCGGTGATGGCGAACATCAGCTTGAGCGCCTCGCCGACGCCCCACAGGTGGAGGCCGATGAAGACGAGGTAGAAGACCGCGAAGACGAGCGGTCCGTCGATGCCGACGAGGGAGTCGACGTAGGCGCCGATGAAGTTCGCGATCGCGGCCGGGGCGATGGCGTACTCGATGAGGATCGCGGTGCCCGTGAGGAAGCCGCCCCACGGCCCGAGGGCGCGGCGCGCAAAGCCGTACCCGCCGCCGGCGGTCGAGATGGTGGAGGACATCTCCGCCAGCCCGAGCACCATGCACAGGTACATCACGCCCATGATGATCGTGGCGACCAGCAGGCCGCCCCAGCCACCCTCGGCGAGGCCGAAGTTCCAGCCGGCGAAGTCGCCGGAGATGACGTAGGCGACGCCGAGCCCGGCCAGGAGGACCCAGCCGGCCACGCCGCTGCGCAGCTGCCGCTCCTCGAAGTAGGCGGCGTCCTCGTGCTCCCGTGCGGTCATGTCGCGTCCTGTCTGCCGTCACAGATGGCGGGTGTCCGAGGGCCCACCGGGGTTGCCTGAACGTAGTGACCACTTCGGACGCGCGACAAGCACCTCACCGGCGCGGCGTCGGCGAGGTGCGTCCCCGGGCAGGACCCGGGAAGGGGGAGGACGGAGGAGGGAGGGCTCAGCGCAGGCCGAGGCAGCCGGAGACGTCCGGCTCCCAGGGCAGCTCGGCGTGCTCGGCGATCCGGCGGTCGAGCGCGGCGGCGACGTCCTCGGGCCAGGGGGCGGTACGCCGCGTGGTCATGTCGATGTGGAGGAAGACCTCCTCCATCACGTAGCTCAGCCGCTGGTGGGTGTCGTCGAGCAGGTGCACCAGCACGTGGGCGGCCCGCTCGGAGCGACCGAGCAGCCGCACGCGCGCCGACATCCGGTCGCCGGTGCGCAGCTCGGCGACGTAGCGCAGGTGGTGCTCGGCGGTGAAGCAGGCGTGGCCCTGGGCCGGCCAGCTCTGCGGGATGCCGAGGTCGACGAGCGACTCGTCGAGCCCCTCGCTGGCGATGCCGGTGTAGTGGCGCACGTTGAGGTGGCCGTTGGCGTCCTCGAAGGCCACGGGTACCGGCTGCTCGGCGAAGGCCGGGAGCGTGACGAGCTGGTCGTAGCTGGGGTGTGGGGTGCTCACGTCTCGCGACCCTAGCCGCACCCCTCGGCCGCGCCGGTGGAGAACTCCCTCCGCGGCGGTCGCGTCCCACTAGTCTTCCCGCCGTGGGCCGGTCCGGGACGTTCGTCAGCGAATGGCGCTCGGGCTCGTGGGACAGCCAGGTGCGGGTGCTCGCCGTGCTGGGCGCGGGCGTGCTGGTCAGCGGCGGGGTGTCCTGGGTCGACTACCAGACGCTCCCGGCGACGACGTACTTCCTGTGGCTGCTGCTCGGCATGCTGACGCTGCGGTTCCGGCCGCTGCTGGTGCTGGCCGCCTTGGTGCTGGTCGTCGCGCTGGCCGCGATGGTCCACTCCGGCCCGTTGACGGGTGCGCGCGTCTCGGTCGCCCTGACCCTCGTCGTGTCCGCCGGGCTGATCCTCTTCCAGTCGAGCCGGCAGCGCAGCGGCCTGCCGGGTCCGCTGAGCGAGGCGCTGCTGGTGGAGCTGAAGGGCCGGCTGCAGGCGCAGGGGCGGGTGCCGCCGCTGCCCGGCGGCTGGTCGGCGCAGAGCGCGATGATCGCCTCCCACGGGGCCGGCTACGCCGGGGACTTCCTGGTCGCGGACCTCACCGACGACGGTCGCCACCTCGAGATGGTCCTCGTCGACGTCTGCGGCAAGGGGCTCGCGGTCGGGCCGCAGGCCCTGCAGTTCGCCGGTGCCCTCGGCGGGTTGATCGGGGCGCTCCCGCCGACGGCGCTGCTCGGCGCCGCCAACGCCTTCCTGCTGCGACAGCGCTCCGACGAGTCCTTCGCGACCGCGGTGCACGTGCTCGTCGACCTCCACGACGGCCGGTGGACGGTCACCAGCGCCGGGCACCCGCCGGCGCTGCGGTACGACGCGGCCGGTCGGACGTGGTGCGTCGACGGCGCCCGCGGCACCGCGCTCGGGGTCGTGCCCCGGCCCGAGCTGGAGTCGTCCACCGGGGTGCTCGCCCCGGGCGAGGCGCTGATGTTCTACACCGACGGCGTGGTCGAGTCGCGCGACACCGACATCGACGTGGGCATCGCCTGGCTCCAGCGGACCGCGCGCGACGCGGTCGCGGACGGCTTCGACGGCGCCGCCCGCCGGATCATCGACCAGGTGCCCCGCGGCGACGACGACCGCGCCGTGCTGCTCCTGCACCGGACGGACGAAGGTCGGTGACCCGCACGCGCGGCCGGCGGCACCCGTTGTGGACGGCCGCGCCCGCGCGCCTGCTGCACTCGCCAGGCTGGCTGCTCCTGGTGCTGCTCGCGGCCTCGCTGCTCGTCGCCTCGGTCGTCGCCCCGGCGCTCTTCCGGACGAGCGCCCGGACCGCCGCGCTCGACACGCGGGTCGAGACCGCGGCGGCCCAGCCCGCCCCCGGTGCGTCCGCGGACCTGCGGGCCTCGTGGTCCGGCGGCGTCCTGCCGACCCCGGGGGAGGCGCTCGTGCTGGAGCGGCTCGACGCGCTACCGGGGTTCAGGCCGCCCGTGGTGGGTGCCGCCGGCACCGCGCAGGAGCGGCGGCTGCGCGCCGTCGTCCGGTCCGGCGCCACCTCGACGGGCGCGGCGCTCTTCACCCACGACGGCGTCGTCGAGGCGCTCGGCGGCGACCCGGACGACAGCGGCGTCTGGCTGCCGACCGAGGTCGCCGACCGGCTGGGCGTCGAGCCCGGCGACCGGGTCCGCGTCGGCTTCCAGAGTGTCTCGGCGGAGTCCGCGGCCACGCGGTACGTCGGCGCCCGGCTCAGCGGCACCTACGACGTCGCCCCGGGGTCGGTGCTGCCGGCCGCCGTCGCGGACCAGCCCGGCAGCGCGGACTGGGTGCTCCCGCTCGACCCGGCCCGGCCGGGCTCGGCCAGCCCGCTCGTGGTCACCGGGCGGGCCACCTTCGCCCGGCTCGCGCGCGCCATCGACGAGGAGCCGTTGTACGCCGTCGACCTCGCCGTCGACCCCGGTCTCGACCCCGACCTGGCGGAGCGGGCCGTCGCCGCGCTGCAGGCGCTCGCGGTCGAGGCGTTCGACGACACGACCGACCTGGCCCGGTTCACCCAGCGCGCGATGCCGGTGGCGACCCGCCTCGAGCTCGCCTCCGGGCTGCCCGACCTCGTCGTCGAGGCCCGCGACGCCGCGACGAGCGCCGAGCAGCAGGTCGGCCCCTACGCCACGGCCGGCCAGGTGCTGGCCGCCGCGCTGCTGGTCATCGCCTGGGTCCTGGTGGGACGCAGCCGCCGCCGCGAGGAGGCGCTGTCCGCGGGGCTGGGCGTCCACCCCGCGGCGACCGGCGCGCTCACGGTGCTCGAGCTGCTGCCCGTGGCGCTGCTGGCCCTGCCGCTCGGCACCGGTGCCGCGGTGGCGGCCATCGACCTCGCCGGTCCACCCGCCGACCTGGGGGTCCGCGACCTCACCACCGGCGACGGCGTGTTGGCCCTGCTCGGCGGCGCGCTCGTGCTCGCCCTGCCGGCTGCGGTCGCGGTGCTCGCCGCGCTCCGGGCCGAGCTGGGCGGGCGGGGCCGGCTCGGCGCCCGGGTCCGCTCCGTCCCGTGGGGCCTGCTCGTCCTCGTCATCACCGCTCTCGTGCTCGTCGGCGTGCTGTCGACCGAGCCTGCGCGCCGGGCCGACTCCCCGCTGACGACGCTGCTGCCGCTGCTGGTCGCGGCCTCGGCCGCCGCCGCGGTCGTCCGGCTCGCCCCATTGGTCCGGGTGCCGGGTGCGCGCCGCGGTGGCCCCCGCTGGCTCGCGGCCCGCAGGACTGCCGGCGGCGCGGGTGCCGCCGACCGCGGCCAGCAGGCGCTGACGGCGGTGCTCGCGGTCACCCTGGGGCTGTTCGCCTACACGCTCACCGTCCAACGAGGACTGGTCGAGGGCGCCGACGACAAGGTCGCCGCGCTCGTCGGCGCCCCGACGGTCACGTCGTTCGAGGAGGCCCTGCGCGGCACCGGCCGCCGGGCGATCCCGCCGCCGGTCGAGGGCTCCACGGTTGTCTGGCGCCAGCGGGTGACCCTCCCACCGGTCTTCGGCGCGCAGCAGCTCCTCACGATCGACCCCGCCACCTTCGGGGCGGTCGCCGACTGGGGCTCGAGCGGCACGCTGGAGCGGGCCCGCGGCCTGCTGGACCGGCTCGAGGACCCGGACTCCGTCGGTGTACCCGTCCTGCTCGCGGGCGACACCGACCTCGAGGTCGGCGCCCGCGGGACGCTGGAGGTCAACGAGGAGATGGACCTCCCCTACGTCGTCGTGGGCGTGCTGCCGGCGTTCCCGGGCTCCGAGGCCGGGACCGGTGACGCGGCGGTGGTGGCGAGCAGCCGCGAGGTCTTCCCGCTGCTGCCGGGCACCCTCGACCCGCGCGACCCGCTCTCGGTCGACGCGCCTGGTCCGTTCACCGCCGAGGTGTGGTCGCAGGCCCCGCCCGAGGAGCTCCGCGAGCAGCTGGGCGGCGTCGGCCTGGTGCCCGACGGGGTCGTCACGACCGCGGGCGCGTCGGTCGGCGAGGGGCTGCTGTCGTCGGCGTGGGCGGCGCAGTACGTCGTCGTGCTCGGCCTGGTCGTGCTGCTGCTCGCGCTGGCCACCGCACTGGCGCTCGGCCTGAGGCTGGCCGACCGCGACGCGGTCTCCGACGTGCTGCTGGCCCGGATGGGCTGGCATCCCCGGCAGCTCGCCGCCGCGCGGACCTGGGAGGTGGTGCGCGCCGTGGTGACCGCCTCGGTCGCGACGGCCGTGACGACGGCCGCGATGGTCCTGGGGCCCAGCCTGGTCGACCAGGTGACGCAGGTGCTGCCGGTGAGCCGGCCGCGGCTGGGCGTGACGGAGGTGCTCGCCGTCGTGGCGCTCGCCGTCGCGATGGTCGTCGCGTCCGCCGGCGTCGGCCTGGCCCGCGCGCGCGGCCGGTCGAGCGCGGAGGTGCTGCGTGGCAACGGCTGAGGTGCGTGCGGCGCAGGCGGTCGAGCCGGTCGTCGAGACCGCCGACCTGACCCGGGTCTACCGGTCGGCGACGGGGGAGACCTACGCCCTGCGCGGGGTCGACCTGGTCCTGCTGCCCGGGTCGCTGACCGTCGTCGCGGGCCCCTCGGGCAGCGGCAAGAGCAGCCTGCTGACCCTGCTGTCGGCCCGGGAGCGCCCGAGCGCCGGCGAGCTGCGGGTGCTCGGCAGCGACGTGGCGGGGGCGTCCGCCGGCCTGCTGCGCCGGCTGCGCCACCGGCGCATCGGCTACGTCCCGCAGCGGGCCTCGACCGGCCTCTTCCCGCACCTGACCGCCGGCGACCACGTCCGCCAGGTGGCCGCCTGGCGCGGGGACCGGCACGCCGACGTCCACGCCGTGCTCGACGCGGTCGGGCTCGCGCCCCGCGCCGGCCACCGCCCCGCCACGATGTCCGGCGGGGAGCAGCAGCGGCTCGCGGTCGCGATGGCCCTGGTCGCGCGCCCGGCGCTGGTCGTCGCCGACGAGCCCACCGCCGAGCTCGACCACGCCCACGCCGACCGCGTGCTCGACGCCCTCGCCGTCGCCGCCGAGGAGGGGAGCGCGGTCGTGCTGAGCAGCCACGACCCGCGGGTGACCGAGCGCGCCGGCCGCCTGCTGCGGCTGCGCGACGGCGTGCTGTCCAGCGAGACGGCGCAGTCCCAGGAGACCGTCGCCGTCATCGACTCCGCCGGTCGCCTGCAGCTGCCGCCGGCGCTGCTGGTCCGCTTCCCCTCGCGCCGCGTCGTCGTCGAGGCCGACGGCGACCACGTCCGCCTGCGCGCACCGGAGGAGTCGGGATGAGCGGACTGTCGCTGCGCGGGGTCAGCCACGGGTACGGCGCGGGGAGCCGGCGGGTGGCCGTCCTGCACGACATCAGCCTGTCGGTCGCGCCCGGCGAGCTGGTCGCCCTGCTCGGGCCCTCGGGCTCGGGCAAGACGACCGTGTGCCACCTGGCGGCCGGCTTCGAGGAGCCGGACGCCGGCACCGTCGACGTCGACGGCCGGGCCCCGGGAGCCTCCGCCGACTGGTCGCTCGTCGCGGTCGTGCCCCAGCAGCACGGCCTGGTCGAGGGGCTCGGCGTCGAGGACAACGTGCTGCTGCCGACGTACACCTCGTCGGCGCCGGCGGTGCCCTTCGACCGCCTGGCGGCCGAGCTCGACCTGGACGGCTTCGCCGACCGGCGGGTGGGGGAGACCTCGCTCGGCGAGCAGCAGCGGATCGCCGTCGCCCGCGGGCTCGTGCTGTCGCCGCGCGTGCTGGTGCTCGACGAGCCGACCGGCCACCAGGACGACGACCGCGCCGAGCTGGTCACCGCTGCCCTGGCCCGGGCCGCGCACGCGGGCAGCGCGGTGCTCGTCTCGAGCCACGACCCGCGCGTGCAGCGGATCGCCGACCGGGTGCTCAGGCTCGACGAGGGTCGGCTGCTCCCCGACTGACCACCCGGGCGACGAGGAAGCCGGCCACCAGCGCGCCGAGCGTGCCGAGGGCCTCGTCGCCGAGGGTGTCCTCGTAGGCCGTGTCGGCCTCGGTGCCGTGCCGGATGAACGTGAACCACTCGCCGAGCTCCCAGCCGATCGCCAGCACCGCGCCCAGGCCGGTGACGAGCGCGACGACCGCCCATCGCGGCTGCACCGAGCGGCACAGCAGGAGCCCGAGGCCCGCGCACAGCAGCAGCCAGTTGGCGAAGTGGTTGAGGTCGTCCCACCACACGACCGCGTCGTAGAGGTCGAGGCTGTTGCCGGACACGTCGACCAGGAACGGCAGCATCACGAGGGTGAACGCCGCGTGCGGGGCCGGCTCGGACCCGTGCCGGCCGCGAGCCACCCACCAGGTCGCAGGGGCGAGGAGCATCAGCAGCGGGTAGGCGACCAGACGCGCCCCGAACGCCTTGCCCTCGAAGCGCCCGATCCCGGGCACCCACTGCGCGACGGCGAGCTGCGCGACCGTCGCGAGGAGGACCAGGACAGGGACCCACCACGGCACGCGACGCATCGGGCCACCCTGGCGGAATACCGTGGCAGGATCCCTCGTTGACACGGATAGTTCGTCTTTCAACCAGGCGGGCACCTGTCAGACCAGCACGCGACCGCGGAGCGTCCGCGAGGAACGAGGACCGTCATGCAGATCGGGATCTTCAGCGTCGGTGACGTCACCACCGACCCCACGACGGGTCGGGCGCCCACCGAGCACGAGCGGATCAAGGCCACCGTCGCGATCGCCAAGAAGGCCGAGGAGGTCGGGCTCGACGTCTTCGCGACCGGCGAGCACCACAACCCGCCGTTCATCTCCTCCAACCCGACCGCGACGCTCGCCTACATCGGCGCGCAGACCGAGCGGATCGTGCTGTCGACCGCGACCACGCTGATCACCACCACCGACCCGGTGCTGATCGCCGAGGACTACGCCAAGATCCAGCACCTCACCGACGGCCGTGTCGACCTGATGATGGGCCGCGGCAACACCGGCCCGGTCTACCCCTGGTTCGGCAAGGACATCCGCCAGGGCATCAACCTCGCGATCGAGAACTACGCGCTGCTGCACCGCCTGTGGCGCGAGGACGTCGTCGACTGGTCCGGCCGCTTCCGCACCCCGCTGCAGGGCTACACGTCCACGCCGCGCCCGCTCGACGGGGTGCCCCCGTTCGTGTGGCACGGGTCGATCCGCAGCCCCGAGATCGCCGAGCAGGCGGCGTACTACGGCGACGGGTTCTTCCACAACCACATCTTCTGGCCGGCCTCGCACACCCAGCAGATGGTCGACCTCTACCGCCGTCGCTGGGAGCACTACGGCCACGGCCCGGCCGACACCGCGATCGTCGGGCTCGGCGGGCAGTTCTTCATGCGCCGCAACAGCCAGGACGCGTGGAACGAGTTCCGCCCCTACTTCGACAACGCCCCGGTCTACGGCCACGGCCCGTCGATGGAGGACTTCACCGAGGCCACGCCGCTGACCGTCGGCTCGCCCCAGCAGGTGCTGGAGCGCACGCTGTCCTTCCGCGACTACGTCGGTGACTACCAGCGCCAGCTGTTCCTCGTCGACCACGCCGGCCTGCCGCTCAAGACCGTCCTCGAGCAGCTCGACCTGCTCGGCGAGATCCTCCCCGAGATGCGCAAGGGCTTCGCCGAGGGCCGCCCCGCGCACGTCCCCGACGCGCCCACCCACGGCTCGCTGGTCGCCGCGGCCGGCGGCGCCCAGGACAGCACGGTGTACGCCGCCGCGGACTCCGCCACGGGCCACCGGGCCGAGGACGCGCTCGAGACCACGGGCGGCGGGGTGCGCGCATGACCTCCGTCGTCGTCGTCTCCGCGGGCCTGTCGAACCCCTCGACGACGCGCCTGCTGGCCGACCGGCTGGCCGCCGCGACGACGCAGGCGCTCGAGGAGGTCGACGTGACCGTCGTCGAGCTCCGCGACGTGGCGCACGAGCTCACCGACCACCTGCTGACCGGGTTCCCGGGCCCAGGGCTGGCCGACGCGATCGACACCGTCCGGTCCGCCGACGGGCTGGTCGTGGTGACGCCGGTGTTCTCCGCGTCGTACTCCGGGCTGTTCAAGACGTTCTTCGACGTCCTGGAGCCGGGCACCCTCGACGGGGTCCCGGTGCTCGTCGCGGCGACCGCCGGCACCGCCCGGCACTCGCTGGTGCTCGAGCACGCCCTGCGTCCGCTCTTCGCCTACCTGCGGGCCGTCGTCGTCCCGACCGGCGTCTTCGCCGCCACCGAGGACTTCGCGAGCCCCGACCTCGAGCAGCGCATCGGCCGTGCCGCCGGCGAGCTGGCCGCCCTGGTGGGCAAGGTCAGCACCGCCGACGTCGACCGCCCCGCCCGCCGCTCGGTCGACGACGAGCTCGCCGCCCCCACGCCCTTCGAGGAGCTGCTCCGCCGCGCCTCCGACGGCTGAGTTTCGTCCCCTCGGCTGTCGCGCCCCGGCTGGTTGAGGAGGTTCCGCTGGGAACCGTCTCGAAGCCCGCCGGGGCACGCGACCGGGCTGCCCGGCGGGTTTCGAGACAGGCGCTGCGCGCCTTCCTCAACCAGCCGGGCGGTCAGTGCTCGTAGGTCCCGTGCAGGATCGCGCGGCCGGCGGTCTTGAACGCCAGGTTGAACGACACCACGGCCGGCGAGGCGTCGGAGTCGACGCCGAGGGTCTCCTCGGTGACGGCGTGCACGACGAAGAAGTAGCGGTGGACCTGGTCGCCCTGCGGCGGGGCGGCACCGGTGAACGCCTTGGACCCGCCGTCGTTGCGGCACATGAACGCCCCGCCCGGCAGGTCGGAGCCCTCGGCCCCGATGCCGGCGGGCAGCTCGGTGACGTCGGCGGGCACGTCGACGAGCACCCAGTGCCAGAAGCCGCTGGGCGTGGGGGCGTCGGGGTCGAAGCAGGTGATCGTGAAGCTCTTCGTGCCCTCGGGCGCGCCCGACCACGACAGCTGCGGGGAGGTGTCGCCGCCGTCGGCGACCTGGTCGGCCTGGAGGGGCTGCCCGTCGGTGACGTCCGCGCTGGTGACGGTGAACGAGGGCACGGCCGGCAGCAGGTCGTAGGGGTTCGGGCCGACCGGGCGGTCGAGGGACGAGGACATCGGGCTCCTATCGCAGTGGCGGGTCGCGACCGAACGTAGTCCGGTCCCCGAACCCGTACCACCTACCGCCGGCCCGCACACGGGAGGATGGGCGGGTGGACGACTTCCCGACGTACCCCTCCGGCCTCCGCCTGGCGGGCCGTCGCGTCGTCGTGGTGGGCGGGGGCCACGTCGCGCAGCGGCGGGTGCCCCAGCTGATCGCGGCCGGCGCGGTCGTCCACGTCGTCGCGCCGCAGGCGACCCCGGCCATCGAGGGGCTCGTCGGCTCGGGCGAGGTGGTCTGGCACCAGCGCGGCTTCGAGGAGTCCGACCTCGACGACACCTGGTACTGCATCGCGGCCACCGACCTGCCCACCGTCAACGAGCGGGTGAGCCGGGCCGCGGAGGCGCGCCGCGTGTTCTGCGTGCGCGCCGACGACGCCACGCGCGCGACCGCCTGGACGCCGGCGACCGGCCGCCACGACGGGGTGACCGTCGCGGTGCTGAGCAACCGGGAGCCGCAGCGCTCGGCCCGCATCCGCGACGAGGTCGTCGAGCAGCTGCGGGAGGGCACGCTGTCCGCGCGCCGCGGCCGGGTCCGTACGCCGGGCGTCGTGCTGGTCGGCGGGGGGCCGGGGGAGCCGGAGCTGATCACGGTCGCCGGCCGCAAGGCGCTGATGGACGCCGACGTCGTGGTCGCCGACCGGCTGGCGCCGCGCGAGCTGCTGGGCGACCTGTCGGCCGACGTGGAGCTGGTCGACGTGGCCAAGCTGCCGCGGGGCCGCAGCGCTCAGCAGGAGGAGATCAACCGGGTCATCGTCGACCGGGCCCTCGCCGGCAAGCGGGTCGTGCGGTTCAAGGGGGGCGACAACTTCGTCTTCGGCCGCGGCTACGAGGAGGTCATCGCCTGCCGCGAGGCCGGCGTCCCGGTGACCGTGATCCCGGGGCTGACCAGCCCGGTCTCGGTGCCGGCGGTGGCGGGCATCCCGGTGACCCACCGCGGCGTCGCCCACGAGTTCACGGTCGTCTCCGGCCACCTGCCGCCCGGCCACCCCGAGTCGCTGACCGAGTGGGACGCGCTGGCCCGCCTGCGCGGCACGCTCGTGCTGATGATGGCGGTGCAGAACGCCCCGGCGATCGCCGCGTCGCTCGTCGCCGGCGGCCGCGACCCCGGCACGCCGGTGGGCGTCGTCTGCGACGGCACGATGCCGGGGGAGCGGACCGTCCTCTCCACGCTCGGCACGCTCGCCGCCGACCTCGAGGCCGAGCAGGTCAAGCCGCCGGCGATCATCGTCGTCGGCGACGTCGTGGCCGTGGCCCACCCCGAGCGGTTCGGCGACCTGCCGGGCACCTCGGCCGGGGACGAGACCTGATGGCGACGATCGTCGAGGTCGACGACCCGGCCGACCCACGGCTCGCGGACTACCGCGACCTGCGCGACGTCGAGCTGCGCAAGAACCTCGAGGCCGAGCACGGCCTCTTCCTCGCCGAGGGCGAGAAGGTCGTCCGCCGCGCCGTCGAGGGCGGCTGCACCCCGCGGTCGTTCCTCATGGCGCCGCGCTGGCTCGACGGGCTCGCCGACGTGCTCGACCGCTCCGACGCCCCATGCTTCGTGCTCTCCGAGGCGCTGGCCGAGCAGGTCACCGGCTTCCACGTCCACCGCGGGGCGCTGGCCTCGCTCGAGCGGCAGCCCCTGCCGGCGGTCGACGAGGTGCTCGAGGGCGCCCGCTCGGTGCTGGTGCTCGAGGACGTCGTCGACCACACCAACGTCGGAGCGATCTTCCGCTCCGGCGCCGCGCTCGGCTTCGACGCCGTCCTGCTCGCTCCCCGCTGCGCGGACCCGCTCTACCGTCGCTCGATCAAGGTCGCGATGGGCACCGTCTTCAGCGTCCCGTGGACCCGCCTGCCCGACTGGCACGACGCGCTCCCGTCGCTCTCGGCCCGGGGCTTCACCACCGTCGCGCTCACCCTCGCCGAGGACTCCAGCCCCATCGAGGACGCCGTCGCCGGGCTGGACAAGGTCGCGCTGGTCCTCGGCTCGGAGGGCCACGGGCTGTCCCCGCGGTGGGAGCAGTCCGCGGACCGCCGCGCGATCATCCCGATGGCTGAGGGCGTCGACTCCCTCAACGTCGCCGCCGCCACCGCCGTCGCCTGCTACGTCACCGCTCGCCGCTGACCCCCACGAGCGTGCGGGGTGGCACCTGGGCGGTGGTGATTGGGCGGTGATTGGGTGGAGCGCCGCGGGGCGCGTACCGTCGATGGCCGTTCCGCCGGGCGGCCTTGATGCCGTTCCGGGCGGGCTCCCGCGGCCGCACGCCGGCCGTGTCACGACCAGGAGACCCTCGCACCAGGGCGAGGGCGTCGACACCCCCGTTTGGACCTCCCCTTCTTCATGCACCTGCACCCTGCCCTGCCCTCCGTCCTGCCCACCTCGACCGTCGCGGCAGCGGTCGTCCTGGCGCTGCTGCCCGCCACGGCCACGGCCGCCGGGAGCGAGCCCGCGCCCGCCGGCACCGAGCCCGTGGCTGCTGCTGCCGCCCCGGTGGGCACCACGCCCGTCCGCCTCCGGGTCGGCCGCAACGACACGCGACCGGTGCACACCTCCGCCGCGTGGCCGGCCGGCGTCCTGCGCGAGCAGGGCGTCGAGGTCTCCCGGCGCGACCAGGTCCGCGTCCTGCGCGCCGACCGCCGGGTGAGCGGCGAGCAGCGCCGCCTGCGCCGCGGGGACACCGTCAAGGTCGTCCGCGTCGAGCGCACGGTCGACGCCCACCGCGTCAAGGTGCGCGCCGGCGTCGAGAAGCGGCGTACGACGTCGCTCCGGCCCGGCCAGCGCCGCGTCGTGCGTGACGGCCGCCCGGGGGTGCGCAAGGTGCGCGTCATCCGGGTGACCCACAACGCCCGCGTCGTCGACCGCGCCGTCCGCAAGCACATGGTCCGCGACCCGCGACCGCGCCGGGTGCTCGTCGGCGCCCCGCGCCGGTCCGTCCCGGCCGCCGACCACCTGAACTGGCGTGGCCTCGCCCGTTGCGAGTCCGGCGGCAACCCGCGCGCCGTGAACGCGGCCGGCTACTACGGCCTGTACCAGTTCGACACCGGCACGTGGCGCAGCGTCGGTGGCCGCGGCATGCCGCACCGGGCCCCGGCGGCGGAGCAGACCTACCGCGCGAAGCTGCTCTACCAGCAGCGCGGCCGGTCGCCGTGGCCGCACTGCGGTCGCTACCTGTGACCCGCGCCCCCGCCGGCTGAGCGCCAGGCGGGCGGTCGGTCGTGTGCCCCACGACGCGGCCGGGCGCGTCCGCAGGCACACGACCGCGTGGTGGAGCCGCCCGCACGCCGTGTGAGTCCCCCGCGGGAGGGGCACCGAGCGCGCATGCGCATCGCGATCACCGGAGCGTCCGGCAACATCGGCTCGGCCCTGGTGCGACGGCTGCGCGCCGACGGGTCCCACGAGCTCGTCGGCCTGGCCCGGCGACCCCCCACCGACCACGACGACGGGGTCACCTGGCACAGCACCGACCTCAGCACCGACGCCTGCCACGACACGCTCGTCGAGGCGTTCCGCGGGGCCGACGCGGTCGTGCACCTCGCCTGGGGCTTCCAGCCCTCCCACGACCTGACCTACCTCGCCGAGACCGGCATCGGCGGCACCCGCCGGGTGCTCCGCGCGGTCGCCGAGGTCGACGTGCCGCACGTCGTGCACATGTCGTCGGTCGGCGCCTACGCGCCCAAGCACGACGACCGCCCGGTCGACGAGTCCTGGCCCACCGAGGGCGTGCCGACCTCGCGCTACAGCCGGCACAAGTCGGCCGCCGAGCGGCTGCTCGACCAGCACGAGACCGCCCACCCCGACCGCGTCGTGACCCGCATCCGTCCGGGCATCGTCGGGCAGCGGGCCGCGGGGTCGGCGCTGCTGCGGTACGGCGTCCCGGCGTTCGTGCCGTCCAAGGCGCTCGGCCTGCTCCCGGTGCTCCCGATGGACCGCGGCCTGGTGGTCCCGATGGTGCACACCGACGACGTGGCCGAGGCGGTCGCGACGGTGCTCCGGCAGGGCGCGTCGGGTCCGTTCAACCTCGCCGCCGACCCGCCGGTCACCGCGCAGGTCATCGCCGACGCGTTCGGCGCCAAGCTCGTCCACGTCCCCTCGTCGGTCGTCCGCGCGGTCATGTCGGCCACCTGGCACGCCCGGCTCCAGCAGGTCGACACCGGGTGGCTCGACATGGGCTTCGCGCTGCCGACCATGGACACCACCCGCGCCCGCGTCGAGCTCGGCTGGGCGCCGACCAAGGACGGCCCGACCGTCTTCGCCGAGGTCGTCGCCGGCATGAAGGACGCCGCCTCCGGTCGCACCCCCGCCCTCCGCCCGCGCACGGTCATCGGGGCGGTGAGCGACGCGGTACGCCGCGGGCCGGTCGCCGTGCGGCGCCGGCCGTGACCACGAGCGCGGTCCCGGCCCGGCCGGACCCGCGCGCCCGGACCCGTCCGGGGCGCACCTCCGCGCTGCTGGCCGCCGCCCACGGCGGCCCCGCGGTCGCGGTCACGACAATCGCCGCGCTGCTCGCGATCCGCTCCGACCTCGGTGCGGCCGACACGGTGCTGGTCACCGCCGCGGTGCTCACCGGTCAGCTCACCATCGGCTGGGGCAACGACCTGCGCGACCTGCCGCGCGACCGGGCCGTCGGCCGCGCCGACAAGCCGCTGGTCACCGGCGCCCTGCCGGTGCGCTGGGTGGTCACCGCCCTCGTCGTCTCCGGCGCGGCCTGCCTGGTGCTCTCCGGCGCCGTCGGCTGGCGGAGCGCGCTGGTCAACGTCGTGCTCGGCGCCGGAGCCGGCCACGCCTACAACCTCGGTCTCAAGGCGACCTGGTGGTCCTGGCTGCCCTACGCCTGCGCGTTCGGCACCCTTCCGTCGGTGGTCACGCTCGCCTCGCCCGACCCGGCCTGGGCGCCGGCGTGGATGACGGCCGCCGGCGCGCTCCTGGGTGTCGGCGCCCACCTGCTCAACACGCTGCCCGACCTCGCCGACGACGAGCGCACCGGCGTGCGCGGCCTCCCGCACCGCATCGGTGCGACCCCCTCGCGGGTGCTGGCCGCCCTCCTGCTCGCCGGGGCCTCGGTCGCGGCCGTCCTCGGCCCGGACGGCACCCCTCGGGCCTGGGCGTGGGCCGCGCTCGCGCTGGCCGTCGTCCTCGCCGGCATCACGCTCGTGACCCGCGGCCGCACGCCCTTCCGGGCGGCCGTCGCGGTCGCCCTGCTCGACGTCGGGCTCCTGGTGGCCGCGGGATGAGCCCGCCGGGGGAGCAGTGGGACCTCGTCGTCGTCGGCGCCGGGCCGGCCGGTGCCGCCACGGCGATCGGCGCGCTGCGGGCCGACCCGCGGCTGCGGGTGCTGCTGCTCGACCGCGAGGACTTCCCGCGGGACAAGGCGTGCGGCGACGGCATCGCCCCGCACGTGCTCGACCTGCTGGCCGACGCCGGCGTCCACGGCCTGCTCGACGACCGCACGCCGGTCGAGCGCCTGCGCCTGGTCCGCGGCGGCGTCGAGGCGGAGCGCACGATGGAGCGGCCGGCGTACGTCGTCCCGCGGGCCGTCCTCGACGCGCGCCTGGTCGAGGCGGCCGTCGCCGCGGGCGCCGAGCTGCGCCGCCACCGCGTCCGCACGCTGCACGAGGAGCCCGGCGCGGTCGTGCTCGACGGCGACCTGCCCGCGGCCGTGGTCGTCGGCGCCGACGGCGCGCACTCGGTGGTCCGGCGGGCGCTCGAGCGATCCCGCGGACCCGTCGCGCTGGCCGTCCGCGGCTACGCGCCCGTCACTCCCGGGCGTGCCGGCCGCCAGGTCATCGAGCTCGGCACCGAGCACCAGCCGTCGTACGCCTGGTCCTTCGACTGCGGCGACGGCACCGCCAACGTCGGCTACGGCGAGGTGCTGCACGACGACCGGCCCGCGCCGACCCGCGCCCAGCTCTTCGAGCGCCTGGAGGGGCTGCTGCCCGGCGCGAGCGCCGGCGGGACGGCCTGGAAGGGCCACCACCTCCCGCTCTCCACGGCTCGCTGGCGCCCGCCGCGCGGCCGGGTGCTGCTCGTCGGCGACGCCGCCGGGCTGATCAACCCGCTGACCGGCGAGGGCATCTTCTACGCCGTGGCGACCGGGCTGGCGGCCGGCCGCGCCGCCGCCGAGGCGGTCCGGCGCGGGACGCCCGAGCGGGCCGGCGCGCTGCACCGCCGCTCGACCCGCGCGATCCTGCTGCCGCACCTGCGCCACACCGCGCTCGCCGCGACCCTGACCCGCAGCGCCCGCGTCCTGGAGGCCGGCATCACCGCCGCCGCGGCCGACCAGCGCGTCTTCGACGACCTCGTCGAGCTCGGGCTGGCCCGCGGCCGGCTCACGCCGTCCCTGGCGCTCGGGCTCGGCCGGGCACTCTGGAGACCACCCGCCACCCGCCTCGACCCACGACCACCCGCCCTTGAGGAGCCCGCATGACCACCACCAGCCCGAGCCGGCCGAGCCGGGTCGTCAGCGTCCGCGGTGCCCTGCCCGAGCACCGCTACAGCCAGGAGGAGATCACCGCCTCCTTCACCGACACGCTCGTCGAGGGGTCGGTCAACGCCGCCGTCGTCGAGCGCTTCCACCGCAACGCCTGCGTCGAGACGCGCCACACGGCGATGCCGCTGGCCGACTACGCCGACCTGGGCGACTTCGGGCAGTCCAACGACGTCTTCATCCGCGCGGGCGTCGAGCTCGGCTCGCGCGCGGTCGTCGACGCCCTCAAGGCCGTCGGCCTCACCCCGGCCGACGTCGACGTGATCGTCTCCTGCACCGTCACCGGTCTGGCGGTGCCCTCGCTGGAGGCGCGCGTCGCCCAGGAGATCGGCCTGCGCCCCGACGTGGTCCGGCTCCCGCTGGTCGGCCTCGGGTGCGTGGCCGGGGCGGCCGGGGTCGCCCGGCTCCACGACCTGCTGCGCGGACGCCCCGACGGTGTCGCGGTGCTGATGTCGGTCGAGCTGTGCTCGTTGACCCTGCAGCGCGACGACACCTCGGTGGCCAACCTCGTCGCGAGCGGGCTCTTCGGCGACGGCGCGGCCGCGGTGGTCGCGGTCGGCGCGGACCACCCGCTCGCCCAGGTCGCGGAGCCGACCCAGCCCGAGGTGCTCGCCTCGCGCAGCCGGATGTACCCCGACTCCGAGCGCACGATGGGCTGGGACGTCGGCGCCGGCGGCCTGAAGATCGTGCTCGACTCCTCCGTGCCCGACCTGGTGCGGCAGTACGTCGGCGACGACGTGCGCGGCTTCCTCGCCGACCACGGCCTGACCCACGACGACATCGAGTGGTACGTCGCGCACCCCGGCGGACCCAAGGTGCTCGAGGCGCTGCAGGACGCCCTCGAGGTCGACCGCGAGGCGCTCGCCATGACCTGGGACTCGCTGCGCCGCATCGGCAACCTGTCGTCGTCCTCGGTGCTGCACGTCATGGCCGACACGCTCGCCGACCGGCCGCCCCGCCCGGGCTCCTACGGCCTGATGCTCGCCATGGGCCCCGGCTTCTGCTCCGAGCTGGTGCTGCTGCGCGCGCCCGATGCCGCCGCGGCCGCTGCGGAGGCCGTGGCGTGAGCCTGGAGGTCGCCTTCACGCTGCTCGTCGTCGCGGTCGCGCTCGAGCGCGTGGCGGAGCTGGTCGTCTCCAACCGCAACGCGGCGTGGAGCCTGGCGCAGGGCGGGGTCGAGTCGGGCCGCGGCCACTACCCGTTCATGGTCGTGCTGCACACCGGCCTGCTCGTCGGCGCGCTCGTCGAGGTCTGGGTGCGCCGGCCCGAGCCGCCGGCCGCGCTGGCCTGGTCGATGCTCGCGCTCTGCGTGGGCTCCCAGGTGCTGCGCTGGTGGTGCATCCGCACGCTGGGCCGGCAGTGGAACACCCGCGTCATCGTCGTCCCAGGCGCGCCGCGGGTCACCGGTGGTCCCTACCGGTTCATCCCGCACCCCAACTACGTCGCCGTCGTCGTCGAGGGCTTCGCGCTGCCGCTGGTCGGCGGCGCCTGGATCACCGCAGTGGTCTTCACCGTCCTCAACGCCGGTCTGCTGGCCACGCGGATCCGCGCCGAGGACGCCGCGCTGGCCGACCTGACCGGGCGCGTCCCCGGCGGTGCGGCCGCGTGAAGGACCTGCTGGTCGTCGGCGGGGGGCCCGCGGGCCTGGCGACCGCGCTCCACGCCGCACGCGCGGGGCTCGACGTCACGGTCCTGGAGCAGCGCGCCGGCACGGTCGACAAGGCCTGCGGCGAGGGACTGATGCCCGGCGCCGTCGCGGCACTGGCCGACCTCGGCGTCGACCCGGCCGGGCACGACCTGCTCGGGATCCGGTACGTCGCCGGCGCCCGCCGGGTCGCGGCCGACTTCCGGTCCGGCCCCGGCCGCGGCGTACGACGGACGACGCTGCACGCCGCGCTGCGCGACGCGGTCGAGGCCGCCGGGGTGCCGGTCGAGCAGGTCGGCGTCCACGGCCTGGAGCAGGACGACGACGGCGTCACCGTCGAGGGGCGTCGCGCGCGGTACGTCGTCGCCGCCGACGGCCTGCACTCCCCGCTGCGCCGCTCGCTCGGCCTGGACCGGCCGGCCCGCCGGCGGCTGCGGCGCGGGCTGCGGCGCCACTACGCCGTCCGGCCCTGGACCGACCACGTCGAGGTGCACTGGGCGCGCGAGGCCGAGGCCTACGTGACGCCGGTGGCCGACGACCTCGTCGGCGTCGCGGTGCTGACCACCCGCACGGGGACCTACGACGACCACCTCGCGGCGTTCCCCGAGCTGCTGGAGCGCCTGGCCGGCGCCGCTCGCGTGGGCACTGACCGGGGCGCGGGTCCGCTGCGGCAGGACGCCAGCGCGCGCACCGCGGGGCGGGTGCTGCTGGTCGGCGACGCCGGGGGGTACGTCGACGCGCTGACCGGCGAGGGCGTGGCGCTGGCCGTCGCGCAGGCCGGCGCCGCGGCGCGGGCCGTCGCGGCCGGCGACCCGGCGGCGTACGAGCGAGACTGGCGGCGCCTCACGCGCCGCTACCGGTGGATGACCCACGCGCTGCTCGGCGCGACCAGCCTGCGCCCGACGCGGTCGGCGCTGGTGCCGACCGCCGAGCGGGTGCCGTGGCTCTTCGGGGCGACCGTCGACGCGCTCGCCCGCCCGGCTCACTCCTCGCCGACGGGCCAGTCCGCGGGGTAGTCGCCGGCGAGCTTGTCGTGCTGCTTCTGCAGCTTCTTGCGCAGCTTGGTCGGCAGTCGGTCGCCGAAGACCGTGCCGCGGGTGTGGTCGGTCTCGTGCTGGAGGCAGCGGGCGAGCAGCCCGTCACCAGAGAACGTGACCGGCTCGCCGTCCAGCCCCGTGCCGGTCACGGTCGCGAAATCGGGCCGGGCGCACTCGACGAACGCACCCGGGAAGGACAGGCAGCCCTCCTCGGCCTCGTCGAGCTGGCGGTCGCGACCCTCGGGCAGCGTCAGCTCGGGGTTGCACACCACGCCGACCGTGCGCTCGTTGGACTCGTCGGGGCAGTCGAAGACGAAGACCGCGAGGTCGACCCCGATCTGGCACGCGGCCAGGCCGACGCCGTCGGCGGCGTACATCGTCGCCACCATGTCGGCCACCAGCGACCGCAGCTCGGCGTCGTAGGCCGTCACGGCCTGCTGCGGACGGTGCATCACCGGGGTGCCCCAGCGGGTCATCGGGCGGACGGCGCCACCGGTCGGCAGCGGGCCGTGGGGGGCGTGGTGCGGGGGCTCGGCGGGCGCGGGCATGGCCGCGATCCTAGACGGCGGCGCCGACACCTCCGGGCCCCGGCCACCGGCCCGGGCGGGACGTCTCAGCGACGTCGCGGGGGTGTGACCCGGGCCACGGCGTGTGGTGTAGCCCGTTGTGTAACTCGCAGTTACATTGACGCCATGTCCTTGATCCAGAAGCTGGCGCCCGGCGGCAGGCACGGGCTGGCCGCCCAGGAGTCGCGCGACCCGATCGGGTACGCCGTCGCCGCGCTCAACCGCGTGGCCCAGAGCGACCTCATCGACCGCCTCGGCCTGCGCCGCACCGCGGAGCAGACCGTCTTCACCGTGACCCGCACGGGGTTCCGGACCGCCACCGCGGCCGGCCGCCAGTTCCAGCGGGCCGGCAAGCGCGGCGAGCCCGGGGTGCGCGTGCCGTCGGCGCCGCGCACCGGCGTCTTCGACCTCACCCCGACCGAGGACGAGCAGATGCTCGTCGACGTCGTGACCGAGCTGGCCACCGAGGTCGTCCGGCCCGCCGCGGCCGAGGCCGACGAGTCCTGCACCGTGCCGGACGCCGTCCGCTCCGCGGCCCAGGAGGTCGGCCTGCCGCTGCTCGGCGTGCCCGAGGCGCTCGGCGGCATCTCGGAGGAGCGCTCGGCGATGGCCGGCACGCTCGTGGCCGAAGCGCTGGCCCGCGGCGACATGGGCCTGGCCGTCGCCACCCTCGCGCCCGGGTCGGTCGCCACCGCGATCGGCCTGTGGGGCACCGACGAGCAGCAGCGGACCTACCTGCCCGCGTTCGCCGGCGACGACGTCCCGGCCGCGGCGCTGGCGCTCAACGAGCCGACCGTGCTCTTCGACGTGCTCACCCCGTCGACCACCGCCGTCCGGCGCGGCGACTCCTACGTGCTCAACGGGACCAAGTCGCTCGTGCCGCTCGGCTCGGAGGCCGAGCTCTTCGTCGTCGGCGCCTTCCTCGACGGCGCCCCGGTGCTGTTCCTCGTCGAGTCGTCGGCCGCCGGCCTCGCGGTCGAGGGCGACCCCGGCATGGGCGTGCGGGCCGCCGGCCTGACCCGGCTGGAGCTCACCGACGTCACCGTGCCGGCCGAGGCGGTCCTCGGCGCGACCGACGGGTCGACGTACACCGAGTGCGTGCGGCTCTCCCGCCTCGCCTGGTGCGCGCTGGCCGTCGGCACCGGCCAGGCCGTGCTCGACTACGTGACGCCGTACGTCAAGGAGCGCGAGGCGTTCGGCGAACCGGTGGCCCACCGCCAGTCGGTGGCGTTCATGGTCGCCAACATCGCGATCGAGCTGCAGGCGATGCGGCTGCTGACCTACAAGGCGGCCTCGCGCGCCGCGGCGGGCAAGGACGTCGGCCGCGAGGTCGGCCTGGCCCGCAACCTGTGCGCCGCCAAGGGCATGCAGATCGGCCTCGACGGCGTCCAGCTGCTCGGTGGCCACGGCTTCGTCAAGGAGCACCCGGTGGAGCGGTGGTACCGCGACCTGCGGGCCGTCGGCGTGATGGAAGGGAGCGTGCTGGTCTGATGGCCATCAATCTGGAGGACCCGAAGAAGTTCCGGCCGCTGGTCTCGCAGGCCCACCAGGTCGCGATGAACATGCTGCGCCCGATCTCGCGCAAGTACGACAAGGCCGAGCACGAGTACCCCAAGGAGCTCGACATGCTCGCCGCGATGATCGACGGGCTCTCGGAGTCCGGCGCGAGCGAGGGCGCGGGTGCCGCCGGCGTCCGCCGCGGCGAGGACGCATCCGCCGGGAACGGTGCGGCGAAGGACGACGGCGGCGTCAAGAACGGCGCCAACCTCGCCTCGGTCATGTCGATCACCGAGATGTGCTGGGGCGACGTCGGCCTGCTGCTCTCCATGCCGCGCCAGGGCCTCGGCAACTCCGCGATCGCGTCGGTGGCCGACGACGAGCAGGCCGAGCGGTTCGCCGGCGTGTGGGCCGGGATGGCGATCACCGAGCCCGGCACCGGGTCGGACTCGGCCAACATCAAGACCACCGCGGTGCTGGACGGTGACGAGTACGTCCTCAACGGCGAGAAGATCTACGTCACCTCCGGCGACCGCGCCGACCACATCGTCGTCTGGGCGACCCTGGACCGGTCGCTGGGCCGGGCCGCGATCAAGTCCTTCGTCGTGCCGAAGGGCACGCCCGGGATGCGGGTCGACCGGCTCGAGCACAAGCTCGGCATCAAGGCCTCCGACACCGCGACGATCATCTTCGAGGACTGCCGGGTGCCGAAGGAGAACCTGCTCGGCTCTCCGGAGATCGACCCCAAGCAGGGCTTCGCCGGCGCGATGGCGACCTTCGACAACACCCGCCCGCTGGTCGCGGCGATGGCCGTCGGCTGCGCCCGCGCCGCCCTCGACCTGACCCGGTCGCTGTTGGCCGACGCCGGCGTCACCGTCGACCACGACCGACCGGCCCACCTCCAGCACGCGGCCGCGGCCAAGCTGCTGCAGATGGAGGCCGACTGGGAGGCGGCGTACCTGCTCATGCTCCAGGCCGCCTGGATGGCCGACAACCGCCGGCCGAACTCGCTCGAGGCCTCGATGGCCAAGGCGAAGGCCGGTCGCGTCGGCTCCGACATCACGCTCTCGTGCGTCGAGCTGTGCGGCTCGGTCGGCTACAGCGAGGCCGAGCTGCTCGAGAAGTGGGCGCGCGACTCCAAGATCCTCGACATCTTCGAGGGCACCCAGCAGATCCAGCAGCTCATCGTCGCCCGGCGCGTGCTGGGCCTCTCGAGCGCCGAGCTGAAGTAGCAGCCCGTCGGACGGTCGGGGGCCCGCCCGGACCTGACCGAAGAAACTCACGCTGGACCGATGAACCTTCATCGGTCCAGCGTGAGTTCTCTCGGTCAAGTCGACTGATTCACCGGTTGACCGGTGGATCAGTCTCCGCCCGAGAACGCCGAACGGCCCCCGCGGATCGCTCCGCGGGGGCCGTTCGACGTGTCTGTGGCGGCGTACGCCGGGGCGTCAGCCCTTGTCGGTGTCGCTGGCGCGACCGAGGGTCTCGGCCTCGCTGGCGACCGCGCTCGCCTGGCCCGGGTCGATCAGCGGGGCGTCGCCGGCCGACGAGGTGCCGAAGCCGGTCTCGGTGGTGTCCGGGTTGCTGGGGACACCGGCGCCGCGGGTGCCGGCCGAGGTGATCGCCTCGGTGCCGGCCCCGCCGGCGAGCTCGGCCGCCGAGAGCGGGACGTCGCCGGAGGAGGTGCGCTTGGCGGCGGGGGTCTTCTTCGCGGCCGGGGCCTTCTTGGCGGCGGGAGCCTTCTTCGCAGCCGGGGCCTTCTTCGCCGCGGGCGACTTCTTGGCGGCGGGTGCCTTCTTCGCGACGGTGGCGGCAATGTCGGCCGGGGTGACGTCGACGTCGTCCACGTCGGCGGCGGCGTCGATCGCGTTATCCGGCTCGGGCGTCCTGGCCGCCTTCTTCGCGGTCTTGGCGGTGCCCTTGCGGGTGGTCGCCTCGCTCAGCGAGCCCTTGCCGGGCGTCGCCTGGGTCGCGGCCTCCTTGACGGCGGCGGTGGCGACGTCCTCGACGGGCGCCTTGACCGGCTCGCTCGCGGCCTTCGCGACGGGCGCCTTCTTGGCCGGGGCCTTCTTGGTCGCAGCCTTGGTGGTCGCAGCCTCGGTGGCCGGGGTCTTCTTCGCGGCGGGCGCCTTCGTGGCGGTCGGCGCGACCGGGTCACCCTGCGGGCGGCTCGGCTCGGGGGCCTTCCGCGCGGTCGTCGCGGCCTTGGCGGCCGGGTCCGGCGTCGAGGTGCCGGCGGGCGGCTCGGCGGTCTTGCGGGCGATCGGGTCGGTGCTGGGAGCGGCGGGCGCGTGCTTCTTCAGGCCCGGCACCAGCGAGGTCACGGCGCCGACGGTGCCGGTGGCACGGGAGATCGCCTGGCCGGTCACCTGGCCGGCGACCGCCCTGCCGAGCTCGACGGTGCCCTTGGCCTGGCCGACGGCCTGACCGACGGCCTTGGAACCCGAGCCGATCGGGTCCTTGATGGTGTCGAGGGCGGCGTCCTTGATCTTGCCGAGGGGGCTCTTGCGGGCCACGGTGTCGGTCCTTCCGGTGGGTCGAGGTGTCCGAGTGAGTGAAGCAGCCGCCTGACGTGCGCGGTTCTCGGTCCCGTACCCCGGACGCCATCACGCAGAACACCGTGTCGCGGTGACCTTCGCCATGGCCGGCGCCCCCGGCCGGGGTCGGCCGGGGGCGCTCGAGCTTGCTCAGAGATTCGCTCAGGAGACGGCGCGGAAGGGGTCGTGCTCGGCGAGGATCTTGTCGACCCGGGCCTGGTCGAGGCGGGCGGAGACGGCCTGGGTCTCCTGGGCGTCGCGGATGACCTTGGCGAGGGTGAACGCCGAGGTCGTGAGGTAGAGCGTGGTCACCGCGAAGAAGGCGCGGACCCACGGGTCGACGGGGACGTAGAGGACGGCGAAGAGCATCGCGCAGAGAGCGACGGCGAACGAGATGCCGGCCTGGGCGTAGAAGGCGGTCGTGTTGCGGACGGAGGTCGGAGTGCTCATGGCTCGAGCCTGGTCGCCGCACGCGCGGGGCGGACCCGTCGGAGCACCTGACCTCGGCTGAGTACGCGTGCTCGGCCGCGGTCACCGAGCACCCATGAAGCTCTACGCCGACACCACGCCCCGCTTCGCCACGCAGCTGGCGCTCGACGCGCTGCTCGTCGGCTGGGTCGTGGCGTGGATCTGGGTCGGCAACACCGTCCACGACGGCACGATGGAGCTGGCCGGCCCGGGGGAGCGGACCGCGGCGTCCGCGACGAGCCTCTCGGAGTCGATGGGCGATGCGGGGCGCTACCTCGAGGGCGTCCCCCTGGTCGGCGGAGGGATCTCCGCCCCGTTCGAGCAGGCCTCGAGCGCGTCGCAGGCGCTCGCCGACGCGGGGGAGTCCACGGCGCGGGCCGTCGAGCGCTTGGCCTTCTGGCTGGGACTGTCGATCGCGGTCATCCCGATCCTGGTGGTGGCCACCCGCTACCTCCCCGGCCGCGTGCGGTTCGTCCGCGAGGCCACGGCCGCCCAGCGGTACGTCGACGGGCCGGGCGACCTCGAGCTGTTCGCGCTGCGGGCGATGGCGCACCAGCCGCTCCACGTGCTGGCCCGGGTCAGCGACGACCCGGTCGGTGCCTGGCGCCGGGGCGAGACCGCCGTGGTCGACCGGCTGGCCCGCCTCGAGCTGGCCGAGCACGGGCTCCGGGCGCCGGCCCGGGGCCGCCCCGCGGCCGGGCAGATCCCGCCGCCCCCGCCGCACCCCCCGCACCCCCCGCACCCGCCGACGGGAGCGGCCTCGTGAGCGCCGCGGAGCTCGGCCGGGGCATGGACGACGACGAGCGCACCGAGCTGATCATCAGCACCTTCGCCGATGCGTTCGCCCCGCTGATGGAGGCCGACCCGGTGGCCTTCCGCGGGAAGTACCGCACGATGGCCCGCGACCCCCACGCGTTCTACCGCGGCAGCGCAAGCCTGTTCTACGCGGACGTGACGGCCGGCGGCGACGGCGGCGCTGTCGACGACGAGTGGGTTGACGAGCGCTCGGGCCGGATCTGGGTCCACGGCGACCTGCACGTCGAGAACTTCGGCACCTACCTCAGCGACGTCGGCCGGCTCGTCTTCGACGTCAACGACTTCGACGAGGCCTACCTGGGGCGCTGGACGTGGGACCTGCTGCGGTTCTCCGCCTCGCTCGCGCTCGTGGGCTGGCAGAAGGCGCTGCCCGAGGCGGACGTGCGCGACCTGGTCGGTACCTACGTCGACGGCTACCTGAGCCAGGTCGACGACTACCGGGACGCCCGGGACGACGCCGCCGAGTTCGCGCTCCACCTCGACAACACCGAGGGGCCGATCCACCTGGCCCTGGTCCGGGCCCGCCAGCGCAGCCGCGCCGACCTGCTGGACCGCAGCACGGTCCGTGCCGACGGCGTGCGGGTCTTCCGCGACGACACCTCGGTGCGACGGCTGCCCGACGAGGAGCGCGAGCGGGTCGAGGCGGCGTACGAGCGCTACCTGCGGACCATCCCCGAGGACAAGCGCTCGGACCGGGCGCTCTTCTACGACCTGCGCGACGTGGTCGGCAAGTCCGGCTTCGGCATCGGCTCGGCCGGGCTGCCGGCGTACAACGTGCTCATCGAGGGCCACAGCGAGGCGCTCGACAACGACGTCGTGCTGTCGGTCAAGCAGGCCAACGTCCCCGCGATCAGCCGGTTCGTCGACACCGGGACGGTCGAGGGCTACTTCGAGCACGAGGGCCACCGGACGGTGGTCAGCCAGCGGGCACTCCAGGTGCACACCGACCCGCTGCTCGGCTGGACCGACCTCGACGGGGTCGGGTACGTCGTCTCCGAGGTCTCGCCCTACGAGGTCGACCTCGACTGGACCGGGCTGACCGAGCCCGAGCAGGTGGCCGACGTGGTCGGGCTGCTCGGGCGGGCGACGGCGAAGATCCACTGCGCCTCCGACAAGGACAGCGAGCAGGACCTCGTCGACTTCCAGGTCGAGGAAGCGGTCGCCGCCTCCGTCGAGGGTCGGCGTGAGGAGCTGCGCACCTGGGTCACCGACGTCGGGCTGCGGTACGCCGACCGGGTGCGCGCCGACCACGCGCTCTTCGTGACCGCCTTCCGTGAGGGGCGGATCGGCGTCTCGTCGACCTGAGCCCGCCGCCGGGGGTGACCCTCAGACGAGTCCGGCGCCCGCCGAGGGCTCCGCCACCAGGTGGGCGGGGGCGGCGAAGCCGCGCAGCGCGAACTCGGTGTCGATCGCGCGCCGCACCGCCTCCACGCGCTCGTCGGGCACGAGCGCGACCGAGGACCCGCCGAAGCCGCCGCCGGTCATCCGGGCCGCGACCGCACCGGCCTCCACGGCGACCGCCACCGCTGCGTCCAGCTCGTCGCAGGAGATCTCGAAGTCGTCGCGCATCGAGGCGTGGGACAGCGCGAAGAGCCGCTCGACGGTGTCGCGGTCGCCGGTGGCCAGCGCCTCGGCGACCGGGAGCACCCGGTCGGTCTCGGTGACGATGTGCCGGGCCCGGGCGCGCACCCGCTCGTCGGAGATGCCGTCGACGGCCGCCAGGTCGGCCTGGCGCAGCGACGGGACGCCGAGCTCGGCCGCAGCGGCCTCGCAGTCGGCCCGCCGGGCGGCGTACCCGCCGTCGTTGAGCTCGTGGGAGACCCGGGTGTCGGTGACCAGCAGCGTCAGACCGGCCAGGTCGAGCGCGACCGGCCGCGTCTCGTCGGTGTCGAAGTCGACCAGCAGCGCGCTGCCCTCCTCGGCGAGCACGGAGACGGTCTGGTCCATGCCGCCGGTGGGCGCACCGGCGACCTCGGTCTCGGCGCGCATGCAGGCGTCGATGACCAGCCGGCGCGTCGCGTCGTCGAGCTCGCGGCCGGCCACGGCCAGGACCGCGACGGCGACCGAGCACTCCAGCGCCGCGGAGCTGGACAGCCCGGCGCCGAGCGGCACGCGGCCGTCGACGAGCAGGTCGACCCCGGGCACGTCGACGCCGGCCTCCGCGAGCGCCCACAGCACCCCGGCGGCGTACGCCGTCCAGCCCTGCGGGCCGCCCGGCCCCGCCTCGGCGACGGTGCCCTCCCAGGTCGCGTCGTCCTGGAGGCTCGCGACGCGGATCCGCCCGTCGGAGCGCGGCGCCGCGGCGGCGTACGTCGCGTGCGGCAGCGCCAGCGGGAGCACGAGCCCGCGGTTGTAGTCGGTGTGCTCGCCGATGAGGTTGACGCGGCCCGGCGCGCGGCCGACGGCGACGGCGGGCGTGCCGTGGCGCTCCTCGAAGGCGGCGCGGAGGTCGGCGGCGATCTGCTCGGGACGGCCCGGGTCGAGAGAAGTCACGGACCACACCCTAGGCACGCCCGTAGAGTCGCCCGACGTGCGATTCCTCCACGACGCGCGACCCGCGCACGACCTGACCTACGACGACGTGTTCATGGTCCCGCGGCACTCCGCGGTCGCCAGCCGGTACGACGTCGACCTGGCCACCGGCGACGGGACCGGCGCGACCCTCCCGCTGGTCGTCGCCAACATGACCGCGATCGCCGGCAAGCGGATGGCGGAGACCGTCGCGCGGCGCGGCGGCCTCGTCGTCGTGCCGCAGGACATCCCGGTGCCGGTCGTCGCCGACGTCGTCGCGTGGGTGAAGTCGCGCCACCTGGTCTTCGACACCCCGATCGAGCTGACCCGGCACCAGACGGTCGCCGAGGCGCTCTCGCTCATCCCGAAGCGGGCGCACCGCGCGGCTGTGGTCGTCGAGGACGGCCGACCCGTCGGGGTGGTCACCGAGGACGACTGCGCCGACGTGGACCGGTTCGCGCAGGTGCAGCAGGTGATGCGGCGCGACGTGGTCACCATCGGCGCGGGCACCGACCCGCGGACCGCCTTCGACGCGCTGGACAAGGCCCGCGAGCCGCTCGCGGTGGCGGTGGACGACGACGGGGCGCTCGTCGGCGTGCTGACCCGCACCGGTGCGCTGCGCGCCACCCTCTACACCCCGGCCGTCGACGAGCGCGGCGGCCTGCGGGTCGCCGCGGCCGTGGGCGTCAACGGCGACGTGGCCGACAAGGCCCGCCGGCTGCTCGAGGCCGGGGTCGACTGCCTGGTCGTCGACACCGCGCACGGCCACCAGGACCGGATGCTCGACGCGCTCCGCGCGGTCCGGGCGCTCGACCCTGCTGTGCCGGTGGTCGCCGGCAACGTCGTCGACGCCGACGGCACCCGCGCGCTGCTCCAGGCCGGGGCCGACGTCGTCAAGGTCGGCGTCGGCCCCGGCGCGATGTGCACGACGCGGATGATGACCGGTGTCGGCCGGCCGCAGTTCTCCGCCGTGCTCGAGTGCGCCGCCGCTGCCCGCGACCTCGGCGGCCACGTGTGGGCCGACGGGGGAGTGCGCCACCCCCGCGACGTCGCGCTGGCGCTGGCGGCGGGAGCGGCGAGCGTGATGATCGGGTCCTGGTTCGCCGGGACGCACGAGTCGCCCGGCGACCTGATCGAGGACCCGAGCGGCCGCGCCTACAAGGTCTCCTTCGGGATGGCGTCCGCCCGCGCCGTCGCCAACCGGACGTCCACGGAGTCGGCGTACGACCGCGCCCGCAAGGGCCTCTACGAGGAGGGCATCTCGTCCTCCCGGATGTACCTCGACCCGGTCCGTCCGGGGGTCGAGGACCTCATCGACCAGATCTGCTCCGGCGTGCGGTCGGCGTGCACGTACGCCGGCGCGCGGAGCCTCGCCGAGCTGCACGAGCGTGCCGTCGTCGGCGTGCAGTCGGCCGCGGGCTACCAGGAGGGGCGACCGCTCGCCACCTCCTGGTAGGCCCGGCTCAGCGCTCGGTGCGCTCGGCGTCCGTCGGTCCGGCGTCCTCCGCCTGCTCGGCCGGCGGGCCCGGCTCGACGGAGAGGGCGAAGTCGTCACCGTGCTCGGTCACCCCGGCGACGACGGCCTGCTCGACCGCCTCCACGGCGTACTGACGGCGCACGACGAGCGGGTCCTGCCGCAGGTCCTTCACCAGCGACACGGCCAGGCCGATCATCACGACGACGAACGGCAGGGCCGCGACGATCGTGATCGTCTGGAGGCCGGTCAGCGCGTCCGAGCCGCCGACCAGCAGCATCACCGCCGCCACGGCACCGGTCGCGACACCCCAGAAGATGACCGTCGGGCGGCGCGGCTCGGTGGTGCCGCGCTCGGAGAGCGTGCCCATGACGATCGAGGCGGCGTCGGCGCCGGAGACGAAGAAGATGCCGACCAGGACCATGACCAGGATGCCGGTCGCGGTCGCCCACGGGAACGCCTCCAGCGTCGTGAACAGCTGGGACTCGATGCCGCCGGCACCGGCGATGTCGACCCCGTCGGACTGCAGGTCGATCGCGGCGCCGCCGAAGATGGCGAACCAGACCAGGCTGATCAGGCTGGGCACGAGCAGCACGCCGGTGACGAACTGGCGGATCGTGCGGCCGCGGGAGATGCGGGCGATGAACATGCCGACGAACGGCGTCCAGGAGAGCCACCAGGCCCAGTAGAAGATCGTCCAGCTGGCCAGCCACTCGGCCGTCTCCGGGCCCTCGGCGCCGGTGCGGGCGGCCATGCCGGGCAGGTCGTTGAGGTAGGTGCCGATCGAGCTCGGCAGCAGGTTGAGGATGAAGACGGTCGGGCCGACGACGAAGACGAAGAGCGCGAGCGCGACGGCGAGCACCATGTTGATGTTCGAGAGGTACTGGATGCCGCGCGCGACGCCGGAGACGGCGGAGAGGACGAACGCCGCGGTCAGCACCGCGATGATCGCCACGAGCACGCCGTTGCCGACCTCGCCGATGCCGCCGACGATCTGCAGGCCGCTGCGGATCTGCAGTGCGCCGAGGCCGAGCGACGCGGCCGAGCCGAAGAGCGTCGCGAAGATCGCGAGCATGTCGATGACCTTGCCGCCGAGCCCGTGCACGTGCCGGCCCAGCAGCGGCTCGAACGCCACGGAGATGAGCTGCGCGCGGCCCTTGCGGTAGACGCCGTAGGCGATCGTCAGGCCGACGACCGCGTAGATCGCCCAGGGGTGCAGCGTCCAGTGGAAGAGCGTGGTCGCCATGGCCGTCTCGGCGGCCCGCGGGGTGCCGGCCTCGCCGGTGCCCGGCGGCGGCTCGGTGAAGAAGGTCACCGGCTCGCTGACGCCGTAGAACATCAGCCCGATGCCCATGCCGGCGCTGAACATCATCGCCACCCAGGAGACCGTGCTGAACTCCGGTTCCTCACCGTCACGGCCGAGCGGGATGCGGCCGAACTTGCCGAGGGCGAGCCACAGCACGAAGACGACGAAGCCGCTCGCGGTCAGCACGAACAGCCACCCGGTCGACTCCATCACCCAGTCCAGGGCGCTGCCGGAGGCGGTGGCGAGCGAGTCGGTGCTGACGAAGCCCCAGACCAGGAACGCCACCGCGATGACGGCCGTGACACCGAAGACCAGGCGGTCCAGCCCGCGCTCGACCCGCTGCTCCTCGGGCACCGCGTCGAGGGCCGGGTGGACGACGTCCACCCCCGGCTGCAGGACGGCGTCGACCACCTTGCGAGCGGTCCGTCGGTCGTCGGGTGGACGGGGCTGCTGCTGCTGTGTCGTCACGATCAGTCCACGTACCCGGCACGCGGCGTCGGCACACTTTCGGGCGAGGTGGTCCGGCCCACTCCGGGAGGGGTGTCAGGCGCGGCTGCTGCGGGCCGACCGGCCCCGCGTGATGGCGACGAACGCCTGGCACTGCTCGTCGTCGCGCTCGACCAGCCAGGCCAGCCCGACGGTGGTCGGCTCCAGGTCGGTGACGACCCGGTGCTCGACGTCCTTGCGGTTGTGCAGCCGGGCCACCGACATCGGCAGGACCACCACGCCCGTCCCGCTCGCAACCACCTCCACCGCGTCCTTGACGATCATCGGCGGCCAGTCGAGCTGAGGTACGTCGGGGCGCCAGCCGGACCGGTGGGGGAGCACCAGCTGCTCCTCGGCCAGGTCGGCGGTCGTGACCTCCTCGGCCAGGGTCAGCAGGTGCTCGTCGCCGACGACGGCGACCGGCAGCTCGTCGTACAACGTCACCAGGTGGAGGCCGTCGCGGTCCACCGGCAGCCGGACCAGGCACATGTCGACCTCGCCGTCGCGGAGCACCCGCTCCTGGTCCTCCTCGGTCACCGGGACCAGCTCGAGCGGCTCGCGGCTGCGGCGCTGGCGCCAGTTGCGGGCCCACTTGTCGGGGGTCGCCCCGGTCACGAAGCCGACGCGGAACGGCGGGGTGCTCACGGGCTCGACCCTAGGGGTCGACCCCCGCTGCTCGTGCGGCGCGGCACCCCGCCGTCGGGCGGTCACGCCGCGCCGGCCACCAGGGCGAGGAACTCGCGGTTGAACGCCGGGATGTCGTCGGGCTGGCGGCTGGTCACCAGGTTGCCGTCGACGACGACCTCCTGGTCGACCCACTCGCCGCCGGCGTTGCGGAGGTCGGTCTGCAGGCTCGGCCACGACGTGACCTGCTTGCCGCGGACGACGTCGGCCTCGACCAGCACCCACGGGGCGTGGCAGATGACCGCGGTCGGCTTGCCGGCCTCGACGAACTGCTTCACGAACGACACCGCGCCCTCGAAGGTGCGCAGCAGGTCGCCGTTGGGCGCACCGCCCGGCAGCACCAGGCCGTCGAAGTCGTCCACGCTGACGTCGTCGACGACCCTGTCCACCGGGAAGGTGTCGGCCTTGTCGAGGTGGTTGAACGCCTGCACCTCGCCCGACTCGGTGCTGAGGAGCACCGGCGTGCCGCCCGCCTCCTTCACCGCCTCCCACGGGCCGGTCAGCTCCGCCTGCTCGATGCCCTCGGTCGACACGAGGAACGCGATGGTCTTGCCGGACACGGACTGCTCTGCCACGGGGATCTCCCTCTCCAGGTACGTCGGTTCGTTGCCCCGCTCCGGTGACCACGGGCCGGAACGGTCAACCACCCTGGTCCCGGCTCGCGCGGAACGTCATACGACCGGAGCAAGCGGCTGCTCGCTCCGTATGACGTCAGGGGAGCGCTGAGGCAGGAACGGCGAAACCCCTGCCCCGCGCCCGAGCGCGGTGACAGGGGGTCCTGGAGGGGTGCCGCTCAGGGAGCCAAGAAGGTGATGTCCTGGGTCGCCTTCTTGGAGCCAGCGACGGCCTCGACCGTGCCGGCAGAGTTCTTGAGGACCCAGTCCTTCCAGAAGGCCGACTTCGGCTTGAGGGTGACGAACTTGGTGCCACCGGCCCCGACGGTGGCCTTGCCGACCGCGATCACCTGGGAGCCGGCCCACCGGCCGTAGAGCTTCACGGTCACCGCGCACTTGAAGACGCAGGACACCTCGACCTTGACGGTGCTGTTGCCCGAGTTCTTGGTCGCCTTGGGGTTGATGGTGATCTTCTGCACCGGGTCGGCCGCCGCCGGTGCCGCGCCGATGCAGGTCACGCCGATGGTGGTGTCGGTGGCCTCGTCGAACGGGTTCGCGAAGCGGAACATCCGCTGCGTGCCGCGCGGGTCGCTACCGAGGAAGGCCAGGCCCAGGTCGGCCTCGAACGAGAACGACGGTGTGAGCGAGACGGTGTTGCTGGGGCACGCGATGTTGCCCTCGGTGATGCCCTCACCTGCGGCGAAGGATTCGGCCACGTCGGTCGCCACGACAGCCGGGGCGTCCTTCGCGCGCGGGCTGGTCATTGCGGCGTCGAGGCAGCGTGCGCTGTAGGTCACCGTGGCCTTGTCGTCGATGAACTCGACCGCGAGGTCGGCGGTTCCTGCCTTGGCGTCGACCCACGCTCGCCTGAGGTTCACCGGGACGCTGGTCTCGTAGCCGACGGCATAGGGGATCTGCCCCGTCCCACATTCGAGCGAGGCTCCGGTCTTGCTGAACGGGCCATGCTTGACGGCGTCGGTCGCCGTGAAGCCGTGTGAGTGCTTGTCCTGCACCGCCGCGGTGGTGAGAGCGACGCAGGAGACCTTGAGCTTGCCCTGCGCCCGCACGTCGTTGTCGTTGCGGATGACGACGGTCCAGGACGCCAGTCCGGACAGCTTGCTCGTGGTGACGAAGACCGAAGAGACGTCGCCGTCATCGACGGCGTCGGCCAGGAAGCCCCCGCTGGTGGCGAAGTACCCGTCGGCACAGGAGATCGTCTCGGTGACGGTCATGCCTCCGTCGATGCTCAGGTGCTTCTCGGCGTCGGCGGTCTGGATGGAGTGGCCGGCCGACTGGATGGAGCCGGCGGTGGCGGCGGTGGTCATGAGGGGGGAGGCCAGTGCTGCCGCTGCGGCCAGGACGGCCGCTCCCCCCAGTGCTGTGCTTCGCAGGCCTCGCATGAGGCAGTCCCCTCTCGTCTGGACGGCGCCCGGGCACCGATGTCATCAGGTCGAAGGGTGACCCCTGGCAACTTTTTCCACCACGGAACGCAAAGGGACGGCAACACCGCGTCCACACCGCGGGGCTGGGCTGCCAGGCAGGACGCGGGATCCGGGGGAGCACCGCGGTCCAGACGTCCGGACGGGGTGTCCGGCCCAGGTGTCCGTACGAGCGGCGTAGACCGGATGGCGCACAGGCACACGGACGCGGTCTGCTGGGAGGTTCGACGCGACCCGGAACCGAGGCGCCGGACCGCCGCTCTGCCGCGTCCCGAGCGGGAAACCGCCCCCGCGTCGGTTATGCGCGCGACCTTCGAGGTGTGCGGGTGATCAACGACCGGACCACAGATCGGTAACGGCGCGCATAGACCCGGCCCGATCGGTGAGACCCCGTTTCGGACCCCGGTCGGAGGGCTACGGGACCGGTGGACACCGACAGCAGCGCGAGGAGCGACGCATGGGGCCCCAGCACGACGACGAGACCTGCGTGACCGTCCACCTCCCCTACGAGCCGGCCAGCGTGCGGCGGGCGCGGCACCTGCTGGCCGAGGACCTGCGTCGCTCCGGCATCCGGGAGACGGTGGTGGACGACGCCGGTCTCGTCGTGAGCGAGCTGCTCACCAACGGCCTCGTGCACGGCCGCCCCAACGCCGACCGGACGATCGCCGTCTCGTGGTGCGTGCGTCCGGACCTGCTGTGGCTCAGCGTGGTCGACGGCGGTGACGTCGACGAGCTCGAGGCGGTCCAGCTCAACGACCACGCGCTCAGCGGGCGCGGGCTCGCGATCGTCGACCACGTCTGCGAGAGCTGGCACTTCGAGCGGGCAGCCGGCACCCGGGTGACCGCCGAGCTCGCCTACGCCTGACGCGCCCGGAGCCGGGGAGCAGGACGGGCCGCGACCCGGAGGTCGCGGCCCGCGGACGTCCTGAGCACTGGGGGGAGGCCCGGGCCGTCACCGACGTTGGTACCCGATGTGACGCCGCTCATGCGTCGCGGACCGCCCGGACGTCCCGCAATGACCGCCGTGCCGGCCCCAGTACGAGCCGACGGGGTGTCCCCCCAGTACGAGCCGACGGGGTGTCCGGCGGGTGCCGCGGAGCGGGACGGACCCGCCCGCAGGGACGGACGGTCCGGCCACCGGGGTGCGGGACGGTCTACGGTGCAGGCACCCCGGACCGGGGCGACCGAGGACCGGTCGACACCGACGAGGGCGGACGAAGGCGGGAGATGAACGCGAGCAGCGAGCAGGGCGTCGTACCCGTCTTCTTCCTGTCCGACTCCACCGGCATCAGCGCCGAGACGATGGGCAACGCGCTGCTGCTGCAGTTCCCGGAGCTGCAGTTCGAGCGGACGCTCATCCCGTTCATCCACACCGTCGAGGACGCGCGCCGGGTGGTCGCGCTGCTCGACGAGGCGGCGGAGGGCCCCGTGGCGCCGCTGGTCTTCACGACCGCCGCGAGCGACGAGGTTCGTGCGGAGCTGGCGCGCACCACGGCGCCGATCATCGACTTCTTCGACATGCACATGCAGCGGGTGGAGTCGATCCTCGGCCGCCGCGGACAGCGCGCCGCGGCCCGGTTGCACGGCGTCGGCGACATCAAGCGCTACAACGCGCGGATGGCAGCGGTGGAGTTCACCATCGAGCACGACGACGGGCAGAGCCTGCGGGCGCTGGAGAAGGCCGACGTGATCCTGCTGGCGCCCTCGCGCTGCGGGAAGACCCCGACGAGCATGTACCTCGCGCTCCAGCACGGTCTCTTCGTCGCCAACTACCCCCTCGTCGACGAGGACCTCGACCGCTCGGAGCTGCCGGAGGTCGTGCAGCCCTACCTCGAGCGCTGCTTCGGCCTCACGACGACGGCCGACCGGCTCAGCCGGGTCCGCAACGAGCGCCGGCCGGGGTCGCGCTACGCCTCGCCCGAGCAGTGCCGCTGGGAGCTGCGCCGCGCCGACGCGCTGCTCGCGGCCCGCCGGATCCCCGTCATCGACTCCTCGGCCAAGTCCGTCGAGGAGATCTCCGCGCTCATCCTCCAGACCCTCAAGGCGGGCGCCCGCAAGCGCGCCCGCCGCCAGCAGGACACCAGCAGCACGAAAGGGACCCAGTCATGAGCAGCCAGCCCGCCTCGAACGTCCGGTGGTTCTCCGACATCGGCCTGTCCGACCTCGAGGAGGTCGGCGGCAAGAACGCCTCGCTCGGAGAGATGGTCTCCCAGCTCTCCGACCTCGGGGTGCGGGTGCCGGACGGGTTCGCGACCACGGCGGAGGCGTTCCACCGGTTCATCGGTGAGACGGGGCTCGCCGAGCGGATCGCCGGGCTGCTCGACGGCCTCGACACCGACGACGTACGCCGCCTGGCCGAGGTCGGGCGCGAGATCCGCGAGGCCGTGGTGGGCCAGCCGTTCCCCGAGGACCTCGAGGCCGACATCCGCAGCGCGTTCGAGCGGCTCGCCGCGGAGTCGGCGGGCGAGGGCGGCGAGGAGCCGTCGTTCGCCGTGCGCTCCTCGGCCACGGCCGAGGACCTCCCCGACGCGTCGTTCGCGGGCCAGCAGGAGACCTTCCTCAACGTGCGCGGGATCGACGCGGTGCTGACCGCGATCCGCGAGGTCTTCGCCTCGCTCTACAACGACCGGGCGATCGCCTACCGGGTGCACCACGGCTTCGCGCACGCCGACGTCGCTCTGTCGGCCGGCGTCCAGCGGATGGTCCGCTCCGACCTCGCGGCCTCCGGCGTGATGTTCACGATGGACACCGAGTCCGGCTTCACCGACGCGGTGTTCGTGACGTCGGCGTACGGCCTGGGCGAGGGCGTCGTGCAGGGCGCGGTGAACCCCGACGAGTTCTACGTCTACAAGCCGGCGCTGCGGGCCGGCCGGCCGGCGGTGCTCAAGCGCAGCGTGGGCGGCAAGGCGACCAAGATGGTCTACACCGATGACGCCACCGTGGGCCGCACGACCGAGTTCGTCGACGTCGCCCCGGCCGAGGGTCGGCTGCTGTCGCTGACCGACGACGAGGTGCAGGAGCTGGCCCGCCACGCGCTGACCATCGAGGAGCACTACGGGCGCCCGATGGACATCGAGTGGGGCAAGGACGGCCTCGACGGCCAGCTCTACGTGCTGCAGGCGCGCCCCGAGACCGTGCAGTCGCGGCGCACCGGCGCGCTCGAGCGTTACAAGATCGACCGCGCCGTGACCAAGGACGCCGACGTGCTCGTCGAGGGCCGTGCCATCGGCCAGAAGATCGGCGCCGGAGCCGTCCGCGTGCTGACGTCGGTCGACGACATGCACGAGTTCAACTCGGGGGAGGTGCTGGTCGCCGACATGACCGACCCCGACTGGGAGCCGATCATGAAGCGCGCCTCGGCCATCGTCACCAACCGCGGCGGGCGCACCTGCCACGCGGCGATCATCGCCCGCGAGCTCGGCATCCCGGCGGTCGTCGGCACCGGCAGCGCGACCAAGGACCTCGCGGACGGCCGGGCCGTCACGGTCTCCTGCGCCGAGGGTGACACCGGCCTGGTCTACGACGGCGAGCTGGACTTCGACGTCGAGCGCACCGAGCTGGACTCGATGCCCGACATCCCGGTCAAGATCATGATGAACGTCGGCACCCCCGAGCAGGCGTTCGCGTTCTCCCGGCTGCCGCACGCCGGCGTGGGGCTGGCGCGGCTGGAGTTCATCATCAACCGGCAGATCGGGATCCACCCCAAGGCGCTGCTCGACCTCGCCCGCGACCCCGAGTCGCTCCCGGCCGACCTGCGCGCGGAGGTCGAGGAGCTCACGGCGGCGTACGCCGGTCCGCGGGAGTTCTTCGTCCAGCGCGTCGCCGAGGGCGTGGCGACCATCGCCGCGGCGTTCGCGCCGGAGCCGGTCATCGTGCGAATGAGCGACTTCAAGTCCAACGAGTACGCCAACCTCGTCGGCGGCGAGCGCTACGAGCCCGACGAGGAGAACCCGATGATCGGCTACCGCGGCGCGTCGCGGTACCTCTCGGAGGAGTTCGCGGAGTGCTTCGCGATGGAGTGCGAGGCGCTGCGGCACGTGCGCGACGAGATGGGGCTGACCAACGTCAAGATCATGATCCCGTTCGTCCGCACCACCAAGGAGGCGGCCGGCGTCATCGACCTGCTCGGCACCCACGGCCTCGAGCGCGGCAAGAACGACCTGCAGGTCGTGATGATGTGCGAGATCCCGTCGAACGCCGTGATCGCCGACCAGTTCCTCGAGCACTTCGACGGCTTCTCGATCGGCTCCAACGACATGACCCAGCTGACGCTCGGCCTCGACCGCGACTCGGCCCTGGTCGCGGAGTCCTTCGACGAGCGTGACCCGGCCGTGCTGTACATGCTCGAGCTGGCCATCAAGGCCTGCAAGGCGCAGGGCAAGTACGTCGGCATCTGTGGTCAGGGTCCCTCGGACCACCCCGACCTGGCGCGGTGGCTGCTCGACCAGGGGATCGAGTCGATGTCGCTGAACCCCGACACCGTCGTGGACACCTGGCTGCACCTGGCCAAGGCCCAGGACTGACCTGGGCGCCCCGCGGCGCGTCCCGTGGCGCGCCCCGTGGCCTGGGGGTCACGGGGCGCCGCGGGGCTCCTCGTGGGCGTCGCCGTCGCTGAGCTCGTCGACGACCAGCAGGTCGTCGCGGACCTGGCCGGCGCGGAACGACGCCCGGCCGACCATGTGGCTGGAGACGACGCTGGTGGCCATCTGCAGGAGCACCACGAGCAGCAGCATCCCGACGACCGCGGGGTCGCGCAGGCTCAGCGACAGGCCGATGACGACGAGCACGGTGCCGAGCACCTGCGGCTTGGTCGCTGCGTGCATCCGGCTCAGCAGGTCCGGCATCCGCACCTGGCCGATCGCGGCGATCAGCGTCAGCACGGCGCCGAGCAGGATGCAGACGGCGGCGAGCACGTCCACGGGGGTCGTCCAGCTCATCAGGACCTCCCGGTGAAGCGCTCGTCGTCGCCGGTGCCCGGGCGCAGGTCGTCGCTGCGGCTGGCGTAGCGGGCCACGCTGACGGCGCTGACGAACCCGCAGCCGGCCAGCACGACCAGCACCGGCAGGGCGTACGTCGACCCGCTGCTGGCGCTGTAGAGCGCGATCGCGCAGACCGTCACCGCGACGAGGACGTCGAGGGCGACGCTGCGGTCGAGGATGGTCGGGCCCAGGGTCATCCGGACCACGAGCAGGAGCGCAGCGACCAGCAGGATGCCGGCGGCCACCGCCAGGACGACGTTCATCGGCCGACCTCCTCGGGGGCGTCAGGGGCGTGAGGGGCTACCGGGGCATCGGGCGGCAGCGCGCGCAGCACGCGCTGCTCCAGGTCGAGCGCGTCGCGGCGGAAGGCCTCGACGCTCGCCGCGTCGGGCACGTCGAGCACGTGGAGGTAGAGCGTGTGGGTCGACCGCCGCGCCTCGACGACCACCGAGCCGGGGATGAGCGAGAGCATCGAGGCCACCAGCGTCATCACGAAGTCCGAGGAGCTCTCCAGGTCGACCGCCACGACCGCGTTGCGCACCGGGCGGCGGCGCAGCACCACCCCGGAGACCTGGAAGCTCGCGCGCACCACGTCGACGAGGAAGCGACCGACCAGCCGCGCCAGGGCCAGCGGTCGCACACCGGAGGCCAGGTCGATCGGCGGGAGCGGGAACGCGAGGCACACCAGCACCGCCACCAGCACGCCGCCGATGACCAGCAGGGGCGTGACCTCGCCCCACATCGCCAGCCACACCAGCGTCAGCCACAGCACCGCCAGCGGCTGCACGGCGCGGTGGCGGGCCGGCCGGGTGCTCCCGTCGCGCCGGGTGCGCAGGACCGGGCTCACCGGTCCTCACCCGTCAGCACCGAGGTCAGGTAGGGCTCGCGGTCGTGCAGGTCGGTCGCGGCCCGGTCGCAGAAGGCGTAGAGCGGACCGGCCACGACGCTGAGCAGCACGCTGAGGGTCACCAGTGCGGCCGCCGGCGCCAGCATGCCGCCAGGGGAGTGGCGGTTGTCCTCGCCGGCCTCGATCAGGGTGTAGAAGTCGCGGTCGGGCATGTCGTCGTCGCCGAGCCGTCGCGCCTGCTCGATGTCGGCGCGGGACACCGTGCCGCCGGCGGTGTGGACGTGGCCGCGGTGCTCGTGGACCGCACGGGTGTCGTGCCCGGGCACCGGCTCGCCGTCGGGGTCGTCGGTCGCGCCGATCGCCTCGAGCGCCTCGTGGGCCTCCTTCGGCGAGCGCCAGAAGGCGACCGCCCACGTCTTGGAGACGGCGTACAGCGTCAGCAGGCTCGTCAGGGCGCCGCCGGCGACCAGCGTCCACGCCAGCGCGGAGCCGTCGGACTGCGCGGCCTGGAAGAGCCCGACCTTGCCGATGAAGCCGGAGAACGGCGGGATGCCGGCGAGGTTCATCGCCGGGATGAAGAACAGCACCGCCAGCAGCGGCGCGATCCGCGCCAGGCCACCGATCCGCATCAGCGCGGTGCTCCCGGCCCGGCGCTCGACCAGGCCCAGCACCAGGAAGAGCGCGGTCTGGATGGTGATGTGGTGGACGACGTAGAACGTCGTGCCGGCGGTGCCCTCGCGGCTGCCCAGGGCGACGCCGAGCACCAGGTAGCCGATGTGGCTGACCAGCGTGAAGGACAGCATGCGCTTGATGTCGGACTGTGCGACGGCGCCGAGGATCCCGATGAGCATCGTGAGCAGGGCCGCCCACAGCAGCAGGTCGGTCAGCGGGCTGTCGGGGAAGAGCAGGGTCTGCATCCGCAGGATCGCGTAGATGCCCACCTTGGTCAGCAGGCCCGCGAAGACGGCGGTCACCGGCGCCGGTGCGGTCGGGTAGCTGTCGGGCAGCCAGAACGACAGCGGGAAGACCGCCGCCTTGATCGCGAACGTCGTCAGCAGCAGCAGCTGGATCATCAGCGAGACGTGGTCCGGCAGCTCCTCGAGCCGGTCGGCGAGGTCGGCCAGCGTCAGGGTGCCGGTCGCGGCGTAGGTGACCGCGAGGCTGATGAGGAACAGCGTCGAGGACAACAGGTTGACCAGCACGTAGATCGTGCCGGCCCGGATCCGCGTGGCGGTGCCGCCGAGGGTCAGCAGCACGTAGCTGGCGAACAGCAGCATCTCGAAGCTGACGAACAGGTTGAACAGGTCGCCGGCGAGGAACGCGTTGGCCACGCCGGCCACCAGCACGAGGAACGTCGGGTGGTAGACCGAGAGCGGCGCGCCCTCCTCGTCCTCGGTCATGCCCTGGCTGACGGAGTACGCCAGGACCGCCAGCGTCACGATCGCGCTGACCAGCAGCATCAGGGCGGCGAGCCGGTCGGCGACCAGCACGATGCCGAGCCGCTCGGGCCAGGCGCCGATCCAGACCGTCTGCGGACCGTGCTGGTCGGCTTGCACGAGCAGGACCCCGGCGACCGCCACCACGCCGCCGAGCACGGCCAGGCTCAGCCACCGCTGGATGTGGGGGTGCCGGCCCAGGGCCAGCGAGACGCCGGCGCCCAGGATCGGGAGGAGGACGGGAAGGGGGACCAGGGCGTTCACGAGCCGGACCTCTCGGTCTCGGCCGCGTCGGCGCGCAGCGGGTCGCTCTCGGCGGGGTCGCCGGTGCGGGGGTCGAGGCCGACCGGGTCGTCGTCGGGCCCCTGCCCCGGGTCGCCGCTGGAGTCGTCGCCCGGGAAGTCGGAGGTGGTGGCGGTGTACGCCTCGGAGGTGACGTCGATGGTCGCGAGCCGGCGCACGGTGGCGTCCTCCACGTCGTCCTGGACGTCGTCGTGGCCGTTGAGCTGCCAGCTGCGGTAGGCCATGGCGAGCACGAACGCCGTCGTGGCCATCGTGATGACGATGGCGGTGAGCACCATGGCTTGGGGGAGCGGGTCGGCGATGCCGGTGCCGTCGCCGTCCTCGCCGACGATCGGCGCCTTGCCGGCCGGGCCGCCGGCCACGAGGAACCCCAGGCTCACGCCGTTGCCGATCATGACGAGGCCGACGAGCACGCGCGAGAGGCTGCGCTCCAGGAGCAGGTAGACGCCGCTGCCGAGGAGCACAGCGGAGATGACCACCAGGGTCAGGTTGACGTCGGTCACGCGGTGCTCGCCTCCTCGGTCTCGCGCAGGGCGCGCTGGATGTCGCGGTCGATGTGGGACCCGAGCGCGCGGAGCAGGTCGAGGACCAGTCCGACGACGACGAGGTAGACGCCGATGTCGAAGCCGACCGAGGTCACCAGGTGGAGCTTGCCGAGCGGGCCGAGCGGCACGTCGAAGACGGCCGACTGCAGCACCTCGCCGCCGAAGGCCATCGGGATGACGGCCGCCAGCGCGGCGATCGCGAGCCCGGACCCGATGAGCCGCCCCGCGTCGACGGGGGCGGCCTCGTTGAGCTCGTAGCGGCCGCCGGCCAGGTAGCGGACCACCAGCGCCAGGCCGGTGGTCATGCCCGCAGCGAAGCCGCCGCCGGGCGCGTTGTGGCCGGCCAGCAGCAGGTAGATCGAGATGACGACGAGGGTGTGGAAGACCAGCCGCGTCATCACCTCGAAGATGATCGAACGCTTGTCCGGCGGCAGGGTCCGCGACCCGGGCAGCCAGGCGCGGCGGCCGGGCGCGGTCGGGACCTTCGTGACCGAGTCCGGGTAGGGGATCTCGTGGACGCGTCGGATCTCCGAGCCGCGGGTGTTGATGAAGATCAGGCTGGCGACGCCGGTGGCGGCGGTGATGAGGACCGCGATCTCGCCGAGGGTGTCCCAGGCGCGGGTGTCGACCAGGATCACGTTGACGATGTTCTTGCCGCCGCCGTAGTCGACCGCCTCCTGCGGCAGGGCCACGGAGACCGGGTCGGCGGTGCGGGCGGCGGCCGCGACGAGCAGGAAGCCGGCGCTGACCAGGCCGACGGCCACGCCGATCACGGCGCGGACGTAGCGCTGGCGGCTCAGCGGACGGTCGGTGAAGTACTCCGGCAGCCGCCGCAGCGCCAGCACGAAGACCACGACGGTCAGGGTCTCGACCAGCGCCTGGGTCAGCGCGAGGTCCGGCGCCCCGTGGACCACGAAGAGCAGCGCGGTGCCGTAACCGGTCACCCCGACGAGCAGCACGGCGCGGATCCGGCGACGCGAGCGGGCGGTCATGATCGCGGCGACGACCACCACGACGCCGATCACCGCCTGCACCGGGGTGTCCCAGGCGCGGATGCGCAGGTCGCCCAGGCCGCGGAGCATGACCGACCCCGGGACGACGACGACCACGACCAGGATGATGCCGAGGTACGCCGCCGCCGAGCCGCGCTGCACGACACCGGTCAGCTCGACGGCTGCGCGGTCCAGCAGGCGCATGCCGCCGCGGTAGCTGCGCTCGAGGCTCCAGTCGTGGACGAAGCGCGCCTGCAGCTGGGCCACCGGTCGGCGGGCGACGAAGAGCGCGCCGCCGACGACGAGCGAGACGAGGGTGAGCAGCAGCGGCGTGCCGACGCCGTGCCACAGCGTCAGCTCCGGCTCGTGGGCGCCGGGGGGCAGCGTGTCGGCGTGCCCGGCGAGGGCCTCGGTCAGCGGGTGGCCGAGGAAGCCGAGCACCAGCGTCAGCGCCGCCAGCACGACCGGCGCCGCGACGAAGGCCGGGGACGGGCGGTGGACCTCGGCCGGCTCGCCCGCGCACACCTCGAGGTGGTCGCCGAAGGCGCCCCACACGAAGCGGGCGGAGTACGCCGCGGTGAGCACCGAGCCGAGGACGACGCCGGCCACGAGGAGCCAGCCGCTCAGCTGGCCCATCCCGGTGCCGTCGCCCTCCTTGGCCACGTCGAGGAGCGCGACGAGGACGCTCTCCTTGGCGACGTACCCCAGCAGCGGCGGGAGGCCGGCCATCGACGCCGCGGCGATCGTGGCCGCGACCGCGAGGACGGGCATCCGCCGGCCCAGGCCGCTGAGCCGGCGCAGGTCGCGGGTGCCGGTGCTGTGGTCGATGATGCCGACGGTGAGGAACAGCGTGGCCTTGAACAGCGCGTGGGCCAGCAGCAGCGCGAGGCCGGCCATGACCGCGCTGCGGGTGCCGGTGCCGAGCACGAGCACCAGGAAGCCGAGCTGGCTGACGGTTCCGTAGGCGAGCAGCAGCTTGAGGTCGTGCTGGCGCAGGGCGCGGACGCCGCCGAGCACCATCGTCGCGACGCCGAGGGTGAGCAGCACCGCGCGCCACCCGGCGACGCCGGCGAAGGCGGGGGCGAGGAGCGCGACGAGGTAGACGCCGGCCTTGACCATCGACGCCGCGTGCAGGTAGGCGCTGACCGGGGTCGGCGCCGCCATCGCGGCGGGCAGCCAGAAGTGGAAGGGGAGCAGCGCGGACTTGCTGATCGCGCCGATGAGCAGCAGGTGCACCGCGACGGTCACCGCGGTGCCACCGGGCGGATCGGCGAGGATCTCGCTGATCCGGAACGTGCCGGCCTGGTTGCCGAGCACGATCGCGCCGACGAGCATCACCAGGCCGCCGAAGGTGGTCACGACCAGGGCCTGGATCGCGGCGCGGCGGCTGCTGCGGCGATCGGAGTCGTGCCCGATGAGCAGGAACGAGAAGACGGTGGTGAGCTCCCAGAAGACGTAGAGCACCAGGAGGTCGTCGGCCAGGACCAGGCCGAGCATCGCGCCGATGAAGGCCACCAGGACGCCGGCAAACCTCGGCACGCCGGTGTCGTCGTCGTCGAAGTACCACGCGCAGTAGGCGAGGACGAGCGCACCGATCCCCAGCACGATGAGCGCCATCACCCACTGCAGGGTGCTCATCGCGAACGCGAGGTCCATGCCGATCGAGCCGACCCAGGGGTGGACCTCGACCGTCGTGCCGCCGTGGAGCACGTCGGGCGCGCGCCACGCGACGTACCCGGTGCCCGCGAGGGGGACCAGGGCGAGCGCGAGGAAGGAGCGGGGCCCGGTGCGGAGCACCACCCACGGGGACAATGCTGCTGCCGCGAGCAGAGCGGCGATCAGCAGCAGCACAGGGGGGGGTCCTCCCGGGTGGTCCGGCGGCGGGGTGGAGCAGGGGTCCGGTGCCCCCCAGGTTACGGGCGCACGCCTGGTGGTCCGGACCGCAGCGGTCCCGCCGGACCGAAGATGGGTGGTGGACCCCACGTGCGGAGGGCTGCGCCGCGGCCCCGACGAGACGCCCGTCACGCCGCCGGTGGGCGGGCACGGCGACCGGTAGCCTCCGGCCGTGACGAGCGCGAGCACGATCAGCGGCCCTCCCGACCGCGCGGCCCAGGGACCCGTGGGCGGACCGGCAGGCGGGTCGGCAGGCGGACCGGCGGAGCCGGCGTACGACGCCGACGTGGTCGTCGTCGGCAGCGGCTTCGGCGGTGCGGTGTCCGCGCTGCGGCTGACCGAGGCCGGCCACCGCGTGGTCGTGCTGGAGAAGGGCCGCCGGCTCTCCGAGGACGACCTGCTGCGCGCCCGCCGCGACCCGCGGGCCTACCTGTGGCAGCCGTCGGTCGGCATGCGCGGGTTCTTCTGGCAGCGGATCTTCCGCCACATGGCGATCATCGGCGGCACCGGCGTCGGCGGCGGCTCGATCGTGTGGGCCGGCGTGCTGCTCGAGCCGGGCGACGACTTCTACGCCGCGCCCGCGATGACCGCCCTCGGCGTCGACTGGCGCCGCGACCTCGCGCCGCACCTGGCCCGCGCCGCGCGGATGCTCGGCCGGGTCCGCAGCCCCCACCTCGGGCCGATGGACGACCACCTCCGCGCGGCCGCCGAGGCGGTGGGCGCGGGCTCGACCTTCGGGCCGGTGCCGGTGGCGATCCACTTCGGCCACGAGGGCGTCACCGAGCCGGACCCGTTCTTCGGCGGGGAGGGGCCCGACCGCACCGGCTGCCGGCTGTGCGGCGAGTGCCTGCTCGGCTGCCCCTACGGCTCGAAGAACCAGCTGACCCGCAACTACCTCCACCTCGCCGAGCGGTACGGCGCCGAGGTCCGCGCCGAGCAGGAGGTGCACGCTCTCGAGCCGCTGCCGGTCGGTGGCTACCTCGTCCGCACCCGCCACCCGTGGCGGCGTGGCGGGGAGTCGGTCGTCCGCGCCCGCCGGGTCGTGCTCGCCGCCGGTGTCCTCGGCACGCTCGAGCTGCTCCACCGCTGCCGCGACGAGCTCGGCACGCTCCCGCACGTCTCCCCGCGGCTGGGCGAGCACGTCCGCACCAACTCCGAGGCCCTCACCGCGATCCTCCAGCCGCCGGGCGAGGACCTCTCGCGCGGACCGACGATCTCCAGCGACTTCCACCCCGACGAGCGGACGCACACCACCCAGAACCGTTACGTCGGCGGCTGGCACATGCGCTTCCAGGTCGGCCCGTTGGTCGACGACGAGCGGCCGGGCCGCCGGGCACGCCGGACGCTCGCGGCGCTGGCCGCCCGGCCCGGCGCGCAGGCCCGGCTGCTGGCCGCCCGCGGGTTCCTCCAGCGGCTGACCGTGCTGACGACCATGCAGCACCACGACAGCGAGCTCGCGCTCGACCTGCGCCGCTCGCCGCTGCGGCCGTGGCGGCGGGTCCTGCGCTCCCGGCTCACCGGCGGCACGCGCCCGCCGAGCTACCTGCCGGTGGCCAACGAGGTCACCCGCGCGTTCGCCGAGTCCTCCGGCGGCCGGCCGCTCAACCTGCTCGGCGAGTCCGTCGGGGGGCTCTCGATCACCGCGCACATCCTCGGCGGCGCCGTCATGGGCGCCGACCGCGAGCACGGCGTGGTCGACGCCGACCACGAGGTGCACGGCCACCCGGGGCTCTTCGTCGCGGACGCGAGCGTCATCCCGGCCAACCTGGGGGTCAACCCGTCCCTGACGATCACGGCGCTGGCCGAGCGGTTCGCCGAGCGGTTCGCGGCCCGCTTCCCCGCGGCGGTCGCCGGCGGCGTACGACGGGTGCCGGTGGACGCCCGCCCCGCCCCCGGGGAGCCAGCGGCAGCCCCGGCGGAGGTGACCCCATGACGCACTCGGTCCGCTCGCTGCGCCGCGCCTGGTCCGGGCTGCGCCCGCTCGCGCCCGAGGAGGTGCTGGCCGGCGACCTGCGGGCCTCGTTCGTGGCGCCGCTGCGCACCGTCGCACCGCGCGGTCTCGGGCTCATCGGCCTGCGCGCCTGGCACGGCAAGCGCTTCCGCCGCGAGGGCACCGCGCTGGTCGGCGTCAACCTCGTGCGCCGCGATGGTGCGCTGGTCGAGACCCTGCCGATGACCGTGCACCTGGGCGTCTCGCTGCTCGACGGGCTGCCGGCGGTCGTCGTTTCCTACCCACGGTCCGCGCCGCGGCCCTGGCCGTGGGTCCGCGACGAGCTGCGTGCCCTGCCCGACGGGACCGTCGTGGGGATGACCGTCGTCGACCTGCCGGGGCTGCGGTCGCTCGGCGGCACGCCGTTCCTGCTGGTCCCCGGCGGCGGCGCGACCTGATCCGGACCGAGGAAGGTCGCGGAACGGCCGCGGCAGCGACTGGCGTGGCGACCAGCGCGGCGACCAGCGCGGCGACCACAGGACCCGAGCACGCGAACGCCCCGACGCCTCAGGGCGTCGGGGCGTTGCTGTGTCGGGGCGTTGGTGTGTCGGGAGGTTGGTGTCGAGAGGTCAGCGGAGGACGGGGTAGCGGCGGACGAGGCCGGTGCGGGCCCAGGTCCTGCCGAGGCCCCAGGTGTCGCCGGCGGCGAGGGCGCCGAGGACGACGAGGGTGGCGGCGGCGAGGAGGTGGTCGTCGAGGACCGGGTGGTTCTCCGGGGGCAGGACGACGGTCCACATCAGCACGTAGAGCAGGGCGCCGGCGGCTGCGGCGACGCGCATGCCGATGCCGAGGGTGAGGGCGAGGCCGATGCCGAGGAGGCCGACCATGAAGAGGGTGTCGGCCCACCAGGCGCCGGCGATGTTGTTGTAGAGGTCCTTGAAGGGGCCGTCGGCGCCGAAGGCGAGGAAGCCCTCGGTGGGGCTGCCTCCGTTGACCCAGGCGGCGTCGCCGAAGCGGTCCACGGCGCCGGTCTCGTCGCGGCCGGTGCCGAAGCCGAGGGCGAGGAGCTTGTCGAGGAAGGCCCACAGGAAGGTGAGGCCGAAGCCGATGCGGGTCACGGCCAGCGCGCGGGCGGCGAACGGCGTGACGACGCGGTCGGTGGTGCTGACGTCGGTGCCGCCGACGGGCGCGGTGCTGCGGTCGTGGCGGTGTGCGGTGCTGCTCATGTCGGGACCTCGTCGTTCGTCGGGGCGGGCTCGTGCCTGCAGCACCAGCGTGCGCCGACGCCGTCGGGGCGGCCAGGGTCCGAGGTCATCGAGAGGCACGGGACGAAGGTCCCCCTCCGCCGGAGGCCTGTCCGTCGGAGCCCGGATGACCGATGCTGGTGCGATGGCAGACGCGCGCCGACCACGGTCCCGCACCTCGACGCCCGGGCGGACCTCGACGTGACCGTCCCGTCCGAGACCTGGGAGCCCGCCGACGTCCTCCTCGCCGACGGCTGCGTCGCGGTCGTCCGCCCGCTGACCGCGGCGGACGGGCCCGCCCTGCACGCGCTGCACGAGTCGGTCTCGGTCGAGGCGATCCGGCTCCGCTTCTTCAGCCCGTCGCGCGTGGCGGCGCACCGGTACGTCGATCACGTCCTCGCCAGCCCGTCCACCCTCGCGCTCGTCGCCGAGACCGGCGGCGAGCTCCTCGGCCTGGCCACCGCCGAACCGTTCGGGGTCGGCCGGGCGGAGGTCGCCTTCCTGGTCGGTGACGCCGCCCGCGGCCGTGGCGTGGGGACCCTCCTGCTCGAGCACCTCGCCGCGCTCGCGTCCTTCCGGGGGGTCACGGCCTTCGAGGCCGACGTGCTGATGGAGAACCACGCGATGCTCAGCGTGTTCTCCGCGACCGGGCGAGTGGAGGGGCGCGCCTCGGACAGCGGCGTCGTGGTGCTCACGCTCGGGACCCGGGCCGGGGCGCAGGCGACCGCCCGCTCGGACGAGCGTGAGTTCCGTGCCGAGGCCCGGTCGCTCGCGGCTCTGCTGCAGCCACGGGCCGTCGCGGTCGTGGGCGCCGGGACGACCCGGCTGGGCTCCGCGGTGCTGCAGGCTGTCCGCCGCGGCGGGTTCGCCGGTCGCGTGGTCGCCACCCACCCGACGGCGACGCAGGTGGACGGCGTGCCGGCCCACCCGTCGCTGGCAGCGGCCGGGCCCGGGATCGACCTCGTGGTGGCCAGCGCTCCCATGGACACCCTGCCCGACCTGGTCCGGGACGCTGCAGCGGCCGGGGCGCGCGCCGTGGTGGCGCTCCCGACCGACGACGTGGCCGCCGGTGCCGAGCACGACGCCGGGCACGATGCGGCCGTAGCCCGCCGACGGCTCGTCGCCGCCGCCCGCGCCGCCAGCGTCCGGCTGGTGGGCCCGGGCAGTCTCGGCGTGCTGCTCAACGACCCGGCCGTGCGGCTCAACGCGACCTTCCAGGACGTCGTGCCGCCCACCGGCGGACTGGCGCTGGTGAGCCAGTCCGGCGGCGTCGGGATCGCGCTGCTGCGTCGCGCCGCGGAGCGCGGCGTCGGGGTCCACTGCCTGGTCTCGCTCGGGGAGAAGGCGGACGTGTCCAGCAACGATCTGCTGGCCGCGTGGTACGAGGATCCGCAGGTTCGCGCGGCGGGGTTGTACCTGGAGTCCTTCGGCAACGCCGCCCGGTTCGCCCGCTTCGCGCGGCGGTTCGCGCTGCGCAAGCCGCTGCTGGCGGTGCTGGGCGGTCGGTCCCGCGGCGACGGTGGCGGGGTGGGCGTCGACGCGTTGTTCGCGCAGGCGGGGGTGATCGGGTGCCGGAGCACCGCGGAGCTGCTCGGCGTCGCGGCCCTCCTCGCGGAGCAGCCCCTTCCGCGCGGGGCACGGGTCGCCGTCCTGACGAACGCCGGAGGCATGGGCGCCCTCCTCGCGGACGCCGCGGCGGACGCCGGGCTCGACCTGTGTCAGCCGTCGCCCGCGCTGCAGGATCGCCTGGGTGCGCTCGTCGGGTGCAGGGCGGCCGCCACCAACCCGATCGACGCCGGAGCCGCCGGGTCCGCCGAGGTGCTGGGCGACCTGCTCGACGAGCTGCTCGGGTCCGGCGAGGTCGACGCCGTGGCGGTGGCTCCCGTGGCGACCGGACTCACCGACCTCCCGGCGGTCTCGGCGGCCCTGCTCGACGCCCGGGCCCGGCACCCCGACCTCCCGGTCGTCGGCGTGCCGGTGGGCGTACCGCTCGACGGGGCGGCGCCGGGTCCGGGGATCACGGAGTACGACGGCCCGGGCCCGGCGATGGAGGCGCTCGCGCGGGTGGCCCGGTACGCCGCGTGGACGCGCGAGGAGGCGGCGCGGGACACGCCGGCGACGGCGCCCGCGGAGGCGGCCGCGGCGAGGCGGACTGCTCGCGAGCTGCTGGGTCGGCGAGGCAGTGCCTGGCTGGACGGGTCGGACGCGGCGGCGTTGCTGGCGTCGTACGGCCTGGCGTCGGTCGGGGTCCTCGCCCGATCGGCCACCGCCGCCGCACGCAGCGCCTCGGAGGTGGGTCTCCCGGTGGCCGTGAAGGTCGTGGACGCGGGCACCGTGAAGCGGACCGAGGCCGGGCTGGTCCGCACCGGTCTGCGGACCGCGCGCCAGGTGCAGGAGGCGTTCCGGGACTTCCGCGCCGCGGTGGACGGGGCGTGCGAGGTGCTGGTGCAGCCGATGGTGTCCGGCGCGGAGGTGGCGCTCGGCGTCGTGCGCGACCCCGTGCTCGGACCGCTGGTCACCCTCGCCGACAGCGGGGCGTCCCGCGACCGCGACACGACGTTCCTGCTGCCGCCGGTCACCGCAGCTGAAGCACGGCGGGCCGTCGGCTCCCGGCGGTCGGCGACGGACGGCGACGACCTCGACGTCCAGGTCGGGCTCGTCCTGGCGCTGGGCCGGCTCGCGGTCGACGTGCCGGAGGTGGCTGCGCTGCAGCTCGACGCCGTCGTGGACGGTCCGGCCGGGTGCACGGTGGTCGACGCCAAGGTGCGCCTCGCGACCCCGGTGGGGCCCGACGCCGGCGCACCCCGGCAGCTCCGCCGGGCGGACTGAGACGACCCGTCGGGACCTTCGGCCCTGCCGCGGCGGCTCGCGCAGGCGCACGCTGGAGGTCGAGGCCGGCGCACGGGTCCCGGCCACTCGAAGCCACAGGGAGGCAACGATGACCAGGTCGGACCAGGGGACAGCCACGGCGGAGCGGCTCGCCACCGAGGAGTGCTGGGCGCTGCTGGAGTCGGAGACGTTCGGGCGCCTGGCGTACCGCCTCGTCGACGAGGTCCACCTCGTGCCCCTCGACTACGCCGCCGACGGGCACGCGATCCACCTGCGCACCGGGTCGGGCAACAAGCTGCTCGCGGCGGCCCTCGAGTCGGACGTCGCCCTCGAGACCGACTGGCGAGGCGACGGCACCGCGTGGTCCGTGGTGGTCCGCGGGCGGCTGCGCCGGCTCGAGCCGGGGGAGCAGGCCGCGGTCGCACCGCCGGCCCGGCCGTGGCTGGACGAGGTGCCCCACGAGGTGGTCGAGCTGGTCCCCACGAGCGTCGAGGGCCGGCGGTTCACGTGGCCGCCGGAGGTCGCAGCGACGCGCTGAGCGTCACCGCCGGCCGGCGGGCCGTGACGGTGGCCGCGGTCCTCAGGCGTCGGCAGCGGCCCGCTCGAGCTCAGCCACGTCGATCTTGCCCATCTGCAGCATCGCCTCCATCGCGCGGCGGGCACGACCGGGGTCGGGGTCGTCGAGCAGCTCGTTGAGCCGGCGGGGGACGACCTGCCAGGACAGGCCGAACCGGTCCTTCAGCCAGCCGCACGGGCCGGGCTCGCCCCCGTCGGCGAGCAGGTCGTCCCAGAGCCGGTCGACCTCGGCCTGGTCCCCGCACTCCAGCACGAAGGACACCGCCTCGGAGAAGGTGAAGTCCGGGCCGCCGTTAAGGCCCTGCACCCGCCGGCCGACCAGGGTGAGGTCGACGACGAGCACCTGCCCGGCCGGGCCGGCCGGGGTGTCCGCGGGCGACCGCCACACCTTGTCGACGCGGCTGTCGGGCAGCCGGTCGGCATAGAACTCCGCAGCCTGCTCGGCGTCACCGTCGAACCACAGGCACGGGTACATCTCCATGGTCGTCGCGGCGCCCGCCGCGCCGGCCGCCTCGCTGGTCGCTCGGACCGTCTGCTGTGCCATCGTCCCTCCCGGGGTCGTGGACCGCCCCGCGCTCCCGGACCGGACGTCCGGGCCGTCGTGCGACGGTCCCGACAAGGTCGACCCCGTCACCGCGCCGGACTCATCGCGCCCTTGGGCGGGTGGCCGGACCGCGGGCGGGAAGGACGTCGACCCCTGACCCGGGCCCCGCTCAGACGGTGCTGCGGATGCAGGTGCCGCAGCGCTCGGTCCAGGGGCACCGGCGCAGGTCCTGCAGCGCGACCAGGCGGCCGCAGGCGACGCACTCGCCGTACGTCCCGGCGTCCAGGCGGTCGAGCGCCGCGTGCACCTGCCCGAGGATGCGCTGCACGCTCGCGCGGTGGGCGGCCTGCACGACGTCCTCGTCGACACCGGGCGGCGGGAGCGCACCGAGCTGGTGGGTGCGACGGTAAGCCGCCCGCAGCAGCTCCGAGCGCAGCTCGTCGAGGTACGCCCGCTGGGCGCCCACCGGCTTGAGCGTCATGCCGTCACCTCCCGCGTGCGGTCGTCCGCCGGGTCCGGGACGGGGGAGGGTGCGTCGCCGGGCAGCGGCGACGTCGAGGTCGTGTTCATGGGTGCTCCTGGACAGCCGTGGGAGCGCGCCGGTGGTCCGGGCGCGCTGGAGGGCGTGGACGCCGGGTGGCGTCAGAGCTGGGCGGGCGGGGCGCGGTCGACGCTGCGGCGCAGCACGTCGAGGCCGCGGATGCCGCGGGCGACCTCGCCGAGCGCGATCGCGAGGAGGGCGGGGCCCGACGGGACGTGCGACGGCCCGACCGTGACCGCCTGCGCCACCGCCTCGACCGTCCCGACCATGCCGGGACCATAGGCCGCGCCTCGGGGGAAAGCCACTCGTGCCGTAGGCGCCGCAACCGGAGCCGGGTCTCGTCCAAGTGCTGGTCTCGTCCGAGGGGGAGTGGCGCCCCGTCCAGTGGGTTCGGGCCCACGGCCGGCTCGACCGACACCGGGCCCCGGAGACGACAGACGTCCCCGGGCCGTCGCGGTCGAGCCGCGACGTACGGCCCGCCGAGGCGGACCGGCCCGGGGACGTCCGTCCCTGCTACTTCTTGGCCTTCTTCTTCGTGACCTTCGCGGTCGGCTTGCTCCTGACGGTCGTGGTCGCGTGGCCGACCTTGGTGACGGTGACCGTGACGGTGAGGCCCCAGCCCGTCGAGCCGCACCCGTCGACAGCGTCGGAACGAAGTGCCTTCGCGGCCTCTCATCCAAGGACTGAACCGAAGACCGAGTCCTGATCTCGCTGTTGCCGCGTCAGGTGCCCGGGGTGGGTTCCCGTCGAGGCCGGCTCCTCGGCCACTCCGATGACAGCGTTCCTGCGCGGCCGTCGCGTCACCCGTCCGCGGAACCCCGCCGGCGTCGAGTCCCGGACACGTGCGCCGGACCGACGGCGCCTAGCTGGTCAGGCGCTGGCCGCAGGTGGTGGTCACCGCCACCGCCCGCGGCCAGGATGGGGCCCGTGAACATGTCCGACGCCGCCCCTCGTCCCGCAGAGCCGCACGACCCCTCGATCAATGCACGGCTGAACGCGCTTCGGGCCGCGGTGCTCGGCGCGAATGACGGCATCGTCTCGACTGCGGGCCTGGTCATGGGTGTTGCTGGCGCCACGAACGATCGCGGCACGATTGCCGTCGCTGGGCTCGCAGGCCTGGTGGCCGGCGCGATGAGCATGGCGGCGGGTGAGTACGTCTCGGTCAGCACCCAGCGCGACACCGAGCGGGCACTCATCGCCCAGGAGTCGCGCGAGCTGCGGGAGGCGCCCGAGGACGAGCTCGCCGAGCTCGCCCGGCTCTACGAGCACAAGGGTCTCTCTCCCACGCTCGCCCACGACGTGGCGGCCGAGCTCACCGCGGTCGATCCGCTGCGCAGCCACCTCGAGGTGGAGCTGGGGATCGACCCGGACGATCTCACGAACCCGTGGCACGCCGCGTGGGCGTCGATGGCCAGCTTCGTCGTCGGTGCGGCACTGCCACTGCTGACCATCCTGCTGTTCCCGGCGGACCTCCGGGCCCCCCTGACGGTGATCGCCGTCGGTGTCGCGCTGGCCGGCACGGGATACACCGCCGCGCGGGCCGGCGGTGCTCCGCCGCAGCGCGCTGTGCTCCGAAACGTCGCCGGGGGACTGCTCGCCATGGGCATCACCTACGGCGTCGGCACCGTCGTCGGCGGCGCCGGCCTCGTCTAGCTGAGCGCCGCCCGCCGCGGTGGCAGATCTCAGAGAGGTTCTCCACGCGCCGCTCGCGGCACACCGGCTCATCTCGACGGAACTGCGCTGAACGCGGCAGGAGCGGGACGACCTCCCGCGTAGGGCTTGTGGTTGCTGGTGGCGAGCGATGATAGTGACATATGAGCCTGGACCCAGCGGTGTCCAATCATGATGTCTACAAGGTCGTCTTCGAGAACGAACGAGTCCGTGTTCTCGAGTATCGCGACGAACCTGGGCACCGGACGACGCCGCACGAGCACCCGGACAGCGTGATGCACACCATCACGTCCTTTCGCCGTCGGCTGATCGCTCATGGCGAGGAGCGCGAGGTGGACATGCCAGCCGGCTTCACGGGGTGGTTGCCGGCCCAGGAGCATGCGGGCGAGAACATCGGAAACACCCCCACGCACGTGTTGTTCGTGGAGCTCAAGGACGTTGGTGCCGCGGAAGCGACGGAGCACCTCGGTCCGGCCTAGACGAGACGGGCGCGGTCCGCCGATCGCTCTGACCTGCAGGCCGGAGCGCAGTGAGGGGTGCCGGCGAGGCTCTCCGGGTCCAGCGAGACTCAGGACCGGCCGGGCCGATCGATCAGCCCGCGAACCCAGTAGAGGAGCTCGAAGCACTCTGTCCGGTGGATCAGGTCCACGTGTTGCAACGACCGGCTGAGTGGACCCCCTCGCCGCGACCTAGAAGTGGGGACCAGCACCATCCGAGTGCCGCGGACCCGCAGGTGGTCGCTCCCGGCGCAGCTGCCCGGTCCACTGGTCGCGGCGCTCGAGCGGCGTTCTGGCGCTGGTGTTCGCGGAGACCGCCACACCCTGGCTGGGAGACGCGAGGACGACGCGCGCTCGCCGGCGGGATCGCCGTTCGACCCTCGGAAGGTCGGTGGATCGCTGGCTGGTGGGACGCGCTGGCTCCACCACCCGACAGGGCGCAACCGCCCGTGCGAGCACCCGTGACCTCTGCTCGGGCACGACGCGACCACGGTCCCTGCGCGTCCGACACGCAGAACCGCAAGGCTGGACATCTGACGGTCGAGTGGCCAAGGTCACAACCGGGAGGAAAAGGATGGCAACTGCGATGACGACCCCTCGGCGCCGGCAGGGCACCACGTCTCCACTGCTGATGCTGGTCCTGGCGACCGTCGGGTTCGCCGTGAACTTCTGGGCCTGGGCGTTGGTGAGCCCGCTGGGGCCCATGTTCCGCGACCAGGGCACGCTCGGCGAGCTGTCGGAGTCCGACGTCGCTCTGCTGGTCGCGGTCCCGGTGATCGTCGGATCGCTCGGGCGGATCCTGGTCGGGGCCCTGACCGACCGCTACGGCGGCCGGGTGATGTTCCCGCTCGTCTCGGCGGTGACCATCGTGCCGGTCCTCTTCATCGGCTTCGTCGCCCTCGATTCGTACACCCTGCTCCTGGTGGGCGGCTTCTTCCTCGGGATAGGCGGCACCGCCTTCGCGGTCGGCGTCCCCTTCGTGAACGCGTGGTTCCCGCCGGAACGCCGAGGACTGGCCGTCGGCGTGTTCGGCGCCGGCATGGGTGGCACCGCCATCAGCGCCCTGACGACGGTGAAGCTCTACACCGACGTCGGCGACCAGGCCCCGTTCCTCATCACCGCCGTGGTGCTCGCCGTGTACGCCGCCATCGCCTGGCTGGTGCTGCGTGATGCTCCCGGCCGCGTGGTGCCGACCACGAGCCTGGTTGCCCGACTGAGCGCGAACGCCCGCCTCGCCATCACCTGGCAGGCCTGCGTGCTGTACGCGGTGGCGTTCGGCGGCTACGTCGCCTTCTCCGTCTACCTACCGGCCTACCTGAAGACCGCTCACGGACTCACCGCCGCGGACGCCTCGAACCGGATGGCCGGCTTCGTGGTCATCGCGGTCGTCATGCGCCCCGTCGGCGGGTGGCTCTCCGACCGGTTCGGGTCCATCCCGGTGCTGTCGGCGGGGTACGCCATCGTCGTGGTCTGCGCGGCCATCTCCGCAGGAACTCCGCCGCTCGACGGTGCCGGCACCGTCGCCTTCCTGGCCATGGCCGGGGCCCTCGGGGCCGGCAGCGGAGCCACCTTCGCGCTGATCGCCCAGGTGACCGAGCCCGCCCGCGTCGGCGGTGTCACGGGCCTGGTCGGCGCTGCCGGCGGACTCGGAGGGTTCGTGCCGCCGTTGGTCATGGGCTACGTCTACGGCCGCACCGACTCCTACGCCATCGGCTTGATCCTGCTCTCGGTGACCGCCGCACTGACCCTGGTGCTGACGCTCACCGTCGTCCGTCGTACCGCTGCTACGGGAGGAGCCACCGCGTGACCACCGAGACGACCCCCGAGACGACCCCCGATACGACTCCCGGTAGGACCCCTCATTCCAGCAAGGGGACGGGAGGGGGATTGGACGGTGGTCTGGCCGATGCCCTCGTGCGTACTCGACGCTACTTCACCAAGGGCACGGTCTCGGACGACCTGCGCACCTTGACCAAGGCCGGTGGACGCGAGGCCGACGCGTTCTACCGGGACCGGTGGAGCCACGACAAGGTGGTGCGCTCGACGCACGGCGTGAACTGCACCGGGTCGTGCTCGTGGAAGGTCTACGTCAAGGACGGCATCATCACCTGGGAGACCCAGCAGACCGACTACCCCTCGGTCGGCCCGGACTCGCCGGAGTACGAGCCGCGCGGCTGCCCCCGCGGTGCGGCGTTCTCCTGGTACACCTACAGCCCGACGCGAGTGCGTTACCCCTACGTCCGCGGCGTGCTGCTGCAGATGTATCGCGAGGCCAAGAAGCAGCACGGTGATCCGGTCGAGGCGTGGGCTCACGTGGTCGACCACCCGATGCGCGCCAAGGCGTACAAGTCCGCACGTGGCAAGGGCGGCCTGGTCCGCGCCACGTGGGAGGAAGCGACCGAGATGGCCGCCGCCGCCTACGTGCACACCATTCGCAAGTGGGGCCCGGACCGCGTGGCCGGCTTCTCGCCGATCCCTGCGATGTCGATGGTCTCCCACGCGTCGGGCGCCCGGTTCACCTCCATGCTCGGCGGTTCGATGCTGTCGTTCTACGACTGGTACGCCGACCTCCCGGTGGCCTCGCCGCAGATGTTCGGCGACCAGACCGACGTGCCGGAGTCCGGCGACTGGTGGGACGCCGGTTACCTGGTGATGTGGGGCTCGAACGTCCCGGTCACCCGCACGCCGGACGCCCACTGGATGACCGAGGCGCGCTACCGCGGCCAGAAGGTCGTCGTCGTCTCGCCCGACTACGCCGACAACGTCAAGTTCGCCGACGAGTGGCTGGCCATCGCGCCCGGCACCGACGGCGCGCTCGCGATGGCCATGGGCCACGTCGTGCTCAAGGAGTTCTTCGTCGACCGGCAGGTGCCGTCCTTCGTCGACTACACCAAGCGGTTCACCGACCTGCCGCACCTGGTGGCCCTCGAGCGGGTGTCCACCGACGAGGCGGGGGAGGGTTCCTATCGGCCGGGCAAGATGCTGACCGCGGCCGATCTGGTCGAGCATGCCGGGGCCGAGAACGCCCACTTCAAGACCGTCCTGATCGACGCGCGCACCGACCAGCCGGTAGTCCCGAACGGCTCGCTCGGTCACCGGTTCGGTGAGGAGGGAGCGGGTCGGTGGAACCTCGACCTCGGCGACGTCGACCCCCGCCTCTCCCTGCTCCAGGACGGCGGCGAGGCCGTGCTGGTCGAGCTGCCGCGCTTCGACGACCTCGACGGGACCCCCGACTCGTTGCCGCGGGGCGTGCCGGTGCGCCGCATCGGTGACCACCTGGTGACCACGGTCTACGACTTGATGCTCGCCCAGTACGGCGTGGCGCGCGACGGCCTCCCCGGTCGTTGGGCGGCGGGGTACGACGACGCGGCGGCGCCGTACACGCCGGCCTGGCAGGAGGCGATCACCGGCGTCCCGGCCCAGGCCGCCGCCCGGATCGGGCGTGAGTTCGCGCAGAACGCAGAGGAGTCGGGCGGCCGGTCGATGATCCTCATGGGTGCCGGCACCAACCACTACTTCCACTCGGACACGATCTACCGCGGGTTCCTGGCGCTCACCACGCTGACCGGCTGCCAGGGCGTCAACGGCGGCGGGTGGGCCCACTACGTCGGCCAGGAGAAGTGCCGGCCGGTGACGGGGTGGGCCCAGCTCGCGTTCGGATTGGACTGGGTCCGCCCGCCGCGGCAGATGATCCACACCGCCTACTGGTACCTCCACACCGACCAGTTCCGCTACGACACGTTCCCCGCCGACCAGGTCGCCGCGAAGACCGGCAGCGGACGGTTCGCCGGCATGAGCACCGCCGACATCATCGCCAAGAGCGCGCGGATGGGCTGGATGCCGTCGTACCCGACCTTCGACCGCAACCCGCTGGACCTGGCGGACGAGGCGGCCGCGCAGGGGCGGTCGGTCGTCGATCATGTCGTCGACCAGCTGGCTTCGGGCGACCTGCGGTTCGCGGCGGAGGACCCCGACTCGCCGGAGAACTTCCCGCGAGTGCTCGCCATCTGGCGGGCCAACCTGCTCGGTTCGTCCGGCAAGGGCAGCGAGTACTTCCTCAAGCACCTGCTCGGCACCGACAGCTCGCTGCGGGCCACCGAGGCATCCGAGCCTGAGCGACCTGCGGAGGTCGCCTGGCACGCCGAGGCGCCGGAGGGCAAGCTCGACCTGCTCCTCACCCTGGACTTCCGGCAGACGTCCACCACGCTGTTCTCCGACATCGTGCTGCCGGCCGCCACGTGGTACGAGAAGCACGACCTCAACACCACCGACATGCATCCGTTCGTGCACTCGTTCAACCCGGCGATCGCCCCGCCCTGGCAGACCCGCACCGACTGGGACGCCTGGCAGACCATCGCGACGAAGTTCAGCGAGCTGGCCGCGGTCCACCTGGGCACCCGCAAGGACGTCGTGGCGGTGCCGCTGCTGCACGACACCGCGGACGCGATGGCCAACCCGCACGGCGTCGTGCGCGACTGGAAGCTCGGCGAGTGCGACCCGGTGCCGGGCGTGACGATGCCGAAGATCGTCGAGGTCGAGCGCGACTACGCCGCGATCGGCGCGCAGATGCAGGCGCTGGGCCCCCTGATGGAGAAGCTCGGCGCCACGACGAAGGGCATCACCTACGACGTGACCGCGTCGGTCGACTACCTCCGGCACAAGAACGGTGCCGTGCGGGGTGGGCCGGCCGACGGACGGCCGTCGCTCAAGCGCGAGATCCACGCGTGCGAGGCGATCCTCGCGCTGTCGGGCACCACGAACGGCCACCTCGCGACCCAGGGCTTCAAGACGCTGGAGAAGCGCACCGGCACCCTGCTGCACGACCTGGCCGCCGAGCACGAGGGCAAGCAGATCACCTTCGCGGACACCCAGGCGGCGCCGGTCCCGGTCATCACGTCGCCGGAGTGGTCGGGCTCGGAGAGCGGTGGGCGCCGCTACTCGCCGTTCACCATCAACGTCGAGCGGCTCAAGCCGTGGCACACGCTGACCGGCCGGCAGACGTTCTACCTCGACCACGACTGGATCCAGGAGATCGGCGAGTCACTGCCGGTCTACCGGCCACCGCTGAACATGGGCGCCCTCTTCGCCGAACCGGACCTCGGCAGCACCGGCGAGGCGATGGGGGAGCGGACCGTCACCGTGCGTTACCTGACCCCCCACAACAAGTGGTCGATCCACTCGGAGTACCAGGACAACCTGTTCATGCTCTCGCTCTCACGCGGCGGGCAGACGATCTGGATGAGCGACAAGGACGCCGCCAAGGTCGGCGTCGAGGACAACGACTGGATCGAGGCGGTCAACCGCAACGGCGTCGTCGTCGCTCGCGCCATCGTCTCCCACCGGATGCCGGCAGGGACGGTCTACATGCACCACGCCCAGGACCGGCTCATCGACGTCCCCCTTGCGGAGACATCCGGCAAGCGCGGTGGGATCCACAACTCGCTGACGCGAATCCTGGTGAAACCCAGTCACCTCATCGGCGGCTACGCCCAGCTCGCGTTCGCGTTCAACTACCTCGGCCCGACCGGCAACCAGCGTGACGAGGTCACGGTCATCCGCAAGCGGAGCCAGGAGGTGACCTACTGATGAAGGTCATGGCGCAGATGGCGATGGTCATGAACCTCGACAAGTGCATCGGGTGCCACACGTGCTCGGTGACCTGCAAGCAGGCGTGGACCAACCGCACCGGGACCGAGTACGTCTGGTTCAACAACGTCGAGACCCGGCCCGGCCAGGGCTACCCCCGCACGTACGAGGACCAGGAGGAGTGGAAGGGCGGCTGGGAGCTGAACAAGCGCGGCCGGCTCAAGCTCAAGGCGGGCGGCCGGTTCCGCAAGCTGGCCACGATCTTCTCCAACCCCAAGATGCCCTCCATACAGGACTACTACGAGCCCTGGACCTACGACTACTCGACGCTGACCGACGCGCCGGCGCAGGAGCACACCCCGGTGGCCCGCCCGAAGTCCCTGCTGTCGGGCAAGGACATGAAGGTCGAGTGGTCCTCGAACTGGGACGACAACCTCGGCGGCTCGAAGGCCACCGGCGAGCACGACCCGATGCTGGCGAAGATCGGCGACAAGGTGAAGCTCGAGTTCGAGCAGACCTTCATGTTCTACCTGCCGCGCATCTGCGAGCACTGCCTGAACCCCTCGTGCGCCGCGTCCTGCCCCAGCGGGGCGATCTACAAGCGCTCCGAGGACGGCATCGTGCTGGTCGACCAGGACCGTTGCCGAGGCTGGCGCATGTGCGTGTCGGGCTGCCCCTACAAGAAGGTGTACTTCAACCACCGCACCGGCAAGGCCGAGAAGTGCACCTTCTGCTTCCCGCGTATCGAGGTCGGCCTGCCGACCGTGTGTTCCGAGACCTGCGTGGGTCGCCTGCGCTACATCGGGCTCATCCTCTACGACGCCGACAAGGTGCTGGCGGCCGCCGCCACCGAGGACGAGCACGGCCTCTACGACGCTCAGCGAGAGGTGTTCCTGGACCCGAACGATCCGGAGATCCAGCGCGAGGCGGAGAGGGCAGGCATCCCGCGCGACTGGGTGAAAGCGGCGCAACGGTCCCCGATCTACGCCCTGATCAACCGGTTCGAGGTCGCGCTGCCGCTGCACCCGGAGTACCGCACGATGCCGATGGTCTGGTACATCCCGCCGCTCTCGCCGGTCGTCGACGTCGTCCGTGACACCGGCGAGGACGCCGAGGACAAGGGCAACCTGTTCGCCGCCATCGACGCGCTCCGCATCCCGATCGAGTACCTCGCCGAGCTCTTCACCGCCGGGGAGGTCGAACCGGTCGACCGGGTGCTGAAGAAGCTGGCAGCGATGCGGTCCTACATGCGCGACATCAACATGGGTCGCGACCCGAATGGCGAGATCCCCGCGGCGGTCGGCATGAGCGAGGAGGAGATGTACGACATGTACCGCCTCCTCGCCATCGCCAAGTACGACGAGCGGTACGTCATCCCGCCCGCGCATGCCGAGCAGGCGCACGCGCTGGAGGAGATCGCCACCGAGTGCGCAGTCTCGGAGTACGGCGGCGGACAGCAAGGTCCGTTCGGCGAAGGATCCGGGGCGCTGACCCCCATCGCGGTGGAGAACTTCCAGATGCTCCAGGAACGGCAGACCTCCGACACCCTCGCGTCGCCGGCCGACAAGGCGGCCCGCGTGAACCTCCTCAACTGGGACGGCAAGGGCTCGCCGGCCGGACTGTTCCCGCCACGTCCGGACGGACCAGGGCCGGTCGAGGACACCGGTGCCCCCGACACGAGCGACGAAGGTGCCACCGGCCCGGGCGGGACCGGAGGGCTCACCGGAGGGGCTGACCACCGATGAGGTCCCGCACGGCCCTCGGCGCTCCCACCGCCCTGGATGCCCGCCAGCAGGGCCTCACCTGGCAGGTGGCGTCGATCCTGTTGGACTACCCGGACGAGGAGCTGGTCGAGCGGTTGCCGGTCTTCCAGGAAGCGACGCGACACCTACCGCCGGCCGTGGCGGCACCACTTCGGACCTGCGTCGAGCAGCTCGACGGCGTCGGTCTGACCGATCTCGAGGCCGACTACGTCGAGACCTTCGACAACCGGCGTCGGCACAACCTGTTCCTGACCTACTTCGCGCACGGTGACACCCGCAAACGGGGGATGGCGCTGCTGAGGTTCAAGCAGACCTACGTGGCTTCCGGCTTCGATCTCACCGACGCCGAGCTGCCGGACCACCTGTGCGTCGTCCTGGAGTACGCCGCCACCATCGACGCCGAGCGGGGGCGGCAGCTGATGCTCGACCACCGCGCCGGGCTCGAGCTGCTACGGATCTCGCTCGGCGAGGCCGGCTCCCGGTGGGCGGGTGCCGTCGAGGCCGTCACCGCGACGCTCCCGCCGCTGCGGGGCGACGAGCGCGAGGCGGTCCGGCGTCTTGCGGCCGAGGGTCCGCCCGAGGAGGAGGTGGGGCTGACGCCGTACGCCACCCCGGGCTTCGACCCCGGACCGGCGGCGCCCGACGGTCCCACGATGCTGCCGATGCCGGCGTTCCCGGCCCCGTCGACGAGAGGGGTCCACTGATGGACGTCTTCTTGTGGGTCATCGTGCCCTACCTGTGCCTCGCGGTCTTCGCCGTCGGCCACTTCTGGCGCTACCGCTACGACAAGTTCGGCTGGACCACCCGGTCCTCCCAGCTCTACGAGGACCGGCTGTTGCGGTGGGGCAGCCCGTTGTTCCACTTCGGCATGCTCGGCGTGGTCGGCGGGCACGTCATCGGTCTGCTGGTGCCGCGGTCGTGGACGGCCGCCGTGGGGATCGACGACCACCTGTACCACTACATCGCCGTCATCGGGGGGCTCGCCGCCGGCGTCGCGTGCGTCGTCGGGATGGTCATCCTGATCTACCGTCGCCGCACCGTGGGCCCGGTCTTCTCCGCCACCACCGTGATGGACAAGGTCATGTACGCGTTCCTCTTCGTCGTGATCGTGCTGGGCATGTGGAACACCATCGCCGGCTCGATCTTCGCCATCGGCGGGGAGTACCACTACCGCGAGGGCGTCTCGGTCTGGTACCGCTCGTTCCTCGCGTTCCAGCCCGACGCCTCCCTGATGGCCGAGGCGCCGCCCGGTTTCCGGCTGCACGCGATGACGGCGTTCCTGCTCTTCGCGCTGTGGCCGTTCACCCGCCTGGTGCACGTCTTCAGCGCGCCGGTCGGTTACCTGACCCGCCCCTACATCGTCTACCGAAGCCGCGACGAGACCGCGTACAGCAACCGCGCGCCGCGCCGCGGCTGGGACCGGATCTCGCAGTGAGCACCCTTCGATGATCGAGGACCACCATGGACACCACCTCCCTTGACACGCTCGCCGACGAGCACCTCGCCAAGGCCCGTGAGCACAGCGCCGGTCGCAGTGCCCACACCGTGTACGGCGGACAGGGTCACGCTCTGCGGCAGACCCTCATCGCGCTCGTCGCGGGCCGCCGCCTGGGCGAGCACGAGAACCCGGGCGAAGCCACGCTGTACGTCGTGCGCGGCAGGGTGGCCCTGCACGCGGGCGAGGAGACGTGGGAAGGCTCCGCGGGCACCCATGTCGTCATCCCGCAGCAGCACAGCGGCGCCCGGAGGTGATGGCGCCGGTTGCGCTTGGTAGTGCCGGCCGGTCCGGTATGTGCGTCTCTCCAGAAACGACGAATCCCACCGCACGACCTGCCTTTCAGCAGGCCACGCGGTGGGATCGGTCCCACTGACTGGTGTCCGAGGGGGGACTTGAACCCCCACGCCCTAATACGGGCACTAGCACCTCAAGCTAGCGCGTCTGCCAATTCCGCCACCCGGACGAGTGCGGAGAAAAAGTACTACAGAGGTGACGTCCCGACCGAATCGGGCCCCTCACAGGCCGGTGTCATGCTGGGCCCATGACGAGCTCCGAGGCGTCCGACCAGCAGCGCTCCTACGACCCCGCTGCCGAGGTCGTCGAGCTGTGCCGGGACCTGATCCGCATCGACACCTCCAACTACGGCGACGCCGAGGGCCCGGGGGAGCGGAAGGCGGCCGAGCACGTGGCGACGCTGCTCGACGAGGTCGGCATCACCTGCGAGGTCATCGAGTCCGAGCCGGGCCGGACCTCCCTGGTCGCCCGGTGGGGCGGGGCCGACCCGAGCCGCACCGACGCGCTGCTGCTCCACGGCCACCTCGACGTCGTGCCCGCGGCGGCCGAGGACTGGCAGGTCCACCCGTTCTCCGGCGAGGTGCAGGACGGCTACGTGTGGGGCCGCGGCGCGGTCGACATGAAGGACTTCGACGCGATGCTGCTCTCCGTCGTCCGCGCCCGGCAGCGCGCCGAGCAGGTGCCGGACCGGCCGGTGGTGCTCTGCTTCACCGCCGACGAGGAGGCCGGCGGCCACAAGGGCGCCCAGGTCATCGTCGACGAGCACGCCCACCTGCTCGAGGGCGTGACCGAGGCGGTCGGCGAGGTGGGCGGCTTCTCCGCCACGGTCCGCGGCCGCCGCGTCTACCTCATCGAGGCGGCCGAGAAGGGCATGGCCTGGATGAAGCTCACCGCCCGCGGCCGCGCCGGCCACGGCTCGATGATCAACACCGACAACGCCGTCACCCGGCTCACCGGCGCCGTCGCGCGGATCGGCGCGCACCAGTGGCCGGTGCGGCTGACCCCGACGATGGAGGTGCTGCTGGCCACCGTCGCCGACCTGGCCGGCACCGAGGCCACGCCGGAGAACGCGCCCGCCCTCATCGAGGAGTTCGGCGGTGCCGCCCGCATGCTCGGCGCGGTCATCAGCAACACGACCAACCCGACGATGCTCTCGGCCGGCTACAAGGTCAACGTCATCCCGACCGAGGCCACGGCGTACGTCGACGGGCGCTTCCTGCCCGGGTTCGAGGACGAGTTCTTCGCGACGCTGGCCGAGCTGACCGGCGAGGGCGTGGAGATCGAGCACGTCTCGCACCAGCAGCCCTGGGAGACGCCGTACGACGGGGACCTCGTCGCCGCCATGACCCGCTCGCTCCTCGCCGAGGACGACGAGGCGATCGTCGCGCCGTACCTCATGAGCGGCGGCACCGACGCCAAGCACTTCCGCAGGCTGGGCATGCGTTCCTACGGCTTCGCGCCCCTGCGCCTGCCCGCCGACCTCGACTTCACCGCGCTGTTCCACGGTGTCGACGAGCGGGTGCCCGTCGACGCGCTGGAGTTCGGCGCGCGGGTCTTCGACCGGTTCCTCGACCAGGTCTGAGGGCCGGCCCGCCCTCAGGCGGTGCGGATCGCCCGGATGATCCGGCGGCGCAGGATCACCCGGCGGGTGCCGTCGGCGGTGATCCGGACGCGGTCGAGCTCCCAGCCGCCGTGCTCGGCGCGCTCGACCAGCAGCTTGGTGACGACGTTGCGGGAGAACTCGCGGGAGAACGTGACCTTGTCGAACTCCCACTCGACCCCGCGGTTCAGCGGCAGACGGTGGACCCGGGACATGCCGCTCATTCTCCGGACACGTCGTCGAGGGCCGCGACGATCTCGGCTGGCAGGACGAGCCCGTCGGTGCCCAGCGCGCCCCGCAGCTGGGCCGCGGTGCGCGCACCGACGATCGGGGCGGTGACGCCGGGCTGGTCGCGCACCCAGACCAGGGCGACCTCCAGCGGCGTCCAGCCCAGGCCGTCGGCCGCGCGCGCGACGGCCTCGACGATGCCGGCGGAGCGGTCGTCGAGGTAGGTGCCGACGAAGCCCGCGAAGTGCGAGGAGGCGGCGCGGGAGTCCGACGGCGTGCCGGAGCGGTACTTGCCGGTCAGCACCCCACGGCCCAGCGGCGACCAGGGGAGCACCCCGAGGCCCAGCGCCTCGCACGCCGGGAGCACCTCGGCCTCGACGGCGCGGTTGAGCAGGGAGTACTCCACCTGGGTCGAGGCGATGACGGCCCGCCCGGGGACGGCCCGCTGCCAGGTCGCGGCCTGGGCGGTCTGCCAGCCGGTGTAGTTCGAGACCCCGACGTACGACGCCCGCCCGGTCGAGACCGCGAGGTCGAGCGCCGACAGCGTCTCCTCCAGCGGCGTCTCGTCGGACCAGATGTGCACCTGCCACAGGTCGACGTGGTCGACGCCGAGCCGCTTGAGCGACCCGTCGAGGGTGGTGAGCAGGTGGCCGCGGGAGGTGTTGTACTCCCGGCCGCCCCGCCGCGCGCTGATCCCGGCCTTGGTGGCCAGCACGACCTCGTCGCGGGGGACCACGTCACCGAGCAGCGAGCCGATGAGCTCCTCGGACGCGCCGCCGCCGTACCCGGCCGCGGTGTCGAGCAGCGTGCCGCCCGCCTCGGCGAACGCCACGAGCTGGTCGCGCGCCTCGTGCTCGTCGGTGTCGCGACCCCACGTCATCGTGCCCAGCCCCAGGCGCGAGACCTTCAAGCCGGTGGCACCCAGAGACCTGTGCTGCATGCCGACAAGGTAGTGGGCGACGTCTCGTGCGCCGCGTCCGGCTCGCGGGTGCGGTGTCCGTAGGATCGACGCCCGTGTGGGACTTCCTCCAGGCCGTCGTGCTGGGCACGATCCAGGGACTGACCGAGTTCCTCCCGATCTCGAGCAGCGCGCACCTGCGGATCTTCCCCGAGCTCTTCGGGTGGGGCGACCCGGGTGCGGCGTTCACCGCAGTGATCCAGATCGGGACCGAGCTGGCCGTCCTCATCTACTTCCGCCACGACATCTGGCGCATCGCGTCGGCGTGGCTGCGCTCGCTGGTCAGGCCGGAGTACCGCGGCAGCCTGGACGCCCGGATGGGCTGGTTCATCATCATCGGCTCGCTGCCGATCGTCCTGCTGGGCATCGCACTCAAGGACGTCATCGAGTCCGACTTCCGCAGCCTGTGGATCATCGGCACCACGCTCATCGTGCTCGGTGTCGTGCTGGGCGTCGCCGACCGGATGAGCGCGTCGAACAAGACGATCAAGCAGATGAACCTGCGCGACGCCGTCCTCATGGGCCTGGCCCAGGCGTGCGCGCTCGTGCCCGGCGTCAGCCGCTCCGGCGCGACGATCTCGATGGGCCGCGTCCTGGGCTACGAACGCGAGGCCGCCACCCGCTACGCCTTCCTGCTCGCCATCCCTGCCGTCGTCGGCGCCGGCCTCTTCGAGCTCAAGGAGATCCCGCACGGCGACAACACCTACGGGTGGGGACCGACGATCACCGCGACGATCGTCTCCTTCGTCGTGGGGTACGCCGCCATCGCCTGGCTCCTGCGGTACGTCTCGACCCGCTCCTACGCGCCGTTCGTGCTCTACCGCGTCGGGCTCGGCGCGGTGGTGCTCGTCCTCGTCGGCACGGGCGTGCTGGCCGCCTGACCTCCGGGCTGCCCGACCTCCGGGCCGCTCGGGCGGTCGGTAGGTCAGCCGCAGTCGCCGCCGCCCGATCCGCCGCAGTCCCCGCCCGCGCCGCCGGCGTCGACGGGCCCGCCCGCGAACCACGCGCTGCCGCTCGTGCGCCCGCCCGCCGCGCCCGCGCCCCGGCCGGGCAGCGGGGTCACGACGGCGTAGACCAGCACGGCGGCGATGCCGGCGCCCAGCAGACCGAGCAGCGACACCTGCACCACCCGGGCAGTGTCGTCCGCGGTCGCCGCCGCCCACGTGCAGCCGGCCAGCACGACCACGACGAGCAGGGCAGCCAGCGCCCAGGCCGCGCGGGGCCGGGCTGCGGTGCCGATCCCCGTGCCGGTGGCGGTGGCGGTGTCGCGCAGGTCGTCCATGACCAGAGTGTGCGCCGGGTGCCGGCCGTTGACCAGGGGTTCGACGGCTACAACCAGCCGGACCGCTTGAAGAACACCCACAGCACCGCCGAGGACCCGACCATCAGCGACAGGGCGAACACGTAGCCGAAGGTCCAGTGGAGCTCGGGCATGTGGTCGAAGTTCATGCCGTAGACGCCGGCGATGAGCGTCGGTACGACGACCAGGGCGGCGCCTGCGGAGATCTTGCGCATGTCGTCGTTCTGCTGCACCGAAATCCGGGCCACCTGGGCGTCGAACGCCGAGGACAGCAGGGTCTCCAGGTTGTCGACGACCTCGCCGACCTGCGAGAGGTGGTCGAGCACGTCGCGGAAGAACGGCGCCGCCGTCGTGTCGATCCCCTCGACCTCGCCCGCGGCCAGGCGGCGCATCGGCTCGCGCAGCGGCTGGACGGCCCGGCGGACCTCGGCGATCTCGCGCTTGAGCACGTAGATGCGGACCGAGTCGTCGGAGCGCGTGGGGGAGAAGACCGAGTCCTCGACCTCGTCGACGTCCCGCTCCAGCTCGTCGGCGACCTCCCGGTAGGCGTCGACGACGGTGTCGCACACGGCGTACACGACCGCGGAGGGACCGTGGTCGAGCACCGCCTGCCGCGACTCGAGGTACTGACGGGCCGACTGGAGCTCCGAGCCCTCGCCGTGCCGGACGGTGACGACGAAGTCGGGCCCCACGAACAGGTTGATCTCGCCGGTCTCGACCGCGTCGTCGGCGTCGACGTACCAGAGCGTCTTGAGCACGAGGAAGAGGCTGTCGTCGTAGTGCTCGAGCTTCGGCCGCTGGTGGGCCTTGACGGCGTCCTCCACGGCGAGCGGGTGGAGGCCGAAGGCGGCGGCGACCTTGGCCAGCTCCTCCGCGTCGGGCTGGTGCAGGCCGACCCAGACGAAGTCGCCCTCCTCGCGCACCTGCTGGCGCAGCTGCTCGTAGTCGTGGGCGCCGCAGTCGGCGGCCACCCGCGAGCCGTGTCGGTAGAGCGCGCTGTCGACGATCACGCCCGGAACGGTACGACGTGGCGACCAGTAGGGTTCGACGCCATGGCCACCGTGATCCTCGTCCGCCACGGCCGGACGACCGCCAACGCGAGCGGCATGCTCGCCGGTCGGATGCCCGGGGTGAAGCTCGACGCGACCGGTCAGAAGCAGGCCGCCCGCGCCGGGGAGCGGATGAAGGACCTGCCGGTGCACGCGATCGTCAGCAGCCCGCTCGAGCGGTGCCGCCAGACCGCCAAGGCGATCATGGGCGCCCAGAGCCCGCCGCTGACGCTGGTGACCGAGAAGGGCATCACCGAGTGCGACTACGGCGAGTGGCAGGGCCGGCAGCTGCGCGACCTGGCCAAGGAGAAGCTCTGGTCGACCGTGCAGTCCCAGCCGTCGGCGGCGGAGTTCCCCGGCGGTGAGTCGCTGGCCGCGATGCAGGCGCGGGCCGTCGCCGCCGTACGCCGCCACGACGCCGCCGTCGAGGCCGCCCACGGCGCCGGCGCGGTCTGGGTCGCCGTCAGCCACGGCGACATCATCAAGTCCGTGCTGGCCGACGCCCTCGGCATGCACCTCGACCTCTTCCAGCGGATCAACATCGACCCCGCGTCGATCTCGATCGTCCGCTACACCGGCACCCGGCCCTACGTGCTGGCCACCAACACCCACTCCGGGGACCTGTCCTGGCTGGCCCAGAAGCCGGCCCGCAAGGCCCGCACGGGCAAGCGGGCGGCCACCGCCCCGGACGCCGGTGCCGCCGTCGGCGGCGGTGCCGGCCCCTCCGTCGCCTCCTGAGGATCCGGTGGGCGGCCACCGCCCGCGCGGTGCTGGGACGGCCTCATAGGGTGGAGACATGGCACCACTCGTCCACGGGTTCGACCCGCCGGAGCGCTTCGTCACCGGCACCGTCGGGCCTCCGGGGTACCGCACGTTCTTCCTCCAGGCCCGCAGCGGCGTCAAGCTCGTCAGCGTCGCGCTGGAGAAGCAGCAGGTGGCGGCCCTTGCCGAGCGCATCGACGAGCTGCTGGACGAGGTCATGGGCAGCGAGCGCAACACCGCGATGATCCCGGCGGTCGCGCCGCTGGACCTCGAGGACGCCGAGCCGCTGGAGCAGCCGATCGAGGAGGAGTTCCGCGCCGGCACGATGACGCTGTCGTGGGACCCCGACGACGAGCGGGTCGTGATCGAGGTCTTCCCGTTCACCGAGGCCGCCGTGGTCTCGCCCGACCAGGTCGACGAGGACTTCGAGGAGCCCGAGCCCGACGAGGTGCTGCTGGTCCGCATCCCCGCGGGGCTCGCGCGGGCGTTCGTCAAGCGCACCGAGCAGGTGCTCGAGGCCGGCCGTCCGTCCTGCCCCTTCTGCGGGCTGCCGATCGACCCCGACGGCCACCTGTGCGTCCGGGCCAACGGGTTCAAGCGCCGCGACCCGTGACCACCGCCGACGACACCGGCGTGGACCTGCTCGGCGACGAGCTGGTCCTGCACGGCCGGATCATGCCGGCCAGCAACGCGACGTTCCTCGGCGCGATCGGGGACGTCAAGGTCGTCTACAAGCCGGTGGCGGGGGAGCGGCCGCTGTGGGACTTCCCCGACGGCGACCTGGCCTCGCGGGAGGTCGCGGCGTACGCCGTCTCCGAGGCCACGGGGTGGGACGTCGTCCCCGAGACCTGGCTGCGCGAGGGACCGCACGGCCTCGGGATGGTGCAGCGCTGGTGCGAGCCCGACCCCGAGCAGGCGGCGGTGGAGATCGTCGCGCACGGCGAGGTGCCGCCGGGGTTCCTCCACGTCTTCGACGGTGTCGACGGCCGCGACCTGCCGGTCAGCCTGGTCCACGAGGACACCGCGGCGCTCCGGCGGATGGCGGTCTTCGACGTGGTCGTCAACAACGCCGACCGCAAGGGCGGCCACGTGCTCGAGATGGCCGACGGGCACCGCCACGGCGTCGACCACGGCATCGCATTCCACCACGAGCACAAGCTGCGCACCGTGCTGTGGGGCTGGCTGGGCGAGCCGCTGCGCGACGAGGACGTCGAGGTCGTCAGCCGGGTCCGCGCCGCGCTGGGCGGGTCCCTCGGTGACACCCTCGCCCCCCTGCTCACCGACCGGGAGATCACCGCGCTGGAGCGGCGCTGCGCGCGCCTGCTCGACCGCGGCGTGATGCCCGCCCCGCACGGCGAGATGCCCGCGATCCCGTGGCCGCCGTTCTGACCCGACCGCTCGTCGGGGCGCGGCCCCCGGGTCGTTAGGCTGCGGACCATGCGCGCCTGGCCGTCCCCGGAGGTCCCCACCCTGCCCGTGAAGGGTCCCGAGGTGTCGGTCCACGACACCGCGACGGGCGCGCTCGTCGCGACCACCCCGGAGGGGCCCGCACGCATGTACGTCTGCGGGATCACGCCGTACGACGCCACCCACCTGGGCCACGCCGCGACGTACGTCGGCTTCGACCTGCTCAACCGCGCCTGGCGCAACGCCGGCCACGAGGTCCGCTACGTGCAGAACGTCACCGACGTCGACGACCCCCTGCTCGAGCGCGCCACCAAGGTCGGCACCGACTGGGTCGAGCTGGCGGAGCGCGAGACCGAGCTGTTCCGCCAGGACATGACCGCCCTGCGGGTGCTCGCGCCCGACGAGTACATCGGTGCGGTCGAGTCCATCCCGCTCGTGCTCGACGTGATCGAGCGGCTCCAGGCCGCCGGCGCGGTCTACCGCGTCGAGGACGACCTCTACATGTCGGTGACCGCCGACCCGGCCTTCGGGCAGGAGTCCGGCTGGGACCGCGAGACGATGCTGCGGATCTACCCCGAGCGCGGCGGCGACGTCGACCGGCCCGGCAAGAAGGACCCGCTCGACTGCGTCGTGTGGCGCGGTGAGCGCGAGGGCGAGCCCTCGTGGCCCAGCCAGTTCGGCCCCGGCCGGCCCGGCTGGCACGTCGAGTGCACCGCGATCGCGCTGGAGCACCTCGGCGGCGCCTTCGACGTGCAGGGCGGCGGCAGCGACCTGGTCTTCCCGCACCACGAGATGTGCGCCGGCCACGCCCAGGTCGTCGACCCCGGCACCCCGTTCGCCCAGACCTACGTCCACGCCGGGATGGTCGCCTACGACGGCGAGAAGATGTCGAAGTCGCGCGGCAACCTGGTCTTCGTCTCCGCCCTGCGCAACAGCGACGTCGACCCGATGGCGATCCGGCTCGCGCTGCTGCGCCACCACTACCGCGCCGACTGGGAGTGGACCGACGCCGAGCTCTGGGACGCCGTCGACACCCTCGCCGACTGGCGCCGCGCTCTCGCACTCGGCGCCGGCGCCCCCGCCGCCCCGGTCGTCACCGAGGTGCTCGAGGCGCTCGCCGCTGACCTCGACGCCCCTCGCGCCGTCGCCGCCGTCGACCGCTGGGTCCGCGCCACCCTCGGCACCGACGGCCTCGCCGACACCAGCGACCCCGACGCCGCCGTCTCGATCATCGCCGTGCTCGACGCTGCGCTGGGGCTGTCCGTCTGAGCGTCGCCGGGCGGCCGGAGGGGGTGCAGGAGTCACCGGTTAACCGGTGACCCCTGCACATATCGGGGTAGATCTGCCCCGATATGTGCAGGACTGCCCCGATATGTACGGCGACTGCGCGACGACTGCGCGACGGCAGCGCGACGGTCGGCGAGCCGCCGCGGACACGTCGGCCACTCGACGTACGCCGTGCGGGCGCCGCCGTCAGCACCCAGCGGCGGGGATCAGCCCGCGCCGCCGCCGGGCTCGTCACCACGCCGCTTGAGGTACCGCTCGAACTCCCGGGCGATCGCCTCGCCGGAGGCCTCGGGCAGGTCGGTCGTGTCGCGGGTCTCCTCGAGGGCGCGGACGTAGTCGGCGACGTCCTCGTCGTCCTCGGCGAGCTCGTCGACGCCGCGCTCCCAGGCGCGGGCGTCCTCGGCCAGGTCGCCGAGGGGGATCGAGACCTCGAGCAGGTCCTCGAGCTGGCCGACGAGCGCGAGGGTGGCCTTGGGGCACGGCGGCTGCGCGACGTAGTGCGGGACGGCCGCCCAGTAGGAGACGGCGGGGATGTCGAGGCGCACGCAGGCGTCCTGGAAGACCCCGACGATGCCGGTGGGCCCCTCGTAGGTCGACTGCTCGAGCTTGAGCCGATCGACCAGGTCGGGCTCGGTCGCGGTGCCGGTGACGGGGATCGGCCGGGTGTGGGGGGTGTCGGCGAGCAGCGCGCCGAGCGTGACGACCAGCTCGCCGCCGAGGTCGTCGCAGGCGGCGAGCAGCTCGGCGCAGAACTGGCGCCAACGCATGTTGGGCTCGATGCCGCGCACGAGGATGACGTCGCGGTCCAGGTCCGGGGGAGAGGCGATGGCGATCCGGGTGGTGGGCCAGGTGATCCGCCGGTGGCCGAGCTCGTCGGTGCCGACCACGGGCCGGTTGACCTGGAAGTCGTAGAACTCCTCGGGGTCGATCGCGCCGACGACGCGCGCGTTCCAGACCTCCATGAGGTGGTCGACGACCGACGACGCGGCGTCGGCGGCGTCGTTCCAGCCCTCGAAGGCGGCGATGACCACGGGGTCCACCAGGTCGGGCAGGTCGTCGATCTCGATCACCCATCCAGGGTAGTCACGGCCCGGGATTTCACCGGTCGCGACGCCCGGTGCCACGATCTGAGAACCCTGTCCAGCACTCGGACGCTCTTCCTACGCTGGACGCCCCTGCCCGGAAGGAGCTGGCGTGCCCGATCTTGCACCGCCGAACCACCGACCCGACGCCACCGAGGCGCTGACCGCGATGCTGCGGGAACGGGTCATGGTGATCGACGGCGCCATGGGCACCGCGATCCAGCGTGACCGTCCCGACGAGGCCGGCTACCGCGGTGAGCGGTTCGCCGACTGGCCCAGCGACGTCGTCGGCAACAACGACCTGCTCACGATCACCCAGCCGCAGATCATCGAGGCCATCCACCGCGAGTACCTCGAGGCCGGGGCCGACGTGCTGGAGACCAACACCTTCAACGCCAACGCGATCTCGCTCGGCGACTACGGCATGGAGGAGCTCGCCTACGAGCTCAACCTGGAGTCCGCCCGCCTGGCCCGCCGGGCGTGCGACGCCGTCGAGACCCCCGACAAGCCGCGGTACGTCGCCGGCGCGCTCGGTCCGACCACGCGCACGGCCTCAATCTCGCCCGACGTCAACGACCCGGCCACCCGCAACGTGACCTACGACCAGCTCGTGGCGGCGTACACCACCGCCGCCCGCGGCCTCGTCGACGGCGGCGCGGACCTGCTCGTGGTCGAGACGATCTTCGACACCCTCAACGCCAAGGCCGCGATCTTCGCCCTCGAGACGCTCTTCGAGGACCTCGGCCGCCGGTGGCCGGTCATCATCTCCGGCACGATCACCGACGCCTCGGGCCGCACCCTGTCGGGGCAGACGACCGAGGCGTTCTGGAACTCCGTGCGCCACGCCCGTCCGCTCGCGGTCGGCCTCAACTGCGCGCTCGGCGCGAAGGAGATGCGCCCCTACATCGCCGAGCTCAGCCGGGTCGCGGACACGTTCGTGAGCTGCTACCCCAACGCGGGCTTGCCCAACGCGTTCGGCGAGTACGACGAGGCCGCGGAGGAGACCGCCGCCGTCGTCCGCGAGTTCGCCGAGGCCGGCTTCGTCAACCTCGTCGGGGGCTGCTGCGGCACCACCCCCGCCCACATCGGCGCGATCGCCGGGGCCGTCGAGCAGGCGACCCCGCGAGAGGTGCCGACCGCCCGCCCGGCCATGCGGCTCTCGGGCCTCGAGCCGTTCACGATCGACGAGGACTCGTTGTTCGTGAACGTCGGCGAGCGCACCAACATCACCGGCTCGGCCCGCTTCCGCACGCTGATCAAGGACGGCGACTACGACACCGCCCTGTCGGTCGCCGCGCAGCAGGTCGAGAACGGCGCGCAGGTCATCGACATCAACATGGACGAGGGGATGATTGACGGCGTCGCCGCGATGGACCGCTTCACCAAGCTGGTGGCCAGCGAGCCCGACATCAGCCGCGTGCCGGTCATGGTGGACTCCTCGAAGTTCGAGGTGATCGAGGCCGGGCTGAAGAACGTGCAGGGCAAGGCGATCGTCAACTCGATCTCGATGAAGGAGGGCGAGGAGTCGTTCCGCGCCCACGCCCGGCTGTGCCGCAAGTACGGCGCCGCCGCGGTCGTCATGGCCTTCGACGAGGACGGGCAGGCCGACGACCTCGAGCGCCGCAAGGCCATCTGCGGGCGGGCCTACCGGATCCTCGTCGACGAGGTCGGCTTCCCGGCCGAGGACATCATCTTCGACCCGAACGTCTTCGCCGTCGCGACGGGCATCGAGGAGCACGCGTCGTACGGCCTGGACTTCATCGAGGCCACCCGCTGGATCAAGGAGAACCTCCCCGGCGCGAAGGTCTCCGGCGGCATCTCCAACGTCAGCTTCTCCTTCCGCGGCAACAACCCGGTGCGCGAGGCGATCCACGCGGTCTTCCTCTTCCACGCCATCCGCGCCGGGCTCGACATGGGCATCGTCAACGCGGGCGCGCTGGTGGTCTACGACCAGGTCGAGCCGGAGCTGCGCGAGCGGATCGAGGACGTCGTGCTCAACCGGCGTCCCGACGCCGCCGAGCGGCTGCTCGAGATCGCCGAGTCGCACAACCGCAAGGGCGAGGCCGCGGAGGCGACCGCCGAGGAGTGGCGCTCGCTGCCGGTCGGCGAGCGGATCACCCACGCGCTGGTCAAGGGCCTCGACACCCACGTGGAGGCCGACACCGAGGAGCTCCGCCAGGAGATCGCGGCCCGCGGCGGCCGCCCGATCGAGGTGATCGAGGGGCCGCTGATGTCCGGGATGGACGTCGTCGGCGACCTCTTCGGCGCCGGCAAGATGTTCCTGCCGCAGGTGGTGAAGTCGGCGCGGGTCATGAAGAAGGCCGTCGCCTACCTCATCCCGTTCATCGAGCAGGAGAAGCTCGACAACCCCGAGCTCGCGACCGCCAAGGACACCAACGGCACCATCGTCATGGCCACCGTCAAGGGCGACGTCCACGACATCGGCAAGAACATCGTCGGCGTGGTGCTGCAGTGCAACAACTTCGAGGTCATCGACCTCGGGGTGATGGTGCCGGCGCAGAAGATCCTCGACACCGCCGCCGAGGTCGGCGCGGACGTCATCGGGCTCTCCGGGCTGATCACCCCGTCGCTCGACGAGATGGTCTCCGTCGCGACCGAGATGCAGCGGCTGGGCCTGAAGATCCCGCTGCTCATCGGTGGCGCGACCACCTCGCGCGCCCACACCGCGGTCAAGGTGGACCCGCGCTACGACGCCCCGGTCGTCTGGGTCAAGGACGCCTCGCGGTCGGTGCCGACCGTCGCCTCGCTGCTCCACCCCGAGCGCCGCGTGGGGCTGCTCGCCGACCTCAAGGCCGACTACGACTCGCTCCGTGCGCGCCACGCGACCAAGCAGGACCGGCCCCAGCTGACCTACGCCGACGCGTGCGCCAACGCGACGCCGATGGACTGGGAGGGCTACGTGCCGCCCGCACCCAAGCAGGCCGGCGTGCACGTGCTCGACGACTACGACCTCTCCGAGCTGCGGGCCTACATCGACTGGCAGCCGTTCTTCAACGCCTGGGAGATGAAGGGGAAGTTCCCCGACATCCTCAACAACCCCACCACCGGCGAGACCGCCCGCAAGCTGTACGACGACGCGCAGGCCATGCTCGACCGGATGGTCGAGGAGAAGTGGGTCACCGCCCGCGGGGTCTACGGCTTCTTCCCGGCCAACGCCGAGAGCGACGACGTCGTGGTGTGGGACGACGACGAGCGGCGCAGCCGCCGCACGGTGCTGCACCAGCTGCGCCAGCAGGGCGAGCACCGCGCGGGCATCCCCAACCGGTCGCTCGCCGACTACATCGCCCCCGTCGACACCGGTCTCGCCGACCACGTCGGCGCGTTCGCGGTGACGGCCGGGATCGGGCTGCCCGAGCGGGTGCAGCAGTTCCGCGCGGACCTCGACGACTACAGCGCGATCCTCCTCGAGGCGCTCGCCGACCGGCTCGCCGAGGCGTTCGCCGAGCGGCTCCACGAGCGGGTGCGCACCGAGCTGTGGGGCTACGAGCCGGCCGAGGCGCTGACCAACGAGGACCTCATCGCCGAGCGGTACGCCGGCATCCGGCCCGCACCGGGATACCCCGCGTGCCCCGACCACACCGAGAAGCAGACCATCTGGGACCTCCTCGACGTGGAGGCCGGCACCGGGATCCAGCTCACCGAGTCGATGGCGATGTGGCCCGGGGCCTCGGTCTCCGGGATCTACTACAGCCACCCGCAGTCGCAGTACTTCGTCGTCGGCCGGCTCGGCCGCGACCAGGTGGCGGCGTACGCCGAGCGCAAGGGATGGACGCTCGCCGAGGCCGAGCGCTGGCTCTCGCCGAACCTCGGCTACGACCCGGAGGACTGATGGGCGGCCCCACGCGTCCCGCAGCCGTGCTGTGGGACATGGACGGCACGCTCGTCGACACCGAGCCGTACTGGATCGAGACGGAGTTCGCGCTCGCCGAGCGCTTCGGCGGCAGCTGGTCGCAGGAGCACGCGCTCGCGCTGGTCGGCAACGACCTGCTCGTCTCGGCCCGCTACATCCGAGAGCACATGCCGCTCGACCTGCCGCCCGAGGAGATCGTGGAGCTGCTGCTCGACGGCGTCGTGGAGCGGGTACGCCGCAGCGTGCCGTGGTGCCCGGGTGCGCGCGAGCAGCTGGTCGCCCTGGCGGAGGCCGGCGTGCCGTGCGCGCTGGTGACGATGTCGTGGACCCGCTTCGTCGAGCCGATCCTCGAGCAGCTGCCCGAGGGCACGTTCGGGGTGGTCGTGACCGGGGACCGCGTGACCCACGGCAAGCCCCACCCCGAGCCGTACCTCACCGCCGCCGCACGGCTGGGCGTCGACCCCGCCGACTGCCTGGCGGTCGAGGACTCTGCGACGGGAGCGACGTCGGCGGGGGCCGCCGGCTGTGAGGTGCTCGTCGTCCCCAACCACGTCGCCGTGCCGCCGGGGGAGCGGCGCTCGTTCGCCTCCTCCCTCGCCGGGCTCGACCTGGACGCCGTCTGGCACGCCGCCCGGTCGGGCCGGCGCGTGACCATCCCCGCCGCACGCTGAGCCCGCGTAGGCCTTCGTGGTCCTAGTACCTCCGGGCAATGGCGAGGTGCCCGCCGGCCACGCCAGGATGGTGCCTGCTTCGGGGGCGCTGGACTCCCAGCGCCTGGGAGAGGTCCACATGTTCGTCCGTCGCAGTCCCGCCATCGTGCTCGGCCTCGTGCTGGGTGCAGCGGCCCTCGTTCCCGCTCCGGCGGTGGCGAGTGATGGCGGGGCTGCGGAGGACGGGACCCCCGTCCAGAGCACCGTCGTCGCCGACGGCCTCATCCCGACGCCCGGGGCCGACGGCCTTCCGGCCAAGCGGCTGAAGGACACCCAGGACAGTGCGTGGGGCAACTGCCAGGGCAGCAGCAAGGTCAAGCTGCGCACTACAGTCATGAGCAACGCCGAGATCGAGGTCGTCGGCGTGGTCTTCAGCGACGACGACGACGTGTGGTCCTGGAAGTTCAAGCACAACGGTGACTTCTCGTTCATGGGCGAGGTCAAGGCCAAGGACGCGGACCGGTCCTTCCGCATCGTCCGCTTCATGCTCGACCTCAGCGGTGCGGACGACGTGCTCTTCCGTGCGCAGAACGACAAGACCGGCGAGGCCTGCAAGGTCCAGGCCACGGTCTGACGCCGGCCAGGCGGCTGCCTATCCTGTGCGCGCGCCGTCCGGCGCGTAGCGAGAGGTGGCGTGGTGCGGATCCTGCGCAGTCCGGTCGTGCAATTCGTGCTGTTCGCCGTCGTGACGATGGTCGTCATCATCGCGAGCACGAACGCCATCGCGCGTAGCGTCGCCGAGGACGAGGCGATCGCCGAGGCGCGGAACACCACCGAGGTGCTGGCGAGGTCCGTCGTCGAACCGGCACTCGAGGACGCGAAAGATCGAATACTGCAGGGCACACCGCGCGGTTCCGACCTCTTCCTGCAGTTCGCCAGGCGCACGCTCGTCAAGGCGCTGGACGTGCAGAACCCCCTAGCGGTCCGTTTCAACATGTGGCTCGAGGACGGCTACCTGCTCTACTCCAACCAGGGCGGCATCGCCAGCCAGTCCTTCGAGATCGGCCCTGACCGTCGACGCGTCCTCCGTGAGGGCGGTACCGGTTATGAGATCGCGAACCCCAACGACCCGGAGAACTCCGGCCCGAGAGGGCCGGTGTACCCCGAGGTGGGCTTGGCAGAAGAGGACCTCGTGCGTGTGTACACGCCGGTCGAAGTTCGAGGGCAACGGCTCCTCTTCGAGGTCTACTACTCCCTGAACCGGATCCAGGAGCGACGTGGCGAGATCCTGCTGCCGTTCCGGTGGATCACCATCGCCTCCCTGGCCGGGCTGCTCGTCATCGTCACCCCGATCCTCTGGCTCCTAACCCGCCGCCTGACCCGGGCCGGCGAGGAGCGCGAGCGCCTGCTGGTGCACGCGGTCGACGCCTCCGACGCCGAGCGGCGACGCATCGCCCGCGACCTGCACGACGGCGTGGTGCAGGACATCGCCGGCACGACGTTCTCCGTCACGGCCCTGTCCCGCGACCCGGCGGTCCCCGAGCAGGCGCGCGCGACCCTGGACGGCGCGGGCGACAACCTCCGCGACAGCCTGCGCGCGCTGCGCTCCCTCCTGGCCGAGATCCACCCGCCGGACCTCCACGCCGACGGGCTGGAGCCGGCCCTCGGCGACCTCGTCGCGCCCGCCACCAACGCGGGCATCCAGGCGTCGGTCGACGTCAGCGGGGTCGACGGGGCCTCGGACGCGGCCGTCGCCCTGGTCTGGCGCGTCGCCCAGGAGGCGGTGCGCAACGCGCTGCGCCACTCGCAGGCGACGACCGTGGCGGTCACCGTGCGCAGCGTGGACAGCCGGCTGCGGCTCGAGGTGGTCGACGACGGGATCGGCTTCGACCCCGCGGTCTCCGGCCCCGACCGCTACGGTCTCAAGGGCCTGCGCAGCCTGGTCAAGGACATCGGTGGGGAGATCGACGTGATCTCCGCGCCCGGCGCCGGCACGACCGTCCGGATGGAGGTGGCCCAGCAGTGAGCAGCACGCCGATCCGCGTGGTCCTGGTGGACGACCACGCCGTCATCCGCGCCGGCATGGCGCAGCTCCTGGCCGGCACCGACGACATCGAGGTCGTCGGCCAGGCCGAGAACGGCGAGCGCGCCCTCGAGGTCGTCCGCGAGACCGACCCCGACGTGGTGCTGATGGACCTCCAGATGCCCGGCGTCGACGGCGTGACCGCCACCCGCAACATCAAGGCCGCCGGGCTGCGCTCGGACGTGCTGGTGCTGACCTCCTACTCCGACAGCGAGCGGATCGTCGGCGCGCTCGACGCCGGCGCCGTCGGTTACCTGCTCAAGGACGCCGACCCCGACGACGTGCTCGCCGGGATCCGGTCGGTCAGCCGGGGCGAGTCGCCGATCCACCCCCGGGCGGCGCGTGCGCTGCTCGGCGTGCGGTCCGCGCCGCCGCAGGTGCAGCTGACCAGCCGGGAGACCGAGGTGCTGGGCCTGGTCCGCGAGGGGCTCGCCAACAAGCAGATCGCTCGCCGGCTCGACATCAGCGAGCGGACGGTCAAGGCGCACCTCACGTCGGCCTTCGCCCGGATCGGCGTCGTCGACCGCACCCAGGCGGCCCTGTGGGCGGAGCGCAACGGGCTCTAGGCGCCGGACGGCGCCCCAGGATCCACGGCCGCGGCAGAGTCACTGACAACGACATCACCGACAGCCGTCTCGCTGACGACGGCATCCCCGACGGCCACCCCACCGACGCCGGCGTCGCGCACGACGGGCTCGGGCAGCGGGGGAGGAGTGCCGCCCCACTCCGGGCAGAGCGACCGGTGCTGGCACCAGTCGCACAGGCGGCTGCGCCGCGGTCGCCAGTCACCGGTCTCCTCGGCCGACCGGATCGCCCGCCAGATCGCCTCGACCTTGCGCTCGGTCGCGAGCAGGTCCTGCTCGTCGGGGCGGTAGCGCAGGATCTCGCCGTTGCCGAGATAGACCAGCTGGAGGACCGCGGGCACGACCCCGCGGGTGCGCCACACGACGAGGGCGTAGAACTTCATCTGGAACAGCGCGCGCGCCTCGAACCCCGCGGCCGGCGAGCGCCCGGTCTTGTAGTCGACGATGCGGATCGAACCGTCCGGTGCGACGTCGACCCGGTCGACGAATCCGCGCAGCAGGAGCTTGGAGTCCAGGAGGCTCTCGACGTACAGCTCGCGCTCGGCCGGCTCCAGGCGCTGGGGGTCCTCGAGGGTGAAGTAGCGCTCCAGCACCGTCGCGCACGACGCGAGCCAGCGGGTGAGGTCCGGGCCGTCCTCGCCGAGCATCTCCGCCACGTCGGGGCACTCCGCGCGCAGCCGCTCCCACGCCGGCTCGAGCATGGCGTGGGCCTGCTCGGGCGTCCGCTCGACCGCGGGCAGGTCGAAGAGGTCCTCCAGCACCTTGTGCACCACGGTGCCGCGCACCTGGTCCGGCGACGGCGGCTCGGGCAGGCGGTCGACGGTGCGGAACCGGTAGAGCAGCGGGCAGGTCAGGAAGTCGCCCGCGCGACTCGGGGAGAGCGCGCCGAGCACCTCGACGCCGTCGACGGGCGTCGAGACCCACTCGGCGGGTGACGGGGCCTGCTGCACGCTCATGGGCGAGACCCTAGGCGAGCCCACGGACAGTCGCGTCGTGACCGCCCCGATACGCTGAGGTGGTGGCCGACCCCGAACCTCCCGGCGACGGCCGGGCCACCCGAGACAGCCGCCCGACCGGTCCCGCGCGCCGCCCGCCCGGCACCTTCAAGGTCGGCACCATCGCCGGAGCCGACGTCCTCGTGTCGTCATCGTGGTTCATCGTGGCCGCGCTCATCGCCGTGGTCATCGCGCCCCGGGTGGAGCAGGTCGAGCCGGGCCTCGGCGCGCTGAAGTACGTCGCCGGGCTGGCGTTCGCGGTCGTCCTCTACCTCTCGGTGCTGCTCCACGAGGCCTCGCACGCGGTGATGGCCCAGCGCTACGGCTACCCGATCAGCTCGATCACGCTGCACTTCCTCGGCGGCATGACCGCGATCGAGGCAGAGACGACCAAGCCGAAGCAGGAGTTCGCGATCGCCGTGGTCGGCCCGCTGACTTCGCTGGCGGTCGGCGCGGCGGCGTTCGGTCTGTGGTTCGTCACGCCCGACGGCCTGCTGCGCCTCGCGGTGGAGGGCCTGGCGATCGCCAACCTCCTCGTCGGCGTCCTGAACCTCGTCCCGGGCCTCCCGCTGGACGGCGGCCGGGTGCTCAAGGCGGCCGTGTGGGGCGCGACCAAGGACCCCCACCGCGGCACGATCGCCGCGGGCTGGGGCGGCCGCGTCACGGCCGTGCTGGTGCTGCTCTGGCCGCTCGCGCTCGAGCCGCTCCTCGGCGTCCGCGCCGAGCTGCTCGACTTCCTGCTCGCGTTCGTCGTCGGCCTCTTCCTGTGGACCGGGGCGACCGCGGCGATCACCTCGGCCCGGGTGCGCCGACGGCTCCCGCACCTGGTCGCGCGCGACCTCGCTCGCCGCACGCTCGCGGTGCCGGCCGACCTGCCGCTGGCCGAGGCGGTCCGTCGCGCCCAGGACGCCCACGCGGGCAGCCTGGTCACCGTCGACACCGACGGCAGCCCGCTCGGCCTGGTCAACGAGGCCGCCCTGCTCGCGACCCCGGAGGAGCGCCGCCCCTGGCTGGCGACGTCCACCGTCGCCCGCACCATCGAGCCGGGGCTGCGCCTCCCGGTGGGCCTCGCCGGCGAGGAGCTGGTGCGCGCGATCAGCCGCACGCCCGCCACCGAGTACCTCCTGCTCGAGGACGACCGTGTCTACGGCGTCCTGGTCACCGCCGACGTCGATCGCGCGTTCCGCGAGGGTCGCCACTAGGGTTCCGCGCATGTCCGACGCCCTGCCCGACGTGAGCCGTGACGCCTGGTCGGGGGTCCACCGCGGACCCCTCCGCGAGGGGGAGTGGGTGCGGCTGACCGACCAGAAGGGCCGCCGGCACAACTTCGAGCTGGTCCCCGGCAAGCGCTTCTTCTCCAACCGCGGCCACCTCGAGCACGACGAGCTGATCGGCCGCGAGGAGGGCTTCACCGTCACCTCCTCGGCCGGCGGCGAGTACCTCGTGTTCCGGCCGCTGCTCTCGGAGTTCGTCGTCTCGATGCCCCGCGGTGCCGCGGTCGTCTACCCCAAGGACGCCGCGCAGATCGTCGCGATGGCCGACATCTTCCCCGGCGCGCACGTCGTCGAGGCCGGCGTCGGGTCCGGCGCCCTGACCTGCTCGCTGCTGCGCGCTGTCGGCCCGTTCGGCAAGGTCTCCTCCTACGAGCGGCGCGAGGAGTTCGCCGAGGTCGCCCGCAAGAACGTCACCCAGTTCTTCGGCGCCCCCGACGGGCAGACCCACCCCGCCTGGCAGCTCACCCTCGGCGACCTCGCCGAGGCGCTGCCGGCCTCCGGCGAGCGCTGCGACCGGATCATCCTCGACATGCTCGCGCCCTGGGAGTGCCTCGACGCCGCCGCGGACGCCCTGGTCCCCGGCGGGATCGTGTGCGCGTACGTCGCCACGACCACCCAGCTCTCGCGGTTCGTCGAGACCGTGCGGCTCCACGGCGGGTTCACCGAGCCGCAGCCGTGGGAGTCGCTCGTGCGCGACTGGCACGTCGAGGGCCTCGCGGTCCGGCCCGGTCACAAGATGATCGGCCACACGGCGTTCCTGGTGACCGCGCGCCGGATGGCCCCCGGTCAGCGACCGCCGCTGAAGAAGCGCCGCCCCGCGCCGGGTGCCTACGGACCCGACTACCAGGGCCCGCGGCCCCCGGGCGTGCCGGTCGAGGAGACCCCCGCGGAGGACTGACGCGCGCACCGCGTCCGAATCGTGACCCTCGCGGCGATTCGCCCCCTTCCGTCCTCGGGATCCGCGGGTAGGGTCGCTCACCACGAGGAGGTGCGCCGATGACATCCGACATCCCCAGCTCGGGCAGCCGCGCTCAGGACGGTCCCAGCCCCGAGGAGCTCGCGAGCCACGTCCGGTTCCTGGAGGCCGAGGTGACCGACCTCCGCCGCCGGCTGAGCGACTCGCCCTCGCACCACCGTGGCCTGGAGCTCCGGCTCGCCGACGCCCAGCGCTCGCTCGCTGCCGTCACGTCGCAGAACGAGCGACTCGCCAGCACCCTGCGCGAGGCGCGCGACCAGATCATGAAGCTCAAGGAGGAGGTCGACCGGCTCGCCCAGCCGCCGGCCGGCTTCGGCACCTTCCTGGCCCGCAACGAGGACGACTCGGTCGACGTCTTCACCGGTGGTCGCAAGCTGCGCGTCAACGTCAGCCCCACCGTCGACCTCGACACGCTGAGCCGTGGCCAGGAGGTCATGCTCAACGAGGCGCTCAACGTCGTCGCCGCGCTCGAGTTCGAGCAGGTCGGCGAGGTCGTGATGTTCAAGGAGGTGCTCGCCGACGGCGAGCGCGCCCTGGTCATCGCCAACGCCGACGAGGAGCGCGTCGTCCGCCTGGCCGAGCCGCTGCGCGGCGAGACCATCCGGGCCGGAGACAGCCTGCTGCTCGACTCCCGCGCCGGCTACGTCTACGAGAAGGTCCCGAAGTCGGAGGTCGAGGAGCTCGTCCTCGAGGAGGTCCCCGACATCGCCTACGAGTCGATCGGCGGCCTCGGCGGCCAGATCGAGCAGATCCAGGACGCGGTCGAGCTGCCGTACCTCTATCCCGAGCTCTTCCGCGAGCACCAGCTCAAGCCCCCCAAGGGCGTGCTGCTCTACGGCCCTCCCGGCTGCGGCAAGACGCTGATCGCCAAGGCGGTGGCCAACTCTCTGGCCAAGAAGGTCGCCGCGCGGCACGGGACCGACGGGACGGGCCAGGAGGTCAAGTCCTACTTCCTCAACATCAAGGGCCCCGAGCTGCTCAACAAGTACGTCGGCGAGACCGAGCGCCACATCCGCCTGGTCTTCCAGCGGGCCCGCGAGAAGGCCAGCACCGGCACGCCGGTCATCGTGTTCTTCGACGAGATGGACTCCCTGTTCCGCACCCGCGGCTCCGGTGTCTCCTCCGACGTGGAGAACACCATCGTCCCGCAGCTGCTCAGCGAGATCGACGGCGTCGAGCTCCTGGAGAACGTCCTGGTCATCGGCGCCTCCAACCGCGAGGACATGATCGACCCCGCGATCCTGCGCCCCGGCCGCCTGGACGTGAAGATCAAGATCGAGCGCCCGGACGCCGAGTCCGCGCGCGACATCTTCTCCAAGTACCTCACCCCCGACCTGCCGCTGCACGCCGACGACCTGGCGGAGTTCGGGGGGGACCGCGAGGCCACCGTCGCCGGCATGATCCGGGCGACCGTCGAGCGGATGTACGCCGAGACCGAGGAGAACCGCTTCCTCGAGGTCACCTACGCCAACGGCGACAAGGAGGTCCTGTACTTCAAGGACTTCAACTCCGGCGCGATGATCCAGAACATCGTCGACCGCGCGAAGAAGATGGCCATCAAGGACTTCCTCGACCAGCAGCAGCGCGGCCTCCGGGTCGCCCACCTGCTGCAGGCGTGCGTCGACGAGTTCAAGGAGAACGAGGACCTCCCCAACACCACCAACCCCGACGACTGGGCGCGGATCTCGGGCAAGAAGGGGGAGCGGATCGTCTTCATCCGCACCCTCATCAGCGGCAAGCAGGGCACCGAGCCCGGCCGGTCCATCGACACCGTCGCCAACACGGGCCAGTACCTCTGAGGCGTTCACGCCGGGGCCGTTGCGGGTAACGGTCCCGGCGCGGCGGCCACCCCCGAGGCCGCCCGGACAAAGGAGACCCCTGTGCTCAAGATCCTGCTGATCGTCCTCGTCGTGCTCGCGATCCTCTACGTCGCCTCGATGGTGCTCCGCCGCCGCTGAGGCACGACCGCTCCGCCCGCTGGCCGGGCACCGGGCCGACGATCGTCGCCCGGTGCCCGGCCAGTGGTCATCTCGCCACGGCGCGCCCGACGAAGCCGTGCGTCCACGGCCGGGAGACGGCCGGCCCGGGGAGGTCGGACTCCTCGAGGTCCTCGACGACCAGGCCTGCGGCGGCGACCAGGGCCGGGACGTCGCGGCTCAGGTGGCAACCGCCGCACACCGTGCGCTGCACCGGGTCGAGCCGGCGTTGCCAGGTGGCCACCCGCGCGTCCGGCGCCAGGCCGTGCTCGAGGAAGTGGAACGACCCGCCGGGGCGCAGCACGCGGCGTACCTCGGCCAGCGCGAGCGCGGGGTCGGGGATGGTGCAGAGCGTGAACGTCGACAGCACGGCGTCGTACGCCGCGTCGTCGGCGTCGAGCCGCTGGCCGTCGAGGCCGGTCCGCCGCACCGGCACCCGGGCCGCCGCCCGCCGGTCGGCCGACATCCGCCAGGCCAGGTCGGAGGGCTCGACCGCGTCGACGGCGACCACCTCGGGCGGGTAGCAGGGCAGGTTCGCCCCGCTGCCGAACCCGATCTCCAGCACCCGCCCGGCGAGCCCCGTGCAGGCGGCCCCGCGCAGCGCGGTGACCTCCTCGCCGGCCAGCGCGCGGTCGGTGAGGTGGGGGACGACCCGCTCGGTCCACAGACCCATCCGCCCAGCGTAAGCCCGCCGTCCCCGTAGGCTCGGGGACATGAGCGTCCGCCGAGTGATGGGCACCGAGGTCGAGTACGGCATCTCGGTCACCGGCCAGCCGCTGGCCAACCCGATGGTCGCCTCCTCGCAGGTGGTCAACGCCTACGCGTCGGCGACCGCCAAGGCCCGCCGGGCACGGTGGGACTTCGAGGAGGAGTCGCCGCTGCGCGACGCCCGCGGCTTCGACATGTCGCGCCAGGTGGCCGACCCCAGCCAGCTCACCGACGAGGACCTCGGGCTGGCCAACGTCATCCTCACCAACGGGGCGCGGCTCTACGTCGACCACGCCCACCCGGAGTACTCCACGCCCGAGGTGACCACGCCGCTGGACATCGTGCGCTGGGACAAGGCGGGGGAGCAGGTGATGCTCGACGCGCAGCGCCGGGCCGCGCTGCTGCCGGGTGGCGCGCCGATCGCGCTCTACAAGAACAACACCGACGGCAAGGGGGCGTCCTACGGGGCGCACGAGAACTACCTGATGCGCCGGTCCACGCCGTTCGCGGAGATCGTCAAGCACCTCACGCCATTCTTCGTCAGCCGCCAGGTCGTCACCGGCGCCGGCCGCGTCGGCATCGGGCAGGACGGCCGGGAGACCGGCTACCAGATCAGCCAGCGCTCGGACTTCTTCGAGGTCGAGGTCGGCCTCGAGACGACGCTGAAGCGCCCGATCATCAACACCCGCGACGAGCCGCACGCCGACCCGGAGAAGTACCGCCGGCTCCACGTGATCATCGGCGACGCCAACCTCGCCGAGGTGTCGACGTACCTCAAGGTCGGCACGACCGCGCTGGTGCTGGCGATGATCGAGGACCGGTTCATCACCGTGGACCTGTCCGTCGACGGGCCGGTCTCCGCGCTGCGGTCCCTGTCCCACGACCCGACGTTGCGGCAGACGGTCACGCTGCGCGACGGCCGCCGGCTGACCGGGGTGCAGCTGCAGCTGGAGTACCTCGACCTGGCCCGCAAGTACGTCGAGGACCGGTACGGCGCCGACGCCGACCCGCAGACCGTCGACGTGCTGGCCCGCTGGGAGTCGGTGCTGGACCGGCTCGAGCGCGACCCGATGCTGTGCGCCCGCGAGCTGGACTGGGTGGCCAAGCTGCAGCTGCTGGAGTCCTACCGCTCCCGCGACGGGCTGGACTGGGACGACGCCAAGCTCGCGCTGATCGACCTGCAGTACTCCGACATCCGCCCCGAGAAGGGCCTCTACGCCAAGCTGGTCGCGAGCGGCCGGATCGAGCGGCTGCTCGGCCAGGCCGAGGTCGACGACGCCATGCACGACCCGCCGGTCGACACCCGCGCCTACTTCCGCGGTCGCTGCCTGGAGAAGTACGCCGAGCACGTCGCCGCCGCGTCCTGGGACTCGGTGATCTTCGACCTGCCCGGTCGCGAGTCGCTCCAGCGCGTGCCGACGCTCGACCCGCTGCGCGGCACGAAGGCGTCGGTCGGCGCCCTGATCGACCGGTGCCGTACGGCCGAGGACTTGTTCACCGCACTCACCCGCTGACTGAGTAGGTTGATGACATGGCACAGGAGCAGAAGCAGCCGAAGAGGTCCTCGGAGACCGAGGAGGTCGTTGAGACCGCCCCGGAGACCGACGTCGCCGAGCGCAAGGAAGCCCTGGACAACGACGTCGACGACCTCCTCGACGAGATCGACGACGTCCTGGAGACCAACGCCGAGGACTTCGTGAAGTCCTTCATCCAGAAGGGCGGGCAGTAGGCCTTGTCCGATCCCCGTCTGCCCGCTGCCTACCTGCAGCCGGGCGTCTCGTCGTTCGCCGACTTCCTGGCCGCCCAGGCTCCCGACCTGCTGCCGGCGCGCCGGGCGGTGCCTCCGGGCAACGCCGGCGACCTGGCTCCGCACGGCACGACCATCGTCGCCGCGACCTTCCCCGGTGGCGTCGTGATGGCCGGTGACCGCCGCGCCACGATGGGCAACATCATCGCCCAGCGCGACATCGAGAAGGTCTTCCCGGCCGACGAGTTCTCCGCCGTCGGCATCGCCGGCACTGCGGGCCTCGCGGTCGAGATGGTCCGGCTGTTCCAGACCGAGCTCGAGCACTACGAGAAGATCGAGGGCACGACGCTGTCGATGGACGGCAAGGCCAACCGCCTCGCCGCCCTCATCCGCGGCAACCTCGGGATGGCGATGCAGGGCCTCGCGGTCGTGCCGCTCTTCGCCGGCTACGACCTCGCCGCCGACCAGGGCCGGATCTTCAGCTACGACGTCACCGGCGGCCGCTACGAGGAGACCGCGTTCCACTCGGTCGGCTCCGGTTCGCTCTTCGCCCGCGGCGCGCTGAAGAAGCTCTACCGCGACGACCTCAGCGCCGAGGACTGCGTGACGGTCGTCGTCCAGGCGCTCTACGACGCCGCCGACGACGACTCCGCCACCGGCGGCCCCGACCTCGCGCGCCGGATCTTCCCGGTCGTGCAGGTCATCACCGCCGACGGCGGGCGCCGGATGGCCGACGACGACGTCGCGGCGATCGCCGACCGGGTCGTCGCCGGGCGCATGGTCCGCCCCGACGGACCCGCCGCACCGTTGACCGGCCCGACCACCGGCTCCACCACGGGAGGGGACGCCCGATGAGCACGCCGTTCTACGTCTCGCCCGAGCAGCTGATGAAGGACCGGGCCGACTTCGCCCGCAAGGGCATCGCCCGGGGCCGGTCCGTCGTCGCGGTGCAGTACGCCGACGGCGTGCTGTTCGTCTCCGAGAACCCCTCGCAGGCGCTGCACAAGGTCTCCGAGATCTACGACCGGATCGCCTTCGCGGCGGTCGGGCGCTACAACGAGTTCGAGAACCTCCGCATCGCCGGGGTCCGCCTCGCCGACATGCGCGGCTACGCCTACGACCGGCGCGACGTCACCGGCCGTGGGCTCGCCAACGCCTACGCCCAGACGCTCGGCACGATCTTCTCCAGCGGCGGCGAGAAGCCCTACGAGGTGGAGATCTTCGTCGCCGAGATCGGTGACGAGGCCGCCGCGGACCAGGTCTACCGGCTCACCTACGACGGGCAGGTCGCCGACGAGCACGGGTACGCCGTCATGGGCGGCGCCGCCGACGCGGTCACCGCCCACCTCAAGGAGCACTACCGCTCCGGAGCCGCGCTCGAGGAGGCCCTGAAGACGGCCGTCGCCGCGCTCGGCCACACCGAGACCGAGGACCGCGTCATCGCGGTCGACGACCTCGAGGTGGCCGTGCTCGACCGCACCCGCAGCCAGCCGCGGAAGTTCTCCCGGCTCGCGCCGGCCCGGCTCGAGACGCTCCTCGGCGGCCGGGGCGAGACCTCGCCCTCGCAGGTCCACCCCGACCCGGAGCCCCCGGCCGCGGACCCCGAGCCCCCCGTGGCGCCGCCGATCTCCTGATCGACCCACCCGCTGGTTGAGGAAGGCGCGCTAGCGCCTGTCTCGAAACCCGGTGACACCCGCTGGTCGAGCAGCGAGCGCAAGCGAGCGTCGACGAGACCCGGTGAGTGTGGCTGCGGCCCTGCGCCTCTCACCGGGTCTCGTCGACGGTCGGCGCTGGGGCGCCTCCCTGCTCGACCAGCGAGAGCGGCCCTCCTGCTCGACCAGCGGAGGGCGGCGGTCGCCGCGGGTCGCACCCGTGCCGACCATCCGGTGCGTAGTGTTCAGCCATGGACCGCCGGATCTTCGGGATCGAGAACGAGTACGGCGTCACGTGCACGTTCAAGGGCCAGCGTCGGCTCTCGCCCGACGAGGTCGCGCGCTACCTGTTCCGCAAGGTCGTGAGCTGGGGCCGCTCCAGCAACGTCTTCCTGCGCAACGGCGCCCGGCTCTACCTCGACGTGGGCAGCCACCCGGAGTACGCCACGCCCGAGTGCGACGACGTCGTCGAGCTGGTCACCCACGACAAGGCCGGTGAGCGGGTGCTCGAGGGCCTGCTGCTCGACGCCGAGCAGCGGCTGCACGACGAGGGCATCGCCGGCGAGATCTACCTGTTCAAGAACAACACCGACTCCGCCGGCAACTCCTACGGCTGCCACGAGAACTACCTGGTCGGCCGGGCCGGCGAGTTCTCCCGCCTCGCCGACGTGCTCATCCCGTTCCTGGTGACCCGGCAGATCATCGTCGGCGCCGGCAAGGTCACGCACACGCCGCGGGGCGCCGGCTACAGCGTCAGTCAGCGCGCCGAGCACATCTGGGAGGGCGTCTCGAGCGCCACGACCCGGAGCCGGCCGATCATCAACACCCGCGACGAGCCGCACGCGGACGCCGAGAAGTACCGCCGCCTGCACGTCATCGTCGGCGACTCGAACATGAGCGAGACGACGACCCTGCTCAAGGTCGCCAGCTGCGACCTGGTGCTGCGCATGATCGAGGAGGGCGTGGTCATGCGCGACCTCACGATGGAGAACCCGATCCGCGCGATCCGCGAGATCTCCCACGACGTCACCGGCACCCGCAAGGTCCGCCTGGCCAACGGTCGGGAGGCCAGTGCGCTGGAGATCCAGGGGGAGTACCTCTCCAAGGCCCGCGACTTCGTCGACCGCCGCGGCATCAGCACCCCGGTCATCGAGCAGGCGCTGGACCTGTGGGAGCGCGGTCTCAAGGCGATCGAGTCCGACGACCTCGGCCTGGTCGACACCGAGATCGACTGGGTCATCAAGTGGAAGCTGATCGACGCCTACCGCGCCAAGCACGGCCTGCCGCTGGGCCATCCGCGGGTCGCCCAGCTCGACCTGGCGTACCACGACATCCACCGCGGCCGCGGCCTCTACTACCTGCTGGAGAAGCGGGGGAAGGTCGCGCGGGTGACCACCGACCTGAAGATCTTCGAGGCCAAGTCGGTGCCGCCGCAGACCACCCGCGCGCGCCTGCGGGGGGAGTTCATCCGCAAGGCCCAGGAGCGCCGGCGCGACTTCACCGTCGACTGGGTGCACCTCAAGCTCAACGACCAGGCGCAGCGCACGGTGCTGTGCAAGGACCCGTTCCGCGCCCACGACGAGCGGGTGCAGCGCCTCATCGACGGCATGTGAGCCTCCCCCAGGTCCCTCTCAGGGACCGCTTGTAGGGTGAGCGCCGCTCCGACCCCAGATCCCGAAGGTGAACCTCGTGCTCCGACGACTCCGTCGCCCTGCCCTTGTCCTGGTCCCCGTGCTCCTCGCCGCCTCGCTGACCGCGTGCGGCGACGACGAGGGCGGCAGCGGCGCCGGCGGTGACGCGGAGCGCCTCGACGCGGTCGAGGTCTCCGGCGACGTCGGCGAGGAGCCGAAGGTCGAGTGGAAGGGCGTCATGGAGGCCGGCGACATCGAGGCCGAGACCCTCGTTGAGGGCGACGGCGAGGAGCTGGCCGACGGCGACAAGGTCGTCACCCACATCTGGATCGGCAACGGCTTCACCAAGTCCAAGGCCTACAGCACCTACGACGAGGGCGGCGAGCCGCAGACGCTGACGGTCGGCGACGACCTGGCCCCGATCTTCGCCGACGCCCTGGACGGCCAGACGCTCGGCTCCCGCGTCGCCGTGACCGCCTCGGCGGACGAGGCGTTCGGCGAGGTCGGCAACCCCCAGCTCAACATCGCCAACAAGGACACCGTGCTCGTCCTCGTCGACCTCGTCGAGGAGTTCGTGCCGCCGAAGCCCAAGGACGTCGGCGCCGACGAGATGCCGGGCATCGTCTTCGGGCCGAAGGGCGACCCGGTCCGCCTGCGGTTCAAGGGCCTGCCCAAGCCGAAGGCCGACGACGACCTCAAGCGGTACGTCGTCCGCGAGGGCAAGGGCGAGACCCTGACCACCGACAGCACCGTCAAGGCCGACTACCTCGGCATGGTGTACGCCGCGGGCAAGCCGTTCGACGAGTCGTTCTCCAAGAAGCCGGTCGAGTTCTCGCTGCAGCAGGTCGTGCAGGGCTGGACCTACGGCCTCGCCGGCGTGAAGGCGGGCAGCCGCGTCCTGCTCTCGATCCCGCCGGAGCTCGGCTACGGTGACCAGGCGCAGGCCGCCATCCCGGCGGGCAGCACGCTGTACTTCGTCGTCGACATCGTCTCGGCGAAGTGACGCCGGGCCCCGGCCGCCTGCGGCCGGGGCGCACGCCTGCGAGGACGGGGGAGCGATGAGCGGGACGACGGGCAAGAAGACCGAGCGCCTGCTCAACCTGCTCATCATGCTGCTGGTCCAGCGGCGCTACGTGCCCAAGGAGCGGATCCGCTCGATCCTCTACCCGGGCACCAGTGACGAGGCGTTCGAGAAGATGTTCGAGCGCGACAAGGACGAGCTGCGCTCGCTGGGCGTGCCGATCGAGGTCGGCCAGCTCGACGCCTACTTCGACGACGAGCCGGGCTACCGCATCCGCCCCGACGAGTTCGCGCTGCCGGCCATCGACCTCGAGGCAGACGAGGCGTCGGTGATCGCCCTGGCGACCAAGGTGTGGGAGCACGCCCGGCTCGCCGACGCGACGACCGAGGCGGTCCGCAAGCTCGTCGCGCTCGGCGTCCCCGTCGACGTCAGCGCGCTGGACATCGTCGAGCCGCGGCTGAGCGCCGACGAGCCGTCCTTCGACGTCTTCCTCGAGGCCACCACCGAGCGCACGCCGGTGGAGTTCTCCTACCAGCGCAGCGGCGAGACCGCGCCGACGCTGCGCCACCTGCAGCCGTGGGGCGTCGTCCGCTACTCCGGCCGGTGGTACGTCGTCGGGCTCGACACCGACCGCGGTGCCGAGCGGGTCTTCCGGCTCTCCCGCGTGCAGGGCGAGGCGCGTCGCACCGGCGAGCCGGGGTCGTACGACGTCCCGCCGGGCACCGACGTGCGGGCCGTGGCCCGCCGGCTGGCGCCACCTCCGACCAGCGACCGCACCGTGGTGCTGGTGCGCGCGGGCGCCGGGCACGCGCTGCGACGCAACGCCGACGAGGTCGAGACCGGGGTCCCCGGCCCCGACGACCGGACCGCCTGGGACCGGCTGGTCCTGTCCCGCGGCATCCCCGGCGCGGCCGACGAGATCCTCGCCCACGGCGCCGACGTGCTCGTCGAGGAGCCGGCCCGGCTGCGCGAGCAGGTCGTCCAGCGGCTCCGCGCGGCGCTGGCCGCCGACCCGCACCTCGGGCAGGCGTCGTGAGCACGCGGCGTACGCCCGGGCCGGCCAAGCAGCCGGCCAAGCAGCCGGCCAAGCAGCCGGTCAAGCAGCCGGCCAAGCAGCCGGCCAAGCAGCCGGCCAAGCAGCCGGTCAGCGGCGCCAAGGACCAGGTGGCGCGGCTGTTGGCGCTGGTGCCGTACCTCCACGCCCACGGGCAGGTCCGCGTCGACGAGGCGGCGACCGCCCTCGGCGTGGCGCCCGACCAGGTCGTCAAGGACCTCAAGGTGCTGCTCATGGTCGGCCTGCCCGGTGGCTACCCCGACGACCTCATCGACGTCGACCTGGACTCCCTCGAGGGCCCGGAGGCCGACGGCGTCATCCGCATCGCCAACGCCGACTACCTCGCGCGGCCGCTGCGGCTCACGCCGACGGAGGCGACCGCGATCATCGTGGCGCTGCGCGCCCTGCGGGGCGGGGCGGGGGAGGAGACCCGCGGCATCGTCGACCGCGCCCTCGCCAAGCTCGAGGCGGCCGCCGCGGAGGCGGCGCCCCAGGTGGACCCCGGGCTCGACGCGGCCGACGTCGACCTCGCGCTGCGGGCGACCCGGCTGCAGCAGGCGGCCGACGAGCGGCGCCAGGTGCGGATGACCTACTGGGTGCCGAGCCGCGACGAGCAGACCGAGCGCGTCGTGGACCCGCGCGGGGTCGTCAACCACCACGGCTTCTCCTACCTCGACGCCTGGGACCACGGGGCCGAGGCGCCGCGGCTGTTCCGGCTGGACCGCATCCACGAGCTCGAGGTGCTCGACCGGCCGATCGAGACCGAGCCGGCGGCGCCGCGCGACCTCAGCGAGGGCATCTTCAGCCAGGCCGAGGAGACCCGCCGGGTCACCCTGCACCTGGACCCGCCGGCGCGGTGGGTGACGGAGTACTACGCGGTCGAGGAGGTCCGCCCCGCCGCCGACGGCTCGCTCGAGGTCGACCTGGTCGTCGCCGACGAGCGCTGGCTGCTGCGCCTGCTGCTCCGGCTGGCCCCCCATGCGAGGGTGGTCCACCCCCAGGAGCTCACCTCGATGTTCACCGCCGCGGCGCAGGATGCGCTCGGTCTCTACGGGGGCCCGGGCGTAGGATGGCCCGAGCACGACGACCCGGCACCCCAGCACTCGTGAGGACCCTCATGCTCCCGCTCATCGCAGGACTCGGCACCACCGAGCTGCTCATCATCCTGGCCGTGCTGATCCTGCTCTTCGGTGCCTCCAAGCTCCCCGAGCTCGCCCGCGGCAGCGGCCGCGCCCTGCGCATCTTCAAGGCCGAGACCAAGGGCCTGATGGACGACGACGAGGACGAGGGCGCGAAGACCCCCGAGCAGCGCGAGCTCGAGGCTCGTCAGCAGGCCCAGTTGGACGCCGAGACCGAGCGCCAGCGCCGCGGCGACACCGCCTGATCCGGGCTCCGCTTGTCCATCTCCGGGGTCCTCGACCTCTTCCGGGGTCGACCGCACCACCCGGTGGGCGCGGGCGGCCGGATGGCGCTGTCGGACCACCTGCGTGAGCTGCGCGCACGCCTGCTCAAGGCGTCGATCTTCTTCGTCATCGCCTTCGTCATCGGGCTCGTGCTCTACGACCCGTGGCTGCTCGACCTGATCCTCGACCCCTACAACGACGCCCAGGCGGCGCTGCCGGGTGTGGAGACCAAGGCCTACATCGCCTCGGCCGGCGGACCGCTGCTGCTGCAGCTCAAGCTCGCCGGGGTCGCCGCCATCGTCGCCAGCAGCCCGTTCTGGCTCTACCAGATCTGGGCGTTCATCGTGCCCGGCCTGCACGCCCACGAGCGGCGCTGGACCCGCGTCTTCGCCGCCATCGCCGGTCCGATCTTCTTCGTCGGCGTCGGCACCGGCTACTACGTGCTCCCCAAGGGTCTCGAGGTGCTGATCGGCTTCACCCCCGACGGCCTGGAGAACCTCGTCGAGTTCGGTGAGTACTTCGGGTTCTTCACCCGGATGCTGCTGGTCTTCGGCGTCGCCTTCGAGATCCCGCTGTTCGTCATCATGCTCAACCTCGCCGGCGTGGTCAGCGGCAAGGCGCTGGGCCGCTACCGGCCGTGGATCATCATCGGCACGTTCGTCTTCGCGGCCGTCGCCACACCGTCGACCGACCCGTTCTCGATGCTCATGCTCGCCCTGCCGATGCTGCTGCTCTTCGTCGTCGCCGAGGTCGTCGCCCGGCTCGTCGACCGGTCCCGCGGGCGCGGGGCGGACAGCACCGACCAGTGGGACGACGACGCCCTCTCGCCGCTGTGAGCACGCCGCAGGTCCCCTCCGACCTGGCGCCGGTCGACCCCTTCGACCTGCCCGAGTGGCTGGGCGCCGACGAGGTCACCTGGCACCCCGAGTCCGGGGTCCGCACCGGGCACCTGGTCCGCGGCCTGCTGGCCGCGGGGGAGGAGCGGCTCGCCTGCGACCTGCTCGCGGTCGACGAGGCCTGGCCCGCGCCGGTGACCGACGAGCCGGCCCGCCGCCGGGCGCACCAGGCGTGGCGGCACGGCCAGGTCGACGTCGTACGCCGCGACGAGAGGTTGACGCTCGCCGTGCCGGGGACGTCGTTCACCGCCGACCTCGTGCTCGACGCCCTCGAACGCCTGGCCAGGTCGGTCGGGGCGGACCCCGACCGCTACGCGGCCCACCTGCGGATCGGCACCGAACGCCGCTCGCGGTAGGCCGTGCGCCGGTAGGGTCCGCCCGTGGCCGGCAGCTCCCGCGAGATCGCGCTCCTGACGAACCCCACGGCCGGGCAGGGCCGTGGCGGCCGGTACCGCGCAGCCGCGCTGGGCCGGTTCCGCGACGCCGGGCTGGTCGTGCGGGACCTGGTCGGCCGCGACGCCGACGAGGCGCTCGACCTGGCCCGCTCCGCGGTCGCCGACGGCGTCGAGGCGCTGGTGGTCTGCGGCGGCGACGGGATGGCGCACCTGGGCGTGCAGGCGCTCGCCGGCACCGGCACCCCGCTCGGGCTGGTGCCCGCCGGCACGGGCAACGACGTCGCCCGCTACCTCGACATCCCGCGCTCCGACCCGCTCGCCGCGGCCGACCGGGTCATCGCCGGCCGCACCCGCACCATCGACCTGGCCCGGTGCGGCTCGAAGTGGTTCGTGACCGTGCTCGCCGCCGGCTTCGACGCCATCGTCAACGAGCGGGCCAACGCGATGACGTGGCCGCGGGGCCAGATGCGCTACAACCTGGCCACCCTCGCCGAGCTGCGCGTCTTCGAGCCGCTGCCCTACGTGATCGAGGTCGACGGCCGGCGGATCCGCACCGACGCGATGCTCGTCGCGGTCGGCAACGGCCCGTCGTTCGGCGGCGGGCTGCGCATCACCGAGGGCGCCTTGCTCGACGACGGCATGCTGGACGTCGTGATCATCAAGCCGCTGAGCAAGGCGGGCCTGGTGCGTGCCTACCCGCGCCTGTTCAAGGGCACCCACACGCAGCTGCCCCAGTACGAGCACCACCGCGCCCGGACCGTCACGGTCGCGGCGCCCGGGATCGTGTCGTACGCCGACGGCGAGCGGTTCGGCCCGCTGCCCCTGACCGTCGAGGCCGTGCCCGGCGCGCTTACCGTTCTCGCATGAGCGCGGATCAGCACGACGACGACCAGCTCACCCCCGCGCAGCGCTACGCGGCGTACCGCGCCACCAAGCAGCACCCGGTGCTCAAGGACTTCCGCGCGCTCCACGACTTCCCGCTCGACGACTTCCAGGTGCGTGCCTGCGAGCACATCGAGGAGGGCCGCGGCGTGCTCGTCGCGGCGCCCACCGGGTCGGGCAAGACGATCGTCGGCGAGTTCGCGATCCACCTCGCGCTCGCGACCGGCCGCAAGGCGTTCTACACCACGCCGATCAAGGCGCTGTCGAACCAGAAGTACAACGACCTGGTCCGCCGCTACGGCCCCGAGCAGGTCGGCCTGCTGACCGGCGACAACGTCGTCAACGGCGAGGCGCCGATCGTCGTGATGACCACTGAGGTCCTGCGCAACATGCTCTACGCCGGGTCGCGCACCCTCATCGGCCTGGGCTTCGTGGTCATGGACGAGGTGCACTACCTCGCCGACCGCTCCCGCGGCGCGGTGTGGGAGGAGGTCATCATCCACCTGCCCGAGTCGGTCTCGCTGGTCTCGCTGTCGGCGACGGTCTCCAACGCCGAGGAGTTCGGCGAGTGGCTCGAGACCGTCCGCGGCGACACCGCCACGATCGTGGAGGAGAAGCGGCCGGTCCCGCTCTACCAGCACGTCATGGTCGGCCGCCGCCTGCTGGACCTGTTCGCCTCCTCCGACGTCGACGCGGCCGCCGGCTTCGTCAAGGAGGGGGCGCCGGTCAACGACGAGCTGATGAAGGTCGCCCGCGACGACTGGGCCGCCTCGCGGATCAAGGACCGCCGCTCCCCGCGCGGGTCCGGCGCGCGCGGCGCCAAGCAGGTCGGCAACGGCCGGCGGGTGTGGATCCCCAGCCGGTACGACGTCATCGACCGCCTCGAGCGGGAGAACCTGCTGCCGGCGATCGTCTTCATCTTCAGCCGGGTCGGCTGCGACGCGGCCGTCACGCAGTGCCTCAACGCCGGCGTGCGGCTCACCAGCCCGGCCGAGCGCGACGAGATCCACACCTACGTCGAGGAGGCGACCCGTCACCTGGCCAAGGAGGACCTCCACGTCCTCGGCTACCACGACTTCCTCGAGGGGCTCACCCGCGGCGTCGCCGCCCACCACGCCGGCATGCTGCCGGCGTTCAAGCAGTGCGTCGAGGAGCTCTTCCTCCGCGGGCTGTGCAAGGTCGTCTTCGCCACCGAGACGCTCGCGCTGGGCATCAACATGCCGGCCCGCACGGTCGTCATCGAGAAGCTGAGCAAGTGGAACGGCGAGACCCACGCCGACATCACGCCGGGGGAGTACACCCAGCTCACCGGTCGCGCCGGCCGCCGCGGGCTCGACGTCGAGGGCCACGGCGTCGTCATGTGGCAGCCGGGCATGAACCCCCGCGAGCTGGCCGGCCTCGCCTCGACCCGCACCTACCCGCTCCGCTCGTCGTTCCGCCCGTCGTACAACATGGCGGTCAACCTGGTGAACCAGTTCGGCCGCGCCCGCTCGCGCGAGCTGCTCGAGCAGTCCTTCGCCCAGTTCCAGGCCGACAAGGCCGTCGTCGGGCTGGCGCGCCAGCTGCGCAAGAGCGAGGACGCGCTCGACGGCTACCGCGAGGCCGCGCAGTGCCACCTCGGCGACTTCATGGAGTACGCCGCGCTGCGCCGCCGGATCTCCGACGTCGAGAAGGAGGCGAGCCGCTCGCGCCGCCAGGACCGCCGCGACGAGGTCATCGCCTCGCTGGCGCGGCTCAAGGTCGGCGACGTCATCGACGTGCCGTCGGGCAAGTTCGCCGGGTACGCCGTCGTGGTCGACCCCGGCTACAGCGACGAGGGCCCGCGGCCGTACGTCGTGACCCTCGACCGGCAGGCCCGCCGCCTGGCGATGATGGACTTCCAGACGCCCGTCGAGTCGCTCACCCGCCTGCGGGTGCCGCGCAGCTTCAACGGTCGCAACCCGCAGATGCGGCGCGACCTCGCCGCGGCGCTGCGCAACCGCACCCGCGACCTCCCGCCGGCCCCGCTTAGGCGGCGCAAGGGCTCACCGGACTCCGACGTCGACCCGGTGGTCGCCGACCTGCGCGGCCGGCTGAAGGCGCACCCCTGCCACGCCTGCCCCGAGCGCGAGGACCACAGCCGGTGGGCCGAGCGGTACTTCAAGCTCGAGCGGGACGCCCAGACCCTCGCTCGCCGCGTGGAGAACCGGACCAACACCGTCGCCCGCCAGTTCGACCGCGTCTGCGACGTGCTTACCGTGCTCGGCTACCTCGAGGGCGAGGAGGTCACCGACCGCGGCCGGCACCTGATGCGGCTCTACTCCGACATGGACCTGCTCGCCGCCGAGTGCATGCGGCACGGCCTCTGGGACGACCTGACCGCCTCCGAGCTCGCCGCGGTGCTGTCGGTGCTGGTCTTCGAGGCGCGCCGCGCCGACGACCAGTCCTCGCCGCGGATCCCCGGCGGGCGGGTTCGCCCGGTCGTCGAGCGGATGCTGCAGGTCTGGGGCGACCTCGACCGGCTCGAGAAGGACCACCGGCTGGACTTCCTGCGCCAGCCGGACCTGGGCTTCGCGTGGATGGCCTACCGTTGGGCCGAGGGCGACGAGCTCGACGACGTCCTGAGCGCCTCCGAGCTCGCCGCCGGCGACTTCGTCCGCTGGATGAAGCAGCTGCTCGACCTCGCCGGCCAGGTCGCCGACGCCGCCGGCGACACCCCCCTGCGCCGCACGGCCCGCGACGTCGTCAAGCAGTTGCGCCGCGGCGTCGTCGCCTACTCCGCCATCGCCGACTGACCCCGCCGCTGGTCGACCCCTCCGGCTGGTTGAGGAAGGCGCGCAGCGCCTGTCTCGACCCCTCCGGCTGGTTGAGGAAGGCGCGCAGCGCCTGTCCCGACCCCTCCGGCTGGTTGAGGAAGGCGCGCAGCGCCTGTCTCGAAACCCGCCGGGCGGCCCAGGTCGACGGTCCGCCCCGCTGATCGAGCCGGCGCGGGTGCCAGGTCAGGCGGAGGCGACGGCGTCGGCGACGGGGGTAGAGCCGCCGACGAGCTCCCACTGCTTGCCGACGGAGGCGTCGTCGTCGAGGCACGCCGCGAGGACGGCCGCGACGTCGGCGCGGGTGACCTCGCCGCGGTCGACGGACTCGGCCAGGGTGACCGAGCCGGTGGCCGGGTCGTCGGTCAGGGCGCCGGGGCGGATGATCGTCCAGGCCAGCCCGCTCTCCCGCAGGGCGGCGTCGGCGTCGCGCTTGGCCTCGACGTAGGCCCGCCACACGTCCTCGGTGTCGTCGGGCAGGGGCTGGTCGACGCCCATGGCCGAGACCTGGACGAACCGCCGGATGCCGGCACGCTCCGCGCCGGCGATCGACTTCAGCGAGCCCTCGAGGTCGACGGTGCGCTTGCGCTCGATGTTGCCGTCGGCGCCCCCGCCGGCGGCGAAGACGACGGCCTGGCAGCCCTCGAACGCCGCGGCGTAGTCCGCCGCTTCCTGCGCCTCGATGTCGAGCAGGCGCACGACGGCGCCCTGCGACTCGAGCTCCTCGCGGTACTCCTCCTTGCGGACGAGCGCGACCGGCGTGTGGCCGCTCGCGGAGAGGGTGGTGATGAGCTGCTGGGCCACCTTGCCGTGGCCCCCGACGATCGCGATCTGGGTCATGCTCCCCACCGTACGGACGCCTGGGTGAGCGCCGACCTCAGCCGGAGAGGACCGCGGTGAGCCGCTCGACGGGGCTGGTGAGCGCCCACGTCTCGGCCAGCGCGGCGAGCCGCTCGGGGTCCCGCGGCCGGCGGGGGAGCGCGGTGCCGGAGCGGTCGAGGTCGATGTCGCGGGCGACGGCGACCACCCGCGGCGCCACCTCGAGGTAGTCCGCAGCCGCCTTGAGCTTGCCGCGCGGCCCGGGCGCCATCCCGGAGTCAGGGTCGAGGGCCGCCGCCCGGATGCCGGCCATGTCGCCATGGCGCTCGAGCAGGCTGGCCGCGGTCTTCTCACCCACGCCGGCCACCCCCGGCAGCCCGTCGGAGGCGTCCCCGCGGAGCGTGGCGAAGTCGGCGTACTGGTGGGCGTCGATGCCGTACTTGTCGCGCACCCAGCCGTTGGTCACGCGCTCGTGCTTGCCGACGCCGCGGGCGATGTAGAGCACCCGGACGTCGAGCTCGTCGTCGACGAGCTGGAAGAGGTCGCGGTCGCCGGTGACGACGTCGACCGGCTGGCCGGCGCCGGTCGCGAGGGTGCCGATGACGTCGTCGGCCTCGTAGCCGTCGGCGCCGACGACGCGGATGCCGAAGGCCTCCAGCACCTCGCGGATGATCGGGACCTGCACCTCCAGCGGGTCGGGCACCTCCTCGACGTCGGGGGAGCCGGCGACCTCCTCGACCACCCGGTGCGCCTTGTACGACGGCAGCAGGTCGACCCGCCACTGGGGCCGCCAGTCGTTGTCCCAGCAGCAGACCAGGTCGGTCGGGCGGTACTCGTCGACCAGGCGGCTGATGAAGTCCAGCAGGCCGCGGACCGCGTTGACCGGCGTGCCGTCGGGTGCCTTGATCTCCGGCACGCCGAAGAAGGCCCGGAAGTACATCGAGGCGGTGTCGAGGAGCATGAGGCGTCCGGGCGGGGTGGTCACGCGCCGCATCCTGTCAGAGCCGAGTGCCGGCCCCTCCCGCCGATCAGCCCGGTGCGCGCGCGTCGACCCCTGTCGGTGGCTAGGGTGACCGCCGTGAGCACCGGAGACGTCGAGGCAACCGACCGGCACATCCTCGAGCTGCTCGCGACCGACGGGCGGATGTCGTTCACCGACCTCGGCAAGGCGACCGGCCTGTCGACCTCCGCGGTGCACCAGCGCGTCAAGCGGCTCGAGCAGCGCGGCCTGATCCTGGGCTACGGCGCGACCATCGACCACGAGCAGGTCGGCCTGCCGCTGACCGCCTTCATCTCGATCCGCCCGATCGACCCCTCCCAGCCCGACGACTCCCCGGAGCGGCTGAGCGCGATCACCGAGATCGAGTCGTGCTGGTCGGTCGCGGGCGAGGAGTCGTACATCCTCAAGGTCCGCACCGAGACCCCCTCGGCGCTCGAGGGGCTGCTCGCGCGGATCCGGGCCGCCGCCAACGTCAACACGCGCACGACGATCGTGCTCAACACGTTCTACGAGAACCGGCCGGTCAGCGCCGCCGAGCCGGAGACCGACCCCGCCGACGGCTGACGGCACCACGCGCCGGGCTCGGTCATGCGGTGCGGCGTACCGCGCACCCCGGACCGCACGGGCGCACCTCGTCGCGCCAGCCGCGCAACACGAGCAGACGCCCGATCGTGCCCGCCGTGCGGCAGGCGGTGTCGAACACCTGCGACCACCCGAGCCGGACCGTCTGCCGGCCGGTCAGCGCCGCGTCGAGGTCGCGCTCCAGGTCGCGCGCCCGCTGGCGGGCGGAGTCGTGGAACATCCGGCCGTCCAGCTCGACGACGAGGCCGTACGGCGCGTGCTCGACGTCGCGGAGCAGCGGCCGGCCGCCGCCGTCCGTCCCGGGCACCTGCCGGACCGCGGGCGCGGCGCACCCCGATAGCCGGGCGGTGCCTGGACCCGCCGGGAGTGGTCCACGACGAGCTGGACGACCCTGGGGCCGTCCTGCCCCGGCACGACGAGTGCCGACTCCTGGTCCAGCGCTGCCGGCCACGCCGCCAGGACCCCGGCCCACGCCCGCTGGCCCCAGGTGACGGGGCCGGTGTGGTCGACGTACACCCCGGGCAGGACCCGGACCAGCCGCGACCGCCGGACCAGGCGGGCGAGCTCGTGCGGCCGCACGGCCAGCTCGGTCAGCTGCCGACGCGCCACCACGCCGTCCTGGCCCCGGAGCAGCCGCTCGAGGTCACGTGGGTCCACCCGTCCCATCCTGGGCGGCCGGTGCCGCCGCGGCGAGCGCGCGGCACCGGGCCTGTGGACAGGCGACTCGTGGGGAGTCCGTGACGCGCCAGGTGCGTCACCGGCTCCCCGCCAACCGGCTGGAAGGCACGCCCAGCTCCGGCGGGTTTCGAGACAGGCGCTTGCGCGCCTTCCTCAACCAGCCGGCGATCAGGTGAGGGCGAGCTGGGCGTCGAGCCCGGCGCGACGGCGCCACCACTCCTGGCCGGCCTCGGGCAGGGAGTGGATCGGGTCGTAGTAGTCGTAGGTGCGGGTGAGCGCCTCGGGGTCGGTCGCCTCGATCGAGGTCCGGTAGTTCTTCGTCCACCGCGAGATGCCGAGGTCGGTGTCGTACGACGTCACCTGGTGCACCCAGCGCTTGCCGACGAACGGCACGTCGCAGACGATGCGCGGCGTGGCGAAGCCGGGCAGGTAGCCCATGATCGCGGTCTGCAGCCGCTGGGCGTCGGCGAGCGAGACCCGCCAGTGCTCGGCGGCGGGGATCATGTCGCACATGTAGAAGTAGTAGGGCATGACGCCGGCACCGTCGAGCAGCGCGAAGGACAGGTCGAGCAGCGCGTGCGGGTCGGCGTTGACGCCGTCGAGCAGGACGCCCTGGTTGCGCACGTCGCGGACGCCGGCCTCGAGCATCGCCCGCGCCGCGTCGGCGACCAGCGGGGTGACCGAGTGCGCGTGGTTGGCGTGGGTGTGGATCGCCAGCGAGACGCCGCGCGAGCGGGCGAGCCCGGCGACGCGCTCGACACCGGCGCGGACGTCGTCCTGCAGCCAGTGCTGCGGCAGCCCGACCAGCGCCTTGGTGGCGAGGCGGATGTCGCGGATGTTCTCCACGTCGAGCAGGGCGGTCACGAACGCCTCGAGCCGGGGCCAGGGCATGTTCGCCACGTCCCCGCCGGACACGACGACGTCGCGCACCGACGGCGTGCGACGCAGGTAGTCGACCATCGCCTCGAGCCGGTCGTTGGGCTTGGCGAGGAACTTCAGCTTGTCGACCGCGGGCGTGGAGTTGCCGACGAGGTCCATGCGCGTGCAGTGGCCGCAGTACTGCGGGCAGGTCGGCAGGAGCTCGGCCAACACCTTGGTCGGGTAGCGGTGGGTCAGCCCCTCGGCGACCCACATGTCGTGCTCGTGCAGGGAGTCGCGGCTGGCGTAGGGGTGCGAGGGCCAGTCGGTGCGCCGGTCGGAGAAGACCGGGATCATGTAGTGGCGCAGCGGGTCGCCGTAGAACGCCTCGGTCAGCGAGCCGGGGCCGGCCGGGACCGCGTGCGGGACCATCGTGTTCATCATCTGCGGCGGCACGAGCATCGACATCGTGGCCCGCTCCCGCTGGTCGCGCTCGAGGTCGGCGTAGAACCGCTCGTCGAGCAGGTCGCCCATCAGGTCGCGCAGCTGCTTGACGTTCTTGACGCAGTGCGAGCGCTGCCACTGGACCGACTCCCACTCGGCGCGGGTCACCTCGCGCCAGCCGGGGAAGCGGGTCCAGTCGGGCTCGACCAGCTCGACCCGGCGGTACGGGTAGGGCTGGCCGGTCTCCAGGCCGATCGAGGTCTCGATGCTCATGTGAGCACGCTAACGGATGATCTTCGTCATATCCATTCACGCGCCGGAGGATCTCCGGTTCAGACGAGCCCGCTGGCCTCCAACGTCCGGCGCACGACGGCGTCGTCAGCGGCCCGCCCGTAGCGCCAGCGGAACACCCCCTCGACGACGTCGCGCAGCGGCGCCTCGTCGCCGGGGCCCAGCGGGGTGTCCATCAGCAGCAGCCGGGGCGCGTGGCCGTCGTCGTGGGGCGGCTCGTAGTCGCGCACGGGCAGCAGCCGGCCGCCCAGCCGCTCGTAGAAGACGATCCGGCGCTGGTGCTCCTCGACCAGCGCGGGTGAGAGGCCCGGCTCGTCGGGGTCCTCGACGTCCCACACCAGCCGGGTGCGTCCCTCGCCGGCGAGCAGGGCGGTCAGGTGCGCCCACATCGCCGACCCGGTGCCGCGGCCGCGCCGGCCGACGGCGTAGTAGCGCAGGAACGTCCACGACGTCGGGCCGAGGTCGCGCACCAGCGCGAGGCCCGCCGGGCCGTCCTCGTCGACGTAGGTCAGCAGGCGGTCGGCCAGCAGGTCCTCGAAGGGCGCCTGCAGGTCGTCGGGGAAGGCGCCCTCGTAGATCGCCCGCACCGCGGCCAGGTCCGCCGCGCCCAGGGACGCCGCCTCGACCAGCGCGCTCATCCGTGCACCACCCGTCCGCCGAGCACCGTGCGCAGCACCTCGATGTCCTTGATCCGGGTCGGGTCGACGGTGGCCGGGTCGTCGGAGAGCACTGCGAGGTCCGCGAGCCGCCCGGGCAGCACCTGGCCGCGCTCGTGCTCCTGGTGGGAGGCGTACGCCGACCCGAGCGTGTACGCCGTCAGGGCCTCGAGCCCCGTCATCGCCTCCTCGCGGCCCAGCGGCCGACCGCCGTCGGTCGTGCGGTTGACCAGGTCGTGGATGCCGAGCAGCGGGCGACCGTCGACCACGGGGCGGTCCGAGCTGCCGGGGACCACGATCCCGGCGTCGAGCAGCGAGCGGCCCCGGTAGGCCCAGCCGGCCCGCCCGGGGCCGAGCGCCCGCAGCATCCCGTCGCCGATCTCGCCGACGAACCGGCCCTGCGGCACGGGCACGACCCCGAGCGCGGCGGCCCGCGCCACCTGGTCGGGCCGGGAGACGCCGAAGTGCTCGATCCGGTGCCGCACGTCGGGGCGGGGCCAGCGGCGCTGCGCCTCGTCGTACGCGTCGAGGACGAGGTCGATCGCCGCGTCGCCGATCGCGTGGGCGGCGACCCGCCAGCCGGACCGGTGGGCGCCGAGGATGCGGGTGCGCAGGGCGTCGGCGTCGCCCTGGAGGTAGCCGCGGGACCCGGGGGTGTCGGCGAAGTCCTCGGTCAGCGCGCAGGTGTGGCCGATCAGCGACCCGTCGGAGAAGACCTTGACCGGGCCGATCCGCAGCCGGTCGTCGCCGAGGCCGGTGCGGATGCCGAGGTCGATGCCCGCGGTGAGGCCGTCGGTCGGGTGCGCGGGCAGGGGGTGCAGCACGTCGGCGGCGACCATCAGCTCCACGCGCACCGGCAGCCGGTCGGCGTCCCGTGCGGCCTGGTAGGCCGCGACCTCGACCGGGCTCTTGCCGATCCAGCCGCCACCGACCCCGGCCTCGACGACGCTGGTGATGCCCTCGGCGAGGTAGGCGCGCCCGGCGCGCTCGATCGCGTCGACCAGGGTGGCGACGGGGTAGGGGAGGACCAGCGGGGAGAGCAGCGACTGCGCCTGCTCCTGCAGGAGCCCGGTCGGCCGGCCCGCCCCGTCCACGACGACCAACCCGCCCGGCACGTCGGTCGGGGCGTCGGCCAGGCCGAGGTCGGCGAGCACGGCGGAGGAGACGACGCACATGTGGCCCGAGGTGTGCTTGAGCCAGACCCGGCGGCCGCCGGCGGCCCGGTCGAGCGCGTCGCGGTCGGGGTGGGCGCCGATCTTGTTCTCGTCGTAGCCCGCGCCGACGACCCACTCGTCGGGGCCGAGCGTCGCCGCCCGGGCGGCCACCGCGTCGTAGAGGTGGTCGAGCGAGGGCACCCGCAGGTCGACCTCGGCGAGCGCCAGCCCGTGCCAGGCCATGTGGTTGTGCGCGTCGTGGAAGCCCGGCACGACGACCGCGCCGTCCAGGTCGAGCACCCGCCGGGCCGGCACGTCCTCGAGCGCGACGACCCGGCCACCGAGGACCGCGACCGACGACGCGGTCAGCTCGTGGTCGGGTCCGCCGAGCGTGCGCACGCGGGCGTTGGTCAGCAGCAGGTCGGCCTGCAGCGTCCCGCTCACGCGAGCTGCGCCTTCGCGACCCGGTGGGAGGCGGTCAGCGGCAGCTCGTCGCGCACGGCCCACCGCGAGGGCACCTTGAACGCCGCGAGCCGCTCCGCGCACCACGCGCCGAGCACGTCCGGCACGTCCGCCTCGGGGACGCCCGGCACGACGACGTACGCCATGACCTCCTCGCCGCGCACCTCGTCGGGGACGCCGACGACGGCCGCGAGCCGGACCTCGGGATGGCCCATCAGCACCTCCTCGACCTCGTGGGCGGCGACGTTCTCCCCGCTGCGCCGGATCATGTCCTTGAGCCGGCCCTGGAGGAGGACGCGGCCGCGCTCGTCGATCCGCGCCAGGTCGCCGGTGGGGAACCAGCCGTCGCGGAACGGGCTCGGGTGGCCGAGGTAGCCGGTCATCATCCCCGGTCCGCGCAGCCACAGCTCGCCGTCGACGACCTGCGCCTCGCGGTGGCCGGCGGGGCGACCGAGGCTGCCGGTGCCGACCAGCTCGTCGTGGTCCTCGGCGGTGACGCGGATGTCGGCGCCGGTCTCGGTCATGCCGAACGCCTCGTACCACCCGACACCCCAGCGCTCCTCCAGCGCCGCGTGCAGCGACGGCGGGATCGCCGAGCACTGCACCGCGCGCACGCGGTGGTCGCGGTCGGCGGGGTCCGGCGGCATCTTGTGCAGCAGCACCGGCATCGAGGCCAGGCAGTAGAAGTAGGTCACGCCGTGCGCGCGCACCCGGTCCCAGAACGTCGAGGGGTGGAAGCCGTCGAGCACGACGAGGTGGGCGCCGGCGAGCAGCGCGGACACGACGTTCCACTGCGGGTCGACGTAGTGGAACGGCTGCGCGGTGAGCATGACGTCGTCGCCGGTCAGGTGCGGGAACTCCCGCAGCATCGAGCCGCCGAGGGTCGTCCAGTAGTCGTGGGTGAGCAGGCAGCCCTTCGGCCTCCCGGTGGTGCCGGAGGTGTACTGCACGTTGACGACCGCGTCGCGGTCCACCGGCCCCTGGCTGTACGCCGACGCGCCGGCGGGCCCCGCGGCCGGGCGGTCGTCCAGGTCGCCGAGCAGCACCACGCGCGGGGGCCGCTCGAGCCTGTCGAGCACGCCGCGGTGCTCGGCGGTGGTGACCGCCAACCGCACGTCGGCGTCGTCGACGAGGTGCTGGGCGTCGGCGCTGCGGTAGCGCACGTTCAGCGGCACGATCGCCGCGCCGAGCCGCGCGAGCGCCAGCCAGGTCAGCGGGAAGCCCGGCTCGTTGCCGACCATGACCGCCACCCGGTCGCCCGGGCCGACCCCGAGCCCCTGCAGCCCCGCGGCGTACGCCGCCGTCCGCTCCGCCACCTCGGCGAAGGTCAGCCGGGTGGTGCTCCCGTCGGCGGCCTCGAACGTCCACGCCGGCCGGTCCGGCCAGGTGGCGGCCGCGTGCTCGACCGCCGCCACGAGGTCGGTGGGCAGCTGCGCGGAACGGATCTCAGCCACGGACGAACTCCGTGCGCGGGCTGTCGCCCTCGCCCGAGAGGGAGGTGAGGACGGCGTGGTCGACCTCGCGGGCCAGCGCCTCGCCGAAGGTCGCGTCGAGGCCCTGGTCGAGGACCTGCTTGGCCAGGCTGACCGCCAGCGGGGGTCGGTCGGCCAGCCGCCGGGCCAGGTCGAGGGCGACCGTCTCGTGCTCGCCGGGTGCGACGGCGCGGGCCACCATCCCGATCCGGGCCGCCTCGGCACCCGAGACCCGTTCGCCGAGCAGCAGCAGCTCCTTGGCGCGCGCCCAGCCGACGAGGTGGGGGAGGAGCCGCGAGATGCCGCCGGTGACCGAGAGGCCGACGCTCACCTCGGGGAAGCCGAACGCGGCGTCCTCGGTGGCGACGACGACGTCGCAGGCCAGCGCGAACTCGCAGCCGGCGCCGAGCGCGTAGCCGTGCACGGCCGCGACCACCGGGGCAGGGAGCTCGCGCACCAGGCGAGTAACGTCCTGGATCGCCTCGAGCCGGGCGCGGGTCTGCAGCACGGTCTCGACCGGCGGCTCCTCCTTGAGGTCGTGCCCGGCGCAGAACGCCCGGCCGGTGCCGCTCAGCACGACCGCGCGGACCTCCTCGGCCAGCGCGCGCCGCAGTGCCACGACCAGGCCGTCGGTCAGCTCCGCCGTGACGGCGTTGAGCCGCTCCGGCCGGTCCAGGACGATGCGCGCGACCGCCCCGTCGCGCTCGTAGTGGACGACCACCGTCCGCCTCCTCTGCTCCTCGGCCCTGCGTACTTCCGATCGATCGATCGATCGGGCATCCTGACGGTAGGCCGCACCGGGCGGCCGGCACAAGCAGCGGAGGGAGTCCGGCGTGGCGGGAGCGGCCGACCGGGTGCGCGAGGCGGCGCTCGACCTCTTCGCGGAGCGCGGCTTCCACGGCGTCGGCATCCGCCAGCTCGCCGAGCGAGCGGGCCTGTCCTCGGCCTCGCTCTACCACTACATGGGCACCAAGGAGGACCTGCTCGCCGCGATCATGCGCGAGTGCCTCGAGCGGCTGGTGACCGACGCCGAGTCCGCCGCGACCGCGCACGCCGATCCCGTCGACCGGGTCGAGGCACTGGTGCGGGCCCACGTCGTCAGCCACGCCGAGCGGCCGCGGGAGACCCGCGTCGTCGACGGCGAGCTGGCCGCGCTGACGGGGGAGGCCCGGGCCGACGTGGTCGCGCTGCGCGACCGCTACGAGCGGGTCTGGCAGGACGCGATCGACGCCGGTGCGGCTGCCGGGTCGTTCTCGGTCCCCTCGCCCGCGGTCGCCCGCCGGGCGCTGCTGGAGATGTGCAGCGGCGTCGCGCGGTGGTACGACGCTGCCGGACCCCTGTCGCTGGCCGGGCTCGCCGACACCTACGCCGCGCTCGCCCGCCAGCTGCTCGGCGCACCGACGGCACCTCCGGGCGGGCCCGGGCGCCCGCAGGCGTAGCGTGCACAGGTCCGGCACCCGACCCCAGGAGGATCTCCCGTTGACCACCGACACCCCGCCGTGGGCCGGCTCGTACGCACCCGGGGTGCCGCTGCACCTGGACTACCCCGACCGCTCGCTGGTCGACCAGCTCGAGCTCACCGTCGAGCGGCACGCGGACAAGGTCGCGCTGGACTTCCTGGGCCGCACGACGACGTACGCCGGCCTGGCCCACCAGGTCGAGCGCGTCGCCGAGGGCCTGCGCCGGCTCGGCGTCGGGCCGGGCGACCCGGTCGCGCTGCTGATGCCGAACTGCCCGCAGCACGTGGTCGCCTTCCACGCCGTCCTGCGCCTCGGCGCGGTCGTCGTCGAGCACAACCCCCTGTACACCACCGAGGAGCTGCGGGCGCCGTTCGTCGACCACGGCGCCCGGGTGGCCGTCGTGTGGGACAAGGTCGTCCCCGTCGTCGACGCGCTGCGCGAGGCGACCGCGCTGGAGCACGTCGTCGCGGTCGACCTGACCGCCGCGCTGCCGCTGGCCAAGCGGATCGCGCTGCGCCTGCCGGTCGCCAAGGCCCGCACCGCGCGCGCCGAGCTGACCGCTGCGGCGCCGAACGCCGTGCCGTGGGCCGACCTCGCCGGAGCGCCGCCCGTCTCCGGCGACCACCCGCGGCCCTCGCCCGACGACGTCGCGCTGGTGCTCTACACCTCCGGGACGACCGGCACCCCCAAGGGCGCGGAGCTGCGCCACCGCAACCTGGTGGCCAACTGCGTCCAGGGCCGCGCCTGGGTGGGCGGGCTGCGCGAGGGCGAGGAGACCTTCCTCGTCGCGCTGCCGCTCTTCCACGCCTACGGCACCACCGTCTCGGTGCTCCTCGGCGTGATGCTGGGCGCCCGGCTGGTGCTGCTGCCCAAGCCCGACGTCGGCCTCGTCCTCGACGCGGTCGCGCGCCGCGTCCCGACCTTCGTGCCCGCCGTGCCGCCGCTCTACCGCCGGATCGCGGAGGAGGCCGAGCGGCGCGGGACCTCGTTGCAGGGCATCCGCTACGCATTGTCGGGCGCGATGCCGCTGCCCGCCGACCTGGTCGAGCGCTGGGAGGCGGTGACCGGCGGCCTGCTGGTGGAGGGCTACGGCCTCACCGAGACCTCGCCGGTCATCGTCGGCAACCCCATGTCGACGGGCCGGCGACCGGGCGCGATCGGCGTGCCGTTCCCCGACGTCGAGGTCCGGGTGGCTGACCGCGACGACCTGGGCCGCGACGTGCCGCTCGGCGAGCCGGGCGAGCTGCTGGTGCGCGGTCCGCAGGTCTTCGAGGGCTACCGCGACCGGCCCGAGGAGACCGCCGCGGCCTTCCACGACGGCTGGTTCCGCACCGGCGACGTCGTGACCATGAGCGACGACGGGTTCCTCACCGTCGTCGACCGGGTCAAGGAGCTCATCATCACCGGCGGCTTCAACGTCTACCCCAGCGAGGTCGAGGCCGCCCTGCGCGCCCACCCCGACGTCGAGGACGCCGCCGTCGTCGGCGTGCCCGACGGCTCGGGGAGCGAGCAGGTGGTGGCCGCGGTCGTCGCCGCGGAGGGCCGGACCCCCGACCCCGCCGCCCTGGACGTCCACGCCCGCGCCGCGCTCACGCCGTACAAGGTCCCGCGCCGCTACGTCGTGCTCGACGAGCTGCCGACCAACCCGATGGGCAAGGTGCTCCGTCGCGAGGTGCTCGCCGTCGTGCGGGGGCGCGAGGAGGGCTAGACCCGCGGGTCTGGACGACTGGACCGCTCCTCGGCGGGTCGCGGGCGCGACACGCCGTGCGCACGAGGATTTTTCCCCCGGATGGAGGACGCAGGCACCCGCCGTGACCTGCTGCGATGCGCGTCCGTGCAGGTCACCGCGCGGTTGACACGGGGTGGCGCCGCCGGTGAGTGTGTGCCGTCCGCCCAGGCAGATCGAGGCCGCGGACCGACGTCCGAGTGACCGGGCCAGGGGGTGTGGTGCCCAACGCCGCTCCGGCCCTGTTCGCGGAGGTCGGTCCGCACCTCGACGGGCAGACGCGGAGCAGCCCCCGACCCCCCTAGACAACTTCCCGGCACCGGCACCCAGCGGTGGTCGGGATGGCCCGAAGGGGTTCGGGGGCGCTCCGCTGCGCCGCCCCAGGACCGGCCCGATACGGTCGTCCCGTGCTGAAGCGGTGCCTCGCCGCCCTCGCGGGCGGCCTCCTCCTGGCGCTCGCCTTCGAGCCCGTCGCCGCGGCGTACGTCGTGCCCGTCGCCGTCGCGGGCTTCGCGCTCGCCACCCGCGGCCTGCGGGCCCGTTCCGGGTTCGTGGTCGGGCTGGTCTTCGGCGTCGCGTTCTACTTCCCGCATATCCACTGGATGACCGCCGTCGGCACCGACGCCTGGCTGGCCCTCGCGGGGGTCGAGTCGGTCTTCTACGGCCTGCTCGGCGCGGCGGCGGCGTACCTCCACCGCTTGCCCGCCTGGCCGCTGTGGCTGTCGGCGGCGTGGACGACGATGGAGGTCTGGCGCAGCGGCTGGCCGTTCAGCGGGATGCCCTGGGGGCGGCTCGCCTTCGCCGTCGCCGACACACCGGTCGCGCCCGCCCTGGCGTACGTCGGCATGGTCGGCGTGAGCCTGCTGCTGGCGCTGCTGGGCAGCCTGCTGGCGGCGCTCGTCCTCGCGCTCGTGCGGGTGCGGGACCGCGCCCGGGACCGGGCGGTCCTCGCCCACGGCGCCGTGCTCGTCGGGGCCGTCGTGGTGACCGTGCTGCCGGCGCTCGTGCCGTTCTCGGTCGGCGACGACGGGGAGGTGACCGTCGCGGCGGTGCAGGGCGACGTGCCGGGGCCGGGCAACGACATCCTCTACGACTTCCGCGGGGTGACCGACAACCACGTCGAGGCGACGGTCGAGCTCGGCGACGACGTCGCCGCCGGGCGAGCCCCGCGGCCGGACTTCGTCGTGTGGCCGGAGAACTCCACCGCGGTCGACCCCTTCACCGACGCCTCCACCAACGCCGGCATCCGGCGCGCGGTCGAGGCCGTCGACGTGCCCGTGCTCGTCGGCGCGATCGTCGACGCGGGCGAGACCAACGTGCTCAACCAGGGCATCGTGTGGGACCCGGTCACCGGGGCGGGGGAGCGCTACACCAAGTGGCACCCGGTGCCCTACGGGGAGTACATCCCCTTCCGGGAGTTCTTCACCGGCCAGTTCGGCCGGCTGGCGATGATCCCGCGCGACATGATGAGCGGCACCCGGGAGACGCCGCTGCGGATCGCCGGGACCCTGGTCGCGGACGCGATCTGCTTCGACGTCGCCTACGACGACGGCATCCACGCCCAGGTCCGCAACGGCGCCGAGCTGCTCGCCGTGCAGACGTCCAACGCGACGTTCATCGAGACCGACCAGATCGACCAGCAGTTCGCGATCACCCGGCTCCGGGCGATCGAGACCGGACGCACTGTCGTGGTCGCCGCGACCAACGGCGTCTCGGGGATCATCACCCCCGACGGCGAGGTCGTCGCGAGCGCCGCACCGCGCACCCAGGAGGTGCTGGTCGCCGACGTCGGGCTCTGGTCGGGCACCACGCCGGGCGTCCTCGTCGGGCCGTGGGTCGGCCGCGTCTCCGCCGTGCTCACCGGAGTCGGCCTGCTCGTGGCCGTGCTCACGTATCGTCGGCGGCGGGAGACGCCCGTGCCCGCCGGTCCGGCGGGCCGGGGGAGCGAGGAGCAGGAGAGCGTGCGGTGAGGGAGCCCCGGGGCCGGGTCGTCATGGTCGTGCCGACCTACGACGAGGCCGAGAACATCGCCTGGATCATCGGGCGCCTGCGCACCGCCGAGCCGGACGTCGACGTGCTCGTCGTCGACGACTCCTCACCGGACGGCACCGGCGAGATCGCCGACCGGCTCGCCGCGGACGACGACCGGGTGCACGTGCTGCACCGCACGGCCAAGGGCGGTCTCGGCGCGGCGTACCTCCACGGCTTCGCCTGGGCGCTGGAGCAGGGGTACGACGTCATCGGGGAGATGGACGCCGACGGCTCCCACCAGCCCGAGCAGCTGCACCTGCTGCTCGACGCGCTGGACGACGCCGACCTGGTCATCGGGTCGCGCTGGGTGCGTGGGGGATCGGTCGTGAACTGGCCGCGCCGCCGCGAGGCGCTCTCGCGCGGCGGCAACCTCTACGTGCGCCTGCTGCTCGGCGTCAACGTCCGCGACGCCACCGCCGGCTACCGCGTCTTCCGGCGGGCCACGCTGGAGAAGATCGACCTCGCGGCCGTGCGCTCGACCGGCTACGTCTTCCAGACCGACCTGGTCGCCCGCACCCTCGCCGCGGGCCTGCGCGTCGTGGAGGTGCCGATCGAGTTCGTCGAGCGCGAGCGTGGCGACTCCAAGATGAGCGGGGCGGTGGCGACCGAGTCCCTCAAGCGCATCACCCAGTGGGGCCTGGCCGAGCGCCGCGCCCAGGTGCGCCGGGCCTGGCAGCGGTGGCGCGCATGAGCCCCCGTGCGCAGGCCGCTCCGCGGCGGCGGCGCTGGGCCGGGCTGCTGCTCGTCCTCTTCGTCGTCGTGCCTCTCGTCGAGATCTACGCGCTCGTGCAGGTCGGCCAGGTCATCGGTGCCTGGTGGACGATCCTGCTGCTCGTGCTGGACAGCGCCATCGGCGCCTGGCTGGTGCGGCGCGAGGGCGCCCGGGCCTGGACCGCGCTGCGGACCACGACGGCCGCCGGCCGGCTGCCGGCGCGCGAGATCGCGGACGGCGCGCTCGTGCTCATCGGCGGCCTGCTGATGCTCACGCCGGGCTTCGTCTCCGACGCCCTCGGCATCCTGCTCATCCTGCCGCTGACGCGACCGCTGTTCCGCGGGCTGCTGACCTCCGTCGTCGCGCGGCGGCTGGTGCTGCTCGGCCCCGGCATGCCGTTCGGCGCCGGCGGTCCCGCGGCTCCCGGGTCCCCCCGGGCCGGGAACGGCGGGCACCCCCGGAACGACGGACGCCCCGGACCTGATGTGGTCCGGGGCGACGTGGTCGACGAGCCGTAGCCCTCAGCCGGCCGCTGCTGGGTGGCCGCCGGGCTGCGGCGGGGGAGCGGTCAGGCCGAGGCCTTGCGCTTCTTCGCGTTCGCGCGGTGCAGGTGGGCGGGGCCGATCTCGCCGCCGCGCAGCAGCTCGAGGCGCTCCTTGAGGATGTCCTCGAGCTCCTTCTCCGAGCGACGCTCCAGGAGCATGTCCCAGTGCGTGCGGGCCGGCTTCTCGGCCTTCGCCTCGGGCAGGATGCCGGCAGTGCTCAGCGCCTCGGCGCCGCAGCGCGGGCACTCCCAGACCGCCGGGATGTCGGCCTCGACCGACATGGTGATCTCGAACTCGTGCCCCTGCTTGCACCGGTAACCGACCTGCTGGCGGGCGGCGAACTCGATGCCACGCTCGTCCTCGAAGCTCTGGCCCCCGAGCCGCGCTCCCCGCAGTGTGCGCTCTGCCATGAGACGCCTCCCAAAATCCGATGCTCGATGCCTGATACGGCCGTTGACACTCGAAGTGTTCAACGGTACTGAGCCGCCCAACATTCCGACAATCGAGCGGCGTCCGTCACCCCGGTGCCCCTCGCCGGGGCGCCCCACACGGCCAGTCCGGCGCCGAACGGGCCGGGGGCTCAGACGACGGTCGGCATCTCGTTGCCCGCGTCGCGGATGCCCTTCGCGGTGTCCACGCGCAGCAGCAGCAGGCCGCCGACGACGAAGAACAGGATGAGCGCGAAGATCGCCGGCCGGTAGGAGTCGGTGAACTGGTAGACGAGGCCGAAGACGAGCGCCCCGAGCCACGAGGTGCCCCGCTCCATCGCGTGGTAGAAGCTGAAGTACTCCGCCTCCTTGCCGCGCGGGACGAGCAGCGAGAAGTAGGACCGGGCCAGTGCCTGGGTGCCGCCCAGCACGATCCCGATCGCAGCGCCGAGCAGCAGGAACGGCACGAGCGCACCGTCGGGGATGAACAGCGCGGCCGTGACGATCAGGCACCAGATGACCAGGCCGACCAGGATCACCTTCTTCGCCCCGACCCGCCCGGCGGCACGGCCGAACCACAGCGCGCCGCCGATGGCGACGACCTGCACGAGCAGGTAGGTGCCCAGCACGGTGCCGGTCTCGAAGCCGAGCTCCTCCTCGCCGTACACGGCCGCCTGGCCGATGACGGTCTGGATGCCGTCGTTGAAGAAGAGGTACGCCACGAGGAAGGTCAGCGCGACCGGGTACTGCCGCATCCCGCGCAGCGTCACCCACAGCTGGCCGAAGCTGCGCTGCACGACGCCGCCCTCGACCTCCTCGACGTGCATCGGCGGGTGGTTGCGCAGCCGGCGCCACGGGATGAGCGTGAAGCCGGCCCACCACACCGCGGCGGACAGCATGCTCAGCCGCACCGCCATGCCCTCGGAGAGCCCGAAGGTGTCGTGGGCGCTGACGACGACGAAGTTGACCGCCAGCAGCAGCCCGCCGCCGGCGTAGCCGAAGGCCCAGCCGCGGGAGGAGACGCGGTCGCGCTCGCGCTCGTCGGAGATCTGCACCAGGATCGCGTCGTTGAAGACCGCCGCGGCGCCGAAGCAGATGTTGGCGACCAGGAACGCCGCCACGCCCAGCTGCCAGCTGTCCTCGGTGACGAAGAACAGCAGCGCCCCGGCGGCCGCGCCGGCCCACGCGAAGCCGGCCAGCAGGTCCTTCTTGCGCGCGGTGCGGTCGGCGACCGCGCCGAGCAGCGGCAGCATGACCGCCGCGATCAGGGTGGAGGCGGTGATGACGTACGCCGGCAGCGAGCCCGGCGCGAGGCTCAGGCCCAGCAGGGAGACCCGGTCGCCGACCGCGTCCTCCTCGGCCACCGCGATCAGGTAGGGCCCGAAGAGCACGCCGGCCACCGTCGTGGCGAAGGCGCTGTTGGCCCAGTCGTACCAGTACCAGGCGCGCTGCTCGCGGGCCCGGTTCAGCGGCTCGAGGTCGGCGAACGGACGCGGGCCGGGGGTCGGGGTCATGCGGGCTCCCTCCACGGTCCTCGCCACTGGCCGCGCCGGGCGAGCACCTCCTTGAGCAGGTCGGTGCGGTCGGTCATCAGCCCGTCGACGCCACGGTCCAGCAGGACCGTCATCTCCTCGGGGTCGTCGATCGTCCAGACATGCACGTGCTTGCCGGCGGCGTGGGCGCGCCGGACCAGGCCCGGGCTGGTCACCAGCCACCGGCCGCGCCGGTGCGGGACCTGCAGCGCCCCCACCCGCCGGCGCGTGACCAGGTCGGCCAACCGGCCGCTCGGCAGCAGCCGGAAGGCGAGGATCTCCGCCGGCGTGGCCGCGGTCGGCACACGCCCGCCGGTCAGCGAGCGGAACCGGTCGGTGCGCCGCTGGGAGAACGACCCCACGAGCACCCGGTCGTGCGCGTCGTGCTCGGCGACGAACGCGGCCAGGGCGTCCACCGCGCCGTCGGACTTCAGGTCGATGTTGAAGCGCGCCCGCGGGAACGCCTCGAGCAGCGACGCCAGGGTCGGGACCTGCTCGCGCCCGCCGACGAGCGCGCGGCGCACCTCGGCGTACGTCAGGTCACCGATCGCCCCGCGGGCGTCGGTCACCCGGTCCAGCACCGCGTCGTGGAAGGCGAGCAGCACGCCGTCGGCGGTGACGTGGACGTCGGTCTCGAGGTAGTCGTAGCCCAGCGAGACCGCGTGGGCGAAGGCCGCCAGCGTGTTCTCCAGGCCCTCGATCTCCGGGTGGTAGGCGCCGCCACGGTGCGCGTAGGCCAGGACCGCGCCCGGCGTCGCCAGCACCTCGTCGAGGAGGGCGAACCCGGTCCGAGGCGCGGTCACCGGAGCAGTATGTCGACCGTCGCTCAGATGTCGCGGAACGACTCGATGTTGGCGCCGAGCAGGTTGAGCCGCTCGGCGAGGTCCTCGTAGCCGCGGTGGATGACGTAGGTGCTGCGCAGCACCGAGGTGCCCTTGGAGGCGAGCATCGCCAGCAGGATGACGACCGCCGGGCGCAGCGCCGGGGGGCACATGAGCTCCGCGCCGGAGAACGACGTGGGCCCCTCGATCATCACCCGGTGCGGGTCGAGCAGCTTGACGCGGCCGCCGAGCTTGTTGAGGTCGGTGAGGTAGATCGCGCGGTTCTCGTAGACCCAGTCGTGCAGCAGGGTCTGGCCGGTCGCGACCGCCGCGATGACCGCGAAGAACGGCAGGTTGTCGATGTTGAGGCCGGGGAACGGCATCGGGTGGATCTTGTCCAGCGGGGCGTGCAGCACCGACGGGTGGGTGGTGATGTCGACCAGGCGGGTCTGGCCGTTGAGGGCGACGTACTCCTCGGACCGGTCGTAGGAGAAGCCCATCTCCTCCAGCAGCGCCAGCTCGATCTCGAGGAACTCGATCGGCACCCGCTCGATGGTGATCTCCGACTGGGTCACGATCGCGGCCGCGAGCAGCGACATCGCCTCGATCGGGTCCTCGCTGGGGGCGTAGTCGACGTCGACGTCGATCTCGCTGACGCCCGTGACCGTGAGCGTGGTGGTGCCGATGCCGTCGACCTGGACGCCGAGCTTCTGCAGGTAGAAGCAGAGGTCCTGGACCATGTAGTTCGACGAGGCGTTGCGGATGACCGTGGTGCCCGGGTGGAGGGCGGCGGCCATCAGCGCGTTCTCGGTGACGGTGTCGCCGCGCTCGGTCAGCACGATCGGCCGGCCCGGCTCGATCGCCCGGTTGACCTGCGCGTGGTACGAGCCGTCGGTCGCCTTGACCTCGAGGCCGAAGGGGCGCAGCGCGGCCATGTGCGGCTCGACGGTGCGGGTGCCGAGGTCGCAGCCGCCGGCGTACGGCAGCTCGAAGCTGTCCGCGCGGTGCAGCAGCGGGCCGAGGAACATGATGATCGAGCGGGTGCGCCGCGCGGCGACCTCGTCGACCGCGCCGAGCTCGAGCTCGCGCGGCGGGACGATCTCGAGGTCGTTGTCGGCGTTGAGCCAGGTGGTCTGCACGCCGAGGCTGCCGAGCACCTCGAGCAGGCGGTTGACCTCCTCGATGCGGGCGACCTTGCGCAGCGTGGTGCGGCCCCGGTTGAGCAGCGAGGCGCACAGCAGCGCGACGCCGGCGTTCTTGGAGGTCTTGACGTCGATGCGGCCGGACAGCGTCGTGGGGCCGGTCACCCGCAGGTGGGTCGGGCCGGCGCCGAGCGCGACGATCTCGGAGTCCAGCGCCGCGCCGATGCGGGCGATCATCTCCAGGGAGAGGTTCTGCTGGCCCTTCTCGATGCGGTTGATCGCGCTCTGGCTGGTGGAGAGCAGGTCCGCGAGCTGGTGCTGGGTCAGTCCCCGGTGCTTGCGGGCGTCCCGGATGAGGTTCCCGATGCGGCCCTTGTAGTCCTGGGTCTGGGTCATGCCGTCCACGGTAACTCACATGTGAGATAAGGCCGACCCGAGCGTCGCGGGCGTGTCGGGAGCGTCCCGCGGTGACCGGGGGAGGTGCAGGATGAGCGGCATGCGCGCGACGACGATCCACGGCCCCGGCGACATCCGGCTCTCCGAGGTCCCCGACCCCACCATCCTCGAGCCCACCGACGCGATCGTGCGGGTGACCGCGTCGTGCGTGTGCGGCTCGGACCTGTGGCCCTACCGGGGCGAGAGCCCGGTCACCGAGGGCGACACGATCGGCCACGAGTGCATCGGGGTGGTCGCCGAGGTCGGCAGCGAGGTGCGCGACCTGGCCGTCGGCGACTTCGTGGTCGTGCCGTTCGACCACTGCGACGGCACGTGCGCCCACTGCCTGGCCGGCGTGCACTCCGCGTGCGTCAACCTCGGCATGACCACCAGCGGCCAGGGGGAGTACGCCCGCGTGGTCCACGCCGACGGGAGCCTGGTGCGCGTCGACGGGGTGGCCGACGGCGGGGCGCCCGACCCCGCGCTCGTCCCGTCGCTGCTGGCGCTCTCCGACGTGATGCCGACCGGGTGGCACGCCGCCGTGGCGGCGGGCGTCAAGGCCGGTGACACGGTCGTGGTGGTGGGCGACGGCGCCGTGGGGCTCTGCGGCGTGCTCGCCGCGTCCACCATGGGTGCGGAGAAGGTCGTCGTCATGTCGCGGCACGAGCCGCGCCAGCGGATCGCGACCGACTTCGGCGCCACCCACGTCGTCGCGGAGCGTGGCCGCGAGGGGGCCGCGGCGGTCAAGGAGATCACCGGCGGCATCGGTGCCGACGCCGTGCTCGAGTGCGTCGGGACCAGCGACGCGATGGGCACCGCCTTCGCCGTCGCCCGGCCCGGGTCGACCGTTGGCTTCGTCGGCGTGCCGCACGGCGTGGAGCTGCCCGTCGGCCGGATGTTCCAGAAGAACGTCGGCCTCGCCGGCGGCATGGCGCCCGTGCGCCGCTACCTGCCCCAGCTGCTGGACCTCGTGCTGGCCGGCTCGATCGACCCCGGCAAGGTCTTCGACCTCACGCTGCCGCTTGACCAGGTCGCCGAGGCCTACCGGGCGATGGACGAGCGCCGGGCGATCAAGGTGCTCCTCCAGCCGTGAGCGACCTCCGGCTCGGACCGCTCCTGCGGTTCGTCGACGAGACCAGCGCGACCGTGTGGGTGGAGACCGAGCGCGCCGCGCGGGTGACGGTCCGGGCGGGCGCGGCGACGGGGGAGACGCGCACCTTCGCCGTCCACGAGCACCACTACGCCCTGGTCGAGGTCGACGGGCTGCGCCCCGGCACCCGCACGCCGTACGTCGTCGAGCTGGACGGCGCGCAGGTGTGGCCGCCCGCCAACAGCCCTTACCCGGCGCCAGTGATCGGCACCCTCGAGGCGGGCCGGCCGCTGCGGATGCTGTTCGGCTCGTGCCGGGTCAGCGTGTCCCACGACGCCGCGGGCAACGCCCAGCACGGCGTCGACGCGCTGCGCTCCTACGCGCTGCACCTCGCCGGTGACACCAGCTCCGGGGTGGCCGACGACGAGTGGCCGGACCTGGTGCTCTTCCTCGGCGACCAGGTCTACGCCGACGACACCAGCGAGGAGATGAAGGCCTTCATCGAGCAGCGGCGCGACCCGGACCAGGCGCCGTGGCACGAGCTGAAGGACTACGAGGAGTACAGCCACCTCTACCGGCTCGCCTGGGGCGAGGCCGCCAACCGCTGGCTGCTCTCCACGCTGCCCAGCGCGATGATCTTCGACGACCACGACATCCGCGACGACTGGAACACCAGCGCCGACTGGCGTGCGCAGATGGAGGCCACCGACTGGTGGCACGACCGGGTGGTCGGCGGCCTCGGGTCCTACTGGGTCTACCAGCACCTCGGCAACCTCGGCCCCGCCGACCGGGACGCCGACCCGCTGTGGCGGCGGATCCGCGACCACGACGGCGACGACGAGCTCGACGACGAGCTCGACGTCACCGCCGACGTCGACGCGCTCGCCGACCGGGCCGACCAGCAGCCCGACAGCTACCGCTGGAGCTTCTCCCGCGACTTCGACACCCAGGCGCGCCTGGTCGTCGTCGACTCCCGGGCGGCCCGCGTGCTTACCCCCGACCGGCGCTGCATGCTCGACGACGCGGAGATGGAATGGCTCGACCAGCGGATGACCGGCGACGTCGACCACCTCGTCGTGGGCACCTCGCTGCCGTTCCTCCTCGCGCCGGCGCTGCACCACGCCGAGGCGTTCGGCGAGGCGCTGGCCCAGGGCCGGCTGGGGCGGATCTTCAAGCCGTTCGGCGAGTGGGCGCGCCAGGCCGCCGACCTCGAGCACTGGGCGGCGTTCCAGGACGGCTTCCAGCGGGTGGGCCGGATGGTCGTCGAGGTGGCCGCGGGGGAGCGGGGCAGGGCGCCGCGTACCGTCACCTTCCTCTCCGGCGACGTCCACCACAGCTACGTCGCCCTCGCCGAGCCGGACCCGGCCGGCGGTCGCACCGCGCAGAGCGTGATCGTGCAGGCGGTCTGCTCGCCGATCCGCAACCCGCTGCCGCGGTTCATGCAGGCGGCGACCGCGCTGGCGGCGTACGGCAGGGCGCGGCCCACGGGTCGGCTGCTCGGGGGGCGCGTGCCGCGCAGCCCGCTGCGGTGGCGGCTGCCGCGCGGCCCCTGGTACGACAACAACCTGGCCGTGCTCGAGCTGCGTGAGCGCGAGCTGCACCTGGCCTGGTCGCGCGGCGTGGACCGCGGCGAGGCCGAGCGGCCGGTGCTCGAGCAGGTCGCGGCGGTCGACGTGCCGTTCCGGGACTGACGCGCGTCGCACCCGCCGGCGGACCCGGTCAGGTCGGGTCTGCCGGGTCAGCTGCGGACGAGGTCCCGCGTGGGCTGGCAGTCGCAGGTGTCGGAGCAGGCGAGGTAGGTGTGCACGGCGTGGCCGCACTGGCCGCACGGCAGGTCGTGCGAGATCGGTCGGGCGTTGGTCTGGACGGTGTCCCACATGGCGATGACCCCCAAAGTCGTCCCGACGACGGTAGGCCGCTGCACCGGCCTTGTGGGGCACAACACACCGGAGATGACCTGATCAGGTCATCCGCGCCGACCGATCGGGCGCGTGGGCACGCCACCGGGGGTCCGGCCGACCGGCCCGGCGCCGCGGGGGATGGGCCACCTAGGCTGCGGGGCGTGACCACGGAGCCGGACCGCGCGATCCACGACGCCGAGGTGGGAGGACCCGAGGGCGCCCGCACGGTGTTCCTCCACGGGCTCTTCGGCCAGGGCAAGAACTTCACCCAGGCCGCCAAGGCGCTCGTGCCGGACCTGCACTCGTTGCTCGTCGACCTGCCCAACCACGGCCGCTCCGGCTGGACCGACTCGGTGGACTACGTCGACGTCGCCGACGCGGTCGCCGAGCACCTGCGCGGCGGGTTCGCCGCCGACGGGCCCGTGCACGTGGTGGGCCACTCGATGGGCGGCAAGGTCGCCATGGTGCTGGCGCTGCGGCACCCCGAGCTGGTCGACCGGCTCGTCGTCGTCGACATCTCGCCGGTCGACACCGCCGCGGGCGGCGGCACGGGGGAGTTCGAGCACCTGCTCGACAGCCTCGCGCGGCTCGACCTCGCCGCCGTCGTGCGCCGCGCGGACGCCGACCGCCTGCTCGCCGAGGACGTCCCCGACGAGCGGGTCCGCGGGTTCCTCCTGCAGAACCTGCGCTCGCGCGGCCCGGACTTCCGCTGGCAGGCCAACCTGTCGCTGCTGCGCGCCGAGCTGGCGACGATCGGCGGGTTCCCGGAGCTCGGCGCGACCTTCGACCACCCGGTGCTGTGGCTCGCGGGCGAGCGCTCGCCGTACGTCCGACCCGAGCACGACGAGACGATGCGCGAGCTCTTCCCCCGCACCCGGCTGGTCACCGTCAAGGGCGCCGGCCACTGGGTGCACTCCGAGCAGCCGGACGCGTTCGTCTCCGCGCTGCGCGTCTTCCTGACCGCCTGACCACCTGACCGCCTCGCGGGCCCGGACGACCGCGAGCCGGCCGGGTCGGTGTGACCTGGACGGCCCGCGGAGCCAGGGGAGCGAGGGTCGGTCAGGGTCGGAAGACAACCTTGACCATGCCCTCCTCCTTCTTCTGGAAGTGCTCGTAGGCCTGCGGCGCCTCGGCGAGCGGGAGGTGGTGGGTCGCGAACGCGTCGACGCCGAACGGGTCGTCCTCGACGAGCATCTCGAGCAGCTCGCCGGTGTGCGCGCGGACGTTGGCCTGGCCCATCCGCACCTGCACCTGCTTGTCGAAGAGCTGGAACATCGGCATCGGGTCGACGGCGCCGCCGTAGACCCCGGAGATCGACACCGTGCCGCCGCGGCGGACGGCCTCGATCGCGGTGTGCAGCGCGGCGAGGCGGTCGAGGCCGGCGTTCTTGAGCATCGGCTCGGCGATCGCGTCGGGCATCAGGCCGACGAACTTCTGCACGCCCTGGGCGGCGGGGGACCCGTGGGCCTCCATGCCGACGGCGTCGATGACCGAGTCCGCGCCCCGGCCGCCGGTGAGCTCGCGCACCACCGAGGCGACCCCGCCGACCTCGTCGGCCTCGTCGAGGTGGAGCGGCTCGGCGCCGAACGCCTCGACCCGGGCGAGGCGCTCGGGCACCCGGTCGACGCTGATGACGCGGTAGCCGGCGCGCACACCCATCCGGGCGGCCATGTCGCCGATCGGGCCGGCACCCATGACCAGGAGCGTGCCGCCGTCGGGGACGTCGGCGTACTTCAGGCCCTGCCAGGCGGTCGGGAGCACGTCGGAGAGGAAGAGGAACCGGTCGTCGTCGTGCTCGTGCGGCACCTTGACCGGCAGGAAGTTGCCGAAGGGCACGCGCATGTACTCCGCCTGGCCGCCCGGGACCTGGCCGTAGAGCTTGGAGTAGCCGAAGAAGCTGGCGCCGGTGCCGTGCTCGGGGTTCTGGGTCGTCTCGCACTGGCTGTAGAGGTGCCGGTCGCACATCCAGCACGACCCGCAGGAGACGTTGAACGGGACGACGACGCGGTCACCCACGGCGAGCTCGGTGACCTCAGGGCCGATCTCCTCGACGATGCCCATCGGCTCGTGGCCGACGATGTCGCCCGGCTCCATGAACGGCGCCAGCGTCTCGTACAGGTGCAGGTCCGAGCCGCACAGACCGGTCGACGTGACCTTGATGACGACGTCGGTGGGCTCCTGGATCCGAGGGTCGGGAACGTCGGTGACCTGCATGTCGTGCGCGCCCTGCCACGTCACTGCCTTCATCGGGTGGACCGTCCTTCGTGTCGGGTGATGGACCGTCCCGGTGTCCCGTTCACCCCGCTCTCAGCAGCCCGATCCGGATCGCCGATAACTGACATTATGTCAACATGCTCAGATCGGGAGGCGGTGGCGCTCCTCCCCGGCCCACTGCAGGACGACCGCCACTCGGTCAGATCCAGCGCTCGAACCAGATGCGGTCGAGCCACTCGGCGTGCGTCAGCAGGCCGTGGGTGAAGACCGGCCAGAACCACGCGAAGTTGAGCACCACCAGCACGAGGAACGACCCGGACAGCACGACGCCGACGGTGCGTCGCCTGCTCGGCACCCGCGACGGCCCGACCAGCCGGCCCATGGCCAGCACGATCGCCAGCACGACGAACGGCAGCGTCAACGAGACGTAGAACAAGAAGATCGGCCGGTCGTCGTACTGCAGCCACGGCAGCCAGGTCGACGCCGCGCCGACCACCGCGACCCCGGCCCGCCAGTCGCGGGCGCCGACCCAGGTCACCAGCGCGAGCACGAGCGCGACGATGCCGCCCCACCACAGCACCGGCGTGCCGATGAGCAGCACCTGGCGCAGGCAGTCGCTGCCCTCCGGCGCGTCGCAACCGCGGGTGCCGGGCTGGATGTCGACGTCGGCGGCGACGCCGACGGGCCGGTTCATCAGCAGCCACCCCGACGGCTGCGAGGCGTAGGTGTGCTCGCTGCAGTTGAGGTAGTGGGTGTGGAAGGTCAGCAGGTCCTGGTGGTAGCTCCACAGCGACCGCAGCGACTGGACGACCTCCGCCGGGCCCTTCGCGTCCGGCTGGGTGGCGGTCGGCCAGCGGGCGCCGGAGTCGTCGTCGTTGGCCTCGTTGCCGTCGGCGTCGCAGGGACGCTCGGCCTCGAACTGGGTGTACTGCGTCGAGGACAGGCTCTTCTCGTACTCCGCGGCGTGCACCAGCCAGCCCGTCCACGACGCGACGTAGACGACCAGCGCGACCACGACGAGCCAGCCGAACGCCGGCAGCCCGTCGACCACCGCCGAGCGCAGCACCGGCCGCCGCACCCCGCGCGCCTTCCGGGCGCCTGCGCTCCAGGCCCAGACGAGCAGGCCGAACGCCGCGAGCGGGTACGCCGCCGTCCACTTGGTGCCGAGCGCCAGCCCGAAGCAGACCCCGGCCGCGAGCAGCCACGGCCGCCACAGCAGCCCCCGCACCGGCCCCCATCCCGAGGTGACGGGGTCGGGGGCGAGCGCGGCGAGCCGGGCGCGGTACCAGTCCCGGTCGGCCACGACGCAGGCCACGGCGCACAGGGTGAAGAACGCCAGGAAGATGTCGAGCAGCGCGAGCCGCGAGAGCACGAAGTGCAGCCCGTCGAACATCAGCAGCAGGCCGCCGACGACGCCGAGCAGCGTCGAGCGGGTCATCCGCCGCACCAGGCGCACCATGACCAGCACCATCAGGGCGCCGACGACCGCGGAGGCCACCCGCCAGCCGAACGGGTCCATGCCGAAGAGCCGCTCCCCCAGGCCGATCAGCCACTTGCCGACCTCGGGATGGACGATCATCGACGGCTCGGACTCCCACAGGCCGTCGGTGGTGCCGGCGAGGATCGAGTCGTTCGCGTCCTCGACGTACTCCCGCACGTAGCCGTGGTTGGCCAGCGACCACGCGTCCTTGGCGTAGTAGGTCTCGTCGAACTGGAACTGCTTGGGGTCGCCGAGGTTCCACAGCCGCAGCACCAGCGCCAGGAGCGCGACGCCGATCGCCGCGGTCCACCCGACCACCGGGTCCTCGACCCGCGATCGGCCGACGGGGACGCGACGCCCGGTGTTGCCCACCTCGGCGCCCACGTCGGCGCCCACCTCGGCGGTCGCGCCCGTGCGGTCGGAGTTCACGACCCGGACGCTATCGGGGCGGCCCCGCTCCCCCGGTGATCGCCCGGCCCCTGTCCGTCCGTGCCTGGTCCTCAGTGCTTGGTCGCCAGCCGCGAGGTGGCGCGGCCGACCAGCCCGGTGCGCCCCGGGGCGAGGCGTGCGGCGAGGTCGAGCACGCGGGCGTCGGGGCCGACGACCATGCGCGGCTTGTCCTTCTCGATGGCCCGCACGATCGCCTTCGCCACGCGGGACGGCGGCGGCATCAGCGCCGACATCCGCGACGTGCCCAGCTTGGCGATCCGCTGGCCCTCGGCGCCGCGGGCGCTGCTGGTGATGTTGGTGCGGTGGGTGCCCGGGAAGATCGTGCTCACGCCGACGCCGGTCGTGATCAGCTCGCCGCGCAGGCCCTCGGTGAACGACTTCACCGCGCCCTTGGTCAGGGCGTACGTCGCGTTGTGCGGCAGCCCGAGCAGGCCGGTCATGCTCGAGACGTTCACGATGTGCGCCTCGTCCTGCTCCAGCAGCACCGGCAGGAACGCGTGGCAGCCGTGGACGACGCCCCACATGTTCACCCCGACCATCCAGCGCACGTCGTCGAGCTTCTCGTCGGCGAACGCGCCGGCCGACGTGACGCCGGCGTTGTTGACGAGCACGTGCACGGCGCCGTGGACGTCGAGGACCTCCTCCGGCAGCTCGCCCACCCGGTCGGCGTCGGAGACGTCCGCGACGTGTGTCGAGGCGGTGACGCCGGCCGCCCGCACCGCCGCAGCCGTCTGCTCGACGCCGTCGGGGCTGACGTCGACGAGCGCCAGGTGGCACCCGCGGGCCGCGAGCCGTTCGGCGGTCACCCGGCCGATGCCGCTCCCCGCCCCCGTGACGACCGCGACCCGACCGGTGAGCTGGCGCATGCGACTCCCCCATGATTCCTGCGAACGACGACAAAACTAGAACGTGTTATACCACCGCTCAGCCCTGCCGCTTGCGCCGTGCCGCCGCCGTCCCCTCGAACTGCGCCGCGCTCCGTCGCACCAGCGCCTCCGTCGCCGCCGGGTCGGCGTCGTAGGTCGCCAGGAAGACCCGCGCGCCCGCCGCCAGCGCGTCGTCGCCGACCTCGGGGGCCGGGTCGGCGGCGAGCAGGGCGGACTGGAGCGCGTTGCGCACGGCCTGGCGGCCGACGACCAGGCGCCGCTCCCCCGCCCCGTCGAGCGGCCGGACCACGAGCTCGCCGCTGCCCACGTCGTAGGCCAGCCGGTCCGCCGTCGCGCGCCGGAGGTGACCGTCGAGCTCGTCCACCGACCACCCCCGGGCTCGTGCGTGCAGGCGCGGCGGCCCGCGCGGATGGACGACGGTACGACGTGGTGCCCCGGCGCCGCGGCGGAACGTGCTCACCGCCGCCGCAGGACCAGCGCGGTCCGCGGGCGGAGCCGGACGCCGCGGCCGCCGGCCCGGACCTCCCGCGCCCGGGCCGTCGGGTTCACCAGGACCGTGCCCCGCGTGTAATCGCGCCGGTGGACCCCACCGGCGACCACGTGCCGGTCGGTGAGCGGACGGCCCAGCGGCAGGTTCGCCCGGGGCTGGCGGTGCCCGGCGGCGGGCTCCTGGGGGACGTAGATGCTCGCGCCGGTGACGCCGTTCCACGTCAGCAGCCAGGTGGCCCGGTGGTAGACCTGCGCGGCCCGGTCGTGCCGCGACCCGTAGGTGACCGCCAGGAGCGGCACCCGCCGGCGTGCGCACCACGCCGCCATCCGCACCTTCCACCGCCAGTCGGCGCCGCCGAAGCGCGGCCCCGGACCCAGGCCCCACTTGACGAAGTACTCGTTCTCCCAACCCGAGACGTGGCGCGACCAGTCCTGGAGGGTGCTGCGCCAGGTGTCCCACGCGACGGTGACGTTCGGGACGGCGAGGTGGCCCGCGCGTCGCAGCCGGGGCGCGACCCGGGCCAGGAACGAGCTCGTGGCGGCGTACATCGCCTCGTCGGTCGGGATCTGGGTGGAGACCCGCCCGCCGACGGTCGGGTGCGAGAGCGTGGTCAGCGTGTCGTCGAGCAGGACCCCGTCCCACGGGTGCTGCCGCAGCTCGGCGAGGACGTTCGCGGCCCAGGCGTCCTGGTAGTCGCGGCGACCGACGTCGACGGGATGGAGGCCGCGCCAGTCCGCCCACTCCAGGGCCCGGCCCCGGCCGTCGGTGAGCAGCCACCCGCGCCGCTCGGCCTCGGCGAGGCTCACGCCGGTCGAGAAGACCCCCGACTCGTGCGGCTCCCGCACCACGGCCGAGACGTCCTTGTACATCAACACCTTCAGCGCCGGGTTCGCCCGGTGCAGCTCACGCAGCCGCGCGTGCTCCCACGACTGCACCACGACGTAGTCGCCGCGCGCGACCGCCTCTACCGGGGTGCGGTCGAGGTCGCCCCAGTCCAGGGCCAGCGTGCCGGTGCCGGAGGGTCGGTGCGCCCGGGCGGCCGAGGCGGCCGGCTCCCCCGGCCCGGCCACGGGCACGCACCCGATCGGCGTACCGAGGACCAGCACGGCCGCGCCGGAGACCAGCAGGCTGCTCCTGACCGCTCGCGCCATGCTCACTCCCGGGACGTGTGCCGCCGAGCGTGCGCCGCTCCCGTGGTCGCGGAGCCCGGTGAGGGCGAACTTCGTCGACCTTGGGTACGTCGCGCCGCTGCCTAGACTCGGTCGCGCGGCGCCGACCGGACCGCCGCCCGAGCCGCCGCTCGAACGAGGAGGACCCGTGCCCGTCACCCGAGGCTTCTTCCGCAGGCGCGAGCAGGGTCCGGAGGGCCGGATCCCGCCGGGCCAGTACGACACCGGCAGCAGCTGGCCCGTGCTCACCGCCGAGGCCGCCCCGCGGATCCGCCCCGAGGAGTGGTCGATCACCGTCGACGGGCTCGTCGAGGAGCCGACGACCTGGTCGTGGGACGAGGCGCACCGACTGCCGTCGGCGACGTACTCCGGCGACATCCACTGCGTGACGACGTGGACGAAGCTCGACATGGTCTTCCGCGGCATCAGTGTCGACGACCTGCTGGCCGCCGCCCGGCCGCGGCCCGAGGCGCGCTTCGTGCTGGCCCACTCCAGCACGGGCTACACGACCAACCTGCCGCTCGAGGACGTGACCGACGGCAAGGCATGGGTCGTCTGGGAGGCCGAGGGCAAGCCGCTGACCCGCGAGCACGGCGGCCCCGCCCGCCTGCTGGTCCCCCACCTCTACTTCTGGAAGTCGGCCAAGTGGGTCTCCCGCCTCGAGCTGCTCGACGAGGACCAGCAGGGCTTCTGGGAGCGCAACGGCTACCACGACCGCGGCGACCCGTGGCGCGAGCAGCGCTACCAGGGCGACGCGTGAGTGCCGACCGCTCCATCGACGACGTCGTCCCACGCGAGACGACCTGGACCACCGGCACGATCATCACCAAGGAGCAGCCGACGCCGGACCAGGTGCGGCTGCGCCTCCACGTCGACGACCGGCAGGGCCACGACCCGGGGCAGCACTACGTCGTGCGGCTGCGCGCGCCCGACGACTACACCGCGCAGCGGTCCTACTCGGTCGCCTCAGACAACGACGACCCGCTGGTCGAGCTGCTCGTCGAGCGCTTCCCGGACGGCGAGGTCTCCGGGCACCTCGCCGACGTCGCGGAGGTCGGTGACGTGCTGGAGGTCCGCGGGCCGATCGGCAGGTGGTTCCGCTGGGACACCCGCACGCCCGCGGTCTGCCTGGTCGGCGGCACCGGCGTGGTGCCGGCGGTCTCGATGCTGCGCACGGCCCGCCGCCTGGACCGCCGCGACCTGCTGCGGGTGGCCGCCGTGGGCCGCTCCCCCGAGCACCTGCCGTACGCCGCGGAGCTGGCGCGCGCCGGGGCGCTGGTCGCCTACACCCGCCACGACGACGGCGACCGGCCCCGCGGGGTGCCGACGGCCGAGGAGCTCGCGCCGCTGGCCGCGGGTGCGGAGGTGGCCTTCGTCTGCGGGTCGCCGCGCTTCGTCGCGCTCGCCACTCCCCTGCTCATCGGAGCGGGTGTCGACCCCACGACGATCCGCGTGGAGCAGTTCGGCGCCACCGGCTGACGGGCGGCGCGCGCCCCCGTCTGCGGGATGCCCCCTGGGGTAAAGGGGCAGCGACCCACATCGACGGAAGGTGGCATGCACGTGAACCCCAAGGACGCCGCGAGGGCCGCGAAGGACAAGCTGGAGGGCCTGCTCGACGTCACGGTCCCCGGAGTGCCGGGGCCGGCCCCGGCCACGCTCGAGGAGCCGACCACCCCGAAGCCCCCGCTCCCCCCGAAGCCCGACCAGGGCGCGCCGGCGACCGGCACCGCGACGGGCGCGCAGACGGGCGCGCCGCCGACCGCGCGCGCCCAGCAGTCGGCGTACCTCACCAACAGCACCGGCACCCGCCTGCGCGACACCGACCACTCGCTCAAGGCCGGCAGCCGCGGCCCGACGCTGCTGCAGGACCACCACCTGCGCGAGAAGATCACCCACTTCGACCACGAGCGGATCCCCGAGCGCGTCGTCCACGCCCGCGGCGCCGGCGCGCACGGCGTCTTCGAGGGCTACGGCACCGCCGAGTCGGTCTCGATGGCGGGCCTGTTCGCGAAGGGGAGGCGGACGCCGGTCTTCACGCGGTTCTCCACCGTGCTGGGCTCGCGCGGCTCGGCCGACACGGTGCGGGACACCCGCGGCTTCGCGGTGAAGTTCTACACCGAGGAGGGCAACTGGGACCTCGTCGCCAACAACATCCCGGTCTTCTTCATCCAGGACGGCATCAAGTTCCCCGACGTCGTCCACGCCGGCAAGCCGCACCCGGACCGCGAGATCCCACAGGCGCAGAGCGCCCACGACACCTTCTGGGACTTCGTCTCGCTGCACACCGAGGCCCAGCACCACACGATGTGGAACATGTCCGACCGCGGCATCCCGCGCTCCTACCGGATGATGGAGGGCTTCGGCGTCCACACGTTCCGCTGCATCAACGCCGAGGGCGCGACGTCGCTGGTGAAGTTCCACTGGAAGCCGAAGCTCGGCGTCCACTCCCTGACCTGGGAGGAGGCGCAGATGATCAACGGCATCGACCCCGACTTCCACCGCCGCGACCTGTACGACGCCATCGAGGCCGGCGCGCACCCGGAGTGGGAGCTCGGCATCCAGGTCTTCCCCGACGAGCCCGACCAGATGTTCGCCGGCATCGACCTGCTCGACCCGACGAAGATCGTGCCGGAGGAGATCGCGCCGGTGCAGCCGATCGGCAAGCTGACGCTCAACGCGAACCCGACGAACTTCTTCGCCGAGACCGAGCAGGTCGCCTTCCACGTCGGTCACCTCGTGCCGGGCATCGACGTCACCGACGACCCGCTGCTGCAGACGCGGCTGTTCTCCTACGTCGACACCCAGCTCTCGCGGCTGGGCGGGCCGAACTACAACCAGATCCCGGTCAACCGGCCGCACGTGCCGACCAACGACATGTTCCGCGACGGCTTCCACCAGCACGCGGTCCACTCCGGCGTCGCGCCGTACAAGCCGAACTCGCTCGACGGCGGCTGCCCGTTCGCCGCGGGCGCGGACCTGTCGGAGGAGGACACCCGCGCGTTCGTCGAGGCGGCCGTGAAGGTCTCCGAGGCGACCAAGGTGCGGGAGAACCCGGCGTCGTACGACGACCACTACAGCCAGGTGCGCCAGTTCTGGCTGTCGATGACGCCGGTCGAGCAGGAGCACATCATCCGCGCCTACACCTTCGAGCTCGGCAAGTGCTACGAGCAGGCGGTCAAGGAGCGGCAGCTGCAGTCGCTGGCCAACATCGACCCGGTGCTGTGTCAGGAGGTCGCCACCGGCCTCGGCCTGCCCGCGCCCGAGCCGACGATCGAGCTGCAGGACCTCGAGCCGAGCCCGGCGCTCTCGCAGGTCAAGGGACCGTTCCCGCCCGACGGCCGGATGATCGGCATCGTGGTCGACCCCGACGGTGACCTGAGCGGGGTCGACGCCCTGCGCCGCACCATCCACGGCGCCGGGATGGTCCCGCTGCTCATCGGTCCACACGGCGGCACCATCGAGGGCATGCCGGTGCAGCGGACCTTCGCCACCGGCCGCTCGGTCGAGGTCGACGTGCTGCTCGTGGCGGGTGCGCCGAAGCCCGCGCCCGACGCGCTGACCAACCGGGACGCGAAGGCCGGCGCGGCCGGCTCCCCCGCGCTCGACCCGCGCGTCGCGCTGATGGTCCAGGAGTGCCACCGCCACGCCAAGGTGATCGGCGCCTGGGGCGAGGGCGTCACCGCGCTCGCCGGCGCCGGCATCAGCGCCGACGACCCCGGCGTCGTCACCGGCGGGTCCCCCGCCGACGTCTTCACCGGTGTCTCGGAGCAGATGGCCTTCCACCGGGTCTGGGACCGCTTCCCGACCGCCGTCTGAGCGGCGTCTGAGCGGCGCCGTCGGCGTGCAGGGGTCACCGGTGAACCGGTGACCCCTGCACATCTCGGGGCAGATCTACCCCGAGATGTGCAGGACTCCCCTGAGATGTGGGGTGCGGCCGGGATCACACGCCCGCCAGTTGGTTGTCAAAGGCAATCATCTTTACGCTGAGGTCCTCACCGACCGACAAGGAACCTCTGTGCCGAGCCCCACCCGGACCGCCAACCCGCGTCTCGCGATCGCCGTCCTCTGCGTGGGTGGCCTCACCGCCGCCCTGACCCAGACGCTGGTCATCCCCATCCAGAGCGACCTCCCGCGCCTGCTCGCCACCTCCCCGGCCAACGCCGCGTGGGTCGTCACCGTCACCCTGCTGGCGGGCGCGGTCGCGATGCCGATCGCCGGCCGCCTGGCCGACTTGTTCGGCAAGAAGCGGGTCATGGTCGCCAGCGCCGCGCTGCTGGCGTTCGGCTCCGCGCTCGTCGCGCTGTCTTCCACGCTCGTGCCGGTGCTCACCGGCCGCGCTCTCCAGGGCCTGGCGATGGGCTTCATCCCGGTCGGCATCTCGATGATCCGCCAGATCGTGCCGCCGGAGATGGCGGGCAGCGCGGTCGCCGCGATGAGCGCGACGCTCGGCGTCGGCGGGGCCATCGGCCTGCCGCTGTCGGCCTGGATCGTCGAGGTCGGCGACTGGCACGCGCTCTTCTGGGTCTCCACCGCGCTCGCCGTGGTCATCACGGCCCTCACCGCGCTCGCCATCCCCCACGTCCACGACGAGGCGCCCGGCCGGTTCGACTGGGTCGGCGCGATCGGTCTCGCGGTCGGCCTGGTCTCGCTGCTCGTCGGCGTCTCCAAGGCCACGACCTGGGGCTGGGGCGACGCCCGCACCCTCGGCGCGATGGCCGCCGGCGTCGTGGTGCTCCTGGTCTGGGGTGCCTTCGAGATGCGCCAGGCCGAGCCGCTGGTCGACCTCCGCGCCACCGCGAAGCTCCCCGTCCTGATGACCAACATCGCCGCCGTCGCGGTCGGCTTCGGCATGATGGCGCAGGCGATCGTCGTGCCCCAGCTGCTGCAGCTCCCCGAGGCCACCGGCTACGGCCTGGGCCAGTCGATCCTCGCCGCCGGCCTGTGGATGGCCCCGGGCGGCCTGGTGATGATGCTGTTCGCCCCGGTCTCCGGCCGGCTGATCTCCACCATCGGCGCGCGGATCACCCTGATGATCGGCGCGGCCGTCCTCGGTGGCGGCTACCTCGTGGCGTACTTCCTCATGGACGCGCCCTGGCAGCTGCTGCTCGTCTCCTGCATCCTCTCCGCGGGCGTCGGCATCGGGTACGCCGCGATGCCCACGCTCATCCTCGACGCGGTCCCGCCGCGCGAGGCCGGCGCCGCGGTCGGCCTGAACGCCCTGATGCGCTCGGTCGGCACCACGGTCTCGGCCGCCGTCATGGGCACGCTGCTGACCAGCAAGACGATGCCGGTCGGCGACGGGTTCGAGATCCCGACCGAGGGCGCCTTCCAGCTGTGCTTCCTCGTCGGCGCGATCGCCGCGTTCGTCGGTGTCGCGATCGCCGCGACGATCCCCCGTCGCCGCGCCGCCGACGTCGCCGCGGCCGAGGAGCCGGTCGCCGCGGGCGTCAGCGCCGGCTGACGCCGGACCCCGCCGCTCCTGCGCCGACCGGCCGGCTGCGCACGAGCACCCCGATCTTGTCGATGCGGTGCTCGGGGTTGCCGAACCGGTCGGCCCAGTAGTTGCCCACCGCGTGGTCCTCGACCGTGGCGCAGGTCGAGAGCGTGATCATCGGCCGGGTGGGCTGTTCACCGGGCCGTCCTGGCACGGCCGCCCGCTGCGCACGCAGCGAGGCGGCCGAGCGGAACGACGTGCGCCTCGTCGTGGTGACGCGGTAGGTGTACCGCACGCGCCCTGCCTCGACGTGCACCACGTCCCCCCGGCGCAGCTCGGGCAGGCGCTCGAAGGCGCGCGTCGAGGACAGCCGGTGGGCCGTGACCTGGAAGTTGCCGACCCCACCGGGACCGGTGCCCCCGCGCGGGCCGTGCGGGCTCGAGGCGACGCCACGGTCCTGGATCAGGGTCCCCGGGGCGTCGTCGGTCCAGCCGCGGTAGGGCACCACGGCCAGTCCGGTGAGCCCGATCGCCGGCACGGTGAGCCTCGCGCTCCGAGGTCGGCCGTCGGCGGCGACGTACGTCGGGGTCCGCTCGGGCGCCACGAGCCCGGTGGGCGCGGTCCGCTCGGGTCTCTCGGACGGCTGGGCCGACCCGGACGTCGGACCGTCGGCACTGGTCGGGAAGCCGTCGTCCGAGGTGCACGCCGTCAGGCAGACGGCCACGACCAGTGCTGCGACCAGTCCTGCGACCGGTGCTGCCCACCCACCGGGCGCCGCACGGGGACGTGCGCGCACCTCCATGACCCGAGCGTAGGTGGCTCGCGACGAGGTGGGTACAGGTCGCGCATGACCGAGCAGAACGCGAACGAGAAGAACGAAGCCGTCCAGATCATCGTCGACCGGGTCTCCTCCTGGCAGGACGGCGCCACCGAGGGCACCGTCGCCGAGGAGCTGCGCAAGGGCGCCGACGAGGTCGGGGTCTCGCTGAGCGAGAACGAGATCGCCAAGCTCGCCGACGCCATCGAGTCCCGCCACGGGGTGGTCGACGCGAAGAGCGTCCTGTCTTGACCAGCGGCCCCGACGATCGGCACACGCGGCCCGACGGCGTCACCGACGCCACGGTCGAGGCGCTGGGGAAGCTGTCCGAGGCCCTCGAGGCGGTGGAGGCCGCCCGGGGGTTCCTCTACAACTTCCACCGGATGAGCGGCACCGCCGACCTGACCGCCGGCGACGCCGTCGACCTGCTGGAGGAGGCCGGCCACACTGAGCTGGCCGACAAGGTCCGCACCGAGATCATCGGCCGCAACGTCATCGAGGGCCGCTGGACCTTCCAGATCGTCGAGGCGTATGACGACACCTACTACGCGGCGTTCAAGGACGTCGAGCGCGAGGCCCGCGAGGCGCTCGTCGGCGGCCGCCGACACCTGTACGAGGCCGAGATGAAGGAGGACCGCCGCACCCACGGCGCGACCCACCACGAGGCCACCCCCGCCGAGACCCCTCCCGACAAGTGAACGCCCCGCTCCCCGTGCACACGCTGAACGACGGCACCACGCTGCCGGCGATCGGCTTCGGCACCTACCCTCTGAAGGACGAGGAGTGCGTCGCCGCTGTCGTCTCCGCGGTCGACGCCGGCTACCGGCTCATCGACACCGCGGTGAACTACGGCAACGAGCGCGCGGTCGGTGAGGCCATCCGCCGCTCCGGCGTCCCGCGCGGGGAGCTCGTGGTCACCAGCAAGCTTCCGGGCCGCGCCCATGCGTACGACGACGCGGTCGCCAGCGTGCGCGGGTCGCTGGAGGCGCTGGGCCTGGACCGGATCGACCTGCACCTGATCCACTGGCCCAACCCCAGCGTCGGGAAGTACGCCGAGGCGTACCGCGCGCTCGTCGACCTGCAGGCCGAGGGGCTCGTCCGCACCGTCGGGGTCTCGAACTTCACCGAGGCCCACCTCGAGCGGGTCCTCGACGACACGGGGGTCACCCCGGCGGTCAACCAGGTCGAGCTGCACCCCTACTTCCCGCAGGTCGAGATGCGCGCCGTGCACGAGCGCCTCGGCATCCGCACCGAGTCGTGGAGCCCGCTGGGCAAGCGGCAGGCGCCGTTCGCGGAGCCCGTCGTCGCCGAGGCGGCCGCGCGGCACGGAGTCACCCCGGGCCAGGTGGTCCTGCGCTGGCAGCTCCAGCTCGGCAACGTGCCGATCCCGAAGTCCGCGACGCCCGAGCGGCAGCGGCAGAACCTCGACGTCCTCGGCTTCGAGCTGTCCGCGGAGGAGGTCGCGGCCATCACCGGCCTCGGCCGCGCCGACGGCCGGCTCTTCGGCGGTGACCCGGACACCCACGAGGAGATGTAGGTGCCGACCGCGACCCCGTACCTCTGCCTCGACCTCGACCGGTTGCGGCGCAACGTCCGGGTCGCGGCGGAGACGGCCGCGGCCCGGCAGGTCGCGCTGCGTCCGCACGTCAAGACGCACAAGAACCCCGAGATCGCGCGTCTGCAGCTGGTGCACGGCGCCGTCGGCATCACGGTCGCCACGATCGGCGAGGCCGAGCTGTTCGCCCGGCACGGCTGCGAGGACGTCTTCATCGCCTATCCGCTGTGGCTCGACGAGCGCGCCGCCGGACGGGTCCGGGAGCTGACCGAGAAGGCGCGGGTCGCCTTCGCCGTCGACTCCAGCGCCGCCGCCGCCAACGCGGGGCGGCTGCTCGGACGCACCCCGGTGGAGGTGCTCGTCGAGGTCGACAGCGGCCAGCACCGCACGGGCGTGCAGGCCGAGGACGCCGGAGCCGTCGCGGCCACGGCCATGCGCGCCGGGCTCGAGGTCCGCGGGGTCTTCACGTTCCCCGGGCACGCCTACGCACCCGGCGCGGCGGAGGCCGCGGCGCAGGACGAGGCCCGTGCGCTCGCCGCGGCCCGGGCGTCGGTGGAAGCCGCCGGCATCGACGTGCGGGTGGTCAGCGGCGGCTCCACCCCGACCTTCGCGCACACCGACACCTCGGTGGTCACCGAGCTCCGCCCGGGCGTCTACGTCTTCGGCGACGCCCAGCAGTGGGAGCTCGGCACCACCACGCCCGACCGCATCGCGCTGAGCTGCCGGACGACCGTGGTCAGCCACAGCGGCGGCCGGGCCGTGCTCGACGCCGGCAGCAAGCTCCTCGGCGCGGACCGGGCGACCTGGTCGACCGGGCACGGCCGCCTGCCGGCGTACCCCGACGCCCGGGTGGTGCTCGTCGCCGAGAACCGCGCCGTCGTCGACATGGCCGGCGCACCGCTCCCCCGGCTCGGCACCCAGGTCGACGTCGTGCCCAACCACGTCTGCTCCGCAGTCAACCTCGTCGACGACCTGTGGGTCGAGGAGGCCGGCGCGTTGCGACCGTGGCCGGTGGCCGCCCGCGGGCTCAACTGCTGAGCGGGCCGCCTACGATCGGCGCCATGCTCACGCGCCCCCTCGCCGTCCTGGCCACGCTGGCCGCCGTCTCGCTGCTCTCCTCCTGCGGCGACGAGGGGTCGAGCGCCTCGGACGAGCCGCAGGGCGACGGACCGAGCTGCACCTACCGCGAGGACGGCCAGGCCGCGGCCAAGGAGGTCGACCTGCCGCCCAGCACGGCGGCCGTCAGCGGCACCCTCTCGGGCACCATCGAGACCAACATCGGCGACATCGGCCTCGAGCTCGACGCCGACGCCGCGCCGTGCACCGTCAACAGCTTCGTCTCGCTCGCCGAGCAGGGCTACTACGACGACACCACCTGCCACCGGCTCACCACCGCCGCCGCGGGCATCCAGGTCCTCCAGTGCGGCGACCCGACCGCCACCGGCATGGGCGGCCCCGGCTACACCATCGAGGACGAGGTGACCGGCGAGGAGTCCTACCCCGACGGCACGCTCGCCATGGCCCGCACCCAGGCGCCCGACTCGGGCGGCTCGCAGTTCTTCATCGTCTACGGCGACACCCCGCTCCCGCCCGAGTACACCGTCTTCGGCACCGTCGACGACGCCGGCCTGAAGGCCGTCCAGCAGGTCGCGAAGGCCGGCAACGGCCCCGACGGCGTCGCCCCCGCCGAGCCGGTCGACATCTCCGCCGTCACGGTCGCGGACTGACCCGACGCCGGGCCCGTCAGCCCTTGGTGGCGGACTCCAGCGTCGTCGTGGGCTCGTCCCTGCCGGCCACCAGTGCGTACGTCGCGCCGGCGATCAGCGCCCCGAGGACCGGCGCCAGCAGGAACAGCCACAGCTGCGCCAGGGCGTCACCGCCGGCGAAGAGCGCCGGACCGAGGGACCGCGCCGGGTTCACCGACGTGTTCGTGACCGGGATGCTGACCAGGTGGATCAGGGTGAGCGACATCCCGATCGCCAGCGGCGCGAAGCCCTTGGGCGCGCGGGTGTCGGTCACCCCGAGGATGACGTAGAGGAAGACGGCGGTCAGCACGACCTCGAGGACCAGCGCCGCGAGCAGCGAGTATCCGCCGGGCGACCGGTCGCCGTACCCGTTGGTCGCGAAGCCGGACGCGGAGGCCGAGAAGCCGTCCCGGCCCGACGCGACGACCCAGAGGACCGCGGCGGCGGCGACCGCGCCGACGACCTGGGCGACGACGTACGCCGGTGCGTCCCGCCACGCGAACCGCCGACCCATGGCGAGGCCCACGGTCACGGCCGGGTTGAAGTGACCGCCCGACACGTGGCCGACCGCGTAGGCCATCGTCAGCACCGCCAGCCCGAAGGCCAGGGAGACGCCGAGGAAGCCGATCCCCAGGTGGACGTCGTCGGAGACGAACCCGGCCGCGAGGACGGCCGAGCCGCACCCCATCAGCACGAGGACGAACGTGCCGAGGGCCTCGGCGGCGAGACGGTGCGGCATCGGGACCGGACGGGGCATGACGGGCCTCCACGGGCGCTCGACCGGGACGGTCCCGGACCGTCCCGCCACTGTGCACCCCTCCGCGGCCCGCGGCCCGCGACAGCGGCCGGGTTCACCTACGCAGGGGACGAGGAGCGACCGCTGCGTCCGCGCGTCGCCAGGGCGGTGATGCCCAGGAGCATCGTCAGCCCCGTGCCGCCGCCGACGAGCAGGAACAGGAGCCCCACCACCCACAGGCCGGAGTCGTCGGTCGACGCGGCGTGCACCGACCACGGCACCGCGAACCCCACGACCGCCGCCGCGGCGAGCAGGGGCACCGCCCACGGCACGCGCACCAGGACCTGGGCGACGACGCCGGCCGCCGCGACGCACAGTCCGCACCCGACCACCTGCCAGGTGCGGTACGGACCCTGCGCGACACCGTCGACGAGGTGGTACTCGTCGTCCCAGCCCAGCCAGGCGAACCACATCGCTGCGGAGACCAGGGCGAGGCAGACCGCCGCTGCGGCGGTGCGGGCTCCGCGGCGCGGGCGCGGGCCGGCGGGCGCGGTGCCGGCGGGCGCGGTGGCGTCGTCTGCGGGCATGGGGTGAGTCTCGCAGGCCGTCGCGCCCACGTCCCGGGTCAGGCGCACGGGAAGGCGACGCCCGTGAGCTCCTCGGAGCGCTCCCACAGCCGGCGGGCGAGGCCCGGGTCGAGCGCGGCGGGCGCGCGTCGAGCCGTGGTCGGCCAGCCCTGCATCTCGCCGGGGCCGTGCGGACCGACGTAGGTGTTGCCGGGGACGTCCATCGTGGCGGCGTACAACGTCGGGAGGGCGCCCTGCCACGGCTCCATGCCGGCGAGGCGGTGCCCCCACGAGCCGACCCAGGCGAGGGCCGCGCTGCCGGAGCTCGCGGTGATCGCCGTGGCGGTCGAGCCCGGGTGGGCGCCGGTCGCGCGGAGCGTGGACCCGGCAGCGGTCAGGCGCCGCTGGAGCTCGGCGAGGAAGAGCAGGTTCGCGAGCTTGGAGGCGGCGTACGCCGCGTAGGGGCGGTAGGTGCGCCGCTCCCAGGCCAGGTCGTCGGGATCGAGGTCGCCGTGCAGGTGGGCACGGGACCCAGTGACGACGACCCGGTCGGCCAGCCGCGGCAGCAGCAGGTTGCTGAGCGCGAAGTGGCCGAGGTGGTTGGTGGCCAGCGTCGCCTCGAAGCCGTCGACGGTCCGGCCCTCGGGCAGGCCCAGCACGCCGGCGTTGTTGACGAGCACGTCGACCCGGTCGAGGCCGTCGGCGAAGGCCCGCACCGACGACAGGTCGGCCACGTCGAGCACGCGGACCTCGACCCGCCCCTCCGCGCGGCCCGGCAGGTCGGCCGCGACGCGCTCGCCCTTGGCCCGGTCACGCACGGCCAGCACGACCTCGGCACCGGCCGAGCCGAGGGCGCGGGCGACCTCGAGGCCGATGCCGCTGCTGGCCCCGGTGACCACGAACCGGCGGCCGTGCTGGGGCGGCACGTCCCGCCAGCGGGGCACGCGGGACCGGTGGACCTCGGACAGCTTCGGCACGGGCGCCAGCCTCCCACGACACGCCCGGCCCCCGGCGCCGACTTGTGCCATCGCGGCGTCTCCGGAACGGTGGGTCGGGACCTGCACACGATCTGGAGGAGGCGAGCCGTGCTCACCCTCACCGAGAACGCCAGCACCATCGTGAAGGACATCTCCACCCAGCCCGGGCTGCCCGAGACGGCCGGCCTGCGCATCACCTCGGAGTCCGCGACCGAGCCCACGTTCGCCGTCACCGCCGCCCAGGCCGCCGAGCCCGGCGACCAGGTGGTCGAGCAGGCGGGCGCCACGGTCTACCTCGACGAGGCGGCCGCGCTCATGCTCGACGACAAGGTGCTCGACGCCGCCGTCGACCCGACGGGCAAGGTGGAGTTCGCGCTCGGCATCCAGGCCTGAGCCACCCGCTCCACCCGACAGGGCCCCGACCGGATCCGGTCGGGGCCCTGTCGCGTCTCGTCCTGTCCTGTCCTGTCCCGGCCAGTCGCGTCCCCGGCCGGGCGCGGCCACCACCGGGTTGGCAGGATCGGGGCCATGCCCACGACGACCCGAGAGATCCACCTCGCCTCCCGCCCGTCCGGCTGGCCGGTCCCCGAGAACTTCCGGACCGTGACCACCGAGCTCCCCGACCCCGGCCCGGGCCACGTGCTGGTCCGCAACACGGTCCTCTCCGTCGACCCCTACATGCGCGGCCGGATGAACGACACCAAGTCCTACGTCCCGCCCTTCGCGCTCGACGCCCCGCTCGAGGGCGGCGCCGTCGGCGAGGTCGTGGCCTCCGGCGACGACCGCCTCTCCCCCGGCGACACCGTGCTGCACCAGGCCGGGTGGCGCGAGCACGCGTTGCTGCCGGCCGACCAGGTCCGCAAGGTCGACGTCTCGCAGGTCCCCGCCAGCGCCTACCTCGGCGTGCTCGGCATGCCCGGGCTCACGGCGTACGTCGGCCTCACCCGGATCGCGCCGGTCCAGGAGGGCGACACCGTCTTCGTGTCGGGCGCCGCGGGCGCGGTCGGCTCGGTCGCCGGCCAGGTGGCGCGCGAGCTCGGCGCGGCGAAGGTCATCGGCTCGGCCGGCTCGCCGGAGAAGGTGCGCTGGCTGACCGAGGAGCTCGGCTTCGACGCCGCCTTCGACTACCACGACGGATCGGTGGCCGGACAGCTGAAGGAGCACGGCGCGGTCGACGTCTACTTCGACAACGTGGGCGGCGAGCACCTCGAGGCGGCGATCCAGCGGATGGCCGACTTCGGCCGGATCGCCGCGTGCGGGGCGATCGCGTCGTACAACGACACCGAGCCGACCCCCGGCCCGCGCAACATGTTCATGGTCGTGCAGAAGCGGATCAGCCTGCGCGGCTTCATCGTCACCGACCACGGCGACGCGGCGCGCGAGTTCTACGACCGCGCCGGCACCTGGCTCGCCGAGGGCCGGCTGCAGCACCGCGAGACCTTCACCGAGGGTCTCGACAGCACGGTCGACGCCTTCCTCGGCCTGCACCGCGGGGACAACATCGGCAAGATGCTCGTCCGGCTCTGACCGGCCTCTGACCGGCCTCTGACCGGCCTCTGACCGGCCTCTGAGCCGCGCCGGCCGTCGGTTCATCAAGGTATGTCGCCGGACCGCCACTTCCCAGGGTGAGCACACCCAGGGAAGTGGCGGTTCGTCTGCATACCTAGGGGAACCGACGCCCGCCCGCGGCCCGCGGCCCGACCTCGTCGCGGACGTACCACGCCACCCAGGTGACCGGAAAGAACACCCCGGCGACCAGGGCCACGCCCGCGCCGTGGCCGCGACGGCGCTCGCCGACCGCGGTCAGCCCGGCGAGCGCCAGGACGACCGCGCCGGCGACGAGCGCGGCGGCGAGCCCGAGGTCCATGCCGGCCAGTCTCGCGAGCGGCTCAGGCGCTGTCGAGGGGCCGACCCAGCATCGGGCCCACGAGCCGGCGGATGACCGGCGAGGGCGAGAGGCCGAGCTCGTCGGCGAGCAGCCGCCGGTAGTGGTCGTACTGTCGCAGCGCCTCCGCGTGGTTGCCCTCGGCCAGGTGCACCTCGACGACCCGGCGGTGCGCGCTCTCGCGCAACGGCTCTGAGCGGACCGCCTCGAGCGCCGCGCCCAGGGCCTCCTCGTGCCGGCCGTCGACCCGCAGCACCTCCGAGGAGCGCTCGAGCGCGTGCAGCCGCAGCTGCCGGTAGCTCTCCCGCTCCACGTCGAGCCACTCGTCGTGCCAGCCGGGCAGCAGGTCGTCGCGCCACAGCCGGGCCCGCTCCAGGCCCGGCCGCAGTCCCTCCCGCAGCTCGCGCGCGGCCTCCTCGGCCTGCCACAGGTCGACGACCACCTCGTCGTGGAGCCGCACGGCCGTCGACGTGCACTGCACGAGCGTCCGGCCGCGCGGCCGGGGCAGCCGCCACAGGACGGTGCGCAGGCTCGCGGTCGCCCGCGCCGGCTCGGCGTCCGGCCACAGCCGTTCGGCGAGGGCCGTGCGCGAGACCTTGGCCCGCCGGTGCACGACCGCGAGGTGCGCCAGCAGCCGCTGGGCGGGCTTGGGCAGGTCGAGCTCGTCCCCGCCGAAGTGGAGGCAGAAGCCGCCGAGCAGCGACAGCCGCAGCTGCGCGGCCCGGCGACGCCGGGAGGACGGCACAAGGACGGCGCGGGCACGCGACGGCGTACGCCGCGGGGGACGCGCACCCCCACGCCGGCACCGGCGGGGCGGCGTACGCCGTGACCGACGCCGGCGTCACGGCCGGCGGCGAGCGTGGTGCTCATCGGGTGCGACGGACGCACCCTCGAGGAAAGGCGCGACACGTGTACCGACACACCAAGGAGCTGCAGTACAACGTCAAGCCCGAACGGCCCGACGCCCTCTTCGCCGCCAAGCTGCAGGAGCTCGTCGGCGGTCAGTTCGGCGAGATGACCGTGATGATGCAGTACCTCTGGCAGGGCTGGAACTGCCGGATCCCCGGCAAGTACAAGGACATGATCCTCGACATCGGCACCGAGGAGATCGGCCACGTCGAGATGCTCGTGACGATGATGGCCCGCCTGCTCGAGGGCGCCCCGTCCGAGACCCAGGCCGAGGCCGCCGCCGCCAACCCGGCCCTCGCCGCCGTGCTCGGCGGGCAGAACGTCCAGCACGCGATCGTCACCGGCGGCGCCGCGATGCCCACCAACAGCCAGGGCGTGCCGTGGAACGGTGGCTACATCGTCGCCAGCGGCAACCTGCTCGCCGACTTCCGCAGCAACGTCGCTGCCGAGGCGCAGAGCCGGCTGCAGACCGCGCGGGTCTACCAGATGACCGACGACCCGGGCGTCAAGGACACCTTGCAGTTCAACCTCGCCCGGGACACCTTCCACCAGCAGCAGTGGCTGCTCGGCATCGAGCAGCTCATCGAGGACGGCTTCACCGACGGCATCGAGGACTCGCTGGCCGAGGAGGAGAAGGACGAGCCGGGCCGCACGTTCTACAGCTTCCACGAGGGCAGCACCGCCGCCGAGGGCCGCTGGGCCCAGGGCACGACGCTCATCGGGGACAAGGGAATCCAGTTCTCCCCCGGCGTCCAGCTCGGCGACGACGTCAACGAGGTGCCGGCTCCGGACCCGCTGCTCTTCGCGACGTACGACGGCAGCAAGGGCCCCGGCAAGCCCGGCAACGCCGCGGGCGCCTACGGCCAGGGCGCGGAGAACCTGCTGAGCAAGGCCAAGGAGAAGCTCACCGGCGAGTGAGCCGCGAGCCGACCCCACGACCCCGGAGACCGGACCGATGACCGAGCTGCTGCTGCGTCCCCTCGCCGACGCGTTCATGGAGGTCGGCGTGTTCGTCGCCCTCCTGGTGGTGCCCTTCGGCTGGGCGCGCCACCGGTGGGGCCACCGGCTGGACGACGCCCTCGAGCGTCACCGCCGGCTGGGCCCCCTGGTGGCGGCCCTGCTGACGGTGCCGCCGGGGTGCGGCGGCGCGATCATCGTGATGTCGGTCTACGCCCGGGGAGCCGTCAGCTACGGCGCCGCGATCGCCGCGCTCGTCGCCACCATGGACGACGCGTCGTGGGTGCTGCTCGCGGCCGACCCGGTGCTGACGCTGCAGCTGAAGGTGCTGCTGGTCGCCACGGGCGCGGCGACGGGGTACGTCGTGGACGCCGTGGGCATCGCCCCGCGACGTCGCGTCGACGCCGTCGCCCGCCCGACGGCCGCCCCCGTGCCGGTGCCGGCGGGGGTGCCAGTGGGGGTGACGGCACCCGCGCCGGTGCCCGTGGCCGTCGCGTCGGCGGCCGCGCCCGCCCGGCGGCGTACGGTCCTGATGGAGGCGGCCAGCCTCCCCGCCCTGATGTGGCTGCTGCTCGGGGCGGGCGCGACGGTCAGCCTGCCGACGACGTTCGAGCTGGTCGACCCGGCCCAGCTCGGGCACGCCCTGCTCGGCGGCGTCGACCCCTACCTGGCGATCGGGCTGGTCGGCTCGGTGCTGGCGGTCGGGTTCTTCCTGCGGAACGGATGCAAGCTGGCCGACGACACCGTCGACGGCGAGCCCACCTCGATGCAGCAGGTGCTGGCCAAGGGCGCCGACGAGGTGTCGTTCGTGACCGTCTGGGTGGCGATCGCGTACGTCGCGTGGACCCTGCTCACCCACCTGACCGGCTTCGACGGCTCCCAGCTGCCGGTGCTCGGGTTCGCCGGCGTCGTCGTCGGTGCCCTGGTCGGGCTGATCCCCGGCTGCGCCGTGCAGATCGTCTTCGCCGGGTTGTTCCTGGCCGGCGGCATGCCGCTGTCGACCCTCGTCGCGAACACCATCAGCCAGGACGGCGACGCGCTCATCCCGCTGCTGGCGATGGAGCACCGCTCGGCGCTGCTCGCGACCGTGCTCACCACGATCCCGGCGGTGCTCGTCGGATCGCTCCTGCTCGTGCTCAGCTGACCCCGAAACCCGGAGGAAGACCGCATGTCCCACCTCGCCCCGGCCGTCCGGCCGCGCACCAGCGTCACCCACCTGTCCACCACCCGGCTCCACCTGCTGCTCGCCGTCGTCGCCGGCGTGCTCGGCCTGGCCACCGGCACGACCGCGGCCCTCGTGGCGTCGGCGGCCGTGCTCGCGGTGGTGGGGCTACGCGCGTGGGTCGTCCACGGAGGTGCTCGGGTCCTCGCCGACCCGCAGCACGCCCACCCGCTCGACCCGGCCGGCGACCCCGGCCAGGGCCTGGCTCAGGCCGCGTAGCCGGCGCGCGGTCGGGGCGGTGGTCCGCTCTGCGCCGCTGTCGAGCACGTCGCGCGAGCGGTCGATGACGGTCAGCGGCAGGCCGGCCAGCGCGTTGCCCGGTGGGCGCCGCGCGACGGTCGGGTGGGGGCGCGTCGACGCGGTGCGGCGTACCGCCTCCCAGGCGACGCCGAGGGCGCGCAGCCGGGCCGGCGGCACGAGCTCCTGCAGGCGCGGGAGCAGCTCGTCCTCCTCGTCGCGGACGTCCTCGCGCAGCACCTCGACCAGCCGGGCGATGACGGGGCCGCGCTCCTCCTCGGTCAGCTCCTCGGAGTCCAGGGCGACCACGAGGTGGTTGACCTCCTGGTGCTCCTGCTCGACCTGGAGCGTCAACCGCTCCCCCTCGTCGCCGGGGAGGATCCGCCGCAGCGCCGGCCACAGCACCGACTCCTCGGCGAACGCGTGGGGAAGGACCAGTCGGTTGATCTCGCGCAGCACGGCGCGCTGCTCCTGGCCCTCGCTGCCCTCGAGCTGGTGGAGCAGCTCGTCGAGGCGGACGTGGTCGCGGCGCTGACGGTTCAGGATGCTCCACTCGCCACCGAGCTCGGCCACGGTCTGGTGTGCGATCGACGTCATGTCGAGCGGAGTACCCGCCCCGCAGCCGGCCAGTCCCGCCCCGCCCGTCCCCGCTTGCCGGCCTGCTAGCGGCTCCTCCTCGCGTCGGCCCCGGCGGCATGTAACGCGCTGTTCGCCGCTCTATCAGCACGCTGCAGCGTGCCTACAGAGCGGCGAACGGTCCGTTACAAGGGGCCGCAGGCGCTTGCTCTGGCTAGCGCGACCGTGAGCCGCGGGGCTCGTGCAGACGCACGAACGAGCCGGGAGCAGGGTGCTCCCGGCCCGTCCGGCGTGCCGCTGCGCTGCGCGTGCGTCAGGGGGTCACTTGACGACGACGCGGACCCGCTTGGCGCCGTTGACGACGCGGTCGACGGGCCCGACGATCTTGGTGCGCTCGACGTGCTTGCGGCGCTTCTCCAGGGTCAGCTCGACCTCGAGCTCGTCATTGCGGATCATGCCGTCGACGATCTTCTCGGCCTTCGCGACCGAGGTGACGTTGCCGCCGCCGTACATCCAGCCGCCGCCCTGGACCGAGATCCGGCCCTTCATGCCCTTCGCGGAAGCCGGCACCTTCATGGTCAGCGGCTCGTAGGACAGGCCCTCGGCGCCCGCGAGCACCGCGCGCAGCACCAGCGTCGAGCCGGCCTTGGCCTCGGCGCGCTCACCCTTGCCGAGCGGGACCCACCGGCCGCCGCGCTTCTGCTGGATGCCGCGCACGCGGTAGCTGGAGGGATCGTCGCTGACGACCGACTCGCTGGTCACCGAGTCGACGGTGACCCCCGTGATGCGGGTGAGGGCGTAGACCAGGTCGGCCAGCTCGTAGCCGACCTCGCCTGAGATGTCGTAGTCCGAGGCGTAGCGGTCGTCGAAGGCCAGCTCGTAGGCCGACCCGTCGGTGTCGGTGCCGCGGATGGTCCAGCTCATGGTCTCCGAGCCGGGCATGATCGCGTCGACGACCCGGTCGTGGTTGGCAATGATCTGGTAGAAGGTCGTGCCCGCCGCGGCGTTGTCGACGGTGTTGGTCGTCGTGCCGGTGCGGGTGCGGCCCTGGTACGTCGCGGTGTTGCTGATCGTGGTCGCCCGGGGCAGCGCGCCGAGGAACCCGGTGATGCCGGTCAGGTGGTCCTCGGAGACGGTGCCGACCGGTGCGCCGATGTTGGCGACCTTGAAGCCGGGCCCGACGGGGTCGGCCTGGACGTAGATCACCGAGGCCGGGTGCAGGCTCATCGTGGTCTCGCCCTCGAAGGCCATCGGGTGGCCGAAGCCGACCACGCGGCCGTTGCAGACCGAGGTCACGGTCCCCACACCGGCCTGGGTGACGTCGCCGTAGGACAGCGAGGCGGCCATGTTGCCGCCGGCCACGAGGTCCTCGGCGGCGGCGTCCGCGGCGCGGCCGAGGCCGGCCGCCTTCGCGCCCCGAGGCAGGTAGGGCCGGTCCTCGGCGGTGGCCAGCCGCTCGGCGCGCACGCCCGAGACCGCGAGCGGCATCGGCAGCTGGCGGAAGCCCTGGGCGGCCTGGGCGCGAGTGACGCCGGTGGCGCGGGCGATGCTGGCCGCGGCGGCCTTGCCGACCGGCACCCGGGCGGGCGCCTCGGCGAGGTAGTCGTCCATGTCGGCGAACGGGGTGATGCCCGCGACCGCGGAGGGGCCGAAGGAGAGGCCGTAGGCGACCGCGCCGATGAGGCGGCCGTCGGCGGCGTACACCGGCGAGCCGGACATGCCCTGCCAGATGCCGGCCTTCTGCACCTCGGGCATGTCGACCTCGACCATGACCATGTCGAGGTCGGGCCCGATGCCGTCCTCCTGGACGCCGAGGACCTCGCCGGTGAACGGCTCCGGGGTGGTGCCGCGCGTGACGGTCAGGCCCGTGACGGCGTCGCCGGCCGCCAGCTCGTCGACGGGGAAGGCCGGGGCGCAGTCGCCGGCCGGCTCGGCCGAGGTGGCGGGGCCGGCGACCAGCGTGGTGCCGAGCAGCAGGCCGGCTGCGGCGGTGGCCGTGCCGGCCAGGGTGACCAGGGCAGGGCCCCGGCGTCGGATGGTGGTCATGAGTGGGGCTTCCTCCCGGACGTGGGAGCGTGGACACGCTCGCTGCAACCTACGACGCCGCGACGGTCGGTTTGGTTGCCCACGCGGGGCGACGCGCCGCGATCGGGTCCCGATCTCCCTCGAACTGGTGACGGGGGCGCTCCGTAGGGTGGCGCGGTGAGCACCTACCGCAGCCTGCAGCGGACCGAGGCCGAGGCCCGGGCGGCCCTCCTGACGGTCGAGTCGTACGACGTGCGCCTGGACCTCGCCGCGGACGAGTCGACCTTCGCCTCGACCACGACGATCCGCTTCGACTCCCTCGGCGGCCCGACGTTCGTCGACCTCAAGCCGGCGCGGGTGCACCGGGTCGTGCTCAACGGGTCGGCGCTCGACCCCGACGCCCTGGACCGCGGTCGGCTGCCGCTGGAGACCGCGACCGGTCCCAACGAGCTGGTCGTCGAGGCGACGATGCGCTTCCGAAACGACGGCGAGGGGCTGCACCGCAGCGTCGACCCGGTCGACGGCCGGCACTACGTCTACGGCATGTCGTTCATGGACGCCGCGCCCAGCGTCTTCGCCTGCTTCGACCAGCCCGACCTCAAGGCGCCCTACACCGTCACGGTGCTCGCGCCCCACGACTGGACGGTCGTCGGCAACGCGCCGGCCACCAACCCCGAGCCGGGCCTGTGGCACATCGGCCCGACGCAGCCGCTGTCGACGTACTTCGTCACCGTCGTGGCCGGCCCCTACCACCTGGTCCGCGACGAGCACGACGGCATCGCGCTGGGGCTCAGCGCCCGCGCCAGCCTGGCCGGGGCGCTGGAGGCCGACGCCGACGAGCTGATGACGATGACCCGGCAGTGCTTCGACGAGTTCCACCGGCTCTTCGGCATCCGCTACCCGTTCGGCGACTACCACCAGGCGTTCGTGCCGGAGTTCAACGCCGGTGCGATGGAGAACCCCGGCTGCGTCACCTTCCGCGACCAGCTGGTCTTCGACACCCGGGTCACCCGCGGGCTGAAGATGTCGCGCGCCACGACCGTCGCCCACGAGATGGCCCACCAGTGGTTCGGCAACATCGTGACCCCGCGCTGGTGGGACGACCTGTGGCTCAACGAGTCGTTCGCGGAGTACATGGGCGTCCGCGTCACCGCCGACGTCACCGAGTACGCCGACGCCTGGGTCGACAACTCCTACGCCCGCCGCCAGTGGGGACTGACCGCCGACCTCGGGCCGGGCACCCACCCGGTCGCGGGCAACGGCGCCGCCGACGCGGTCTCGGCGCTGCAGGACTTCGACGGCATCTCCTACGCCAAGGGCTCGACGGTGCTGCGCCAGCTGGCCGGCCGGCTCGGCGACGACGTCTTCCTCGCAGGGGTCGTCGACCACCTGGAGTCCCACCGGTTCGGCAACGCCACCATGCACGACCTGTTCGCCAGCTGGGAGCGGGCCGGTGCCGGCGACCTGTCGGCCTTCACCGACCAGTGGCTGCGCACCGCCGGGCCCGACGTGATCGCCCTCGACCGCGCGGCCGGCGTGCTGCGGCGCACCCCGCCCGCCGGCCATCCGGCCGACCGCGCCCACACCCTCCGCGTCGCGGTCGCCCGCGGCGGGCGCTGGGAGGTCGAGCAGGTCACCGTCGAGGGTCCCGAGACGGCGTACGACGCCGGCGACGCGCCCGTCGTCGTCGACCCGTTCAACGACACCTGGGCCGCGGTCGTGCCGGACACCGCGACCGTCACCGCCCTGGCGGACCTCCTCCCCTCGATCACCGACCCGGCGCTGGTCGCCGGGGTGTGGAACAACGTGCGGACCGCCCTGCACCTGGGCTCGGTCGACCCCGCGGCCGTCGTGGACCTGGCGGTCGCCCGCTTCCCGGTCGAGGACACCGGCGACTTCCCCCACGTCGCGGTCCCCCGCCGGACCATCCCCTGGGTCTTCCAGACGCTGGTGCCGCTGGCCCCGGAGGGCTCGATGGAGCGGCTGCACGCGGCGGTGCTGGCCCGGCTCGAGACGCTCGAGCCCGGCTCGGAGGAGCAGCTGGCCGCCTTCCGTGCCGCCATCCGCTCCGCGACCGACCCCGCCGTGCTGCGTGGCTGGCTCGGCACCGCGCCGTCCGGCATCGAGGCCGACCTGGACCTGCGGTGGCGGGTGCTCGTGCGGCTCGCGGTCCTGGGGGCGACCGACGCCGCCGAGCTCGACGCCGAGCTGGCGGCAGCGCCGACCGCGGCCGCCACCGTCGAGCACACGCGTGCCCGCGCGTCCCTGCCCGACGCCGACGCCAAGGCGTGGGCTTGGGCCCGGTTCACCGGCGAGGTCGACGTCCCCAACTACGAGCTGGAGGCGGCCGGTCTCGGGCTGTGGCAGCCCAGCCAGCGCGAGCTGACCGCGCCCTACGTCGAGCGCTACTTCGCCGACCTGCCCGCCACCGCCTCCGTGCGCAGCGGCTGGGTGCTGGCCGACGCCGCCGAGGCGTTCTTCCCCGCGACCTCGATCGAGCGCTCCACGCTCGAGCAAGCACGCGCGCTCCTCGAGGCACCGGACCTCGCCGACCCGCTGCGCCGGCGGCTCGCCGACGGCGCCGACCGGCTCGCCCGGATGCTGGCCGTGGAGGAGGCCCACCCCGCGTGACCACGTCGAGACCCCGCCGCCCGGGACCCACCGTCCGCACCCGCGTGCACGAGCTGCTCGCGGACGGCGAGCGACGCCACGAGGACCGGCTGGCGACCGAGGAGCCGCTCGAGATCCGGCTCGCCTGGCCCGGCTCGCCCGCGCGGCGGGTCTGGGTCACCATGCGCACGCCGGGGAACGACTTCGAGCTGGCCGCCGGCTGGCTGGTCCACGAGGGCCTGGTGCAGGGATCGGGTCATGTCGCGAGCGTGGCGTACTGCACCGACACCGACCTGTCGCCCGAGCAGGAGTTCAACGTCGTCACGGTCATGCTCGACGGTCCGCCGCCGACCGACCCCGGCCACCGCCACGACACCCTCGGGTCGGGGTCGTCGGCCTGCGGGGTCTGCGGCAAGGACTCGGTCGCCTCGGCGCTCACGGTGAGCGCCGCGGCCCGGTGGACGGGCGACCTCCCCACGCCCGACGTCGTACGCCGCCTGCCCGACGTGCTCCGCGAGCAGCAGCGCGTCTTCGAGCGCACCGGCGGGGTGCACGCGGCCGGTCTCTTCACCGCCGACGGGGAGCCGCTGGTGGTGCGCGAGGACGTGGGCCGCCACAACGCGGTGGACAAGGTGACTGGCGCCCGGGTGCTGGCCGGTGCGTCCCCGTCGGGGGCGGTGCTGGTGGTCAGCGGCCGGGCCGGCTTCGAGCTGGTGCAGAAGGCGCTCGCCGCCGGTGTCGGCGCCCTCGCGGCCGTCGGCGCACCCACGAGCCTGTCGGTGCGACTGGCCGGCGAGGCGGGCCTGGTGCTCTACGGGTTCACCTCGGCCCGCCGCTGCGTCCGCTACACCTGAGCCCTGTGATCTCGGGCCCGATCCGGCCCACCCCGGCGTGGGTCCGAGGGACTGTCGGCGCCTCCTCCTACGGTCCTTGCCATGCGCATCCTCCACACCTCCGACTGGCACCTGGGCCGGTCATTCCACCGTGAGGGGATGCTCGGGCACCAGGCGGCCTTCGCCGACCACCTGCTGGAGGTCGTGGCGTCCGAGCGGGTCGACCTCGTGGTGGTCGCGGGCGACGTCTACGACCGCGCGCTGCCCCACGTCGACGCGGTGCGCCTGGCCGACGACGTGCTGGTCCGGCTCGCCGCGTCGCGCGCGAAGGTCGTGGTCTCCAGCGGCAACCACGACAGCGCCCAGCGGCTCGGGTTCAGCTCGCGGCTCATCGACGCCGCCGGCGTGCACATCCGCACCGACCCCGCGGGCGTGGGCACGCCCGTGCTGCTCGAGGACGAGCACGGACCGGTCGCGGTGCACGCGCTGCCCTACCTCGACCCGCACGCCGTCGCCGCGCCGTGGGAGCTCCCCCGCCGCTCGCACGAGGCCGCGCTGGCCGAGGCGATGGTCCGCGTCCGCGCCGACCTCGCCACCCGGTCGGGCACCCGCTCGGTGGTGCTCGCCCACGCGTTCGTCGCCGGCGCGCAGCCCAGCGACTCCGAGCGCGACATCTCCGTCGGCGGTGTGTCGATCGTGCCGACCACCCTGTTCGACGGGATCGACTACGTCGCCCTGGGCCACCTGCACGGGCGGCACACGCTCACCGACCGGGTCCGCTACAGCGGCTCGCCGCTGGCCTACTCCTTCTCCGAGGCCGACGACCGCAAGGGCTCGTGGCTCGTCGACCTCGCCGCGGACGGCTCGGTGACCGCGGAGTACGTCGACGCCCCCGTCCCCCGCCGGCTCGCCCGGCTCACCGGCACGCTCGAGGAGCTGCTGGAGGACCCGCGCCACCGGCCGCACGAGGACTCCTGGGTCCAGGCGACCCTCACCGACGAGGTGCGGCCCCTGCAGGCGATGGAACGGCTGCGGCGGCGCTTCCCGCACGCCCTCGTGCTCGGCTTCGCCACCCCGCCGCCGGGTCTCGGCGTGGCCCCGGCCACCCGCACGGCGGGCCGCACCGACCACGACATCGCCGCGGAGTTCGTCCGCGACCTGCGCGGCACCCCACCGACCGACGCGGAGCGGGCGCTGCTCGACGAGGCGGTCGACGCCTGCTGCGACGACCAGGACCTCGACCGGGCCGTGCTGGGGGTGGGCGCGCGGTGAGGCTGCACGTCCTGGAGGCGACGGCGTTCGGGCCGTTCGCCGAGACCGTCCGCGTCGACTTCGACCACCTCTCGTCGGCCGGCCTGTTCCTGCTCTCCGGCCCGACCGGCGCCGGCAAGACGAGCGTCCTCGACGCCGTCTGCTTCGCGCTGTACGGCGACGTCCCCGGCGACCGCTCGAGCGCCAAGCGCCTGCGCTGCGACGCGGCCGCGCCCGGCGTGGCCCCGCAGGTCACCCTCGAGGCCACGCTCGGCTCGCGCCGGTTCCGCATCGTCCGCTCACCCGCCTGGGAGCGGCCCAAGAAGCGCGGCACCGGCACCACGACCCAGCAGGCCGCGGTCACGCTGACCGAGCTGGTCGGCGGTGCGTGGATCCCGCTGTCCTCCCGGCTCGACGAGACCGGACACCTCGTCTCCGAGCTGCTCGGGATGAACCTCACCCAGTTCACCCAGGTCGCCATGCTCCCCCAGGGACGGTTCCAGGCGTTCCTGCGTGCCCGCTCCGAGGAGCGCCACGAGCTGCTCCAGCGGCTCTTCCGCACCGGCCGCTTCGCCGACGTCGAGCGGTGGCTGCGTGACCGGCGCCTCGACCTGCGCCGTCGCTCGGAGTCCGCGCACCAGGGCGTCGCCGACCTGGCCAGCCGGGTCAGCGAGGTCGTCGGCACCCCCGTGCCGTGGGACGTCCGCGACCTCACCGAGCCCGCCGGCGACGGCTCGCTGCTGGCCTGGACCGACGAGCTCGCCTCCGCCGCCACCACGTCAGCGGCGACGGCCACCGGGGCCGCGGAGACCGCCGGTGCGGCCGAGGCCGGTGCCCGCGAGGCCCTCGAGGCCGGACGCAGGCTGACCGACGAGCGGGCCCGGCTCGACGCTGCCGCCCGGGAGCACCGCCTGCTGCTCGACGAGGCCGCCGCGGTCGCAGCCGACCGCGACGTGCTCGAGGCGGCCCGCCGCGCCGCCGGTGTCGCGCCCGTGCTCCGCCTCGTCGACCAGACGCGCTCCGCCCGCGACGCCGCCGCTCGTGCGGTCGCCTCCCACGACCGGGACGCGCTCGTCGCCGACCTCGACGCCGCGGTCGGCGCGGCGGCCCGGGTCGAGGCGCTGCGCCCGCGGGCCGCCCGGCTCGCCACCCTGCACGCCGAAGCCGGCCGGCTCACCCGCCGCGCCGACCAGCTCCAGGGGCTGACCGCCGCCGCCCGCGCGCGGGCCGAGGCCGTCGAGTGCCGGACCACCCTCGACGCGCTCGACGTGCGGATCAGCGCCCACGCGACGGTCGCCCGCCTGACGAGCGAGCTCGCGTCCGCCCGCGACGCGCTGCACGAGGCGCGCGCGGCCACGATCGCCGCCAAGGAGCACGCCCTCGACGTACGCCGCGCGCGACTGGACAGCATGGCCGCCGAGCTCGCGGGTGCGCTCGCGGCAGGCGCGTGCTGCCCCGTGTGCGGATCCGGCGACCACCCTGCCAAGGCCGTCGCCGGCCCCGACGCCCCGGACGAGCGCGCGGAGAAGGCCGCCCAGCGTGTCGTCGACGACGCGTCGTCCGTCGAGCACCTGCGCGACGTGGAGGTGCGTGAGCTGGTCACCCGCCTGGAGCACGCCCGCGACGCGGCCGGGCCCGAGGACGCGACCGCGCTCGAGGCCGAGCGGTCCGCGCTCGCCGGCACCCTCGACCGCCTGCTCGCCGCCGGCGGGCGCCCGACGAGCGACGCCGCCACCGCATCCCGCGAGCTCGAGCAGCTGGTCACCGAGGCCGCCTCGGTCGAGGCCACCCGTCGCTCGCTCGCCGACGAGGCCGAGCTGCTCGCAACCGAGCTGTCGGAGGCGCTGGCCGACGCCGCGGAGCACACCACCGGCGACCCCGCCGCGGATCTCGACCGCCTGCTGCGGCGCCACCGGACCGCCGAGCAAGAGTGCCGCACGGCGCTCGCAGCGCTGGACCGGCTGGCCGAGGCCGAGCGTGCCGTCGTCGAGGCCGAGACCGCGCTCGCCGATGCGGTCGCGGAGGCCGGCTTCGGCGACGCCGGCGCGGCCGCGGCGGCCCTGCGCGAGCCCGCGGCGTGCACCCGGCTCGAGCAGCGGATCGCCCGCCACGAGCAGCGGCTCGCCGTGGTGACCGAGGTCCTCCGCAGGCCGGGCGCCGAGGAGCTCGCCGCCACCGAGCCGCCCGACCTTGACGGACTCGTCGACGCCCACCGCACCGCGCTCGCCACCCTGCAGGACGCTCGCGCCGACGCGGACCGCTGGTCGACCCGCGCCCACCGCCTGGCCTCGCTCTCCACCGCGCTCGTCGCCGCCCTCGACGACTGGGCGCCGCTGCGCGCCGAGCTGGAGCTGACGACGCGGCTGTGCTCGTTCGTGGAGGGCAAGTCGGCCGACAACCGCCTGCAGATGCGGCTCTCGGCCTACGTCCTGGCCTACCGACTCTCCCAGGTCGTCGCGGCCGCCAACGAGCGGCTCGCCCGGATGAGCGACCAGCGCTACTCCCTCGAGCACACCGGCCGCCGCGGGGCCGGCGAGACCCGCGGCGGGCTCTCGCTGCTGGTGCGCGACGACTGGTCGGGCGAGGCCCGTGACCCGGCGACGCTGTCGGGCGGCGAGACGTTCGTGGTCTCGCTGGCCCTCGCGCTCGGCCTCGCCGACGTCATCACCAACGAGGTCGGCGGCGCGACCCTCGACACGTTGTTCGTCGACGAGGGGTTCGGGTCGCTGGACGCCGACACCCTCGACGACGTCATGGACACCCTCGACTCGCTGCGCGACGGCGGTCGGGTCGTCGGCGTCGTCAGCCACGTCGCCGAGATGCGTGACCGCATCCCCACCCAGCTGCTGGTCGCCAAGTCCCGGCACGGGTCGACCGTGGCCGTGCGCGGCTGAACGAGCCGGTCGGCCCCCAGGTAAGGCCGCGACGCGCCCCCGTCAGCGCCTGGCTACCTCGACGTGCTGCCGCGGGGGCGCCTCGGCGGTCAGAGCCGGAACTGGTCGCCGGCGGGGTCGTCCCCGGCCGGATGGGCAACGCCCACCTCAGCCTCTTCCCCTACGACCCGCTCGCCACCGGCGACGGCGATCTGGTGGTCGCCGCGGGCAACGACGGGACCTGCTCGCGAAGTACCGCTCCAGCTCGCGGAACCCGCCCGGGCTACAGCGCGACCGGCAGCTTCGTCGGCCAGCCGCTGAAACTGTCGGTGGGACGCTGAAGTTTCATCGGCCCACCGTGAGTTTCATCGGGCAGCCGATGAAGCTCACGCCTCCCGCAGCGCCCCGAGGCCGCCGAAAAGGCAGGTCAGCCCAGGCCGGACCAGGCGGAGACGTCGAGCCCCCAGTCGTCGGTGAGGCGACGGGCCTGCGGGCGGTACATGACCTGCAGCGACTCCTTCAGCCCCGGCGTCCAGTCCCAGTCGGCCTGGGAGGACGAGCCGGAGGCCCGCTCGACCTCGACGAGCGGCACGGGGTCCACGCCGACCAGGCGCCACACGTCGTCGACGGCGGCCTGCGGGTCGCGGCGGACGTTCTCGTAGACCATCACGTGCATCCGCTCGCGTCCGACGGCCGCGGCCCAGGCGTCGAGCTGGTCGGCGTAGAAGCCGCTCCAGGTCTGCACCGTGATCGGCACCGGGTAGGGCCACGACTTCCCGCGGGTGGCGGCGAGCCGCATCGCGGAGCGGAAGCGTTCCACCGGGTCGCGCAGGAGCACCAGGATCGGCGCGTCCGGGACGAGTCGGGCGGCGGTGGCCGGCGCGGAGGCGTGGCGCAGCGACTGCGGGGTCCACTCGCCGCGGTGGACGCCGTCGGCGGGGAAGAGGTCGAGGTACTCCGAGGCGTCGACCCGGCCGTCGCCGACCTTGTGCAGCAGCTGCTGCTCCTTCTTGCCGTTGGTGCCGAGCCCGACGGCGGGGTGCTGGGTCAGCAGGTCGGTGAACCAGGTCGTGCCGCTGCGCTGCGCGCCGATGCCCAACCACGCCGGTGAACTCATGGGGAGCACCCTAACGACGCCGGTACGCCGTCGCGGACGGGACGTGGGCGGCCCCCGGAAATGCGGTGGCGCCGCTGTCGGTGACCGGGTCTAGGGTCGCGCCCATGAGCGAGCCGGGCCTCGATCCCACCTTCACCGCCCTCCCCCACCGCGACCTCGGCGAGGTGGCGCTGAGCCGGGCGCGCGAGCTCGGTGCGAGCCACGCGGAGTTCCGGTTCGAGCGGGTGCGCTACCAGCACGTCGGCGTCCGCGACGGGGCGCTCCAAGGCGCCAGCGACGCCGAGGACCTCGGGTTCGCGGTCCGCGTGGTCCACCGCGGCGCGTGGGGCTTCGCGTCCGGCGTCGTGCTCACCCCCGAGGAGGCGGTCCGCGTCGCCGACACGGCCGTCCAGGTCGCCCGGGTCGCCGCTGCGATGACGACGACCCCGGTCGAGCTGGCGCCGGAGCCGACGTACGACGACGTCACCTGGGTCTCCTCCTACGAGGTCGACCCGTTCACCGTGCCGGTGGCCGAGAAGGCCGCCTTGCTCGTCAGCTGGACCGAGCGGCTGCGCCTGGGCGCGGCCGTCGACCACGCCAGCGCGAGCCTCCAGCAGGTCGACGAGCACAAGTACTACGCCGACCTCGCCGGCACGCGCACCACCCAGCGGCGCATCCGGCTGCAGCCGTCGTTCGAGGCGATGGGTGCCGGCGCGGACACCTTCGACTCCATGGCCAGCATCGCGCCACCGGTCGGGCGCGGCTACGAGTACCTCGTGGGCGGCTCCGCCGGGCCGCTGTGGGACTGGGACGCCGAGCTCGCGGAGGTGCCCGAGCTGCTGGCCGAGAAGCTGGCGGCCCCCAGCGTCGAGGCGGGTGACTACGACCTGGTCATCCACCCCTCCAACCTGTGGCTGACCATCCATGAGTCGATCGGCCACGCCACCGAGCTCGACCGGGCCCTGGGCTACGAGGCCAACTACGCCGGGACCAGCTTCGCGACCTACGACCAGCTCGGGTCGCTGCAGTACGGCAGCCCGGTCATGAACGTCACCGGCGACCGCACCGTCGAGCACGGCCTCGCGACCACCGGCTTCGATGACGAGGGCGTGGCGACCCAGCGGTGGGACATCGTCCGCGACGGGGTGCTGGTCGGCTACCAGCTCGACCGACCGATGGCCGCGATGAAGCCCGAGCTCGCCGGCCCCGACCACGCGCAGGGCCGCTCCAACGGCTGCGCGTACGCCGACTCCCCCGGCCACATCCCCATCCAGAGGATGGCCAACGTCTCGCTCCAGCCCGCTCCCGACGGGCCGAGCACTGCGGAGCTGATCAGCCGGGTCGAGCGCGGGCTCTACGTCGTCGGCGACAAGTCGTGGTCGATCGACATGCAGCGCTACAACTTCCAGTTCACCGGCCAGCGCTTCCACGAGATCCGCGACGGCGAGGTCGTCGGGCAGGTGCGCGACGCGGCGTACCAGTCGACCACCACCGACTTCTGGGGCTCGATGGAGGCCGTCGGCGGCCCGCAGACCTGGGTCCTCGGCGGCGCGTTCAACTGCGGCAAGGCCCAGCCCGGGCAGGTCGCCGCCGTCAGCCACGGCTGCCCCACCGCGCTCTTCCGCGGCGTCCGCATCCTCAACACCACCGACGAGGCAGGTCACTGACATGCAGCCCCGGGTCACCCCCCAGTCCCTGGTCGAGCACGCGCTGGCGACCACGATCGCCGACGACTGCGTGGTCATCGTGCGCGACCGCACCAGCGCCAACCTCCGCTGGGCCGGCAACACGCTGACGACCAACGGCGTGATGCACGGCGTCGACGTCACCGTCGTCTCCTTCATCCGCCGCCCCGAGGGCACCGCCACGGGCTCGGTCTCTGGCAGCGCGACCGACCAGGCCCAGATGTCGGCGCTCGTCACCGCCGCCGACGCCGCCGCCCGGGCCGCCTCGCCCGCGGAGGACGCGGCCGAGCTGGTCCGCGACCGGGTCTCGCCCGACTGGGACGACGAGCCGGTCCGCACCGGGATCGAGGTGTACGACGCGTTCGCGCCCGCCCTCGGCGAGGCGTTCGGCCGGGCGGGCGCCGGCGGCCGGGTGCTCTACGGCTTCGTCAACCACGAGCTGACGACCACCTACCTCGGTTCGACCACCGGCCTGCGGCTGCGCCACGCGCAGCCCACGGGCCACTACGGCTGCACCGGCAAGACCGCCGACCTGGGGCTCAGCGCCTGGACCGGCGGCGCGACCCGCGACTTCGCCGACGTCGACGCGCTCGCCATGGAGGCCGAGCTCGAGCGCCGGCTCGGGTGGGGCGAGCGCCGCGTGGACCTGCCCGCAGGCCGCTACGACACCGTGCTGCCCCCGAGCGCCGTCGCCGACCTGATGATCGACGCCTACTGGTACGCCGGCGCGCGGGTCGCCCACGAGGGCCAGTCGGTCTACAGCAAGCGGGGCGGTGGCACGCGCGTCGGCGAACGGATCGCCCGCGAGGGGGTCCACCTGCTCAGCGACCCGGCGTACCCGGGACTGGAGTCCTCGCCGTTCGTCGTCGCCTCCTCCTCGGGGAACGAGTCGTCGGTCTTCGACAACGGTCTGCCGCTCGAGCGCACCGACTGGGTCCGCGACGGCGAGCTGGCCGCGCTGCTGCAGACCCGGCACTCCGCCGCGATGACCGACCTGCCCGTCACCCCGGCGATCGACAACCTGGTGCTCGGCGTCGACGGCGGGACCGGCTCCGCCGAGGACCTCGTCGCCGGGATCGAGCGCGGGCTGCTGCTCACGTGCCTGTGGTACATCCGCGAGGTCGACCCGCAGACCCTCCTGCTCACCGGGCTGACCCGTGACGGTGTGTACCTCGTCGAGGGTGGCGAGATCACCGGTGCGGTCAACAACTTCCGCTGGAACGAGTCCCCCGTCGACCTGCTCCGGCGGTTCACCCACGCCGGCGAGACGGTGCCGAGCTTCAGCCGGGAGTGGGGCGACGACTACTTCAGTCGGACCGCCACCCCGGCCCTGCGGGTGCCGGACTTCAACATGTCGAGCGTCTCGCAGGCGATGTAGCAGCGGTGACCGGCTCGATGCGCCCGGTCCGGCCGGAACCGCTCGGGCGGTCGACGCGTCCGACCGCCGTGCCCCGGAACCCCCTGCTGGCTTCGCGCCAAGCCCGCCGCACGACCCTGGGCCTGGCCGCCGCCCTCGTCGCGGCGGCCGCGCTCACGGCATGCGCCGGCGCGGGCGGCGACGGCTCGGCCTCGTGCGCCGCCGTGCTGGAGATCGACGGCGTCCGCTACTCCGGGTACGGAGACCTGCGCCGGCAGCCGGAGACCACGGGCCGTCGGCTCGACGTGGTCGTGCCCGGCTGCGACGACACCGGCGGGCAGGGCGGTGCCGAGCCGGACCGGGCAGCCTCGGCCGAGGAGCTCGCCGGCGTGGCCGCGGACCGGGCCGTGCTCCTGGACGGCCTGCTCTACGTCCGCGACGGTAGCGACCTCCCAGCGGCGGCGCGGGTGTGGTTCGACCCGGTCAGGTGTGCCCACGCGGGCGAGGCCGAGCTGACCGGGACCTGGCTCGGCGTGACCGGATCGCAGGAGCCCCGCGCCGACGGCGACCTCCGCCCGCCGTACCGGATCGACGTCGCCGTCGCCGACGGCCCCGCGACGTACGCAGGCACGACCGTCACGCTCCGCGTCACCAGCGACACCCAACCGGCCCTCGGCCGCGACGACGTCCGCGACACCCTCTGGACCGGCGGCTCGGTCACGGCCCGGGTCCGCTGCGACGACGGCCGGTTCTCGGTGCTCGCTGTCCGGTCGACCACCCCGGCGGAGTAGGGCGACGCAGGCCCGGCACAGGGACCCCGCCGGGGTGACAGTGCGGCTACCGCTGCCTGCCCGCGGCGAAGAGGCCGACCGCCTTGTCGATCCGCCGCCGGCGGGTGTCCTCCGCCTTGGCGTCCTCGACCTGGCCGACGTGGTAGCGCTGCAGGCTGTTCGACAGGCCGTCGAAGAACGCCCGCACCCCGTTCGCGTCCATCGCCTCGGCGAGGTCGGCGGGGACGTCCACCTCCCGGGGCGTGGTGGCGAGGGTCAGCGTCACCCGGACCGGGTCACCTCCGGCGAGTCCGGTCGCTGCGCGCACCGCGGCGCTGACACCGACCAGGTGCTCCCCACCCATCACGGCGACCGTGCTGCGGTACTCGTAGCCGTTCAGGTCGACATGGACCGGCGGCCGCTTGCCCTGCCCCAGCCGGGCGACCGCCTCCGGCGGCACGACGATGCCGGTGTTGTTGCCGCCGGCGCGCAGCGTCGTCTCGAAGGTCACGCTCGCGGGGTGCTCGGTGCTCATGGGGTCTCCCGTCGCCGCTGCGGCCGACCGCGTCGGCTCCTGGCGGGACGACCGTACGACCGGCCGGGACTCATCGGGGCCCTCTCCGCTCTGCTAGCGCGTGGTCCAGACCAGCCGCGCGGTGCGCAACCGGGACGGGTGGGACGGCGTATCCCCGCTGTCACCCACACACCCCCACAGAAGGCAGCACCACCATGCGCACTCCCCTCGCCCTCGCCGCCGTCGCCACCGCGATCGTCGGCCTCGGCTCCCCCGCCACCGCCCTCACCGCCGACACCGCGGCGTCGGAGACCACCCGCGAGCGCGGCGTGGTCATCGACTGCTCCGGCACCTACCGCGGGGCGGAGACCTACGTCAGCGTCTACGAGAACGACGTCTACGCCAACGTCTTCCAGGTCGTCGTCGGCGACGACGGCCTCGGGAACATCCGCGAGTCCGAGGACGGCTTCGTCGAGAAGAAGCAGGTCCGGGCGACGCTGAAGCTGGCCGGCAAGAAGGTGCTCGTCACCGGCACCGCGAAGCCCTACGGCAAGAAGGTCGTCGTCCACGAGGAGCACGACGACGCCGGTCAGCACATCGTCGTCGACGGCGTCCACCGCAAGCTGCGCACCGACCTGGCGATGCGCTGGAAGGGCCGCACGATCAACCTGACCTGCGACGAGGCGTTCCACTACGACCTGCAGGTCACCAAGACCGACACCACCGGCGACTGACCCCGGCGGTGCAGAGCCGGCACGCGCAGCGGCGTGCCCGTCAGCGACCCGGATGTCCCCCAGGTGCGGGGGCGTCCGGGTCGTACGGCGTCCGGGTCAGCACGAAGGTCGCCACCTCGAGGTGGCTGACGCTCCCGTCCGGGCGCCGGACCACGTGCAGCTCCTCGCCGTGGTGGTAGCCGCGGGTCCCGACGACGCGCCCGTCGACCACGGCGAACCGCCACTTCTCCGCCCCGCCCGGCCCGGTCGCCACGACCTCCCCGTGGCCGGACCCGCCGGGCCCACGCGAACCGCCCTCCAGCGCGAGCACGAACGGCGTGTTGCCCCAGTGCCACGTGCCGAGCACGCCGTCGAGCTCGAGCGGCACGGAGGTCGTCGGCACCCAGGGCAGCGGCAGGGTCGGCTCGCAGGCCTCCAGCTCCTCGAGCAGCACCCGCGCGAGCTCGGACGGCGAGAAGCCGGTCGTCGCCGGCGCCATGACGACCGCGCCGGTCCGCCGCGGCCGGTCGACGAAGCACGCGGCCAGGAAGCCCGGCATCGAGCCGCCGTGGCCGACGAGCGTGCCCGAGCCGCCGCGGAGCAGCTGGAGGCCGAGCCCGTGCGCCGAGGCCAGCGCGTCGCCGGCCGACCCGGACTGGGTGGTCGACGCGGTCGCCAGCCAGGAGGCGTCGAGCACGTCGAGGTGGCCGTCGACCAGGAACGCGGCGTACGCCGCCAGGTCGGCGACCGTCGACCACAGCTGGCCCGCGGGCGCGAGGGCGCGGGTGTCCGTGGCCGGCTCGGCGACCAGCTCGCGGGTGTAGGGGTCGACCGACCAGCCCGAGGCGGCCGGGCCGGTCGGCAGATAGGAGGTCCGGGCCATCCCCAGCGGCTCGAGCACCAGCGAGGCGACGCAGTCCGCCCACGACCGGCCGTGCACGCGCGCGACCAGCTCGCCGAGCAGCGCGTAGCCGAGGTTGGAGTAGTGGAACCGCGACCCCGGCGCGGTCACCGCAGGGGCGGATGCGTGGGCGGCGACGAGCTCGTCGAACGACATCCCGTCGGAGCGCTCCCACCACTCGCCGGCCGGCTCCGCGGCGATGCCCGAGGCGTGGGCCAGCAGCTGGCGCGCCGTCCGGTCGCCGTACGGCACGTCGCCCAGCACGACCGAGACCGGTGCGTCGAGCTCGACCCGCCCGTCACGCACCAGCTGGAGCACGAGCACCCCGGTGAGGGTCTTGGTGATCGAGCCGATCCGGTGCTGCACGTCGGTCGGGTCGTGGCCGGGCACCGGCGGCCCGCCGTACGTCCCGGACCACACGAGCTCGCCGTCGCGCACCACCCCGGCCGTCACCGACGGCAGCCGCCCGCCGGCCTGGGCGCGCGCGAGGTGGACGAGGAGGCGGCGGGCGGTGCTGTCGGCGACGGTCACCGGGCCATCCTGCCTACTCCGCGAACGCCTCGAGCGGCGGGCACGCGCACTGCAGGTTGCGGTCGCCGTAGGCCTGGTCGATCCGGCCGACCGGCGGCCAGTACTTGTCGGGGTCGATCCCGGTCGGGAAGACGGCGAGCTCGCGCGAGTAGGCGCGGTCCCACTCGCCGACCAGCGAGCGCGAGGTGTGCGGCGCCCCGCGCAGCGGCGAGTCCTCGGGGGTCCACTCCCCCGCGGCCACCCGGTCGATCTCGCCCTTGATCGCGATCATCGCCTCGCAGAACCGGTCGATCTCGACGAGGTCCTCGGACTCGGTCGGCTCGACCATCAGCGTGCCCGCCACCGGGAACGACATGGTCGGCGCGTGGAAGCCGTAGTCGACGAGCCGCTTGGCGACGTCGTCGACGCTCACGCCCGTCGCCTTGGTGATGCCGCGGACGTCGAGGATGCACTCGTGCGCGACCAGGTCGCCGTGGCCGCGGTAGAGCACCGGGAAGTGCTCGCCGAGCCGCGCCGCGACGTAGTTGGCCGAGAGCACCGCGCTGGCGGTTGCGCGGGTCAGGCCCGCACCGCCCATCAGCCGCACGTAGGCCCACGAGATCGGCAGGATGCCCGCCGAGCCGTACGGCGCCGCGCTGATCGGGCCGATCCCCGCGCGCTTGGTCTCGTCGGGGTGCATCCCGTGCGAGGGCAGGTACGCCGCCAGGTGCTCGCGCACCGCGACCGGGCCGACCCCCGGCCCACCGCCGCCGTGGGGGATGCAGAAGGTCTTGTGCAGGTTCAGGTGCGACACGTCGCCGCCGAACTCGCCGGGCTTGGCGTGGCCGAGCAGGGCGTTGAGGTTCGCTCCGTCGACGTATACCTGGCCGCCGTGGGCGTGCACGACCTCGCACAGCTCGGTGATGGTGTCCTCGTAGGCGCCGTGCGTCGACGGGTAGGTCACCATGATCGCGGCGAGGTCGTCGGCGTGCTTCTCGCACTGGGCGCGGAGGTCCTCCATGTCGACACCGCCATCCGCAGCGGCCTTGACGACGACCACCCGCATGCCGGCCATCACCGCGGACGCGGCGTTGGTGCCGTGCGCGGAGGACGGGATGAGGCAGACGTCGCGACCGGTGTCGCCGTTGGCGTGGTGGTACCCGCGGATCGCGAGCAGGCCGGCGAGCTCGCCCTGGGACCCGGCGTTGGGCTGGATGGAGACCCGGTCGTAGCCGGTCACCTCGGCCAGCCACCCCTCGAGCTGGTCGACGAGCAGGTGGTAGCCCGCGGCGTCCTCCGCCGGCGCGAACGGGTGGAGGTCGGCGAAGCCCGGCAGCGAGACCGGCTCCATCTCGGTGGTCGCGTTGAGCTTCATCGTGCACGAGCCGAGCGGGATCATGCCGCGGTCCAGCGCGTAGTCGCGCGCGGAGAGCCGGCGCAGGTAGCGCAGCATCTGGGTCTCGCTGCGGTGCGCCTGGAAGGTCTCGTGGGTGAGGAACTCGGTGCGTCGCTCCAGTGCCGCCGGCAGGCCGAGGCCGTCGCCGGCGCCCGCCGCAGGACCCTCCGGCACGCCGAATGCCGTCAGCACCGCCTGCACGTGCGCGGTGGTGGCCGACTCGCCAACGCTCACGCCGACGTGGTCGGCGTCGACCAGGCGCAGGTGCACGCCCGCCTCGCGGGCGGCCGCGACGACGTCCGCCGCCCGGCCGGGCACGCGCGCCAGGACGGTGTCGAAGAACTCGCGGTGCACGACCTCCACGCCGTGCTCACCCAGGGCGCCGGCGATCGTGCGCGCCCGCCCGTGCACCTGCCGCGCGATCCCGCGCAGGCCTTCGGGGCCGTGGTGGACGGCGTACATCGAGGCGACGACCGCGAGCAGCACCTGCGCGGTGCAGATGTTGGAGGTCGCCTTGTCGCGACGGATGTGCTGCTCGCGGGTCTGCAGGGCCAGGCGGTACGCCGGCCGCCCCTCCGCATCGATCGAGACCCCGACCAGGCGGCCCGGCAGGTGCCGCTCGAGGCCGGCGGCGACCGCCATGTAGCCGGCGTGCGGGCCGCCGTAGAACAGCGGGACACCGAACCGCTGCGAGGACCCGACCACGACGTCGGCGCCGAGCTCCCCGGGCGACTCGAGCAGGGTGAGGGCCAGCAGGTCCGCGGCGACGACGGCCAGTCCGCCGCGCTCGTGGACGGCCTCGATGACCGGCCGCGGGTCCAGCACCCGCCCGGACGCTCCGGGGTACTGCACGAGCACGCCGCTGGCGGGCTCGGGCAGGCCGTCGGTGAGGTCCGCGACCACGACCTCGATGCCCATCGCCTCGGCGCGGGTGCGCACGACCTCGATGGTCTGCGGCAGCGCGTCGGCGTCGACGACGAACGGGCCCTCGGCCTTCCCCCCGCTCGTCCTGCCGAGGCCCCGTCGGACCAGGGTCATCGCCTCGGCGGCCGCCGTGCCCTCGTCGAGCAGCGACGCGTTGGCGGTCGGGAGGCCGGTCAGGTCGCCGACGACGGTCTGGAAGTTGATGAGCGCCTCGAGCCGGCCCTGGGAGATCTCCGGCTGGTAGGGCGTGTAGGCGGTGTACCAGCTCGGGTCCTCGAGCACGTTGCGGCGGATCACCGGCGGGGTGATCGTCGAGGAGTAACCCAGGCCGATCATCGCCTCGAGCGGGTTGTTCATCGCCGCGATCGCGCGCAGCTCGCGGGCGGTCGCGTCCTCGGACTGCGCCTGCGGCAGGTCGAGGGCCGCGTCGGTCCGGATGCCGCCGGGGACGGCCGCCTCCATCAGCGACTCGAGCGAGTCGAAGCCGAGCCGCGCGAGCATCGCGGCCTCGTCGGCGGGGCGCAGCCCGATGTGGCGGTCGACGAACGGCAGCGCGCCGTCCAGCTCGGGGAGACGGGGACGGTCGGGGGTGCTGTCTGACATGAGCGGGGCTCCTCGGACGCGGGGTCGGGTGCCTCCCCCTCTGTCACGCCGTCGCTGGTGCTCCAGAGTCGCCTGCCCGCACGGTCCGGGCGCCTGAGAGGTTCCGGGGAGGAATTGCCCCTTCGGCGCTCCGCTGCCGGCCGGGTCGTGCTGGCCGGGCGAAGACTCTCCCGTGCGGGATTGTCAGCGTTGCCGAGGCTACCAGCCGCACCCGCGGCCGCCGGGAACGACGACGGCCCGCCTCCCTCGCGGGTGGCGGGCCGTGGCGTCGTACGTCGGAGGGCCGGTCTCAGCCGATCTTGCGGGCGGCGCGGCGTGCGGCGAGCTCGTCCCCGGCGCTCGGCGCGGCGGCCTCGTCGGCAGCGGTCCGCTCGCTGGGCAGCTCGGCGAGGGTGCCCTCGATCTCGCGCCACACACCGCCGATGGCGATGCCGAAGACGCCCTGGCCGCCCTGGAGCAGGTCGATGACCTCGTCGTTGCTGGTGCACTCGTAGACCGAGGCACCGTCGCTCATCAGCGTGACGCGGGTCAGGTCGTCGGTGCCGCGCTCGCGCAGGTGCTGCACGGCGGTGCGGATCTGCTGCAGCGAGATGCCGGCGTCGAGCAGGCGCTTGATGACCTTGAGCAGCAGGATGTCGCGGAAGGAGTAGAGACGCTGCGAGCCGGAGCCACTGGCGCCGCGCACGGTCGGCTCGACCAGGCCGGTGCGGGCCCAGTAGTCCAGCTGGCGGTAGGTGATCCCGGCGGCGTTGCACGCGGTCGGACCGCGGTAGCCGGTGTCACTGGGCAGGGGCGAGACGTCGTCGGTGAAGAGGAGACCCTGCTCCTCGGCCACCTCGGCCGCGACTGCGGCCTCGGGGTGCTCGCCCTGCTGCTCCTGCTCGTTCACACGGTCCTCCGTGGGTCTACTCCGTTGTGCGTAACTACCCGGGGAAGGTGCTGGGGCCGCGGAGCGCAACCACAACGGTGGAGTTACAACAGAGACAGTTCAAGGTAGGCCTCGGCACGGAGGTCGTCAAAGATGATGGCGGCGTGTCGGAACCCTCAAGTTAAGGTCGAGGGTGAGGCTCCCGCGGTACGCCGACCCGGTGGGTCAGCGGGACTCGAAGTCCTCGGGCGTGACCTGGTCGAGGAACTCGCGGAACTTCTCGACCTCGTCCTCCTGCTCGGCCGGCACGGCGAGCCCGGCCTCGTCGAGGACCTCCTCGGCGCACACGATCCGCGTGCCGGTGCGCAGCGCCAGCGCGATCGAGTCCGACGGGCGGGCGCTCACCTCGGCACCCGAGCCGAAGACCAGCGTCGCGAAGAAGACGCCGTCCTTGACGTCGGTGATGCGGACCTCGGTCAGCTCGTTGCCGGTCGCCTCGAGCACGTCCTTCATCAGGTCGTGGGTCAGCGGTCGCGGGGGCACCACGCCCTGCTGGGCGAAGGCGATCGCCGTGGCCTCGACCGCGCCGATCCAGATCGGCAGGTACCGCTCCCCCGTCACCTCGCGCAGCAGCACGATCGGCTGGTTGGACGGCATCTCCACCCGGACACCCATGACATCGACTTCGCGCACACCTTCACCCTACTCCCGGCCGGTGAGCCCGGCAGGGCCCCGTCGGGCGGGGTCAGGAGGAGCGGAGACCGGCCTTGACGAGGGTCGCGTGCAGGCGCACCGAGAGGGCCGCGATCTCGGAGACGGCCTCCTCCGCGCGGGCCTGCGCGGCGGCGTCCCGGCCCCGCTTGTGGGGCGCGACGACCTGCTCGACCATGCCGACCTCGCGGTCGGCGGCGGTCTTGAACGCCCGCAGGTGGCGCGGCTCGAAGCCGAAGTCGGCCAGCTCGCGCGCGGTCTGGGCGATGACCAGGGCGTCGGTGTCGTAGTGGCCCGTGCCGGGCTTGGCGCTGATCAGGCCGTACTGCTCGAGCTGGCCGAGGAGGTCCTCGGAGATCTCGGCGACCTTGACCAGCTCGCGGCGGGAGAGCCGCATCCCGTCGTGGCGGCGGAACGACTCCGGGCTGGGCAGGCCGTCCGCGGCCAGCGCCACCTTCGGGACCGTGGGGACGACGGGCTCGATCGCCGGCGGCTCGAGGCCGCGGTCGATCGCGTCGAGGTGCTCGCCGATGACCTTCAGCGGCAGGTAGTGGTCGCGCTGCATGCGCAGGACGTAGCGCAGCCGGTCGACGTCCTCGGGCGAGAACTTGCGGTAGCCGGCGGGCGTCCGCTCGGGCTTGATCAGCCCCTTGTCCTCGAGGAACCGGATCTTGGGGATGGTGATGCCCGGGAAGTCCGGACGGAGGTGGTCGAGCACCTCGCCGATGTTCATCCGGGCGCGCGGCGCCCCCGCGGCGCCCGGGGCGGCCGAGCCGATCGAGCTCATGTGCGGACGGCTCAGCCGGCCTGGTGCCCGGCGAAGAACACCAGGCGGTACTTGCCGATCTGGACCTCGTCGCCGTCCTTGAGCTGCACCTTGTCGATGCGGTCGCGGTTGACGTACGTGCCGTTCAGCGAGCCCACGTCGCTCACGGTGAAGGTGTCCCCCGTGCGGTCGAACTGCGCGTGCCGGCGCGAGACGGTGACGTCGTCGAGGAAGATCTCGCTCTCCGGGTGCCGCCCAGCGGTCACCACGTCGGAGTCGAGCAGGAAGCGGCTCCCCGAGCCGGGGCCCCGCTGCACGACGAGCAGCGCGTGGCCGGCCGGCAGCGCGTCCACCGCGGCCGCGTCGACGGGGTTGAGCTGGCGGTCGGAGGTCTCGGTCTTGTCCCCGAGCCCGATCTGGATGGTGGCGGTCGAGTCACCCTGGCCCACCGGCGTCGCCGGCGCCGTGGACTCGTCCGCGGTCACCAGCTTCGTGCCGCACTGCGAGCAGAAGCGGGCGTCGTCGGGGTTCTGCCTGCCACACGCGGTGCAGAACGGCATCGGGCATCCTCCGGGGTCCGGCGTTCGGGCGGTGCTGGGAGTCGTGCTGGGGGTCGTGCTGGGGTGGTGCAACCCTCACCTCGGGGCTGAGGTTGACGGTTGTCCGAACCTATCAGCCGTCGTCGGTCGATCAAGCCGAACGGCGTAGCCGCCGGGCCGCTGCGGGCTCTGGTCGTCTTGCGGGCCTCTTGAGGGAACGTCCGGGATGAGCCGGGGGCTGCCTTGATCCGGGCTCGGCAGAGTTCAGGTCATCAAGCACCACGGCGTCGGAGAGACCGGCGGCCCCCTCCCGAAAGGCTCCCCCCGATGACGAGCTCCACCGGCACCCGCAAGGCCACCACCTCCACCAAGATCTCCCGCAAGAACCGCAGGACCGCCGCCAAGATCGTCGCCTCGGTCGCCCTGGTCGCCGGCGCCGCCTCGGTCGCCGGCCTCGGCACCTTCGGTGCGTTCACCTCCACCACCTCGGCCACCGAGTCCGTCGCGGCCGGCACCATCAAGCTCTCCTCCACCCAGGGCGTCCAGGGCCCCGCCCTCAACGCCACCGGCCTGGTCCCCGGCGACACGGTCCAGCGCGACCTCACCCTGACCCGCGGCGCGACCGACGAGAAGTTCGGCTCGCTGCGCCTGACGACCACCGCGGCCACCGCCAACCTGCTGTCGACCGACGCCACCAACGGCCTGCGCCTCGCGCTCGACCAGTGCTCGGTCCCGTGGGTCAAGGGCACCCCGGTCAGCGCCACCGGCACCACACCGCTGACCTGCCCCGGCACCACCCAGTCCGTCCTCGCCAACAGCCCCGTGGTCCAGGCCAACGTCGACCTCCCCCACGCCCTCACCACGCTCAACGCCGAGACCGGCCGCACCTCCTACCTCAAGGCGACGCTGACCCTGCCGACCGCCGCCGGCAACGACTTCCAGGGCCTGGCCAACACCATCAACCTGACCTTCGACGCCACCCAGCGCGCCAACGAGAACCGCTGACCCCAGCCGTTCCCCAGCCGTCCACCGGCGCACCGCGTCCGGACGCACGAGATCTCGGTCGCCCACCACGGGCGGCCGGGACCTCGTGCGTCCAGCGGGTGCGGGTCAGGCGTCGAGCGAGGCCTCGTACGCCGCGGCGTCCATGAGGGCTTCGACCTCGCCGCTGTCGGCGGGGACGACCTCGAAGAGCCAGCCGCCGCCGTACGGGTCGCTGTTGACCAGCTCGGGCGTCGCGTCCAGCGACTCGTTGCGGGCGACCACCTCGCCGGAGACCGGCGCGTAGACGTCGCTGACCGACTTGGTCGACTCCAGCTCGCCGCAGGTCGAGCCGCCCTCGATGGTCGAACCGACCTCGGGCAGGGAGACGTAGACGATGTCGCCGAGCGCGTCCTGGGCGTAGTGGGTGATGCCCACGCGCACCGACCCCTCGGTCTCGCCGGGGGTGCGCAGCCACTCGTGCTCGCTGGTGTACTTCAGGTCCTCGGGGTACAACGCGGTCTCCCTCGTGGCTCGGTGATCAGGTGGGCGGGTGGTGGCTCGACCCTACTGGCCGGCGGGGTCGAGGTCGGGCGTGGCGTTGTCGGGCTGGAGCGGCTCGCGGACGCTCTCGATGTCCAGCGAGCCGAGCTCCTGGATCTCCACGACCGCACCGGTCTCCTCCAGCTCCGCGACGACGCCGCGAGCGATGGAGATCGCGCCGCTGAGGGTGTCGGGCGCGCCGATGGCGTCCAGGACGTACGGCGGTCCGAGCAGCTCGCCGTCGACGACGAGGCCGCCGGTGGCCTCGGCGAAGGACGACTGGGCGACCAGGCGCACCTTGCCGTTGAGCTGCATCGCCTCGGCGTTGGAGGTGCGCAGCTCCTGGACCAGGTCGATGAAGTCCTGCACCTGCACGGCCGTGTCGGTCTCGGTGATCGTGACGCGGATGCCGGGACCGGTGACCGGGACGGTGCCCGCGAGGATCGCGAGGGTGTCGGCCTGGGTCTGGGCCTCCTCCAACGCGGTGCCGACGCGCCGGGTGTCGGTGCGGAGGTCCTCGCGGGCCTCCTCGAGCCGATCGATCTCGGACTCGGCGCGCTGGGTGGTGCCGGCGAGGCCGTTGAGGACGTCGATGAGGTCCTGCTCGCGGAGGCCGGCGTACGTCGTGTCGACCTCGGTGGCGCGGACCTGGACGATCGCGGCGAACCCGACGAGCGCCAGCAGCACGCCGACGACGACCTGGCTGCGCGAGGGCTTGAGCATCGCGCGCAGCAGCCGGGTCCGTCCGCTCGACGGTGTCGGGTCAGGCATGGAAGAGGTGGCGGCGGATGGCCGCGACGTTGGAGAAGATCCGGATCCCGAGGACCACGATGACGCCGGTGGAGAGCTGGCCGCCCACGCCGAGCTTGTCGCCGAGGTAGACGATCGCCGCGGCGATGACGACGTTGGAGACGAAGGAGACGACGAAGACCTTGTCGTCGAAGATCCCGTCGAGGTAGGCCCGCAGCCCGCCGAAGACCGCGTCGAGCGCGGCGACGACGGCGATCGGCAGGTAGGGCTCGAGGCCGAGCGGGACGTCGGGCTGGAAGATCAGTCCCAGCACGATGCCCACCAGCAGGCCGAGCGCGGCGATCACGGGGTCTCCTCCGGGGTTCGCTTGTCGACGCTCCCGATCGGCTTCGCGGAGCGCAGCTCGCGCAGCCGGGCGGCCGGCAGCGCGAGCCTGTCGTCGTTGTCCATGGCGAAGGCTATGCCGTAGTCCTCCTCCAGCCGCACCATCCACATCCCCTCCGGGGAGTCGAGGAAGCGCGACTGCAGGGTGCGGAGGTCGCCGATGGCCTCCACGCGGTACGGCGGCGACAGGCTCACCTTGTTCACGCGCACCACCAGCCCGGACATCCGGATGGCCGAGAGGGCGGTGAGCCGCTGCCCGTTGATGGCGATCGCCTCGGCGCCGACGCGCCACAGCCCGTTGACCGCGATGCGCAGGTCGATGTCCTTGACCTGGCTGTCGACGATGGCCGTGGGGCCGTCGTCGAGGGTGATGGTGACGCCGGGACCGCTGACCGGGACGAAACCGGTGCGGGTCTGCACGCGGCGCAGGCGGGTGACGGAGGCCTCGTACGACGAGCGGGCGCGCGTGAGCCCGTCGTCGAGCGCCTCGTTGCCCTCGCGCAGGTCGACGATCCGGTCCTGCAGGCTCGCGACCCGCTCGCGCTCGGCGGTCACCCGCCGCACCAGGGTCGCCCGGCTCGCGGCGTCGACGTCCTCGTTGCGCGAGGTCTGCACGAACGCCGTCGTGGCCAGGATCCCGAAGACCGCGACCACCACGGCGGCGACCCGGTGCGGCGTCCGGCTCGGCCGGGCGGGCTGCTCGCCGGCGGTGCGGGCCGCGATCGCGCGGCGCTCGGCGGCGTGCAGGTAGTCCTCGTCCAGGGACTGCTGGGTGATCAGGGTGAGCAGCGGGAGCCGCACCCGGTCCGGCGTCGGCCGGTCGGGCTGGGGCGGGAGGCCGGGGCGCTCCTCAGGCATCGAGCGTCGTCCGTCGCCGGGGCTCGGTGGTGGCCAGCAGCGTGCGCACCTGCCAGGCGTAGAGCAGCCCGGCCCACCAGTACAGGCCGATCCCCCACAGCGCGAACGCCCAGCCCAGCACCTGCGCGAGGGCGGCGACCGTGCCGTCGCCGTCACCGAGGAAGAGCAGCGGGAAGGCGTAGAGCAGGTTGAACGTCGCGGCCTTGCCGAGGAAGTGCACCGGCAGCGCGGTGTAGCCACGGGTGCGCAGGAACGGCACCAGCACCCACAGCAGCAGGTCTCGCAGCGGCAGCGAGACCGCCAGCCACCACGGGATGACGTCGCGCATCGCCAGCCCCACGACCGCGGCCAGGATGTAGAGCCGGTCGGCGATCGGGTCGAGCGCCTGGCCCAGCACGGTCACCTGGTCCCACTTGCGGGCCAGGTAGCCGTCGAGCCAGTCGGTGACGCCGGAGGCCATGAGCACGACCAGCGCCCACACGTCCTCCTCCGGCCCGAGGACCAACCAGAGGAACAGCGGCACCCCGGCCAGCCGGAGCATGCTCAGCACGTTCGGCAGCGTCCACACGCGGTTCGTGCGGGGAGGGTCGGCTGCCACGCGCCACACCCTAACCGCCGCAGCGCCGCCCTCGAAGCAGCAGGTCAGGTGCGGTGCGGCGGGTCGGCCGACCCGGTCAGGACGCGCTCGACGGGCCGGCCACCGGGTCCTCGTGGTGGGCGGCGTCGCGGATCTCCCCCACCAGCTCCTCGAGCACGTCCTCCAGGGTCGCCAGGCCCAGCGTGGCGCCGGTCGTGTCGACGACCCGTGCCATGTGCGCGCCGCGCCGCTGCAGCGTCTCGAGCGCGTCGTGGAGGGACTCATCAGGCGTCACCGGCGCGAAGGGGCGGACCCACTTGTCGTCGACCGGCCGCTCGCGGCGCTCCTCGTCGGGCTCGAGCACGTCCTTGATGTGGAGGTAGCCCACGAGGTCGCCGTCGACCCCCGCGACCGGGAACCGGCTGAAGCCGGTCGCCGCGCACAGCGCCTCGACGTCCGCGGCGGTGGAGCCACGGCGTACGACGGCCAGGGTGTCGGTCGGCATGAGCACCGAGGCGACCGTCTTCTCGGTGAAGCCGAGCGCGCCGGCCAGCCGGTCGTACTCGTCGTCCTCGAGCAGGCCCTCGCCGCGCGACTCCTCGACGAGCGCCGCGACCTCCTCCCGGGTGAACGCGGAGGTCAGCTCGTCCTTGGGCTCCACACGGACCAGTCGCAGGATGCCGTTGGCGCACGCGTTGAGCAGCACGATCAGCGGCTTGAGGACGGTCACGACGCCGAGCATCGGCGGGCCGAGGACGATCGCGGCCCGCTCGGGGCCGGCGATCGCGATGTTCTTGGGCACCATCTCGCCGAGCACGACGTGCAGGTAGGTCACCAGGGTCAGCGCGATGACGAATGCGATCGGGTGGAGGAACGCGTCGGGCGCGCCGAGCGCGTGGATGCCCGGCTCGATCAGGTGCGCGATCGCGGGCTCGCCGACCGCACCGAGGCCGAGCGAGCAGATCGTGATGCCGAGCTGGGCGCCCGCCATCATCAGCGAGACCTGCTCCATGGCGCGCAGCGTCGTGCGCGCCATCCGTGAGCCGGCCTGGGCGTGCGGCTCGACCTGGCTGCGCCGGGCCGAGACCAGGGCGAACTCGGCGCCCACGAAGAACGCGTTGGCCGCGAGGAGCACGACGACGAGCAGGATGCCGGCGGTGTCGCTCATGACCGGTCACCGCCGTCCGTGCGCTCGCCGCGTCGGGACGGGGTGGGGTCGGCCGGCTCGCCCTCGAGCAGGCGCAGCGAGAGCCGGTCGATGCGCAGGCCGTCCATGTGCTCGACGGTCAGCACCGCCAGCTGCTCGCGCGGCTGCTCGGGGTCGCTGAGGTCGGGCACCGGCACCTCGGCGATGTCACCCGAGCTGGGCACCCGGCCGAGCACGCGGAGCACGAGACCGGCGACGGTGTCGTAGTCCTCGTTCTCCGGGAGCGCCACCCCGGTGAGGTCCTCGACCTCGTCGGGGCGCAGCAGGCCGGAGATCAGCCAGGTGCCGTCGCGGCGCTCGCGGACCCGGGAGCTCATCCGGTCGTGCTCGTCGGCGATGTCGCCGACGATCTCCTCGACGACGTCCTCGAGGGTCACGATGCCGGCGTGGCCGCCGTACTCGTCGAGGACGACGGCCATCTGGAAGCTCTCGTTGCGCAGCTGGGCCAGCAGCGGGTCCAGGCGCAGGGTGTCGGGCACGACGATCGGCTTGGCCATCAGGTGCTTGACCTTGGTCGTGCTGCGCTCGTGCAGGGGCAGCGCGACGGCGTTCTTGACGTGCACGGTGCCGACCACGGTGTCCTCGTCGTCGAGGACCGGGAAGCGCGAGTGACCGGTGGAGCGGGCCAGCTCGATGACCGCGGACGCGCGGTCGTTGGCCTCCAGGCTGTGGGTGCGCACGCGCGGTGTCATGATCTCCCCGGCGGTGCGGGTGCCGAACTCCACCGAGCGCTCCATCAGCTCGGCGGTCTCCGCGTCGAGGGTGCCCTCGTCGGCCGAGCGCGCGATCAGCGAGGCGAGCTCCTGGGAGCTCCGCGCGGAGCGCAGCTCCTCCTGCGGCTCGATGCCGAGCCGGCGCACCAGGGCGTTGGCGGAGTTGTTGAGCAACCGGATCGGGCCGCGGTTGACCGCGGTGAACAGCCGCATCGGGCGCTGGGTCGCGCGGGCCACCTGCAGCGGCAGCGCGATCGCGAGGTTCTTCGGCACGAGCTCGCCGAAGAGCATCGTCAGCACCGTGCCGGTCACCAGGCCCAGGGCCACGGCGAGCGGGGAGACGGCGCCGTCCGGCACGCCGAGGGCGGCCAGCGGCTCGTCGATGAGGTCCGCGATCGCCGGCTCGGCCAGGAAGCCGATGCCGAGGTTGGTGACGGTGATGCCGACCTGCGCGCCGGAGAGCTGCGTCGACAGCGAGCGCAGCGCGCTCTGCACGCCGCGGGCGCCGGCGTCGCCGGCAGCGGCGGCCTGGTCGACCTTCGTGCGGTCGACGGTCACGAGCGCGAACTCGGCGGCGACGAAGACGCCACAGGCGACCACGAGCAGGAGGGCGACCGCGAGCAGGAGGAGCGGGGTCATGGGAGCTCTCCGTGGGAGGAGAGCGGGCTACTTTGAGAGCCGTCCATCGGGGGTTCTCTGGGTCCTTGTCGTCTCAGGGCCGGTGAGCCGACCACGATACAGGCGCTCCGCCCGCGTCGCCCAGTCCCAGGTAGCCGGTTGACGGGCCGCTGGCTCACGGGCAGCCGTCGGCCGTTCGCCGGTCGCCCATGGCCCGACCGGACCACGACGCGCCGGAGGGCCGACCGACGCGCCGGAGGCGTCACACGGGTCACACTGGTCCCGGTGGCGGGGGGCTGCCCGCGCCTGCCTGTCCTCGCGACCGGCCCCGCCCGACCCTGGAGCCGCCCCCGTGACCCACGCAGCCAGCCCGGCCCGCAGGGCGTACCGACCTGCGCGCTTCCCGGGCGCACCGTTGCTCGGCACCCAGGCGCGCCACCTCGTCGGCCGCTTCTCGTACGGCGTGACACCGGCGCTCGCTGCCCAGGTGCGCGCCGCGGGTGGTGCGGGCCGTTGGTTCGAGAAGCAGCTCGAGCCGGAGCGGGTGGCCGACCGGCGCGCCGCCGGCGTCCGCGCCTGGTGGTCGAGCCTCGACCGCGGCCCGGCCGAGCTGTGGCAGCGCCAGGAGCGCGAGGTCGAGGGCGGCTGGGAGGTCATGGAGGACTACGCCCGCTGGGCGCTCCTGCGCCGCATCACCTCGCAGCGCCAGGTGCTCGAGGTGATGACCGAGCTGTGGGAGAACCACCTCAACGTCCCGGCCGTCGGCGACGCCCAGTTCACCTACCGCGTCTCCTACGGCGACACGATCCGCCGGCACGCGCTCGGGCGCTTCGACGAGCTGCTGCACGCGGCGATCACCCACCCGGCGATGGGGATCTTCCTCGACAACGCCGTCTCCACCGCGCGGCACCCCAACGAGAACCTCGGGCGCGAGCTGCTCGAGCTGCACACCGTCGGCCGCGGGGAGTACGACGAGGACGACGTGAAGGCGTCCGCCCGGATCCTCACCGGCTACCGGGTCGACCTGTGGGACAGCTGGGAGGCGACGTACTCCCCCCGCGACCACTGGACCGGGCCGGTGCGCGTGATGGGCTTCACCGACCCGAACGCGGACCGCGACGGTCGGCCGGTCGTGCGGCGCTACCTGTCCTACCTCGCCCACCACCCGGCGACGGCCCGGCGGGTCGCCCGCCGGCTCGCGGTCAAGCTCGTCCGCGACGACCCGCCGGCGGCGCTGGTCGAGCGGCTGGCGAAGGTCTACCTCGACAACGACACCGCCATCCGGCCCGTGCTGCGGGCGCTCGTCGCGAGCCCGGAGTTCAAGGCCTCGGTCGGGAGCAAGGTCCGCGACCCCGGCGAGGACCTCGTGGCGACCTACCGCGCGCTCCGCGTCGACCTCGCCCGGCCGCCGGCCGGCCCGGCCGGGGACGAGCACGCCGTGCGGGCGATGCTGTGGCAGGTCGGCAACCTCGGGACCAGCCCCTTCGCCTGGCCGCGTCCCGACGGGCAGCCGATCGACAACGAGTCGTGGTCCTCCCCCTCGCGGGTCATCGCCTCGATGGACCTGCACTGGGTGATGGCCGGCGGCTGGTGGCCCAAGCGTGGCATCACCTACCGCACCCCGGCCCAGTGGCTGCCGCGCAAGCGGATCCGCTTCGACCTGCTCGTCGACCACCTCAGCCAGCAGCTGCTGCACCGCCGCTCGACCGCGCGGCTGCTGCGCGCGTGCTGCGAGGCGTGCGACGTCCGACCAGACGAGGTGGTCAGCGCCGACCACGGGCTGGTCAAGTGGAACTTCCACCGGCTCCTCGGCACCGTCCTCGACACCCCCGCCTACATGACCCGGTGACCACGATGACCACACCTGCCCCCTCCCCCGGCCGCGCCTGCTGCGCCGAGTTCGCCCGCGTCTCGCGCCGCGGCGTCCTCGGCGGCGCGCTCGCCCTCGCCGGAGTCAGCACCGCGATCGGCTCCGCCGTCGTCACGGCCTCCCCGGCCCGCGCGGCCTCCGCCGACTCGGTCCTGGTCGTGCTGTCGCTGCGCGGCGCCGCCGACGGGCTCTCGCTCGTCGTGCCGCACGGCGACCCGGTCTACTACGCCGCCCGCCCCCGGATCGCGGTGCCCGCGGCCAGCCTGCTGGCCAAGGACGACATGTTCGGCCTGCACCCGGCCCTCGCCCCGCTGCTGCCGCTGTGGCGGGCGGGCAAGCTGGCCGCCGTGCACGCGACCGGCCTGCCGGCGCCCAACCGGTCGCACTTCGCCGCGATGGAGGAGGTCGAGGACGCCGACCCCGGCTCGGCGACCCGCCAGGGCTGGCTCAACCGGCTCATCGGCACCGACGCGAACCGCTCCCCGCTCCAGGCGGTCAACCTCGGCGGCGGCGTGGTGCCGACCAGCCTGTACGGCGCGGAGCCGGTCATGTCGACCGGGTCCGTCGACGCCGTCTCGATCCCGGGCGACGACCAGTGGGACACCACCGGCGGCCGGGTGCGCTCGCTGCACACCCTCTGGGACGGCGAGGCCGGACCGCTCGGCCGCGCGGTCGGGTCGGCGTTCGCAGCGGTCGACTCCTTCGGCCCGGTCCGGGCGACGCCGGACCGCGCGGCGGCGTACCCCCGCTCCGACCTGGGCCGGGCACTCGCCGAGGTCGCCCGCGTCGTCCGCGGTGACGTGGGCGTCGAGGTGGTCACCGTCGACCAGGGCGACTGGGACATGCACTCCGACCTCGGCACCCTCCAGTGGGGGCGGATGCGGCGCAACGTCGAGGACCTCGCCGGGTCCGTGGCGGCCTTCTTCACCGACCTGGGCGCGCTCGCCTCGAAGGTCACGCTCGTGACCATCAGCGAGTTCGGGCGGCGCGTCGTCGAGAACGACAGCCTCGGCCTCGACCACGGCTACGGCAACGTCATGCTGCTCGCCGGCGCCGGGGTCAAGGGCGGTCGCTACCACGGCACCTGGCCGGGGCTGTCCGACGGCCTCGACGCCGACCTGCTGGTGACCACCGACTACCGCAGCGTGCTGGCCGAGGTGGTCTCCACCCGGTTCGGTGCGTCGACTGCGAAGGTCTTCCCCGGCTTCCGGCCCGAGACCGTCGGGGTCATGACCTCGCTCTGAGCCTGCTCTGAGGTCGGTCGGGACTCGCCCTGGCCTCGCTCTGGCCGGCACCCTGGACGAGAACACGTTCTACCCGCCACAGTGGCGACCGTGCGCGTCATCCAGTGGGCCACCGGCGGTGTCGGCAAGGCCGCGATCGAGACCCTGCTCCTCCACCCCGACCTCGAGCTCGTGGGGTGCTGGGTGCACTCCGCGGACAAGCACGGCCGCGACGTCGGCGAGCTGGTCGGGCTCGACCCGATCGGCGTGCTCGCGACCTCCAGCAAGGAGGAGGTACTGGCGATGGAGGCCGACTGCGTGCTGTACGCGCCGCTGGTCCCCGACCGCGACGACGTCGCGGCGCTGCTGCGCTCGGGCAAGAACGTCGTCACGCCGGTCGGCTGGTTCTACCCCTCCGAGCGCGACGGCGCACCGCTCGCCGCGGCCTGCGAGGAGGGTGGCACCACCCTGCACGGCACCGGCATCAACCCCGGCGGGATCACCGAGCTGCACCCGCTGATGTTCTCGGCCCTGTCCTCGGCGGTGAGGTTCGTACGGGGCGAGGAGTTCTCCGACATCCGCACCTACGACGCGCCCGACGTGGTGCGCCACATCATGATGTTCGGCGGCCTGCCCGAGGAGGCGATGGGCGGACCGATGCTCGGCCTGCTGACCGGTGGCTTCCGCCAGTCGGTGCGGATGTGCCTGGACGCCCTGGGCTTCAGCAAGGACGCCGAGCTGCGCACCTCCCAGGAGGTCGCGGTCGCCACCGCCCCCATCGACTCCCCCATCGGCACGATCGAGCCCGGCCACGTCGCCGCGCAGCGGTTCGTGTGGGAGGCCGTCGTCCGCGACCGGGTCGTGGTCCGGGTGGCCGTCAACTGGCTGATGGGCGAGGAGCACCTCGACCCGCCGTGGTCCTTCGGGCCCGAGGGCGAGCGGTTCGAGGTCGAGGTGCAGGGCGACCCGCCCGCGCACGTCACGATCCGCGGCTGGCAGCCGGAGTCCGTCGCCGCCGGGCTGGTGCGCAACCCCGGTGTCGTCGCTACCGCGGTGCACTGCGTCAACTCGATCCCCTACGTCGTCGCCGCTCCCCCGGGCATCCGCACCTACCTCGACCTGCCGCTCGTCGCCGGCCGCGCGCACCCCGACCTGGCGTAGCCGGCTCGTCGTCCGTTCGTCGTCCGCACCCGGTTGTCCACAGGCACGCGGGGCCGGGCGGGGTAGTCCGTGACGTTCCGCAGGTCGATCCGGCCGATCGGCCAGCCGAACGTCACGGACTACCCCGCCGTCGGCGCCGTCGGGGACCCGCCGTCCACAGGGCTCAACCGTCAGGGTCGGAGCCGAAGGTCAGCCGTCGGACCCGCCGTCCGCGGAGTCGGCGCCGGGGTCGCCGAGAGGTTCGTCGCGGGACCGGCCACCGCGCCGGTCGGCCCGGGCGTCGGCGGCGTCGTCGCCGTGGAAGAGCCCCGAGGAGGTGTCGTCGGGGCTCGTCGGCCGGACGTCGTACGCCGCGGGCGGCGTCGGCCGGTCGACGAGCTCGACCCGCTGGCGGGGCAGCCCGGCGTCCTCGTGGTCGCGGACCCAGGCGACCAGCTGCTCGCGGACGAGGCAGCGCAGGTCGAACAGGCGGGCCGCGTCGGCGGCGGTGACCAGCGCCCGGACCCGGATCCAGCCGCCGACCGCGTCGGTCACCTGGAGCACCTTGACCCGCCCGTCCCACAGCTCGGTGCGGTCGAGCACGCGGTCGAGCTCGTCGCGCATCGAGGCCACGTCGACGCGCCAGTCGACGTCGAGCTCGACGGCGCCGAGGAGCTCGGAGCGGTGGCGGGTCCAGTTCTGGAAGGGGGTGGTCGTGAAGTAGGTGCACGGCAGCACGAGGCGGCGGTCGTCCCAGGCGCGGACGACGACGTAGCTGAGCGTGATCTCCTCGATCCAGCCCCACTCCTCGTCGACGATGACGACGTCGTCGATGCGCACGGCGTCGCTGAACGCCAGCTGGAGGCCGGCGAAGACGTTGCTCAGCGTGCTCTGCGCCGCGACCGCGGCGACCACGCTCAGCAGGCCGGCCGAGGCGAGCACGCTCGCGCCCACGGCCTCGACGCCCGGGAAGCTGAGCAGGACCGCGCCGGTCACCACGACCACGCCGGCCGCGATCGTGAGCCGGCGGACGATGAGCACCTGGGTGCGCAGCCGACGGGCGTGCCGGTTGTCGGGCACGTCGGTGCGGTTGCGGCGCAGCCCGAGGTCCTCGACGAACAGGACGGCGGCGGTGAGCAGCCAGCCCACCGCGAGGACGGTGAGCACCCGCTCGGTCTGGTGCAGCCAGCCCCAGTCGGCGTCGGCCGAGCGCTCGACCCGGTGCAGCACCGGACGCACCGCCAGCACGAGCACCAGCACGCGGAACGGGATCCGCACCACCCGGTGCAGGTGCGCCGCGGGCTCCCACCGCCGCCCGAGGAGGGTCGCGGCCACCCGGGACAGCGCGATCACGAGCAGCGCGACCGCGAGGGCGGCGCCGCCGGCGGCGAGGTCGTCGCTCCAGCGGTCCACGGCTCAGAGGAGCATCAGCAGCGCGACCACGATCGCGGTCAGCACCAGGGACACCAGGACCGAGCCGAGGCAGCCGAGCCGGTTGCTGAAGAAGAGGAACACGGCTCGCTCAGCTCTCCGGGGCGTTGCGGGAGGGCTGGGCGTCCTGGTCGTCGGCGTCGCGGTTGCCGCCCTCGGCGGCCCCGTCGGTCGCCGGCTCGTCGACGCCCGTGGGGCCGGAGAGCCCGGGGCCGGTCAGCGGCGGCTCGGAGTCCTGGTCGTGCTCGGTCGAGGGGTCGGCGGACGGATCGGTGGACGGGTGCGGGTCGGTCATGCGAGGTCGGTACCCCGACCGCCGGCCGACACGCTGTCGCCCGTCCGGGTGAGCATGTGCGCCCCGAGCGCCGGGCACATCTCCTCGGCACACCGCGGCGGCACCGACCGCTCGTCGAGAGACAAGGACATCCGTGAAGCGAGCACTCCTGCTGTACGTCGTCCGGCTGATGTGGGCAGGTCCCCAGCGCAGCGGCAACTGACGCGACCGACCAGCGCACGACGCGACGAGGCCGTCCCCCGGGCAGGGGGACGGCCTCGTCCGTGCTGTGGTGCGGCTGTGGTGCGGCTCTCGTGCCGCCGGCAGGGGCTAGTGCTTCTTGGTGCCGCCGGAGCGGCGGGACTTGACCTGGTCCACCGCCGACTTGATCTTCGCCTGGTTGTGGGGCTTGCGAGCCTCGTCGTACACCTTCTTGGCCACGCCCAGCAGGGCGGCCGACCTCATGATCTTCATGGGCGTCAGGTACCCCGACCGCCGCCGAACGAGTCGCTCACCCGCTCGTGGTCGAGGACCCGCGCGGCGAGCGGCCCCCCGGAGGCCCGGGCGGCCAGTGCGTCGGCCAGGGAGTCGTCGGGTCCCGCGACGACCGTGAGGTTGCCGGCCCGGCGGGCCCGCAGCGTGGCGGGCTCCGCCGCCACCAGCGTCCGCGGGAAGGCGGTGCGGAGCCCGGCGACGGCATCGCGGGTCGCCGCGAACGGCGCCCGGTCGCTGAGGTTGAGCAGGAACCACCCGCCCGGGGCGAGCACCCGCGCGACGTCGGCGAAGAACGCGGTGGTCACCAGCTCCGCGGGCACCCGCCCGTCGTCGTACGCGTCGAGGACGAGGAGGTCGGCGCAGTCGTCACGGAGGGCGGCGACGCCGGCGCGGCCGTCGATCGGGCGCACCCGGATGCCGCTGCGTCGTGGCAGCGGGACCAGCTCGCGCACGGTCGCGGTCAGCGCCTCGTCCGGCTCCAGGACCACCTGCCAGGACCCGGGGCGGGTGGCGGCGACGTACCGGGGCAGGGTCAGGCCGGCCCCGCCGACGTGGACGACGCGGGTCGGCTCGCCCGCCGGGCGGTGCAGGTCGACGACGTCGCCGAGACGTCGGACGTAGTCGAAGGCCAGGTGGGTGGGGTCGGCGAGGTCGACGTAGGACTGGTCGCGGCCGCCCACCCGCACCAGCCACGTGTCGGGCCGGTCGGCGGGGACGACCTCGTGGTCCGGGCCGCTCACGCGCCGCGCGGGGAGTACATGATGACCGCGACCCCGACCAGGCACAGCAGCGCGCCCGCGACGTCCCAGCGGTCAGGGCGGAAGCCGTCGGCGACCATCCCCCACGCCAGCGAGCCGGCGACGAAGACGCCGCCGTACGCCGCGAGGATGCGGCCGAAGTGGGCGTCCGGCTGGAGCGTGGCGACGAAGCCGTAGGCACCCAGCGCGACCACGCCCGCGCCGACCCACAGCCAGCCGCGGTGCTCGCGGACGCCCTGCCAGACCAGCCACGCGCCGCCGATCTCGGCCACGGCCGCCAGCGCGAAGAGCAGCAAGGAGCGGGCGACGGTCATGGCGTCACGGTAGCGACGCCGGGTCGTGGGACCCGCACGGAGCACGAGGCGGGCCGTGGCAGCATCGCGGTCATGAGCGCCTACTGGATCAGCACGTACGTCGAGGTCACCGACACCCAGAAGCTCGAGGCGTACGCCGTGCTGGCCGGCCCGGCGCTCGTCGGCGCGGGTGGGCGGTTCCTGGCGCGCGGGCTGCCCGAGCAGGTCTACGAGGCCGGCCAGCAGACCCGCACCGTGCTCATCGAGTTCCCCTCGGTCGAGGCGGCCGTGGCCGCGCACGACTCCGCGGCGTACCAGGAGGCGCTCGCCGCCCTCGACGGCGGCGCCGTGCGCGACCTGCGGATCGTCCCCGGAGCCTGACCCGCCGCCGGCCCGGTCAGCCGGCGTGGAACTCGTGCTCGCAGCCGCAGGTCTGCGACCAGCCCTCCGCGTCGGGCACCCACTCCCGGCAGTGCGGCCGCTGACGGAGCAGCCGCCCGACGAGCGCCTCGAAGGACTGCGCCGCCACCCGGTCCTCGTGACCGCACCCCGGGCAGGCCGGCCAGTCGTCGTCCTGGGTCTCGTCCCAGCCCTCGTCCCAGCCCTCCTCCCAGGTGTCGTCCCCACCGTCGTCCCCGCCGTCGCCGACGTCGCTGTCCTGGCCGTTCTTGCCGTCCCCCACGTCCATCGACGCAGGATGCCGTCACGCCGGCCGCACCGGTCACCGGTCCAGACCGGTCCGCGGCGGCATCCGAGGTGGCCGGACCCACCTCGGAGGCTCGCCCGCCCCGACGGATCGGCCTCCCGGATCCCCCACCTGGGAGATGACGGCGCCGGCCGGCCGGGCCATCCTCGAAGAGCCCGGTCCCACCGCCGAGCGCCCTCGCGCAGTCGTTGCCACCCCCCACCCCGGCGACGTGCCTGCCCAGTCGAGCGGCCGCCACGGACGGCCGGTGGGGCCGGGCCCCGTCCGACGCACACGCACCCCAGGTCCTCGTCCGAGGGCCCGAGACCCACCGAATCGAGAAGGAGAGGACTTCCCCAAGATCGGGTACCCGGTGGTCATCCCTGCCGGACCCCGGTCCACCGGGGCCAGGCTGCACCGCATGACCGCGTGGACCCACGGCGTCGCCCGCCCGTACCTCCCGTCCGCTCGAGAGCGCGCAGCCGGCGCCGGGCACCGGTACGATCCAGCACTCCCGGGAGGGTCTCGGAGGTGGTCGATGGTGGTCAGGGGCACGACTGCGAGCGCCCGGAGCATGGTGGCGATGGCCTGCCTCGTCGCGCTGCCCCTCGCGCTGGTGAGCTGGATCGCGCCGAGCGCGCGCACGACGGACCGCGCGACGCTCATGCACGAGCTCACGCTCTACCCGTCGGTGCTCGTCGCCGGCGTGGTCCTCTACGTGTGCTGCCGGCTCGCCGCCAACCCGACCACCTGCTGGTTGACCGCCGGGGTCACCCTGGTCGGCGCCCAGGGCATCGGCCACGCCGCCATCCGGATCGCCCGACCCGCGGCGTTCGGCGAGCACGCCGGCTGGCTGGCCGGGGTGGACCTCGTCATGCAGGTCGTGCTGATCGCGATGACCGTGCTCGCCGCGCGGCACACCCTGCGGGTCGACCCCTTCCTGACCGGGCTCGTGGCCGGGGTCGCGGCCACGGCTGCCCGCCTGGGCGTCCTGGAGCTGCCCTCGCTCGGCCTGTCCGAGACGACCTTCAACAGCCTCCGCGTGCTCCTCTTCGTCGGCCAGGTGGCGGTGGCGCTGCTGCTGGTGCGGCTGCCGCGCAGCCCCATGTGGCTGCGCGCCCGGATCGGCGTGGCGATCGTGCTGCTGGCGCTGAGCCGGCTCGTGGTCACCTTCGGTCCGCTCGAGACGTGGGGGAACACCCTGGCCGTCCTCTGCACCGTGACCGGGACCGCCGTGCTCCTCGACACCGCCTTCCGGATGTTCACCACGCTGGCCCGGCGCCACGGCAACACGGTCCGCGGCCTGCACGACCGCCTCGAGCACCTCGAGGCGGACGTCCGCCACGACCGGGCGCGGCTGCACGAGCTCGGGGCGACCATCGCCGGGATCGCGAACGCCTCGCGCCTGCTGCACGCCCACACCGGGCTGCCCGCCGACCGCCGTCAGGCGCTGGAGCGCACGATCGCCGCCGAGGCCTCCCGGCTCCAGCGCCTGATGGACCGCCGCCACGTCGCCGTCCCGGAGGAGGTCGACCTCGACGACGTCCTGGAGCCGGTGGTGACCACCCACGAGGCCCGGGGACGCGTCATCACCTGGGAGCGGACCGGTGCGACGGCGACCTGTCGCCCCGACGACATCGCCGAGGTGGTCAACATCCTGCTCGAGAACGCGGCCCAGCACGCCGGCACGCCGGCGACCCTGACCGTGGTCCCGCACGGGAACACCGTCGAGGTCGCGGTCACCGACGAGGGTCCCGGGGTGCCCGCGGAGGTCGCGCCGAACCTCTTCGCCTGGGGCAAGCGGGGCGCTGCCTCGACCGGCCAGGGCATCGGCCTGAGCATCGCCCACCGCCTCATGGTCGAGCAGGGCGGCGACCTCCGGCTCGCACCCACCGACCGGACCCGGGGCGCCCGCCTGGTGGCGGTGCTCCCCGCCGCCCCGCGCCGGGAGACCTGCCCGTCGGAGCGCCCGCACGGCGACGCCGCCCGCGCCGACCGGCACGGGGACGCCTAGGCCCTGACCTCGTCCGGCCGCACATCCCTCATTCTGGGGATGGCGCGGCGCGTGACCTGTGCCATCTTCGTGGCGTGACCCCGTGGCCGCTCACCTGGACCCGCCGCGCGCTCGCCTCGACCCAGGCGATCGCCCGACGCAACGCACACGAGGCAGCGCTGGAGTGCCGCCGACGGCGCCTCGAGCGCGAGGCCGTGGACGAGGTGCTCGCCGGGACCTGAGCGCGTCGCGGTCAGCAGCCGGTGTACGTCCTGCGGGCGAGGGCCGGCCCCGAGGTCACCTGGCGACCACGGGAGAGCGACCACCCGCGCTGCCAGTCCGAGTCCACCTGCGCGCCGTCCATCTCCGCGTCGGCGCCGACGAGGCTCAGCCGCGGGACCAGCGCCCGGCCGAGGTGGGCGGCCCGGCCGGTCACGGTGCCGACGGGGACCCCGTCGACGAACCACGTGGTGTGGCGGGGCGCCACCTCCACCGCCATGTTGAACGGCGTCTCCGCGAGGCGTACGCCGCGGAGCCGGCGGGACCAGGCGGCGCCCGCCGCTCGCGACCGGACGCCGATCCCGACGCCCGGCTCCCCCATCACGACGTCGGCGACGACGACCGCGTCGGGCGGGCAGGCGGTCACCGGGGTGCCGACCGGCACCAGGTCGAGGCGGAACCGGAACGGCCGCCGGCCGCGCTCCCAGGCGTGGCCCTGCAGGCGGAACTCCCAGCGCCCCGTCGCCCGCGCGTTGCCCTGCATGGTGGCCGCGGTGGTGCCGCGGTCGCCGTCGCCTGTGTGGCGCAGCTTGCTCTGCAGCACCAGGCCGCCGTTGAACGGCGTGGCCCGTCCGGTGCCGTCGGAGGTGTCCAGCCACGTGCCCCGCGGCCGCGTGCCCTTCGACGGCGGTGAGGTCAGGTCCTGCCCGCGCTCCCAGGCGAAGTCGAAGAGCGTCGCGCCCCACCGGTAGCGCTCCCCCGCCGTCGGCCGGGCCGGGCTCCGGTCGGCGGTCGGCGCGGTGGGCGCAGCCGGCCGGGCGACGGGCGTCCCGGCGGCGACCGGCAGCACCTCGCCGAGCCCCAGGACGGAGAAGTACGCCGGGAACGAGGCGTACCACCCGATCCGGCTGCCCCCGCGGGTCCACCGCTCCTGGCGGGCGCGCAGCACGCGCTGTCCGAGCACCGGCGCACCGACCCGGAACGTCGCGTGGCCGGCGCTGTCGGTGACCCCCCGGTCGATCGTGCGCCAGCGGTCGCCGTCGACCCGCTCCTGCAGCAGGACGGTCCGGCCCGGGATGGGCGGCGGCGTGCCGAGCGCGGACCGGGCCGCGGGCGTGGTGTCCGCGACGACCGTGAACGGCAGCAGCGGGGCGACCGCGTGGAACGGCGAAGCGGCGTCGCGGCCCTGGAGCGACAGGGTGATCTCCTGCGGACGGGCGTTGAACACCCGGCCCCGAGTGGTCACGCCCCCGCCGGCGACGCGGTAGCTGATGCCGAACATCGACGGCGCGGTGAAGGTGAAGTCGAAGCTGCCGTCGGCCGCCGTGCGGAACGTCGAGTCCGGCACGTCGAGCCAGCGGTCGCCCGGGCGGTTCATGTGCGACTGCAGGTGGACCGTGCGGCGGCCGGCCCGCCCCAGGTCGCCACGGAAGCGCACGGCCTGCCCGGCGACGTAGATCGGCGGGCTCACGGTGAGCGTGGCGGCGCGGCGGGCCGACCCGGTGTCGATGGACGAGGCGTCGGTGCCCGCGGCGGAGGAACCGGGGGCACCGGAGGCGGTGAGCGGTACGGCGAGCAGGGCGGGCAGCAGCAGGCCCGCCGCGAGGGCGGCCAGGCGTCGGGAGCGGTGCGGGCGGGCGGTCACCGAGGGAGTGTGCGGTCCGGCGCCGCCGGATCCCGCACGCGTCGTACGAACGACTGGTCCGCCCGGCCCGGACGGGTCAACCCGGTCGTGTCCCCTCGCCCGGCCCCCACCGGCTGGGGCGGGGCGCGCCGCGCGGTATGCCCTGATCGAGGTATGCGCGGCGGCCCTCGCCGTTCCTAGGGTGGCGGGGGCGGCCGACACCCGGAGGGACCACGACGTGCTCGAGACGAGGACCAGTCGCCGGGGCGTGCTCGCCGCCGGGCTGGCCGGCGCCGCCGGGGTCGGTGCGTACGCCGTGGTGGGCCGCGGCGGCGGCGAGCCCGGCGTCGCGGCACCCGGCCGTCCCGCGCCGTCGTACGGCGCGTGCCCGGCCACCGGCGGCACCTCGCTGGAGGCGCAGCGCAGCGTGCTCGCCAAGTGGGGCGCGGGCGCGTGCGTGCGCCAGTTCTTCCCGCACTTCTCGGTCGCCGCTCCGCGCCACCCGGCCGCGTCGCTGGTGCACGCCAGCTGGAAGCCGGCCTCCCCCGCGCTGGTCAGCCCCGCACGCGTCGCGTGGCTCACCTCCGACCTGGTCGAGGGCGACGTCGTCGAGGTCTGGCACGAGGCCGACACCAAGGTCCGCGACGGCGTGCTGTCCCTGGCGCAGGTGGTCGAGACCAAGAACCGCTTCCACGACGTGGTCCGCCAGGTGCGCCCCGACCTGCTGGTCGCCAACACCCTCAGCGGGTGGGAGGCCGACCCGGCCAACGTCGTCACCCGCGGCGACATCGACCGCTGGGCCCGCGTGCGGGCCGACCTGCTGGGGCTGGACCTCGACGGCGCCCACCCCGAGCGTCTCCCCTACCCCGACTTCCACGCGGAGAAGGAGTCGGCGCGGGACTTCGTCGACCGGCACGGGGACTACCGCGGCTGGTGCGTCCCGGAGTTCGGCGCCCCGCGGATCGTCGACGACACCGACGGGTCGGCCCGGGCCCAGTGGCTCCTGGCCTGCGGGATCATGCTGGCCGAGGGAGACGCGGCGTACGTCGCGCTCTTCGAGTACCCCACGGTCCCCGGCTACGAGCTCACCTCGGACGCCGAGCTGGCCGCCTGGCACTCGTTCGTCTGACGTCCGCCGACCCTGCTCGGACAAGCACAGAGGCCGCCCCCGCCACCGGCGGGAACGGCCTCTGACCTGCTACTTCTCGGTCGGGCTGACAGGATTTGAACCTGCGACCCCTTGACGTACGGCGCGTGGAAGTTGTCCGGCCGTCGTCCCTCCATGGTTCTTGACGATGTGTGCTGTGACCTGCGCTGTTACTAACGACGCGACTATGTGAGCCCTCGTCGGTGCTGACGCCTTGCGCTCCTTTTGGACGGTCCACGCTGGGGTTTTCGGGACATAAACGCGCCAGGACTCAAGTCCTACGGGTCTGTCGGCTCGCGGGTCTCGGCTCGGGGGCGTTCAAGGTCGCGGTTCGTTTCGCGGAGCGCAATGGTGACCAGTGGACGGGAGCAAGGCACTCGACGCCGCAATCACGCTCTTCAGCGGTCGCCAGCCCGAGGATCTACTCGAAGCGAAGGAGCGCGCCGGCCTCAAACGCGAGCTGGCCAGCGAGCCTCCGACCACCGGTTAGCGCTCTCGGCCGCAACCCTGGCCCGCAAGGCCAGGTCGACGATCGCGCGCTTGAGGTCCGCCCCGTCGGGCAGTCCGGAGCCCGACTGCGAGGTCATCACGCTCGCCGAGCCCAGCGCGCCGATGCCTCGGCGAGGTTCTCCTACGAGAACACCACCTTGAGCATGGTGCCGTGGCTACCGGGCGGTCGGCAAGGGAGGATCGAACGGGCCAGTGAGGTCGAGCCCGTCGGTGCCACGCCGCCGGGTGAGCTGGTCCGCGCGCACGAAGCCGTAACCGCGGCCGCAACGGCGCCACCAACCATCCCCGGGGGTGGCGTCGCTGCGACGCGACCGCGTACGTCTCAGCGTGCCGAGTTACGGGCTCCCGGGTGGATCGTGGCTGGCGATCGGCGACTCGGGGACCGTCGCTCCGCGGGTGCGGCGCCGCCTTGGCACACGAAGCGGCCCCGCGGGCATCGCCCCAGGCTGCCGGTTATCGTGGTCGCCCACCTACGACGAAGGATCTGGAATGCGAGCACCGTTGACGTCAATGACCTTGAGGGCCAGCGAGGACGGCGAGCTCAATCCTCTCGTGCCGCACCCCATCGAGATCGTCTTGTCGCTCGTGGTGTTTGCGATCCTCTTCTACCTCGCGAGGAAGTTCGTCATACCGGCGTTTGAGGCGGCCTACACCGAGCGCACGCGGACGATCCGTGGCGGCCTCGAGGCGGCCGAGACGCGGCAAGCCGCCGCCGATGCGAAGCTTGCCGACCTGGACAGGCAGCTCGACGAGGCCAGCTATGAGACCGCCCGGATCCGCGAGGAGGCGCGTGAGCAGAGCGCGGCAATTGTCGCCGAGATGCGCGAGCAGGCCGCGGCCGAGTCCGTCCGGATCGTCGAGCACGGCCGAGCCCAGGTGGAGGCCGAGCGTCAGCAGGCGGTGACCTCTTTGCGCGCCGAGGTCGGCACGCTCGCGACGTCGCTTGCCGGTCGGATCGTCGTCGAGTCGTTGGAGAACGATGACCTGCAGCGACGCGTTGTCGACCGTTTCCTTGCCGATCTTGAAGGCGGCCCCGCGGGCCAGAACTGAGCGAGGTTCGCCCTGGCCTGAGAGGTGGTCGGTACGCCGGATCCTGCAAGTCTCGGGCGGACCGGCTCAGCGCGACGCGAATAGTTGCGGCCTCGATTGTCTCGACGCGATCCAGTGCCCTGCTCCGCTAGGACACGGGATCGTTTTCGTCTCAACATCGGTGCGTCGACGACGTTGCCTGGGCGCTGCTGCCTCACCCTGTCGCGCAAAGGCGTGTCCACCACCCCCAAGGGGTCGGCTGGGGGTGCGCGGCGCTCGCGTGCGCGGACCTCGAGCCCGGACGCTCCGGCGACTACCTCTGGTGGCCGGGCTGCCCGCCACCCGCATTGCTACTATGCGCGGTAGTAATCACGGAGAGGTGTCGAGGTTCAATGCGCACACAAACGAAGGTTGCGGCTGTTGCTGCCGTGGCCCTGATCGTCTCGATGGTCGCGGTGTTCTTCGTCGCCCAGCAGCGCGAGAGCGATGGGCCTCGACCGGTCAGTAGCCCGGAACAGGCCAGCGCGGTGGTCCGCGAGGACAGCCGAATCCTCGGCGAGAAGGGGACCAGCGGTACGACGTTCGTGGAGTTCTTGGACTTCGAGTGTGAGGCGTGCGGCGCGGCGTTCCCGGTCGTGGAGGAGCTGAGAGAGAAGTACGCCGGCGAGGTGACTTTTGTCGTGCGCTACTTCCCGCTCCCGGGCCACTTCAACGCCGAACGCGCCGCTCGTGCCGTGGAGGCCGCGGCACGCCAGGGCGAGTTCGAGGCGTTGTACACGAAGATGTACGAGACCCAGTCCTCGTGGGGCGAGGCTCAAGAGCCCCATGACGACCTGTTCCGCGGCTTCGCCGAGGACCTGGGCCTGGACATGGCAAAGTTCGACGCCGACTACGCCTCCAAGGAGGTGGCCGACCGGGTGCAGCGCGACGTCGACGACGGGCTGGCGCTGGGCGTTCAGGGCACGCCGACGTTCTACATCGACGGTCAGCCGTTCCAGCCGCAGAGCATCGAGGACTTCCACACCGCGCTGGATGAGGCGATCAAGAAGTGACCGACGACCGCCCGGGGCGCGGCTCCGGGCTCGGCTCGTCGCATCAGGGCGCCTGGCCCTCGTCGGCGGGCGCCGCGTCCAGCAAGCCCCTCTCGGCTACTGGTCGGCCAGGTCGACCTCGCGCCGTTCGGGCGGACGCCGACCCGGGGCTCGCGAGCGCGCGCGCCGGCGTCGCCGACGCAGCCGACGATCGGCGCCTGGCGTGGGGCTTGTTGGTCGGCGCCGCGCTCGGGCTGGTCGCCTCGGCGGTGCTGCTCGTCGAGCGGCTGCGCCTGGCCGAGGATCCGACCTACGTTCCGTCCTGCAGCCTCAACCCGGTGCTGAGTTGCGGCTCGGTGATGGCCTCAAGCCAGGCATCGCTGCTGGGTTTCCCCAACCCGGTCCTTGGCGTGGGCCTGTTCCCGATCGTGGTCACCACCGCGGTCGTCCTTCTCACGGGGGCACGCCTGCCGCGCTGGTACTGGCTGGGACTGCAGCTGGGCGTAACCGCGGCACTGGCGCTGGTGGGGTGGCTGGTCTTCCAGAGCGTGTACCGCATCGGCGCCCTGTGCCCCTACTGCATGGTCGTGTGGGCGGTGGTGGTGCCGATGTTCTGGTACCTGACGTTGCGCAACGCCAAGTCCGGCGTCTTCGGGGCGCGCCTGGCCCGGAGTCCGGCGCTGCGGGTGGTCCAGGCTTGGCACGCCCCCATTCTGCTGCTGGTTGTCCTCGGCGTGCTTGCGCTCGTCGGGGTGCGGTTCTGGTCGTACTGGTCGACGCTGGTGTGAGGGGCCGGTGACGATGGATCTTGGCGGCGCACAGGGCGCCATCCTCGATGGTTCGATGCTGATCGCGTTGCCGGTTGCGCTGGCGGCGGGCTTGCTGTCGTTCTTCACCCCGTGCTCTTTGCCGCTCGTGCCGGGCTACCTCTCGTACGTGGCCGGCATGGCGGGCGCTGAGTCGGAGGTGACGCGCGAGCTGCGCGGGGGTCGCCCCGCACGTCGGTGGCGCACGGTGACCGGCGCCGGCTTGTTCGTGCTGGGGTTCGCGGTCGTCTTCGCCAGCTACGGGTTGGCGCTTGGCTCGATCGGCGCGCAACTGGCAACCAACCAGGCCCTCATCTGGCGCGTATCTGGGGCGTTGACCATCCTGCTCGGCGTGCTCTTCGCCGGAGTCGCTGGCCAGCTTCCGGTGCTGGGCCGCACCGTCCGGCCTCGTCTGGCGCCCCGGGCCGGCCTGTGGGGTGCGCCATTGCTAGGCGCGGCCTTCGGTGTCGGCTGGACCCCGTGCGTAGGACCGGCTCTGGCGGCGGTATTGACGTTGGCGACCACCTCGGCGACCGCTTCGCGAGGCGCGGTCCTGTCGTTGTTCTACGCCTTCGGTTTGGGAGTGCCGTTCCTTGTGGCGGCGGTGTCCCTGACGCGGTCGATGCGGCTGTTTCGCTGGGTCGGGGCGCACTCGAGGTGGATCACCCGGGGCGGTGGACTGCTGTTGATTGGAGTCGGGGTGTTGCAGGTGAGTGGGGTGTGGGCGGAGCTGGTCGCCCAGCTACAGGCAGTCGTTGCTGGCTGGCAGGCGCCGCTGTGAGCGCCTCCGCCGCGCGAACCAGAGGAATCCTCGCCGGCGTGTTCGGCTGCACGCTGGTGATCCTCCTGGTCCTGGTGATGTTCTGGCCCGACCGATCGCCCGAGGGGGCGTCGGGTGGTCCCGAAGGTGGTGTCGTTCAGCTCTACGACGCCCAGGACCGCGTCGAGTTGGAGCCGTTCTCGGTCCGTACGCTCGGCGGCGCCCAGCTCGACAGGGACGACCTGATCGGAACGGTCACCGTCGTCAACGTTTGGGGGTCGTGGTGCGGGCCGTGCCGCGCAGAGGCGCCGGACCTCGTGGCGGCCGCGTCAGCGGCGCGCGAGCGGGTGAGGTTCGTAGGCATCAACGTGCGGGACAGTCCCGACGCCGCCCGCGCGTTTGAGCGGAAGTTCGAGGTGCCCTACGACAGCGTGCATCCCGACGACAGTGGCGAGGCGATTCTGGCGTTCAACGGGGCCTTGACCGCAGCCGCGGTGCCAACAACCGTCGTGTTGGACGCAGAAGGTGCGGTAGCCGCTCGGGTGGTCGGACCGGTTGACCGGTCCACGCTGGAAGGTCTCATCGACGAGGTCGTCGCTACCTCACCGCGTTGACGGGTACGTCCGGTTGTCGGACCAGCCCGCTACGTCAGGCCCGCTACCTCGGGCCCGCGACAAGGGCCCGCACCATCGTCCGGCTTGCCACTTCTCGTTGCAGACGTCCTGCAGGGTGGTCGCTCGCTGTCAGGCCCCGCGACGCAGACGCTGCCTCCCGCGCGTGCCCGACGGGGGCGCGCCACGACCCCGCTGAGCAGGTGAGTTGTCGGCTGCCGCGCGGCGGACCGGGGGCGGTACGCACGAAGTGGACGTGTGGTCGGTACCCGGCGTGGGCGCGCCAGCCCTCCGTCGGGCCGGGCCGAGAGGTCAGGAGGGTTCGATCGCCAGCGGCGCGATGGCGCAGCAGTCGCGTGTCGCGGCCTCGACGGCGGGGGCCAAGGCGATCGAAACCGGCAACGACAGCACGGCGAGCGCGGCTGCGGCGACCATCGATCCTTGACCTGCGCGGCGGCGTGGGACCGGAGCGGTGAGCCGTCGAACCCGCTGGACTGCGGCGGTGTCGCTGGCGCCCAGGGCGACCTCGGGTCGCGTACCCGTGCCGAGAGCGACCAGCGCTTGGGCGAGGGTGCGTCGCTCGCGCGCGGTCGAGGCGGCATCGTCGGCGGCCATTTCCACGAGGACCGCGATCTCGCGGTGTGCGGCCGCAAAGACGGCAACTCGCGGGAAGGTGGTGCGCAGGGCGTCCGCGCAGGCCAGGGCGAGGTCGTGCCGTGCGCGCAGGTGACGGCGCTCATGGCCCAGGACGAGGTGTCGCTCGTCGTCGGTTAGCAGTGCCAGCGCCGCGGTCGAGAGCACGACAGTGCCGTGACGGTCCGGATGGCCAGCACCGCCGGGCAGGCAGTAGGCCACCGGCTCGGCGTGCTCGATGACGATGAAACCTTCGGGGTGTTGGTGACCCACCAGCGCCAACGCCTTGCGTTGGGCCCGGCGAGCTTGGTCGGCCCGGCGGATCCGCCGGGCGGTGGTCAGGGCGAGCTTGGTGGCGAGGAACGCGACGACGGTGAGCGCAGCGATGCCCGGCCAGGGGCCCAGCGGGGTCGCGTAGTGCTCGATCACCGTGAGCGTGTGGGCTCCGAACAGGTCGGCGACGGCGTATCGCAGCGGCAAGAACGGCAGCGCCAGTGCCACAGCGGCTAAGAACCCGGCCAGGACGACGGAGAACGACAGCGCCTGCCAGGCCAGGATCCCGCAGCGGGGGGCGCGGTTGATCCAGGTCCACCGGCTCAGGGCCGTGGCGCCGCCGCTGCCGGCGGCCACCACGTAGGCCGCCAGGAGCAGCGCGGCGGTCATGAGGGTTCCTCCGCGCGTTCGCTCAACGCTGTCCGCAGCTGCGCGACCTCGCCGGGGTCGAGTGTCTCGACGAACCGCAGGAGCGTGGCGCTGCGGTCGGTGCTGTCGGCCAGCACCTGCCCCAGCAGCTCGGCGGTGTGCTCCTCGCGTGTCGAGGTGGCAGCGTAGAGGTAGGCCCGGCCGTGCTTCTGGCGGCGAACCAGACCCTTGGAGTGCAGGTTGTCCATGACGGTCATGACCGTGGTGTAGGCCAAGGGGCGTTCCTGGACGAGGTCTTCGAGCACGTCGCGGACGGAGACCGGACGGTTCCATGACCACAGGCGCTGCATGACTGCCGCCTCGAGTTGTCCGAGCTGTCTCATCCGCTGCTCTCCTTCGTCGTCGTCTCACCGCTGCTTGTCATGGTAGGCGGTGACGACTGCTTGCCCGCTGCCGAGAGCTGGCGCAGGTAGTCGTTGTACTGCGCCAGTTGTCGTCCGTTCTCGCGGTCCTCGCGCCGGTCGAATCGCCGCCGTTCGCGCCCATCGGCGCGAACCCACGAGATCAGCAGCGCGATCGCCATGACCAAGAGGGGGTACTCGCCCATGCCCCACCCGATGGACGCGCCGAGGTACTGGTCGCCGGCCAGGGTGTCGCCCCAGTCTCGTCCGAGTGCTGCGAACCAGACTTCGGCCAGGATGCGGCTGCTGGACATCAGCGTGACCGAGAACAAGGCGTGGAACCCGAAGGTGATCATCACCAGCAGCGCTCGCAAGGGGTACGGGGGCCGTTGTAGGCCGGGGTCGTCGCCGACGATCACCTCCGCGAACAGGTATCCCGACGCCATGAAGTGCACCGTCATCAGCACGTGGGCGGTGTGCGCTTCCAGCGACGTTTCGAACAGTGAGGAGTAGTAGAACGCGACCATGCCGACGACGAAGAGCGCCGAGGCCACCACGGGATGGCCGAGCAACTGTGCGGGCAGGGAGTGGACTAGTTGCAGCAGCCATTCGCGTGGGCCGCGCGAGCCGTCGGTGCGGCGGCGCAGCGTCCGCAGTGCCAGCGTCACCGGTGTTCCCAGCACCAGGAACGTCGGCACCGCCGTGGCGATGGTCATGTGCTGGACCATGTGCATGCTGAACAGCACGCGCCCGTAGGTGTTCGGGGCGCCGTTGGTTGCCCAGATGAACAACAACCAGCCGGTGACCCACGAGGCGGTGCGCAGCCAGGACCAGGCCACGCCCCGTCGACGCAGCCGGCGCACGCCGACGAGATACCAGGCGATGGCGCCGCCCGCGATTGGCAAGAACAGCGTGTCCAGGCTCCAACGGGTGAACCAGCCTGCCGCGTCCAGCATCGGCGGCATGGCTGTGCCCAGCATGGACTGCGCGGTCGTCAGGGGTTCCTGACCGCCTGCCGGGGCGGGTGGTGCGGTACGACTCAGGGCGACGCCGATGCCGGCGGCGCCCGCCAGGACGACAAGCTCAACGACGACCAAGCGCGCGAAAACGCCGCCGATGCCCTTCCCGGCGCCGCCCTCGCCGCGGATGTCAGCTTTCTGTCCGGTCCGGTCGAGCCGGTCGAGCCGGTCGATGACGTGGTGTCGGTGCCACCATCCGGCTGCGGCGAGGCACGCCACGGCGCCTACCTTCGCGGCCAGCAGCGCGCCGTAGTACGACCACACCGCTCCGGGGCTGGGGAGGCGAAGCCAGGCGCCGGCGAGTCCAGAAGCGCTGACGAGCACCAGGCACCAGCCGGCCAGGACCGAGTACCGGCGAACCACACTCGAAAGGCTCGGTCCGAGCTGCCGCCAGATCAGCGCAACGGCTAGGAGCCCGCCGAACCACACGCTGATGCCGACGAGGTGCATCATCTGCAGGTTCACGGCGTCGTCGTGGTTCAGCGTGCCGGCCGCGTGCCCGGTCAGCGCGATTGGCCACAGCGCCACGAGGGCGATCGCGGCGACGAGCCCAAGGGTGGGGGTCCGCTGGAGCACAGCGGAGCCCACCGCGACCACCGCGGCCAGTGCGGCACCCCAGAGCAGGTACTGGCCCAGCTCATAGGAACGAGCGAAGAACACGACCTCGTTCCAGAACCCGGCCTGGCGGGGGGTGGCGCCTGAGGTGTCGGCGTAAACCAGGGCAAGGAGCGCGCCATCGGCTACAACCCAGGCGGTCGCGCACAGCTGTGCGACCAGCACCAGCCGCCCTCGTACCCCTCGCACCATGTTCTCGTCCTTGCCCGGGTGCGCCGGCGGGACACAGGTCGCAGCCACCACCAGGGCGCCGACCGCACCCATCGCGACCAGGTCGCGCAGCACCTGCACCGTCGGTAGCGCGACCCGGGTGACAACCCCGGGGTCGGGCAGGCCGGGCACGCCCAAGGGCGCCAGTCCGCCGGAGAGTCCGGCGGCCAGCAGCGTCACCGCGACAGCCCAGACCAGGAGCCCGCCGAGCAAGATCGGGGCGCGACGTCGGCCAGCCCCCAACTCGCCGAGGCGGGCAGGCGACGTGGTCACTGGTCCGTCCGGCGGGCCAGGCGAACCGCCGCCAGCACGGCGAGCACCAGCAGGACTGCCAGTGTTCCGCCGGCCAAGAGCACCGCAGCCCAGGGCGTGCCAGTCGAGCCGGACGGGGTCTCGGCGGCGCCGGGGTTAGAGGTTGGCTCTTCGTCGGCGTTGGAGGGCGCCGGTGTGCTCGGCGGTCCTGCGGCGGCCGGCGCCTTGCTGGTCCGAGCGCCGTCGGCACTTTCGCTGGGGCTGTCGGCGGAGTTGCTGCCGGGGTTGCTGCTGGGGTTGTCACCGGCGGGCGTTTGGGTGGCCGCGACCCTCAAGGTGCTCTGGCCCGTCACCGGGTGTCCATCACGCGAGACCACCCGGTAGACAACCGTCCAGTCCTGGGCCCGGTCTGCGGCGACGTTAAGCGAATCGGGGATCGTGGCGATCAGCGTGCTGGTGTTGGCCCCCCGCTGTACCTGCGCACGCACCGCGGGCCCGCCGTCGACGCGCACCGCGACGGTGCTCAGGTCCGGCGTCATCTGCTCGGAGAAGACCAGGGTGATGGTGGTTGGTGGGTCCGGCACGTGGGCGCCGTCGGCCGGGTCGATGAAGATCAGTGCGGTGTGGGCGGCTGCCGGCGCCAATGCCCCGATCAGAACGGCACCAGCCAGCGCGGTGCCGGCCAGCGTCCGCCGCAGCTGTCGGTGCTCGTCCAGCCAGCGGTACATCACTGCCGCAGCCCCCGCAATTGCCCTCCGGACTACCAGTGCCGTCGCTGGGCGGGCGGTGGCTGCAGGATGTGGGGGCATGGCCGTCGTCGGCGCGGGATGCGTCATCGCCGGCCTCGTGCGATCCAGTACATCGCCAGAGCCGTAGCGATGAGTGTGAACAGGCCGATGACCACGGTGGACAGGGTCTGGGAGGTGGCACTCATGTCCCTCATACCCCTGCGTAGGAGTGCAGGCCGGGGATCCACATGTTGACTCCAAAGAAGTTGAACAGGAACGCTGCGAAGCCCGCGAGGGCCAGATAGCCACTGCGGCGACGCCACTTCGCTGTCGACAGGGCGTGTAGGTGGGCTGCGTAGAACACCCAGGTGATGAAGGCCCAGGTCTCCTTGGGGTCCCAGCCCCAGTAGCGGCCCCAGGCGTTCTCGGCCCACACCGCCCCGGCGATGACCGCGAACGTCCAGATCGGGAACGCCACCAGGTGCACGGTTCCGGCGAAGTCGGCGAAGGTGTCCGACGTGCCCGCATCGTTGCCTGCGGCGCCCGGGGCGCGTCGGCGCCGGCTGCTGTCGCTCACCAGGTGCGCGACGGTGGCGACCGCACCCACACAGAACAGGGCACCGGCGACGATGGCAGCAGCGACGTGGACGACCAGCCACCGCGAGTTCAGCACGGGTACGAGATCATCAACCGGGGTGTACAGCGAGGTCACCGAGACGCCGAGCAGGATGAGGATCAGCGCGATCACCCAGGCCGCCAACTGCCCGACGGCGCGCCGGCGCACACTGCCCACCAACACCACAGCGGCGGTCGCTGAGCCGGTGAGTCCGAACTCGTACATGTTGCCCCACGGCACCCGCTGGGCGGCGAGGCCGCGGCAGACGACGGCTGCGATGAGCACGCCGGTCGCGAACGCGAGGATCACCGTCGCTGCTCGCTCGACGCGGCCTGAGCGGCCCGAGCGGCCCGAGGCTGCCGTCGCGTCGAGGTTGTGTTGTGCGGCTAGCTGCTGTGTGGGCTGCGCGGCGGCGGCGGCTGCGGCGGCCGGTTCTGCGGCAGGCTGGCGACGGGCCAAGGCACCAAAGACAGCGAACGCGACTAAAGCGATCCCGAACGCGGCCAGGGCTATGGTGACCAAGGCATCGGAGAGTCGTGCGAGGTCGGCGGCGGAGGTCATCAGGCAGGGTCCTTCGTTGCTGGTGTTGCGGGGATGACTGCGGCGGTGGCTGCGGCGACGATCGCCTCGATTTCCTCGGCGGGCACCGGCCGACGTGCCAGCGACCGGGCCCCGACCTCGAGGGTGACCGCGTCGACCCGGCGCACCCACAGCCGTCGACGCGCCACACCCAACGAAATCGTGAGCCCGAGCAGGAGCAGCACGGCAGCGAACAGGGCGACTTCCTTGCCGGGGTCTCGGGCGACCTGGAAGTTGGCGAACCGCGACACCCCATCGAAGGTCACCGATCCAAGCCCGTTGGGCAGCTCGGCGGTCTGTCCGGGCGCCAGCGAGACGCGCCAGACTTCACCGTCGGGTTCGCGGACCTTCTCGAGGTCGTCGACGTCGAGGGTGAACACCGACTGCGAGGCGCCCTCGTCGAGGCCAAGATCGCCGGTGAACGCTGCCAGCTGAACCCGGGGGTTCACTGCGTTGGGGTAGGCCGAGGTGTCCAAACCTTCTGCGCCGCGGACCGCAGTGGGCAAGAACAAGCCCTGGAGCGCTAACGACGCCGGCCGGGCGTCGGGAACCTTGATGACGCCGTCGGAGGTGAAGTTCTGGTCCATCGGCAGGAAAATGGTGGGCCCCGACATCGCCACGTTGCCCTCCCCGTCCCGCACCGTCAGCTCGGGGGCGTAGCCGTGACCGGTGAGGAAGAACTTCGTGCCGTCGACGTCAAGAGGGCGGTTGGGCCGGATCGCGAAGGTGCCGTCACCGGCTTCCGGGCTGCGGTAGGCCACGGCCGCCTCGAAGTCGCGCGGCTCCCCGAAGCGAGGGCCACTGGTCTCGAAGGAGGCATCGAACCTTTCCAGGGTGAAGTCCAGCGGTTCCAGATCTGCAATATCCGCCCAGGGCGCTGGGGTCAGGGCGTCGTAGGAGGACGCGACGTTGGTGAAGGTCGCGCCTTCGACGACGGCGACGCGGCCCTCGTAGCCGAACAGTCGTCCGCCGGCGACACCGACCAGCAGGACCAGCAATGACAGGTGGAAGCCGAGGTTGCCGAGCTCGCGGAGGTGGCCCTTCTCGGCGCGGACCTCGCCGTCGGCGACCGCGACGCGGAATCGTCGGCCGCGCAGCGCGTCGGAGGCGGCGTCCAGGGCGAGGTCAGCGTCGGCGACCTGAACCAGCTGGTGATGGCTCTCACGGGACAGGCGCCGCGGCGCTGCGGGCGGGGCGGCGCGGTACTCGTGCCACAGCTTGAGACAGCGCGGCAGCACGCAGCCAATCATCGAGATCAGCAGCAGGACGTAGATGGCAGCGAACCACGGCGCGCTGTAGACCTCAAAGAGCCACAGGCGGTCAAGCCATGGGGCTAGGTCGGGATGGTCGCGGAAGTACTGTGGGACCGCCGCGGGGTCGCTGGCCACTCCGCGCTGCGGGAGCAGGGAGCCGGGGATGGCGCAGAGCGCGAGGAGGATCAGCAGCACCACGGCCGTGCGCATGGCGGTCAACCGTCGCCAGCTCCATCGCAGCCACGCGACGAGTTCTCCCGGTGGCGGGTGCGGGTCGGTGGCTGCGGTGGCCGCGGTGCCCCCAGAGTCATCGGGGCCGACGGCGGGGCCCCGGCCGTCTCGCCCATCGGGCTGGTCGAGCTCACTCCGGTCGGCGCCGGCGGCTCGCCCGGTCTCGTCCTTGGTCGCGTCGGCGCCGCTGCTCGGACTGTTCAGCGGGTACGCGCCTTCATCACCCATCCCCGACATACTATCTGCCCTAGTAGAAGGGTGGAGGGGTGGCATCGGGGGCGGGTGGCAAGACGGCGCCGAGGACGGCAGCGGCGCCAGGGGTGTCCCGGCCGGGAAGGTGGGGCGGGAGACGACGCGCGGCCGAGCCGCCCCAAGCAGGGGCGAGGGCGACGTCGCGGCGCGGTGACGCTGCGCCCTTCCACCGCGACGCGCCGTTGTCCGAACCTGTCTGCGTCGGCGTCGCTGCGATCGGCGGCGCGCTGACCGCGTGCGCGTCCCCGCCGTGGTCAGTGCCCCTCCTGGCCCCCCTCGGCGTCGCCTTGTTGTTCTGGGCGTGCCGGGGCCGAGGGGCCGGGTTTGGCGCGGCGATGGGCGTGGTCTTCGGCGCGGTGTGTTTCGGGATCACGCTGTGGTGGCTGGCTGAGTCGATCGCTCCTGTGGCGTGGGTAGCGCTCGCTGGGTTGCAAGCCGGCTGGCTCGGGCTCGCCGGCGCGGGGATATCGCTCGTTGGGCGTCTGCCCGGAGCGCCGCTGTGGGTGGCGTGCGTGTGGACGGCGGCCGAGTTGGCACGGTCGACTCAACCGTGGGGCGGAGTGCCGTGGGCTCGGTTGGGTTACACGGCTGTTGACACGCCGTGGCAGTCGGCACTCGGCGTGCTTGGCGTGAGCGCCACCGGGACGCTGATCGCCCTGATGGGCGCCGTGATGTCGGCCGGCTTGGCCGCACTCGTCGCGGCGGGCCGCGTCCGCGGCAATGGGGGGTCGAACTTCTCCGGTGGGCTGCGTCAGCAGAGCTGGGCGTGGCGGCAGGCAGGCAGCCCGAGCTCCCCGCTGCGCCGCGGACTCACCGCAGCAGCGGGGATCGTCGCACTGGCCGGGGGTGGCGCGGCAACGCAGCCTGGCGGGCAGGCCCAGGCGGCCTCAGAGCTCACCGTGGGGATCGTGCAGGGCGGCGTGCCGGGCTCTGGCACCGAGGTGGCCGCACATCATCGGGCGGTCACGGCTCGCCACCTTGCGCAGACACGGGACCTGATGGGCGCCGGCGCCAACGAGAAGGTCTCGGCGTCCGCGCTCGACCTTCTGGTGTGGCCGGAGAACGCGACCGCAGTCGACCCTGACCGTGACCATACGGCGCGCGAAAGCCTCAAGCTCGCGTCCCGACTGGCCGGCGCACCGTTGCTGGCCGGGTCGATCGTCGATGGAGCCCGCGCCGATGAGGCGTTGAACCAGTCAATCGTATGGACGTCCGCCGGACCGACGGCGCGGTACACCAAGCAGCACCTGGTGCCGTTCGGGGAGTATGTGCCACTTCGGTCCCTGGCTAGCCGCGTTTCGGCGCGCGTGGCGCAGATCCCACGGGACATGCAACCGGGGCCGTCGCCGCAACCGATGTCAGTCGGCGGCACCAAGATCGCTGTTGCCTTGTGTTTCGACGTCGCCTACGACGAGGTGCTTCGTGACCAGGTGGCCCGCGGAGCTGAACTCGCGGTAGTGCAGACCAGCAACGCGATGTTCCTTGGCACTGCGCAACCGGAGCAGCAGTGGGCGATCACGCGCGCGCGGGCAGTGGAGGTGGGCCGCACGGTGATCGTGGCGTCCATCAACGGCATCTCTGGGGTCATCGGCTCCGATGGCACTGTGGCGGAGCAGTTGCCGACCATCGGCGCTCACAGTGCGGTGGTGAGCGTGCCGGCCACTACCCGAACTACCTGGGCGGTCCGGCTGGGTGCGTGGCCCTCGCGGCTCGTGCTCGTCGCCGCGCTCGTCGCGCTGCTGACGGCCTCAGGGCGGGTGTGGCGTCAGACAGGCAGGCTGCTCAGCGGCCGGCCTCCGGGCCCGACTCCTACCAGGCGCTGACGGCTCGCCTGGCAGGTCGTGATTGTGCGCGAAACTGGTCCGGACCAAACGCGCCACACCCTCCGTCAGCGTCCGCCGACGAGCGGTGATGACCGGTGTCGTCCGTTCGCCGCTTGGCCGCAGCGGTCATCACCCTCGGCTCCCAGATGTTGATGAACTCATCGGACGCCGTCGTTTCGACGCCCCGAGCCGCCCGCGACTCGGAGGTCGTAGGCGCCCTGCGAATTCCTGCGGTCCGAGCTCACCCGACCGGCTAGGCCTTCCTGTCTCCGCGGTCCCCGAGGCGGTCGCGGGGTTCCCGGTGCATCGAGCGCGGGCCCCAGCCTCAAGAACGCGCCGCGGCGGCAATCGCCGCCTAAGGGTGTTTCGGCGTCTGGTGCGGCCGCCTCGGGCTGCGCCGCCCGCGCTGGCTGTTGCCCGCGGGCCACCTGGATGCGCCCGCGCGGCCTGTCGTCAAGCAGGACGCAACCGCCACCCCGGCGTTCGTCCACGTCGGCGGTCGTCATGTGGTCTGACGTCACGGCCCTCGCGGTCAGCTAGGAGCTGCTCCGCCTAGACGTGATTGCCGCGGCGAGCCGCTCCGGGTGACGAGTGCTGATCATCCAATACGGGGTGGGGTCGCGTGGATCCGCGATGCCGACGCGGACTGCGTCAGCCAGGTACGGGCGCAGCAACAGGTACGCGCGCGGGTCGGCGTCCCGCCCGGCCAGCAGTCGCGTTTCGTCGCGATCCAGGGCCGTGACCACGCCCAGCAGGTCGACGTCGATGCGCGCTCGGCCGGCCCGCAACACACCGGCGTCTACAGCGACCACAGCCGAACCCCACCCAAGGAGCGGCCCAACGATCGCTGCGACAAGCGCACTGGTCGACGCCCACAGCACGACCGGAGGAACAGCCACCGCTAGAGCGAGCCAGAACGACGCCAACATCAGCCACACGACCAACCACCAACGCATCGGCAGGCGGAGTCGCTCGCGGTAGGGCCTCGTTGCGCGCTTGTCGCCGGTCACCACCGCACGCCTCCACCGGCCGTCCGCTCACCGACGGTCATGCCTAGACTCCGATTCCACGCCCTCAGCGTCACCCCGCCAAGGTGAGGACTGCGCGCGGTGCCGGGCGATCTGATCATCAGTACGTCGTCACGTGGACGTGGTCATAGTGGTTGGCCGTGACCGATCCACGGTCCTCCATACCGCGCCATCCCTCATTGGTTCGCTGCACAGACCAGATGTTTCGAGCATGAATGACGTAAGAGACGCCGAGACGGCCGGCGTTCTCTCGCACAAACCGGGCCACCTCCCACCCCCGGGAGCCGCTGACCATGATGTCGACAGCGATTCCTTGGGCGTGTTCGCCATCGCTTCGCAGGGTTCCGTAGGTAGTGATCTCGGGGAAGGCGGCACACACCGCGCCGTGAACCGCCTTGATGTTGGCGCTTACGGCGGCGGGCACGGAGGTGCCGTTCGAGCACGTGCCGGTCACCGGGGGCTGAGGGCCCGGCTCGTCTTGTTGCAGGTAGCCGGCGGTGACCCACAGCGCGCGGTCATCGACGACTACCTCCTCGCGCCCGAACAAGTCGCGCCCCGTGACAAGCACACTCTCGCCGGCCTCGAGCAGCCCGATCTGCGCTGCGTTCTTCCCGGGTGCGTCCCACAGATTCAGGTCCGCGCGAGCCCACAGCGTGGTGTCGGCGCCGCGAACGGCAGCACGCGTGGCATCGGCCGACAGCAGCCGATCAACCCTGCTGGGCTGGCGTTCGAGTCGCGATGCCGAGCGCGAGACCACCTGATGGCGTTCCTCGGCACGGAGCCAGGACGCACCGATCGCGCCGATGGCTGCGGGTTCGGCGCCACGTCCGGCGGCGGTTGCGGTCGAGTCGTCGACTCCAGGGATGTCGGCAGCACTCACGGCGCCCACCGCAACCACGGCGACCGTGACGCTCGCAGCCAGCGGCGCGCAAACACGACGGCTCAGCGTCAAGGGGCGCCGTTGACGTTTGTGTCGGCCCTGGGTCACGGCTGGTCCTTTCCAACGAGCGACGCTTCGCCGCCGGCGTTGCAATCGCGGTCGGTCAGCACCCTGATCGACGCGCCGGGTTTGATCTTCATGACCATGCTCAGCGCCCCGCCAAGAAGGGGGACGCGCCCACCTCGAGCGCGACGAGGACTGCGAAAACCCCGATCAAGGCCGCAACGCCGATCCATGCCCTGCGATGGCGTCGGGAACTGGCTCAGATTGAAGTCGTTCACGCTTGTCTCCTGGGGCTTCGCAGCACTCAGCCGCGATCATCTGGATTCCTCATCCTCGGAAGGAACCCGAGCATGCATAGCAGTCGGGCGCTGGGGCGGTCGTGGGGCTGGTGCGCAGCCGTGAGCCGCGCGTATGCCCCGGTAGCTGTCGACTTCGCCTACTACTATCATACCTAGTACATGAATCGCGTCGGTGCCGGCCAGGTGGACTGGCGGACGCTATCGCGTGTTTGGCATGTGGCAGTCCGGCGCCTGGGGCTTGGCCTAGGGCAGGTATCGGCCTCCTGAACTCTTGGTCGCCGACATGCACTCGTTCGACCCCGGTCGGCCGCCTCTCGGCAGGAGGTCGCCGTCCGACGTACGGCAGTTGCTCGCCGCTGCGGAACCTTGCCAGTTTGCGCGGCGAACCCGGCCTGGTTGCCGTGGTTGCGGTTCTGCTCGATCCAGACGCCGCTGAGCGGAAGGGTTGTGGAACCACGACAGGCGTCGATAGTATCGCCACATGGCGATAAATGAGTTGGAGGAGCGGCCGGCCGAGTCCGCGGGTCTGTTGGCAGCCGCGGCCCTGTTCCACGGGTTCAGCGATCCGTCGCGGCTGGCGATCCTGCGGCATCTTGCGCTGGGCGAGCACCGGGTGACCGACCTGACGGCCCACGTGGGCCTCGCGCAGTCGACGGTCTCCAAGCACCTGTCGTGCCTCAAGGAGTGCGGGCTGGTCACCTCCCGTCCGCAGGGGCGGGCCTCGATCTTCTCCCTGACACGCCCCGAGGCGCTGATGGAGGTCTGGGCGGCCGCGGAGAAGCTGCTGGATCTCACCGGGGACGCGGTCGCGCTGTGCCCCAACTACGGCGCCGAGACCCTCAAGGACGAGCGATGAGCAACCCGGCCACCACCAGCACTTCCGCGAGCGACACCGTTGAGGCGACGCCGCGGGCGGCGCTGTCCGCCACGGAGGGGGCACGTCTCGGCCGCCGCGCCCAGCTCCTCGCCGGCGCGGCGGTGACCTACAACGTCGTCGAGGCGGTCATCGCCATCGCCGCCGGACTGGCCGCCGGGTCGGTCGCCCTAGTTGGGTTCGGCCTGGACTCGGTGGTCGAGGTCTCCTCGGGCCTCATCATCTTGTGGCAGTTCCGGCATGCCTTGCCGGAGTCGCGCGAACGGCAGGCGCTACGCGCGATGGCGGTCTCTTTCTTCGCGCTGGCCGCCTACGTGACGTTCGAGTCGGTCCGCGCACTGGCGACCGGAAGCGACCCGGACACCTCCACGGTCGGCATCGCCTTGGCGGCCGCGTCCCTCCTCGTGATGCCGTTCCTCTCAGTCGCACAGCGCCGCACCGGACGAGCACTGTCGTCCTCGACCGTGGTGGCCGACTCAACCCAGACACTGCTGTGCACCTACCTGTCCGCGGTGCTGCTGGTGGGGCTGGTGCTGAACGCGACGCTGGGCTGGTCATGGGCCGACCCCATCGCGGGGCTGGTCATCGCTGTCGTCGCGCTTCGCGAGGGCCTCGAGGCCTGGCGTGGTGAGGCCTGCGGCTGCGGCCCCGCCGGCCTCGGCGCAGCAAGCGCGGACGGATGTGGTGGCGGGTGTGGTGCCGGCTGCCAGGACGAATGCTGTCAGACCACCGACATTGCCACTGCGGCAGACCGTCGGGCCCTCCTGCCGCAGGCGATGCCGGCTGGCGGTAGGTCGGATGCCGGAGAGGACGACGGCTGCGGTGCGGGATGCGGGTGCGCACGATGACCGGCACCGGCACCGATGCACAGCGCCGCGACGCCAACCGCCCGTCCGCCCCGTCGGCTACCGGGCCGGCGGCCGGTCCGGTAGGGGGGTCGGCGCGGTCTCAGCACGGGCATTCGCACGCCGCCGCTGACCTGATCGACCATCGCGGCCGGCTGGCCCTGGTCCTGGGGATCACGGTCACGGTGCTGGTCGTCGAGGTGGTCGGCGCGGTCATCTCGGGCAGCCTCGCGCTGCTCGCGGATGCCGCGCACATGCTTACCGACGTCGCCGGCCTCACTCTGGGACTCATCGCCGCGGTCCTGGCCCGCCGCCCGGCGACCCCCGCACGGACCTGGGGCTACCGGCGCGCCGAGGTGCTCGGCGCCGCCGCGCAGGCCGCGGTGCTGCTCGCGGTGGGCATCTACGTCCTGGTCGAGGGTGTGCAGCGGCTGATCTCCCCGCCCGAGGTCACCTCGGGCGCGATGGTCGTCTTCGGCGCCGTTGGCCTGCTCGGCAACCTGATCGGCCTGGCGCTGTTGGCCACCAGCCGCGGCGACAACCTGAACATGCGCGCTGCGTTCCTTGAGGTCGTCAACGACGCGCTCGGCTCCGTCGCGGTCCTGGTCGCGGCCGCCGTGATCGCCACCACCGGGTGGCTTCGCGCCGACGCGATCGCGTCGCTGGTCATAGGGGTGCTCATCATCCCCAGGACGCTGCGCCTGCTCCGGGAGACCATCGACGTGCTGCTGGAGTCGACCCCCCGCGATCTGGACCTGACCATGGTCCGGTCCCGGCTGGAGTCCTTCCCGCACGTGCAAGGCGTGCACGACCTGCACGCGACCCAGGTAGCGACCGCGCTGCCGGTCTTCACCGCGCACGTCGTCGTCGACGACGCCTGCTTCCACGACGGGCACCTCGCCGAGCTGCTCGACGACATCCAGTCGTGCATGGCCGACGAGTTCGACGTCGAGCACTCCACGATCCAGTTCGAGGCCGCCTCGCACGCTGCGCACGAGCCCCACACCCACGCCTGAAACCCCCGGCCCCGCACCCCCTGGGGCAAGCCCCCGCGACGCGACCCGGTCGAGCAGTCGCCCGCTGGCGGGCACGCCCTGCTCCGCGCACCTTCCTCGCGCGCGTCCGCCGGACCGGCGGGCTCACCACCTCTCGGGCCCAACCCAAAGGAGTTCCCGATGTCCGAGCAGTCCCTGTGGCCGGCCACCGCCCTGGTCATCTACGGCGCCTACCTCACCCTCGCGTTCCTGGCGCGAACCTTCCTGCAGTATCGCGCGACCGGTGACGGCGGCTTCCGCGGCATCTCCGGGCGCCCCGGCAGCGTGGAGTGGTTCGCCGGGGTCGGGTTCGTGGTCGCGCTGGTCGCCGGGGTCGCCGGTCCCGTGGCAGCCCTCTTCGGCCTGGGCCCGGTCGCGGCGCTGGAACAACGCTGGGTCGCGGTGACCGGGACTGTCGTCGCGGTCGCCGGGGTGGTCGCCACGCTGCTGGTGCAGGGCCAGATGGGCGCGAGCTGGCGCATCGGCGTCGATGCCTCCGAGCAGACCGCGCTGGTGACCTCCGGCGCGTTCGCTTACGTGCGCAACCCGATCTTCACCGCGATGGCCGCCACCGGCGCCGGCCTCGCGGCAATGACCCCGAACGCGGTGTCCCTGACCGGGTTCGTGCTCCTGCTCGTCGCCCTCGAGCTGCAGGTCCGCGTCGTCGAGGAGCCCTACCTGCTCGCCACCCACACGACAGTCCCCGCCGGCCGCACCGGAAGCGCGACCGGGAGCCCGACCGGGAGCGTGGAGGAGGCGTCCTCGAGCTACGCGACGTACGCCGCCCGGGTTGGCCGGTTCGTGCCCGGCATCGGGCGTATCGGGCGCACGTCGGACACGGGGGCCGTCGGGCCGCGCGCAACCGCCTGAGGGCGGGCCGACCAGCTACTGGGGATGCTGGGCGAGGAGCTCGGCGAGCCTGGTCGGGCTGACGTCGGCCGCCGACTCCAACGGGCCGATGTACGCGGCGACCACCTCACCATCCTCGACCAGCACCGTCGACGGGATCCCGTTCGGGCTCACCGCGGGCGCCAGGGAGCGCATGTACGCCGTCTCCGGGTCCGACCAGTTCGGGTAGGTCACCTCGTAATCGGCGATGAACTCGCGGGCGTACTTGGCGAACCAGTCGACCGAGACACCGATCACCGCGACGTCCCCGCGGCCGGCGATGCCGGTCAACAGCGGCATCTCCTCCCGGCACGGGACACACCAGCTGGCCCAGAAGTTCACCAGCAGCGGCCGGCCCCCAGGCGACCCGGCTGCGCCGCTGACTTCGCTTCCGGCAGGCTTGTTCAAAGGGTCGCCGGGCGGCGCGACGAACTCGACCGGCTCAGCCGGGGCACGCCACCCCAACGACGGCCCGCCCGCCGTCCCGGTTACGTCCCCGTCGCCGGCGGTGTCGAGCGGCGCGCCCGTGCCCAACACCCGGTCCAGCGCCAGGAGCGCCGCCACGACAATAAGGACACTGCCGGCGGCGATGACCAGGCGCCGCAGCCCTCGTCGCTGGCGCGTCGCGGTGGGCTGCGCGTGCGGCTCACTGGGGTTCATCACGGATCCGTCCTGCTCTGGCTGGCCTGGCCGGGCTCCTCGGTGGCCCGGTTCCCGCTGGGTGCCAGCGCGGGGCCCGCGCCGGCACCGCTGTCGTCGTCGCTGTCGTTGCCGTTGTCACCCGATGGACGTCGCAGGACGGCAAACGCGCCGAGCGCCAGGAACTGCCCGAATGCCAGGCCGAGGGTCGCTGCTACCTCGACGGGATGGAGCGGACCCAGGTGCAGCGCCGTTGGCGCCAGCGCCCGGGCGACCTCGGGACGGTGGAGTAGCGCGGTCATGGTCAGGCTCCGAAGAGGAGGTACAGGCCGGCGAACGTGTATAGCACCATGACGCACAGCAGCGGCAGCTGGCCGGTCAGGTGGTGCCGCTTGGGCAGCACCGCGAGCGCCCGGTCATGGGCGGCGATGACACCCAGGACGTGCCCGGTCACGATCGCGAGGACCTTCGTGCTTGCCAGGAACGTCGGATGGTTCGAGAGCCAGTAGTTCACCTCGCCTCCCGCGGTGCCCAGCAGGTTCGCGCCCGTGCCCATCGGGTCGGAAAGCTGAATCAGGGTCTGCTGTCCGAACTCGACGAACAACGTCAGGTAGTGGGCCACCATGTACCCGACGATGATCGGCACCACCGAGTGCGCGAACACTCCGGGCAGCTGCCAGCGGGGCGTGCGTTGGTCGACCCCGGTCGCGGCGGTCGCGGCGGCGAACATCACGCCGACCACGACACACAGGCCGACCAGCACCGCGGTGTTGACCAGCACCATGTTCGCGTCGGTGGACTGGGAGAACCGCAGCCAGAAGTTCCACCCCCGGAAGCTGTCGAACGCGGTCGACCCGAGCAGGATGGCGACCACCGCGACCAGGCCGGGTTCGCCGCGCAGCCCGGCCAGGTTCCGCAGCGGCGAGGCCAGCACGAGCGTCCCGTCGGGGCGCCGCGCCCACACCGAGAGGTGCCCGACCAGCGTGGAGTACACCTCGAACGGGTCCGCCCGGGCGACCCACCGAGTGCCGAACAGCAGGCCGCCCATGACGACGAACACCAAGTACAACGCGAACCACAACCGCACCGGCGCCAGGTAGTTCGCGTCGGGGTAGACCAGCTCGAGCCACACGAACGCGAGCAGGCCCACGGCGGCCGGCCAGTAGCCGACCCACCCGGGCAGCCGCCCGAGCGCCCCGCCGTCGGTCTTGGGTGCGGCATCCCGGCCAGGGGTGTGTCCGGGGACCAGGCCGGCCAGCTGGCCGCGTTCGTCGCGGGTGGCGTGCCGTGCGGGGTCAGCGCCGCGGTTGACCAGGCGGTGGACCAGGAGGTGGATGGTCCGGGCGGGGCTGACCGCCCGGAAGAACGGGCCGAACAGCAGCGAGGCCGGCACGATGCCCACCCACAGCAGCACGAACACGACCCCGAACGTGGGGTTGATCAGCGAGTCCGGCCCGGCGACCGCCGCCCAGACGGTGTAGGCGAAGAAGACCAGCCCAAGGACGCGCAAGCCGGCGGCGAACCCGGCCGAGTCGACCAGTCGCGCCAGCGGCGTCGGCACCCGAATCCCTGCGTCGGCAGACACCACGGACAGCCCCCGGTCGGCCTCACCGGGTGCGGGTGGTGTGTTGGTCCCGCGTCCCACTGCGGGGAGGGGCTGGGTGTAGCGGGGCCTGCGCCAGGCGAAGAGCAGGACGATGAAGGAGATGGTCAGGGCCGCGCTGCCCCCGGCGATCGCCAGGTTCGCCGGGATGGGGAGGTCCGAGGCGCCACCGAGGCCGTGTGCTTGCAGCATCAGCGAACCTCGAGCTGGGCGATGACGATGCCGGTGTCGTGCTCCTCGATGTCGACCGCGCCGGGGTTGTCGACGGCGAGCTCGACGGTCGAGGTGCCGGCCTGGAAGGGGATGACCTGCTCGGGACGGGAGTGCACATGCAGCTCCCCGGACCGGTCGGCGTCGAACGCGAGGGTGAGGGTCTCGCCGACGGCGAGGTCCAGCGACGCGCCGTTCGGTTCGATGTTCGCGCCGCGCACGCGGACATCCAGCACCGGGCCCGCCGGCTCGGTCGGCTCAGCAGCCGGTGTCCTGGTGGACGCCGCGGTGCCGCCGCCCGGAGTCGGCGCGGCGCTCGCGGAGGGACCGGACGCGGAGGCCGAGGCTTCCGGCGCGCCGTCGTCACCGCTGTCCGCGCAGCCGGCGGACAGCAGCGTCGTGGCGGTGGCGAGCGCGGCGAGGCCGAGCCGGCCATGTCGCTGAGGCCGCCCGGGGCGCCCGTTGCGGGTGGTCGCGGTTCGAGGCGTGTGCGAGGGATGGCGGGGCATGAGTTCTCTCTTCGGCGTTGCGGTAGATGTCGTGCGGGAGATGGTTGGCTTCGTCAGCGGCGGGCGCTGATTACAGGACGAGGGAGACCCAGTAGTCCCAGAACCGGTGGGCGACGAGGGCCAGAAGGATGGTGTAAGCGGCGGTGAGGATGACGCCGTGGTTGGCCAGCACCACCCGCCCGGGGGCGCTGTCGCGGGCCCGGGAGCCGAGGTGTCCGCGGTCCAGGTTGGTCAGGGTGACGTACCAAAACAGCGGGACGGTGACCGCCCACACGACCATGCAGTACGGGCACAGGGCGTTGATGCGGTACAGCGACTGGAAGACCAGCCAGCCGATGAAGACGACCGCGAAGGTGACGCCGGCTTGCAGTCCGAGCCAGTACCACCGCGTCAGCCGGGCTCCGGCCAGCAGCGCGGCACCGGTGGCGGCGGCGACCGGGAACGCGGCCAGCCCGATGAGTGGGTTGGGGAATCCGAACAGCTCGGCCTGGTCGGTGCGCATGATCGAGCCGCAGTTCAGGACCGGGTTGATGCTGCACGAGGGCAGGTAGTTCTCATCGGCCAGCAGCGCGAGCTTCTCGACCGTCAGGACGAACGCGGCCAGCGCGCCGACGATGCCGCCGACCAGGAGCAGCCATGGCAAGGTCCGCGCGAACCGCGGCGGCCTGAACCCACCCGGGGCCCCAGGCGGCCAGGCGACGCCGGCCGCCTGGGCGGGTTCCCGTCCTCGTTCCTGAGCCGGGTGGGGCGTCGGTGAAGACATCGCCGTTCAGTCCCCGAGCGCTGCGTCGAGGGCGTCGGTGAAGTCGCCGTAGGTGCGGGGCTCGAGGCGCTCACCGTCGACGAAGAACGTCGGGGTGCCCTGCACCCCGAGCGCGATGCCGTCCTCGACGTCCTTCGCGACGCGCTCGGTCGTGGCCTGGGCGGCGTACGCCTTGTCCCAGGCGGCCATGTCCAGGTCGAGGTCCTCGGCGAAGGAGCGGAACAGGTCATCGAGCGGGACCTGCTGCTCACCCCACTCCTCCTGCGTCTCGTACATCCGCTGGTACATCGCCTCGAACGCGCCCTGCTGGGCGGCGGCCTCCACCGCGCGGGCCGCGCGTTCGGCGTTGAAGTGGCCCGGCAGCGGGAAGAAGCGCGCCACGAACGTGACCCGACCCTCGTACTCGGCGCGCAGCTCCTCGACGAACGGGTACGCGGCCCGGCACGCCTCGCACTCGAAGTCGAGGAACTCCACAAAGGTCACCGAGTCCCCGGCCGCCTCGACCGCATCGACCTGGCTCGCGGCTTCGCGTGCGGAGTTCGCGGTGGAGCCGGCGGGGGCGCCGAGGATGTGGCTCTCGGAGCGGACCAGGCGCGACTCGCCGGCGCTGGTCACGTTGCCGTCGCCCGTGACGTTCCCGTTGGTGGAGTCACCGCCGCGCAGCGCCGCGGCGGTCAGGAGCGCGACGACGAGGACGGCGAACGCGCCGGCCAGGGCGAGGGAGAGCTTGAGCTGTCTGGTCATGAGGCGGAGTCCTTGCTCGCGCGCTGGGACGCGCAGATCGTGCGGGTGGGTGAAGGTGGAGTTGGCGCGCCGGCCGGGCGGCCGGCAGCCGTCTGCGGATCGCGATGCGCGCGCCGGCGCCACGGGCGGCGCGCGGGGTGGCGCAGTGGGTGGCGCGGTGGGTGGCGCGGTGGGTGGCGTGCGGGGCGGGTCATCAGATGGCCACGTAGAACGACGCGGACCAGGACCGGAGCAGGTTGACCCACAGGTCCCAGTAGCCGGTGATGAGCAGGACGCCGACGGCGATCATCATCAGACCGCCGGTGCGGGTCACCCAGGCTTGGTGGCGTCGGACGAAGCTGATGACGCCGAGCATCCGTCGGAACGCGAGGCCGGCGACGATGAACGGCACGCCGAGCCCCAGGGCGTAGGCCAGGGACAGCAGGGCCCCGCGGCCGGCGGTCGCTTCGTTGAGCGACAGCGACATGACCGCGGTCAGCGTGGGTCCGATGCAGGGGGTCCACCCGAGCCCGAACAGGGCGCCGAGCATGGGCGCCGCGGCGAGCCCGACCGCGGGGACCTTGTGGACTCGGACGTCGCGCTGCAGCCACGGCACCAGGCCGAGGAACGCGAGTCCGACCAGGACCGTGACGGAGCCGAGGACGATGTTGATCGTCGTCGCGTGCGCGACCAGCAAGGACCCGAGCTGCCCGAACAGCGCACCGAAGGCGACGAAGACCGCCGCGAACCCGGAGACGAACAGCAACCCGCCCAGCGCCATCCGGCCCCGGCGCGCGTGCTCGAGGTCCGCCCCGGAGAGCCCTGTGGCGTAGGCGAGATAGCCGGGCAGGAGCGGCACGACGCACGGGGAGAAGAACGAGACCAGGCCGGCGATCGCGGCGACCGGCACGGCCAGCAGCAGGGCACCGTCGAACGCGGTCGCCTGGAACCAGTCACCCACGCTCAGCGGCACCGGCCCGCCGGTCACCAGGCCGGCTATGACGCCGACCAGAACGCCGGTCACGAGTCCTGCTCCGCAGCTGTCCGACCGCTCGCCTGAACCTCGTCGACGACACCGACGAGGGTGGCCTTCGTGGTCTCGCCAATGATGCTGGCCGCGACCTGGCCCTGGTCGTCGATGACGACCGTGGAGGGGATGGCGTTCGCGGGCAGGGTGTCGCTGAAGGTCAGGAGAGCCTCGCCCTCATCAACGACCGAGGGGGCGGTGATGCCGTACTCCCGGACGAACGCCTGCGCAGCCCCGGGGCCGGGGTCGCGAACGTTGATGCCGAGGAGTGCGACGGCGTTCTCGCCGGTGTCGGGCAGTTCGGCGTCGGCTTCGACGAGGTCGTCGGCCTCGGCCCGACAGGGCCCGCACAACGATCCCCAGACGTTGACGACGACGGTCTTCCCGGCGCCGTACTCGGCCAGCGTCAGCGACTGACCGTCGAGAGTGCGGCCGGTCAGCTCGGGCAGGGGTTCACGTTCGGCGACGGGCAGGACGGTGACGATCCCGTCGCCGGAGTTGAAGCCCTTCTCGCCGGTGCCCTGGGTCTGGGCGCAGCCGGTCAGCACGAGTGCAGCGAGACTCGTGAGCGCCGTGAGCGCCGCGCCTTCAAGTCCGACTCTGGCTCCAGAGCGTGCCGAGGCGGCAGAAGTGGCGGTGCGGGTGGGTGTGGGCGGGAGGTTGGGGTTGAGCATGGGCGTACGCATTCGGCTCTCTTGCTTGGTCCGAGGGAGGGCACATGAACCCACTGGCGTACACGTTCACCGTGCCTGAGCACCGCGTTCGGGGCCGGCGTTCGGCATGCCCCGACCTGAGGGGGCGACACCGACCGTGGGCGCGCCGGGCGTGGCGAGCGGGTCAGGGTGACGTGACGGCGCGGTGAGGTGCGCTGCTCAGCAGCGGAACACGCACAGTGACGCAGAGGTAGGCCCGTCGGGAACTCGGACGCGGGCCCCGAGCTCAGCAACGGCCGCCACGAGCGCCGCGAACTGGCGGCGCGTGAGGCGCCACCAACGCCGAGAGACCCTCACCGCGAGCAGTAGCGCCGCAAGGGCGGCGGCGAGGACGGCCAGGCACAGCCCGGCCAGCCCGTTGTCATGGCCTCCGTTGTCGGAGACAGACGGCAGATCGACCGCGGCCGCGAACAGCGCCGCGAACGTCGCCGCCGCCTGGGTCACTGCCTGGGCTGCCTGCTGGGCCGCCACCTCGGTCGCCTCGGTCGCGGCGATGACCGGGCCGGCCGCAGAGGCGTGGAGGTCTGATGCGAGGACAGCCGCCGGACCGCTAGCCGCTTGCGGGGCGTCCGCGTCCCCATCGACATGCCCAGCACCCGGGCCGATCAGCGTCGTCGACGCAAGAAGGGCCGCGGGCGAGGCGCAACGTCCCACGCCGGGCGCGTGGTCGGAGAGTCCGTGCATGGCGAACAGCCCGGCGAGCGCCGCGAAGAGGACAAGACCCCGGCTGGCCAGGGCGAGGGTCCATGGCCGCCGGCGAGCGGGGCTCCAGGCGGGTGACATCGCCGCGAAGTCTACCGAGCGGACACGACGAGTCCGTCGTCGCGATGTGCTCCGTCCAGCTAGGTACGCTCCACGACGTTGCCGGCACGGGCCGCGGCACGCTGCAGGGCCGGGCGCCTCGTCCGGCTACCTGGCCGTCCACGCTGTCGGCTCCCGCCGAAAGCCGGGCCGCAGACCGCTGACAGCGGACCGCCGCGGGCTGCGCCGTGACGTGCGGCGGCTACGGCGCCGTCGCGCACGACAGCCGACGGCTGTGACCGGTCGGCGGTTCCGCGCCGCTAGACTCGACGCCGATGATCCGCCGACGCCGACGTGGGCCGCGAGCTGCTGAGCTCGCAGCGCGCTGGTTCGTCCTGTTGGCAGCACTGGTGGGTCTGTTCGCGATGCACGGCCACTCCGACCACGGCACCGGGCCCGCACCCCTGACCACTGCCTCCGCCACCGTGGGGACCGCGAGTGCCGCCGCCGGCGTGGCGAGCGATGCCAGGAGCGCACCCGTCCCCGACGACGCCGCTGGCGCTCATGCGAGCGGGACGCCCGCCGAAGCCACCACCGCGGCCGGCGGATGCGACGGGTCCTGCCACGCCGGCCACGGCGATAACCACCCCGGCGGTCCGAGCGGTGGTGGTCACGACATGGGCCTGATGGGGCTGTGCCTGGCCATCCTCGTCGCCGCTCTTCTCAGCGCGGTCGCCGCCTACGACCACTGGTGGACCGCCTTCCGCCGGACGCTGGGGGCCCTGGTGAGTCGCGTCGCGGTCACTGTCGCCACCAGCCGGGGCCTCGACCCACCGGATCTGCACCGTCTCTCCATCGCTAGGTGCTGAGGGACGCCGCAGCCACCGCCGTCCCCACCAATGAAGGCTGGGTCCCGCGGTGGCGTCGAGACAACCCCTCAGCCCGTTTCACCCACCCCCTTCTCAGGAGAGACACCCATGCTCACCACCCTGCGTAAGCACCGCAGCAGCACCGCCCAAACCGCGCCAGCCGTTCGCCGACCGAGCGCTCGTCGCCGCGGCGTCGCGACGATCGCGGCGCTCGCCCTGACCGCGACGCTCGCCGCGTGCGGAAACGAGGGTCACTCGTCGACCGCGGACCTCTCGGCGACGCAGACCGCATCGAACGGCGACATGTTCAACGGCGCCGACGTCGACTTCGCGACCCAGATGATCCCGCACCACGCCCAGGCCGTGCAGATGGTCGTCATGACCCAAGGCCGCGACCTCTCCCCGGAGGTTCAGGACCTCACCGCGACCATTCGCGACGCCCAGGTCCCCGAGGTCGAGGCCATGACCGACTGGCTGACCGCCTGGGGCCAGGAGATCCCCGAGACGTCGCTGGACCACGCGAACGCCGGCCACGACATGTCCGGCCACTCTGGGTCCGAGGGCGACTCCAACTCCGAGGGCATGAACGGCATGCCGGGGATGATGTCGGACGATGACATGGCCGCCTTGGAGCACGCCTCGGGCGCAGAGTTCGAGCGGATGTGGCTCGAGCTGATGATCGAGCACCACAAGGGCGCGATCGAGATGGCGCAGGTCGAGCAGGAAGACGGTCTGTACCCCGACGCGGTCGCGCTGGCGGAGACCATCGTGTTTGACCAGCAGGCGGAGATCGAGCGGATGGAGGAGCTGCTCGGCTGAGTCCCGCCCGGTAGCTCTGCGTCCGCCCCGCGAGGGGCCGGGCCGGTCGTTTCCCAGCACCGGTAGCGCCCAGCCCTCACCGCTTCTGAGCGTTACCGCGACCGGCCCGGGCCTCCCACGGGAGGGCGACGCGGCATCCGTTCCGGCTCCCGACGAGCCACACACCATGAGCACTTCCCACACCACTCCGAACCACCGCCCGGCGGAGGCCCGCGACGAGGCGCCAACCCGCCGTCGGGCAGCGGTCTCCATCGGAGCCGCGGGCCTCCTGCTGGCCGGCGTCCTCGTGGCCTTCGCGCTCGTCGGCGACGACGGGGACGACTCGCACCACGGCACAGGTGGCCTCGCGGCCGGCGGAGAACCCATCGGCCACATCCACGGCCTCGCGCCGACCGCCGACGGCGGGATGCTGTTCGCGCCCACTTCGGCGTCTTCGCCGTCACCCCGGACGACCAGCTCGAGCCCCACGGCGACCGTCGCTCCGACACCATGGCGTTCACCGACGCCGGCCCGGACACCTACCTCGCCTCAGGCCACCCGACCATCGACGAACGCGACAAGCCGATCAACGCCGGCCTGCTGACCTCCACCGACGGCGGCCACACCTGGCAGGAGACCGCCCTGGCCGGGCAGGTCGACTTCCACGCCCTCGACCACCCGACGGCCGCACGTGAGGCATCGACTCGGTCACCGGCCGGCTCATGACCACCACCGTCACCATCCCGAAACTCTCCTAGCCGTGGCCGCTGTCAGCGGGGGTCGACGATCAATGATCTTGCCGTTATCATCGGTCCATGGCAATGACACCGGAGAACTTCGACCCTGTCCTGCGGCGGGGAGCGGCGCTGTTCCACGGACTCGCCGACCGCAACCGGCTGGCGATCGTGCGCCATCTCGCTCACGGCGAGCGCCGCGTGGTGGATCTGACCCGGGAGCTCGGGCTCGCGCAGGGCACGGTGTCCGGTCACCTCGCCTGCCTGCGCGACTGCGGCCTGATCGTGGGCCGTCCCGAGGGTCGTCAGATGTTCTACTCCATCGCCCACCCCGAGCTGATGGACCTGCTCGGCACCGCCGAGCAGCTCCTTGCCCTGACTGGCGAGACGGTGGAGCTCTGCCCCCGCTACGGCCCCTCCGCTACCGCCGCCGAATCTCATCCCGAAATTCCGACCACCACGAAGGACCCTGGACTGTGACGGACGCTTGCGGCTGCGGCCCCGACGAACCACGCAACGACGACGGAGAGCTGGAGGAGCACGAGCCCGAACGGCTGTGGGAGGTCAGCGAACTCCAGTTCGCCGCTCTCGCTGGGCTTTTCCTGATCGCCGGCTACGCGGCTGACCTCAACGACGCCTCCCGGAGTGTGGTGACCGGGCTGAACGCCATCGCCCTGGCGCTCGGCGCCTGGACCTTCGTTCCCAACACGCTGAGGCGGCTGGCCAAGGGCAAGATCGGCGTCGGCACCCTGATGACGATCGCCGCCGTGGGCGCGGTCATCCTCGGCGAGGTCGCCGAGGCTGCGATGCTGGCCTTCCTCTACTCCATCAGCGAGGGGCTGGAGGAGTACGCCGTGGCCCGCACACGCCGGGGCCTCCGAGCCCTGCTCTCACTGGTCCCGGCCGAGGCCACCCTCCTCCGCGGCGGCAGCCAGGTCACCGTCGCCCCCGCCGAGCTCACCATCGGTGACCTGCTCCTGGTCCGGCCCGGCGAACGGGTCGCGACCGACGGCATCATCCGCACCGGCCGCACCGCCCTGGACGTCTCCGCCCTCACCGGCGAGTCCGTCCCGGTCGAAGCCAGTCCGGGCGACACCGTCTACGCAGGCTCCATCAACGGCACCGGCGTCCTCGAGGTCGAGGTCACCACCACCGCCGAGGACAACTCCCTGGCCCGGATCGTCAACATCGTCGAGGCCGAGCAGTCCCGCAAGGGCGACGCCCAGAGGTTGGCCGACCGCATCGCCAAGCCCTTGGTCCCCGGGATCATGGTCCTCGCCGCCCTCATCGCTGTCGTCGGCAGCCTGCTCGGTGACCCCGCCACCTGGATCGAGCGCGCCCTGGTCGTCCTGGTCGCCGCCTCCCCGTGCGCGCTGGCGATCTCCGTGCCGGTCACGGTGGTCGCCGCCATCGGCGCCGCCAGCCGCATCGGCGCCCTGGTCAAGGGCGGCGCCGCCCTCGAGGCGCTCGGCCGGATCCGGGCCGTGGCCCTGGACAAGACCGGCACCCTGACCCGCAACCAGCCCGCCGTCGTCGATGTAGCCACCGCTCCCGGCCACACCCGCGAGCAGGTCCTCGACATTGCCGCCGCCCTGGAGTCCCGCAGCGAGCACCCCCTCGCGCGCGCCATCCTCGCCGCCGTTCCTGAGCACCGAGATGCCGAGGGCGTCGAGTCCGTCACCGGCGCCGGCCTCACTGGAATCGTCGACGGCCGGCCGGCTCGTCTGGGCCGGCCCGGCTGGATCACGGCCGGCGGGCTCGCCGAGCCGGTGACCCGCATGCAGGAAGCGGGCGCCACCGCGGTGCTGGTGGAGTACGACGGGGCCGTGATCGGCTCCGTCGCCGTCCGCGACGACCTGCGCCCCGAGGCCGCAGAAGTGGTTGCCCGGCTCCGGGCCGGGGGTTACCAGGTCGCCATGCTCACCGGCGACAACGAGCGCACCGCTACCGCCTTGGCCGCACAGGCCGGCATCACCGAGGTGCACGCCGAGCTCCGCCCCGAGGACAAGTCGGCCATCATTCACCGTCTCCGGCAGGACCGACCGACCGCGATGGTCGGTGACGGCGTCAACGACGCCCCCGCCTTGGCCACCGCCGACGTGGGGATCGCGATGGGTGCGATGGGCAGCGACGTGGCGATCGAGACCGCAGACGTCGCCCTGATGGGTGAGGATCTGCGCCACCTGCCGCACAGCCTTACCCACGCCCGCCGCGCCAGGTCGATCATGTTGCAGAACGTGGGCCTCTCCCTCGTCCTGATCGCGATTCTGATCCCCCTGGCCGCCCTCGGCGTCCTTGGGCTTGCCGCGGTCGTCCTCGTCCACGAGATCGCGGAGATCTTCGTGATCGGCAACGGCGTGCGCGCCGGACGCGCCCGCCCGCTTCCCCCGGCACCCGCGAGCAGCACCGCGGTCGAAGCTGTGTCAATGGAAGTCGTGGTCAGGTGAGCCGCGGACTGGCCGACACAACCGCTCCCGCGCGCACCGGTCGCGGAGCGGTATTGGTGGCAGCGGCGACCGTCGCGGCGGTCGACTTGACCGCGAAGGCGATCTCCGAGGCACGGCTCGCCGACTCGACCGTCGATTTCGGGCTGCTCCAGCTGCGACTGGGCTACAACTCCGGCGTCGCGTTCAGCATGGCCGACAACCTGCCAGCCGGGGTGATTGTCGCTGTCACCGCAGCCATCTGCGTGGCGTTTGCTGTCTACGCCTGGTTCCGGGCTCCGAGAGCGGGTCGGATCGAGCGAGTCGCCGGTGGCGCCGTGATCGGCGGGGCGGTCGCCAACGTCATCGACCGCGCCCGCGACGGCGTGGTCACCGACTACCTGCACACCGGGTGGTGGCCCACCTTCAACCTCGCCGACACCTTCCTCGTGGTCGGTTGCATCACGATCGCGTTGGCGCAGGCCCGACCACAACCCACGTTGGCCGGCGACGAACCGACTGCCGCGCACCCCTCCCCCACAGACGCCGGAGATCCCTGACCAGCATCCCGGTGGGGCACTGATAGACCGCGCCGCGGGCGGTTGCCCCAGGCTGCGCCTGGGTCCGCCACCGTCCACGCCCCGTCGCTGTGCCCTTGGCGAAAGGAAACGCACACCACATGATCTCCTCCGCGCTCCAGGCGATCGGCCTCTTCCTGGTCACAAACATCGACGACATTATCGTGTTGTCGCTGTTCTTCGCCCGCGGATCCGGGCAGCGAGGCACCACTGCCAAGATCGTCGCCGGCCAGTACATGGGATTCGGCGGCATCCTCCTCGCCTCCGTCGCGGTGACCCTCGGAGCTGGGCTCTTCCTTCCCGATGAGGCCATTCCGTACTTCGGTCTGATTCCCATGCTGCTGGGTCTGTACGCCGCCTGGCAGGTCTGGCGCAACGGGGACGATGACGACGAGACCATGGCGGAGCGGCCGGTCAGCGCCTGGGTCGTGGCCGCGGTGACATTCGCCAATGGTGGAGACAACATCGGGGTCTACGTCCCGGTGTTTCTCTCCGTCGGCACCGGTGCCCTGGTTGCCTACTGCGTCGTGTTCCTTACCCTTGTCGTCGTCCTGGTGCTGGCCGCGAAGTTCTTGGCCACGCGCGAGCCGGTCGCCGAAGTGCTCCAGCGCTGGGAGCACGTCCTGTTCCCCCTCGTGCTCATCAGCCTGGGCATCGTCATCTTGATCGAAGGCGGCGCGTTCGGCCTATGAGCACAGTTGCCCTGTGCGCGTCGTCGCTATCCCACTGACGAGGCCGCTTGGCTTGCTCCGCCTGACCGTGCGTGGGCTGGGCATCGCCCGGCTGGCGTGGTCTGTCGCCCGTCTGTCCTGGGTGGTGGGGCGGGACCGTCGGCATCAGCGGGAGAATCCGGCACTCGTCGCGCGGCCGAGTGGAGCAATGCCGGGCGTTCTCGTCATCGACCATACCGAGCCGTTGGCGTTCTGCCTGCCGCACGCCTGGCGTGGCCACATCTTCGTCACGACGGCCGCGCTCGCGGTGCTCCCGCACGAGGAGCTGACCGCGGTGCTGGCACACGGGCGTGCCCGTCTGCGGGGCAACACGCCGCGGCGGTCTTCTTCACCCGACTTCTCCGCGAAGCCTTCCCGTTTATGCCGCTGTTCCGGGCCGCAGCCGACGCCGTACCGGGCGCTGGTGGCGACGGCGGCCGACGACGTGGCTGTCCGCCGGACGGACCGGCGCACCGTGGCCTCGGCGCTGCTCCGGCTGGCCGAAGGGTCGGCCCCCGCTACCGCGCTGCGGGCGGCTCGCGAGTCGGCGACCGGGTTCGTCGGTTGCTGATGCCTGCCCCCGGGTCTGGCGGTGACGCGGACGACCTTCATCGGGCTGGGCGGAGATCGGACTGCTGGTGCTGCCGGCGACGCTGGCCGTGTCGGCGTCGGCGGTGGGGGTGTCCGTTCGGGATGCCGGTTTGGGGCCACCCGTTCTCCGCTCAGTCACTGGGCGGTAGGCCCAATTTGGCGCGGTGCTCGGCGAGTTCGCGAGTGAGCGCCTGGATCTCGGCCCGTGCGTCGGCGTCGGCCTGGGGCGTTGCACAGCGGCTGGGCATGGCGCAGATGCCTCGGTGCATGGGTCTGAGGCAAAAGAACCATGTCAGCGCGATCGTGGCGGCTGCGATGAGCGCCGGGACGGTGTACGGCGTCATTGGGCTCGACCTCCAGTCGTGGTCTCGCCGGTGCGGTCTGCCTGTGCGGCGCGCAGCTCGGTGAGCTCGGCGCGGAGCCGGGCGAGGTCGGCTGCGGTGTCGGGCTGGGCGGTTCCTGGGCGGGGTCCCTGCCGTGTCCCTTGCGGGACATGAGCTACATCATCAGGCCCATGCCGACGGGGCAGGCCAGCAGAGGGAGGGCGTTGAGGATCCCTTTCACGGGTCTCCTTCGTTGACGTCTCTCGTGGTCAATGGTGGTGCTCGTCGGCGCGGTAGACGAGGGTGCGGGTCACGAGGTGGTTGGGTCGGTGAGCACTTCGCTGATGATGCGGTCGTGGTGGTCGAGGGTGAGGCGGTCGTACGTCGCCTCGCCGGGGTAGCCGAGCGCGATGGTGCGCTCTACGTCCTTGCGTCCGAGCAGGACCACGACGGGCGCCCGGCCGGAGCCGTAGGGGCCGACGCCGACGTACTCCTCGCCGGGCATCTGCAGCCCGGTCAAGTCACCCGGGCCGGCGCCGGCGTTACTGGTGACCTGCTCATAGACGACGAGGCGCGGCTCGGCGCGGGTGGCGTTGACCGTGGCTTGGAGCACGCCGAGGTCCGCGGTGGCGGGTTAGGCGATAGCGCGGGGCGATGGGGTGCTCCGTGGCGTGCTCGACGGCACCGGCAAGGCGCAGGGCTTCGGCGCGGTCTGCGCCGTCGGAAGTCACGTCGACGAGCCGCATCCGGTGACTGTGCCGGTCTTGTCCAGGACGATGGTGTCCACGCGGCGAGTCGACTCCAGCATTCGGGGCCGCGGATCAGCAGACCGAACCCGGCGCCGCGGCCGGTGCCGACCACGAGTGCGGTCGGCGTGGCCAGCCCGAGGGCGCAGGGGCAGGCCATGATCGGGACGGCGACGGCGGCGGTGAACGCGGCCGAGGCGGAGTAGCCCCCAGGCCGAGCCAGGCGCTGAGTGTGCCCGCGGCCAACAGGTGGGGATGAAGCGTCTACGCATTGTTCTTCGGGGGTGCTGGCGAGCCGGGCATGCACATGGAGCTCTCACTGCCCGGTGCAGCAACAGGCGCATGGTTCGTACCGGGCTCACTGCTTGGTAGAACGGCCCAGAGAACACTGCGGCGTGGACCGCTTGAGCAACGATCACCGCACCGCGACGCTTGCCGGCGACCGCGGGGTGCGTCGCCGACTGGACAAGGTTGCCGACCGCCTATTCGCAGAACTCCCGCCGCACGGGCGTGCGGAGTGGGTGGTGGCGATCAGCACGGGCATGGCACCAGCGCTCGTCGTGGCCACCGACTGTAGGCTTCTGACGCTCTCCATGATCGGCAGGTCGACCCAAGCCAGAGATCGCCCCTTCACCCTCGCGCTGGGGAAGAAACGTTGATCGGCCAGTCGGTCGACGTCTCCGACGCACGCGGGCTGTGCCTCACCCTGCTGCTTCAGGAACCAGACCTCCGCGCGTTGCAGATGACCGGCGGGGCCAGCTCGCGTTCGGGACCCACCACCGAGGCGCCTCCCCCGCCGCCGTCGGCGTCGGCCGATCTCGGGGCTGCTACGGCTCCCCCGCCCGGATCCACCGGCGCGTGGCGATGGGGGCGCCCCGTCATGACCTGGCAAGACGCCGAGTTGCTGGCGGCTGCGCACATGGCCGATCTCGGGTTCAGCGCCGCGACGGTTACGCCAGGCGGAGCAGACGCAGGACTCGACGTCGTTGCGCAAGACGCTGCCGCGCAGGTCAAGTATCACGAGGGCTCCACGGGCCGGCCAGATATTCAGCGACTAATCGGGGCGGCCCACGGCTTCCGGACTCGGATTTTCTACGCCTCGAGCTACACCACCGCGGCGATTTTCGAGGCGGACCGGCTCGGGGTTGCGCTTTTCAGTTCACGCCGGGGGGCTCGTCGTCGCCATCAATGACGCGGCGCGCGGCATTGCGCCGAGATCTCCAGTGCCCGACCAGCGGACTACGTTCGGGGCAATGACCTTCGAGTCGCGGCAGAACCGCGCCATCCGCTGGTCGCAGCAGATCGAGGACGCGACTAAGGTGCCCATCAGCGATCGGAAGCGCCGCGGCGCGAAGCAACTCGTCGAGCGCCAACGAGCGTTGGAACTGATGCAGCATGGCCCTGAGCAACTCAGGGAGAGTGATAACCCTCTCTACAAGAGGCGGCGCAAAGAGCGCACCCTGTCCGAGGGCCGAGAAGACGCTCCAGCAACCAGCAGCCGCGCTCCGCATACAGCTCAAATGAGCCTGCCCGCCGGCTACCGGCGTGGCCGGCGCGGAGGGCGGTTGCTGAGCTTCTGCGGTGGCGGGGGCAGGTCTCGGCCGAGCCGGCGGCGGGCGTCCTCGGCTGCGGCGATGACCGCCTCCTGGGCGAACGTCGAGCGGGCGAGCATCCGGCCGAGCTCCTGACGGTCGGCCACGAGTGCGTCTTCGACCGCCTCGATGGTCGAGGCGGGCAGGTCGTGCTTCTTGTTGAAGCTCTTGCGGGTCACGCTGACCAGGGCGGGATGGTTCTCGCCGGTGGCCGCGAGCTCGGCCCGCTGCTGTGGTGAGCGCTTGGCGTGGAACTCAAGCGCCTGGGCGAGCCATCCGACGAACGAGTCGGGTGAGTCGACGTCGGTGTCCAGGTCGGCGATGTAGGCCGATCGGGCGAGGTCCCACACGCCGGGTTTCCAGTAGATCCCGACCGGGATCGTGGTCTGGCTCGTCACCGGAACAACCCAAGGCCGCCCGAACCATCGACGGTGCAGGCGGCCTTCTGCGTCCGGCTTAGCACCAGGGGGTCAGTTGCTCCCCCAGCAGTTCCTGGAGCCGCGCAAGGTCGTCGGCCACGAGCTGGGGGTCCTCACGCGCCAGGTCGCGCAGTTCCCGCGCCCGCCGACGCGGCCCGCGCGGTCGGCCAACGGGCTGTACGGCAGCCGTCGCAGCACTGACCGCTCACGCCGGTTCTGCGCCGCGCTCGACACGACGACGTGATGGGATGCGATCCGCTGGCACAGCGGGTTGTGACAGCGGTGCCCGAGCAGCCGCGCCTTCGCGGGCGCGTCCACGCCGTGCATGACCGCGTACGCGAACCGGTGGGCGATGATCACCCGCACCGGCGCGTACCAGAACCGGCCATGCCCGCCGCCGTCTGTGCGTTCACGTTCACGCTCGGACCGACCGGCCACGGCGCCGGTCCACAACCGGCACACAGTGCCGGGCACCGTGGCGACCTTCGCCCGGTACCGCGTGAGCACCGCCGGATCGGCGACCGCTGCCGCGACCGCCGCGAGGCCGGCGTCATCAAGCCGCCGAACCGGCACCCGCTCCCCCGCTCTCGGTTGCCACGAGCCCGGCCGTGCCGTCGCCGCCCTGCTCGCCGCCGCCGTCCTCGGCCATGGGCTCACTGGCGAGCCGCCGCAGCCGCGTGGCCTCCCGAACGCTCACCGTGTCCCCGCACGACTCGACGGCCTCACTCAGGGACAGGCCCTCGCGCTCGGTCAACTCCCGCAGCGCAGCACCGGCGCGCTTCTCGGTCTCGGCCACCGCCGCGTCGCGCTCACCGATCGCGACCATGACCTGCTCGGCCAGGTCGATCACCCGGCGCTCTCGCCCCTCGCGCTCCCTGCGCCGCTTCTCGGCCATCTCCCGCGCCGTACGCCGCGCCTGCTGCTTGATCGTCTGCTGACTCATCCGGTCCTCACTCGTGTCGACATGGACTCTCACAGTCACCTAGGACATTTCCCGGACCCCGAGCGATCACCGAACCCCAAACACCTTCAAACCGCTCCCCCAGCCGATCCAGCGCAGCCCGTCCAGCCACCTGATCCGAACCCGACGCCCCAGCCGTCACCGACGCCCCTCAGCGTCCCCCCGGTTTTCCGCGAACTCCCAAGTGCCACACACCTCTTGCATTCTCGGTTCGCCGAATAGAAAGAACACACCAGAAACCCGGCCGAAAGTGATCGCCTGCCACGCGCGCATGCACGTAGGTGACCGTGACGATGAGCCTCCACAAACTGACGGCCGGGTCGGGGTACGACTACCTGACCCGCCAGGTCGCAGCGATGGACGCCACCGACAAGGGCCACACCGGGCTGGCGAGCTACTACATCGAGAAGGGCGAGATGCCCGGCGTGTGGCTCGGCTCGGGCATGGAGGGCGTCGAAGGACTCGACGCCGGCGACATCGTCACCGCCGACCACATGCAGAGTCTGTTCGGCTCCGGACACCACCCGCTGGCCACCCAGCGGACCAAGGAGCTGGACCTGCGCATCGGCCGCGACGAGGCCGGCCGCCCGACCGAGGCCGACTACAAGACCGCGGTCCGCCTCGGCACCCCGTACAAGGTCTACGACAACGACATCAGCCCGTTCCGGATCGAGGTCGCCAAGCGCATCGCGGCCCTCAACGAGGCCGCCGGCCTGCCCGGCGACTGGCCGGTCCCCGCGGCCGACCGCGCCAAGATCCGCACCGAGGTAGCCGCGGAGTTCTTCCGTGCCGAGCACGGCCGCGAGCCGGCCGACGCCCGCGAGCTCGCCGCCACGATCGCCAAGCACTCCCGCCCGAAGACCAACGCGGTGGCCGGCTACGACCTGACCTTCTCCCCGGTCAAGAGCGTCTCGGTGCTGTGGGCGATCTCCGACCCCAAGACCGCCGCGGTGATCGAGCGGGCCCACCAGGCGGCCAGCAAGGACGCCCTGGACTTCATCGAGTCCAAGGCACTGTTCACCCGCCAGGGCACCAACGGCGTGCGCCAGGTCGACGTCCGCGGCCTGATCGCCACCGCGTTCACCCACCGCGACTCCCGCGCCGGCGACCCCGACCTGCACACCCACCACGCCGCCAACGTCGCCCTGCACGACAACGGCCGCGACCGCGTCACCGACGCCCGCGAATCAGGCCGCCGCGTCCAGCTGGCCCAGCACCACTCCCCCTACGCGGTGGCACCCACCGGGGTCTGGGTCGACCGGATGTCCGCGTGCGAGAACACCGCCCGCAGTTACCTGACAGACCGGTTCCCCCACGCTCTCGCCGGCGAGGCCATCCGCCCTGTCGACGACCCCGGCCGACTGGCGCAGGCGCTGGCCAACTGGGACATCCAGTCTCACCGCGCCCTGGCCCGCCACCTCGCGCCGGCCAACGTCCTGCTCATCACCCGCACAGAAGGGCTCATCGCCGGCGCCAGCATGGTCCTCGTCAACTCGGCCGCCACCGCCGGCGTCCTCGAGTTCTCGGAGCGGCTGGTGCCCGCGATCGCCGACGCAGGCCGCTCCTGGAGCAACCTGGCCAGCCGCTGGGGCGACCTGGTTCCCCCGGCCGCCCACCTCGACGAGCCTTTGGCTCGCGCGGCCGCAGAGGTCCGAGCCGCCTATCGCCACATCACCCACGACACCGCCACCCTGGCGACACCAGAGGCCATCGCCGTCTGCCCCGAACTCCCCCAGGCCACCATGGCAAGCCTCCGCGCGATCGAGGCCGGCTCCGAGCTCGCGCACGTCATCGCCGAGAAGGCCGACACCCCCAACCTGACCGGCCCAGCGCGTGCCCTGTCCCGCCGAGCGCACAACGACGTCGAGTCCGGGCTGGCCAGCCCGCCGACCGAGGGCGACGTTGTATGGGTCTCCCCCGCCGACATCCTCGCCCGACGCGTCGTCACGGTGCCCCAGCCGGTCGCGGATGCCTTGCGTTCCGTGAGTACGGCAACCGCATCCGCAGCGTCTGTTGCCGCCACCACGGCGATGCTCGCGCGCTCGAACGACAACAGCCACCTTCCCCCTCGGCCCAACGAGGCAGACACCGCCCACCAAGGCGGCCACGGCGTCACGACATCTTCGCCGAACCACGGCAAGCCATTCGGAGAGCCCCCGGGTGGCATTGATCGCCCAGCGCCTGTCGGACCACTTAGGTGAACGTCAGACGTCACGTGGACTGAGACCACCGAGACCCCAGCAATCCGAAGGAGACACGAGATGACAACGGCAGAGGAAGTACTCAACGTCGGCGGTCACCGACCGCCGCCGGCTCCGGAGAGCGAACGCGGTTCTGAGGACACCATGACGAGCATGAGCGAACGTGCCACGCCGGCGACCGACGGGGCCGGTCCGGCAGAACGCGTCCGGTTCGCCCTCACCCCGGCCACCATGAATATCGATCAAGCGGCCGCCTACATCGGAATCGCAAAGTCGACGCTCTACACGTGGCGCACCCGACGCCCGGGGTTCGGACCACGCGCAGTGAAGGTAGGCAGCGCACTGCGATACCGCCGTTCAGATCTCGATTCGTGGATCGAGGATCATGCCGAGACCCCCGACTTCGAAACCGAGGAGAGCATCGCAAGCGATAATCGAGGCCCTGGGGCCGACCAAGTGACGACGTCCGGGCGGCAAAGCTCCATATCGCGACGGACGCGTCCACGACATCGGTAAAGCACAGACGTCAGTAAGGAACGCCCATGGCTCGCCCCCCGCTGCCCATCGGGACATTTGGGACCATCACGACAAACGAGGTGCGTCCCGGCGTCTACCGCGCAAGAACGCGCTTCCGCGACTTCGACGGCGTCACGCGCGAAGTCAAGGGCACCGGTCGAAGTACCGCCGCAGCAGTGCGAGAACTCAAAGCCAAGATCGCCGATCGAAACGCGCCAACGGGTGACCTCATCGGAACCGACATGCGGATCAGCAAGGTTGCCGAGATCTGGCTCTCGCTATATCGCGCCGAACAGCGCTCCGAAGCAACCACCGCGAACGAGTATCAACGCATCATCGACAACGTCATCAATCCGGCCATTGGCAGCATTCGCCTGCGCGAGGCGACAGCTGGGCGCCTGGAGCGGCTCATCAGATCTCAGGACTCCCACAGCCGCCGCAAGAAGACCAAGACGGTCCTCAAGATGATGTTCGACGCCGCAGTCATCGACGATGCGCTTCCGGCCAACCCGGTCTCCTCCACGTCCCGACTGCGGGGCCAAAAGAAGGAGGTCCAAGCGCTCTCCGTGGACGATCTCAATGCGGTCCGCTCCGCTGTCGACGCCTGGATAAACAAGAAGCGGCCAGGTCCGAAGCCGAACCAGGACATGCCAGACATCGTCGACATGCTGCTCGCCACAGGGTGCCGGATCGGGGAAGTACTCGCGATCCGATGGACAGACATCGACTTGAAGGCCACCCCGCCGACGGTGTCCATCACCGGCACCATCAAGACGGAGACGGGTAAGGGCACCTATCGGAAACACAAGCCGAAGTCGGACGCGTCGAAGCGCACCATCGCGCTACCACCATTTGCCGTCGACGTTCTGATGAGACGGCGACTGGAGCAACGACCCAACCACTACAACGCGGTCTTCGCCACGCGCAACGGCACCTGGCACCAGGTCGGCAACATCGAGCGGAGGTGGCGCACGATCCGCGAAGACACCGGCTTCGACTGGGTGACGCCACACACCTTCCGCAAGACCGTGGCGACCTTGATCAACCGCCTGGTCGACTCCGACACCGCAGCCCGCGTCCTCGGTCACTCCTCAGATGCGATCACCAAGGAGTTCTACATCGAGAAGGACCGGACCACACCCGACGTGACGCACATCCTGCAATCCTTCGCTGGCCGGGCCACAGCGACCGCATCGGACGACTGACTCCGGCTGTTTCGGGTGCCGGCCCGACGTAGGGCTGCCACGCAAGCTGGGTCATCAGCGCGAGAGTTCTCGGGACATAAACGCGACATAAGACGATCCAGTTCAAAAAGCTAACGGCCCCTGATCTGCGTTTCCGCAGGTCAGGGGCCGCTTCTCGGTCGGGCTGACAGGATTTGAACCTGCGACCCCTTGACCCCCAGTCAAGTGCGCTACCAAGCTGCGCCACAGCCCGAGACCCGCCTGAGCGGGCGCGTGAACACTACCGCAGCCGGGGCCTGGGACCGGAATCCGGGTCGCGGGTCAGCGCTTGCGCTTCTCGCGCGGCCGCTGCTGCAGCACGATCGGCGTGCCGACGAAGCCGAACTCCTCGCGGAGCCGGCGCTCGACGTACCGCTCGTAGGAGGCCTCGAGCTTCCCGCTGGTGAACAGGATGAACGTCGGCGGCGAGGTGGAGGCCTGCGTGCCGAAGAGGATCTTCGGCTGCTTGCCGCCGCGCACCGGGTGGGGGTGCTCGGCGACGAGGCGGCCGAGGAAGGTGTTCAGCGCGCCGGTGCCGATCCGGGTCTCCCAGCCCTCCAGCGCCTTGTCCAGGGCCGGGACGAGCCGGTCGACGTGCCAGCCGGTGCGGGCGGTGATGTTGATCCGGGGAGCCCACTGGACCTGCACGAGCTCGCGCTCGATCTCGCGGTCGAGGTAGTAGCGCCGCTCCTCGTCGACCAGGTCCCACTTGTTGAACGCGATGACCAGCGCGCGACCGGCCTCGCGGACGGTCTGCAGGATGCGCACGTCCTGCTCGGAGATCGACTGCGAGCCGTCGAGGACGAGCACGGCGAGCTCGGCGCGGTCGATGGCGGTGCTGGTGCGCAGCGAGGCGTAGTACTCGTGCCCCGAGGCCTCCTTGACCCGTTTGCGGATGCCGGCGGTGTCGATGAACCGCCACTCGCGCCCGCCCAGCTCGACCAGCTCGTCGACAGGGTCGACGGTGGTGCCGGCGACGTTGTCGACGACGACCCGCTCCTCCCCCGCGAGCTTGTTGAGCAGCGAGGACTTGCCGACGTTGGGCTTGCCGACGATCGCGATGCGGCGCGGGCCGCCGACCTCCTCGCCGATCGTCTCGGCCGGCGGCTCGGGCAGCGCGGCCAGGATCGCGTCGAGCATCTCGCCCGAGCCGCGGCCGTGGAGGGCCGAGACCGGGAAGGGCTCGCCGAGCCCGAGGTTCCACAGGCCGTAGGCCTCGGCCTCGGTGCGGGCGTCGTCGACCTTGTTGGCCGCCAGCACGACCGGGCGACCGGACTTGCGCAGGATCCGCACGACCGCCTCGTCGGCGTCGGTGATGCCGACCGTGGCGTCGACGACGAACAGCACCGCGTCGGCCAGGCTCACCGCGATCTCGGCCTGCGCGGCGATCGCCTGCGCGAGACCGCGTGCGTCGGGGTCCCAGCCACCGGTGTCGACGACGGTGAACGCGCGACCGGCCCACGTGGCGTCGTACGACACCCGGTCGCGCGTGACGCCCGGGATGTCCTCGACGACCGCCTCGCGGCGCCCGATGATGCGGTTGACCAGCGTCGACTTGCCGACGTTGGGGCGGCCGACGACGGCCAGGACGGGGACGGGTCCGAGGACCTCGCTCATGGTGCTCCTTGCTCGGTGACCCCGGTGGCGGGGTCGGGTTCGACATCAGTGGCCGGCAACGGACCCGGCAGCTCCAGCCCGGTCGACCTGCGTGCGTGGTCCAGCTGGACCAGCATGTGCTCCCGTAGCAACAACGAGGTCTGCTCGACCTGTTCCCGCCGACGGGGCCAGGGTACGGCGGGGACGGCCCAGGGCTCCCCGAAGCAGATCGCGATCCGGCCGCCGCGGGGCGGCAGCTCCTCCATGTGCGCTCCGGGCGCACGGGTCCCGAAGAACGTCACGGGCACCACAGGGGCGCCGGAGACCAGGGCGAGGTACGCCGCGCCGCGGTGGAACCGGCCCAGCTCGCCGTCGCCGCGGCGGCCCTCGGGGAAGATGCCGACCGCTCCCCCGTCGCGCAGCACCCGCAGGCAGACCTTCACCGCGTGCGGGTCGGGGTGGAACCGGTCGAGCGGCACCTGCCCGGAGGCGACCAGGAAGCGCCCCATGGCGCCCTCGAACATCTCGACCTTGGTCAGCGCGTGCACCGGCCGCGGGGCGAACGCCGCGAGCAGGGGGCCGTCGGCCACGCCGATGTGGTTGGCCGCGAAGACGACCGGTCCGCTCACGGGGACGCCGGCGGCGCCGAGCACGTCGACGGGGTGGCGGCGCCGGACCAGCCAGCGGGCCAGCGGGCGGGCGGAGTGCAGCAGCAGGCGCGACGGGTGCGGGACCTCGTCGCTGCGCGGCCGCTCGCGGTGGGCGGCCGGCTCCGGCCGGGTCACGTCCCGACCCGGTCGACCATGCCGACCACCAGCTCGATCACCTCGTCGAGGGTGTAGCCGGTGGTGTCCACGTGGACGGCGCCGTCGGCCATGACCAGCGGCGCGGTGGCGCGCCCGGAGTCGATGGCGTCGCGCGAGAGCAGCAGCTGCTCGGTGGCCGAGACGTCGGTGGCGCCCTGCTCGGCGGCGCGGCGCGAGGCGCGGGCCGAGGCGTCGGCGGTGAGGTAGAGCTTGACCGGCGCGTCCGGGACGACGACCGAGCCGATGTCCCGGCCCTCGACGACGATCCCCGCCGGCTCGACGTCCGCGGCGATGATCGCGCGCTGCAGCGCGAGCAGGCGGGCGCGGACCTCGGGGACGGTGCTGACCGGGGAGACCGAGCCGGTCACCTCGTCGGTGCGGATGGCCGCGGCGACGTCGGTGCCGTCGACGGTGATGGTCGGCCCGGCCGGGTCGGTGCCGGACTCGATGACCGGCTCGGCGCACCGGGCGGCGACCGCTTCGGCGTCGTGGACGTCGACGCCCTGCTGGAGCATCCACCAGGTCATCGCGCGGAACATCGCGCCGGTGTCGAGGTAGCGCAGGCCCAGCCGGGTGGCCACGCCGCGGCAGGTGCTGGACTTCCCGGAGCCGGAGGTGCCGTCGACGGCGACGACGATCCGGTCGGCGGGGAGGTCGGAGCGGTCCGTGGCGGTGCTGGTCACGGACGCGCAGCCTACCGGTGGGTGGACCAGCCCCGTGATTCCAACGAGCCCAGCAGGTGCTCGGCGCGCGCCTCCTCGACCAGCAGCTCGACCAGACCGGTGGGTCGGCCGGGGTCGTGGTCGATGCGGATGTCCTCGATGTTGACCTCGCTGGCGACCGCGTCGGCCAGCAGCCGCGCGAGCTCGCCCGGGTGGTCGGGCACCGAGACCCACACCGACGCCATCGGCCGGGCGGGGCCGCCGTGCTTGGCCGGGATCACCCGGGTGCCGGCGACACCGTGCTCGAGCACCTGCTCCAGCGCGGCCCGGTCGCCCCGCCCGACGGCGTCGCGCACGCGGTCGAGCTCGGCGCGGACCTCGTCGAGCAGCGCGACCACCGCGTCGGCGTTGGCGCTGACGATCTGCCCGTAGAGCCGAGGGTCGCCGGCGGCCACCCGCGTGACGTCGCGCACGCCCTGGCCCGACAGCGCGAGGTGGTTCTCCGGGCCGTCGGCGAGGCGGCCGGCGACCAGCGCGGAGAGCAGGTGCGGCACGTGGGAGGTGCGCGCCACTGCACGGTCGTGCTCGGCCGGCGTCAACCAGACCGGTACGCCGCCGGCGAGCCGCACCAGCGCCTCGACCGTCTCGACGGCGGCCGGGTCGGAGCCGGCGTGCGGGGTGACGGCCCAGGGCCGGCCGTCGAAGAGCGCGGCGTTGCCGGCGAGCGGCCCGGAGCGCTCGCTGCCCGCCATCGGGTGGCTGCCGACGTACCGCCCGGCACCGGGGTGGTCGGCGACCGCGGCCAGCGGGACGCCCTTGACGCTGCCCACGTCGGTGACGACCGCGCCGGTGCCCTCGGTGGCGTCGAGCGCCGCGAGGAGCACCGTGCCGAGGTGGTCGGGCGGCACGGCGACGACGACCAGGGCGGGCCGGTCGGCGTCGGTGCGCGGGCGGCCGGCGCCGAGGCCGGAGGCGGTGCGGAGGTTCTCGGCCGAGGTGTCGGTCAGCAGCACCTCGAGGCCGGCGCGGCGGCAGGCAAGGCCGAGGGAGGTGCCGAGCAGGCCGGCGCCGACGACCTCGACCGGTCCGGTCAGCTCGGGCAGGCCGGGGCGCGCCCGGTCCTGCTCAGGCATCCGGGACGTCGCGCGTGCGGGTGAGGTCGCGGCGCAGCGCGGCCGCGCCGTGCAGGTAGACGTGGGTGATGTCGGCGCGCGGCAGGTCGGTCTCCACGTGCGCCATCATCCGGACCACTCGCGGCATGGACCGCTCGATCTCGAGCTCGCGGGCGCAGATCAGCGGCACCTCGCCGAAGCCGAGCTGGCGGGCGGCGTACGCCGGGAACTCCGAGACCAGGTCGGAGGTCGCGGTGAAGATCGCCGAGATGAAGTCGTCGACGACCAGGCCGTTGGCCTCCATCACGTCGGTGACCATCTCCGCGACCCGCTCGAGCATGTGGTCGCGCGTGTCCTCCTCGAGCTGGGTGGCACCCCGGACCGCTCGCACCGCCACGTCGTCACTCCTCGTCTCGCGCCGTCGTCCCACGTCGTCGTCCACCTGGTCGTCTCACGTGGTCGTCGATCGGCAAGGCTAGCGGGGCGCGGCGCGCGGGCGGGTCGCGGCTCAGCCCGGCTGGTAGCTGCCGACCGACCAGTGGTTGCCCTCCGGGTCCGCCACGCTGCCGCCGCGCCCGCCGTAGGGCTGCTCCTCCACCGGCCGCAGCACCGTGCCCCCGGCGGCGACGGCGCGGTCGACGACGGCGTCGGGGTCGTCGGCGACGAGGTACGCCGCGCTGGTGCCGGGGTTGTCGACCGCCGCGCCGGGCCGGACCGAGCCGAACATCAGCCCGCCTCCCCCGGGCCAGAGCCACTCCGCGTGCACCACGACGTCGGGGTCGTCCTCGTCGCGGTACGTCGCGTGCTCGACGAACCCGACGGCGCGCAGCCAGTCGATCATCGCCGGGGCGTCCCGGACGGCGAGCGTGTGCCAGAGGCGGATCGTGGCCGCCTGGCCGGTCACGTCGTTCGTGAGGTCCTTCGTGGGGTCGGTCGTCGTCTCGTCCATGGCCCCACCCTCACCCGTGGTCGGCCGGTTGGTCTTGGACGAACGGGAGCTCCTCGGCGATCCACGTGCTCGGCGAGCAGCCTGCGAGCGCCGCCCACTCGCGGGTGAGGTGCGCCTGGTCGGCGTAGCCGCACGCTGCCGCCACGTCGGCGAGCCGGCGCCGGCCCAGCAGGCCACGGGAGCGCTCGAAGCGGCCGAGCCGGTGCAGCTGCTTGGGGCTGAGCCCGGTCTCGGCGCGGACCAGCGTGCCGAGGTGGCGGCGGGAGTAGCCGACGTCGTCCGCGGTCGCGGCGACCGGCACCCCGCGGGTGAGCAGCGCCAGCGCCCGCCCGACCTCCGCCCGCGGTCCGACGGGGTCGCGCTGCCGCAGCCGGTCGGTGAGCGCGGTCGCGACGAGGGCCGTCCACCCGGAGGCGGGCGTCGCCGCGAGCCGCTCGGGCAGGTGCCGCAGCGCCGGCGCGAGCCGTCCGAGGTCGTCCAGGGTCAGCAGCCGACCGGCCAGGTCCCCGGCGGGCAGCCCCAGCAGGGCGCGCGCGCCGAGCGGCGCGAGCGCCAGCTGGACGCCGCGCTGCGTGCCGGTGTGCCGGATGAGCGCCGGCGTGGTGTGCAGGCCGGACACGCTCGACCACGCCACGACCCGGCTGCCCGCGTCGTGGGCCCAGGCGACGTCGAGCGGCTCGTCGGCCGGGAGGACGAGGGTCAGCGTCGTGGACGGCAGGCCGCGGTGGGTCCCCGGCCCGGGCAGCACGACGTCGTACGCCGCCAGCGAGGCGACGTACGGCTCCAGCGCCCGTGGGACCGGCACGCCGCCCACGGTAGGCCGATCCGGCCCCGCCTGTCGCGGGTCAGAGCGAGGCGGAGTCCAGCAGCGCGCCGAGCTCGTCGATGGTCAGCTCGCGCATCCCGCCGGACGGGATGCCGGCCAGCTGCACGGGCCCGATCGCGGTGCGGGTCAGGCGGCGGACCGGGTGCCCGACGTGGTCCAGCAGCCGGCGCACGATCCGGTTGCGGCCCTCGTGGATGACCAGCTCGACGATCGACTTGTCGCGGAACGTCTCGACGACCTTGGCCTTCTTCACCGTCACCGGTCCGTCCTCGAGGGTCACGCCCTCCAGGAGCGCCTTGACCGTGCGGCGGAAGACCTCGCCCTCGACCTCGGCGACGTAGGTCTTGTCGACCTCGTAGGAGGGGTGGGCCATCCGCTGGGCGAAGTCGCCGTCGTTGGTGAGCAGGATCAGCCCGGAGGTGTCGGTGTCGAGCCGGCCGACGTGGAAGAGCCGCTCGGGCCGGTCGTCGACGAGGTCCTGCAGCGTCCGCCGGCCCTCGGGGTCCGACATCGTCGAGACCACGCCGCGCGGCTTGTTCAGCACCAGGTAGACGTGCGCCGAGACCGGCGGCAGCCGCCGGCCCTCCACGCGGATGACCGCGGTGCGCGGGTCGACCTTGGTGCCCAGGCGGGTGACCACCTCGCCGTCGACCTCGACGAACCCCTCGAGCATCAGCTCCTCGCAGCGGCGGCGCGAGGCGACACCGGACTGCGCCAGCAGCTTCTGCAGCCGGATCAGCCCGTCCTCGTCGGTCTGGATCTCCCTCCCGGCGCTCATGCGGGCTCCGTCCCGCCGTCGGGCTCGGTGCCCGGGCCGGTGCCGGGGGCGGGCTGGGGCAGCTCGGGCTCCGGCTCACCCAGCGGGTCGGGGGCCGGGACCGGCTCGGGAGTGGGGGTGCTCATCGCGGACAGCTCGTCCTCCAGGTCGTCCATGTCGGGCAGGTAGGGCGCCAGCTCGGGCAGGTCGTCGAGCGAGGTGACGCCGATCCGCTCGAGGAAGTACCCGGTGGTGCGGTAGAGGTTCGCACCCGTCTCGTGGTCCTGCCCGGCCTCCTCGACCAGGCCGCGGCTGAGCAGGGTGCGCATCACACCGTCGACGTTCACGCCGCGGATCGCCGAGACCCGGGCCCGGGAGACCGGCTGCTTGTAGGCGACGACCGCCAGCGTCTCCAGCGCGGCCTGGGTCAGCCGGGCCTGCTGGCCCTCCAGCACGAACCGCTCGACCACCGGGGCGTAGGCCTCGCGGGTGTAGAACCGCCAGCCGCCGGCCACGTTGCGCAGCTCGAAGCCGCGGTCCTGGTCGTCGTACTCGCGGGCCAGGTCGGCCAGCGCGGCCGTCACCTCCTCGACCGGGCGGCCGACCGCGACGGCCAGGGTGGCGGCGTCCAGCGGCTGGTCGGCGACCATCAGCACGGCCTCCAGCGACGGGCGCAGCGCGGTGAGGGCGACCTCGAGCTGCTCCTCGCCCGACCCGCCCGGCCCGGCCGGTGCTGCCGGCGCCGTCGGTCCCTCGGTGGTGGTCTCACTCATCGCTGCCTCCCTGGGGGGCCGCCTCGGGCGGCGCACCCTCGAACTCGTCGCGGACCAGCTCGTCGACGTCCGTGTCGTCCTCACCGGTCCACCGCACCGTCAGCTCCCCCAGCGGCGTGACCTGGTCGAAGGCGACGGCACCCTCGCGGAAGAGCTCCAGCAGCGACAGGAACCGCGCCACCGTGGTCAACGTGTCGGGGCTGTCCCCGCAGAGCGTGCGGAAGGTCATCGTGCCGCTGCGCCGCAGCCGGTCGACCACGAGGGCGGCCTGCTCGCGCACGCTGACCCGCGGCGCGTGGATGTGCTGGAGGCTGACCTCGGGCGGGCCGGGCTTGGGGGCGAGCGCCCGCGCCGCCAGCGCCGCGAACTGCTCGAGCCCGATGCCGATGAGCACCTCGGGCAGCAGCGTGGCGTACCGCTCCTCCAGCCCCACCGCCCGCGGGTGCCGCAGCGCCTCGCCGGCCAGGCGGGTCTCGAGGACGGCGGCGACCTGCTTGAAGGCCTTGTACTGCAGCAGCCGGGCGAACAGCAGGTCGCGCGCCTCGAGCAGCGCGAGGTCCTCCTCGTCCTCGACGTCGCCCTGGGGCAGCAGGCGCGCGGCCTTGAGGTCGAGCAGGGTGGAGGCGACGAGCAGGAACGACGTGGTCTGCTCGAGGTCCCAGACGCTGCCGCCGGCCTTGACGTGGGCGATGAACTCGTCGGTGACCCGCGAGAGCGCCACCTCGGTGACGTCGAGCTTGTGCTTGGCGATCAGGCTCAGGAGCAGGTCGAAGGGGCCGTCGAAGTTGTCCAGGTGCAGCTCGAAGCCGGCTGCGGGCCCCGGGCCCGCCTCCTCCTGCTCGACGGCCGTCATGCCGGGGTCATCCCTCGGTCAGCCGCCGGACCAGCGCGCTGTCGTCGCCGTGGGCCTCGTAGTCGGCGAGCACCAGCGAGACCGCCTCGCGGACCAGCCGGCCGCGGTCGACGGCGAGGCCCTGCCCGCGGCGCAGCGCGAGGCGGGCGTGCTCGATCTCGAGGAGCTCCTCGGAGGTGACGTAGACCGTCATCTTCTCGTCGTGGCGCACCCGGCCGCTGGGCTTCTTCCGGCCGCCCTTCTGCGGCTCCGCTGCCTGGTCGTGGGGCAGGGCTCCCGGCTGGTCCTCGGGCTGGTCCTCGGGCTGGTCGGGGACCGCCCGGACCGCCTGCTGCGGCTTCGGGGCCGGCGCCTCGCCATCGGGGACGACGGTGGGGCGGAACAGGTCGTCGGCGGAGGGCAGGCTCACGCGTCGGGCCACCGGGCGAGCACCTCCTTGGCGAGCTGGCGGTAGGAGTCGGCGCCGGCGGAGCTCGAGGCGTACGACGTGATCGGCTCGCCGGCGACGGTCGAGTCGGAGAACTTCACGGTGCGGCGGATGACGGTGTGGAAAACCGTGTCGCCCCACGCCTGGACCAGCCGCTCCATGACCTCGCGCGAGTGCAGCGTGCGGCCGTCGAACATCGTGCCGAGCACGCCGTCGATCTCCAGGTCGGGGTTGAGCCGCTCGCGGACCTTGTCGATCGTGGTCTTGAGCAGGGCGACGCCGCGCAGCGCGAAGTACTCGCACTCCAGCGGGATGATCACGCCGTGGCTGGCGGTCAGCGCGTTGACCGTCAGCAGGCCGAGCGAGGGCTGGCAGTCGATGAGCACGACGTCGTACTCGGTCAGCGCGGGCCGCAGCACGCGCTGCAGGGTCTGCTCGCGGGCCACCTCGTGGACCAGCTGCACCTCCGCGGCCGACAGGTCGATGTTGGAGGGCAGCAGGTCCATCCCCGGCACGCCGGAGGGCACCACGACGTCGGTGAGGGTGACGTCGGGCTCCATCAGCAGGTTGTAGACCGTCAGGTCCATCTCGTGCGGGTTGAGCCCGAGTCCGACCGAGAGCGAGCCCTGCGGGTCGAAGTCGACGAGCAGCACCTTGCGGCCCTGCTCGACCAGCGAGGCACCCAGGTTGATGGTCGTCGTGGTCTTGCCGACGCCACCCTTCTGGTTGCACATCGAGACCACCCGGGCGTGGCCGTGCTCGGCCACCGGGCGGGGCTCGGGGATGACCGGCATCGGCCGGCCGGTGGGACCGAGCTTCGGTCCGTCGGCGGCCGGCTTCGCGGGAGCCTGGACGGGACGTTCGAACGGGAGCGGGTCGGTCACGCGGGCATCGTCCTCCACCGGTCCGGCAGGTCGCGCCGGCGGGGTCGGTGTGCGGACCAGGGGCGGCATCTCGGGCGCACCCGAACCGGCGTGGAACCCACCATCGCTCATCTGCTGCTCCTCGTTCCCGACCCACGCCGCGAGGCGGGGACGATTGTCGACATCACGACTTGTGACCGTCCCGCGCACCCTAGGACCGGGCTCCGACGCGCAACAACACGAGCGGGGAAACCCCCAGGCCCGCGGCCCGATCTGTGCACGACGTGTGCACTCGCCCCCGCTCAGGTGCACAGGCCGGAGCGGACCTGTGCACTCATCTGTGGAGAGCGATCAGGCCAGCAGGTCCTGGTAGTCGGGGTGCTTGTCGATCCACCCGGCGATGAACGAGCACTGCGCGACGACCTTCGTCGACCCCTCGCCCCGCACGTCGTCGAGGGCCGTGCGCGCCAGCGCCGACCCGACCCCGCGGCCCTCGAACGCCTCGTCGACGACCGTGTGGGTGAAGGTCACCGCCGAGCCGTCGCGGGTGTACTCGGCGTACCCCGCCTCCTGGCCGTCGAGCTCGGCGACCCAGCGCTGCCCGGCCTCGTCGTTGCGCACCTGCGGCGTCTCGTCAGTCATGCCCGCCACCGTACGGGGCTCTCCTGAGCGGCCTCGTGCTGCTGGGAGAGCGGCCCGGCGCACCCTGGGCAGCACGAGGCCGCCGTCGGGCCGCTTCAGCCGAGGGACTCGTCGAGGTTGGTGGCGGCGCTGATCAGCGAGAGGTGGGTGAAGGCCTGGGGGAAGTTGCCGAGCTGCTCGCCGGTGAGGCCGACCTGCTCGCCGTAGAGGCCGAGGTGGTTGGCGTAGGTGAACATCTTCTCCAGCGCCAGCCGGGCGTCGTCGAGCCGGCCGGCGCGGGTCAGCGCCTCGACGTACCAGAACGAGCACATCGAGAAGGTCCCCTCGCGCCCGTCGACCCCGTCGTCGGTCACCTCCGGCTCGTAGCGGAAGACCAGCGTGTCGGAGACGAGCCGCTCCTCGACCACCGCCAGCGACGAGAGGAACCGCGGGTCGTTGGGCGCCAGCAGCTTGACCATCGGCATCAGCAGCACGCCCGCGTCGACGGTGGTGGCGCCCTCGTGGGCGACGAACGCACCGAGCTCCTCGTCCCAGCAGTCGTCCATGATCCGGCCGTAGATCTCGTCGCGGACCTCCGCCCACCGCGCCAGCTCGCCGGGCAGCCCGCGCTGGCGGGCGGTGCGCATCATCCGCTCCACCGCCACCCAGCACATCAGCCGCGAGACCGTGTGCTTCTGGGTGTCGCCCCGGACCTCCCACATGCCGGCGTCCTCGCGGTCCCAGTTGTCCATCACCCACGACAGCAGCCGGGTCAGGTCGGACCAGGCGTCGTGGCTGATGCCGGGGCCGTACTTGTTGAACAGGTAGACCGAGTCGATCAGCTCGCCGTAGATGTCGAGCTGCAGCTGCCCGGTGGCGGCGTTGCCGACCCGCACCGGCGCGGAGTCGCGGTAGCCGCGCAGGTGGCCCAGCTCGTGCTCCTCGGGGACGTTGCCGTCGATGTCGTAGGCGACCCGCAGCGGACCGAGCTCGTCATCGACGTCCGCGTCCTCCCCCATCCGCTCGGAGAGCCAGGCCATGAAGCGGGCGGCCTCCTCGGTGAAGCCCAGCTTGAGCAGCGCGTAGAGGCTGAACGCCGCGTCGCGGACCCACACGTAGCGGTAGTCCCAGTTGCGGCTGCCCCCGACCTCCTCCGGCAGGCTCGTGGTCGGCGCGGCGATGATCGCGCCCGACGGCTCGTGGGTGAGCAGCTTCAGGGTGAGCGCGGAGCGGTTGACCATCTCCCGCCAACGGCCCACGTACGTCGACTGCGACAGCCAGCCGCGCCAGTACGCCGAGGTCGCCTCGAACAGCTCGTCGGTGTCCAGGTCCTCGCCCGGGTGCACCTCGCCGTCCTCGTCGAGCACCTCGAGCGCGAAGAGCACGTGGTCGCCGGTGGAGACCTCCACCTCCGCGCTCACCGTGCCGCCCTCGACCTCGAGACCGGTCGTCGCGGACAGGCCCAGGCGCACGCCGTCGCCGGTCAGCAGCAGCCCACCCCCGGCCTCGGTGACCTCCACGCCCGCCCGGCCGTAGTCGGGCCGCGCCGTGAGCACCATCCGCAGGCGGGTGGTGCCCCGCACGGCCGCCACGCGGCGTACGACGCGTTGGCGGTGGTCGGGGTCGTCGGGACGCAGCACGGGCATGAAGTCGTGCACCTCGGCGACGCCGTCCTCGGTGTGGAAGCGCGTGATGAGGATGTTGGTGTCGGGCAGGTAGAACTGGTGGGTCGTCGTGGTCTCCCCCACCGGCTCGAGCCGCCACGACCCGGCGTCGGGGTCGAGCAGGGCGCCGAAGACGCTCGGTGAGTCGAAGCGCGGCACGCACAGCCAGTCGATGGTCGCGTGGGTGTCGACGAGGGCGCAGGTGCGCAGGTCGCCGACGAGGCCGTGGTCGGCGATCGGGGGGTACGACGCGCGCTCCCCCGCGGCCGCGTCAGCCACCGAGCCGCCAGCCGCCGTCGGGCATCGCCGAGGCGGCCTCGGGTCCCCACGAGCCCTGCTCGTAGGACTGCAGCGCGGGCGGGTCGTCCAGCAGCGGCTGGCAGACCTGCCAGAGCCGGTCGACCTCGTCGGAGCGGGTGAAGAGCACCTGGTCGCCGCGCATCACGTCCAGCAGGAGCCGCTCGTAGGCCTCCAGCGGCACCGCGTCGGGGAACTCGGTCTCCAGGTCCAGCCGCATCGTGGCGTCCTGGACGAGCATCTCCGGGCCGGGCCGCTTGGCGCGCAGGTCGACCTTGACCTCCGGCTCGTCGGTCAGCTCGAGCACCAGCTCGTGGGGGCACTTCACGTCCTCGAAGAGGGCGTCGTCGGGCTCCTTGAACCGCAGCGTGATCGTGCGGCGCCCCTCGGCGAGCGCCTTGCCGGTGCGGAGGTGGAAGGGCACGCCTCGCCAGCGGTCGTTGTCGATGCGCGCCTCGAGCGCCACGAACGTCTCGACCTGCGAGTCGTCGTCGACGTCGTCCTCGTCGCGGTAGCCGTCGTACTGGCCGAAGACCGTGTGCTCCTTGTCGAAGGGCTGGAGCGCCGCGAACACCTCGGCCTTGGCGTCGCGCAGCGCGTCGGCGCTGAAGTCGCGGGGCCGGTCCATCGCGACGAAGCCGAGGAGCTGGCACAGGTGGGTGGAGATCATGTCGCGCAGGCAGCCGGTGCCCTCGTAGAACCCGCCGCGGCCCTCGAGCCCGAGCTCCTCGGGCACGTCGATCTGGACCGAGGCGATGTCGCGGGCGCACCAGGCGGCCTCGAGCAGCCGGTTGGCGAAGCGCAGCGCGAGGATGTCCTGCACCGCCTCCTTGCCCAGGAAGTGGTCGATGCGGAAGACCGCGTCCTCGTCGACGACGTCCTTCAGCGTGCGGTCCAGCTCGCGGGAGGACTCCAGGTCCAGCCCGAACGGCTTCTCGACCACGAGCCGCGCGCGCTCCACGATCCCCTCGCGGCCGAGCATCCCGATCATCCCCTGCATCGCCGACGGCGGCACGGAGAGGTAGACCAGGCGGCGTACGTCGTCGGTGGACCCGCCCTCGGCCAGGTCCTCCTCCGCCTCCCGCACCGCGGCGGCCAGGTCGGACCCGTCGTCGGCCGACGACGTCTGGAACGACACCCGGCCCACGAGGTCCTCCAGCACCCCGTCGTCGACCTCGTCCACGCTGTCGGTCACCGCGTCCCGCACCAGCCCCTGGAACTCCTCCAGGGAGTCCGGCGCGTGCCGTCCGCTGCCGATCACGGAGTACGCCGCCGGCAACCGCCCGGCGGCCGCGAGCTCGTAGAGCCCGGGGTAGAGCTTGCGCTTGGCGAGGTCGCCGCGGGCTCCGAAGAGCACCAGGACGTGGGGCGTCAGGTCGTTCTCGGTCACACCCCCTCGGTGGCCGACCACCCACCCGACCAAACACCCGCAGGCCCGCCCGGGAGGTTTCGAGACGGGTGCTGCGCAACCTCCTCAACCACCCGAGACTTTCCGGCTGGTTGAGGAAGGCGCGCAGCGCCTGTCTCGAAACCCGCCGCCGGCGGGCAGGACCGCTCAGCCGCCGAGCCGGTGGAACGCCCGCGTCTGGAGCACCAGCTCGCCGGCCTCGTCGGAGGCGTCGAGGTCGACGACGGCGTCGACGACCCAGTCGTGGTTGCCCTCGGGGTCGTGCAGCGTCTGCCGCACGAACCACGCCCGGCCCTCCAGGCCGGACTCGTCGGGCGTGGCCGGCCGGGTCTCCAGCAGGTCGGGCCCGCGGGCGTCGCCGTCGGTGAGCAGCGTGTCGTGCTCGGCGAAGTAGTCCTCGATGCCGGCGTCCCACACCGACCGGGTCACCACGACCTCCAGCGGCGGGTCGGCCCGCTGGGCGTCGGCGCGCTCCATCGCCATCAGCCCGTCCAGGTCGTCGCGGGCGACCAGCTCGACCCGGCGCCACATGGCGTTGCGGATCATCACCCGGAACGCCCGGTCCTGCTTGGAGATCGGCCGCGGGGGCGGCGGGGGCGCGTGCTCAGCGACGTCACGCCGCACGTGGTCGGGATCGCTGAGCGCCTCCCACTCGTCGAGCAGCGAGGAGTCGGTCTGCCGCACGGTCTCGCCCAGCCACTCGACGAGGTCCTCGAGCTCGGGCGTGCGGTGGCTCTCGGGCACGGTCTGGCGCAGCGTGCGGTAGGCGTCGGTGAGGTAGCGCAGCACCAGTCCCTCGGAGCGGGCGAGCTGGTAGCGGGAGACGAAGTCGGTGAACGTCATCCCCTGCTCGTACATCTCGCGGACGATCGACTTCGGCGCCAACGACTCGCTCTGCTCGACCGGCGGCAGCCAGGGGTGCCCCTGGCGGTAGAGCTCGTAGGTCGCCTCGAGCAGCTCGCGCAGCGGCTGGGGCCAGGTGATCTGGTCGAGCAGGGCCATCCGCTCGTCGTACTCCAGGCCGTCGGCCTTCATCTCCGCGACCGCCTCGCCGCGCGCGGCGTGCTGCTGGGCGAAGAGGATCTGTCGCGGCGCCTCCAGGACCGCCTCGACGACCGAGACGATCTCGAGGGTGTGCTCCTCCGCCTCGGGGTCGAGGACGTCCAGGGCGGCCAGCGCGAAGTGCGCGAGCGGCTGGTTCAGGGCGAAGTCCGGCGGCAGGTCGACGGTCAGCACGTAGCGGCGGCCGTGCTCGTCGGGCTCGTCGAGCCGGGTGAGCACGTCGGAGCGCACCAGGCTGCGTGCCAGGCGCAGGGCACGGCGGCTGAGCCGCAGCTGGCTGCGCCGCTCCTCGTGGTTGTCCTGCATCAGCCGGCGCATGACGCCGAAGGCGTCCTCCTCGCGGGCCAGGACGTTGAGCAGCATCGCGTTGTCGACCTTCATCCGGCTGCTCAGCGGCTCCGGCACGCCGGCGACGAGCTTCTCGAAGGTCTGCTCGGTCCACACGACCGCACCCTCGGGTGCCTTCTTCAGCTGGGCCTTGGACTTGCGCTTGGCGCGCTTCTCCTCGCTCATCGCGGCGTTCTTGGCCTCGGCCTTCGCCTTGGCCTTCTCGTTCTCGATGACGTGCTCGGGCGCCTGGACGACGACGTACCCGACGGTGTCGTAGCCCGCGCGGCCCGCGCGCCCGGCGATCTGGAGGAACTCCCGCGAGCGCAGCACCCGCTGCCGCGTGCCGTCGTACTTCGCCAGGCCGGTGAAGAGCACCGTGCGGATCGGCACGTTGATGCCGACGCCCAGGGTGTCGGTGCCGCAGATGACGGTCAGCAGGCCGGCCTGGGCGAGCTGCTCGACCAGCCGGCGGTAGCGCGGCAGCATGCCGGCGTGGTGGACGCCGATCCCCCGCTTGAGCAGCTTGGCGAGGGTCTTGCCGAAGCCCGCGCCGAACCGGAAGCCGGCGAGCCGCTCGGCCAGCGCGTCCTTGTCGGCGCTCTCGATCTTCTTCGCGGAGAGCAGCGACGTGGCGTGCTCGACCGCGGCGGCCTGGGTGAAGTGCACGACGTACGCCGGCGCCTGCCCGGTCGTGACCAGCTCCTCGAGCATGTCCCCCATCGGGGTCAGCGACCAGCTGAAGTGCAGCGGCACGGGCCGCTCGGCCTGGTCGACCAGCGCCGTCGGGCGGCCGTTGCGGCGGGTGAGGTCCTTGGCGAGCGCGCTGACGTCGCCCAGCGTCGCCGACATGAGGACGAACTGCGCCTGCGGCAGCTCCAGCAGCGGCACCTGCCAGGCCCAGCCGCGCTGCGGGTCGCCGTAGTAGTGGAACTCGTCCATGACAACGAGCCCGACGTCGGCGCGCGAGCCCTCGCGTAGCGCGATGTTGGCGAGCACCTCGGCGGTGCAGCAGATGATCGGCGCGTCCGGGTTGACCGCCGCGTCGCCGGTGAGCATGCCGACGTCGTCGGCGCCGAAGACCTCGCACAGCGCGAAGAACTTCTCGCTGACCAGCGCCTTGATCGGGGCGGTGTAGAAGCTGACCCGGTCGGTGGCCAGGGCGGCGGCGTGCGCGGCGGTGGCGACGAGCGACTTGCCGGACCCGGTCGGCGTGGCCAGCACGACGTTGCTGCCGCCGAGCAGCTCGATGACCGCCTCCTCCTGGTGGGGGTACATCTCGAGCCCCTGGGACTCGACCCAGCCGGTGAGGGCGTCGTACACCTCGTCGGGGTCGTCGGTCGTCGGTACGGCGAAGCGGGCCATCAGTCGCGGGCCCGGGGATGGGCGGTCGCGAAGACCTCACGCAGGTTGTCCACGGTGACCAGTGTGTAGACCTGGGTGGTGGTGACCGACGCGTGCCCCAGCAGCTCCTGCACGACGCGCACGTCGGCGCCGCCGTCGAGCAGGTGCGTGGCGAAGGAGTGGCGCAGCGTGTGGGGGCTGACGTCCGCGGTCACGCCGGCCCGTTCGGCGGCCTTGACCAGCACGGCCCAGGCCGACTGGCGCGAGAGCCGGCCGCCGCGGGCGTTGAGGAAGAGCGCGCCGCCGTTGCCGGCCGCGGTGGCGGCCGAGGCCGTCGTCGCGAGCTCCGGGCGGCCGCGCACGAGGTAGGCGTCGACCGCCTCGCGGGCGTAGGAGCCGACCGGCACCAGCCGCTCCTTGCTGCCCTTGCCGCGCAGCAGCACGGTGCCGTCCACGGGGTCGAGGTCGTCGACGTCGAGGCCGACGGCCTCGGAGATCCGGGCGCCGGTGCCGTAGAGCACCTCGAGCAGCGCCCGGTCGCGCAGCGCCAGCGCCGTGCCCGGGGCCCCGGCCGCCTCCAGGATCGCCTCGACGTCGGCGAGCGGCAGCGCCTTGGGCAGCCGCTTGGCCGGCGTCGGCGGCTTGACCCCGCTGGCGGGGTCGACCTGCGCCAGCCCGTCGGCGACCGCGAACTTGTGGAAGCCGCGCACCGCGACGACGGTGCGCGCGGCCGAGGTCGAGCTCAGCGGGGGGTGGTCGGCATCGCCCTCGCGCAGCCGCGCCAGGAACCCCGACACCGTCGCCTCCGTCACCTCCGCCAGGTCAGTGACGCCGAGGCCGTCGAGGTGCTCGAGGTAGCGGCGCAGGTCGCGGCGGTACGACGAGAGCGTGTTGGCCGCCAGGCCGCGCTCCACCGAGAGGTGGTCGAGGTAGGTCCGGACCGCCCGCGCGACCGGGCCCACCTGGCGCTGCTCCTGCTGCTGGGTGCTCAGGCCAGCACCTCGTCGGGGGTGACGGCGTCGATGCCGACGGCCTCGCCGACCGGCTTGTTCGTCAGCCGCCCGGCATGGGTGTTGAGGCCCAGCGCCAGCGACCGGTCCTCGCGGCACGCCTGCTCCCAGCCCTTGCCGGCCAGCGCGACGACGTACGGCAGGGTCGCGTTGGTCAGCGCGTAGGTCGAGGTGTTGGGCACCGCGCCGGGCATGTTTGCCACGCAGTAGAACGTCGAGCCGTGCACCTGGTACGTCGGGTCCGAGTGTGTCGTGGGCCGAGTGTCCTCGAAGCAACCGCCCTGGTCGACCGCGATGTCCACGAGCACCGAGCCGGGCTTCATCGCCGCGACCAGGTCGTTGCTGACGAGCTTGGGTGCGGCGGCGCCGGGGATGAGCACCGCGCCGATGACCAGGTCGGCCTCGGTCACCTGCTGCTCGATCGCGAGCTTGGAGGACGCCAGGCCGTGCACACGGTTGTTGTAGCGCCAGAACGACATCCGCAGCTTGTCGAGGTCGGTGTCGAGCAGCGTGACGTCGGCCCCCATGCCGAGGGCGATGTTGGCGGCGTTCTGGCCTGCGACGCCGGCGCCGATCACGACCACCTTGGCGTTGGCCACACCACCGACGCCGCCGAGCAGCACGCCGCGGCCGCCCTCGGCCTTGAGCAGCGAGTACGCCCCGACCTGGGGTGCCAGGCAGCCCGCCACCTCCGACATCGGGTAGAGCAGCGGCAGCCCGCCCGAGGGCAGCTGCACGGTCTCGTAGGCGATCGCGGTCACCCCGCGCGCCACGAGCTCCTCGGTGAGCGGCTTGTCCGCGGCGAGGTGGAGGTAGGTGAAGAGGGTCAGACCCTCGCGGAGGCGGTGGTACTCCTCCGCGACCGGCTCCTTCACCTTGAGCACCATGTCCGCGGCGGCCCAGGTGTCGTCGGCGTCGGTCACGATGCTGGCGCCCGCGGCCGCGTACTCCTCGTCGGGGATCGACGACCCGACACCCGCACCGGTCTCGACGAGCACCTCGTGCCCGTGCGCGACCAGCTCGTGGACGCCGACGGGGGTGATGGCCACGCGGTACTCGTGGTCCTTGACCTCTCTGGGGACACCGACCTTCACGGGCGCTTCCTGTCTGCCGCGGGTACGCCGCCACCTCGTCGTGACGACGTCGCGACACTACCGCCGCGAGGTGTCACGTGGGTGGCGTCGCGCCGTTCCCCACCAGCCCCCTCGCCTCCGCGAGCAGGACCGCCTGGACCAACGGCCCGTCCGCCACCCGCCCCTCCACGACCGCCGCCCGCAGCTCGGCGAACGGCGCCCAGAAGGTCACCATGTCCGCCTCCTCGTGCTGCAGCACGAAGTCGCCCCGGTCGGTGCTGGTCAGGCCGCGGGCCAGGAACAGGTGCATCACCTCCGCCGAGATCCCCGGCGAGGACCAGGTCGTCCCCAGGTGGGTCCACTCCTGCGCCTCGAGCAGCGCCTCCTCGCGCAGCTCGCGCCGCGCGACGTCCAGCGGGTCCTCCTCGGCCGGCCCGTCCAGCAGACCGGCCGGCAGCTCGACGAACCGCCGTCCCGCCGCGTGGCGGTACTGCTCCAGGCACAGCACCCGGTCCCCGTCGTCGACCGCCAGCACCACCACCGCACCAGGGTGCTCCAGCACGATCCGGCGGAACGGCTCCTCGCCCTCCGCCCCCTCCCGCCGCACCCGGTCGGCCCGCAGCGAGACCACCCAGTCCCCCTCGTAGAGGTAGCTGCTCTCCTCCACCGGCCACCGCTCGGCCCGGTCCTCCAGGTTCACCATGCCCGCGACGCTACCCACCAGCCCACCGCTGCCGCGCCGGAGGACGACTCGCAGGACGGGTACGCCGCGCGGGTCGGGGCCGGAGGCGGACGACGGGCGGGCAGGCCCAATCGTGGTTGGGTCTGGCGGGCCGGAGCGAGGCACGAGCGCAGGCCTGGCAGACCGGGCCTGCCCGTCCGGCGGGAGCCGCAGGCCCCGACCCCCACCCCGGGCGGCACCGCGCACCCACCAGCCGGGGTGGGCTCAGGCGTCGGCCGGCGCCTCGGCGGGGGCGTCGACGTCGATGGGGAACCGCAGCTCGCGCTGCCGCTCGATCGCCGCGCCGACCAGGCCCGCGAAGAGCGGGTGCGGCCGGGTGGGGCGCGAGCGGAGCTCGGGGTGCGCCTGGGTCGAGACGTAGTAGGGGTGCACGTCGCGAGGCAGCTCGACGAACTCCACCAGGTCGTGCTCGGGGTTGGTGCCCGAGAAGACCAGGCCGGCGTCGGCAAGCTGGTCGCGGTAGGCGTTGTTGACCTCGTAGCGGTGACGGTGCCGCTCCTCGATCTCCGCGGCGCCGTACACCTCCCGCACGATCGACCCCTCGGCCAGCGCCGCGGGGTACAGCCCGAGCCGCATCGTGCCGCCCAGGTCGCCCTCGCCCTCGACGTACTCCTTCTGCTCGGCCATCGTCGCGATGACCGGCTCGGCGGTGCCGGGGTCGAACTCGGTGGAGTCGGCGTGCGTCAGGCCGGCGACGTTGCGGGCGTACTCGATGACCATGCACTGCAGGCCCAGGCAGAGCCCGAGCGTCGGGATGCGGTGCGTGCGTGCGTAGGTGAGGGCTCCGAGCTTGCCCTCGAGGCCGCGGATGCCGAAGCCGCCCGGGACGCAGATCGCGTCCACGTCGCTGAGGTGCCGCTGCTGCCCGGCCGCGGTCTGGCACTCGTCGGAGGGCACCCAGCGCAGGTGCACCTTGGCCTCGTGCGCGAAGCCGCCGGCCCGCAGCGCCTCGCCGACGGAGAGGTAGGCGTCGGGGAGGTCGACGTACTTGCCGACGAGCGCGACGGTGACCTCCTCGCGCGGGTGGTGCACGCGGCGCAGCAGGTCGTCCCAGGCGGTCCAGTCGACGTCGCGGAACGGCAGGTCGAGGCGGCGCACGAGGTAGGCGTCGAGGCCCTCGCGGTGCAGCACCTTGGGGATGTCGTAGATCGACGGGGCGTCGGCGCAGGTGATGACCGCCTCCTCGTCGACGTCGCACATCAGGGCGATCTTGCGCTTGATGCTCTCGGGCAGCTCGCGGTCGGCGCGGCACACGACGGCGTCGGGCTGGATGCCGACCTGGCGCAGCGCGGCGACCGAGTGCTGGGTCGGCTTGGTCTTCAGCTCGCCCGAGGGGCCGATGTAGGGCACGAGCGAGACGTGGATGAAGAAGCAGTTGTCGCGACCGACGTCGTGGCGCACCTGCCGCGCGGCCTCGAGGAACGGCAGCGACTCGATGTCGCCGACGGTGCCGCCGACCTCGGTGATGACCACGTCGACGGCGTCGTCGCCCTCGCCGGCCATCGCCCGCACGCGGTCCTTGATCTCGTTGGTGATGTGCGGGATCACCTGGACGGTGTCGCCGAGGTAGTCGCCGCGGCGCTCCTTGGCGATCACGCTGGAGTAGACCTGGCCGGTGGTGACGTTCGCGATCTGGTTCAGGTCGGTGTCGAGGAACCGCTCGTAGTGACCGATGTCGAGGTCGGTCTCGGCCCCGTCGTTGGTCACGAAGACCTCGCCGTGCTGGAACGGGTTCATCGTCCCGGGGTCGACGTTGAGGTACGGGTCGAGCTTCTGCATCGTCACGCGCAGTCCGCGCGAGCGGAGCAGCCGACCGAGGCTGGAGGCCGTCAGACCCTTGCCCAGCGAGGAGGCGACGCCTCCGGTCACGAACACGTGCTTGGTGGGCGTCGGGTTCTTCACGGGACTCCATGCTATCCCAGGAACGGCGAGATCAGCCCAACGGCACGGCGCCGTCTGCTCCGTTCGCGCCGAACTCCCCGCCCTCGCCCGCGAGACGACGCAGGACGGCGAGCACGGTGGTCACCTGGCCGAGCGCGGTCTCGGCGCCGTCGACGGTCGTGACCACGTCCGCCAGTGGCTCGCGTCGCAGCGCCGCGAGGAGCCCGCCGTTGCGGCCCGCGTCGGTCGGGGCGGCCACCACGACGCCGCGCGAGGTCTCCGCCGCACCGCTGAGCAGCCCGTCGAGGACCGCCAGCGTGGCGGGCGTCGGCCCGTCGTCGCCGAGCACCACGAGCACCGCTGGCGCCCTCGGCGTGTCGACGTCGGGCGAGACCACCAGCTCGGCGCCGGCCAGGCTCTGCCGCACGGTGCGGGCGTCCTCCGTCGGGTCGCCGGCCTGCTCGCCGGTCGTCGCCAGCGCGACGCCGAGCAGCTGGCCCATCCGGGCGTACGTCGCCGCGTCGGCGTCCACCACGCCGGCGCCGAGCTCGGCCGCCAGCTGGCTGCCGAGCGTGTCGACCAGCGCCTTCTCCGAGGCCGCCAGCAGCGCGGGGCGCACGTCGTACCGCCCGGTCACCGAGCCGCCCGCGAGCTCCACCTGCTCCGTCAGCCCCGCGACGATGCTGTCGTCGGCGCCGGGCATCGCCAGCACGGCCACGGGCCGGTCGGCCAGCCGGCCGTCGTACAGCTGCTCGGCCGTGGCGGCGGCGAACGTGTCGCCGTAACCCGCCGCCAGCCGCGCCTGCTGGGTCACGGCGCGGGCGGGCGTCGGCTGCCCGTCGTCGCGGCCGAGCTCGCTCAACGGCCCACCGCCGAGGACGACGCCGACGGCCAGGGCCAGGAACACCGCGACGAGGGAGACGACGTGGTGGCGGTAGGTGATCACGGGAGAAGTCCTTGCAGGGTGTCGGAGAGCTGGTCGGCCCACTCCTGGCCGACCGGGGTCACGCCGACGGCCGCCGCGAGCGCGACGAACCCGGCGACCATGACCAGGAGCAGGTGGTGCGGGCGCACGCGCCCGGAGTACAGGTAGGGCACCGCCGCCGCGTCGACGAGCCGCGCGCCCAGCTTGAGCCGCGTCAGGTAGGTGCTGGCGAGGCCGGAGCGCTCGCGGTCGAGGAACTCCTCGAGGCTGGCGCGCATCCCCACGCCGATGACGACCGCGGCGTCGCCGGCACCGGCCAGCAGCAGCGCGGCGTCCTCGGCGGTCGCGTCGGTCTCGATGCGCAGCGGCCTGATCCCGAGCCGGTCGAGCGACTCGACGAGCTCGCCGCCGCTCGTCCCACGTCCGGTGCGCACGACGACGTCGCGAGCCGCCTTCAGCGCGGCGGCGGACGGTACGCCCTCGGGCTCGTCGGCGTCGACGACGACCACGTCCGGGCGCCGGCCGATGTCGCGGACCGCCTCCGCGCTCCGGCCCACGGCCACCACCACCGGCTCCTGCTCACGCAGGTAGGGGCGCAGCCGCACGAGCTCGGCCTCCACGTCGGGGCCGTCGGCGACCACGACGACGGTCCGGCCGGCGATCCGCGTGCCGGGCACCGGCACCCCGATCCCGTGGAGCAGCAGGTCCTGCTCGCGCTGGAGGAAGGCGGTGCTGTTGTGGGTGAAGGACTCCAGCTGGGTCGCGAGGCCCTGCCGCGCGCCGACCAGCTCCGCCTCGACGGTCTCCCGGTCGAGCGCGCGACCGCTGGCGAGCACCCGCCCGCCCCCGGCCCCGTCGTCCTCGAGGACGTTGCCGGCGTGCAGCCGCACCCGGCGGCCGTCGGTCAGCGCGGCCAGCGCGGTGGTCCCGACGCCGTCGACCATCGGCACCCCGGCGCGCAGCAGCACCTCCGGACCGAGGTTCGGGTAGCGGCCGGACACCATCGGCGCGACGTTGACGACCGCCGCGACCTGGGCGTCGACGAGCCGCTGGGCCGTCGCCCGGTCGAGCGCCGAGTGCTCGAGGACCGCGATGTCGCCGGGCCGGAGGCGCGGGAGCAGCACCCGAGGACGTCGCTCCACGCGTGCCGTGCCGGCCACCCCGGGCAGGACGGAGGTCTGCTGTCGGGTGGGGAGTCTCATGACCGATCCATGGTCACAAACCCCGCGGGCCCTCCCCCGCATCACCCGCGGCCGGGCGCGTCGGCGTGGGCGACGTCACCCGCGCCGACCGGACCGTGCACCGGGCTCACTCCGCGGCCATCCCTCCCGCTCCGCGGCCGATGCATCGGCAGGGAAGCGTGTGCATCCCAAGTTAACTTGGGATGCTCCCGACCCCTCCAGCCCCACGAGTCACACCAGTCACACAGTCACACAGGCGCCCAGTGCCTCGGCTGGCGAACAGGCCGCGGGTCAGGCGAGGGCGCGGGCGGTGGAGGCCACCTCGAGAAGCTCCCGGGCGTGCGCCAGGGCGGTGTCGCTCTCGGTCATGCCGGCGAGCATCCGCGAGAGCTCCCGCTCCCGGGCGGCGTCGTCGAGGACCGTCAGCCCGGAGCTGGTGATCGTGCCGTCGTTGGACTTCTCCACCACGACGTGGCGGTCGGCGAACGCCGCGACCTGCGGCAGGTGGGTGACGACCAGCACCTGGGCGGACCGGGCCAGCCGCGCGAGCCGCCGGCCGATCTCGACCGCCGCCGTGCCGCCCACCCCGGCGTCGACCTCGTCGAAGACGAAGGTCGGCACCGGGCTCGTGCCGGCGAGCGCCACCTCGAGGGCGAGCATCACCCGGGAGAGCTCACCGCCGGAGGCACCCTTGTGAAGCGGACGCGGGTCCGAACCGGTGTTCGCCGCGAGCAGCAGCTCGACCTCGTCGACGCCCGAGGAGCCGTAGCGCAGGTGCCGGCCGCCGACCAGCAGCGGGGCGTGGGCTCCGGACGGGCCACCGGGCGCGTCGTCCGGGTCCAGCTCGGTCTGCCGCACCTCCACGGCGATCCGCGCGTGCGGCATCGCCAGCAGGCCGAGCTCCGCGGTGACCTCGTCGGCGAGCCGGCCCGCCGCCTCGGTCCGCGCGGCGCTGAGCGCACCCGCCAGGTCGGCCAGCTCGGCGCGCAGCGCCTCGCGCTCCGAGCGGAGCTCCTCGATCCGCTCGTCGGTGCCGTCGAGCTCGAGCAGCCGCCGCGAGGACGTCTCCGCCCAGGCGAGCACCTCGTCGATGGTCTCGCCGTACTTCCGCGTCAGCGCGGTCAGCGACGCCCGGCGCTCGGAGACCGCGGCCAGCCGGGCGGGGTCGGTCTCGATCCGGGTCGCGTACGACGCCACGTCGGCCGCGACGTCGGAGAGCAGGTAGGTCACCTCGGCGAGCCGGTCGGCGAGCTCGGCGGCCTCCGTGTCGTGCTCGCGCACGCCGTCGAGCGCGGACCGCGCGGCCGAGACCGTGGCCAGGGCGTCGGGCGACCCGTGCTCGCTGGACAACGCCTCCCGTGCCACCTCGGCAGCGGTCCGCAGCGTGTCGGAGAAGCCCAGCCGGGTCTCCTCGGCAGCCAGTGTGGCGTCCTCCCCCGGCTCGGGCGAGACCTGCTCGACCTCGTCGAGCCCGAACCGCAGCAGGTCGGCCTCCCGGGCACGGTCCCGCGCCGAGGCGACGACCTCGCCGAGCTCGCGCTCGGTGGCCTCGAGCCGGGCGTGCACCTCGCGGTACCTGGTCCGCAGACCGGTCACCGCCTCGCCGCCGAACCGGTCCAGCGCCTCGCGCTGCCGGCGCGGCTGCAGCAGCCGGTGCTGGTCGGACTGCCCGTGGACGGCGACCAGCGGCTCGGCGAGCTCCGCGAGGGTCGAGACCGGCACGGTGGCACCGCCGACGTAGGCGCGGGAGCGGCCCTCCGCCGAGACGTTGCGCGCCAGGACCACGCGGTCGTCCTCGACCGCTCCCCCGGCCTCCTCGGCCGCAGCCGCGAAGTCCGGGAGCGTGCGCGCGTCCACCACGCCCTCGACGCGCGCCGCACGTGCACCCGACCGCACGGCACCGCTGTCCGCACGACCGCCGAGCAGCAGCCCGAGGGCGGTCACGATCATCGTCTTGCCGGCGCCGGTCTCGCCGGTGATGACCGTCAGCCCCGGCCCCAGCTCGAGGGTCGAGGAGTCGATGACGCCGAGCGAGCCGATCCGGATCTCCTCGAGCACCTCACGCCTCCCGTCGTCGTCGCTCTGCCTGGCCCCGCCAGCCCTCGACCGGGAGGCCGAACTTGGCCACCAGCCGGTCGGTGAACGGGGAGTCGTGCAGCCGCACCAGCCGCACCGGGTGCTCACCGCGACGCACCTCGATCCGCGCGCCCGGCGGCAGGTCGACCGTGCGCCGACCGTCGCACCACAGCACGCCGGCCCCCTCGGTCCGGGCCAGCACCTCGACGGCGAGCACCGAGGTCGGGGCCACCACCAGCGGGCGGGCGAAGAGCGCGTGCGCGCTGATCGGGACCATGAGCAGCGCCTCGACGCCCGGCCACACGACCGGGCCGCCGGCGCTGAAGTTGTACGCCGTGGAGCCGGTGGGCGTCGCGCACACCACGCCGTCGCAGCCCCACCGCGACAGCGGGCGGCCGTCGACCTCGACGACCACCTCGAGCATCCGCTCGCGGGCGGCCTTCTCCACGCTGGCGTCGTTGACCGCGAAGGTCCGGGTCACCAGCTCGCCGTCGCGCAGCACCCGCACGTCGAGGGTCAGCCGGTCCTCGGCGACGTAGCGCCGCCCGACGACGGCGTCGATCGTCGACTGGACGTCGTCGACCTCCGCCTCGGCGAGGAACCCGACGTGGCCGAGGTTGACCCCCAGCACCGGCGTCCGGCTGGTGTAGGTGATCTCCGCAGCGCGCAGGATCGTGCCGTCGCCGCCGATGACCACCGCGAGCTCGCAGTCGGCGGCCGCACCCTCCTCGGTGGGGACGACCTCGATGGACGGGGAGTACGCCGCCGGGTCCAGCTCCAGGTCGGCCGCCTCGGTCGCGAGCAGCCGCACCACGATCCCGCTCGCGCTCAGCGCCTTGCAGAAGGCGAGCGCGACCTCGCGGGCCTCGGCGCGCCCGGTGTGGGCGATCATGAGGACGCGCCGGGTCGGCGGTGCGGAGGTGGTCACGGATCCACCCTCTCACCGGGCACCGACGACGGCGGTCCGCCGCGCACGACCCTGTGGACCTCGTCGGCATCGATGGTGGCCGGGCCCTTGCGCAGCCACAGGAAGAACTCCACGTTGCCCGACGGCCCCGGCAGCGGGCTGACGGTGACGGCCCGCGCTCCCCAGCCGCGGCGGGCGGCCGCGTCGGCGACGGCCAGCACGGCCTCGGCCCGCAGCCCGACGTCACGCACCACCCCACCCTTGCCGACGCGGTCCTTGCCGACCTCGAACTGCGGCTTGACCATCGGCACCAGGTCACCGTCGTCGGACGTGACGGCGAGGAGCGCGTCCAGCACGAGCTCGAGGGAGATGAACGACAGGTCGCCCACGACGAGGTCGACGGGGCCGCCGATGAGCTCCTGGGAGACCTCGCGGATGTTGGTGCGGTCGTGCACGACCACCCGCTCGTCCTGCTGGAGCCGCCAGGCCAGCTGCCCGTAGCCGACGTCGACGGCCACCACCTGCGCCGCGCCCTGGCGGAGCAGGACGTCGGTGAAGCCGCCGGTCGACGCGCCGGCGTCCAGGCAGCGACGGCCCGCGACCGCGAGGCCGAGAGGCTCGAACGCCGCCAGCGCCCCGGCCAGCTTGTGCCCGCCCCGGGACACGTAGTCCGGACGGTCCGGGTCGGCGGCGACGACCAGCGCGACGTCGGTCGTGACGCCGGTCGCCGGCTTGGTCGCCCGCGCACCCTGCACGGTCACCCGCCCGGCCGCGATCAGCTCGCTGGCGTGCTCGCGGGACCGCGCGAGGCCGCGGCGGACCAGCTCGGCGTCCAGCCGGAGTCGACGAGGGGGCACGACGTCAGGCGGGGTCGGTCGTCGAGGAGGTGGAGGCGGGCGCCGACGGGGTTCCGGCCCGCGGGTCGCCGTCCAGGGCGCGCCGCAGCTCGCCGTGAGCGGTCTCGAAGACACCCACGTGCTCCTCGATCGGCCGCTCCTCGAGCTCCTCGACGGCGGCGAGGACCTCGTCGACCCGCGCGACGCCCGTGCGCACCGGTCCGCTGTCCGCCGCGCCGTCGGCGGGCTGGTCAGGCTCCTGGTCCATGCGGGTGAGGTTACCCGTCACCCTGCCCCGGGGGCCGCAGGCCGCCGGTGTCCGCGGCCTCGCCCGCGGCGTCCAGGTGCGCCCACCCGGCGACCGCGACGGCCCGCCACCAGTCGGCCACCTCGCCGGCTCCCTCGACGGCAAGCCGGCCCTCGACGACGCCGGCCCGCCAGCCGCCGACCTCGCACCGGCCGTCCCCGTCGGTGGCGTCGACCTCGGGGTGCGGCTGGAGCAGGCCGGCCAGGTCGGGGGCGAGGTACGTCGGGCGCTCCTCCGGCGCTGCGGCGACGAGCTCGGCCAGCCCCGTGACGCCGGTCAGCACCAGCAACGACGCGATCCCAGCGGCGCGGGCGCCGGCGATGTCGGTGTCGAGCCGGTCCCCGACCATCAGCGGCCGCTCGCCGCCGACGCGTCGGACGGTCTCGTCGAGCAGCGGACGCTCGGGCTTGCCCGCCACGACGGGATGCACCTCGGCGAACCGGCGCACGGTCTCGACCAGCACGCCGTGCCCCGGGGCCGTGCCGTAGGACGTGGGAATGCTCAGGTCGGTGTTCGAGGCGACCCACCACAGCCCGTCGCGCACCCGCACCGCCGCCTGCATGATCTCGCGCCACAGCACGTCCGGGCCGTAACCGGTCACCAGCGCCTCGGCGTCGTCCTCCACCCCGACCGGCGTCAGCCCGGCGGCGCGCACGGCCTCCTCGAGGCCGGCAGCCCCGAGCAGCACCACCGGCGCGCCCGGCTTCAACCGGTCGGCGAGCAGGCGGGCGGCGGCCTGGGCCGACGTGACGACGTCCTCGGCCGCGGCCGGCACCCCGATCCGCGTGAGGTGCTCGGCCACCGTGCTCGGGGGCCGCGAGGCGTTGTTGGTGATGAACGCCAGGCGCTGACCGGCGCCCCGCGCAGCCTCGAGGTGGGCGGGTGCACCGGGCACGGCGTCCCCACCCACGTAGACCACGCCGTCGAGGTCGAGCATGGCCAGGTCGTGCACCTGGCTGAGCGCGGTCGTGGATGGCTGCAGCACCGTCGCCTCCTTCTGGCGTCGTGGAGCGCGCAGCCTACGATGCGTCGATGGACCCGAGCGCCGTGGTGACCCCGCCGTACGTCGCCGGTCCCTTCGTGCTCGCGCCGTTCCGGGCGTTGATGATGGCTGCGCGCCGGATCGGCGACCCGGCCTCGGCACGCGCCTTCGCCCGCCCCTACAGCGGCGTCCCGGAGCGGCTCGACCAGTGGGAGGACCGTGGGCAGCTGAGCCGTGACGAGGGACCCGCGCTCTACCTGCACGAGTACACCGCCGGCGGGATCACGGTGCGCGGGCTCGTCGGCGTCCTGGACGTCTCCCGCCGGGCCACGACCCGGGCCGAACGGGCCATCTATCCCCACGAGGGCATCCACCCCACGCAGGCCGACGAGCTGGCTGACCGCATGGCCCAGATGGAGCTGAACCCGGCCCCGATCCTGCTGGTGCACCACGGCCGGCCCGAGACGCGGGAGCTGCTGCGCCAGGTCAGGTCCGGCAGCCCGCTGCGCGAGTTCACCGACCGGGCCGGCCAGCAGCATCGCGTCTGGGCCGTGCGCGACCCGGACCTGCAGGCGGTCCTCGCCGAGCAGCTGGCCGGGACCCGCGCGCTCATCGCCGACGGGCACCACCGCTACAGCGCCTACCTGCGCCTGGCCCGACGCGCGCCCGGCTCCGTGGGTGGCGGGCTCGCCATGCTCGTCGACCAGGACGACACCCCCTTGTTCCTCGGGGCCATCCACCGCCTCCTGGTGGGCAGCCGCGTCGAGGACGTCCGTGCGGCCGCCGAGCACGTGGGCCTGCGCTTCGAGCACCTCTCCCCCGGCGCCGCCGTCGACGCCCTGGCTCCCGGCACCCTCGTCGTCACCGACGGCAGCAGCTGGGCGACGCTCCAGGTCCCGGTGACCCCGGACCGGCTCGCCATCGAGGTCCTCCACGAGGACGTCGTCCCTGCGCTGCCGCGCGGCCCCCAGCGGATCGGCTACCACCACTCCGCCGAGGACGTCCTCGCCCACGCCGGCGCAAGCTCCGGGACAGCGGTCCTGGTCCCCGCACCGGCGGTCGACAGCGTGCTGCGGATCGTCGCCGACGACCGGCTGCTCCCCCAGAAGGCAACCTCGTTCCAGCCCAAGCCCAGCGTCGGCGTGCTCATCAGGCAGCTGCACGACGGATGACCCGGGCGGTACGGACCTCCACCTCGGTCCGCGACCCCGCGCCGCCGCCCGCGCGGAAGAACCGCCGACGCAGCGCGCCGGCCACCTCGACCTCGTCCCCGACGCCCCAGGTCGCGATGCTGCGGCGCGGGCGGGCAGCCCACACCGCGCACTCCAGGGCATCGACGGTCTGCTTCGACCTGCTGCGGTCCCCCGTACGGGTCACGGCGAGCCGGAACGTCCAGACGGCGTCACCACTGGGCAGCAGCTTCTCCTCCGGGGCCTGCGTCACCCGTCCGACCAGCCGGACCTCGTTCACGTGCTCCACCCGGCCGTCAGTGGCCGGGACCTTCTCCTTCGTGCGTGCAGACATGCACATCACCTCCGAGCACCACGCTCGGCGCCGGCACCGACGGCGCTGCGGCGCGACCGGTGGTCGTGTGGAAAGTGCTGTCCGAGTCGCACCTGTGGAGAACACGCGGCGGGCGGTACCGAGACGGCCTGCCGGCCCCACCGAGGAACAATTCCCTGGGAAATGCGAAGCGGGGCCATACCCGAAGGTATGGCCCCGCTTGCTAATGGTATGTCCGGCGGCGTCCTACTCTCCCACAACCTCGCGGTTGCAGTACCATCGGCGCTGAAAGGCTTAAC
>NZ_JAUHJR010000038.1 GCF_030412915.1 Nocardioides abyssi | reverse complement strand
CGGGGCCGACCTCGGCCTGCTGGTGCACGTGGGACGCCTCGCCCGCCGCCTGCTGCGTCGCGACCGGTCGGTGTCGACCGTCCCCGACGAGTCCGGCGAGCCCGCCGGCCCCGGCTCGGGTGCCGCAGCCCGGCCGAGCAAGCAGCGAGGAGGACCCCTGGACGGTGTGTGGGTGCTGGCGGTCGCCCTGTCGAGCGTCCGCGCCGCCCGGCACGCCGGACGGCTGCGGGGCTCGGGCGTGCACGTGGTCTGCGACCGCTGGCTGCTCGACGCGATCGTCGACCTGCGGCTGCGCTACGGCCGGCACCGGGTCGCGGAGTGGCTGCGGCGTCGCGGCTTCCCCCGCCCCGACGTGGCCGTGCTGCTCCGGGTCGAACCGGCGGCGGCCGCGGCCCGCAAGCCGGGTGAC
>NZ_JAUHJR010000037.1 GCF_030412915.1 Nocardioides abyssi | reverse complement strand
CACCTGCATCGGGTCGATGCGCGGGTCGGAGATCTCGCGGCCCTCGAAGGTGATCACCCCGTCGTCGATCTCCTCGAGCAGGTTGAGGCAGCGCAGCAGCGTCGACTTGCCCGAGCCCGACGAGCCGATCAGGCAGACCACGTCGCCGGGCTCGACGCGCAGGTCGACGTCGTCGAGGACCACCCGGTCGCCGTACGACTTGCGCAGGCCGGCCACCTCGACCAGCGGCCCCGGGGGCGTGGAGTACGTCGGCGCGCTCACAGCGCCCCCGCCCGCTCGCGCTCGGCGACCCGGCGCTGCAGCCAGTCGGTGAACCGGGCAAGCGGCACCGTGAGCACGATGAAGAAGAGCGCGACCACGACCAGCGAGGTGTAGTTGAAGTTGTAGGAGGCGTAGTCGCGGGCGGCGAAGA
>NZ_JAUHJR010000036.1 GCF_030412915.1 Nocardioides abyssi | reverse complement strand
CGAGGGCGGCGGCGCCCGGGGTGCCGATCATGCTCACCGGCGGCATCCGCACGCGGGCGGCGATGCAGGCCCTGCTCGACTCCGGCGCCGTGGACCTGGTGGGGCTGGGCCGACCGCTGGCCATCGACCCCGAGCTGCCGGGCAAGCTGCTCGCCGGTGACCCCGGCGCCGAGCTGCCGGCCTACCGCCTGCCGACCGTGGCCGGGGTGGCGGGGGAGTCGGAGTGGTACGAGACGCAGCTGCGCCGCATCGGCGCCGGGCGGGACGTGCACCCCGGCCTCAGCGCCGTGCGCGCGGCCTCGGGGTTCGTCACCGGGGAGGCCGTGCGCGGCCTGCGGGAGCGCCGCCGCCGTCTGGCGCTGGCCGCGACGGCGGGGCCCCCGGCAGGTGGAGCCGCGTCAGATCTCTAGAAGAA
>NZ_JAUHJR010000035.1 GCF_030412915.1 Nocardioides abyssi | reverse complement strand
CCCCCCGAGCTACCTCACCGGTGAGTTCCCCGGCGACTACGGGTGGTACACCGCGGGGCTGTCGGCCGACCCCGAGACCTTCGCCAAGAACCGGGAGCTGGAGGTGATCCACTGCCGGTGGGCCATGTTGGGCGCTCTCGGCTGCGTCGTCCCCGAGCTGCTCGCCCGCAACGGCGTCAAGTTCGGCGAGGCCGTGTGGTTCAAGGCCGGCGCCCAGATCTTCTCCGAGGGCGGCCTCGACTACCTGGGCAACCCCAACCTGGTGCACGCGCAGAGCATCCTCGCCATCTGGGCGGTGCAGGTGGTGCTCATGGGCTTCATCGAGGGCTACCGTGTTGGTGGCGGGCCCCTCGGCGAGGGCCTCGATATCATCTACCCAGGCGGCGCCTTCGACCCACTTGGCCTCGCCGACGACCC
>NZ_JAUHJR010000034.1 GCF_030412915.1 Nocardioides abyssi | reverse complement strand
GACGTCGTCGCGCTCGGCGAGCACGTCGACCAGCGCCCGGGCGTCGGCGATCTCGTAGTCGGGGTCGGCCAGGTGGATGCGCCCGCCGGAGGCGCCGAAGCCGCGGGCGGTGTAGGTCAGCACCAGGTAGCCGTCGTCCGCCAGGTCGTCGGCCTGCTCGACCAGGTCGTCCTTGCTGCCGCCGAACCCGTGGGTGAGCAGCACCGCCGGGTGCGGCCCGTCGCCGTCGGGCACGAACACCGAGGTGTCGAGCTCGACCTCCGCACCGCCGGGCTCGGGACCCACGGCGACCAGCGCCTCGCTCACGCGCGGCCCCGCCGTTCCCGGGTCGTCGGTCGCGGCGGCGGGGGACAGCAGGGCCACGGGGGCGGCAAGAGCCAGGGCGAGGGCGCCCGCGAGGGCGGCAGTGGAGCGGGCGCGCATGC
>NZ_JAUHJR010000033.1 GCF_030412915.1 Nocardioides abyssi | reverse complement strand
CGGTCTTCTGGGCCGAGTGGGTCTGCCCTGTTTGCGCAGAAGACGGTTCCCGAGGCGACCTCGCGGACGGCCGTTGCCCGAACTGCGGCGCGAAGGTTGAGCGGATGCCGTGAGATCCGGAGTTCGATGCTGGCGGCTCGGACGCGCCTGCGTGAGATGTCCATGAATCACCGCATGCGTGAGTGGGAATGCCCGGACTGTGGTGCCGGCGGCCGGATTCCGATTGGGGAGCGTATCGACACGATCGAGTGCCACGACTGCGGGCTCGGCGCAGTGTGCGTTGTCGAGGAGAACTGGCTCGTTGAGGGCTACTCCGTGCGTACCAAGCCTGATGGACCTCTGGACGCCCCTGTGCTCCCGTAATCAGCCGCCCGTGGCTCAGCGAGCATGGTCCCTTGCACTCGTGCAACTGAATCCGCGTGACGATTGGGGCTC
>NZ_JAUHJR010000032.1 GCF_030412915.1 Nocardioides abyssi | reverse complement strand
GGCCTGGATCTGGGACTTCTCATCCACGCACAGCACGATCGCGTTCTCGGGTGGGGCCAGGTACAGCCCGCAGATGTCGGTGACCTTCCCGACCAGCTCGGGGTCGGTGGAGAATCGGAACGACTCGGCCTTCCACGGCTTGATCCCGTAGGCACGCCAGGCCCGCGCGATCGAGGAGTTGGAGACCTTGAGCCGCTCGGCGAGCAGCCGGCTCGACCAGTGCGTCACCCCGAGCTTCTTCGGCGGCGGCTTCAACGTCTCGGCCACGATGGCGCGGTGATCCAGGCTCCGCGGCCGACCTGAGCGCTCCCGGTCCTCGAGCCCAGACAACCCACGCTCCTCGTACCTGGCACGCCACTGGATGACCGTGGTCGGCGAGGCGCCGACTCGTTGTGCGATCTCTCGGTTCCCGACCCCGTCAGCGGCCAGCAAGATCATCCGCGCCCGCTTGGCCAGACCTGA
>NZ_JAUHJR010000378.1 GCF_030412915.1 Nocardioides abyssi | reverse complement strand
CCCGGTCCTACCGGCCGGGAGAGTGGTACGGCGTGCTGGGCGACCGCACCGTCCTCCTCCTCCCGCCCGAGGAACGGTCCCGCGCGGCCGCGCGGTGGGCGCGGGTCGACGCCGGCACCCCCGCCGACGACCTCGTCGACGCGCTGATCTCCGGCGGGCTCGCGGCGCTGCCGGCCGTCGTGCTCGCCACCACCGCCGAC
>NZ_JAUHJR010000377.1 GCF_030412915.1 Nocardioides abyssi | reverse complement strand
GTGGTCAAGCACTTCCCCGGGCACGGGTCGCTGACGACCGACAGCCACGTCGCACTGCCGGTGCAGACCCGGACGGTGCCGCAGCTGGAGCGGGTCGACCAGCGGCCGGTCGAGGCCGCGGTCGAGGCCGGGCTGCCGGCGGTGATGGTCGGCCACATCGCGGTGCGGGCGGTCGACCCGGGCGTGCCGGCGACCCTGTC
>NZ_JAUHJR010000376.1 GCF_030412915.1 Nocardioides abyssi | reverse complement strand
CGGTTCGGCCGGCTGTTCTTCCCGCCGCTGCTGGTGCTCTGGGCGCTCTCCGGCGGCGGTCACCTCCGGCGGCGCGGCGGGGACTGCGGCCGGCCCCCGACGCTACGGCCGGGCCTCGGGCCGGGGGCCGGCCGACCGGCTCAGAGGGTCGGTCGCACGCCCGCGAGGAACCGCAGCACGGTCCCCCGCACACCCGCCGC
>NZ_JAUHJR010000031.1 GCF_030412915.1 Nocardioides abyssi | reverse complement strand
CGTCGGCGGGGACAGCGTGATCAGCTTCGCCCCGAGGTAGCCGAGCACGGTGGCGCCGATGATGACGACGCCGCCCATGGTAGGGGTGCCGCGCTTGACGTGGTGGGTCGTCGGGCCGTCGTCGCGGACCTCCTGGCCGTAGCCCCACCGCGTGAACTGCCTGATCGCGAAGCGGGTGCCGATCAGCGAGATCAGCAGCGCCAGGCCTCCGCCCAGCAGGATCGCCCTCACCGCCGTTGCACCTCGTTCCGCTCCCAGGTCACCTCGCCGACGACGTGCGCCACCGGCCGGGCCGGCTCACCGGCACCGTTCATCTTGGCGTACGCCGGCGGCGGGCTCGACCGCGCCCCGCCGGGCGGGTGTCGATCATCACGCCCGCTCGGCCTGCTCGACCCGCTCCCCCGCGGCGTCCGGCGCGAGGCGCTCACGCAGCAGCTCGGCGGCGACCTCGCGGTCGTCGAAGGA
>NZ_JAUHJR010000375.1 GCF_030412915.1 Nocardioides abyssi | reverse complement strand
CGGGCCCGGCCGCCCTGTGCCGCCGGCGGGGGCTCGTGCTCACCGGCCTCGACGTCGCGCTGCGTGACCTCGACGACCTGGCCGGCACCGCCCGCGGGGTCGCCGCGGCCGTCGACGCGGCCCGCGCCGAGGGCGTGCTCGACGACGACGTGCCCGTCCACGTCGAGCTGCCGCAGTCGGAGGCGACGTACGCCTGGCTG
>NZ_JAUHJR010000374.1 GCF_030412915.1 Nocardioides abyssi | reverse complement strand
GCAGCGCGGTGAGGATGCCGTCGCCGGTGGTGGCGTGGTCGCGCATGATCACGTGGCCCGACTGCTCGCCGCCCAGCGTGTTGTGGTGGGCGTTCATCTCCTCGAGCACGTAGCGGTCGCCGACCGCGGTCTGGCGCACCGCGACGCCGGCGTCGCGCATCGCGTTGACGAAGCCGAGGTTGCTCATCACGGTCGCCACG
>NZ_JAUHJR010000373.1 GCF_030412915.1 Nocardioides abyssi | reverse complement strand
GGACCCGGTCCTGGTCGTGGAGTTCACCGACGCGTGACCCGGACGCCTGACATGCTGCGCGCGTGAGCGAGAGCCAGCTGGGGCTGGTCGGCGAGGAGCTCGTCCGGCTCGCGTCGGCCGACAACTTCCGCGACGTCGCGGGCGACGGCCACCCGACGACGGACGGGGGACGGGTACGCCGCGGCGTGCTGTTCCGCTCC
>NZ_JAUHJR010000372.1 GCF_030412915.1 Nocardioides abyssi | reverse complement strand
GTCCGTGCTCGTCGAGGAGGCCCCGTGGCCCGCATCCTGATCGTGGAGGACGAGGCGCGCATCGCCTCGTTCCTGGCCATGGGGCTGCGTGCCGACGGCCACCAGACCACCGTCGTCGACGACGGACGCCGCGGTCTCGACGAGGCGCTCTCCGGCGGGCACGACCTGATGGTGCTCGACCTCGGGCTGCCGGGCATGGA
>NZ_JAUHJR010000371.1 GCF_030412915.1 Nocardioides abyssi | reverse complement strand
CCCGGTCCTACCGGCCGGGAGAGTGGTACGGCGTGCTGGGCGACCGCACCGTCCTCCTCCTCCCGCCCGAGGAACGGTCCCGCGCGGCCGCGCGGTGGGCGCGGGTCGACGCCGGCACCCCGGCCGACGACCTCGTCGACGCGCTGATCTCCGGCGGGCGCGCGGCGCTGCCGGCCTTCGTGCTCGCCACCACCGCCGACG
>NZ_JAUHJR010000370.1 GCF_030412915.1 Nocardioides abyssi | reverse complement strand
ACGCGGTGGCCGACCGCACCGCCTCGGCGACCCACGCCGCGGTGGAGGTCGCCCGGTCCGGCACCGGCAGCCCGTGCCGGGCCTGGACGGTGTGCGGCGGCGCGCCGGCCGAGGCGGCGCCCACGGGCGCGACGAGCGCGACGCCGCAGGCGGCGAGCACCACGGTGCGCAGCACCCGCGGCACGCCCCGGCCGACCTTAA
>NZ_JAUHJR010000369.1 GCF_030412915.1 Nocardioides abyssi | reverse complement strand
GGCGCGGCGCAGCGACTCCGAGAGCCGCTCGGCCGCGGCGAGCACCGCGGGCGCGTGCATCCGGCCGGGCTGGCGGGAGAGCCGCGCGAGCGGCCCGGAGACCGACACGGCGGCGATGACCTTGCCGCCGGGGGAGCGGACCGGGGCGGAGACCGAGGCCACGCCCTGCTCGCGCTCGCCGACCGACTGGGCCCAGCCGCG
>NZ_JAUHJR010000368.1 GCF_030412915.1 Nocardioides abyssi | reverse complement strand
GTGGTCGAGACGCTCGGCCTCGACCGGGTCGAGGTGGTCCGCGGTCGGGCCGATGCGCTGCACGGCACGCGACGGTTCGACGTCGTCACCTCCCGTGCGGTGGCGCCCCACGGGCGCCGGCGCGAGTGGTCCATGCCCCTGGTCGACGCCCGCGGCGCGCTCGTCGCGATGAAGGGCGCGACGGTCCACGAGGAGATCGTC
>NZ_JAUHJR010000367.1 GCF_030412915.1 Nocardioides abyssi | reverse complement strand
GGGTGCGGACGGTGGGTCCCGGGCGGCGGGGTCTCGACGTGGTCACGCGGGGTGGGCCTCCTCCACGGCCAGCATCCGGGCGAGCCGGTCGGCGCCGGCGGCGAGCCGCCGGCGCAGCGGGTCGGCGAGGTCCGGTGCCTCGAGGAGCGCGCGTGCTTGCTCGAGCGTGGAGCGCTCGATCGAGGTCGCGGGGAAGAACGC
>NZ_JAUHJR010000366.1 GCF_030412915.1 Nocardioides abyssi | reverse complement strand
GCTGCTGGGCCGCCCCGCGCGCACCCACCTGCTCGACGCCACCCGGATGCCGACGGTCGCCGACGACCTGCCGTGGACCAGCGCGGCGTGGGGCGACGGCTCCGAGCCCGTCGGCGCCTGCCAGAAGGCGTCGCTGTTCGACATCGGCGCGGTGCGCACGACCGAGCGCCGGTTCACCACCGCCGACGGGTCGGCGACGGC
>NZ_JAUHJR010000030.1 GCF_030412915.1 Nocardioides abyssi | reverse complement strand
ATAACAAAAACCAAGACTTGAACCGACAAATGCAAATGCAACTTATGCAGATGCAAGGGCAAAATCAACTTGCTCTGTCGAAACAAAACTTTGACCAATCCTTATCGTTAAAGGGTTTGACTTCAACTAGCTCTCAAGCTGGTAACAACCAAATTGGACCAACTACCGGACTAAACGAACCAGACCGTGGAACAGTTACTTTTACTCCTGGCGGATCCCTTTCGGATGAAGCTAGAGGTATGACAACTGGAAACGACATACATGGATTAACAGCAGACACTAGTAGTAGTAGGGTTTTGAACTTCACTACCAACAATGCACTGCTGTCTCGTGCTTTAACAACGAATGACGATCCTGACACAAAAGATCGTATCATTGCAGCACAAACTGAAGATGAGTCAGATGATTCATCAAATGGAGCACCATCAACACCGAGTGTTCCTCAACCTGGCACTTCAGCCAGCACACAAC
>NZ_JAUHJR010000365.1 GCF_030412915.1 Nocardioides abyssi | reverse complement strand
GCTCGAGGCGGCCGGCTTCGAGTTCCGCGACCGCGACGTCGCGGCCGTGCTCGCCAGCGGCCTGCGCTAGTCGATCCAGTCGCGGCGCTTCGGCACCGTCGGCCCGGGCTCGTCGACGAGCCCGTCGAGCACTCCCCCGCACCGCTCGATCGTCGCCGCCGACCCCGCGTTGTCGTCGTCGCAGGTCACCAGCACCCGGTCC
>NZ_JAUHJR010000364.1 GCF_030412915.1 Nocardioides abyssi | reverse complement strand
GGGAGCGCGCGCCCCCCCCCGCGCCGCCTTCGACGGGCGTCGAGACCCACTCGGCGGGTGACGGGGCCTGCTGCACGCTCTTGGGCGAGACCCTCGGCGAGCCCACGGACAGTCGCGTCGTGACCGCCCCGATACGCTGAGGTGGTGGCCGACCCCGAACCTCCCGGCGACGGCCGGGCCACCCGAGACAGCCGCCCGACCG
>NZ_JAUHJR010000363.1 GCF_030412915.1 Nocardioides abyssi | reverse complement strand
CGGGGTGCCGGTCCAGGTGCCGCCGCCGGGGGCGGCACCCGCCGCTCCACCGGTCGCCAGCGCGCCGAGCGGCACCGCCAGTCCCACGACGGCCCCGGCCCCCGCGGTGGCCACCCAACCCTGCATGCGTGCGCGCATGACGACACCACACCCCCGGTTGTCCTGCTCGTCGGGCTCAGCCCTCTCGGGCACCGTGGCAGGC
>NZ_JAUHJR010000362.1 GCF_030412915.1 Nocardioides abyssi | reverse complement strand
GGAGCGCGCGCTCGCGCGCGTCTCGAAACCTGCCGGAGGTCCTCGGCGGGGTTTCGAGACGGGCCTGGCGGCCCTCCTCACCCCGCCGAGGGGCGGGTTTCGAGACGGGCCTGGCGGCCCTCCTCAACCAGCCGGGGGTGGGTTTCGAGACGGGCCTGGGGGCCCTCCTCAACCAGCCGGGGGTGGGTTTCGAGACGGGCCT
>NZ_JAUHJR010000361.1 GCF_030412915.1 Nocardioides abyssi | reverse complement strand
CCTCGGTGGGGGGCTCCTCCGTGGGCTCCTCGACAGGCGGGTCGCCCCAGTACTGCACGGTCACCCGCTCGCCCTCGTCGAGCCGGCCGGCCGGGTCGACGGAGGTCACCAGGCCGGCGGTCTCGCCGCCGGGGTTGGCGACCTCCTCGGTGGTCACCCGCAGCCCGGCGCGGGCCAGCTCGCGGCGCACCTCGCCCACGGG
>NZ_JAUHJR010000360.1 GCF_030412915.1 Nocardioides abyssi | reverse complement strand
TGCCCGGTGCGCTCGAACCTCACCTGCATCCCGGTGACGCTAACAACCCGGTGCCGTCCGTCTCGACCGGCTTTCACGCGTGTGCTGGTCACGGGCGTGGATCGGGTCCGCCGCCAGCGTGGTGCTACCCCCCCCCCCCCCGCCCGACTTCCCCCGAAGCGGCCTCGTCGTCGCAGGTCATCGTCACCAGGTAGCCCCGCCC
>NZ_JAUHJR010000359.1 GCF_030412915.1 Nocardioides abyssi | reverse complement strand
CCCCGAGGTCGAGCCCGAGCCGGAGCCGGAGCCGGAGCCCGAGCCCGAGCCGACCACCACCCTGGTCCACCCGCCGGTCGCGCCGCCGGCGCCCGACCCCGTCGAGGACGGCCGCCACCTGGCCGCGTCCGTGGTCGAGGTGGCCGCCCAGGCCCTGGCGCGCATCCGCGCCACCGAGGAGGCGAGCCGGCTGCACGTCGCC
>NZ_JAUHJR010000358.1 GCF_030412915.1 Nocardioides abyssi | reverse complement strand
TCGGCCTGCGCGCGGCCGGCCAGCTCAAGGACGACACCGTCGTGGCGACCGTGATGAGCAACCTCGGCTTCGTCAACGCGATGCGCGCCGCCGGCGTCGCGGTGCGCCAGACCGCGGTCGGCGACCGCTACGTGCTCGAGGAGATGAACGCCCACCACTACTCGCTGGGCGGCGAGCAGTCGGGCCACGTGATCATGCGCGA
>NZ_JAUHJR010000357.1 GCF_030412915.1 Nocardioides abyssi | reverse complement strand
CGGTCACCCTCCTGGCCGCCCCGCGCGGCACGACCGGCGTGCTGCGCGGCGACGCGGGCGTCGCGTCCCCGGGGCCGGGCGAGGTGTGGCTGCCCGACGGCCTGCTCACCGAGGGGCCCGCGAACGGCCGGGTGACCCTCGAGGTCGAGGGCCGGACCCGCACGCTCAGCCTCAACACCGGCGAGGGCTGGGGCCCCGCGGCC
>NZ_JAUHJR010000356.1 GCF_030412915.1 Nocardioides abyssi | reverse complement strand
CCTTCCACGACGACGTGGAGGCGGGGCGGCACCTGGTGCGGTGGGCCTTCTGCAAGGAGGAGTCAGTGATCGAGGCCGGCCGCGCGCGGCTGCGCGAGGCCGACCAGATGGCCTGAGCCACCCCGGCTGGTCGAGGAGGTCGCGCAGCGACCGTCTCGAGACCCGCCGCGCCGGACGGCGAGCGTCAGCCCCAGGGCTGGCTG
>NZ_JAUHJR010000355.1 GCF_030412915.1 Nocardioides abyssi | reverse complement strand
TACGGCGTCTTCGGTGACGCCCAGGTGGTGCACGTCGCCGACTCCGCCGGGCAGCTCTCGGCCCACGCCCACCTCGCGGCGTCGGGCGCCGGCGACCAGACCAGCGCCCTCGACGGCATCCACGCCGGGCTCGAGCGCGCGGCCCGCAAGCCCGACTGGTCGGCGTGGGTCTCGACCCGGCAGGACCCCGGCCCCGCCGGCGG
>NZ_JAUHJR010000354.1 GCF_030412915.1 Nocardioides abyssi | reverse complement strand
GTGAACGACGGGTCGCGGAAGTGGACCCGGTAGGGACGGGTGCCGCCGTCGGAGACGACGTGCGCGCCGAGCTCGCCGCGCGGCCCCACGACCGGGACGTAGGCCTGGCCCGCCGGCACCCGGAAGCCCTCGGTCACCAGCTTGAAGTGGTGGATCAGGGCCTCCATCGACTCGCCCATGATGTGGCGGATGTGGTCGAGGCT
>NZ_JAUHJR010000353.1 GCF_030412915.1 Nocardioides abyssi | reverse complement strand
CCAGGTACGCGGCGATCGAGGTGTCCTCGGCGTGCCACTCCGTGCGGTGCGTGCTCACAGGAGCGCCTCCCTCAGCTCGAGCCGCGCGCGGCTCATCCGGCTCTTCACGGTCCCGCGCGGGATCCCGAGCAGCGCGGCGGCCTCCCACGTCGAGAGCCCGTCGAGGACGGTCGCCTGGACGACCGCCAGCAGCTCCGGCGACA
>NZ_JAUHJR010000352.1 GCF_030412915.1 Nocardioides abyssi | reverse complement strand
CAGGGCGCGGGTGAGGTCGAGCACCAGGACGTCGTCGAGCATCGCGGACATGGGCCCGACGCTACTTCCAGGGCTCCGGCGGCTGAATGGCAACTCCTGCCACGCTGCCCCGCGGCCGGGGGCAGGTGGCACCGGCCGCGGGGCCCGGGTGGTGCGTCGGCGTGGCCGGCGTCGAGGGTCAGGAGCGGCAGAGCGCGACCTCGA
>NZ_JAUHJR010000351.1 GCF_030412915.1 Nocardioides abyssi | reverse complement strand
CGCCGGGGCCCCCCTGCGGTCGCTACCTGTGCCCCGCGCCCCCGCCGGCTGCGCGCCAGGCGGGCGGTCGGTCGTGTGCCCCCCGCCGCGGCCGGGCGCGTCCGCAGGCACACGACCGCGTGGTGGAGCCGCCCGCACGCCGTGTGAGTCCCCCGCGGGAGGGGCACCGAGCGCGCATGCGCATCGCGATCACCGGAGCGTCCG
>NZ_JAUHJR010000350.1 GCF_030412915.1 Nocardioides abyssi | reverse complement strand
TGCCCTTCATCTCGCGCAGCTCGCGGCGGAGCTTGGCGATCCGGGTGTTGATCCGGCGCGGGTCGGTCTCGATCTTGGTCTCCCCGGGACCGCGGCCACCGATGCCGCCGCCGCCGGCGGCGCGACCGCCGACCTGGCGCGACAGGTTGCCACCCCAGCCACGCAGGCGCTGCTTGAGGTAGGTCAGCTGCGCCAGCTCGACCT
>NZ_JAUHJR010000349.1 GCF_030412915.1 Nocardioides abyssi | reverse complement strand
GTCGAACTGCACCTGCCGCGGCGCCGGGCGCTGCGCCTGCTGGGGCTGGGCCTGGCCCTGCTGGCCCTGGTACCCCTGCTGGCTCGGGGCCCCCTGCGGGCGGGTGGCCGCGGCCCCCGGCTCGCGCTGCTCCTGGCGCGGCGCCTCCTGGCGACCGGCCGCGAGCGCCTGCGCGGCGTTGCGGGTCTCCTCCTGCGACTGCTG
>NZ_JAUHJR010000348.1 GCF_030412915.1 Nocardioides abyssi | reverse complement strand
GTGAACGACGGGTCGCGGAAGTGGACCCGGTAGGGACGGGTGCCGCCGTCGGAGACGACGTGCGCGCCGAGCTCGCCGCGCGGCCCCACGACCGGGACGTAGGCCTGGCCCGCCGGCACCCCGAAGCCCTCGGTCACCAGCTTGAAGTGGTGGATCAGGGCCTCCATCGACTCGCCCATGATGTGGCGGATGTGGTCGAGGCTGT
>NZ_JAUHJR010000347.1 GCF_030412915.1 Nocardioides abyssi | reverse complement strand
GCCGAGCACCGGGATGTCGACGGATGCCGCCAGCTCGCCGATCGCGCCCCAGTCGGCCTCACCGGAGTAGGCCTGGGCGACCGTGCGGCCGTGCAGCGCGATCGCCGCGGCGCCGGCCGCCAGGGCGATCCGGCCGGCGTCGAGGTAGGTCAGGTGGTCCTCGTCGATGCCCGTGCGGGTCTTCATCGTGACCGGGACGTCGTAC
>NZ_JAUHJR010000346.1 GCF_030412915.1 Nocardioides abyssi | reverse complement strand
CAGTCGATCCTGGAAATGATGCGCGAGACCAAGCGCCGCGGGGACTGGGGCCTGCCCACGATCCCGGCGACCAACCTGGCCTGCCGCACGACCGGCCCGGGCCGTGGGGCCCGGGCCGGTCGCGTGGGTGCGTCGGTCGTTACTTGCCCTTGCGGGCGCGCGAGGCGATCTTCGCGCGCTCGTTGGCGTCCAGGATGACCTTGCG
>NZ_JAUHJR010000003.1 GCF_030412915.1 Nocardioides abyssi | reverse complement strand
CCTCGAGCCCTGCGCGCGCAGCAGCTCGAGGACCTCCTGGCCGTCCATGCCCGGCAGCCCGAGGTCGAGCACCATCAGGTCGTGCCCGCCGGAGAGCGCCTCGTCGAGACCGCGGCGTCCGTCGTCGACGACGGTGGTCTGGTGGCCGTCGGCACGCAGCCCCTTGGCCAGGAACGAGGCGATGCGCGCCTCGTCCTCCACGATCAGGATGCGGGCCACGGGGCCTCCTCGACGAGCACGGACGACGCCCCGGACGTGGGCAGCGTGATGGTGAACCGAGCGCCGTGCGGCGACTCGGGGCGGTCGTCGGTGACGGCGACCGAGCCGCCGTGGGCGGCGACGATCGCGTGCACGATCGACAGGCCGAGGCCGAACCCCTCGTCGCCGTCGGGCACGGCGCTGCGACCGAACCGCTCGAAGACCGCCTCCCGGTCCTCGGCGGGGACGCCGGGGCCGCCGTCGCGCACCCACAGGCGGAGCCGCTCGCCGGGCGGCGCGGCGGCGTCGTACGACGAGCCGATCGCGACCAGGTCGCCGGGCCCGGTGTGCTTGACGGCGTTGTCAGCGAGCTGGAGCAGCGCCTGGGTGAGCCGCTGGCCGTCGACGCGGACGAGCCGGTCCGCGGTGCCGTCGAGGCGCCAGTCGCGGTCGCCGAGGCCCCGGACCTTCGCCAGGACATCCTCGGTCAGCTCGCCGAGGTGGACCTCGGTGGGGAGCACGAAGTCGGGCCGGTCGGACTTGGCGAGCAGGATCAGGTCGCCGACGAGCCGCGCCATCCGGTCGATCTCGTCGAGGAGCAGGGCCCGGGTCTCCTCGACGTCGACGGGGTCGTGGGCGTCGAGCAGCTCGAGGTGGCCGCGCAGCACGGTGAGCGGGGTCCGCAGCTCGTGGCCGGCGTCGTCGAGGAAGCGCCGCTGGTCGGCGAAGGCGGTCTCGAGGCGGTCGAGCATGCGGTTGAGGGTGTGGGTGAGCGCGGTGATGTCGTCGTTGCCGGCCTCGGGGATGCGGCGCGACAGGTCGGACTCGCGGATCTCGTCGGCGGTCTCCCGCAGCACGCGGATGGGGGCCAGGAGTCGGCCGGACTGCCACGCCGCGGCGGCGACGACGAGGACTGTCAGCAGCGCGGCGACCACGGCGTAGGTGCGCATGGTGTCGTGCAGCTCGCCGCGGTCCTCGGCGAGGTAGACGACGACCACGAGCGCACCGGTCTCGACGCCGGCGGGGGTGCGCTGGCGGACCGGCTGGGTGGCGACCAGGGCGCGGCCCTGGGGCGTGTCGATGCGGGTGGAGCCGCCGGTCGTCACCAGCGGCCGGACGGCGTCGAGGAAGCGCGGGTCGCGGTAGAGCTCGTCGTCGCGCGGGAACCGGTAGACCGGCCGGTCACCCACCCAGGCGACCAGCACCTCGTCGTCGTCGGGCACGTTGCGCTCGAGGAAGAGCCGCAGCAGGTCGCGGACCGAGGCGAACGGCTCCCCGGTGGTCGGGTCGATCCCGTCGCCCTGGAGGACAGCGAACTCGTCGAGCTCCTGCTCCACCTCCTCCACCGTCTGCGCGTCGACCCGCTGGGACTCCACGGCGTAGACGATGACCCCGGCCGCGCTGAGGGCCCCCAGGACCAGCACCGCCACCGACGCGGTGATCCGGGCACGCACGGAGAACCCCGTGCGGCGCGCACGGGGCTCGGGACGGGGCGGGGCGCCGTTCAGTCGTCGTCCCCGCGGTCGTCGTCGCGGTCGTCGTCGCGCTCGTCCTCGTCCGGCTCGTCCTCGTCGGGCTCGTCGTCGAGGTCGTCGGGCTCGGGGCTGACGACCTTCACGTCGTCGTCGTCGTCGCTGCCGCTGCCATCGCGGTCGCGGTCGGGGCCGGAGGTGGGGGACGGGCGGGGGCTGAGGGTGGTGCCGGGGGAGCGCGGCTGGACGGGCGCGTCGCGGATGACGATGACCTCCCGCGGCGCCGGGTCGTCGCCGCTGGCCGCGGCGAGCGACCCCGCGACGTACCCCCCGACGGGGAGCAGGACCGCGAGGCCGAGCAGGCTCTTCCAGACCGGACTCATGACGACCACGATCCTGCCCGACGGTGGGGGCGGGGTGAGAGGCCCATGAGAGGACTCTCATCCACCCGCGCCCGGGGCGGCCGGATGTGTCGTCGGCGGCCGGGTACTCCGACGGGGTCCAGACCCGACGCCGAGGAGGCCCCGTGACCGACGTGCCGCACCACGACCAGCTGCCCCTGCCCGACTACGACCACCTGCCGGTCGGCTCGCTCGAAGGCCGGATCCGCTCGCTCGACGGGGCGGGGCTCGAGGCGCTGCTCGCCTACGAGCGGGCGCACGCCGACCGGGTGCAGGTCGTCCAGCTGCTGGAGCACCGGCTCGAGGCGGTCCAGGGCGGCGCACCGCTGTCCGGCGGCTCGCCGACGGCGAACGCCCCGGAGGCCGACGCCGCACCGCAGACCGGCGCGCAGGGTGGTGCGTCGGTCAACGAGGGGCCGCCGCAGAACCCGCCGTCGCAGGGCGTGCCGACGAACCCGGCCCAGCCGCGCGGCTGAGCCGGGCCCGGGACGCTCAGGCGTCCTGGCTGCCGGGGGTGGGCTGGTCCCAGCGCAGCAGCGCGGCGACCGGCTCGCCGCCCATGGCCTGGTACGGCGCGACCGTCACCGCGGCGTCGGTGAGCACGGCGGCGGCCACCAGGGCCTGGTCGGCGCGCAGCGGCTGCTGGGGCACGCCGTCGCCGAGGACGAGGCCCTCGTAGCGCGACGGGTCGAGCTCGGTCTCGGCGGCCCTGGTCGGGTCGAGGAGGAGGGTGTCGACCTGGCCGCGGACGAAGGCGTCCGCGACGTCGTCGATGCCGCTGGCCACGGCCTCGCCGCGGCCCAGGCGCTCGCGGAGCTCGTGCACGGCGCCGAGCCGGCGCTGCACCACCTGCTCCATCAGCGCCTCGCGGATCGCCTGCTGGAGCGCCTCGTCGCCGCCGTCCTCGGCGCGCTGGCCGCTGCTGAGCTCGACCACCTCGGCCTGGGTGGACCCGAGCTTCTCGCGCACCATGCCCTTCGAGGTCGGGTCGCCCGCGAGCAGGACGAGGTGGTGACCGGCGCGCACGTACGACGTGATCGCGTCGACGACCTCGTCGGCGCTCTCCCGCCAGGCGTTCTCGGTGCGCAGCTCGTAGTGCTTCTGCGCCCAGCCGCCGACGGTCACCTTGTTGATCTCGGCGGCCCGGTCGTCCTCGACCTCGATGCTCTGCTCCTCCAGCGCGGTCGGCACGTCCGAGACGTGCACGGCGACGTCGCCGCCGGTGTGGTCGACGACCGCGAGGACGAACGACACCGTCGCGTCGCGGTGCTCCACCCACCGGGCCAGGTCGGGCAGCGGGCCCCACGTGGCCACCGGCTGGTCGACCTGGACCGCTGCCACCTCCTCCAGCACGATCCCGTCGGCGTTGGCCACGACGAGGCGCGCCACCGGCGCGGGCTGGTCGGCCGTCTCCATCAGGCTGCGGGTGACGACGTCGACGACCGCGTCGTCGGCGCCCTGCTCGCGCAGCTGGTCGACGGCCGCCCGGACGCGGAGGCCGTGCTCGTGCTCACCGTTCTCGGTGCCGTGGCCGACGTCGACGAACGCCGTCGCGAAGGGGCCGCGGGCCTGCTTGAGCTTGCTGAGGTCGCTGGTGTCCATGGGCCCCTGGTTCCCAGCGGCGCCGGACCGGATACGGCGCCCGGGCCCCCACCGTGTCCCCATCGCGTCCCCGCCGTGTCCACCGCGGACCTGCGGCAACCACCGCCCAACCGCGCCTGCCTAGAGTGGCCTGCACCACGTCGTACGCGTCCGCTCTGGAGGTCCCGTGCTCGTCCCGTTCAGCGTCTCCGACTTCATCGACCGGGCCACGACGGTCTACCCCGACCGCACCGGGGTCGTCGACGAGCCGCAGCAGCCCGCGCCGTCCCTCGGCTCGCCGACCTACCGCGAGATGGGCGAGCTGGCCGTGCGCCAGGCCGCGCGCCTCGACGAGCTCGGCATCGGCGTGGGGGAGCGGGTGGCGGTCGTCAGCCACAACAGCGCCCGGCTGCTCACCTCGTTCTTCGGCGTGGCCGGCTCCGGTCGCGTGCTGGTGCCGGTCAACTTCCGGCTGCGGCCCGACGAGGTCCGCTACATCGTCGAGCACTCCGGCGCCCGTGCGCTGTACGTCGACCCCGAGCTCGAGGACGCGCTGGGCGGGGTCGGGGCCGAGCACCGGTTCACCCTCGGCCACGACGAGGACCTGTACGCCGCGGCAGGGGCCACCGCGCAGCCGTGGGAGCCCGACGAGAACGCCACCGCCTGCATCAACTACACCTCCGGCACGACCGCGCGGCCCAAGGGCGTGCAGATCACCCACCGCAACATCTGGGTCAACGCGCTGACCTTCGGCCTGCATGCCGGGCTCACCGACCGCGACGTCTACCTGCACACGCTTCCGATGTTCCACGCCAACGGCTGGGGGATGCCTTTCGCCACGACCGGCCTCGGCATCAAGCAGGTCGTCATCCGCAAGATCGACGGCACCGAGATCCTGCGCCGCGTGCGCGACCACGGCGTCACCGTCATGTGCGCCGCGCCCGCCGTCGTCGCCGCCGTCCTCGACGCGCTGCCGTCGTGGGAGGGCGAGGTCCCCGGCCGCGACCGGGTCCGGATCATCGTCGCCGGCGCCCCGCCGCCGACCCGCACCATCGCCCGGGTCGAGGAGGAGCTCGGCTGGGAGTTCATGCAGATCTACGGCCTCACCGAGACCTCGCCGCTGCTGACCGTCAACCGGACCCGGGCCGAGTGGGACGACCTGACCTCCGACGAGCGCGCCGCAAAGCTGGTCCGCGCCGGCGCCCCCGCCCTCGGCGTACGGCTCTCGACCGGGCCGGAGGGCGAGGTGCTCGCCCGCTCCAACGTCATCATGGAGGGCTACTGGGAGCAGCCGGAGGAGAGCGCCGCGGCCCTGGCCGACGACTGGTTCCACACCGGCGACGGCGGCGCGATCGGCGACGACGGCTACCTGACGATCTCCGACCGCAAGAAGGACGTGATCATCACCGGCGGCGAGAACGTCTCCTCCATCGAGGTCGAGGACGTGCTCTTCTCCCACCCCGCCGTGGCCGAGGTCGCCGTCATCGGCGTGCCCAGCGAGAAGTGGGGCGAGACGATCAAGGCGCTCGTCGTCCTCGCCGAGGGCGCCTCGGCGACCGAGGCCGAGCTGATCGCCTGGTGCAAGGACAAGGCGGCCGGTTACAAGGCGCCCACGTCGGTGGAGTTCCGCGAGGAGCTCGCCCGCACCGCCACCGGCAAGCTGCAGAAGTTCAAGCTGCGCGAGGCCTACTGGAAGAGCCAGGACCGCCAGGTCAACTGACGTCGCCCGCGGCGGTGCGTGAGGCGGGTGCGAGCATCGCCGGATGACGGACCTCTCGGCAGCCCACCTGCGCATCGCCCGCCCGGCCACGGACCTCGCCGCGGCCGAGCGGTTCTGGATCGAGGGCGTCGGCCTCGACGTGCTGTGGCGCTCGGGTGCGGACGTCGAGGGCGCTCACGCCCTCACGATGGTCGGCGCGCCCGGGGCCGCCTGGCACCTCGAGCTCGTCGACGACGCCGACAGCGCAGCACGGGCGCGACCCTCGGAGGAGGACCTGGTCGTCCTGTACCTCGAGGAACCGCCGTCCGCGGCCTGGCTGGACCGGATCGAGCGGGCGGGTGGTCGGCGGACCGCCTCTCGGAACCCGTACTGGGACCGCTGGGGAGTCACCGTGGTCGACCCCGACGGCTACCGGCTGGTCCTCAGCGAGCGGTCCTGGGGCTGACGCCCGCCCGGCTCCCTTCTCGGCGTGGCGCACGTACGGTGACGGCATGGAGGAGCAGCACGAGCTGAACCCGCTGGCCCCGTCGGCTGCGGAGGTCGCGCTCGGCCTCCTGTCGCTGGTGCACGTCGTGCTGCTGGTGGTGGTGCTCGTGCGCGTGCTCCGGGGGAGGACGACGGTCCGCGGCGGGCTGCTCGGCCTGGTCGCCCTCGTCGTGCTGCCGGTCGTCGGGCCGCTGGCCGTCCTCGTGGGCGACCGTCGCCGTCAGCAGGCGTAGTCGCGGTAGGCGAGGAGCGCGACCACCCACCGGGGCGCTCCGACCTCCTGCAGGTCGACCGGGCACAGCGTCGACGGCATCGACGTGACCCACCGCCACGACCCGTCCTCCGCGCGCCACAGCTGCTCGGTGTCACCTCGGCCCTCGGCCGCGCCGAGGTACGCCCAACCGTCGCGGCACTCGTCCACCGCGATGTCCCCGAACCCGGGGGACCGGAACTGGACGGCTCGCGTCAGGTCGGCCCCGCAGCCGGTGCCGCTCGGCGGTTGGGTCTCGGATGGCTGAGTCTCGGACGGCTGGGTCTCGGATGGCGACGCGGAAGCCGCGGCCGTGCTCGGTCGGTCAGCGTCGGTGCTCCCGCAGCAGGTGACGGCGGCGAGCAAGGCAGTGCTTATCAGGACGGCCGCCCCGGTCCGTCGGGCCACGCGTCGTACGTCGGTCATGGGTTCCTCCGCAGGGGTCGTCGATCCACCTGGCTGGGACGGCCGGAGCAGCGCTCTGGTTGTGCCCCGCTGGTCGGACCGGACGTGCCGGTGCCCCGCCGACTGGTTGCTTCGGCGGGTGCGGGGCGGGGTGGCTACGGCTCGGGTGGACCGGTGTCGTGGTCGACGGTGCCGTGGTGGTCGACGGTGTACGTCGTCCCGCAGGGGCTGGTCCAGCGGTAGGAGCCGGGACCGGGTGAGGAGTGTTGCCAGCCGCCGTGGGTCTTGCCGCGGTGATGCCGCCTGCAGAGCGGGCCGACGTTCTCCGTGGCTGTCGCGCCGCCTCGGGACCGTGGGATGACGTGGTCGTCGTCGACCTGGGAGTGCTGGAACGCGGGGCGGGTGCACCAGGGGAAGACGCAGTGGTGGTCGCGGAGCCGGGTCTGCTGGCTGAGGCGGTCGGGGACCTCGTAAGCCTCGACGTGGATGTGCTCGGCGAGGTCGATGACCGGCTTGATGGTGATCTTGCCGGTGGGGCTGGTCGCGGCGCGGGTGCACCAGTCGGCGAGCTGGCCGGCCAGGACGAACCCACGGGTGTTCTCCACGCGCACAACCTGGTCGACGGTGCCATCCGGGGTCTGGTGGACGTGCACGACCAACGGCTTGGGGTCGGCGTCGAACTCCAGGACGAGCTGCCGGCGGGCCATGTCACCGAGCGCGGTCGCCCGACGTGATCCCTCTGCCTCTTTCGACCCGAGGGCGGCGAGCCGGTCGGCGCCCTTGGTCAGGGCGTCCTCGAGGTCGAGGGCGTCGGCGAGGTCGAGGGTGGCCCAGCAGTCGACGTGGCCGTCGAAGGAGACCTGGCGGGTCTGGATGGTGACGTGGCGGACCTCGGTGCGCTCGAACCGGATGCGTTCGGCTTCGTCGGGGTCGAACCGCACGAGCGCTTCCTCCACGACGCGTTCGAGGGCGGCGGGGCCGATGGAGGCGGCGCAGTGGTGGACGTGGGTGTCCACGAACCGAGCGCCCTTCTCGGGGAGGTGGAGGGTGCGGCGGGCGATGGAGCGGGCCTTCCACGCCGGCAGGACCCCGCTGGTCAGGGCGGTCCAGGTCTTCGGGAGGCGGTAGCGCAGCTCGAGCGCCTCGGCCAGGTAGGCACGACCTGCTTCGAGGGACTTGCCGAGGGCGGCGGCGAGCTCGACGACGGCGAACTCGGTGACCATCGGCGCCCCGTCCCCGGCCAGCGGGACGGGCTTGTCGCCGTAGCCACGCAGCGTCGACCACGCGGCTGCGTCGTTCAGCGACTCGGCCGGGTGCATCACGCACCACTGCACCGCGGCCAGGAGCACGCGGACCTCCGCGGCGTCGGCCTCGCGCTGGCTGGCCCGCGCGGAAGCGAGGACCTCGGCTGGGTCGTCCAGCGAGGTCTCGGTGTCGCGAGGTGGGCCAAGTTCATGGCCTCATTCTACTCGAACACGTGTTCGAGTAGAAGGTCTCGGCGGGATCTGTGGAGGGTTTGGTCGGCGGGTTTCGAGACGCTTGCCAGCGCAAGCTCCTCAACCAGCCGACGAATGGCGGCACGGCGCGGGGTGGCGGCCAGCGAGCCGGGCGCAGACCGCGACCCACGCCGTACCTGACCCTATAGCTGCCTCCACCGCAACCACCTACGGTCCGCAGGCCGTAGGTCGGCTGCCAGGGGTCTCGACGACGCTCGCCAGGGCTCGCTGCTCGACCAGCGGTGGGCGGTCTCGTCGACGCTCGCCGGGGCTCGCTGCTCGACCAGCGGTGGGCAGGTTTCGAGACGCTTGCCAGCGCAAGCTCCTCAACCAGCCGATGGATAGCCGAGCCAGCCGAGGTGGCGGCCAGCGAGCCGGGAGCCGACCGCGACCTACGACGCACCTCGCCCTTAACTGCCCATCACCGCAACCACCCACGGTCCGCAGGCCGAAGTTCGGCTGCCAGGGGTCTCGACGACGCTCGCCAGGGCTCGCTGCTCGACCAGCGGTGGCCGCTCGACCAGCGGGCGAGGGGTCAGGCGCGGACGTCGAGGACGACGTCGAACTCGAGGAGGGAGGCGCCGGTGGAGACGGGGCCGCCGGAGGGGGCGCCGGCGTGGGCGGCGCGGGCGTCGCCGTCGCGCCAGGCCTCGAAGGCGGCGTCGTCCTCCCACTGGGTGACGACGAAGTAGCGGTCCTCGCCGGCGACGGGGCGGAGCAGCTGGAAGCCGAGGAAGCCGGGGGTGCCCTCGACCGTGCCGGCGCGGGCGGCGAACCGCTTCTCCAGCTCGGGGCCGGCCTGGGGCGGGACGGAGATGGCGTTGATCTTCACGACGGGCATGGGTCGCAGCCTAGGCAGGGCGGGGGTCGGGGCGGTCGCTAGCCTGGCGCGGTGCCCGCGCTGAAGGACGTCGTCGACCTGTTGCACGAGTGGTACCCGCCGCACACCGCCGAGGGCTGGGACGCCGTCGGCCTGGTGGCCGGCGACCTCGACCAGCCGGTCGCGAAGGTGCTGCTGGCCGTCGACCCCACCGAGGTCGTCGCCCGGGAGGCGGCGGAGTGGGGCGCCGACCTGCTGGTGACCCACCACCCGCTCTTCCTCAAGCCGGTGCACGGGTTCACGACCGCGACGCCGAAGGGCCGCACGCTCACCACCCTCACGAGGGCGGGCTGCGCGCTGCTGGCTGCGCACACCAACGCCGACCAGGCCGTCGGGGGCGTGTCGGAGTCGATGGCCCTGGCGCTCGGGCTCACCGACCTCGAGCCGCTGCTCCCGGCGCCGTCCGAGGCCCTGGACAAGCTCACCGTCTTCGCCCCCGCCGACAGCGCCGAGGCGGTGCGCACGGCGCTGGCCGACGCGGGGGCCGGCGGGCTCGGGGACTACGAGGCGGCCTCGTTCACCGCCGCGGGGGAGGGCCGCTTCCGGCCGCTGCCCGGCGCCGACCCCACGATCGGCGAGGTCGGCCGGCCCGAGGTGGTCGACGAGGTGAGCATCCAGGTCGTGCTGCCGCGCGCCCGGCGCACGGCCGTGGTCCGCGCGCTGCTCGCGGTCCACCCCTACGAGGAGCCGGCGTACGACGTCGTGGAGCTCGCCGACCCCGGCGCCGCCACCACCGGCACCGGCCGCGCGGGGCGCGTCGAGCCGACGACGCTGCGGGCCTTCGCCGAGCGGGTGCGCGACGCGCTGCCCGCCACCGCCCACGGGGTGCGCGTGGGAGGCGACCTTGACCGGGAGGTACGCCGCGTGGCGCTCTGCGGCGGGGCGGGCGACTTCCTGCTCGACCGGGTCCGGGGCAGCGACGTCGACGTGTACGTGACCAGCGACCTTCGTCACCACCCGGCGGCGGAGTTCCTGGAGCACGGCGGGCCGGCGCTCGTCGACGTGGCCCACTGGGCGGCCGAGTGGACCTGGCTGCCGGTGCTGGAGAGGCGGCTGGGCGAGGCGTTCGGCGGTACGGTGGCCACCCGCGTCAGCACCACGAGCACCGACCCGTGGACGTTCCGCGCCTGACCGCGACCTGCAAACCAGGACATCTGCACACCAGGACCCCTGCACACCAGGACCCTGGACACCTGAACAAGGAGATCCCGCTGAAAGCCGACCCCGCCGCCCAGCTCGCGCTGCTCGAGGTGCAGGAGATCGACGCCCGCGCCGCCCAGCTGCGCCACCAGCGGTCCCACCTGCCCGAGCTCGCCGAGATCGCCGAGCTCGAGGCCAGCCGCAAGCTGGTCGACGACGAGGCCCGCGACGCGCGGATCGTCGCCGACGACCTGGCCGTCGAGCAGGCGAAGGTCGACGCCGACGTCGAGGCCGTGCGCACCCGGCGCACCCGCGACCGGGACCGGGTCGACCAGGGCCTGGTCACCAACCCCAAGGACCTCGAGCGGATGCAGCGCGAGCTGGAGTCCCTCGACCGCCGCATCGGCTCGTTGGAGGACGACGAGCTCGAGGTGATGGAGAAGCTCGAGGAGGCGCAGCGCACGCTGGCCCACCTCGAGGAGCGGATCGCCGCCCACGACGAGCGCCTGGCGGCGCTGGCCGCCGAGCGGGACCGTCGCTTCGCCGAGATCGACGCCGAGCTGGCCGAGGTCGAGGGCGGGCGCAGCGCCAAGGCCGACGGCCTGCCCGACGACCTGGTGGCGCTCTACGACAAGCTCCGTGCGGCCAAGGGCGGCGTCGGCGCGGCCGAGCTGCGCGCCCGGCAGTGCGGCGGGTGCCGGCTGACCCTGGACAACGCCGAGCTCGCGGTCATCGCGCGGACGCCGGCCGACCAGGTCGTGCGCTGCGAGGAGTGCTCGCGGATCCTCGTCCGCACGGCCGAGTCCGGGCTGTGATCTCCCGCTCCGTCGTCGTCGAGGCAGACGGCGGGTCCCGCGGCAACCCCGGCCCGGCGGCGTACGGCGCCGTGCTCAAGGACGCCGACACCGGCGAGGTCATCGCCGAGGACGGCTCGACGATCGGGCGGGCGACCAACAACGTCGCGGAGTACTCCGGCCTGATCGCCGGCCTCCGCCTCGCCGTCGAGCACGCGCCCGGCGCGAGCGTCGAGGTCCGGATGGACTCCAAGCTCGTCGTCGAGCAGATGTCGGGCCGCTGGAAGATCAAGCACCCCGACATGCAGCCGCTGGCCGCCGAGGCCAAGCAGCTCGCGCCCGCCGGCACGACGTACACCTGGGTCCCGCGGGCCCGGAACTCCCACGCCGACCGTCTCGCCAACGAGGCGCTCGACGGGCTCCGCTCAGGCGTCACCGTCGCCGGCGCGGTCGCGAGCGGCCGCGAGGTCCTCGACGAGGACTCGCTGATCGAGGAGATCGAGAGCCCCGAGGCCGCGGCCGCCGGCGACGCGCCCGCCTCGATCCAGTCGCAGGCGCGTGGCTGGTCCGCCGGCACCGGCGCCCCGACCACGCTGGTGCTCGTGCGCCACGGCGTCACCGCGCACACCAAGGAGAAGCGCTTCTCCGGGGGCCTCGCCAGCGCCAACCCCGGCCTGAGCGAGGAGGGCCGCGCCCAGGTCCGCGCGACCGCCGAGTGGCTGCAGCCGCTGGGGGAGCGGGTCGCCGCCGTCGTCGCGAGCCCCGTGCGCCGCACCCGGGAGTCCGCGGAGATCGTCGCCGAGGTCCTGGGGCGCCCGCTGGAGGAGGAGCCCGGCTTCGCGGAGATGGAGTTCGGGACGTGGGACGGGCTGACCTTCGCCGAGGTCGCCGAGCAGGACCAGGCCGGGCTGGACGCCTGGCTCGGGTCGCTCGACGTGGCGGCCGGCGGGGGCGAGTCGTTCCGCACCGTGCAGGAGCGCGTGCTCACCGGGCTCGACCGGGTGCTGGACCGGCACGCGGGCCGGGCCGTCGTCGTGGTCAGCCACGTGACGCCGATCAAGACGCTCGTCGCCCACGCGGTCGACGCGCCGCTCGACGCGGTCTTCCGGATGGAGCTCACCCCGGCGTCGGTGACGGTGCTGTCGTTCTTCCCCGCCCAGCAGGGCGAGGACGGCGAGGAGGGCGGGCGCCGCGGGTCGATGCGGCTCTTCAACGCGCTCCCGCCGGGCAGCGGCCTCGTCGCCGACCTCGGCCGCTGGTAGCGGGGGCGGCTACAGCTCGCTGACGACCACGTCGAGCTGGGTGCCCTTCGCGCCGGGCCCGCCGACCTCGACGGTCCAGCCGAGGTCGCGGAGCACCTCGGCGAGGGCGGCCGGCGTGCGCGGGTCGCGCCCGTCCTCCATCAGCGCGCGGACGATGCGGCCCTTGGTCGCCTTGTTGAAGTGGCTGACCACCTTCCGCGTCCCGCCGACCTCGTGCAGCACCCGCACGGTCGCGGTGCGGGCGGCGAGGTCGCGGTCGGGCCGCCAGAACGCGGCGTACGTCGAGCTGCGCAGGTCCACCAGGAGCCCCCGGCCCAGCGCCTCGACCACGGCGGGCCCGAGCGCCTCGCGCCAGACGCCGGCCACGGGGCCGACGCCCGGGAGGGTGGCGTCGCCGGAGAGGCGGTACGCCGGGATGCGGTCGCCGAGCCGCACCAGCCCGAAGAGGCTGGAGACCACCGCCACCCGCGACGCGGCCCGCCGCTTCGCCGCCGCGCTGAGCGTGGCGGCACCCAGCGCGTCGTACACGACGCCGGAGTAGACGCGGTCGGCACGCGCGGTCGCGGCGTCGCGGAGCATCGCGTTGCGCGTGAGCAGGTCGAGCTGCGAGGGACCGAGGCCGAGCACGGTCGCCGCCTCCGTCTCGTTGCCGGAGCTGAGCCCCACCAGGGCGTCGAGCAGCCGCTCGCGGGCCGGCGTCAGCACCGGCGAGGAGAGGGCGGCGAGGTCGAGCGGCGCGCCTCGGCGCGGGGCGGTCTTGCCCTCGCTCGGCGGGAGCAGGATCAGCACCGGCCTAAGGTACGAGCATGCCGAGCAACCGCGTGGTCCGGGTCCGCACGACGCACGACGGGGTGGCCGCGACCCGGCTGCGGGAGGGGATCGAGGCCGTCCGCGAGGAGCTCGGCGTCACGCCCGACTTCCCGCCCGAGATCGAGGAGGCCGCCGCACGCGCGGCCGCCGCGCCCCGGCTGCCGGAGCTCGACCGCACCGACCTGGCGCTGCTCACCATCGACCCGGAGGGGTCGATGGACCTCGACCAGGCGTTGCACATCGAGCGGGCGGGCAGCGGCTACGTCGTCCACTACGCGATCGCCGACCTGCACGCCTTCATCACCCCCGGCGACCCGGTCGACGAGGAGTCCCGTCGCCGCGGGGAGACGCTCTACGGCGCGGACTCCAAGATCCCGCTGCACCCGAAGGTGATCTCCGAGGACGCCGGCTCCCTGCTGCCCGACCAGGCGCGCCCCGCGCTGCTGTGGACGATCCAGGTCGACGCCGAGGGCGAGGGCACCGCGGTCGAGGTCGAGCGGGCGCTGGTGCGCTCGCGCCGCCGGCTGACCTACGAGGAGGCGCAGGCCGCGATCGACGACGGCACCGCCGAGGAGGTGCTGGTGCTGCTGTCGGAGGTGGGACGCCTCCGCCTGGCCCGCGAGGCCGCCCGCGGCGGGGTCTCGCTGCCGCTGCCCGAGCAGGAGATCGACATCGACGGCGACCACTGGCGCCTCGAGCTCCGCCGCCAGCTGCCGGTCGAGGAGTGGAACGCCCAGATCTCGCTGCTCACCGGCATGGCCGCCGCCTCGCTGATGGTCTACGGCCGGGTCGGCCTGCTGCGGACCCTGCCGCCGCCCGACCCGCGCGACGTGCAGCGCCTGCACCGCACCGCCCGGGCGCTGGGCATCGAGTGGCCGGCCGAGCAGCTCTACCCCGACTTCATCCGCTCCCTCGACCCCGACCTGCCGCACCACGCGGCGATGGTGGTGGCGTGCACCCGCCTGCTGCGCGGGAGCGGGTACGCCGCGTTCGACGGCGAGGTCCCGGCGCAGCCGCTGCACGCGGCGCTCGCCGCGGAGTACGCCCACGTCACCGCGCCCCTGCGCCGGCTCGGCGACCGGTACGCCGGCGAGGTCTGCCTCGCGCTGTGCGCCGGCACGGAGGTGCCCGGGTGGGTCCGCGAGCGGCTGCCCGAGCTGCCGGCCGTGCTGCAGACCTCGGGCCAGCGGGCGGGCCGCTACCAGCGAGCGGTCGTCGACCTGGTCGAGGCCGGCGTGCTCTCGACCCGGGTGGGCGAGGAGTTCGCCGGCGTGGTGGTCGAGGTCGACGACGGCGACCCGACGCGGGGCGACGTCGCGGTCGAGGAGGTGGCCGTCGAGGCGCGGGTGACCGCGACCCGCGACCTGCCGCTCGGGACCGACGTACGCGTCCGGCTGGTGACCGCGGACGTCGCGACGCGCCAGGTCGCCTTCGAGCTGGTGGAGTGAGGGCCGGGCGGCTGAGCGCCGGCCGGGCGCGGGCCGGGTCAGCCGTGCAGCAGCACCTGGAGGAGCACGATCAACGACAGCACCACCCCGCAGGTCACGGTGTAGGCCAACAGGTCTGATCCGTCGTCCTGCGGTCCGTTCATCCGGCCTCCTCCGAGCTGGCGCTGTGGCAGGCTCAACGACGCTCGGGCGCACCGGTGACGCCCGCCGACCCCGGAGGCCCTGTGCTCCCTCGACTGCCCGCCCGGATCGTCGTCCTGCTCGCCCTGGTGGTCGGGCTGACCGGGGTGGGGCTCGTCCCCGCCGGGGCGGGTGAGGCGCGCCGGCCCTCGGAGGTGGCGGGGCAGGTCGCGCGCGAGGTGCAGGGCGCACGGGCCGCGCTGACGGCTGCGCGTGGTGCGCTGGCCGGTGACGGGCGCGAGGCGACGATGGCGCTGCGCGAGCTCGCGCTGGCGCGGCCTGCCCTGGCGGGGGAGGACCTCGCCGCTGCCGACCGCATCCTGGCTCGGCCCACCGACGGTCCGCTGGACCCGGACAGCTACGGCCTCTTCGTGCGGTCGGCGAAGAAGTGCACGGTCGTGTGCGTGCACTGGGCGCTGAGCGGTCGCCACGCCCCGCCGGGCGAGGACGAGGACGGCGACGGGGTCCCCGACTATGCCGAGCGCGCGCTGAAGGTGCTCACCAAGATCCATCGCACCTACGTCAAGGCCGGCTACCGCGCGCCGAAGGGCGACGGCACCCTCGGCGGCGACAAGAGGCCGGACGTCTACCTCGCCGACATCGGCAGCCAGGCGCTCTACGGCTACTGCGCCAGCGACGAGGACCTGCGCCCCGGGTCGTCGTCGGCGCTGTGGGCCTACTGCGTGCTCGACAACGACTACGACTCCGGGCAGTACCCCCAGAACAGCCCGATCGGGAACCTGCGGGTCACCGCGGCGCACGAGTACTTCCACGCCGTGCAGTACGCCTACGACGCCGGCGAGGACACCTGGCTGCTGGAGTCCACCGCCGCCTGGGTCGAGGACGAGCTCTTCCCCGCGATCAACGACAACCTGCAGTACCTCAGCCAGTCGCCGCTCTCGCAGCCGCGCACCTCGCTCGACGACTCCAACGGCCTGCAGGTCTACGGCAGCTGGGTCTTCTTCCGCCACCTGACCGAGCGCTTCCCGGAGGCCAAGGCGGGCCTGCCGACGTTCGTCCGCGACGTGTGGCGGCAGGCCGACAGCCGCACCGGCAAGGACCGCTGGTCGGTGCAGGCGGTCGACCGGGCGCTGCGCAAGCGGGGCACCACCCTGCGGGCGGCCTTCGCCCGCTTCGCCGCCGAGAACCGCCGCGCCCGCACGACGTACGCCGAGGGGCGGCGCAACCGCTACCCGAACGCGCCGCTGAGCGACTCCACGACCCTCGGCGCCGGCGCGTCGACGAAGTGGGGGACCACGCGCCTGGACCACCTCGCCGCCGGCACCGTCCGGCTCCAGCCGGCCGCCGGCCTCGGTCGCGCCTGGGACGTGCGGATCCAGCTCGACCTGCCCTCGCAGGCACAGGGCGGCGCGGCCGTCGTCACCAGCAAGCCGCGCAACGGCCCGGTCACCAGCCGCCTCGTGCGCACCGACCGAGACGGCGACGGCGCGGTGCGGGTCCCGTTCGGCGGCCGGGAGTGGGTCGAGGTGACGCTGGTCAACACCAGCAGCCGCTACCGCTGCTGGCAGGGCACGGGCTTCGCGTGCCGCGGCCTCCCGCTCGACGACCGGCGGGTGTTCCGGGTCAGGGCGACCACCGTCCGCTGAGGGTCAGCGACGGGCCACGCGGCGCACGGCCCAGGCCGCGGCGAGCGCGCCGGCCACCCACGGCGCGCCGTTGACGACCGGGTCGACCGCCTGGTGCCGGAGGTCGGAGCGCCCGCTGCCGAACCGCGAGCGGCCGTGGCGCAGCTCGGCCGTCAACCCGGTCTCGGTGAGCGGGTTGTCGGGGTGGCCGGTCACGATCGAGCGCGCGACGTTCTCGACGACGTCGACCCGGTCGGCAGCGAGCAACGCGAGCCAGTGCATCGCCTTGCCCTCGCTGTGCCGCTGGTAGGCGTAGCGCCGGATCGCGCCGGAGAGGCCGTGGAGCGGCTGGGCCGTGCCGAAGACGGGGGTGAGCATCATGTGCTCGATCGACCGCTCGCGCGCGCCGTGCTCGGGCTGGCGCTCGGGGAGGTCCCAGTGGGCGCCGGTGTCGGCGTCGATCTCGCGGGGGTACGACGGCCGGTCGGCCGGGTCGAGGTCGGCGCCCCACCCGGGGATTCGCGCGCGCAGCTGGTCGGGCGTCTCGCGCAGCGGCGGCTTGCGGTGGGTGTAGACCGGCGGGGTCGGGTCGGCGGCGTGCGCGGGTTCGGTGGTCATGTCCGGGTCTCCTTCAGCTCGCGTCCGGGATGATGACCGGCTTGATGCAGCCGTCGAGCTTCGACGAGAACAGGTGGTAGGCCTCGGCGATGTGCTCGAGCGGGATGCGGTGGGTCACGATGTCGCTGGGCTTGAAGTAGCCGTTCTGGATGTGCTCGAGCAGCCGCGGCCACTGCCGCTTCACCGGGCACTGGTTCATCCGCAGCGTGAGCCCCTTGTTGAGCGCGTCGCCGAACTTCACGGCGCTGAACATCGGCCCGTAGGCGCCCATGACCGAGATGACCCCGCCCTTGCGGGCGCCGTCGATCGCCCAGTTGAGCGCGATCGGCGAGCCGCCCTGGAGCTTGAACCGCGCCGAGGTGAGGTGCTGGACCAGGTTGCCGTCGGCCTCCGCGCCGACCGCGTCGATGACCGCGTCGAAGCCGAGCCCGTCGGTCTGCAGCTTCATCTCCAGGACGACGTCGGGGACCTCGTTGTAGTTGATCGTCTCCGCGTGGGCGAAGGTCCGCGCCTTCTCCAGCCGCTCGGGGAGCTGGTCGATGACCACGACGCGGCCCGCACCCATCAGCCAGGCGCTGCGCGCGGCGTACAGCCCAATCGGCCCGGCGCCGAGCACCGCGACGGTGTCGCCCTCGCGGATCTCGGCCAGCTGGGCGCCGAAGTACGCCGTCGCCAGCGCGTCGGTCATCAGCAGCGCGTCCTCGTCGTCGAGCCAGTCGGGGATGACCGAGGGGCCGACGTCGGCGAACGGCACGCGCACCATCTCGGCCTGCCCGCCGTCGTACCCGCCGGTGGTGTGGGAGTAGCCGTAGATCGCGCCGACCGCGGTCGCGTTGGGGTTGACGTTGTGGCAGTTGGAGAAGAGGCCGCGGGCGCAGAAGAAGCAGGAGCCGCAGAAGATGTTGAACGGCACCATCACCTTGTCGCCGACCTGCAGGTTCTGCACCGAGGAGCCGACCTCCTCGACGACCCCGATGAACTCGTGGCCGAACGTGTGGCCGACCCGGGTGTCCGGCATCATCCCGTGGTAGAGGTGCAGGTCCGACCCGCAGATCGCGGCCCGGGCGACGCGCACGACGGCGTCGTTCGGGTGCTCGATGCGGGGATCGGGCTTCTCCTCCACGCGGACCCGGTAGGGGCCGCGGTAGACCATCGCTCGCACGGTGACTCCTCGTCGACGGGTGGGGCCGCAGAGGTACCCCGCCGGCGCGGGCGCAGACGACTTCCGGGGTTCGTTCACGGCGCCGCCGGGTCGCGTGGGACCATCGTGCCTCGACGACGGCAGGAGCTACCCGGGTGGAGATGCGGTCCGACGCGGCCGGCGGACCGACGCCTCCTGCTCTGGAGGAGGTCGCCGAGCGGCTGCGCGCCGAGCTCGCCGTCTCCGCGGCGGGGATCGGCACCTTCGACTGGGACGTGGTCACCGGCGAGCTGCGCTGGGACGACCGGCTGCTCGAGATCTTCGGGCTCGGTCGGCACGCGTTCGCCGCGACGATCGAGGCCTTCGAGGCGATGGTGCACCCCGAGGACCGCCCGCGGGTGAACGCGGCGCTGGACCACGCGGTCGAGACGTGCGGGGAGTACGTCGCGGAGTACCGCGTGCTGCGCCCCGACGGGACCACCTGCTGGGTGGTCGCGCGCGGCCGGGCGCTCGCCGGGCCGGACGGGCGAGCGGCGCGGCTGCTCGGGGCGGCGTTCGACAACACCGCGGTGCAGGACGGCGAGGCCCGGGTGCAGCGCGTGCTCGAGGCGATGCCGACGGCGTTCTTCCACCTCGACCGGACGTGGCGGTTCACCTACGCCAACCGGGTCGCGCACCAGCTGCTCGGCGGGGTGAGCAGCCAGCTGGCCGGCGGCGAGATCTGGGAGCTGTTCCCGGCCGCGGTGGGCAGCGACTTCGAGAAGCACTATCGCGGCGCGGCCGAGAGCGGGGAGCCGGTCACCTTCGACGCCTACTACCCGCCGCCGCTGGACGCTTGGTACGAGGTCCGCGCCTGGCCGACCCCCGACGGCCTGTCGGTCTACTTCAACGACGTCACCGACCGCCACGCCGCCCAGGTGCTGCTGGCCCGCGACAGCCGGCGCACGGCGCTGCTGGCCGCGGTGTCCGAGGCGCTCACCGGCAGCCTCGACCCCGAGGTCGGGGTCGGCCGGCTCGCGCAGGTGCTGGTGCCCGAGGTGGCCGACTGGTGCGTGGTGACCCTGGTCTCCGAGAGCGGCCGCGGCCACTGGCGCGAGCGGCTGCGCGACGTCGGCTGGTGGCACGCCGACCCGGCCCGCCGCCCCGAGCTCGACCGGTACGCCGAGCTGCGGGTCTCCTCGCTGACCGATGCCTCCTTCGTGGCCCGCGCGCTCTCGGCGGACGCGCCGGTGGTCATCGCCTCGGGCGCGACGGCCGCGATCGAGCAGGTGCTCGTGCCGGGCACGGCCCGCGAGCTGGTACAGGGCCTGGAGCCGGCGTCGGCGGTGATCGTGCCCCTGCACGGTCGCGGCCGCACGGTCGGCCTGGTGACGCTCTTCCGCGGCGCCGACCGCCCCACCTTCGACGAGGAGGACCTCGCGCTGGTCGCCGAGGTCGCCGCCCGGGCGGGGGTGCACGTCGACAACGCCCGGCTCTACGCCGAGCAGCGCGACCTGGCCGCGGCCCTGCAGCGCAGCATGATGACCGACCCGCCCGACTCGGACTCGCTCGAGGTCGTGGTGCGCTACGAGGCGGCCGCGCAGGCGGCGCAGGTGGGCGGCGACTGGTACGACGCGTTCCGCCAGCGCGACGGGTCCACCGTCGTCGTCATCGGCGACGTGGTCGGCCACGACGTGGCCGCCGCGGCCGCGATGGGCCAGATCCGGACGCTGCTGCGCGGCATCGCCGTGCACACCGGCGACGGGCCGGCCGCGGTGCTGCACGGGGTCGACGACGCGATCGAGGTGCTCGACCTCGCGACCACCGCCACGGCGGCCATCGTGCGCGTCGAGCCGGGCAGCGGCCCCGGGACGACCCGGGTGCGCTGGTCCAACGCCGGCCACCCGCCGCCCGTCGTCGTCGACGAGCGGGGCCAGGTGCACTTCCTGGCCGAGGACGAGGCCGGCCTGCTGCTCGGCCTCCAGCCCGACACCGACCGCACCGAGTCGGTCGTCGAGCTGCGGCGCGGCTCGACGGTGCTGCTCTACACCGACGGCCTCGTCGAGCGACGCGACCAGTCGATCGACGTCGGCCTCTCGCTGCTGGCCGAGCGGCTCGGCGTGCTGGTGCGCGAGGAGCGCGACCTCGAGACCTTCTGCGACGAGCTGCTGCGCCGGATGCTGCCGTCCCGCCGCGAGGACGACGTCGCGCTCGTCGCGGTGCACCTGCGCTGACGCGGGGCCCGGCCCCCGGGCCGAGGTGAGGGAGGACGCGACCCGGGGACCCCATGCCAGCCCCCGAGCCGCGTCCGTGCCGGCGTCGCCGCAGCAGGATGAGGGTTCATCCTCGCTGGCGTCGTCCGACGTGGCCCCGTAGCCGAGCGGTCGCGTCCGATACCCACCCGCTCGGGCGGTCTCAGCCGCTGGACCGGGCGAGCGGGAGGTACGACGCGTCGTCCTCGGTCACGAGCACCACCCGGTCGCCCGCGAGCGGCACCAGGCGCACCGCGTCGAGGTCGTCCCCGCGCTCGGCGAGCACCATCTCGTTGCTGATCTCGCCGTGCGCCAGCCGCAGCACCGAGACGTGGCCGGCCCGGCCCCGCGCGACCACGGTCACCACCGTGCGGATGCCCGGCAGCCAGGCGAGCTGGCGGGGGTCGGTCGCGACGCCGGCCCGCGACCCGGGGGCGTAGTCGACGGTGTCCAGGCGGCGTACGGCGGTGAGGTCGGTGACGTGGAAGAGCCCCGCCTGCGCGCCCCAGCCCGGGCGGCCGTCGCGGTCGCGGACCGGTCCCTCGCCGACGCCGAGCAGCCGCCGCTCGCCGAGCGGGTGGAGGTAGGAGCTGAAGCCGGGGACCTCCAGCTCGCCGAGGTGCCGCGGCGACGCGGGGTCGGTGAGGTCGATCGTGTGCAACGGGTCGACCTGGCGGAAGGTGACCAGGACCGCGAGGTCGTCGAACCACCGGACCGCGGTGATCGTCTCGCCCGGAGCGACGTCGTCGAGCCGGCCCGCCTCGAGCAGCTCGTCGCCCTCCCGCTGAATCGTGACGACGGCGTTGCCGGGTCCGGTCTCCGAGGTGGGGGAGAGGGCGAGGCGCAGCACGCCGTCGGCCTCGTCCATCGCCCACCGGTCGCGGACCGCGCCGTCGACACGGCCGGCGCCGGCGTACCGCGCTCCGGTGCCGTCCAGCTCGAGGTCGAAGACCTGGGTCGTCCCGTCGCCGGGCACGGCCACGCGGCTCGCGCAGGTCGTGCACCGCCCCCAGCCGTCCCAGCCGTCCCAGTCGTCCCCGCCGCCCCAGCCACCGGGGCCGGAGGTGGTGGCGAGGAAGAGGTGGTCGGGGGAGGAGTACGTCGTGGCCGCGTCGGCCGCGATGGCGGTCACGTCCCAGTCGGTCACGTCGTCCGCGGCGAACCCGACCACCGTGGTCGTGCCCGGCGGGGCGGTCGAGCTCGGCACCGCGACGTCGGCGCAGTCGGACAGCTGCTGCTCGGGGCCGCGGTCGACCGAGGCGCGGGGCAGCCAGTCGGCGACGGTGGTGTCGGCGACGAGGGCGCGGTTGCGTCGCTCCGCCTCGGCGAGGGCGGTCCCGCGCCGTCGGTCCGGCTGCACGAAGTCGAGCTCCGGCAGGCCCGTGGAGACGACCAGCCGCACGGTGTCGCCGTGCTGGCGCGCGGTCACCACCGGCGAGGTGAGGTCGACCCGCGTGCGCGGCTCCATCGCCGCGGGGTCGCTGACGTCGACGGTCACCAGCCGGTCCTCGCCGACCACGACGACGGTGTCCCCGGCGAGCAGGATCTCGGCGTCGGTCGTGCCGGTGAGCGCCACGGAACCGATCCGCTCGACCTCGGGCCCGGTGACGTCGTAGGAGGTGAGCCGGCCCTCGGCGTACCGGTAGAGCACCCCTCCGTCGGTCTTGACCAGGTCCGGCTCGTCGACGCCGGCCTCCTGCACGTTGGTGCCGGTGCCGCTGCTGGTGGACCGGGTGACCTTCGCCTCGAGCGGTGCCGCCTCCATGTCGCGCGCGGCCCCGGCCGCCGCGGCGGCGAGGGGGACGGGTCCCGACCAGGTCTCCCAGCCCCACGGGCCGACCAGCTCCTGGGCGGCGTCGACGTAGTGCTCCAGCAGGGCCTCGCAGGACCACGCCGCCACGAGTGCGCCGGAGAAGCCGGTCGCGCTGGTCGCGCCGGTCGTGCCTGTGCCGGGCGTGCCCGGGCCGCCTGCCGAGCCCCGCGGGTCGCCGGTCGCCGCGGTGCCGGCCACGAAGGCGGCGGTGAGGGCGCCGACGGCGAGGAGGCTCCCGGCCAGCCGTCGCCGTCCTCGCCGTCCTCGGCGTCCTCGGGGTCCCTGGGTCTCGTCCACCCCGGGTAGACGCGACGGGGCGATCCCGGGTTCCGTCCGCGCGGACCGTCCGGCGGCTAGCGTGCCGGCGTGCGCCTCAAGCCCGGACGACCCGACCTGCGCCGACACGCCTCACGGCACGACGTGCCCCCGGCGCAGGAGGGGGCCCTCGGGGTGACCTTCCTCGGCGTCTCGACGCTGCTGGTCTCCGACGGGGAGTCGGCGGTGATGACCGACGGGTTCTTCTCCCGGCCCGGGCTGGTGCAGGTGGGGGTCGGCCGGATCGCGCCGTCGCCCGAGCGGATCGACGCCGCGCTGTCCCGCGCGCTCGGCGACGCGGGGGTGACCGGTCTCGAGGCGGTCGTGCCGGTGCACAGCCACTACGACCACGCCCTCGACTCCGCCGTGGTCGCCGACCGCACGGGCGCGGTGCTCGTCGGCGGCACCTCCACGGAGAACCTCGGCCGCGGCGCGGGGCTGCCCGACGACCGGATCCGGGTGATGGCGTCGGGCGAGGCGCTCACCTGTGGCTCGTTCACGCTGGCCTTCACGGCATCGGCCCACTGCCCGCCGGACCGCTACCCGGGCACCATCGACGCACCCGTCGTGCCGCCGGCCCGCACCGCGGCGTACCGCTGCGGCGAGGCGTGGTCGATCCTGCTCACCCACGACCCGAGCGGCCGGACCGCGCTGGTGCAGGGGAGCGCCGGGTACGTCGCCGGGTCGCTCGACGGGCAGCGCGCCGATGTCGTCTACCTCGGCGTGGGGCAGCTCGGCGTGCAGCCGGAGCCGTACCTCGAGGCGTACTGGGAGCACACCGTGCGCGCCGTCGGCGCCCGCCGGGTCGTGCTGACCCACTGGGACGACTTCTTCCGGCCGCTGGACAAGCCGCTGCGGGCGCTGCCCTACGCCGGCGACGACCTCGACGCCAGCATCCGCACCCTCGACCGGCTCGCCACCGCCGACGGCGTCACCGTGCACCTGCCGACCCTGTGGCGGCGCGAGGACCCCTGGTCGGGCCTGCCCGGCTGAGGCGTCAGGCGGCGCTGCGCTCGCAGTAGAGCGAGACCACCATGTCGCCGGAGAGGTCCGGGAAGCCGGTGGTGTGGTTGACCACCTGCCAGCCCTCGTCGAGCATCGTCAGCACGCTGTCGGGCAGCTCGAAGGCCGTCGCGGTGCCCGCCGTCGGCATCTCGGGGGCGGTGATGCGGACCAGGACGAGTCGGCGTTCGGTCATGCCGCGAGCCTACGGACGGCACCTGTCGCGCGGCTCGTCGGCCGGTCGTCGGTGTCGTCATTGACGCGTCCCGCGTGCGGGTGTCTAGTGGTGGGGCCGACTCGGCGGCCCGATGCCAGGGAGCAGACGATGACTGCAGCGACGTACCTCGAGGGCAACTTCGCGCCCGTGGCCACCGAGGTGACCGCCACGGACCTGGAGGTCACCGGCGCGGTGCCGCCGGACCTCGCCGGCAGGTACATCCGCACCGGGCCCAACCCGTTCGCGGCGCAGGCCGACACCTACCACTGGTTCGCGGGCGACGGGATGGTGCACGGCGTCGACCTGCACGGCGGCCGGCCGCGCTGGTACCGCAACCGCTGGGTGCGTGGCCCCGAGGCCAGCGCGCACCTCGGTGAGCCCCCGGTGCCCCACGCGGACGGCGGCTGGTACCCCGGCTCGGGCAACACCAACGTGTTCGCCCACGCCAGCCGGATCCTGGCCGTGACCGAGGGGTCGCTGCCCTACGAGCTGACCTGCGACCTGGAGACGGTCGCCACGCGCAACTTTGGCGGCCCCCTTCCTGCCGGGATCAACGCCCACCCCAAGGTCGACCCGAGCACCGGGGAGATGCACGTGATGAGCTACGGCTTCGACGACCCCGCGTTGCGCTACCACGTGATCAGTTCCGCTGGTGACCTGCTCAGCACGGTCGACATCGCCCTCCCGGCTCCGGTCATGCTCCACGACATGGGCCTGACCGCCACCCGGGTCGTCCTCTTCGACCTGCCGGTGCTCTTCGACCTGGAGCTCGCCCTCCAGGGCGTCGCCCTGCCCTTCCGCTGGCGCCCCGACAACGGGGCCCGGGTCGGGCTCCTGCCCCGGGCCGGCACCGCGTCCGACGTCGTGTGGGTCGACGTCGAGCCGTGCTTCGTCTACCACCCGCTCAACGCCTACGACGACGGTGACCGCGTGGTCATCGACCTGGTGGTGCACGCCCATGCCTTCGCCGAGGACGCCGAGCCCCTCTCCGACCGCCCCCGCCTGGAGCGCTGGACGATCGACCCGCAGGCACGCACGGTCCTCACCGAGACGATCGACGATCGCGGCACCGAGTTCCCCCGCGGGGACGAGCGGCTCACCGGTCGCCCCCACCGCTACGGCTACACGATCGGCGTGCCCTCGGTGCGCGACCTGGGCGGCCTCGGCGACGACCCGCGGACAGCCGTGCGCAAGCACGACCTCCTCGGCGGCACCACCGCCGAGGTGGACCTGGGCCCGGGCCGCATCGCCAGCGAGATGGTCTTCGTCCCGGCCGGCGGCGCGGCCGGCGAGGACGACGGCTGGCTGATGGGCTACGTGTACGACGCGGCGCGCGACGCCAGCGACCTGGTGATCGTCGACGCCCACGACTTCGGGCACCCGGTGGCCACGATCCACCTGCCGACCAGGGTGCCGCAGGGCTTCCACGGCAACTGGATCCCCGACTCAGCCCTCGCCTGAGCTCGCTCGACGAGGTCGCGACCGACGCCGACCCGGGGCAATGGTGAGGGTCCTGGACGTGGAGCACTTCCTCCTGCCGGACCTACAAGACCGACTGGTTCCGCAACCACTGGGTCATCGGGAAGTAGCAGGTGCCCGCGGGCCCCAGCTCGGCTGCCAGGGGTCTCGTCGACGCTCGGGTTTCGAGACAGGCGCTGCGCGCCTTCCTCAACCCACCGGCTGGCGCTCGCTGCTCGACGAGCGGTGGTGCCGGGTGCTTGGTGCGGACGGGCTGGCCTGTAGGCCGGGTTCTGTCCCCGGGCCCCTCGCGGGGCGTCGGGGGGCGACCATCCATCTACGAGCGCCGTTGCCGACGCCCTCCAGCGGTCTACCCGTGCACTCGGGCGGGCAGCCCTCGGACGTGCACGCGTCGCGGGCGGACCCGCGACTTCTTGACCTTGCTCCGGGTGGGGTTTGCCGAGCCGGCCCGGTCGCCCGGGTCGCTGGTGGTCTCTTGCACCACCGTTTCACCCTTGCCGCCCGGCCGGAGCCGGGTGGCGGTCTGTTCTCTGTGGCACTTTCCCGCGGGTCACCCCGGGTGGGTGTTACCCACCACCCTGCCCTGTGGAGCCCGGACCTTCCTCGCCGCACCCGGAGGTGCGCCGCGGTCGCCCGGCCAGCCCATCCGCACGGCAAGGATCGCACAGTCCCGGCGGCCCCCGCACGCGTCGTAGGTTGGACGGCATGGAGGAGTCGAACCAGGAGCCGGCTGAGCTGAAGGCGCCACCGCTGGTCTTCCCGGGGCAGCGGGGGCACGAGTCGGCGTACCGCACCGCCCACGACCTGCTCGCGCGCCGCGCGCCGGTGGAGGCGCTCTCGGTGATCGAGCCGGCGCTGGCGCAGGAGCCGGGCAACACCGGCCTGCGGTCGCTGCGGGCGTGGGCGTACCTGCTGCGCGCCCAGCTCGGTCGGGCCGAGGAGGAGCTCGCCTCGTTGGTGAGCGAGAACCCCGACGACGACTGGGCCCGCCACGCCCTCGGCCGCGCGCTGGAGCGGCAGGCCCGGCTGGTCGAGGCGCTGCCCCACCTGCGGCTGGCCGCGGCGATGAGCGGCGACCCCGAGCACGAGGTGGCGGTGCTGCGGGTGGAGCGGCGGCTCGCCGAGACCGGCCAGGCGTCGTACGACGACCTGACCTGAGCCGCGCGGGTACCTTCGGGCCATGAGCGAGCCCGAGGAGTACTGGTTCTGCGTCAAGCACCACCGCGTCGAGACCAGGGACAACCTCTGTCCCAGCCGGCACCGGCTCGGTCCCTACCCGTCGGCCGCCGAGGCCGAGCGTGCGCTGGAGAAGACCCAGGAGCGCAACGAGGCCTGGGACAACGACCCCGAATGGAACGACGACGCCGACCCGTCGGCCGAGCCGCCCACCGAGCCGCCCGCCGAGCCCGGGGCCTGAGCTTGGATCTCTCGCGTCGTCGCAAGGTCCGCCCGCACAACCCCCGCGCCATCTCGCCCCGCCCGTTCATCGGGATGGGGCTGGTCGCCACCGCGTTCTTCCCGTACGCCGCCAGCGGGCTCGTCGCGCCGTGGTGGGGCGTCGTCGGGCTGATGCTGGTGTGGCTCGCGTCGTTCGTGCTGGCCTGCGCGTGGTGGACCCCGCACCCCGACCGCCTGCCGTGGCTCGGCGCCGCGGTGCTGGTGGGGTGGTTCGTGCTGGTCAACGCCGGCGGGGCGTTCCTCGGCTGGACGGCCTGAGCCCGGCCTGAGCCCGGCCCGGGAAGTCCGGGACCCGGGCGCTCCTCCCGGCGGCGCGCGACGCGCCGACTGGTCCGAGATGTGGTTGCCCGTGTAAGTCGACTGAGTCGATGTGGTTAGATCGGTTCCGCACCATCGGGGGTGCGCGTCCGACGTCCGTCCTGTCCGGAGGAGCCACCGCGCCATGGCCCTGCTCGAGGCTGCCTCGACCACCCCCGCCGCCCTGCGCCGCGGGACCACCACCGACCCGCGCCGCGCGGAGCGGGCCGCCCGGCGGCGTACGCGCCTGCAGCGGCTCGCGATCCACGCCGGCTCGCTGTCGGTGCTGCTCCTGGGCTGGTGGCTGGTCACCCGCACCGGGCTGGTCCGGCCGCTCTACCTGCCGCCGCCTGGTGACGTGTGGGACGCGTTCGTGCGCGCCAACACCGACCACCCGGTCAGCGCGGGCTCGGAGCGGATCGTGCGCGGCGAGCAGAACTACTACCTGTGGGAGCACCTGCTCGCCAGCCTGCAGCGGATCGCGATCGGCGTCGGCGGGGGAGTGCTGCTCGGGGTGCCGCTCGGCCTGCTGATGGGCACGACCTGGCTCGGCGTGGTGCTGGAGCCGTACCTGAACTTCCTGCGCTCGCTCCCGCCGCTGGCCTACATCGGCCTGCTCATCGTCTGGTTCGGGATCGGCGACACCTCCAAGATCTGGCTGCTGTTCCTCGCAGCCTTCCCGCCGGTCGCGATGGCGACGATCAGCGGGGTGCGCGGCGTCCGCGAGGACCAGGTCAACGCGGTGCGTTCCCTGGGCGCCTCGCGCCGGCAGACCCTGACCGCGGTGGTCCTGCCGGCGACCCTGCCGGAGGTGCTGACCGGCATCCGGGTCGCGACCGGCTTCGCGTGGACCACGGTCGTGGCCGCGGAGATCGCCAACGGCATCCCCGGTATCGGCGGGCTGGCCTACCTGGCGGGCGAGCAGCTGCGGACGCCGCTGGTCATTGCCTCCATCCTCGTGATCGGCCTCGCGGCCATCGCTCTCGACCTCGGGTTGAAGTCCCTGGAGAAGTCCCTTGTCCCGTGGCGGGGCAAGGCGTGAACCGGCCGCACGGCCGCATGGAGGAGAACCTGTGAAGACACGACTGACGCGGCCCGCCGCAGCCCTGGCCGCGACCGGCCTGGCCCTGTCCCTGACCGGCTGCGTGGAGTCCGGGCGCAGCAGCAGCGCCACCACCGAGACCGACGCGGCCGAGGTCTCGGCCTGCCCGTGGGAGCCCGACGAGTCGGTGACCACGACCGCGCGCATCGCGTGGCAGGCGATCCCCAACGCCGACCTGGTCGTCAAGGACCTCGGCCTGCTCGAGGCCTGCCTGCCCAACGCGGACATCTCGTGGGTCCAGGCGGCCTCGGGCGGCGACGTGGTGAAGTACTACGGCTCCGGCGACGTCGACCTCGGCCTGATGGGTTCGTCCCCGGCCACGATCGCCTCCTCCGAGCCGGTCGTGCGCGACGTCGACCTCGCGGTCGTCTGGATCCACGACGTCATCGGCGAGGCCGAGTCGCTCGTCGCCCGTGACCCCGAGGTCACCGACATCGCCGACCTGGAGGGCGGGAAGATCGGGGTGCCGTTCAGCAGCACCGCTCACTACTCGCTGCTCCAGGCGCTCGACGAGGCGGGCCTGGACCCGGCCACCGACGTCGAGGTGATCAACCTCGACCCCGAGAAGATGCCCGGCGCCTGGCAGGGCGACCAGATCGACGCCGCCTGGGTCTGGGACCCGGTGCAGAGCCAGCTGCTCGAGGACGGCGGCACGCGCATCCTCTCCAGCGCCGACACCGCGAAGGCCGGGCGCCCGACGTTCGACGTCGGGACCGCGGACAAGGCGTTCCTGGCGGAGAACCCGGAGTTCATGGCCCAGTGGGCCAGGGTCCAGGACCACGCCGTCGGGCTGATCAAGGACGACCCGGCCACGGCCGCCGAGTCGGTCGCGGTGGTGCTCGGCATCGACCCCGCCGACGCCGAGAAGCAGTTCGGCGGGCTGTCCTACCTCAGCGCGCAGGAGCAGGTCGACTACCTCTCCGGCTCCTTCCCGAAGGACCTGCTCACCACCGCGGGCTTCCTGCTCGACCAGGGCGGCATCGACGCCGTCGGCGACCAGAAGCAGTACGCCGACCACGTCGACGCCGGCCCGGCGAGGAGCGCCGTCGGTGGCTGAGCTGGCGCCCCGCGGCATCGCGTTCGAGGACGTGCGGCACCACTTCTCCGTGGGTGGTGCCGCCGTCCCGGCACTCGGGCCGGTCGACCTGCGCATCGAGCCGGGGGAGCTGGTGACGATCGCCGGCCCGTCCGGCTGCGGCAAGACCACGCTGCTGCGGCTGCTCGCGGGCTTCCTGAGCCCCAGCGAGGGTGAGGTCACCGTGGGCGGCCGCCCGGTCGACGGCCCGGCCGCCGAGCGAGGCGTCGTCTTCCAGCAGCCGACGCTCTTCCCGTGGCTCTCGGTGCGCCGCAACGTCGAGCTCGGCCCGCGGCTGCGCGGCGTCGACGGCCCCGCGCGCCGCGACGCGGCCCGGCGCTACCTCGACCTCGTCGGCCTCGCCGAGTTCGCCGACCACCGGCCCTACGAGCTGTCCGGCGGCATGCAGCAGCGCTGCCAGATCGCGCGGGTGCTCGCCAACGAGCCGGACATCGTGCTCATGGACGAGCCGTTCGGTGCGCTCGACGCGCTCACCCGCGAGCGGCTCCAGGACGAGCTGCTGGCGATCTGGCGCTCGACCGGCCGGACCATCCTGTTCATCACCCACAGCGTCGACGAGGCGGTCTTCCTCGGCTCGCGCGTGCTGGTGATGAGCCCGCGCCCGGGCCGGATCGTGCTCGACGAGCGCGCGGTCTTCACCGACCACGGCGAGCGGGTGCCGGCCGAGGAGATCCGTGCGCTGCCGGAGTACGTCGAGCTGCGCGAGGAGGTGCGCCGGGCGATCGCTGCCTGAGCACACCTCGACGCGGGACCGGGTCGCGAGGGCGTCCCCAGCCTGGGCGATTCGCCGGGGCGCGTCCGCTGCGACGCTGGAGCCATGCGCGTGCTCGTCGCCAGCACCGCGGGCTCCGGCCACTTCGGCCCGCTCGTCCCGGTGGCGCGCGCCTGCGTGGACGCGGGCCACCGGGTCGCCGTGGCCGCTCCCGGGTCGTTCGCGCCGGAGGTGGCCCGCAGCGGCCTGCTGCACCTGCCGTTCGACGACGTCCCGCCCGAGCAGCTGGGGCCGGTGATGGGGCGGCTGCCGACGCTCAGCACCGAGGAGGCGAACCGGCTGGTCGTGACCGAGGTGTTCGGCCGGCTCGACGCCCGGGCCGCGCTGCCCGGGGTCACCGAGGTCGTCGAGATGTGGCGGCCCGACCTGGTCCTGCGCGAGCCGGTCGAGCTCGGCTCGCTCGCCGCGGCCCTCGCGGCCGGGATCCCGCAGGCCGTGGTGGCGGTGAACGTCTCCGCGCTGATGGGTCGCGTGGCGGCGTACCTCACCGATCCGCTGGGGGAGCTCGACGGGCTCGTCGGCCTTCCGCCCGGCACCTGCTGCGCGGCGCTGCGCGGGGCGACGACGTTCACGAGCGTCCCGGCCCGGCTCGACGACGCCTGCGGGGAGCGGCTGGCGAGCGGGCCGCTGCACCGCTACCGCGAGACGCCGCCGGCCCCGATGGGCCTGCTGCCCGAGCGGTGGGGCGACCCGGACCAGCCGCTGGTCTACGTGTCGTTCGGGTCGGTGGCGGCCGGGATCCCCACCGTCGCCGGGGTGTACGACGCGGCCCTCGAGGCGCTCGCCGACGAGCCCGTGCGCGTGCTCATGACCACCGGCAACGGCTTCGACCCCGCCGACCTGCGGGTGCCGGCCAACACGCGCGTCGAGCGCTGGTGGCCGCAGGCCGAGGTGCTCCCGCACGCCGCGGCGGTGGTCGGCCACGGTGGCTTCGGGACGACGATGGCGGCGCTCGCCGCCGGGGTGCCGCAGGTCGTGCTGCCGCTCTTCGCCTCCGACCAGTTCCTCAACGCCGAGCACGTCGCCGCGTGCGGGGCCGGCGTCGCGGTGACCGGTGGCGTCGGGGCGGCCGGCGCGCTGCCGGCGGCGCTCGCCGCGGTGCTGCACGAGGAGCAGTACGCCGCGTGCGCGCGCGCCGTCGCCGACGAGATGGCCGCGCTGCCGCCGGTCGCCGACGTCGTGCCGCTCCTGGAGGAGCTCGCCGGCCGGGTCAGCGCGGGCTGACCCGCAGCAGCCGGTCGCGGCCGGAGCCGTTGTCGGTGGTGACCAGCAGGTCGCCGTTCGGGGCGGAGACGACCGAGCGGATCCGGCCGTACTGGCGCAGCGCCGCGGGCGTGCGCGACCCCTTCAGCCGCCCCTTGCCGTCGAAGCGCAGGAACAGCACGCGCTCGCCCTTCTGCACGCCGACGGCGAGCATGCCGGCGTACGACCCCCACCGCTTCCCGCGCACCCAGTCCGCGCCGGACGTCGCGAGCGTCGGGTCGCCCGAGGACCAGCGGGCCTCGCGCTGCTTGCCGGGGAGCGACTGGTCGGTCATCGGGACCTGCTCGTTGTAGCCGGGGACCGGGTGCCAGCCGTGGTCGCCGCCCCGCACGAGCCGGTTGACCTCGTCGTCGCGGTAGCTGCCCTGCTCGACCGACCAGATCGTGCCGTCGGCGCGCTGGGCCAGGCCCTGGACGTTGCGGTGGCCGTAGGTGAAGACGTAGCGCTGGGCGCGGTCGGCGGCCTTCGCGAACGGGTTGCCCGGCCACGGCTTGCCGGTGCGGCGGTCGAGGCGCAGCACCTTGCCGCCCAGCGAGGTCAAGTCGCGCGGGTTGGTCCCGACGGCGGCGTCGCCGGTGCCGACCATGAGCGAGCCGTTGCGCGCGATGAGCAGCCGGCAGCCGCCGTGGCGGCCGCTGGAGGTGGGGAACCCGCCGACGAGCTTGCGCACCGGCTTGGCCGCGCCGTCCTTCAGCTTCCAGGCCATCACGCGCACGTCGTGGCCGCCACCGCCGGTGAACCCGCCCTGGCAGGTGTAGAACCGCTTGTTGCGCCGGAAGTCCGGGTCGACCTCGAGCGACATCAGGCCGGTCTCGCCGGAGACCCAGACCGACCCGCTGGGGAAGTCCAGCGGCCGCGCCCGACCACCCTTCACGACCAGCACGCGAGCGCGGTCGCGCTCGGTGACGAGCAGCCGACCGCCCGGGATCGGCTTGACGTCCCACGGCTTGTCCAGGCCGGAGACGACCGTCCGCACCCGCAGGCCCGGCGTGGCCTTGCCGGCGGCCGCCGCAGGGGCGACCGAGTGCCCGTCGGCGACGAGCGCGCCGGCCGGGGCCGCCGGGAGGACGAGGAGGAGCGAGGGCAGCAGGCCGACCGAGAGCGCGCGCATGGGGGCGACGCTAGCCGCCGGTCGACCTGCTGAGAAGGCTCAGAACGTGTGCTCGGGCCCCGGGAACGTGCCGGCCTTGACGTCGGCGGCGTACTCCTGGGCGGCCGCGAGCAGGACGCCGTGCAGGTCGGCGTACTGCTTGACGAAGCGCGGCATCCGCGCCGTCCGCAGGCCGAAGGCGTCCTGCCAGACCAGCACCTGGCCGTCGCAGCCGACGCCCGCGCCGATGCCGATGGTCGGGATCGCGAGCGAGGAGGTGACCTCCGCGGCGACGTCGCCGGGGACCATCTCCATGACGACGGCGAACGCGCCGGCGTCCTCCATCGCGCGGGCCTCCTCGAGCACCCGCTTCGCCGCCTCGCCGCGGCCCTGGACGCGGTAGCCGCCGAGGGTGTGCTCGCTCTGCGGGGTGAAGCCGATGTGGGCCATCACCGGGATGCCGCCCTCGACGAGCTTGCGCACCTGCGGCGCCATCTCGACGCCGCCCTCGAGCTTGACCGCGTGGGCGCCCGCCTCCTTCATGAACCGGACGGCGGTGAGGTAGGCCTGCTCCGGGGAGGCCTGGTAGCTGCCGAACGGCAGGTCCGCGACGACCAGCGCGCGCCGGGCGGTGCGGGTGACCGCGCGGGCGAGGGGCAGCAGCTCGTCGACGGTCACCGGCAGCGAGGTCTCGTTGCCGAAGACGTTGTTGGAGGCGCTGTCGCCGACCAGGAGGACGTCGATGCCGGCCTCGTCGAAGGTCTGCGCGGCGTACTGCTCGTAGGCGGTGAGCATCGTGAACCGCTCGCCGCGCTCCTTCATCTCGCGCAGGTGGTGGGTGCGGACGCGCTTGACCGGTGCGCTCGCGGCCGGCTTCGCCGGTCCGGTGCCGTACGGCGCGGTCTCCTCGCTCATGGCAGGGCTCCCTCGGGTGTCATCTCGCGGCCTCCTGGTGAGGTCCACGGACCGCCTCCAGGCTAGTGCCGGGGCCGCGCGCGGGCGCCTGTGCCGCTGGTCACGCCGGCGCGACCTGCGCGACCGCAGCCTCGAGGTCGGCGACCACGATGCGCCGCATGCCGAGCATCGCCTGCACGGCGGCGTTGGCCCGGACCGGGTCGGGGTCGGAGGCCAGCTCGTAGAGCCGCGTCGGGACGACCTGCCAGGACAGGCCGAACCGGTCCTTGAGCCAGCCGCACATCGACTCCTCACCGCCGTCGGCCAGCAGCGCGTCCCAGTAGTGGTCCACCTCCGCCTGGTCGCGGCAGGAGATCTCGAACGACACCGCCTCGGTGAACCGGAACCGGGGGCCGCCGTTGATCCCGCGGAACGTGATGCCGTCGAGCACGAAGTCGCCCGCCATCACCGTCCCCGGCTCGCCGGGCCCGGCCTCGGTGTAGCGGCTGAGGTGGCCCAGCGAGGAGCGGGGAAAGACCGACACGTAGAACGCCGCCGCCTCCTCCAGCTGGTCGTCGAACCACAGGCACGGGCTGATGCTGGTCGGGTGGACGGTCATGGTGGCTCCTCGGGTCGTGGTGACACCTCCGACCCGGCGGGAGCGCGGGACTCATCGCCGGGACGTGAGGCGGGACCTGGGCCGGGACCTGGACCGGGACCTGGGCCGGGATCTGGGCCGGGAGGTGGGCCGGGAGGTGGCGGCCGAGGCATGCCGAGCGGCCGACCTGGGAAACTCGCCGGTGTGGACTTCTACTCCGCCTACGCCCACGGGTTCGCGCGCGTCGCGGCCTGCACGATGCCGGTCGCGCTCGGGGACCCCGCGGCCAACGCACGGACCGTCCTGGAGCAGGCGCGCGCCTGCTCGGAGGAGGGCGTCGCGGTCGCGGTCTTCCCCGAGCTGTGCCTGAGCGGGTACTCCGCGGAGGACCTCTTCCTCCAGGACGTCCTGCTCGACGCCGTCGAGGACGCGCTGGCCGAGCTGGTGGCGGCCTCCGAGGAGCTGCTGCCGGTCGTCGTCGTCGGCGCCCCGCTCGCCCACGGCAACCGCGTGCTCAACACCGCGGTCGTCATCCACCGCGGTCGCGTGCTCGGCGTCGCGCCGAAGTCCTACCTGCCGAACTACCGCGAGTTCTACGAGCGCCGCTGGTTCGCCCCCGGGGACGACCTCGGCGGCACCACCGTCGTCGCCGGCCAGGAGGTGCCGCTGGGCAACGACCTGCTCTTCGCCGCGACCGACGTGCGCGGGCTGGTCCTCCACGTCGAGGTGTGCGAGGACATGTGGGTGCCGATCCCGCCCAGCGCCGAGGCCGCGCTGGCCGGCGCGACGGTGCTGGCCAACCTCTCGGGCAGCCCGATCACGGTCGGCCGCGCCGAGGACCGCAAGCTGCTGGCCCGGTCGGCCTCGTCACGCTGCCTGGCGACGTACGTCTATGCGGCGGCCGGCCAGGGCGAGTCGACCACCGACCTGTCGTGGGACGGCCAGACGATGGTCTACGAGCACGGCGAGCTGCTGGGCGAGACCGAGCGGTTCCCCGACGGGCCGCGCCGCACGGTCGTCGACACCGACCTCGACCGCAGCCGCCTCGAGCGGCTGCGCACCGGGACCTTCGACGACAACCGACGCTCGCACGCGTCGTACGCCGACTTCCGCACGGTCGAGTTCGAGCTCGACCCGCCGGCCGACGACATCGGGCTGCGGCGCAAGGTCGACCGCTACCCGTTCGTGCCCGACGACGCCGAGCGGCTCGCCCAGGACTGCTACGAGGCCTACAACATCCAGGTCTCCGGCCTCGAGCGGCGCCTGGAGTCCATTGGTCAGCCGAAGGTCGTCATCGGCGTCTCCGGTGGCCTCGACTCCACCCACGCGCTGATCGTCGCGGCGCGCGCGATGGACCGGCTGGGCCGCCCGCGCAGCGACATCCACGCCTTCACGCTGCCGGGCTTCGCGACCGGGGACACCACGAAGTCCTACGCCACGCGGCTCTCGCAGTCGCTCGGCGTGACCTTCGAGGAGATCGACATCACCGCGGCCGCCTCGCAGATGCTCGAGGACCTCGGCCACCCCTACGCGCAGGGGGAGGAGGTCTTCGACATCACCTTCGAGAACGTCCAGGCCGGCCTGCGCACCGACTACCTCTTCCGGCTCGCCAACCACCGCGGCGGCATCGTCCTGGGCACCGGCGACCTCTCCGAGCTCGCGCTCGGCTGGTGCACCTACGGCGTCGGCGACCAGATGTCGCACTACACGGTGAACTCCGGCGTCCCGAAGACGCTCGTGCAGCACCTCATCCGCTGGGTCATCAGCAGCGGTCAGTTCGAGGACGACACCAACGAGGTGCTCCAGGAGATCCTCGAGCAGGAGATCACCCCCGAGCTGATCCCCACCCGCGAGGACAAGCTGCCTCAGCGCACCGAGGACAGCGTCGGGCCATACGCGCTGCAGGACTTCACGCTCTTCCACGTGCTGCGCTACGGCATGCCGCCCTCGAAGATCGCCTTCATGGCCTGGCACGCCTGGCACGACAAGGAGGAGGGGGAGTGGCCCCCGAACTTCCCCGACCACCGTCGCGCGGAGTACGACCTCGCCGAGGTGCGCCGCTGGCTCGTGCTGTTCGTCCAGCGGTTCTTCGCCAGCCAGTTCAAGCGCTCCGCGCTGCCCAACGGCCCGAAGGTCTCCGCCGGCGGCACCATGTCGCCGCGCGGGGACTGGCGGATGCCGTCGGACGCGTCGGCCGCCGCGTGGCTGGCCGAGATCGAGGCGCACGTCCCGGAGGGGTGAGCCGGGGCGAGTACGCCGTGGCGCGGTGTCTCAGGGGACTTGCGGACCTCTTGAGGGAACGTCGGGGATGAGCCGGGGGGTGCCTTGATCCGGGCTCGGCAGAGTTCAGGTCATCAGCAGCACAGGCGTCGGAGAGACCGGCGGCCCCCTCGCGAAAGGCTCCCCCCCCCGATGACGAACCCCACCGCCGCCCCGAAGTCCCGCAAGGCCGTCAAGAACACCAAGGCCGGCCGCAAGAACCGCAAGACCGCCGTCAAGCTCGTCGCCTCGGTCGCGCTGGTCGCCGGCGCCGCGTCGGTCGCCGGCCTCGGCACGTTCGGTGCGTTCACCTCGACCACCTCGGCCACCGAGTCGGTCGCGGCCGGCACCCTCGTCCTCGGCCAGGGCACCGCTACCCAGGGTCCGAGCATCGCCGCGGCGGGCCTGGTCCCCGGCGACACCGTCGAGCGCGACGTCGTGCTGACCCGCGGCGCCAACGACGAGAAGTTCGGCACCGTCTCGCTGACGACCACCGCGGCCACCAGCAACCTGCTGTCGACCGACACCACCAACGGCCTGCAGATCAGCGTCGACCAGTGCTCCACCGCGTGGGTCAAGATGGACGCGACCAAGACCAACGGCGCCCTGACCTGCAAGGGCACCACCACCCCGGTCCTCGCTCCCCGCCCGGTCATCGGCGCCAACCTCGCCCTGGCCCAGGCGACCACCACCCTCAACGACACCAAGGTCTCCAACCTCCGCGTCACGCTGAAGTTCCCCGAGGCCGCCGACAACAAGTTCCAGGGCGTCGCCAACACCATCAACCTCGTCTTCGACGCCACGCAGCGCGCCAACGAGAACCGCTGACCCAACAGGAGCGAGCGGCTCCACCCCCTGACCCCGAGCGGTCGCCGGCGATCCCGGCGGCCGCTCGTGGCACGTCCGGACGAGAAAGCCGCCGCACCCGTGCAACCGGGCACCCCGCCCAGGCGTCACCTCCTCGCAGACCGGGACACGGAGTCCCGGCGTCGAGCAGGAAGCAGGAAGAACGATGACGTTCCGCACCGCGGCGGCGATCGCCGCAGCGTCCCTGGCGCTCTCGGGCGCGGTCGCGGCGGGCACGCCGGCCACCGCCGCCGCCCCCACGAGCGCCCCGGCCACCCCCGGCAGCACGAGCACCGCGCTGCCCGACCTGACCACGCTGGCCTACGAGGTCCCCGACTGCGAGGGCTGCACGATCCGGCTGGCCAACGTCCGGCTGCCGGAGGGCGCGGACCAGCCGGTCGTGTGGCAGTCCAAGGCCAAGCAGGTCGAGGACGGTGAGGTCCGGTTCATGGTCGCGCCGCGCCGCACCTGGGGCATGTCGATGACGATCGAGACCCCGTGGGAGGGCCAGACCGGCTACGTCACCTCGGTCGTGCAGCGCTACCGCGGCAAGGCCGTCGGCGACCGGGTGAGCTTCAAGCAGGCGCGCAAGGCAGGCGTCGCGAGCTCGTGCTGGGCCGGCACCCGCAGCGACGAGGTCCGCACCAAGGTGGTCGTCCGCAAGGTCATGGTCGACGGCGTGAAGAAGAAGGTGCCGGGCACCCTCGCCTTCACCCGCGTCACGCAGGACTGGCACGACCCGATGCGTCGGGCGTACGGCGGCGTGCTGGGCACCCAGGACGCCGACATCTGCCACGGCTGACCGTGGCCCTAGGCTGGCGCCATGGGCAAGCAGGAAGACTTCGTTCTCCGCAGTCTCGAGGAGCGTGACGTCCGTTTCGTCCGCCTCTGGTTCACCGACGTGCTCGGCTTCTTGAAGTCCGTGGCCGTGGCGCCGGCCGAGCTCGAGGGAGCCTTCGCCGAGGGGATCGGCTTCGACGGCTCGGCCATCGAGGGCTTCGCCCGGGTCTACGAGGCCGACATGCTGGCCAAGCCGGACCCGTCGACCTTCCAGATCCTCCCGTGGCGCGGCGAGGGCCCCTCGACGGCGCGGATGTTCTGCGACATCGAGATGCCCGACGGCTCGCCGTCGTACGCCGATCCCCGCCACGTCCTCAAGCGCACGCTGAGCAAGGCGGCCGACCGCGGGTTCACCTTCTACACCCACCCCGAGATCGAGTTCTACCTGTTCAAGAACGCCCCCGAGGCGGGCGAGGAGCCGGTGCCGGTCGACCGCAGCGGCTACTTCGACCACACCGCGCAGTCCAAGGGCGCCGACTTCCGCCGCGAGGCGATCACGATGCTGGAGTCGATGGGCATCTCGGTGGAGTTCAGCCACCACGAGGCTGGTCCGGGCCAGCAGGAGATCGACCTGCGGTACGCCGACGCGCTGACCACCGCCGACAACATCATGACCTTCCGCACCGTCATCCGCGAGGTCGCGCTGGGCCAGGGGATCTGGGCGACGTTCATGCCCAAGCCGTTCACCACCCACCCCGGGTCGGGCATGCACACCCACGTCTCGCTCTTCGAGGGCGACCAGAACGCCTTCTACGAGCCGGGCGCGCAGTACCAGCTCTCGCGCACCGGCCGGCAGTTCATCGCCGGCGTCCTGCACCACGCCCGCGAGATCAGCGTCGTCACCAACCAGTGGGTCAACTCCTACAAGCGGATGATGTTCGGCGGCGAGGCGCCGTCCTACATCTGCTGGGGCCACAACAACCGCTCGGCGATGGTCCGCGTGCCGATGTACAAGCCCAACAAGGGCCAGTCGACCCGTGTCGAGCTGCGCACGATCGACGCGGCCTGCAACCCCTACCTCGCCTTCGCCGCGGTGCTCGCCGCCGGCATGAAGGGCATCGAGGAGGAGTACGAGCTGCCCCGCGAGGCCGAGGACGACGTGTGGTCGCTGACCGAGCGCGAGCGCACCGCGCTGGGCATCGAGCCGCTCCCGAAGAACCTCAACGAGGCGATCACCATCGCCGAGAGCTCAGAGCTGCTGGCCGAGACCCTCGGCGAGCAGGTCTTCGACTACTTCCTCCGCAACAAGCGCGCGGAGTGGGACGAGTACCGCGGCCAGGTCTCCGCCTTCGAGCGGGACCGCATGCTGCCGGTGCTCTGATCGCCGTGGCCACGGAGGGGACGGTCGTCTACAGCCAGGACCGCACGCGCCGCCTGCGGATGGCGCTCTACGTCGCGCTCGGGCTCGGCGTGGTCGTGGCCGCGCTCGCGGTGTGGATCCTGGTGGGTGTGCTGCCCGACGACAGCGGCGCGCTGACGTACGCCGTCTCGCTCACCGCCGCCGCCGTCGTCGTCCTGGGCGTGACGACCTTCGCGCTGCGGGCGCTCCCGTCGCGGACCGTCGAGGCCAAGCGGTGGTGCGTCGCCGTCGGCGTCGTGCTCATCCCGGTCTCGGTGCTGCTGGGCCAGCTCGGCTTCGTGACGATCGTCGTGGGGCTCAGCGTGGTCTTCCTCGCGCTCATCGCCGACGACCCGGCGCTGGACACCCGGCCGGGCGTGCCGAAGGGCTACCGCCGGTGACCGGCCCCCGGGTGCTCGTCGTCGAGCACGACCGCGACTGCCCGCCCGCGCTCGTCGGCGACTGGCTGGCCGACGCCGGCTGCACCCTCGACGTCGTCCGTCCGTACGCCGCCGGGCAGCTGCCCGAGCGGCTCGACCCGGCGCAGCACGACGCCCTGCTGGTGCTCGGCGGGCCGATGGGCGTGCGCGACACCGGGCGGCACGCGTGGCTGGCGCCGACCATGGACCTCGTGCGCGAGGCGGTCGACGCCGGCGTGCCCACCCTCGGCATCTGCCTGGGGCACCAGCTCGTGGCGACCGCGCTCGGCGGCGCGGTCGATGCGAACCCGGAGGGCCAGCAGCTCGGCCTGCTCGACGTCGGCTGGACGGGCGCGGCCGCGGACGACCCGCTCGTCGGTGGACTGGTCGGCGGCGCGCGGCGGGGCGTGCACTGGAACAACGACGTCGTCACGACCGTCCCCGACGACGCGGTGGTGCTGGCCCGCACCGAGGACGGCTGCGTGCAGGCCGCGCGCCTCGCCCCGGCCGCCTGGGGGCTGCAGCTGCACCCCGAGGTCACCGCCGAGGTGCTGCGCCCGTGGGCGGAGGACGACCGTGGCTCCCACGAGGCGCGCGGCATCGACCAGGACCGGCTGCTCGCCGACATCGCCGGCGCCCGCGCCGAGCTGGAGGCGGCCTGGCGGCCGCTCGCGCAGCGGTTCGCCGAGCTGGCGGCCGCGCGGCCGGGAGCCGGGGACCGGTGAACCGGACGGCGACCTCGAAGGGTGCCCTGCTGCGGCTGGGCTTCCTCGACAGCGAGGCCGCCGTCGAGCACCTGCGCGCGCTGGGGCCGGTCGCCGAGGAGCTGCTGCACCTGCTGGCCCGCACCGCCGACCCCGACCTCGCGCTCGGCAGGCTGGTGCGGCTCGCCGAGGCGCTCGACGACGGCGCCGACGGGCCGGGGGCGATGCTCGAGGCGCTCGCCGACGACGAGGGCACCGCGATGCGGCTGCTGAGCGTGCTCGGCGCGTCGGCCGCCCTCGGCGACCACCTCGTCCGGCACCCGACCCACTGGCGCGAGCTCACCGACCCGACGCTCGGCTCGACCCGCCCGGCGGCGTACGCCCTGCGTGCGGAGCTGCTGGCCAGCGTCGGCGCGGACCCCGCGGCCGCCGAGCCGGTCGCGACCCTGCCCGACGCCGAGGCGCTCGACGCGCTGCGCGTGGAGTACCGCCGGCTGCTGCTGCGCCTCGCCGCCCGCGACCTCGCCCACGCCCTCGGCGTCGACGACACCGCCGCCGAGCTCAGCGACCTCGCGGCCGGCACGCTCGAGGCGGCGCTCGCCGTCGCCCGGCAGCGGGTGGGGGAGCAGGCCTCGCTCGCGCGGCTGGCGGTCGTCGCGATGGGCAAGTGCGGCGGGCACGAGCTCAACTACGTCTCCGACGTCGACGTCGTCTTCGTCCACGAGCCGGCCGAGGGCGCCGACGACCACGCGGCGCTCCGGGCGGCGACCCAGCTGGCCGGCAACATGATGCAGGTCTGCTCCGACCACACCGGCGAGGGCACGATCTGGCCCGTCGACGCCGCCCTGCGCCCCGAGGGCAAGGCCGGTCCGCTCACCCGCACGCTCGCCAGCCACCGCGGCTACTACGAGCGGTGGGCCAAGACGTGGGAGTTCCAGGCGCTGCTCAAGGCGCGCCCGGTCGCCGGTGACAAGGCGCTCGGCGCGGCGTACGTCGAGATGGCCGCGCCGCTGGTGTGGAGCGCGGCCGAGCGCGAGGGGTTCGTCGCCGACACCCGCGCAATGCGCCGCCGGGTCGTCGAGCACATCCCCGCCCGCGAGGCCGACCGCCAGCTCAAGCTCGGCTCGGGCGGGCTGCGCGACGTGGAGTTCGCCGTGCAGCTGCTGCAGCTGGTCCACGGCCGCGGCGACGAGTCGATCCGTGGCACCGCCACGCTCAGCGCGCTCGCCCAGCTGACCCGCGGGGGCTACGTCGGTCGCGAGGACGGCGAGGCGCTGCACGAGGCGTACGCCTTCCTGCGCACCCTCGAGCACCGCATCCAGCTCTTCCAGCTGCGCCGCACCCACGTCGTGCCCGACGAGGAGGAGGCGATGCGCCGGCTCGGGCGCAGCGTCGGCTACCTGCGCGACTCCGCCGCGGCGCTGGACAAGGAGTGGCAGCACCACCGCCGCGAGGTGCGGCGGCTGCACGAGAAGATCTTCTACCGCCCGCTGCTCGAGGCGGTCGCCGCGATCCCCGGCCCCGGGACCCGGCTCTCGACCGAGGCGGCGGGGGAGCGGCTCGCCGCGCTCGGCTACCTCGATGCGAAGGCCGCGCTGCGCCACCTCGAGGCGCTCACGACCGGCGTCTCCCGCAGCGCCAACATCCAGCGCGCGCTGCTGCCGGTGATGCTCCAGTGGTTCGCCGACGGGCCCGACCCCGACGGGGGGCTCTTCGGCTTCCGGCGGATCAGCGAGGCGCTCGGCGACAGCCCGTGGTACCTCAAGACGCTGCGCGACGAGGGCCAGGTCGCCGAGCGGCTCGCCCAGGTGCTGTCGCGCTCGCGCTACGCCACCAGCCTGCTCGAGCGCGAGCCGCAGGGCGTGCGGATGCTCGGCGAGGACCTCACCCCGCTCGGCGCCGAGGCGCTGGTGGAGGAGATGTGCGCGTCCGCCGGCCGCCAGCAGGACGTCGAGAAGGCCGTCCGCGCGGTCCGGTCGATCCGCCGCCGCGAGCTCTTCCGCATCGCCGCCGGCGACCTGGTCGGGCTGATCCCGGTCGACACGGTCGGTGCCGCGCTGAGCCGGCTCACCGACGCCACCCTCGAGGCGACCCTCCACGTCGTGGGCCGGGAGGTCTGCCGGCAGCGGGGTCTCGACGAGGCGCCGACCCGGATCGCGGTCGTGGCGATGGGGCGGTACGGCGGCTTCGAGCTGTCCTACGGCTCCGACGCCGACGTGCTCTTCGTGCACGAGCCGGAGCCGGGCGCCGACCCGCAGCGGGCGTCGTCGTACGCCCAGGCGGTCGCCAACGAGCTGCGCCGCCTGCTCGGCCTCCCCGGCGGCGACCCGCCGCTCGCGGTCGACGCCGACCTGCGCCCGGAGGGCAAGCAGGGGCCGCTCGTGCGCACGATCGGCTCCTACGCGGCGTACTACGCGAAGTGGTCGAAGGTATGGGAGGCCCAGGCGCTCCTGCGTGCCGACGCGGTCGTGGGCGACCTCGACCTGCGCCGTCGCTTCGAGGAGCTCGTCGACCCGCTGCGCTTCCCCGAGGGCGGCATCTCCGACGACGACGTGCTCGAGGTGCGCCGGATCAAGGCGCGCGTGGACCGCGAACGGCTGCCCCGGGGCGCCGACCCCCAGATGCACCTCAAGCTCGGGCGCGGCGGGCTGGCCGACGTCGAGTGGACCGTGCAGCTGCTCCAGATGCGCCACGCCCACGAGGTCGACGGGCTGCGGACGACCCGGACGATGACGGCGCTCGACGCCGCCCGCGACGCCGGGCTCGTCGAGCCCGCCGACGCGGAGGTGCTCCAGCAGACCTGGCGCCACGTCAGCCGCACCCGCAACGCGGTCACGCTGGTGCGCGGCACCCCCTCGGACCAGCTGCCCCGCGACGCGCGCGAGCGGGCGGCGGTGGCGAGCATCCTCGGCTACCCCTCCGGCGAGACCGAGGCGATGGTCAACGACCACCTGCGGCACACCCGGCTGGCCACGGCCGTGGTCGATCGCGTCTTCTGGGGCTGAGCCGGGTATCGAGCAGCCATGACCGCACCCGAGACCGCGCGCAAGGCCACCGAGCTGCTGCGCCTCCACCAGGCCCCTGAGCTGCTCACCGTCGTCAACGTCTGGGACGCGATCAGCGCGAAGGTCGTCACCGACGTGCCCGGCACCCGGGCCCTGGCCACCGCCAGCCACTCGATCGCCGCGACCCTCGGCCACGAGGACGGGGAGAACATCCCGCTCGCGGAGATGCTCGACATGGTCGGGCGCATCGTCCGCGCGACCGAGCTGCCCGTCACCGCCGACCTCGAGGGCGGGTACGGCGACGCGGCCGGCACGATCCGCCGCGCGATCGACATCGGCGTCGTCGGCGCGAACCTCGAGGACCAGGTCAAGCCCCTCGCCGAGGCCGCCCGCCAGGTCGAGGACGTCATGCGGGTCGCCGAGCAGGCCGGCGTCGGCGACTTCATGCTCAACGCCCGCACCGACGTCTTCCTCCAGGCGGGCGACCGCGACCACGGCGAGGTGCTCGCAGACGGGACCGAGCGGTGCCGCGCGTTCCTCGACGCCGGTGCCCCGGTCGTCTTCGTGCCGGGCTTCCTCTCCGAGGACGACGTCGCGCACCTGGTCGACGCCCTCGGCCCGCAGCGGCTGACCCTCATCGGCCTGCCCGGCCACGTCCCGCTCGCCCGGCTCGAGGAGCTCGGCGTCGCCCGGGTCAGCTTCGGCCCGGTCTCCCAGAACGTCGCCCTCACCGCGCTCCAGCAGATGGTCGAGGAGGTCCACCGCGGCGGCACCGCCCCCGAGGACACCCGCCGCCTGAACTGACGGGGCACGCCTCGCGGCCGCGTGGGATGATCTCGCGCGTGGAGCGTCGGATCGACCCCGTGGTGCTGTGGGCACGCGCGCTCGTGGTCACGGCGCTGGCGGTCTTCCTCGGCGCGGCCGGCCACGTCACCGCGGACGGGCTGCTGCCCGGGCCCGGCGTGCTGGCGCTGCTCATCGTCGTGGGCGCGGTCGTCTCCGCGTCGCTGCTGGCCCGGCCGGCCTCGACGCTGCGGATGGTCGTGCTGCTCGTGCTCGGCCAGGCCGGCGTCCACGCCGTCCTGACCGCGACCGGCGGCCACGTGGGCGACAAACCGGGCGCAGCCACCCCGCTCCCGGCCACCGGCGGCGGCGCGCTGCCGGTCGTCGACGGTCGGCGGGTCGGTTCCCTGCAGCAGGCCTACGAGACCGGCGGACACGCGGCCGCGCCGACGCTGCCGGTCGGCCACCTCGTCTCCGACCTGACCGCCCACGCGCCGATGATGGCGGTCCACCTCGTGGCCGCCGTCCTCGTCGGGCTCTGGCTGGCGGTGGGGGAGCGGTCGCTGTGGACGCTCGTCGCGCTCGCCTCGACCGCCTTCCTGCGGCCGTCCCTGCTCGCGCTCGCCGCGCTCCGCACGATTCGCGTGCCGGTGACGGTCACGGCCCCGGTCCGTGCCGACGAGCCGCTCCCACGCACCACCCACCTCCTCGCGCGCTGCGTCGTACGCCGCGGCCCGCCTCTCCTCGCGGCCTGACCCGGCCCCACACCTCGTCCACAGCGGACCGCCACCGTCGGCGGCCCGTCGACCCCTGCGTGCGCGCGCCCGTCTGGCGCCCCACCGGCGCCCGCGCACGCCGTCTCGAGGAGAGACCCTGCATGACCGACCTCCGCGCGCCCGAGCGCGCCTCCGATGCCCAGCCGCCGGGCAGGACCGGCGGCCCGTCCCGCCGACCGTCCGGCAGCGGCCTGTTCCGCGCCGTCTGGCGCTGGCACTTCTTCGCCTCCTTCGTCGTCGTCCCGGTGCTGCTGGTGCTTGCCGTCACCGGGCTGATCTACCTCTTCCGGTTCCAGCTCGAGCCGCTGCTGCACCCCGACCTGATGAAGGCCGAGCCGACCGCCACCCAGCAGGTCGCGCAGCCCTACTCCGCCCAGCTCGCCGCCGTCCGGGCGGCGTACCCGGACGTCGAGGTCGTCTCGCTGGCCGAGCCGCGCGAGGACGGGCGCAGCACGGTCTTCTCCGTGGTGCTGCCCGACGGCGAGGGGCGCGACGTCTACGTCGACCCCTTCGCGGTGCGGGTGCTGGGCTCGATGGACCCCGACACGACGCTGTCCGGCACCGCCGTGCGGCTGCACGCGGACCTGATGTCGGGCCGGGTCGGCGACATGGTGATGGAGCTCGGCGCCTGCTGGGCGATCGTCATGGCGATCACCGGCTACTACCTGTTCCTCCGCGGCCGCCGAGCCCGGCGGCGGCTGGCCCGCTCCGGCCGCCCGGGGGCACGGTTGCGCAGCCGGCACGGGGCGGTCGGCGCGGTCGTCGGCGTCGGGCTGCTCACCCTGCTCGTCTCGGGCCTGCCGTGGACCGGCTTCTGGGGCGCGAAGGTCCAGGAGCTGGCCACCGCGCAGGGGTCGTCGCTGTGGAGCACCGACCACGGCGCGATCTCCGACCCGGTCTCGACGCTCGACGAGTCCCTCCCGCACAGCCACCTGCCCGACGTGCCGTGGGCCCAGCACAAGTCCGAGGTCCCGCGCTCGGAGGTGCCGGAGCCGGGCGCCGACGGCGAGGTGAGCGTCGCCAACGTCGACACCGCGGTCGTCGTCGCCGAGCGCGAGGGGCTGCGCCGACCGTTCACGATCGCGCTGCCGAGCACCGACGACGGGGTGTTCTCCGTCATCGGCTACGCCTTCGACGCGCCGACGGACGAGCGCACGGTGCACGTGGACCGGTACGGCGGCGAGGTGGTCGACACCTACGGGTACGACGACTACCCCGCGCTGGCCAAGGTGGTCGCCCACGGCATCGGGCTGCACGAGGGGCGCAGCCTGGGGCTGTGGTCGTTCTGGGGCGCGGCGCTGCTGTGCCTGGGCGTGGTCGTCTCGTGCGTGACCGGCCCGCTGATGTGGTGGCGCCGCCGGCCGCGGGGCCGCTCGTCGATCGGGGCGCCACGCGGACGGATGCCCCTGCGCGCGACGCCGGCGCTGACGGTGGGGATCCTCGTCCTGGGCGTGCTGCTCCCGTTCTTCGGCATCACGCTGCTGGCGGCGCTGCTGCTCGACCAGCTGGTCCTGCGCCGGGTGCCCGCGCTGGCCGGCTGGTTCGACCGCCCGGCCCGGGCCTGAGTGGGGCGTCGGCCGGGCCCCGGACGGGCCCGGCCGACGTTGCGCAGGCCTTGAGGAAACCTCCGGGTTGCACCGGCGGGAGCCTTGATCTCCCGGCGGCAGAGTTCTCGTCATCAGGGCAACGACCAGCCGGGACCACCGGCGGAGGCCCTCCCCAGAACTCCTCGAAAGGCTCCCCCCGATGCGCACCTCGAACCGCAACAGCCGCAAGACCGCCGCCAAGGTCGTCGCCTCCGTCGCCCTCGTCGCCGGCGCCGCCTCCGTCGCCGGTCTCGGCACGTTCGGTGCCTTCACGTCCTCGACCGCCGCGACCCAGGAGGTCAGCAACGGCCGCATCGCGATCGGCCTCGCCGAGGGCGTCCAGGGCTCGACGATCGCCGCCGCCGGCCTGGTCCCCGGTGACACCGTCGAGCGGACGATGACCCTGACCCGCGATTCGGCCACCGAGACGTTCGGCAAGGTCACGCTGACCACCGTCGGCACCGGCTCGAAGCTCACGACCGACACCGCGCTCGGCCTGCAGATGACCGTCGACCAGTGCGCGACCCCGTGGGTCAAGACCGGCGAGTCCAAGGCGCTGACCTGTGCGACCGCCCCGGTCACCGTGCTCGCCTCCGCGCCGGTCATCGGCTCGCTCGCCGACCTCGGCACGGCCAACCTGGACGCCCTCAACACCGCCGGCAGCTCGCACCTCCGCGTCACCCTGGCCCTGCCCGAGGCCGCCGACAACGACTTCCAGAAGGCCGCCGACAGCGTGAAGTTCACCTTCGACGCCACCCAGCGCGACGCGCAGTCCCGCTGACCCCACCAGCCGTCCACCACCCCCACCAGCCCCCAGGAGTCCGGTCGTGAGCACCGTCGCACCGCAGGCCGCCACCGTCGTCGGTCGCCACCGCGTCGAGCAGCCCAAGCGCCACCTCGTGCGCCGGCCGGCTCCTGCCCTGGTGGAGGCGCCGGCCCCGCGCCAGCCGCGCGGCGAGCGCCCCGCTCGCCGCTGGGCCCGCCGGGTGGTCGGCCTGGTCACCACCCTGGTGCTGCTCGTCGGCGCCCTGGGCTTCGCCTTCCTGGCGATCGGCCCGCACGTGCTCGGCTACCGCACCGCCACGATGCTCACCGGCAGCATGGAACCGGGGATCATGCCCGGCGACGTCGTCGTCACCACGCCCGAGCCCGCCTCCGAGGTCGCCGTCGGTGACGTGATCAGCTACCACATCCCCGTCGAGGACCACCGGGTCGAGACCCACCGGGTCGTCGAGGTCATCACGAACGACGACGGCACCACCGCCATCCGCACCAAGGGCGACAACAACGAGAACGCCGACCCGTGGGTCGCCACCCTCGAGGGCGACACGGTCTGGGAGATGCAGGCCGTCGTCCCGAAGCTCGGCACCGTGATCCGGACCCTGCGCTCGCCGCTGGTCCAGGACGGCGTGCTGTGGGTCGCGCTCGGAGGTGCCATTCTTCTGGGCATGTCCCTCATCTGGTCCTCGGACGAGGACGACACCGACGCCGACGAGGGGGACCAGGCATGAGCGGGACGGCCGTGCTCGACCGCGAGGCGCTCAGCCGCCTCGGGTCCGACGTCCAGGACTGCGAGTTCGCGGTCTCCTTCGCCCAGCGCTACTGCGCGATGCTCGAGCGACGCGTGGGTCGCGTCCTCGACGCCCTGCTCGACGGCGACCTCGTCGCCGCGATGGACGCCGTGCTGAGCCTGAAGGTCTCCTCGATCACCGTCGGGACCAGCGAGCTCGCCGGCCTGGCGCTCGCGGTGGAGCAGCACGTGCGCTGCCGCGACGTCGTCACCGCGCGTCGCCAGGCGGCCGCGCTCGCGGCGGCTGCCGACCGCGCGGCGCTCGAGCTGTCGGACTACCTCGCGGCGTACCGCGCCGGCTGAGCTACAGCGACTCCATCCGGTAGCCCACGCCGCGCACCGTCCGCACGAACTTCGGGCCCTCGCGGGTCTCGCCGAGCTTGCGGCGCAGGTTGCCCACGTGAACCTCGACGAGGTGGGTGTCGGTGGCCCAGTCGGTGCCCCAGACCGAGCGCAGCAGCGCCTCGCGGGTCCAGACCCGCGCCGGCGTGCGCATCAGCTCGGTCAACAGGTCGAACTCGGTGCGGGTGAGCGAGAGCTCGTCCTCGCCGCGGAACGCCCGGCGCCCGTCGACGTCGACCTTGAGCGGCCCGTGCTGGAGCACCTCGTGGTCCGGCTCGCCGGAGCTGGTCGGCACCACCGACAGCGCCGGCCCGCGCCGGGGGCGGCGGAAGAGGGCGTTGACGCGGGCCTTGAGCTCGCGGACGCTGAACGGCTTGGACAGGAAGTCGTCCGCGCCGGTCTCCAGGCCGATGAGCCGGTCGATCTCGTCGTCGCGCGCCGTGATCATCACGATGTAGGCGTCGCTGGTCTCGCGGATGCGCCGGCAGGTCTCGATCCCGTCGATGCCCGGGAGCCCCAGGTCGAGGGTGATCAGGTCGGGGTCGAGTGAGTGGACCGCCTCGACCCCCGCCAGCCCGGACTCGACCGCCGTGACGTCGAACCCCTGCGTCTGGAGGGTGAACTCGATGAGCGAGCGGATGTCCTCGTCGTCCTCGACGACCAACGCCGTGCGCTCCTGACCCGAACCCGAACCGTCCACGTCGTCGAGTCTGCCAGACCTTGCGGATTTCTTGAGGTTCCGGGCCGAGCCCCTTGAGGCCGTGTCGGCAGACTTCAGGCAACAGCCACCGCACGACCGTCCCCCAGGACAGGAGAGCACCCATGACCAGCACCGACACCTGGCGTCGCGCCGTGTCGCTCGTGCTCGCCGTGCTGTGCTTCCTGGCCGTCCCGCAGGTCGCCCAGGCCGTCTTCAGCGGGCAGGTGCGGACGCCCGGCACGTCGGTCAAGGTGCAGGAGATGGCGCCCGTGACCGCCTTCGCCGGGTCCCTGGCGTGCGACCGCCAGCTGCTCGCCGGCCGGACGGTCGTGCGCGCGTCGATCAACGGGCTGTCCGACGCCGGCCAGCTGCCGGGCACGACGTACTCCGTGACGATCAGCGGGGACGGCCCGACCGCGTCGTCCGCCCTCGCGGGCCGCACGGGGTCCGTGCAGGTCGACGCCCCCTACGCCCTCTTCAGCCGGCTCGGGTTCCAGGTGACGGTCACCGCGCACTACGGCCGAGCCTGGTCGAAGTCCCTGACCCGCGACGTGAGCTGCCCGTCCGCGAACGAGGGCAGCACCCCGTTCTGAGCCGACGCGCCGGTGGTCTCGACCAACGGCCCGCCGGGACGCACGATGTGCGAGGCTTCGGGGGCCAGGTCGCGACCGATGCCCCCCAGAGGTCGCGTCCTGGCATTCCAGCGTCGTGGCCGGTCGCGGCCGGGGCCCGAGGGCAACCCGCCCCCGGGACGCGGGCTGCCGAGGGGTCGATTCCCGCCGCGGGCGGGTCCCAAACCCGCCTCACCCCGAGGGGTGGCACACCGACTGTTCACCTTGTTGATGGTGACGTGGCCACGGATGGCGCGTAGCGTCGAGAGCGTGCCGGAGCTTCCGGTGCCACTCGACCAGGACCTCTCGGCCCGGATTGTCGGTCTCTTGTACTTCTCACTGAACACCGTGGCTGATCCGCCCCAGCTGCGCGTCGTCGTCACCGGCGAGCTGGACGTCCTCTCGGCGTCCGGTCTCCGCGGTGCGGTCGCGCGCCACTCGGCGGACGGCTGCAGCTCTGTCGTCCTCGACCTCGAGGGCGTGACCTTCATCGACTGCACCGGCTTGTCGGCGCTGCTCGCCTGCCAGCAGGAGGTCGCTGCCACCGGCGGCACCTTCAGCGTCGCCGCCCTCAGCGCTGCCGTCTCCCGCGTCGTGAGCCTGACCGGGACCGCCGGCCGCTTCGACCACCAGGTGCTCGAGTCGGCCTAGCGCCGAAGCGCCCCGCACGCACGACGGCCCGCCACCCTCACGGGGTGGCGGGCCGTCGTACGTCTGGCTGGGCTACTTCTGGGCCGGTGTCAGACCGCGCTGGGGTCGAGCTCGCCGATGCCCTCGCGCAGCGTGCCGAGGATGCGGCTGAGCAGTCGCGACACCTGCATCTGGGTCACGCCGAGCTGGTCGGCGATCTCCTGCTGGGTGCAGTCCTCGGCGAAGCGGAGGTGGAGGATGCGGCGGTCGCGCTCGCTGAGCTCACGCATGAGCGGGGTCAGCATCGCGCGGGCCTCGGCGGCGCGCTCGCCGCTCGGGTCGTCGTCGCTCAGCGTGTCGCCGAGCGAGCCGCGGCCGTGGTCGGGGGAGACCGGCACGTCGAGCGACAGCGGCTGGAAGCAGCCGTCGGCCATGAGCGCGGCCTGGACCTCGGAGGGCTTCAGGTCGAGCTGCTCGGCGATCTTCTCGGCCGAGGCGGGCTCCCCGGACTCGCGGGCGCGCTGGTGTGCGGCCACGACCTCGGACTGGATCTCCTGCACGCGGCGCGGCGGACGGACCATCCAGCCGAAGTCGCGGAAGTAGCGCTTGAGGTCGCCACGGATCGAGGGCACGGCGTACGCGAGGAAGTCGCGGTCCTTGCTGGCGTCGAACTTGGGCACGATGCGCACGAGGGTCAGCAGGGCGACCTGCTCGAGGTCCTCGAGCGGGACGCCGCGGTTGCGGAAGCGGGACGCGAGGGTGCGGGCGACCTCGATGTTGAGGACCACGATCTCGTCGTGGAGTCGCTCGCGCTCGACCTCGTTGTCGGTGGCAGCAGCCTCGGCGAACAGACGCGCGGTCTCGGCCTTGCGACGAAGGTCCTTCGGTCGGCGTCCCAGGGGCACAGCACTCGTCGTCATGATCCCTCCCTACCCGGTGTGCCCGGGGCGAAACCACGGCCTCCGGAAATGACTCAAAGGGTGAGGTGAACCAGTTTCGCGGGTGTCCGGCCCGCGGCTCGCGCGAACGGCCGCGGACCGTCCGTCCGCGCTGCTAGCGTCCGGCGCGACCACCGGACCAGGAGGCGCCGTGCCCCGTCGTACCGTCATCACCGGCAGCGCCGCAGGCATCGGCCGCGCGCTCGCCGACCAGCTCCGCGGGCGCGGCGAGGACGTCGTCGGCGTCGACCTGCGCGACGCCGAGGTCGTCGCCGACCTGTCCACGCCCGAGGGCCGCGCCGCCGCGGTCGCCGGGGTGCGGGAGCTCGCCGGCGACCGGGTCGACGCGCTCGTCACCTGCGCGGGCGTCGCGGAGCCGAGCCCGCTGATGGTGCGGATCAACTACTTCGGCACCGTCGGGCTCGTCACCGCGCTGCAGCCGCTCCTCGCGGCATCGAGCGCACCGCGCGTCGCGGTCATCGGGTCGATCTCCGGGACGATGGGCAACGACGACCGCGTGCGGCAGGCGTGCCTGGACGGGGACGAGGAGGCCGGGGTGACCCGCGCGGCCGAGCTGACCGACAGCGGACGGCCGCACTCGATCTACCCCGCGACCAAGGCCGCCGTGGCCGAGTGGGCACGGCGCACCTCGGTCTCGCCGGGCTGGGCGGACGCCGGCATCGCGCTCAACGTCGTCGCGCCGGGCGTCGTGCTCACCCAGATGACCACCGGTCTCTTCGAGGACCCGGTCATGCGGGAGCTGATGGACGCCGCGGTGCCGATGCCGCTCAACGGCTACGCCCCGCCGGAGGCGGTGGCGAAGGTGCTGGCCTTCCTCGTCTCCGAGGACAACACCCACGTCACCGGGCAGGTCGTCTACGTCGACGGAGGTGCCGAGGTGAGCACCCGGTCGGCAGACCTGTTCTAGGCTCCCGGCGATGAGCAGCCCACCCACGCCCGGTCGCGACCCGATCGCGGAGGCACGCCGCCAGTGGGTCGCCCACGGGTGGGACGACGCCGCCCCGGGGATGGCCGCGGTCACCTCGGTCATGCGGGCCCAGCAGCTGCTGCTGACCCAGATCGACGGGCTGCTGCGGCCCTACGGCTTGACCTTCGCCCGGTTCGAGCTGCTGCGGCTGCTGTCGTTCGCCTCCGAGCAGCGGATGACGATGCGTCGCGCCGGCCAGCGGCTGCAGGTGCACCCCACGTCGTTGACCAGCCTGGCCGCGCGGCTGGCCGAGGACGGGCTCGTGCAGCGCGTCGCCAACCCCGACGACGGCCGGTCGGCGGTGCTCGTGCTGACCGAGGCGGGCCGGCGGCTCGTCGAGGAGGCGACGGCGGTGCTCAACGCCGAGGTGTTCGAGGCGATCGGGCTCTCCCGCGACGACGTGGCCTCGCTGGTGGAGGTGCTGGGACGCTTCCGCGCCGGCCGGGGGGACTTCACCCCCTGACCGGCGCGGTCGCCCGGGCAGCGCCGGAATGACGTCCGAACGGCGCCCGAGCAGCGTCAGCGGTGCTTGAACTCGGCCGTGCGCTTCTCCACGAAGGCGCCCATGCCCTCGGTGCGGTCCTCGAGCGCGAAGGTGGCGTGGAACGTGCGACGCTCGAACTTCACGCCCTCGGCGAGGGTGGTCTCGAAGGCGCGGTTGACGGCCTCCTTGGTGGCGTAGAGGACCGGCAGCGACTTCTCCGCGATCGTCGCGGCGACCTCCGCGACCTGGGTCTGCAGCTCCTCGGTCGGCACGACGCGCGAGACCAGCCCGACGGCGAGCGCCTCCGGGGCGGTCATCGTGCGGCCGGTGAGGATGAGGTCCATCGCCACGGCCTTGCCGACCGCGCGGGTCAGGCGCTGGGTGCCACCGATGCCGGGGAAGACGCCGAGGTTGATCTCGGGCTGGCCGAAGCGCGCGGACTCCGCGGCGATGACCATGTCGCACATCATCGCCAGCTCGCAGCCGCCGCCGAGCGCGTGGCCGGAGACCGCCGCGATGACCGGCGTGCGGAGGGAGGCGAAGCGGTCCCAGGCGGCGAACCAGTCGCCGAGCGCCATGTCGGCGTACGACTGCGCGGCCATCTCCTTGATGTCCGCGCCGGCCGCGAAGGCCCGCTCGGAGCCGGTGACGACGATCGCGCCGATGCCGCGGTCGGCATCGAGCTCCTCGGCGGCGGCGACGACCTCGGTCATCAGCTGGGCGTTGAGGGCGTTGAGCGCCTTCGGCCGGTCGAGGGTGATGGTCCCGACGCGGCCCTCGCGGGTCACCTGGATGGTCTCGTACGACGACATGGGGCTCCTCGGCTGCTGGTCAGCGGGTGGTGGCGGGTCGGGTCACTCGGCCGTGGCGGCCGAGCGCTCCCGGATGGTGTTGACGATGGCGGAGAAGTCGAGGCCGGCGCCGCCCTCGTCGGCGAAGCGACGATAGAGCTCCTCGGCGAGCGAGCCGACCGCGGCGTCGGTGCCGGACTCCTCGACGGCGCGGCGGGCCAGGCCGAGGTCCTTGGCCATGAGCGCGCCGGCGAAGCCGGGCTTCCAGTCGCGGTTGGCCGGGCTGGTCGGCACCGGGCCGGGGACCGGGCAGTTGGTGGTCAGCGCCCAGCACTGGCCCGAGGCGGTCGAGGCGACGTCGAAGAACGCCTGGTGGGTCAGGCCCAGCTTCTCGCCGAGCACGAACGCCTCGGAGATGGCGATCATCGAGGCGCCGAGCACCATGTTGTTGCAGATCTTCGCGGCCTGGCCGGCACCCGAGGCGCCGCAGTGCACGACGCGGCCGGCCATCGGGTCGAGCAGCGCGGTGATCTCCTCGGCGAGCGCGTCGTCGCAGCCGAGCATGAAGGTCAGCGAGCCGGCCTCGGCGCCGCCGACGCCGCCGGAGACCGGGGCGTCCGCGGCGCGGTGGCCCGCGGCGACGGCCAGGTCGGCCGCCTGGCGGGCGTCGGAGACCGCGACGGTCGAGCAGTCGACGAAGAGCGTGCCGGGCGCGGCGGCGGCCAGCACCTCGTCGTACACCGAGAGCAGCAGGGCGCCGTTCGGCAGCATGGTGACGACCGCGCCGGCGCCGGCGACGGCCTCGGCGGCGGAGCCCTTGACGTCGATGCCGGCCTCGCGGGCCTTGTCGCAGGCCTCCTGGCCGACGTCGAAGCCGGTGACGGTGTGGCCCGCCCCGACGAGGTTCGCGGCCATCGGGCCGCCCATGTTGCCCAGGCCGATGAAGGCGACGGTCGTGGTGCTCATGCGGGTCCTCCGGAGGTGGTGGGGAGCTCGAGCTCGCCCGAGGGCAGGGGCTCGAAGAGGGCGGCGACGGCGGCGGGGTCGACCTCGTCGAGCGAGGCCGGCTGCCACTGGGGGTTGCGGTCCTTGTCGATGACCTGGGCGCGGACGCCCTCGACGAAGTCGGGCACGTCGAGGAAGCGGACGGTCAGCCGCAGCTCCATCGCGAGGGCGGCGCCGAGGTCGGCGAGGCCCGCGGCCTCGCGGAGCGCGCGCAGGGTGGTGGTGACCGCGAACGGCGAGCGCTTGGCGAGGGTCTCGGCGGCCTGCTGGGCCTCGGGGGAGCGGTGCTCGCGCAGGCGGGTGAGGATCGCGGCCGCGTCGTCGCCGGCGTAGCACTCGTCGATCCAGTCGCGCTGGGCGAGCAGCGGTGCCTCGGGGGCGGGCTGCGCGAGGTCGGCCAGCACGGCGTCGGGGTCTTCGTCGACGAGGCGGCTGACCAGCTCGTCGAGGCGGTCGGCGGGCACGAAGTGGTCGGCCAGGCCGAGCGCGATCGCGTCGCCGGGGCCGACCGAGCCGGCGGTCAGGCCGAGGTGGGTGCCGAGCTCGCCGGGGGCGTGGGAGAGCAGCCAGGTGCCGCCCACGTCCGGCACGAAGCCGATGCCCGTCTCGGGCATGCCGAGGGAGGAGCGCTCGGTCACGACGCGGTGGCTCGCGTGCGCCGAGACGCCGATGCCGCCGCCGAGGACGATGCCGTCCATCACGGCGACGTACGGCTTGGGGTAGGTGTTGATCGCGTGGTTGAGGACGTACTCGTCGGACCAGAAGCGCGCGGACGCGTGGGTCCCGGCCTTGGCGTCCTTCCAGATCGACACGATGTCGCCGCCAGCGCACAGGCCGCGCTCGCCGCGGCCGGTGAGCAGCACGGTGCGGACCGCGTCGTCGGCGCGCCAGGCGTCGAGCGCCTCCTGGAGCAGGCCGACCATCGTGTGGTTCAGCGCGTTGATCGCGCGGGGCCGGTTGAGCTCCAGCCGGCCGAGGTGGCCGGTGGTGGAGACGACGACCTCGGGCTCCGGGGCGTCCGGCTGCTGGTCGCTCATGCCGCGCCGCCCTGGGTGAGCGCGCGGCCCACGATGACTCGCATGATCTCGTTGGTCCCTTCGAGGATCTGGTGCACGCGGAGGTCGCGGACGACCTTCTCGATGCCGTACTCGGCAAGGTAGCCGTAGCCGCCGTGCAGCTGCAGGGCGGTGTTGGCGGCCTTCCAGCCGGCGTCGGTGACGAAGCGCTTGGCGCCCGCCACGACGACCGCGGCGTCCGGGTCGCCGGCGTCCAGGCGGGCTGCGGCGTCGTGCAGCATCGTGCGGGCCGCCTGGAGCTCGATGTGGGCGTCGGCGAGCGCGAAGACCAGGCCCTGCTGGTCGGTGAGCGGGCCGCCGAAGGCCTGCCGCGTGCGCAGGTGCTCGGCCGCGCGGTCCACGGCCCACTGGGCGCCGCCCAGCGAGCACGCGGCGATGTTGAGCCGGCCGCCGTTGAGGCCGCGCATGGCGATCGTGAAGCCCTGGCCCTCCTCGCCGAGGAGGTTCTCGGCGGGGACGCGGACGTCGTCCATGACGACCTGGCGGGTGGGCTGGGCGTGCCAGCCCATCTTCTGCTCCTCGGCGCCGAAGGAGAGGCCCTCGGACTCCGCGGGGACGATGAACGCACTGATGCCCTTGGGGCCGGCGCCGCCGGTGCGGGCCATGACGACGTAGACGCTCGAGGCGCCCGCACCGGAGATGAACTGCTTGGTGCCGCTCAGCACCCAGTCGTCGCCGTCGCGACGAGCGGTGGTGCGCAGGTTGCCGGCGTCGGAGCCCGCGTCGGGCTCGGTGAGGCAGTAGCTCGCGAGGTTGTCCATCCCGGCCAGGTGCGGCACCCAGCGCCGGCGCTGCTCGTCGTTGCCGAAAGTGTCGATCATCCAGACGGCCATGTTGTGGATGGAGATGTACGCCGCCACGGCGACGTCGCCGCGGGAGAGCTCCTCGAAGATCAGCACCGCCTCGCTGCGGCCGAGTCCGGAGCCGCCGACGTCCTCCTTGGCGTAGATCGCGCCGAGCCCGAGGCCGCCGGCCTCGGCCAGGACGTCCACGGGGAAGTGGTGCGCCTGGTCCCACTCGACGGCCTTCGGGGCGATCCGGGCCTCGGTGAAGTCGCGGACCGCCTCGACGATCGCGCGGCGCTCCTCGGGGTCCAGCGCAGGGCTGCTCGCAGAGGTGCTCATGGGTGGCACTCTGCCATTTGGTAGGACGTCCTAGCAAGAGGTCGGGTGTCCGATCATCGGCTGGCTAGGCTGCTGCCCGTGGAGGCGTCGAGCGGTCCGTCGAGGGTGCTGGTGACCGGCGGCGTGCGGTCGGGGAAGTCGACGCACGCCGAGCGGCTGCTGGCCGGCGCCGCGGAGGTCGTCTACGTCGCGCCGGGGCCCGTCCCATCGGCCGACGACGCCGACTGGGCGGCGCGGGTGGCCGCGCACCGGGACCGCCGGCCGGCCGGGTGGACCACCGTCGAGACCGCCGACCTGGCCGCGGCGCTCCTGGACGCCGGTGGCGCCGCGGTGCTCGTGGACTGCGTCGGCACCTGGCTGACCGCGATCATCGACGGGGCGGGCCTCTGGGAGGCGCCGGCCGACGAGGTGCACCGGCACGTGCTGGCCGCGCTCGAGCCGGTCGTCGCCGTCGTGGCTGCTGCTCCCGGACCCGTGGTGCTGGTGACCAACGAGGTCGGGCTGGGCGTCGTGCCCGCCCACCGCTCGGGCCGGCTCTTCCGCGACCTGCTCGGCACGGTCAACCAGCGGCTCGGCGCGGCCTGCGACGAGGTGCACCTCGTCGTCGCCGGGCGGGTGGTGGTGCTCCCCGACCCGCTCTGAGCGCGGGCGGTCAGGCAGAGGCGACGACGAGCAGGGTGGCGAGACCGAGCTCGACCGAGGCGCCGAACACGTCACCCGTGACGCCGCCGAACCTCCGGACCGCGCGGTGCAGGACGAGCACCACGACGGCTGCCGCGAGGACGAGCGCGACGACGCCGGAGGGGCCGGTGGCGGCGTACGCCGCGGCGGCGGCGGCGAGCCAGAGGGCGAGGGTGGCGAGGGGCCGGACGGAGCCGACGTACGTCGCGCCGAGCCCGTCGGGGCGGGCGCCGGGGACGCCGCGGGTGCAGGCGAGAGCCAGGGCGCAGCGGGAGAGGCAGACGAGGACGCCGGCGACCAGCCAGCCGCGGTCCTCGCGGAGCAGCGCCGTGAGGGCGGCGACCTGGGTGCCGAGCACGAGCACGACGGCGGCGACGCCGGCGGGGCCGGCCGAGCCGGACTTCATGACCTCGAGGGAGCGGCGGCGGTCGTAGGAGGCGGTCAGCCCGTCGGCGGTGTCGGAGAGGCCGTCGAGGTGGAAGGCGCGGCTGCCGGCGACGAGCGCAGCGACGGCGAGCACCGCGGTCACCAGTGCCGTCAGGCCGAGCTCTGGCCCGACCAGGCCCACGACGGCGACGACGGCGCCGAGGGGGACGGCGGCCAGCGGTGCCAGCAGCATCGCCCGCCCGGCGGTGCGGGCGTCGACCGTGCGCGGCGGCGCGACGGGGACCGCGGTGAGCGTGCCGACCGCGAGCCGCCAGGCGTCCAGCAGCGGTCCCACCTCAGCCGGGCAGCAGGTCGCTGAGCAGGGCGACGTCGCGCAGCAGCGCGACCGCGCCCCGGAGCATCGGGACCGCCGCGACGGCGCCGCTGCCCTCGCCGAGGCGGAGGCCGAGGTCGAGGAGCGGGTCGAGACCGAGCTTCTCCAGCGCCAGCGACTGCGCGGGCTCGGTCGAGCGGTGGCCGGCGACCAGCCAGTCGGCCACGCCCGGCTCGATCCGGACCGTGGTGAGGGCGCAGGCGACCGACATCAGGCCGTCGAGCACGACCGGCACGCCGGCCTCGGCGGCACCGAGGACGAAACCGGTGGTGGCGGCGAGGTCGGCGCTGGACAGTGCAGCGAGCGTCTCGACCGGGTCGTCGGTGCGGTCGCCGGCGCGGCGCAGCGCCTGGTCGACGACGGCGGTCTTGCGGGCCAGCCCGGCGTCGTCGACGCCCGTGCCGCGACCCACGACCTCCTCCGCGGGCAGGCCCAGGGCGGCGGCGACCAGCGCGGCCGCGGGAGTGGTGTTGCCGATGCCGAGGTCACCGCTGATCAGCACCTGCGCCCCGGCGGCGACCTCCTCGGCCGCGACGGCGCGGCCGACGTCGAGCGCACGGCGCACGTCCTCGCCCGAGAGCGCGTCCTCGAGGTGGATCGCCCCGCTGCCGCGGCGGACCTTGTGGGCGCGCACCTTGTCCGGCACCCCGTCGAGGTCGTCGTCGACCCCGATGTCGAGCACGCGGACGGCGACGTCGTGGGAGCGGGCCAGCGCGGAGACGCCGGCGGTGCCGTCGACGAGCGAGCGGACCATCGCGGCGGTGACGGCCGGGGGGTAGGCGGAGACGCCGTGGGCCGCGACGCCGTGGTCGCCGGCGAGCACGACGAGGCGGACGTCGGTGAGGGCCGGCGGCGGCACCGAGCCGAGCATCGCGGACAGCCGCGCGCCGAGGTCGCCGAGCCGGCCGAGGGCGCCGGGCGGCGTCGCGAGACCGGCGAGGCGCTCGCGGGCGGCGCGCTCGAGGGCAGGGTCCGGGGGAGTCATCGGCACGGGCGGAGCGTAGTCCGCGGGTCGGCTCGGGACTGTCGGTGGACCGACCTAGGGTGCGGGCCGTGGACCTGGACGAGGCGGCGCGGATGGCGCGGGGCCTGCTCGACGAGCACGGCCTGCAGGGGTGGACGGTGGTCTTCGACCGCGCCAAGCGGCGCGCCGGGATCTGCCGCCCCCACCAGCGCCAGATCGGGCTCAGCGCGCCGCTGACCGCGCTGCACGACGAGGCCGAGGTCCGCGACACCGTGCTGCACGAGGTCGCCCACGCGCTGGTCGGCCCGCGCCACGGTCACGACGCGGTCTGGCGCGCGACGGCGCTGCGCATCGGGTGCTCCGGGCGACGGTGCTCGGACCCGGAGGCGCCGAGCATCGAGGGGGACTGGGTCGGCACCTGCCCGGCCGGCCACCGCGTCACCCGGCACCGCCGGCCGACCCGGCCCGGCTCGTGCACCCGCTGCTCGCGGACGTTCAGCCGGGAGCACCTGATCACCTGGACGCACCGGGGTGCCGTCGTACCGATGGGCGAGACGTACGACGCCGCGCTGCGCCGCCTCCTGGCCGGGCCCGACCCGGTGGCGGTGCGGGACGGGTCGGCCGCCCCCGCGCCGCGGGTGGGGCAGCGGGCGCGGATCGTGGCCGGCGGCCGCTACGAGGGCGTGGTCGGGACGGTGCTCAAGCGCGGGCGCACCCGCTTCCACCTCCGAGTGCGCGACCAGGTGCTGACCGTGCCGTTCGGCCTGGTGGAGGTGGTCGAGGGGTAGTCCCGGACCGGCCGGCCCTCAGAGGCCCTTCGGCCACGCGCCGTTGGTCAGCCGGACCGCGAAGAAGCCGGCGTCGAAGTCGCTGAACCACACCTGCTCGCGGTCGCGGTCGAAGGCCGGCTTGGCCATCGCGTAGCCGCCGGTGGGGGCCGGCTTGTTGAAGTAGGCGACCTGCCGGGGGTGGTAGGGGTCGGAGATGTCGAAGACCCGCAGCCCGGAGCCGATGTAGGAGCACGCGGCCAGGCGCGGGTTCTTGAACCGCGGGATCGCGCAGTAGTGCGAGGAGTAGCCGCCGATCGGGCTCTTGGCGCCGGGATCGTCCTGCTGCTCGCCGGCGCGGTTCTCGGTCAGCTGCACCTCGAGGCGCAGCGCGGAGACCTGGAACGGCTTCGCGGGGTCGTCGACGTTGAGGATGCGGGCGATGGCGGCGCTGTTCTCCGGGCGGTAGCTGAAGGTCGGGTCGAGCGCGAGCTCGCTGAACTCGTCGACCATCAGCAGGTAGTCGTGCCCGTCGACGCGCATCGGCTCGGGGACCTGCGGGATGGCGACGTCGGGCCAGGTGTAGGTGGTGATCGGCCTGGCCCGCGGGAACGGCTCGCGGTCCTGGATGGCGCTGACGTCGTAGACGCGGAGCCCGCCCTCGGTGAGCCGCTTGCTGTTGGGCAGGCCGAGGTCGGCGACGTAGAGGGTCCGGCCGTCCGGGGAGGTGCGCACGCCGTGGGACAGCACGCCGTTGATCGTGCTGAGCGGGCGCGGGGCGCGCGGGTCGGTCAGGTCGATCGCGGTGACGGTCAGGCCGACCAGGGCGCTGGCCCAGAACGTCCGGCCGTCGGGGGAGAAGCCGGACTCGTGGCCGAGGAACCCGGCCGGGGTCGAGGAGAGCAGGCGCGGCTTGCGGCAGTCCTGCTTGACGTCGTACACGTCGAGGATGCCGGGCGCGGTGGCGAGCGTGCCCATGACCGCGACGAGGAGACCGCGCTTCTCGTGGAGGTGGAGGGACTCGTGCGGGGAGGCCATCGCCGGGGTGAGCAGCGTCGTGGTGCGGCGCGGCCGGCGCGCGTCGGTCATGTCGACGACGGCGGTGCCGAGGCCTGCGAGCCCGGCTTGGAGCACGCCGAGCGGGAAGGACTTGGCGACGTCGTAGTAGGCGCAGACGTGGCCGGAGCGGTCCTCGAAGCGCTGGACCTTCAGCCCGCCGGTGCGGCCGAGGTGGCTGACCAGCCGGGTGTTGCAGGTGTAGCCCTGTGCCGCCCGGCCGGACGCGAAGTCGGCGGCGGGCACGCGGCCGTCGATGTCGGTCTCGGGCCGCGACCCCGGGCCGCACTCCGGCGGGGCGAGCGCGGTCCGGGTGGCGTCGGGGGCCTCGGCACCGGCCCCGTTGAGCGCGGTCGTGCCGCCGACGGCGAGGACGGCGGTGAGGGCCGCCGCGACCAGCCGGAGGTTCACCGCCGGCTCCGGGCGAGGAAGGGGATCGTCAGGCGCGAGGGGTGCTTCGCGGACGTGTGCAGCGTGATCGGCACGAGTGTGCCGGGCAGGTCCGGGAGGCTGGGCAGCAGGTGCGGGACGTCGAAGGCCTGGACGGCGATCCGGAGGCGGTGGCCCGCGCGGATCTTCGCGGCGGTCGGGAACACCTCGACGTCGACGGGCACGACCTTGCCGGGGCCGGCGCACGCGAGGCGCGGGTGAACGGGTGGTAGGGCTGGAGGACCTCGCCGTCGAGGTAGCGGGTGCGCTTCCTGTCCAGCGCGCGCTGGGCGATCAGCTGCCAGCCGCCGCTGAGCCGGGTCACCTTGCCCGACGGCGCGACGTCGGAGATCGACACCGACAACATCCCGCCGCCGGTCGGCGTCGAGGCGAACAGGCGTGCGTTGACCGGCCCGGAGAAGCGCACCGGCTTCGTCAGCGGCGCGGTCTCGTAGACGATCCCGCTGCGGTCGTTGAGCGCGTTGTCCTGGAAGCACGGCAGCCCGCCCGCGACGGACGCCGGGATGCCGGCCGTCCATTGGCTCGCCGATCGGCTGCAGAGCCCGGAGACCGGGACCGGCGGGACCACCGCGGTGCCGTCCTTCGCCGCGCCGGTCGTGAGCACGCCGGGTCGGACCGCGGTCGTCGCGCTGCCCGACAGCCGGTAGCTGCGGGCGCGGGCGTCGCGGTCGATCCACTCCCGCTGGGTGCGCCAGGTGCCGGAGCCGTTCTCGTAGACGTTGACCGGCGCGATCCGGCCCAGCCTGGTGCCCTTCGCGCCCCGCAGCCAGCGGTCGAACCAGCGCAGCTGGAGCTGGGACAGCGTGCCGTGCCCGACCTGGTCGAGGTCGGTGCCCATCGAGCCCTCGAGGTGGTTCCAGGGCCCGACGACGAGCCGGGTCGGGACGCCGCGCTCCTGGAGCGCCTCGAAGAGCAGCGGGGTGCCGCGCTGGAAGAGGTCCTGCTGCCCGCCGAGCAGGAACGTCGGCACGTCGACCTCGTCGATGACCTCCAGCGGCGAGCGGGTCCGGTAGAAGGGGCCGTCGTGCGCGGCGTCGCCGCCCAGGACGGCGTCGAGGAGCAGCGGCGCGGTGAACGTCGCGGCGCCGAAGACGTGGGAGAGCAGCGCCTTGAGCCCCGACGCGGGGTCGGTGGCGGTGACCGCCGGCGGGATGACGCCGGTGGTGGTGACCAGGCCCATCCACAGGGGGATGAAGCCGACGTCGACCTGGCCGCCGGAGGCGACGACGTCGCGGTAGACGTCGCCCGCCGGCACCTGCGGGAAGATCGCGCGCAGGCCCCTGGGGTGCAGGGCGGCGGTGAAGAGCTGGTTGATGCCCATGTACGACGGGCCGCGCATGCCGATCCGTCCGTTGCTCCACGGCCGCGCCCGGGCGGCCGCCCACTCGACGACCTCCTTGCCGTCGAGCTGCTCCCGCTCGCCGAACGCGTCCCACGTGCCCTCGGAGCTGCCCGTGCCGCGGGCGTCGACGTTGAGCGAGGCGTAGCCGCGGCGCACCAGGTAGCCGGGCTCGTCCTCGCCGAGCGAGCCCACGACGCTCTTGTTGTAGGCCGAGATCGTCACCAGCACCGGGAACCGGCCCCGCGCGGCCGTGCCGTCCTTGCCCGCCGGCAGCTCGAGGTCGCCACGGAGCACCGTGCCGTCCGACATCGGGATCGCGAGGTCGGTCCGCTTCACCGTGCCGGGGTACGTCGCCGGGCGGGCCTTCCAGCCGTCCGGCACCGGCACCGCGCGGGCCGTCGCCGGCGGGCTGGAGGGCTTGCTGGTGGTGCTCGGGCTGGTGGCGGTCGCGGGGCCGGCGGGGACGACCAGGGCGGTCGTCGCCAGGAGGCCGGCGGCCAGGCGGGTGCGGAGGAGGGCCGGGTGGCTCACGTGGGGGTCCTCGGAGTCGGTGACGACGGTCACCGGCTCAACGGACGACCAGCGGCGCGGTTACCCGGTCCGCCCGTCGAGCGCCGGTCCGAGCGCCGGTCCGAGCGCCCGCCCGAGCGTCCGGCCGGGCCGGACGGTCAGGGCATCCGGTACGGCCCGCCGTGGCTCGTCGGCACCGACACGAGCCGCTTCGTCGAGCCGACCACCCGGCACGTGCCGCGGGGGAGCGGGCAGGACCGCAGGGTGGTGCGCCCGCCGGACCGGGTCTCCACGAGCACCCGGCGCGCCGAGGCCCAGCCGAGGGAGTGGAACTCCCGCCCGCGGCCCGGGGTCGGCACGCGGCGTACGACCCGGCCGTCGGCCATCGCCCGCACCGTGCCGTCGTCGCCCACGACGTGGGCGCCGTCGGGGGAGACCGCGACCGGCACCGAGCGGGCGCGCCAGCGCGGCGTGCCGGGCTCGCCGAGGCTCGTGGGTCCGACCCGGCCCGGGCGCTTGCGGGTGCCGACGAAGACCGTGTCGTGCTCGAGGGCGACCAGGGCGGTCGGCCGGCGCAGGACGCGGGTGCGCCCGTCGGTGCGCTCGTCGACGACCCACAGCCCGTCGCGCCCGCCGACGTACACCCGGCCGTCGTCGGCGTCCATCACGTCGACGTAGAGCTCCTCGAAGAACGTCCGGACGGCGACCTTCCCGTCGAGGTCGGCGACCCGGATGTTGAACGTGTCGCCCTGGTCGAGGCTCGCCGTCACCACCCGCTCGCCGTCGTCGGAGAGCGCCTCGGTCACGAAGAGGTCGGTGCCGTTGCGGCCGGTGATCCGCTGCACCGCGCCGCCGGGCCGGACGAGCCGGAAGGTGCTGCCCGACGCCACGACCCAGCCGCGGCGGCTCGTGCCGAGGAGGACGGGGTGGCTGCCGGCTTTCGTGGGGAGCGGGACGACCTTCCCACCCTGCAGGTGCAGGTCGGTGCCGACCAGGCTGACCGCACGGGTGACCCGTGGCTTCTCGGCCGGCGGGGAGCCGGGGTACGCCGACGCGGTGGGCAGGAGGGCCGCGACGACGCCGATCGTCGCGACGACGGCCGTGGCCCGGGGCAGGTCTCTCCAGGTGCGCATGCCCGGTCGGATGCACGCGGGCGCCGTTTGGTTCGCACGAGTCAGCCTGTCAGGCGGCGCCGACGTAGAAGTCGATGCAGATCGGTGGCGCGTGGGTCTCGTGGACGGTGATCGTCGTCGGTGGTGGTCGAGTGCGGTGCCGGTGACCCGTCGGGGTCGTCGTCTCGATGGACCCGTCCTCGGATGGTCGGGCGTCCCAGCCCGAGGCCTGCTTGGCGTGGTTGCAGGCCTCGCAGAGGCCCTGACCGTTGTGTCCGCTGGTCTCGCCGCCGTCGACGGCGGGGTGGGCGTGGTCGGTCTGGCGGATGGGTGCGTCGCACCAGGGGGTGCGGCAGACCTGGTCGCGCAGCCGAATGAACCGGGCCAGTCCCGTCGGGAAGACGCGGCCTCGGGAGTCCATGGCGACCAGCTCGCCGGTGGTGGGGCTGGCGTAGAGCCGCCGTAGCCACACCTCCTCGTCCCTCGCCAGGGCGCCGGCGAGGATCTCGCGGCCGAGCTCGGCCGGGACCGGGCCGTAGCCGTCGACGCGGGCGGGGTCGTCGGCCTCCCCGAGCACGGAACGGTCGGTCATCACCAGACCCAGCTCGACGCGGGTGCCGGTGGTGGCCTGGTGGTCCGCCAGGACGCTCTCCACGAGGGTGTCCGCCATGACCTGCCCCTTCGACCGGCCGTCACCCCCGGCACGGGCAGCCGCGGCGGCGCGGGTCAGCGCGGCGTAGGCCGCGACGCCGTCGGCCACGGGGAGGACGGCGGTGAGGTGGACCATCGTGTCCGGCGCCGGCCGGATGGTCACGCACCGCTCCTGGTGGGCCCGGCGTTGCCGCTTGACGACCGCGGCGGCGTCGAGGCGGGACGCGTGGCGGCGGCAGAGGGCCGCGACCTGCCGCTCCGACATCTGCTCCAGGCGGTCAAGGGCGTCGGGGGTGGCGGCGAGGAGCCGGTCGACCTCGAGGCGGTCCTCGACCTCCAGGCACGCGGTCTCGCGGACCGCGAGGGTCGCGCCGTGCTCGGTCACCGTCCCTCGTCGCCAGGCGGCCCACAGGTGTGGCATCTCGGTGGCGATGACCTTCGCCAGACCGAGGTGGCGCTGGCCGCGGTGGTGGGACTCCTTCCGCGCCAGGGCGACCTGGGCGGCCACCCCGCGGCCGCGGAGGTCGGCGGGCACCCCGGCCGCCGCCTGCTGGACGCGTTGGGAGGCGTCGAGCTCCCGGGAGAGCGCTGCCTGGGCGGCGGTCGCGACCCGGACGAGGTCCTCCAGCGCGGTGATCGTGTCGATCCGTTCGGCGTCGTCGAGCCCGGACGCGGCGTCGGCGGCGGCGTCGAGGGCGGCGGTGAGCCGGCGGTGAGCTCGGGTGATGGTCGAGGCGTGCAGGACTCCCGGTGGGGAGGTCCTGGTGGGCTCGAACATGTGTTCGATTCTACCCCAGCCGGCCGACGGTGGGAAGGGCTCGTTCACAAGCTCTGCGGGTTTCGAGACAGGCGCTGCGCGCCTTCCTCAACCAGCCGGGGGGCGCTGCGCGCCTTCCTCGACCAGCCGGGGGGCGCTGCGCGCCTTCCTCAACCAGCCGCAAGGGACGGGTGGCGGGGTGCGTCAGCCGGTGGAGCCGGCGCGGGGCGGGATGAGGACCCCGAGGACGCCGTCGAGGACGTCGGTGGTGGCGTCGAGGAGGTCGCGGACGGCGCCGGTGACGGGCGCGACGGCGCTGCCGGTGGCTCCGTCGAGGACCTCGACGACCTCCTCGACGACGGGGTCGAGCAGGCCGGAGGTGGGACCGGGGCCCGGGCCGGGGGTGCCGGGAGGTGTGGGGGCGGGTGTCGCCGGGGGAGCCGGCGGGGTCGTGGGCTGACCGGGGCCCGGCCCGGGCTGGGGGTCCCCCGACGGGGCGGGAGGGGACGGCGCAGCGACGGGGGTGAGGACGACGCCGGGGACGGGGACGGACGACGCGGGCGGGGACGACGGGTCCGCGGAGCGGCCATCGACATCAGCCTCGTCGACGCCGCCGCGCTCGGCCGAGGCGGGCCGGTCGGCGTCACGGTCGAGGAACGGCACGACGTCGCCCAGGGGCCCGCCGCCGACCTGGACGGCGAGCACGGCGACGGCGCCGGCGGCGACGATGGCGAGGGCTCCGGCCGGTTCGGTCAGCCGCTGGCGCCAGGTGACGGGCGGCGTCTCGACGCGCACCAGCTCGGGTGCGGGGTCGGGCTCGACGACGGTTGGAGCGGGGGCGGGCTCGTCGGCGAGCGCGGCGCGGGCGGCGGCCACGAGCGCGGGGCCGAGACCGGAGTCGCGGTACGCCGGGTGGACGAGGACGCGGTGGGCCCGGACGCCGGCGGCGGAACCGGGGCCAGAGTCGGCGGCGACGTACCCGACGACCGACCGCACGCCGCCGTCCTCGACGACCGCGACCCCCTGCCAGTCGGCGGGCGTGCGCTGCAGCCACTGGGCAGCACGCAGCGCCCCGGAGGCGACCTCGGGCGCGACGGACGGGTCGGCGGCGACGACCGCCTCCACGAGCCGCGCGACCAGACCGCGGTCGGCCGGGCGCGCGCGCTCGACCCGCGGCTCGGGCCGCGGGTGCTCGGTGCGTGCTGGGTCGTCCATGTCCGTCCATGATGGCCGCGGGCGGCGGTTCCTGACGGCAGGACAACGAGACAGGGTGGCGTGAGGTGCGCCTCGACTAGTCCGGCTGGACCGCGGCGCCGCGCAGGTCGGCGGCGGCGAACGAGGCGGGGGCCGGCTCCTGGCCGGTCACGGGTCGCGCGGGCCACGGCCTACGCTCCTCCGGTGAGCGCCACCCTCGTCGCCAAGGACCTCTCCGGCGGTCACGGCCACCGCGTCCTCTTCGAGGGGCTCGACCTGACCGTCGCGCCCGGAGACGTGGTCGGCGTGGTGGGGGCCAACGGCGCCGGCAAGTCGACGCTGCTGCGGCTGCTCGCCGGCGCGGACACCCCGATGGGCGGGACGGTGAGCACGGCGCCGCGCGACGCGTTCGTCGGGTGGCTGCCCCAGGAGCACGAGCGGGTGCCGGGGGAGACGGTGGCGGCGTACGTCGCCCGCCGCACCGGCGCCGCGGCCGCGACCGGGGCCATGGAGGCGACCGCCGCGGCGCTCGGCTCGGGGGAGCCGGGCGCGGACGACGCGTACGCCGTGGCGTTCGACCACTGGATGGCCAGCGGCGCCGCCGACCTCGACGACCGGCTCGGCCCGGTCCTCGCCGACCTCGCGCCCGAGGTGGGGCCGGCCGCGCTGATGACCTCGCTCTCCGGCGGGCAGGCGGCCCGGGTGGCGCTGGCCGCGCTGCTGCTCAGCCGGTTCGACGTCGTGCTGCTCGACGAGCCGACCAACGACCTCGACCTCGACGGGCTGGCTCGGTTGGAGTCCTTCGTGCAGGGGCTGCGGGCCGGGGTCGTGCTGGTCTCCCACGACCGGGAGTTCCTGGCCCGATGCGTCACGCGGATCGTCGAGCTCGACCTGGCCCAGCACCAGGTGAGCGTCTACGACGGCGGCTACGACGCGTTCCTCGAGGAGCGGGCGGTGCAGCGCCGCCACGCCCGCGAGGCCTACGAGCAGTACGCCGACACGAAGGCCGACCTGGTCGGCCGCGCGCGCACACAGAGGGAGTGGAGCTCCCAGGGCGTCCGCAACGCGATGCGCAAGAGCCCCGACAACGACAAGATCCGCCGCAAGGCGGCCACGGAGTCCTCGGAGAAGCAGGCGCAGAAGGTGCGCCAGATGGAGTCGCGGATCGCGCGGCTGGAGGAGGTCGAGGAGCCGCGCAAGGAGTGGGTGCTCCAGTTCGACATCGCCGCCGCGCCGCGGTCCAGCGCGGTGGTCGCGGTGCTCAACGAGGCGACCCGGGAGCTCGGGGACTTCCGCCTCGGCCCGGTCTCGCTGCAGGTCGACGCGGGCGAGCGGATCGGCATCACCGGCCCGAACGGCGCGGGCAAGACCACCCTCCTCGACCTGCTGCTCGGGCGCACCACCCCCGACAGCGGCTCGGCCTCCCTCGGCGCCTCGGTCGCGGTGGGCGTGATCGACCAGGCACGCACCGGGCTCGACGACGACCGGCCGCTGGGCGCGGCGTTCGAGGCGGTCGTGCCGGAGCTGACCCAGGCCGAGGTGCGCACGCTGCTGGCGAAGTTCGGGCTCAAGGCCGACCAGGTCGCCAGCCTCGTCGGTCGCCTCTCGCCGGGCGAGCGCACCCGCGCCGCGATGGCGCTGCTCCAGGCGCGCGGGGTCAACCTGCTCGTGCTCGACGAGCCGACCAACCACCTGGACCTGCCGGCGATCGAGCAGCTCGAGCAGGCGCTGGAGTCGTACGACGGCGCTCTGATGCTCGTCTCCCACGACCGCCGCCTGCTGGCGAACGTCCGGCTCGACCAGCGCTGGGAGGTCGCCGCCGGGCAGGTGCTCGTCCGGAAGGCCTGACGGGAAGCCTGGTCCCGTCGGGAGCGTTGGACCGGGCATGAGGTTCTCCCTGCTCGACCGCTCCCGCACGCGCACCGGCTCGGCCGAGGGCGCCGCGCTCGGGCACACGGTCGAGCGCGCGGTGGGTGCCGAGCGGCTGGGCTACGAGCGGTTCTGGGTCGCCGAGCACCACGGCGTGCCCGGCGTCGCCTCCGGCGCCCCGGCGGTGCTGCTGGCCGCCGTCGGCGCCGCCACCTCGACGATCCGGATCGGGTCGGGCGGGGTGATGCTGCCCAACCACCAGCCGTTCGTGGTGGCCGAGCAGTTCCGCATGCTCGCCGGGCTGCACCCCGGCCGCGTCGACCTCGGCGTGGGCCGCTCGGTCGGGTTCACCGCGCCGGTGCGGCGGGCGCTGCGTCGCGGGGCCGAGGAGCCGGACACGTTCGCCGAGGACGTCGCCGAGCTGCGCGCCCTGCTCGAGGGCACGGGCGAGGTGACCGTCCGCCCCGACGGCGTCGGACCGGTGCCGGTCTCGGTGCTCGCGACCGGCCGCGGGCTCGAGGTGGCCGCGCGGCTCGGCCTGCCGGTGGTGGTCGGCGGACCGGTGCTCACCGAGCCCGACGCCGGCGAGCGGCTGGCGGCGTACCGCCGTGGCTTCGTGCCCCACCGCGGCAGCACCCCGCACCTCACGGTCTCCCTCGACGTGCTCGTCGCCGACACCGACGCCGAGGCGCGCGACCTCGCGCTGCCGGAGGTGTGGGCGATGGTCCGCTCCCGGCGCACCGGCGTCTTCGGCCCGCTGGAGCGGGTCGCCGACATCCGCGCGCAGGACTGGGACGCCCAGGACACCCGCCGCGTCGAGCGCGGGCTCGACGCGGTCGTGGCCGGCACCGCGGCGACGGTACGCCGCCGGCTCGACGAGCTCGTGGAGCGCACCGGCGCCGACGAGCTGCTGGTCAGCGGCTCGACCCACGACCGGGACGCGCTCGCGGCCTCCGACGCCGAGGTCGCCGCGCTGCTGGGCTGACCTCGGGCTGACCTCGGGCTGACGGCGACCACGGCCCGGCCGGTTTCGGCCGGGGCCGCCCGCCCTGGGATGATCGGCGGCTGCCAGGCATCGAGGGGGATCAGCATGAGCGGGATCGCGGGGGAGCTCGCGGGCGTCCGGCGCGCCTTCGCGCAGCCGACCCTGACGCTGCTGCACCAGCGGCAGGCGCCGGTGGTCATCACGATCTTCCGCGAGGCGTTCGGCCGCAACAACGTGCCGATCCCGACCGCGCGGCTGCACACCCAGGTCGAGGAGCACCTCGCGCAGGCGCGCGCCGCGGGGGAGACCGACCTGCCGACGGGGTCGGGCCGGGAGGTCTGCCAGCGGTGGATGCGCGGGCAGTGGCTGGTGCGCTCGTTGGACGACGAGGGCCGCGAGGTCTACACGCTGACCTCCCACGCCCAGCAGGCGCTGGAGCTGGTCAAGAACCTCGCGCGCGACCGCGCCACCCTCAGCGAGCACCGGATCGCGACGATCCTCGGCACGGTCCGCCGGTTCAACGCCGAGGCCAACCCCGACCGGTCGGCCCGCGTCGGCATCCTCAACACCGAGATCGCGCGGCTGCAGGCCGAGCGCGACCGGCTCGTCGACGGCGGTGACCTCGAGGGCGCGACCGAGGACTACATGCTCGAGGGGTTCACCGAGCTGCTGTCGCTGGTCTCGGCGCTGCCCAGCGACTTCGCGCGGGTGGAGGAGCGGTTCGCCACGATCCGCGGCGAGATCCTCGCGGCGTTCCGCGCCGAGGACCGCCCCGCCGGCCAGGTCATCGACGACTACCTCGCCCGCGCCGACGCGCTGATGACCGCGACCCAGGAGGGCCGCGCCTTCGAGGGGGCCTTCGCGCTGCTGCGCGACGACGGCCTGGTGACCCAGCTGCGCGAGGACCTCACCGCGCTGCTGGAGCACCCGCTCTCCGACGGGCTGGTCAGCGACGCCGAGCGGGCCGAGCTGCGCGGCACGGTGCGGCTGGTCCGCGACGGCCTGGACCGCGTGCTGGTGCAGCGCTCGCGGGTCACGGCGACGCTCAAGGACTACATCGTCTCCCGCGACGCGGCCCGCGACCGCGAGCTGGAGCAGGTGCTGCGGCAGGTCGAGTCGGAGCTGGTCACCTGGATGGCGACCACCGGCCCGCGTGCCACGCACGACGTACCCCTCCTGCCCGCGCGCGCCGACGTCGGCCACCTCCGCGAGCGGTTCCACGACCCCGCCGACGACGTGCTGCCCGACCCCATCGAGGTCGCCGACCCCGACGACGCGCCGGCGGTCTCGCTGGCCGACCTGGTCGCCCAGGGGGGTCCGCGGATCGAGGAGCTGCGCGCCCGGGTCGACGCCGCGCTGACCTCGCTGCTGCCGCCGGCGACCCTCGGCGAGCTCTTCGCCGGCCTCGACGTCGACCTGCGCCGCCCGGTCGAGGTCTTCGGCCTGCTGCACCTGGCCGCCGACCGCGGCTGGCGCAGCGAGGACGGCGAGCCCGTCGGCACCGAGGACTTCGACGCCGTCCGTCCCGACGGCAGCACCCGCACGCTCGCCGTGCCGCGCACCCCGCTGCCCGACCCCGACCGCACCCGCACGACCGAGACCGAGGACCACGGATGAGCCAGGACACCCTGACCGAAGCCGAGCTGGAGCCGGCCTCGGTCTCGCTCTGGGAGGGCGACGAGGGCGGGCTGGAGCAGGCGCAGCGCCAGGCGCTGGTGACCCTGCTCAAGCAGCGGTTCGTCAGCGCGCGCACGCACCCGCGGGACTGGCAGGTGCTCGTCGAGCACGAGCGGGTGCTGCGCTCGCGGCTCAACGACCTCTTCCTCGACCTCGCCATCGACCGGGACCGCGAGGTCGCCTGGAAGCGGCAGGCCTCGCCCGAGACCGGCGGGCGCTTCCCGACGCTGCTGTACGACGCCGCGTGGTCGCGCGAGGAGACGATCGTGCTGGTGCACCTCCGCAACCGCCTGCGCGCCGGCGCGGCCGCGGGCGAGGCGCGGGTCTTCGTCGACCGCGAGGACCTGCTCGAGCACGTCGCGGGCTTCCGGCCCCCGCACGCCACCGACGAGTCGGGCGACGAGAAGCGCGCCCGCAACGCGGTGGCTGGCCTGGTCAAGGCGGGGCTGCTGATCGCCGGCGAGCACGAGGACCGCTTCGAGGTCAGCGAGGCCGTCGAGCCGCTGCTGCCGCTGGAGCTGCTGCACGAGCTGCTGGACTCGCTGCGCCGCGCCAACGCCGAGCCGCAGGCCGAGGACGAGGCCGACGAGCCGCTCGACGCGGGGCTGGGTGACGGATTGTTCGAGGACGAGACGGACCAGCAGACGGGGGAGCAGGCATGAGCGTCGGAGAGGCCGAGCACCTCGAGGACGAGCACTCCGCGGGGCTCTTCGACCGGCAGGTCGTCTCGCTGCCCTCCGACGACGGCATGCAGTGGCGCGCGGCGCTGATGCAGCTGGTCAACTGGGGCGGCTTCGGCGGCCTGACGACGATCCCGCTGCGCGGCGACGCGACGATGATCTCCGGCGCCTCGGGCGTCGGGAAGAGCACCGTGCTCGACGCCTACACGGCGCTGATGATGCCGTCGGACACGAAGTTCAACGGCGCGTCCAACGACGCGGTCGCCGGCCGGGCGCGCGGCGTCGGGCAGCGCAACCTGCTGTCGTACCTCCGCGGCGCCGTCGACGTCGTCGACGACCCCCGCACCGGCAAGCCCGTCGAGCGGCTGCTGCGCGGGCAGGGCGTCGACACCTGGGGCGCGGTCGCGATGACGTTCGTCAACGACCAGGGCGGCCGGTTCACCGCGCTGCGCACCTACTACGTGCCGCGCCGCGCGACCCGCTCGGCCGACGTGCAGATGCAGCTGGCCACCCACGAGGGCGCGCTGCCGATGGGGACGCTCGAGGTCGCGGTCGGCGAGCGGTTCCACGCCACCACGCTCAAGAAGCTCTTCCCGGGCATCCGCGTCCACCGCACCTACGCGGAGTACGCCGCGGTCCTGCACGCCCGCCTCGGCATCGGCGCGAACGGCGACGGCGCCAAGGCGCTGCGGCTGCTGGCGCGCATCCAGGCCGGCAACCAGGTCCGCAGCGTCGACGAGCTCTACAAGGAGATGGTGCTCGAGCGGCCCTCGACGTACGCCGCCGCCGACCGCGCCGTCGAGCACTTCGACGACCTGGAGCGGGCCTACGCGGCGATGCGCACCGAGGAGGAGAAGCTCGCCCTCCTCGAGCCGATCACCGACCTGCACGAGCGCGGCGCCGCCGCGGCCGCCCGCCTCGCCGCGCTCGACGCCTACGGCGTGACGCTGCCCGGCGACACCCCGCTGCGGCTGTGGCTGCTGCGCACCCACCTGCGGCTCATCGAGGCGGCCGTCGCAGACAACCGGGACGCCCGCGCCACCACCGCCGACGCCCTCGCCTCCGCGGTCTCGGCCGAGCAGACCCTGCTCGGTGACCTCGAGGCCGCCAAGGAGGAGCACCGCGCCGCCGGCGGCTCGACCGTGCAGTCGCTGGGGCTCGCGCTCCAGCAGGAGGAGGTGGTCCGCGAGGACCGCCTCGCGCGGCGCACCGCCCTCCGGGAGCGGCTGCTGCCGCTGGTCGACCTCACCGACGGCGCGACCGACGAGGACTCCGCCGCCGCGCTCGACCTCGACGGCGCGCTCATGTCGGCCGAGGCGTTCGCGGTGCTCCAGCAGCACGCCCGGCAGTGGCTGGCCGGCTGCCGCTCGGCGCTGGAGACGATCCGGCGCGACCGCGACGGCACCCGCGACCGGCGCTACCCGCTGCAGCAGCGGCAGGGCGAGCTGCGCCGCGAGCGCGCCTCGCTGGAGAGCCGAGCCGGTCGCGTGCCGGCCGGGATGCACGAGATGCGCGCCGAGGTGGCGCGCGCCAGCGGGCTGTCGCCCGAGGACCTGCCGTACGTCGCCGAGCTCGTCGACGTCGCGCCCGAGGAGTCCCGGTGGCGCACCGCGGTGGAGACCGTCCTCGCCGGCAGCGCCCGGCTGATGCTGGTGCCGCTGGACCGGCTCGACCACTTCTCCGCCGCGATCGACGGGTTGCGGCTGCGCGGGCGGCTGACCTTCGAGGGCGTCGAGCTCGGGCTGCCCGACCTCGGCCCGGCCGACCCCGAGCGGGTCGCCGGCAAGCTGCTGCACCAGGACTCGCCGTTCTCCGGCTGGGTGCAGGCCCACGTCGCCCACCCCTCGCGCAACGCGCTCTGCGTCGAGGACGCCGCAGGGCTCGCCGGCGACGGCTTCCGCGTGACGCCGGCCGGCCAGACCCGCAACGGCCGCCGCGGCACCCATGGGCGGACCGACGTGCGCAGCATCATCGGCTTCTCCAACGCCGAGGCGATCGCCGAGATCGACGCCGAGCTGGCGTCGGTGGAGGAGCAGCTGCAGGCGCTCGACGCCGAGGTGGCGACCCTCGACCACCGCGCGGCCGTGCTCGAGCAGCGCCGCACGGCGTACGACGCCGTCGCGACCGCCCGCTTCGACGACCTCGACGTCTCCGCGAGCGAGCGGCGCACCGCCGAGCTCGAGCAGCGCCGCCAGGACGTGCTGAGCGCTGACGACAAGCTGCAGGTGCTGCAGGCTCAGGTCGAGGAGCTCGCGGCGCGGCTGGAGGCGACCCGGCGCGAGCGGTTCGCGCTCGAGCAGCGGGCGCGGGAGCTCAGCGAGGCCCACGGCGCGCTGGTCGACGACGAGGACGCGGTCAAGGACCGTCTCGAGGCGGTCGAGCGCGCCGGCGACGTCGAGCTGACCGCGGAGCAGGAGGCCGCACTCGCCGACGAGCTCGCGGCCGCGGCGGCGCCCGCCGACCCCGAGGACCTGGCCCGCTTCCCCGAGTCCTCCCACCGGCTCGCCGAGGGGCTGCGCGCGGCCGTCGCCGACGCGGAGGACGAGACCCGGCGGGTGGCCGAGGAGCTGGCCGGCATCTTCCGGCTCTACCAGGCGCGCTGGGAGTCGCCGAACCTCGGCACGAGCGCCGCGTCGTACGCCGACTACGCCGCGATCCTCGAGCAGGTGCGCGGCACCGGCCTGGCCGAGCGGCGCTCGGAGTGGCGGCGCCGGCTCACCGAGTGGAGCGGGCAGGACCTGGTGCCGCTGGTCGGTGCGATGGCCGCCTCGATCGAGGAGATCGAGGACCGGCTCGAGCCGATCAACGCGATCCTGCGACGGCTGGAGTTCGGCGCCACGCGGGACCGGCTGCGGATCCGCTTGCGGCGGCTCGCGCCCGCGCACGTCCAGGTCTTCCTCAAGGACCTCCGGGCGCTGTCCGCCGGGTCGACCGGCGAGCTGGACGAGGCGGCGTTGGAGGAGCGGTTCACCCGGCTCAGCAGATTCATGGACCAGCTGCGCCCCGCCGCCCCCGGCGCGCACGGCGTCGTCACCTCCGACCGCGACCGGCTGCTCGACGTGCGGCGCCACGTGGAGGTCAGCGCCGAGCGCTACGACCACCTGACCGGCGAGCTGCGCGCGACCTACCGCACGCTGGGGGAGAAGAGCGGCGGCGAGACCCAGGAGCTGGTGGCGTTCATCGTCGGCTCGGCGCTGCGCTTCCGCCTCGGCGACGAGCTGCGGTCGCGGCCGCGCTTCGCGCCGGTCTTCCTCGACGAGGGGTTCGTCAAGGCCGACTCGGAGTTCGCCGGCCGCGCCGTGCAGGCGTGGAAGGGGCTCGGCTTCCAGCTGGTCGTCGGCGTCCCGCTCGACAAGGTCACCGGCCTGGAGCCGCACATGGACGAGCTGCTCGCCATCACCAAGAACAGCGCCACCCACCAGGCGTGGATCACGCCGATCCGGGACGCGGGCGGGCGGGGGGAAGATTCATCGGCCAGCCGCTGAACCTGTCGGTGGGCCGATGAAACTTCAGCGGCCAACCGGGAGATTCATCGGCCAGCCGCTGAACCTGCCGCGGCGCGCCGGCTCGCCGCCCGCCCGCTCCGACGCCTAGCCCGAGAACCGCGCGGTGACCGAGCCGAGGCCGGAGATCTCGGCGACGACGGTGGCGCCGGGGGAGACGTCGCGCATGGGGCCGAGCGCGCCGGAGAGGACGACCTGGCCGGCGCGGAGCGGCTCGCCGTAGGCCCGGGCGGCGCGGGCCAGCCAGGCCAGCGCGTTGAGCGGGTCGCCGAGGCAGGCGGCGCCGTTGCCGGTGGAGACCTCCTCGCCGTCGATGGTCATCCGCATGGTGACGTCGACGGGCTCGACCTCGTCGAGGGTGCGGCGCTCGGTGCCGAGCACGTAGAGGCCGCTCGAGGCGTTGTCGGCGACGGTGTCGCCGAAGGAGATGTCCCACCCGGCGATCCGGCTGTCGACGATCTCGAGCGCGGCGACGGCGTGGTCGACGGCGCCGCGCACCTGGGCGGCGTCGAGGGGACCCTCGTCGAGGTCGGCGCCGAGCACGAAGGCGACCTCGGCCTCGGCCTTGGGCTGGAGCAGCCGCGCCATCGGCACCTCGTCGGCGCCGCTGAGGTCCATGTCGTCGAAGAGCCACCCGAAGTCGGGCTGGTCGACGCCGAGCTGCTGCTGCACCGCGAGCGAGGTCGCCCCGATCTTGCGGCCGACGACGAGGGCGCCGGCGTCGCGCCGGGCGGCGACGAGGTGGGACTGGACGGCGTACGCCGCCGCGAGGTCGTCCGGCCCGATGAGGTCGCGGACGGGCGCGCACGGGCGCACCTCGCGGGTGGCCTCGACCAGCCGGTCGGCCGCCGCGCGGATCGCGGCCTCGGGGACGTCCGTGCGGCCGACGTTGTCGGGGGAGTAGGGGTCGCTCACGGGGTCAGCGTGTCGTCCGGGGGCCGGGGAGCGGAAGCCGGTCTCGCAGGTCGGTACGACAGCGACCGGCCCACACGCACCAGCAGGCGGTCGAGGTCGGTGTCGACGCTGGGGTCGATGGCGCGCTTGACGACCTTGCTGGTGGCGGTGCGGGGGAGCGCGTCGACCAGGCGCAGGTAGCGCGGCACCCAGGTGGTGCCGAGGTCGGGCTGCGCGGCGAGGAAGTCGGCGAACGCGTCGGCGTCGAAGCCGACACCCGGCTCGAGCTCCGCGACCGCCAGCACCGCGTCACCGACCGCCTCGTCGGGCACGGCGAGCACGGCGACGTTCGAGAACGCCGAGAAGCGGGCCAGCAGCCGCTCGACCGGCGCGGTCGCGACGTTCTCGCCGTCCACGCGCAGCCAGTCGCCGGAGCGGCCGGCGAAGTAGAAGAAGCCGTCGGCGTCGCGGTAGGCCAGGTCGCCGGACCACACCCAGCCGTGGCGCAGCCGGCGGGCGTCGGCCTCGGGGTTGTCCCAGTAGCCCTCGAACAGCGCGGCGCCGGTCCGGTTGACGATCTCGCCGACCGCCTCGTCGGCGTTGAGGAGCACGCCGGCGTCGTCGAAGTGGGCGGGTGGGCACTCCTCGAGCGTCTCGGGATCGAGCACGACGGTCCCCTCGGGCGCGCGGCCGAGCGAGCCGGGCGGGGTGTCGGGGGTCCGCATCACCCGGATCTCGCCCTCGCTGGAGCCGAACGAGTCGACCACCTGGCAGCCGAAGCGCCGCGAGAACTCCGCGATGTCGCGCTCGGACGCCTCGTTGCCGAAGGCGATCCGCAGCGGGTTGTCGGCGTCGTCGGGCCGCTCGGGCGTCGCCAGCACGTAGTGCAGCGGCTTGCCGACGTAGTTGAAGAACGTCACCCCGTGCCGGCGCACGTCCGGCAGCCACGCCGAGGCGGAGAACCGGCGCCGCAGCACGACCGTCCCGCCCGTGCGCACCGCCGGCGCGATGCCGGCCATGATCGCGTTGGAGTGGAACATCGGCATCACCACGTAGAACACGTCGTCGCCCGTCAACGCCCGCCGCTCGACCTGCTGCACCGCGATCCGCGCCAGCCGGCCCTGGGTGCAGATGACCGCCTTCGGCGCGGAGGTGGTGCCCGAGGTGAAGACGAGGGAGTACGCCGTGCCGGCCGCGACGTCGTCGGCCCGCGCGAGGTCGAGGGGCGCCGCTGCGGCGAGCCGGTCGGCGTGGATCGGGTCGTCGACGTGCAGGGTGCGCTCCGGCGAGACGCCGGTGGCCAGCCCGTCGAGCAGCGGGCGGCGGCTGTCGTCGACGACGAGCGCCTGGCAGCGGGTGAAGGTGACGTCCCGCTCCAGCTCGGGCCCGCGCCGGGTCGGGTTGATCCCGACGACGGTCGCGCCGGCCAGCGCGGCGGCGCACCACCAGAAGAGGTGCTCGGCGGTGTTCTCCATCGCCAGCCCGACGTGCCAGGGGCCGTCGCTCCGCAGGTCGTCCAGCAGGCCGGCGCGCAGCCGCGCCTCCTCGACGACCTCGCGCCAGGTCCAGGAGCGCTCCTCGAACCACAGCGCGGTCGCGTCGTCCTCGGCCCGGTCGGCCACGAGCCGGGCGAAGGTGGGCGCGTGCTCGCTGCCCGGCTGGGCGGCGACGGCCCGGGGCCCGGGTCGGTCGACGTCGGTCATGCGGGGGTCACCTCGTGGTCGGGGCCGCCGGGGTCGGGATCCCGTGGCGGGATGGTGGATGGGCGCGGCTCGTCGACCGGCCGGGGTCGGCGACTTACCCGATGTGGGGGATGCGCCGTCGACGGTGCCGGGCGCACGCTCGGGGCAGAGACCTGTCCGCCGGCTGCGGTGGGGTTCCACGGCGACGCACGCCGGCGCCCACCCCTACACCCGCTCCCGCTGCTGGCCCGCAAGGATGCGGGACCGTGGCCGGCGGACCGGTCTCTTCCACCCCGACTCAGGCCGGCGTCGGCGCGTGGTCGCGCGCGACCTCCTTGGCCCAGCGGTAGTCGGCCTTGCCGGCGGGGGTGCGCTTGACCTCGGCGACGACGACGAGGTCGCGGGGGACCTTGTAGCCGGCGAGCGACTCGCGGGCGTGGCGCTGCACGTCCTCGAGCTGCGGCGTGCGGCCCTCGCGCGGGGAGACGACGGCGGCGACCCGCTCCCCGAGCCGGTCGTCGGGGACGGCGACGACGAGGACGTCGGCGATGTCGGGGTGGCCGTGCAGGACGTTCTCGACCTCCTCGACGTAGACCTTCTCCCCGCCGGTGTTGATGCACTGCGAGCCGCGGCCGAGGAAGACGATCGAGCCGTCGTGGTCGCGGTAGCCCATGTCGCCCAGCACCGAGCAGCGGCGGCCGTCGGGCAGCGTGCGGAAGGTGCGGGCGGTCTTGTCCTCGTCCTTGTAGTAGCCCTGGGGGACCGGGCCGAGGCGGGCGATCAGGCCGACGTGCTCCGGACCGGCCGGCACCTCGGCGAGCGTGTCGTCGACGACGAGCATCTTGTCGGTGGCCGGCACGCGCAGGTTGCCCCGCTCGTCGAGGGTGATCTCGCCGTCGTTGCCGGACTCCGAGGCGCCGAAGTTGTCGCGCTGCATCGCGTTCGGCGCCAGCGCCCGGAACCGGTCGCGGCAGGCCTGGGACCAGATCGCGCCGCCGGAGGTGATCATGAACAGCGCGGAGTAGTCCACCTCGTCCTGCCGGCGCTCCATCTCGTCGGCCAGCGGCTGGCCCATCGCGTCGCCGACGATCAGCAGGCTCTGCAGGCCGTCGTGCGCGATGCCGTCGACGATCCGCGCCGGGTCGAAGTCGCGGAGCATCACCAGGCGGCCGCCGAAGATGAAGTAGAAGAACATCGCGTACGACGCCGCGCCGTGCATCAGCGGGGCCGCGATGAGGAACGAGATCGGCGGCATCGCCTGGGCGGCGGTCGCGATCGCGGCGAGGTCGGGGTGCGGGTCGCCGTAGGGGTTGCCGCCCGAGAGCGGCTTGTGGAACAGGTCGTCGTGGGTCCAGACGACGCCCTTCGGGTACCCCGTGGTGCCGCCCGTGTAGAGGATGTAGTGCTCGTCCCCGGTGCGCTCGGCGAAGTCCCGCTCGGCCGGCTTGTCGCGCCAGCCCGCGAAGTCGACGACCGCCACGCCGCGCTCGTCCGCCGCGGACACGAGCGTCGGCTCGGGCTGCCCGACGACGTACACGGTCCGGACGGCGGGGAGCCGGTCGAGGATCGAGGCGAGCACCTGCTGGTGGCCCGGCTCCTCGACGACCACGGCGGCGCTGTCGGAGTTGGTGAAGAGGTACTCCAGCTCCGCGGCCGTGTAGCGGTAGTTGACGTTGATCGGCACCGCGCGGACCTTCAGCAGGCCGACCATCGCGGTCACGTGCTCGACGCAGTTCTTCAGGAAGATCGCCACGTGGTCGCCCGCGGCCACCCCGTTCGCCGCGAACAGGTGGCCGACCTGGGTCGCCTCCCGGTCGAACTCGGCGTACGTCAGGTGGCGGCCCTCGTAGGTGAGGGCGACCCGCTCGGGGACGGCATCGGCGACGGTCTCGAAGACGGAGGCGAGGTTGAACTTCATGCCTGGCCACGCTAGCCAGGATTTCGCTCGTTGTGAGCCGTATCACCCAGATGGTGGAACGTGTTCTCGTTCTGCGGACGCCTGGGACCCGACACGGGTGCCGGACGCGAGGTGGTCGCCGATGATCCAGCCGAAGCCGAACGCCGAGAGCAGGCCGTTGCCGGAGGAGTAGCCGTCCGAGGACGGGCCGGCGAGCCCGCAGGCGGTGCCGCCACCGGCGTAGAGCCCCGGCACCGGCTCGCCGTCGGGGCCGAGCACACGGCCGGTCGTGTCGACGACGACGCCGCCCTGGGTGGCGAGGACGCCGTGGGTGACCCAGGCGAGGTGGTACGGCGCGACGAGGGGCCGACGGCCGGGGAGCGGCGCGAGGGCCGCGGCCGCCGCGTCGAGGGTGGTCCCGAGCGCCCGGGCGAGGGCCGGCAGGTCGGGAAGGTCCTGCACGGCGCCGGCGGCGAGGCAGTCGCGCATCATCTCGGAGTGGCGGGTGGCCGCCATGGTCTCGGCGTCCCACACCATCGCGGCGCGTTCTCCGGGCTGGCGGCGCAGGACGCCCGCCATCGAGGAGTAGCCGTGGGCCTCCTCGTCGACGAACCGGCGGCCGTCGGTGCCGACGAGCACCGCGCCGTTGAACGGCAGCGCCGGGGACACGCGGGTGCCGTGGTCGACGACGACCAGCCCGCTGCGCAGGCAGGCGCCCATGTTGCGGAAGGTCGCGCCGAGCCCGGCCAGCCACGGGACAGCCGACCCGGTGGCGGTGGAGACGCCGCCGTAGAACGGGCTGCCGAGGTCGCCGCAGTGCTGGGCCATCAGCTCGGGGGAGGCGGCGAAGCCGTCGGTGGCGAGCACGACGGAGCGGGCGCGGACGCGCTGGCGCACGCCGTTCTGCTCCACCACCAGGCCGGTGACCGCGCCGTCCTCGACGACTAGGTCGAGCACGGGTGCCTCGTCGACGAGGGCGACGTTGGGCAGCCGCTCCAGCGCGGCGCCCAGGTGGGCCATCAGCCGGGCTCCGCCCTGCCGACCGACGTCGGTGTGCAGCCGCGGCACGGACATCCCCGCGCGGGGCATGTCGGCGCCGATCTCGACGGGGTAGCCGAGCTCGTCGGCGACCCACTCGACGAGCCCGGGTGCGACCGCGCAGAGCGCGTGCACGACCGGCGCCCACTCGTGGTCGCCGCTGGCCGCGAGGATGTCGGCGGCGTGGCGCTCGGGGGAGTCCTCGATGCCCGCCTCCCGCTGGAAGCGCGTCCCGCCGGCGGCGAGGCTGCCGCTGGAGATCGCCCCGTTGCAGCCCTCGCGCGTCGACCGCTCGAAGACCGCGACGACGAGGTCGGGGTCGCGCGCGGCGCGCAGGGCGGTCATCACGCCGCAGGCGCCCCCGCCCGCCACCGCTACGTCGACCTCGACGTCCCAGGTGAGGGTGCTGCCGGTCATCCGAGCACCTGCGGCAGACCGTAGAACGCGCGGGCGGCGTCGACGACCTCGCGGGCCGGCTGGGAGGAGTGGAACCCGCGCCGGGACGGGTGCAGGCCGGTCGCGGCGTGCTGGGCGGCGCGCAGCTCGGCCACCCGCACGCAGGTGCCGAGCGAGTCCAGCACGGGCACGTCGTCGACGCGGTGCACGCCCTGGTCGGCGAGGAACACGTTGAGCGGCCCCTCACCCGGCACCACCACGTCGGCGCCGACGGCGATCGCCCGGCGTGCGGCGGTGGTGAAGGCCTCGAGGAGCGGCTTGGGGTCGGCGTACGCCGCCATCACGTCGGTGAACCCGCGGTCGACCTGCACGATCGGGCCGACGAGCGCCTCGAGGCGGTAGTGCGCGATGTTGCGGCGCAGCTGCGGGGTCAGCGCCTCGATGAAGTTCACGATGCCGACCCGGTCGCCCAGCATGGCGGCCATGAGCAGCGAGGTGTGGCCGAGGGCGACGACCGGGATGTCGACCAGCGACCGTACCTCCTCGTAGGCGGTGTCGGGGATGGTGGCGATGAGGAACGCGTCGTACCCCTCGTCCTGTGCGCGCAGCGCCGCGTCGACGAACTGCTCCTTGTGCAGCCCGGCGAGGTAGGCGTGCCCGATGTGGGTGCCGGGGTACGCCGAGGGGTAGGTGCCCGCCCGCATGCCGTGCAGGTCGACGGTGGTCCCGGGGGCCGCCTGGGCGGACAGGTGCCGGGCGAGCGCGTCGCGGTAGTGCGGCACGTCGTCGAGCACCGTGAAGCTCTGGTGCCAGATCCTCATCGCCGCACCACCTCCTGGGCCGCCTCCCGGCCCGCGATCCGGCCGAAGGTCGCGCCGCGCAGCACCGAGGTCGACCCGGTGTAGTTCGAGTAGTAGAGGCCGGTCAGCTCCCCGGCGGCCCACAGGCCGGGCACCGGGCGCCCGTCGCGGTCGACCACCTCGGCGGCGGGGGTGGTCTTGAGCCCGCCGAAGGTGAAGACGTTGGCGGCCATGACCGGGTAGGCCTCGAACGGCCCCTCGACCACGGGGCGCGCCCAGTTCGACTTCGGCGGCACCAGCCCGGTGGTCGCCAGGCCGTCGGGGGCCCGGTGGTCGAAGCCGGCGGGGTCCGGGCAGGCGGCGTTGTACGCCGCGAGCGTGCGCTCGAGCGCGTCGGCCGGGACGCCGATGCGCCGGGCGAGCTCGGCGACCGTGGCCCCGCGCACGGGCGGCTGGTCGGTGCGGATGCCGGCGCGCAGGTTGGGGACCGCGAGGCCCTGCTGGTCCAGCACCACCCAGGCGACGCCGCGCTCCTGGGCCTGGATGTCGCGCGTGGTGCGCTCGTACCACGCGTCGACCGGGCCCCGGGCCTCGTCGACGAACCGCTCGCCGGCGGCGTTGACCAGCACACCGTGCGGGAAGCAGAAGATCGCGGCCTCGGGCTCGCCCGAGCGGGGGTCGACGGGCTCGGCGTGGAAGAGCGCGAAGTTGCCGGCCGTCGCGGCGCCCACGGCCAGCGCCATCTCCAGGCCCTCGCCCTTGTTGTAGCCGCCGCCGCGGGCGACCGGACGCGTGGTCAGCGCGCGGTCGCCGTGGTAGCGCGCCATCAGCTCGGCGTTGCCCTGGTAGCCGCCGGAGGCGAGCACGACCCGGCCGCGCAGCTCCACCGGTCCCTGGGGGGTGCGAGCGCGCACGCCGACGACGGCCTCGTCCTCGACGAGCAGGTCGCGGGCGGTGGTCTCGAAGTGGAAGGCGACGCCGAGGCCGCGGGCGGCCTTGCCCATCGTCTCCACGATCGCCAGACCGCCGCCGACCGGCGCCATCCGCGAGGTCGAGGTGGTGAGGAACGGGGTCGGGAGGTGGTCGAAGCGCAGGCCGTGACCGGTCATCCAGGCCAGCGTCCCGGGCGCCTGGGCCGCGAGCTCGGCGACGTAGTCGGGGTCGACGACGTGGAGCGCCCGGTAGAGGCCGGACCGGCGCTCGGGGGCGACCGCCGCCTCGTTCACCACGCTCGGGTCGGGGTGGCCCATGAAGTCCTCGACGAGGGTGTCCTCGAGCCCGTCGGCGGTCTCCTCCAGAGAGGCCATCCGCAGGAAAGCCTCGGTGTAGCGGGTGTTGCCGCCGGACTCGGCCTCGGTCGCGCGGTCGACGAGCGCGACCCGCGCGCCGTGCTCGGCCGCCGAGCACGCTGCGGACAGGCCGGCCACGCCGCCGCCGACCACCACGACGTCGTACTCGTGGACGGTCCCGACGGTGCTCATGCCAGCGCCGCCAGCAGCTCGTCGGAGGAGGTGACGGTGGCGAAGAGCGGCAGCATGTTCTGCACCGAGAACTCGTGGAAGTCCGGCCGGAACGACGCGCACATGTCCTCGACGACCGTCACCTGCAGGCCGGCGTCGCTGGCGTGGCGGGCGGCGGACTCGACGACGAGGTTGGTCGCGACACCGCCGAGCACGACCTCGCCGACGCCCTCGGCCGCGAGCACCGAGAGCAGCGGTGTGCCGACGAACGGGTCGACACAGCCCTTGTCGACGACCGGCTCGCCCGGCAGCGGCGCGAGCGCCTTGACGATCTGCGCCTCGGGGGAGTCCGCGAGCATCGCCCGCTGGTCGGGGTAGGCGTCGAAGCGGGCCAGGCGGTTGGTCCGCAGCACGTAGCTGGGGTCGAAGGCGAGCCGGACGTGGACGACGAGCCAGCCGGCGTCCCGGGCGGAGCCGAGCACCTTCTCGGCGGTCGCGAGCACGTCGCGCTCGGCGACCTGGGCGGCGAGCGGAGGCATCCGCAGGTGCGGGCCCTCCTCGCACAGCGCGACCTGGTAGTCGAGCAGCAGCAGGGCCTTGCGGGGGTGGGTCATCGGGTTCCTCTTCCGGGTCTTCGGCATGGGTCTGGGCGGGGATGTCGGGAGGGTCGGTCGGGCGCTCGTCACCAGGCGGACCAGCCGCCGTCGACGTAGACGACCTGGCCGGTGACGTAGGACGCGGCCGGCGAGGCGAGCAGCAGCAGCGGGCCGTCGAGGTCCACGTCCGGGTCGCCGAGGCGGCCGAGCATCGTGCGCTGCGCGAACCACTCGAGCCGCTCGGGGTCGGCGCCCAGCGGGGCGGTCATCTTGGTGGGGTAGAAGACGCCGGGGGCCAGGCAGTTGACGCTCACCCCGTGCGGGCCGAGCTCGGCGGCCAGGGCCCGGGTCACGTTCACGACCCCGGCCTTGGAGGCGTAGTACGCCGACTCCGGCACCGGTCCGACGCGCTCGGCGTAGACGGTGGTGAGGTTGACGATGCGTCCCCGCCCGGCAGCCGCCATCACGCGGCCGGCCGCCCGGTCGACCAACCAGGTGCCGGTCAGGTTGACCGCGACGACCCGCTCGAACTCCGCGGGCGTGGTCTCGTCGTAGGGCTTGCGCAGCATCAGCCCGGCGGCGTTCACGAGCACGTCGAGCCGGCCGTGGTCGGCGAGCACGCGCTCGACCACGGCATCGACCGAGGCCTCGTCGGTGACGTCGACGCGGTGGTCCACGTCGGTGGGGTCGAGGTCGGCGGTGACGACCGTGGCGCCGCGGGCGGCCAGCGCCCGGGCGGCGCGCTCACCGAGCCCGCCGGCGGCGGCGCCGACGACGAGCGCCACGTCGCCGGTGAGGTCGAAGGGGTCCCGGCGGGCGGGTCCGGTGCTCACCACGTCAGCCCGCTCTCCTCGGCCGCGGCGCCCTGCCCGGCGAGCCGGCCGAAGATCCCGGCCTTGCCGATGGAGGAGCCGGTCATGTAGCCCGCGCCGTGGAACCCGCCGATCACCTCGCCGGCGGCGTACAACCGCTCGATCGGCTCGCCGAGCACGTCGAGGACGCGCATGCGGGTGTCGACGGTCAGGCCGCAGTACGTCGCGAGCACGACCGTGCCGGACGGGTGGGCGTAGAACGGTGGCTGATCCAGGGGCAGCAGGTCACCGACGGTGCTGGAGAGCGCGCGGCGGCCGAGGTCGTCGGGCTCGCCGTCGCGGATGCGGCGGTTGTACTCCTCGACGGTGGCGACGAGGGAGCCCTCGGGCAGGCCGACGGCTTCCTCGAGCTCCGCGACGGTGTCCCCGCGCAGGAGCATCCCGGCGCGGTCACGGCCGGCGAACTCGTAGATCGGCACCTCGTCGTTGCTCGCCGCCATGACCTGCGCGTCGAAGACCTGCCAGGTGGTCACCCCCGGCTGGGCGAGCGCAGCGTCACCGATCTCCTTGTAGGGCAGCGACTCGTCGACGAACCGCCGGCCCTCGCGGTTGACGGCGATCGCGCCCTTGTAGACGGCGAGGATGCCGGTGCCGTCCTCGTCGGGATGGGGGCGCGGGTAGATGCCGTAGGTGCCCTTGACGTACGGCGTGTCCACGACGCCGGCGCCGAGCTGCCAGGCCAGGAGCATCCCGTCGCCGGTGCAGCCCGGCCCGCCGGCGCGCAGCGCGTGCTCCATCTGCGGGGCGAACCGGGCGAGGAGCCACGGGCTCTGGGAGAAGCCGCCGGTGGCGACGACGACCGCGTCGGCCTCGATGCGGTGAGGGCCGTCGGGTCCCTCGACCTCGACCCCGACGACCCGGCCGTCCTCGCGCAGCAGGCGGCGCGCGGGGGTGTCGAGCAGCAGCCGCGCTCCGAGCCGTCCGGCCGCCTTGAGCAGCACCGTCAGCATCGCGGTGGTGTCGGTGGGGTGCGACCGCGGGACGGACTGGCCGGAGGCGGCGTGCACCTCGCCGTAGCGGACCCCGTGGTCCTTGAGCCAGCGGTAGGTGTCGAGCTGGTGCTCGCAGTAGAGGTCGACCAGCTCCTCGTCGTTGCGGTGCTTGCCGGTCTCGAGCAGGTCCTTGCGCAGCAGCTCGGCGGAGTCCGCGATGCCCTGCGCGACCTGCTCGTCGGTGCCGGCGTACGCCGACAGGCCGGCGGAGCGGACGGTCGAGCCGCCGATCTCCTCGGTCTTCTCGATCATGACGGCGTACTGGCCCGCCTCGGCGGCCGCCAGCAGCGCGGAGCAGCCGGCGAGCCCGGAGCCCAGCACGAGCACGCCGACCCGGTCGGGCAGCTCGGTCTCGTAGGGCAGCCCGGGGATCATGCCGGGCTCCCCGTCTGCTGCCAGGGACGGTCGTAGTGGGCCTCGGCCGCGCCGAACTCCGGCAGGTGGAAGAGCTGCTGGCGCTCCTGCCAGGTCGCCATCCGGTCCGCCCGCGTGGCGGTCTCGCCGGTGGCGGCCAGGTGCGCGAGCGCGTCGCGGCCGGCGGCCAGCATCGAGCGCATGAGGTAGTTGGCGAAGAGGGCGACGTCGAAGCCGAGCGCGGCGTACTCCTCGAGCGGCAGCTGCGGCGTCTTGCCGCCCTCCACGACGTTGACGACCAGCGGGACGCCGGCCAGCTCCTTGCCGACGCGGGCCAGCTCGTCGACGGTGCGGGGCGCCTCGACGAAGAGCACGTCGGCACCGGCCTCGACGTAGGCGTGCCCGCGCTCGATCGCGGCGTCGATGCCCTCGGCGCTGCGGGCGTCGGTGCGGGCGACCAGCACGAGCGCGTCGTCGGTGCGAGCCTCGAGCGCCGCGCTGATCTTGGCCTGCATGTGCGCGGTCGGGACGAGCCGGTGGTCGTCGAAGTGGCCGCAGCGCTTGGGCATCTCCTGGTCCTCCAGCTGCAGGGCGGCGGCGCCGGCGCGCTCGAGCAGACGCACGGTGCGCATGGCCGACAGCGGGCCGCCGTAGCCGGTGTCGGCGTCCACGACGACCGGCAGCGCGGTGGCCTCGGTGAGCCGGCCGACGTGGTCGACGACCTCGCCGAGGGAGACCAGGCCGAGGTCGGGGACCCCGTGCTGGGCGTTGGCCATGCCGGCGCCGGTGGCGTAGACCGCGGAGAAGCCGGCGTGCTCGGCCAGCCGGGCGCCGAGGGCGTCGGTGACCCCGGGGAGCACGAGCGGGCCGGGGCCCTCGAGGGCGGCGCGGAGCGCGAGCCGGCGCTCGTGGGCGCTCGGCATCCGGCCGACGCCGGTGAGGGCGTGGGCCCACGGGCCGGGGGCTGCCGGACGGGCGGGGGCGGGGGTGGCGGACAAGCGAGGACCTCCGTGGCTGGTGTCCCAGCAGGCTGGCACCGCGAGGGCCGGCAGACCTCGGAGCACGGTCCGTCAGGCGGCACGCAGGGGCAGAGACCCAGGGCCTCCCCGGGGTTTGATCGCGGCACGACCACCGCACCCCGAGCAGGAGGCACCACATGAGCGTCGAGCTCACCGACGAGGGCACCAGCCGCTTCGCCCAGACCCGTTCTTGGAAGCTGCACTACAACGAGGCCGGCGAGGGCCACCCCGTGATCCTGCTGCACGGCAGCGGCGCGGGCGCCACGGGCTGGAGCAACTTCCGGCCCAACATCGGTCCGCTGTCGGAGCGGTTCCGCGCCATCGCGTGGGACGCCCCGGGCTGGGGCCGGTCCGACTCGGCGCCCTCCGACGAGTACGACCACCCCGAGGCCGTCATCGAGCTGATGGACGAGCTCGGCATCGAGCAGGCCGCCCTGGTCGGCAACTCGATGGGCGGCATGATCGCGCTCGCCGTCGCCGCACGGCACCCCGAGCGGGTCTCGCACCTGATCACGATGGGCCCGGGCAGCTTCTTGGACCTGCCGACGCTCTTCGGCGCCGGCGACGGTCCCAGCGAGGGCCTCAAGGTGCTCTTCGAGGGCTACCGGAACCCGACCCCCGAGGTGATGAAGAAGCTCGTCGACATCATGGCGTTCTCCCCGGAGTTCGCCACCGACGAGCTCGCCAAGCTGCGCTCGGACTCCGCGCTCGCGCGTCCCGACCACCTGGAGAACTTCCTGAAGGGCATGGCCGCCGGCCGCGGCCCGGTCTCGAAGCCCGCGACGCCCGCCGAGGTCCGCTCGATCACGGCCCCCTCGCTGCTCATCCACGGGCGCGACGACCGGGTCGTCCACTTCGAGCACTCGATGCGCCTGGTCTCGATGATCGACGACTCGCGCCTGGTCCTGCTCAACCGCTGCGGCCACTGGGCGCAGATCGAGCACGCCGACGAGTTCAACCGGCTCGTCGCCGACTTCGTCACCCACCACTGAGAGGACCGCGACCATGCACGAGGTGCTGAGCCGCGTCGAGGAGGCCGGCGAGGTCTTCGCCGCGACCGCCGCGGAGAGCGAGGAGCTGGGCCGGCTGAGCGACGTCTCCGCCAAGCAGCTGCGCGACAGCGGCGTCATGCGGATGCTGCAGCCGCGGCAGTACGGCGGCCACGAGGCGCACCCGGTCGACTTCTTCGAGGCGGTGCTCGCCGTGGGCGCCCGGTGCGGCTCGGCCGGCTGGGTCGCCGGCGTCGTCGGCGTGCACCCCTGGCAGCTGGGTCAGTGGGACCTGCGGCTCCAGGAGGAGCTGTGGGGCGAGGACCCGGACACGTGGATCGCCTCGCCGTACGCCCCGATCGGCCGGGCCCGCAAGGTCGACGGCGGCTACCGGTTCAGCGGCCGCTGGCCGTTCTCGTCGGGCACCGACCACTGCGACTGGATCATCCTGGGCGGCCTGCTGGTGGACGACGAGGGCACGGTCATCGACCCGACGCCGTGGAACTTCGTGCTCCCGCGCGCCGACTACGAAATCCACCACGACTCCTGGGACGTCATGGGCCTGCGTGGCTCGGGCAGCAAGGACGTGTCGGTCCACGACGCGTTCGTGCCCGACTACCGGGTGAACACCCCGGGCAACTTCGAGGACGGCCACCAGGCCGCGCTCGTCGGCCGCGACGCGGTGACCTACCAGGTGCCGTTCGGCACGATCTTCCCCTCGGCCATCAACGCCGCGACGCTGGCGATGGCCGAGGGCGCGCTGGCCGCGTTCGTCGCGCACACCCGCGGCCGGGTGACCGGCCGCGGCCCGGCGGCGGTCTCCGACCCCGTGCAGCTGGTCGCGCTCGGCGAGGCCGCCGCCGACATCCACGCCGGCCGGGTGCAGTTCCTCGACGACTGGAAGCGGCTGGTCGACGTGGTCGAGGCGGGGGAGCGCATCACCCGCGAGCAGCGCATCGCGGTGCGCCGCAACGGCGTGCGCGCCGTGCGGCGCAGCGTCGACGCAGTCGACCGGCTCTTCATGAACGCCGGCGGCGGGGCGCTCCAGCGCAGCCACCCGCTCCAGCGCTTCTGGCGCGACCTGCACGCCGGCATGAACCACATGTGCAACGTCGCGCACCCGCTGTACCAGGCCTACGGCCACGACCTGTTCGGGCTCGAGGTAGAACCCTTCGGGTGGTGACACCACCCTCGGGCACGTCGTCCGCAGCTCGGAGCCGGACCGCTCCGCCGGCGGATGACGTGCCCGCCGGCGCGTACCACGTGCTGGCGGTCGTCTTCCTCGCGACCGTCGTCATCTCGCTGAGCTCGACGATGCTCACGATCGCGCTGCCGAGCATCGCCGCCGACCTCGACGCGACCGCCGCCGGCACCGGCTGGGCGCTCACGGCGTACCTGCTGACCAACACCGCCTCGATGCTCGCGATGGGCCAGGTCGCCGACGGCGTCGACCGGCGCCGGATGTTCCTCGCGGGCCTCGGCGTCTTCACCCTCACCAGCGCCGCCCTCGGCCTGGTCCAGGGTGTGCCCGCGCTGGTCGTGCTGCGCGGCGTCCAGGGGATCGGTGCGGCGATGCTGTTGTGCAACGCGGTCTCGGTGCTCGTCGTGGTCTTCCCCGGGCGGCTGCTCGGGCGGGCCATGGGTGTCTACCTCGCCGGCTTCTCGATCGCGCAGGTCGCGGGCCCGGCCGCCGGCGGGCTGGTGACCGCGACCGTCGGCTGGCGCTACCTCTTCGCGTGCAGCGTGCCGATCTGCCTTCTCACGCTGGTGTGGGCGCACCGCGCGCTCGGCCGGCTGCCGCAGCCGCCGCGCGAGCGCCTGCGGGTCGACGTGCCGGGGAACCTGCTCGCCGCCCTGGTGCTCGTGCTGGTGCTCGGCGCGATCACGCTCGCGCCCGACCGCGGCTGGGTCGACCCGTGGGTGCTCGGTGGGCTCGCCGGCGGCCTGCTGCTCCTGCCGGTGCTGTGGCGGGTGCAGCGACTGGTGCCGCACCCGGTGCTGGGACCGGTGCTCGAGGCCGACCGCGCGTTCGCCCGCGGGCTGCTGGCCGGCTTCCTGGTCTCCTCGCCGCGACTGGGCATCGTGGTCGCCGCCGGGCTGTGGTTCCAGGGCCTGCGCGGGACCACCGCGCTCGAGGCCGCGGGGCACGTCACCGTGGCTGCGGCCGGGCTCACCGTCGGTGCGCTGGTCGCCGACCGCCTGGCCCGCCGCCGCGGCGAGCTGCGCACCAGCCTGGCCGCCGCGGCCGTGTCCGTCGTCGGCCTCGCGGTGCTGGGGTGGGCGGTCGCGGGGGGAGCAGCGGCGCCGCGCGACGGCGCGTTCACCGTCGGGCTCCTGCTCGTCGGCCTCGGCACCGGGGTCTTCCACCCGCTCAACGTCAGCGCGATCATGCGCGGCGTCGCGCCCGAGCGCGCGGGCAGCGTCAACGCCGTGCGCGTCACCCTGCAGAGCACCAGCCTGGCGCTGGCCACCGCGGCTGCGCTCGCGCTGGCGGTCGTCTTCGTCGGACCGGAGGCTGCCGAGTCCTTCGTCTCCGGCGAGCCTGCCTCGCTCTCGCCCGCTGACGTCGACGGCATCGTCGCGGGCTACCAGGTGCTGCTGGGTCTCTTCGCCGTCCTGGTCGTCGCCGGCGCCGCCGTCACCGCCACCGCCGTCACCGCCACCGCCCACCCCCGTTCCAGGGCGGGCGACCAGGAGGGTCAGCCGCGGTAGTCGCGGGCGATGGCGTCCGCGGTGCGCCGGACCTCGGCGACGACGGTGGCGGGGTTGAAGCGGGTGGCGGGGCCGGAGGCGGAGACGGCGGCGACGGCGCGGCCGTCGGGTCCGAGGACGGGGGCGGCGACGCAGACGAGACCCAGCTGGATCTCCTCCCGGTCGTAGGCGACGCCCTCGGCGTGCACCCGCGAGAGCTCCTGGAGGAAGCGGGCCGGGTCGGCGACGGAGTAGCGGGTGCGCCGGACGAGCCCGCCCTCGAGGACGGCACGGATGGCGTCCCGGCCGTTAAAGGCCAGCATCGCCTTGCCGAGGGCCGAGCAGCTGGCCGGCATCCGGCCGCCGACGGTGCTGGCGACCTGCAGCGGGTCCTGGCCGTGGATCTTCTCCAGGTAGACCACCTCGGTGCCCTCGAGGACGGCGAGGTTGACCAGTCGCTGGGTACGCACGAGCAGCTGGCCGAGGTGCGGGGCCGCGACGTCGCGCAGGCCGCGGGGACGGCAGATCGGGACGCTGTTGCCGAGCTCGAAGAGGTGGCGGCCCAAGCAGTAGTCGCGGCCGATCCGCTCGACGTACCCACCCTGCTCGAGGTGGGTGAGGAGCCGGAACGCGGTGGACTTCGGCACACCGGCGCGGCGGGCGATCTCGCTGACGCCGAGCGTGGGGCCGGCGCCGCGGAACGCGTCGAGCAGCTGCAGCGCCTTCATGACCGACGGGGTCGCCTGCTTCTCGGCCTCGACGTCGGTGCCGCCCTCGATCGCGCGGTGGGGAGCCTCGGGTGCCAGCGTGCCGGTCATGCGTTCCTCCTGCCACGCGGTCGGTGACCGCGATCACTTGTGGTGTGACTCACTGTAGTGATCGATACAGAGAAGTCCAGGGGTTCGCGTGGAATTTGCCGATGAGCGTCGACAAACGCCCCGGCAGCACGTATCGATCGCTCCAGGATGGGCGGGAGAGCGAGGTCGCCAGGCGAGCGCGCGGGCGGCGGCCTCGGCGCAGGCGACGTCCTGGTCCGGGTGGGCGCCGCTGACGGCTACCGCGCCGACGTGGCGGCCGCCGAGGACCAGCGGTACGCCGCCGGGCAGGGTCGTGAAGCGGTGGGGGAGCTGGTCGTCGACGAGGTCCGCCAGCTCGGGGTACGCCGCGCGCAGCTCGCCGAGGGCGGCCGTCGGGGCACGCATGGCCGCCGAGGTGGCCGCCTTGGCGCGTGCGACACCGGGGGTGAACCAGGCCGCGCCGTCGTCGCGGACCACGACCAGGTCGGCCCCGCGCTCGTCGACGACGGCCACGCTGACCGCCAGGCCGTCGGCCCGGGCGGCGGCGAGCGCGGCGACGACCGCGGCCTCCGCCGCGGCCCGGTCGAGACCGGTCACCGCGTGCCCGACGAGGAGGCCGCGGGCGAGGCGGCGGCAGCGTCGAGCATCGTGACCACGAGCTCGGTGAAGACCTCGGCGTCCCAGGTGGTCTCGTCGAGCTGGTAGGAGAAGAACAGGCCATCGGAGAGCGCCATGGCCAGCAGCGCGAGCGCGTCGGAGGTGCCCTCGCGCGCCCCGTCGCCGAGGACGTGGGCGAACCACTGCTCCTGGACCATGCGGGCCTGCCGGCGCACTCCGACGAAGCGGGCGCGGGCCGCCGGCGGGTCGTCGCGCTGCAGGAGGAGCAGCAGGTGGCCCAGGCGCAGGAAGATCGGACGATCGGCGAGGCTGCGGAGGCTGACCCGGAAGTGGTCGCGCAGCTCGTCCTGCCAGGCGGTGCCCGGGGTGGGCGGCAGCCAGGCCGGCTGCGCGACGTACCACTCCTGGTAGGAGTGCTCGATCGCGGCAGCGAGCAGGTCGTCCTTGTCCTTGAAGTGCCAGTAGAGCGAGCTGGCGGGCAGGCCGGCCTGCTTGCAGATGCGGGAGATCGTGGCGCCGTCGTAGCCGCTCTCGCCGGCGACGTCGGCGGCGGCGCGCAGCAGCCGTTCGCGACCGGAGTCGGGCTCGGCGACCACCAGGCGCACCGGCGGCACGCGTCGGCCGGTGCGGCGCGAGCGCGGCTGGCCGTCGTCGGCGAGCAGGTGCTGCGCGGCGGCGGCCAGGCCGTGCGCCAGGGCGTGGACGAGGGGGGTGAGGTCCTCGTCGGTGTCGGACTGGTGGGCGAGGAAGAGCCCGTCGGTGCTGGAGAGCGTCAGCTGGGCGAGGGTGCGTGCGTGGGTGCCGGTGGGGTCGGCGTCGCCGAGCGCGCGGGTCCACCAGGCCGTGAGCCGGGTGAGGGCCTGCGCGCGCACCCGGAGGAACCGGTCGCGCGGCTCGGCGCCGACGCTCGGGCCGGTCTCGAGGGCGAGCAGCAGGCCCATGCGCCAGAAGCCGGGCTCGTCGTCGAGCGCGCGGCTGGTCGCGGACAGCTGGCGCAGCACCTCGTCGAGGAGCGGCTGCGTCGGGTCCAGGTCGGTCCAGCGGGGGTGCTCGTCGGTGAACCGGGTGTACCCGTGGTCGAGCGCGTCGGCGAGCAGCTCGTCCTTGTTGCCGAAGTGCCAGTAGACCGAGCTCGCGGGCAGGCTGCTGGCCTTGGTGACCAGGGCCATCGTGGTGCCGACGTACCCCCGCTCACCGGCGATGCGGAGGGTCGCCTCGAGGATCGCGCGCCGGGACGCCTCGCCCTGCGAGTGCTGACGGGTCGTCTTGCGTGCCATGGCTCCGCTTCCATCGGGTCACCGCCGCGCCGCGGCGGTGACCGAGTCTAGTGAGCGCCCGGCGGCCGGGCGTCGACGGTGAGGCGCGGGGTGACGACCACCACGAGCGCGAGGAGGGCGCACAGGCCGGCCACGGCCATCGTCGCGCCCATGAGCCCGCCCGAGACGCCGCCGGCGGAGACCAGCGGCGGCACCGCGGCGCCGAGCAGGAACTGGCTGGCGCCCAGCAGCGCCGATGCCGACCCGGCGTCGGCGGCGTGGGGGACCAGCGCGAGGGCCGTGCTGTTGCCCAGTGACATGCCGAGGCCGGCGAGCACCAGCCACAGCGGCACGACGACCAGGCCCAGCGGCGCGTGCACCGTGAGCAGCACGAACGCCGCGGTCGACGCGCCCGCGACGAGCGTGAGCCCGCAGCGCAGGAGGTACGCCGGCCCCAGTCGGCCGACCAGCCGGGCGCTGACCTGGCTGCCGACGACCATGCCGGCGGCGTTCGCGCCGAAGACCCAGGCGTAGGCCACCGGTCCCAGGCCGTAGTCGCCGCGCAGCACGAACGAGCTCATGGAGATGTAGCCGAACAGCACGACGCCGAGGAGCGCGCTGACGACCAGGAAGCCCCGGAAGCGGGCGTCGGCGAGCAGCCGGCGCAGCGCACGGCGGCGCACCGGGGCGGCGGTGCGGGCGACCGGCGGCCGGGTCTCGTGGAGCACCATGACGCAGGCCGCGAGCAGCAGCAGCCCGACGAGGCCGAGGAAGACGAAGATGCCGCGCCAGTCGGTCAGCGCGAGCAGCTGCCCGCCGAGCAGCGGCCCGAGCACCGGCGCCAGACCCATGACGAGCATGAGCTCGGAGAAGACCTTCGCGGCGCGCGCCCCGTCGTAGACGTCGCGCACGATCGCGCGGGCCACGACCATCGCGGCGGCCCCGGCGAGCCCCTGGACCAGCCGCAGCACCAGCAGGACGCCGACGTCGCCGGCGACCGCACACAGGAACGACGTCACGGCCAGCACCAGCACGCCCCACCGCAGCGGACGCATCCGTCCGACCCGGTCGCTCAGCGGGCCGGCGACCAGCTGGCCGAGCGCGAGCCCGACCAGGCAGACCGACATGGTCAGCTGCGCCATGGCGTCGGAGGTGCCGAGCGAGCTGGCCAGGTCGGGGAGGCCGGGCAGGTAGAGGTCGGTGACCAGCGGCGCGACGGCCGTCAGCGCGCCGAGGGTCACCAGGACGCCCCGGGAGAGCTCGGGAGCGGTCTCGGGTGAGGACCCGGGGGAGGACCCGGCGGCCTCGACGGCGCCGGCGCGGTCGTCGCGGGAGGTGGCGGTCACGGCTGCATCGTGGCGGGCGGCCCGGCGGCGTACGACGGCGGTGTGCCTGTCCGCGGCACGGCAGCCGCCCCGGTCCAGTGCTGGTCCCGCCCCGGTCCGCAGAGCGGCACACGGCGCTGTGTGACGCATGCCACGACGGCCCATGGTCGGCACGTCTCGGACCTCACCACCCGGCACCAGCCACCACCAGTCACCACCAGCCATCCCGGCAGACCACCGGCGGCCCGCGGGCCCCGCACGGCAGAAGGAAGTCCCATGTCACCTCATCGTCAGACCGCTCGACGAGGCGCGGCGCTGCTCGCGTCCGCGGCACTCGTGGGCATGCTCGGCGCCTGCGCGCAGGACAGCGTCAAGGCCGACACCGGCGGCAGCGCGGAGGACAGCGCGAGCGGCATCGCGAAGGCCGAGGAGGCCGTCGCGGCCATGCGCGGCGAGGTCACGGAGTACCCCGAGGAGCCGGCGCTGTCCTCGACGCCGGACATGGCGGGCAAGAAGATCACCGTCATCCCGCTGGGCGACAACATCCCGGTCATCCACGGCGTCGCCGTCGGCATCCAGGACGCGATGGAGGCGGTCGGCGCGACCGCCAGCATCTGCGACGGCAAGTTCACCCCGACCGCGGTGGCCGACTGCCTCAAGCAGGCCGGCGACCAGGGTGCCGACGCGGTCGTCTCGCTGTTCATCGACTACGCGATGGCCGGCACCGCGTTCGACGCGCTCGCCGACAAGGGCGTCCCGGTGCTCATCGGCGGCGTGGAGCCGACCGGCGGCCGCGAGTCCGACGACACCCTGGCCTTCTACGACAACACCGGTCGCGTGGGCCAGCTGTACGACGCCATGTCGATGTCCGCGCTCGCCCAGGGCGGGGAGGACACCAACGTGCTGTGGCTGCGGCTGATGGACTCCACGACCACCCGGGGCGCCAGCGACCAGGGCGTCGCGACGTTCAAGGAGCTGTGCCCGACCTGCGGCGTCGCGACGGCGGACTTCACCACCGCCAACCTCGACAAGCTGCCCTCCGCGGTCAGCGCCGCGATGGTCGCCAACCCCGACACCAACGCGATGATCGTGCCGGTCGACAGCTTCGTGCCGCCGGCCATGCAGGGCCTGCAGAGCTCCGGCAAGGCCGACCAGGTCCAGGTCTTCTCCTCCAGCTCCGACCTCGCCGGCCTCCAGCGGGTGCGCGACGGCCAGCAGGCCTCCGACCTCGGCACCCCGGTGGTCTACGAGGGCTGGAAGTACGCCAACGGCCTGATGCAGCTGCTCGCCGGTGACGAGGTGCAGCCGGCCGACGCGATGGTCACCCGCGACTTCACCGCGGAGAACGTCGCCGACCTCGAGCTCACCGACGACGCCTACTTCACGCCCGACTGGTTCGGCGACGACCGCTTCAAGGACGTCTTCCTGAAGGCGTGGGGCGTGAGCTGACGATGACCTCGACCCCTCGGCTGGAGGCCCGCGGCGCCAGCAAGACCTTCGGCCCCAGCACGGTGCTGGAGGACGCCCACCTGGTCGTCCAGCCGGGGGAGATCCACTCCCTCGTGGGCCAGAACGGGTCGGGCAAGTCGACGCTGGTGAAGATCCTCACCGGCTACCACGCGCCCGACAGCGGGATGACCCTCGAGGTGGACGGTCGGCCGCTCGCGCTGCCCGTCCAGTGGCGGGCGGCCCAGGCCGCCGGCGTGTCCGTGGTCCACCAGGACATGGGCCTGCTGGACCACCTGACCGTCAGCGAGAACGTCGGCATCGGCGGCTTCGCCCGCAAGCGGCTGACCGGCCGCATCGACTGGCGCCGCCAGGACGAGGTCGCTGCGGGGATCCTCGAGCGGCTCGAGATCCCGGTCCACCCCCGCACGCTCGTCGCCGACCTGGCCCCGGCGCACCGGGCCGGCGTCGCGATCGCACGGGCACTGCGCGGCACGGTGCCGGGCGAGGGACTGATGGTGCTCGACGAGGCCACCCGGGCCCTGCCGCGCGAGGACCTCGCCCGCATCCACGACCTGCTCCGGCGCGTGGTGGACTCCGGCACGGCGGTGCTGATGGTCAGCCATAACCTCGAGGAGGTGCTGACCACCAGCCAGCGGGTCACGGTGCTGCGCGACGGCCGGGTGGCCGGCGCCGGGCTGCCGACCGACGAGCTCACCGAGGCCGACCTGGCCCGGCTGATGCTCGGCAAGACCGTCGACGCGGTCACCCGGGTGCCGTCGGTCGACCCGCTCCCGGATGGCCCGGCCGCGGAGGTCGCCGACCTCGAGGTCGACGGCCGGCCGGTCTCGATCACGGTCCGCCGCGGCGAGGTGGTTGGCCTGACCGGCCTCCCGGGCACGGGCTTCGAGAAGGTGCCGTACCTCCTCGCCGGCGCCACCCGCGCCCGCACCGGCACGGTCACGACCCCCACGGGCCGGGTCGACCTGACCCGGGCGTCGGTGTCGGAGACCCTGCGGGCCGGGATCGCGCTCGTGCCCGAGCGGCGGGTGCGCGACGGGCTCGCCGTCGACCTCAGCGTCCGCGACAACCTCGCGCTGCCGAGCCTGCGCCGGCGTGGCAGCCCGTGGCTGGTGCGGCGCGGGTGGCAGGCCGAGCTGACCGACGACGCGGTGCGGCGCCTGGGGATCAAGGCGCGCTCCGGCGACGACCTGGTCAAGGAGCTCAGCGGCGGCAACCAGCAGAAGGTCCTCTTCGCCAAGTGGCTCTCCACCGACCCGGACCTGCTCGTGCTGCACGAACCGACCCAGGCCGTCGACGTCGGCGCGAGGGCCGACCTGCTGCGGGCGATCGGCGACGCGGCCGCCGCCGGGCGGGGCGTGCTGCTGGTCAGCACCGAGCCCACCGACCTCGTCGAGATCTGCGACCGGGTCCTCGTGCTGCACCCCGGCCTCGAGCCGCGCGAGCTGCACACCGACGACCCCGACGTGCTGCTCGAGGCCGTCTACAACGTCCCCACCACCACCGGAGCCACCCATGCCTGAGACCACCGTCGACCACCTCGTCAGCGACGACGAGACCTCGCAGCGGATCCTCGCCGACGACGGCGTGGTCGCCCCCGCCCCCGCCCAGGGGGAGAGGCCCCGCCGCGGCGGCGCCGGCCTGCTGCGCACCGCCGCCTCGAAGTACGCCCTGATCGGCGTCTGGGCGCTCATGGCGCTCTACTTCTACTCCCAGGTGCCGGACACCTTCGGCACGAGCGGGACGTTCTCCTCGATCTTCGGCTCCCAGCAGGTGCTGGTCTTCCTGGCGATGTCGGCCCTGGTCACGCTCGTGGTGGGGGAGTTCGACCTCTCGGTCGCGGCGATGATGGGCATCACCGCCACCGTCATCCCGGTGCTCGCCGGCGTGCACGGCATGCACATCGTCCCGGCCTGCCTGATCGGTGTCGGCGCGGCCGTCCTGGCCGGCGCGGTCAACGCGTTCTTCGTCGTGGTGCTCGACGTCTCGTCGTTCGTCGTCACCCTCGGCATGGCGACGCTGCTGACCGGTGTCGCGCAGATGGTCTCCGGGTCCACCATCGTCTCGGTCAGCAGCCCCGGCCTGGCGAAGATCGCGATCGGCGACGTCCTCGGGATGCCCGTGTCGTTCTGGTACGGCATCGCGCTGGCCGTCCTCATCGCCTACGTCCTGGCCTGGACCCCGCTCGGGCGCTCGATGGTCTTCGTCGGCGCCAACGCCGAGGTCGCCCGCCTCGCCGGCATCCGGGTGCAGCGCGTCCGCTTCGGCGCCTACGTCACCGCCGGCCTGCTCGCCGGCCTGGCCGGCCTGGTGCTGGTCGCGACGGTCGGCGGCTTCGACTCCTCGACCTCGAACAGCTACCTGCTGCCGGCCCTGGCCGCAGTGTTCCTCGGCACCGCCGTGGTGCAGCCGGGTGCGTTCAACCCGATCGGCACGATGGTGGCGATCTACTTCCTGACCACCGGCATCTTCGGCCTGCAGCTGCTCGGGTACGCCGGGTGGATCCAGAACGTCTTCTACGGCGCGGGCCTCGTCGTCGCCGTCGCGCTGGCGAAGGTCGTCCGCGACCGCTCCCGCGCGCGCTGACCCGACGGCGTACCCCGTCCGTCGGTGCGTGCCGGTCCCCGGCACGCAGCGGTGGTGGCCCAGGTCACACGTGCCTAGCGTCATCTGTAGTGATCGTTACGGAAACGCCGGCGCTCACCCCCGAACTCGCGGCACGCGCCGCGCTCCAGAGATGAGGAACCCCATGCACGAGGTCGTGGAGAAGGTCCACAAGGCCGCCGACGTCCTGCGCGAGGAGGCGGTCCCCAGCGACGAGCTGGGCCGGCTGACCGACCGCACCGTCGAGGCGATGAAGGAGTCGGGCCTGGTCCGGCTGCTCCAGCCCGTCGAGCACGGCGGCCACGAGGCCACCCTCGCGGACTTCCTGGAGGCCGCGATGTCGGTCGGTGCGGCGTCACCGTCGGCCGGCTGGGTCGCCGGCGTCGTGGGCGTGCACCCGTGGGAGATCGCGATGATGGACCCGCGGATGCAGGAGGAGATCTGGGGCGAGGACCAGGACACCTGGACCGCGTCGCCGTACGCCCCGATCGGCCGCGCGACCCGGGTCGACGGCGGTTTCCTCTTCACCGGGCAGTGGCCCTACTCGACCGGCACCGACCACGCCGGCTGGGTCATCCTCGGCGGCATCGTCGTGGGGGAGGACGGACAGCCGGGCATGCCGCCGGACGTGCGCCACTTCGTCATCCCGCGCTCGGACTACGAGATCGTCGAGGACTCCTGGAACGTCATGGGGCTGCTCGGCACCGGCTCCAAGGACGTCCGGATGACCGACGTCTTCATCCCCGACCACCGCGTCGTCGAGGCGGCCACCATGTCGGCCGGCGGCTACGAGCACCGGCAGGAGGGCAAGCCGCTCTACCAGCTGAAGTTCCCCGTGGTGTTCTCCGCGGCCGTCGCGGCCGCCACCCAGGGCATCGCCCAGGGCGCGCTCGCGGCCTACCGCGACTACCTCGCCGGCCGCGTCTCCGCCGACGGCATCGTCGGCCGGACCGACCCGACCCAGCTGACGACGTACGCCGAGGCGGCAGCCGACATCGCCGCCAGCCGCTGCCACCTGCTCACCTCCGCCGTCGAGCTGCAGGAGCACGTCACCAAGGGCGGGGAGATCACCCGCGCCCAGCGGCTGACCTTCCGCCGTGACCAGGTCCGCGCCTCGCGGCGGGCCGCGGACGCCGTCGACCGGCTGTTCAAGATCAGCGGCGCGAGCGGCATCCGCAAGGACTTCGCCAACGAGCGCTACTGGCGCGACCTGCAGGTCGGCCTCAGCCACATCTGCAACGTCGCCGAGAACGTCTACACCGGTTGGTCGACCGACGACCTCGGTGGCGAGGCCAGCCCGGCCCTCTTCGTCTGACCCGTCCGGACCCGCACCACCTCACACACAGGAGAAGCACGAATGATCACTTCGCTCGCCTACCTCGGGGTGAGCTCGCCCCGTTCGGAGGACTGGCGCAGGTTCGGCGCCGGGTTCCTCGGCGCCGAGCTCGCGGAGGACGGCCCGGACGGCTCGGTGCGCCTGCGCGTCGACGACGCCGCCTGGCGCCTCCAGATCCACCCCGCCGAGGAGGACTCGGTCGCGTACTTCGGCTGGGCCGTGGACCACGAGGAGGACCTCGACGTCGTCCTCGAGCGGCTCGCCGCCGCCGGGGTGGTCGCCGAGCGCGGCTCCACCGAGCTCGCGGAGGCCCGCTCGGTCAACCAGCTGATCACCTTCACCGACCCGTGGGGCTTCCCGCACGAGGTCACCTGGGGCCAGCACTTCTACCCCTCGACGTTCCGCCCCGGCCGCGCCATCTCCGGGTTCGTCACCGGCACCCAGGGCCTGGGTCACGTGCTGCTGATGATGCCCGACATCGAGGCCGGCCACCGGTTCTTCCACGACGTCCTGGGCTTCAAGCTCTCGGACAAGATCATCGTGCCCGGCCAGCTGAACGCGCGGTTCTACCACGTCAACGAGCGCCACCACACGCTCGCGCTCGGCCAGTGCCCGCCCGGCGTCGCGGTCTTCAACCACCTCATGCTGCAGATGAGGTCGATCGACGACGTCGGCTCGGCCTACGACATGCTCGACGAGTACGACGTGCCGATCACCCTCAGCCTGGGCCGCCACACGAACGACAAGACGTTCAGCTTCTACTGCGCCACCCCGTCGCTGTTCAACGTCGAGGTCGGCTTCGACGGCATCGAGGTCAACGAGGACTGGGTGCCCTACACGTACGGCGCCGCCGCCATCTGGGGCCACAAGCTCGACCCCGAGGCCAAGAACCGGCCCCCGGGCATCGTGCACCCCCTGGCCGAGTAGCCCCCGGCTCCCTCGCTGCTGCCCCGGACGGGTCGCGTCCGGGGCAGCAGTCGTTCGTGCGCCCGCTCGGGACCGACCGATCGCCGGGAACGCGCGCTGCTCTGGCCGCCGGGGCGTCGACGATCCTCAAGCTGCGCCGGGGTGCCGCGCCCTGCGCCGGGTCGGCGCTGGAACCGCGAGATGTGGCGTAGGTGCGTTGCAGCCGGGGCGAGCGCGATGGGCAGCGCACGGTTGACACCAACTGAGGTGGGGACGACGAGCCCAGTCGCGACAGGGTCGCCGCAGCACGGGCTAGGAGCTGTCGGGCCCTCGACTAGCCGTCCCAGCCTCCGGCTGGCGGCGTCGGTAGTCACCATTTTCCGGTGGCGCAGGCACGATCCTCACCAGTTGGCGGGGGATGGCCGTCGCCGGACGGGAGCAACGCGCGTTCGGGACCCTCGGCGCCGCCTGGCGGCGACTCGGCGGGTCCCCTTTGTCCCGTCCGGCGACGGCTGTCGAGCCAGCCCTGAAGACTGGGCGCGGACAGAGCAGGCAAGCACGCACCGCGCTCTGGTCGATGGTGGTGAGCACATCGGCACGTCGCTCGCTCAACGTCTGGTCTGCCCTCGCCGCTCGCCTCGCGGCGGGGACGACTCACATCGGGAAGTCGGCCTCGTACCAAGCCCGGTAGTCGGAGGCACGGTCCGCGCCGCCGCCGGTGGCGAGGTCCCGCTCGACGCAGCGCGCGGCGGTGCGGACCGTGTCGATCCAGGCGTTGACGACGCGGCCGGGGACGCCGGCGGGGAGCTGGGTGGCGCGCAGCACCATCGCGACCCGGGAGTCGGGACCGTGGACGGGGACGACGACCGCGCCGACGTCGTACGTCTCGTCGGGCAGGACCTCCACGTCGTCGAAGAAGTGGCGGGTCTGGGCGAGGACGGCGCGGACGGCACGCTCGCGGGCGGGGGTGAGCTCGCCGGAGGCGTACTCCGCCAGTGCTTCGTGCATCCGGTCGTAGTCGGCGCGGGCGCCGGGTCCGACCATGCTCAGCGCGACGCCGTTGGCGGCGACGGTGGCCAGGCGGCGTCGGTAGCAGTCGACGAGATCGGGGTCGTTCGGCGTGACCTTCGCGAGCCAGCGCTCGACGACCTCGGGGGCGGCGCCCGCGACGTACGCCTCGCCGATCGGGGGGATGAGCGGGATCCGTTGGCCCAGCGGCTCGACCATCGTCGCGCTGCCGCCGTAGGCGCTCACGGCCGTGGTCAGCTCGTCGTGGCTGACCGCGACCAGCGCGGCAGCCTCGCAGCCCAGGGACGCCGCCAGCCGCTCGACCTGGGAGCGGGCGCGGTCGCCGAGCCGCACGGCGGTGATCAGCTCGCAGTCGCCGCGGGCGGCCATGCCGGCGGGGGAGAACCCGCCGTACCCGCCCTGGAAGAACAGCAGCGGGGTCGCCGGCCGGGTCACCTCCATCGCGTCGACCGCGCACAGCACGATCCAGTGGTCCCCGGCCGGGACGACCGACTCCTGGCGGCAGTGCACGTGGGCGACCGCGTCGTCGAGCACCGGTGCGCCGGCGGGGGAGAGGTGCCACGCGACCTCGTCGAACTTGTCGGGCTTCGGCACCGCCATCGTCCGGCACAGCGCGAGCTGGTCGTGGGCCAGGACGTTGATGCACAGGGCGTCAGCGCCGGCCAACCGGTCCCACGTGCGCGACCCGACCTGCGGCATGAACGCGACGAGCGGCGGGTCGATGGAGACGCTGCTGAACGTGCCGACGACCATGCCGACCGGCTCGCCGTCCACGGTGCCGGTCACCACGGCCACGCCGGTGGGGTAGTGGCCCATGACCTCCCGGTAGTGGGCCGGGTCGATCGCAGTGCGGTCCGCTGTCTCCATGGCCGCACCGTGCGCCTGCCGCGGGCGGTCGCTCAAGAGGTCCATGCCGCCCCTCGGCACACCCCTCGCAGTTCCGACCACCGGCACGCGACGCTGGTGCCGGGAGGGACCGTCCGGTGAGGCTCCCGGCATGGCCAACCCCCTCCTCGCCCCCGAGGCGCAGCTCGACGCCGCCGCTGACCGGCTGCTCGACGCGGCGCGCACCGGCGTGCCCTGCGCACCGGTCCGCGACCTGATCGGACCCGACGACGTCCACGCGGCGTACGCCGTGCAGCAGCGCCTCGTCGCAGCCCGCGTCGCCTCCGGGGCCCGAGTCGTCGGCCGCAAGATCGGCCTCACCTCGGCCGCCGTGCAGGTGCAGCTCGGCGTGGACCAGCCCGACTTCGGTGTGCTCCTCCACGACATGGAGCACCACGGTGGTGACGTCGTCCCTGCCGGCTCGGTGCTCCAGCCCCGCGCCGAGGCCGAGATCGCCTTCGTGCTGGGCGAGGACCTCGAGGTCGGCGCGCTCGACCTCCCCCAGGTACGCCGCGCGGTCGACCACGCCGTCGCTGCGATCGAGATCTGCGGCAGCCGCGTCGCGGGGTGGGACATCAGCTTCGCCGACACCGTCGCAGACAACGCCTCGTCGGGCGCCTACGTCCTCGGCCCCGAGCGGGTGCGCCTCGACGCGTTCGAGCCGCGTGAGGTGGTCATGTCGATGACCATCGACGGCGAGCTCGTCTCCGAGGGCTCGGGTGCCGCCTGCCTCGGCGACCCGCTCGCGGCACTGGGCTGGCTCGCGCGGCAGGCCCGGGAGCTCGGCGACCCGCTGCGGGCCGGCCAGGTCGTCCTGTCCGGGGCGCTCGGCCCGATGCGTCCGATCGAGCCGGGCCACCGCGTCCGCGCCACCGTGACCGGCCTCGGGTCGGTCTCCTTCACCTACGGGGAGCAGTGATGACCCAGCACGAGCCGCGCACCAAGGTCGCGATCATCGGGTCCGGCAACATCGGCACCGACCTGATGATCAAGGTGATGCGCACCAGCAAGCACCTCGAGATGGGCGCGATGGTCGGGATCGACCCGGCCTCCGACGGGCTGGCCCGGGCCGAGCGGTTCGGCGTCCCGACCACCCACGAGGGCGTGCAGGGGCTGATCAACCTGCCGGGGTTCGCGGACATCGAGATCGTCTTCGACGCCACCTCGGCCAAGGCCCACCAGCACAACGCGGCTCTCCTCGAGCCGTTGGGCAAGCGGATGGTCGACCTGACCCCCGCCGCCATCGGGCCCTACGTCGTGCCGGCGGTCAACCTCGACGACCACCTCGACGCGCCGAACGTCAACATGGTGACCTGCGGCGGCCAGGCCACGATCCCGATCGTCGCCGCCGTCGCCCGCGTGGTGCCGGTGGCGTACGCCGAGATCGTGGCGTCCATCGCGTCACGGTCGGCCGGGCCCGGGACGCGCGCGAACATCGACGAGTTCACCGAGACCACCTCCGCGGCGATCGTCGAGGTCGGCGGCGCCGCGGCCGGCAAGGCGATCATCATCCTCAACCCGGCCGAGCCGCCCCTGATCATGCGCGACACGGTCCTCGCCCTCGTCGAGGCGCCCGACCCCGCGACCCACGAGGAGATCCGCGGCTCGGTGGAGAAGATGGTCGCCGACGTGGCGGCGTACGTGCCCGGCTACCGGCTCAAGCAGCAGGTGCAGATCACCGCCGTCCCCGCCGACCAGCCCTTGACGACGCTCGTCGGCGGGGCGGACGGGGGAGCGGCCCGCCCCACGCACCAGGTGTCGGTGTTCCTCGAGGTCGAGGGCGCTGCGCACTACCTCCCGGCGTACGCCGGGAACCTCGACATCATGACCTCCGCCGCCCTCCAGGTCGCCGAGCGGATCGCAGCCTCCACCACCGTCGCGAAGGCAGGCCTCTGACCATGAGCACCCCGATCTTCGTCCAGGACGTCACGCTGCGCGACGGCATGCACGCCGTGCGGCACCGCATCACCCCCGACGACGTCCAGCGCATCGTCCGCGCCCTCGACGCCGCCGGTGTCGACGCCATCGAGGTCGCCCACGGCGACGGTCTCGCCGGCTCCTCGCTCAACTACGGCCCCGGCTCCCACACCGACTGGGCATGGATCGAGGCGGCCGCCTCGGTGCTGGAGCGGGCCCGGCTGACCACGCTGCTGCTGCCCGGCGTCGGCACCATCCACGAGCTGCGGCGCGCCTACGACCTCGGTGTGCGCTCGGTGCGGGTCGCCACCCACTGCACCGAGGCGGACGTGTCGGCCCAGCACATCGCCGCCGCCCGCGAGCTCGGCATGGACGTCTCGGGGTTCCTGATGCTCTCCCACATGTCGGGCCCCGAGGAGCTCGCGCAGCAGGCGCGGCTGATGGAGTCCTACGGCGCGCAGTGCGTCTACGTGACCGACTCCGGCGGTCGGCTGACGATGAACGACGTCGCCGCGCGTGTCCGCGCCTACCGCGACGTCCTCGACGCCGACACCGAGATCGGCATCCACGCCCACGAGAACCTCTCGCTCTCGGTCGCCAACTCCGTCGTCGCGGTCGAGCACGGCGTGCGCCGCGTGGACGCCTCGCTCGCCGGCCACGGCGCCGGCGCGGGCAACTGCCCGCTCGAGGCGTTCATCGCCGTCGCCGACCTGTCCGGCTTCGAGCACGGCTGCGACCTCTTCGCGCTCCAGGACGCCGCCGACGACCTCGTCCGTCCGCTCCAGGACCGGCCGGTCCGCGTGGACCGGGAGACCCTCACGCTGGGGTACGCCGGGGTCTACTCCAGCTTCCTGCGCCACGCCGAGGCCGCCGCCGAGCGCTACGGGGTCGACGTGCGGCAGATCCTGATGGAGTGCGGTCGTCGCCGGCTCGTCGGTGGCCAGGAGGACATGATCGTCGACATCGCCCTCGGGCTGCAGGCCGCCTGACGGCCGGTCGTCGCGGCCCGCGGGCTCCGGGCACGGACCTCTCCACGTTCGTCGCCGCGGACGTGTCGGCGGCGTACAGTCGGCGGTGCCGTCCACGAGCGACGCGCGCTGCTCGGGGCGGCGCGCGTGTACCGCGCGGACGGTGCTCACCAAGGCGGCCCCGGACCCTGCCGGTTCCGTTCGACGGACACCGGGGGTGCCGTGCGTCGAGACCGTGCGCAGAGCCTGTCGTCCACCGTGGGTCAGTCCCTGGTGGCCTCGGCGACCGTGGCGCTGCCGTTCGCCCTCCTGTGGTGGCTGGCCCCGCGGGTCCGGGACCTGCAGCGGCTCGTGCTGGTCCACGAGCTCTTCCTCCACCCGTTCGTGCTGGCGGCCGGCGCCCTCATCTACGTCTGCTGGCGGATCACCGGCCGGCCGACGACCGCCTGGCTCGCGGCAGGCGTCGTCGTGGTGGGCCTCCAGGGCTTCGCGACGGCCGCGGTGCGCGTCGGGCGACCGTCGGCCCTCACCCAGCACGCGGGGTGGCTCGTCGGGGTCGACCTGCTGCTGGCCGCCGTCCTGGTCGGCATCGCCGCGCTCGCGGCGCACCGGGTGCTCCTCGTGGACCCCTTCGTGGCGGGTGCCGGCGTGGGCGCGGTGCTCGTCATGGCGCGGGTCTGGGTGCTCGAGCTGCCGACGCTCCCGATCGGCAGCTCCCTTGCCGACGGTGCCGCGGTGCTCGTCCTGGCTGCCCACGTCCTCACCGTGGGACTGGTCGCCCGCCTGCCGCGGGCGGAGGTCGCCCTGCGGGCGCGGATCGGCGCAGCCATCGTGCTCCTCGCGGTGGGCCGGTTCCTGACCCCGTCGGGCGGTGCGAACGATGCCGCCGGCGTCGCGGCGCTGCTGTTCGACGTGCTGGGGACCGGCGTGCTGCTCGCCGCGGCCGTCGCCCTGATCCGGGTGGTGGGCGGGGAGGTCCTTGGCCTCAACGTCCGCCTCGAGCGCCTCGAGGCGGAGCTGCGCGAGGGACGCGCCCGCCAGCACGAGGTCGGGGCGACCATCGCCGGGATCGCCAGCGCCTCGCACCTCCTGCAGACCCAGCGGACGATGCCGGCGGGGAGCCGGCAGACGCTCGAGCGGATGATCGACTCCGAGGCGGCCCGGCTCCAACGGCTGATGGACGACCGGCCGGTGGGCGCCGTGGTCGCGACCGACCTGGACGCCGTGCTGGAGCCGCTCCTCGTCGCCCACCGCTCCCGTGGCCGGGTGGTCCGCTGGCGGCCCGGCGGTGTCGTGGCGACCTGCCGGCCCGACGACGTCGCCGAGGTCGTCAACATCCTCCTCGAGAACGCCGCCCAGCACGGAGGCCCGGGTGTCACCGTCGCCACCCTGGTCGGTGACGGGTCCGTGGAGATCCGGGTCTCCGACGAGGGTCCCGGCGTCCCGGCTGCGATCGCGCGCCGGATCTTCGAGTGGGGCGAGCGCCGGGCCGGGTCGACCGGGCAGGGGATCGGGCTGCACGTCGCGCGGCGCCTGATGGTCGAGCAGGGAGGCGACCTCCACCTCGCGCCGGGGGATCCGGGTGCGGTGTTCGTCGCGACGTTGCCGGCGGTCGCGCCGTCGCCGCCACCCGTCGGGTCCGGCGCCGGCCGGCCCTAGCATCCGGTCCATGGCACGCACGAAGAAGAAGTGGTCCGACCTGAGCCCCACCCAGCAGCGCCTCGTCGTCGCGGCGGCCGTCGCGGAGGGCATCGCGACCGTCTCGGTCTGGCGCGACCTGCGCAAGCGGCCGGCCTCGGCCGTCCGCGGGCCCAAGCCGGTGTGGGCGGTGCTCGCGCTGGTGCAGCCGGTCGGCCCGGTCGCCTACCGCCGGCTCGGCCGGCGCTGAGGGCGGGCCGCCACGCGGCGTACCCCACGGCGTCGCGACGATCATGGTGACCCACGGCCACGACGTGCTGCACCACTGCGACCGGGTGCACGAGATGATCGACGGCAGGCTCGGGACCCCCGAGCGCCGCTGACCCCAGGAGAGGAGGGCCCGTGCCCCACGTCAGCGCACCGACCGTGGCCGAGCACCGCGAGAGCAGCTGCGCGCCGTGCTGGACAGCGCGCGGGCCATCCTCGCCGAGACCCGGACCGCGCCGACCCTCGCCGCGACCGCCCAGCGGGCGGGCCTGGCCCGCTCGAGCATCTACCGCTACTTCTCATCCTCCGAGGAGCTGCTCGCCGCGGTGGTCGGGGACGTGTTCCCCGAGCGGGCGCGCCGGGTGCGCGACCGCGTGCTCGCGGCGGAGGCGCCGGGGGAGCAGGTCTGGGCCCACATCTGCGCCAACGTCGAGCTCTTCGCCTCCGCCGAGCAGGACGTCGCGGTCGCCCTCGCCGAGGTGGCCGACCCGCACCTGCTCCGCGAGCCGATGACCGCGTTCCACGCCGAGCTGCAGGCCCCCTGGTGGCCGCCCTCAACCGAGCTCGGCGAGCCGCACCCCACGCTGATGGCCGAGACCATCGACTCTGCCGTGCTCCACGTCGCTCGCGGGCTCGGTCGCCCGTCCGAGTCGCCGCTCGACGTCGTCCAGGCGCTCTGCGTCCTGCGTCGGCTCGTCGACGGCTACCTCGGCCTCGACCCCGCGCCCTGAGCCGCCCCCCTGAGCCGACCCCCTGGGCCGGCCTACTCGGGGATGGGCGGACCGAGCAGCTCCAGCCCGTACCGGGGGCCGATCTCCATCCACCGGGCGATCTCGTCCTCGACGCTGAGACCGTCGTCGCCGGGGAGGCGACGCTCGGTCGCCGGCATCCCCACCTCGTCGTACAGGTGCAGCAGCCCGGACGGAGCGGTGATCACCAGCAGCCGGGCAGGCCGGTCGCCCCGGATCCGGAAGGCGTGCGGGACGTCTCGGGGCAGGTGGATGAAGCAGCCGCCGTGCAGCTCGAAGACCTCGTCGCCTGCCTGGTAGGACACCGCCCCATCGAGCACGTAGCAGGCCTCCGCCTCCCGGGTGTGCCGGTGCAGCGGCGTGGCCACGCCCGGCGGCTGGGTCACCAGGGCCACGCCCAGGAGCGAGCTCTGCCCCGGCTCGAGGAGGTGCTCGAACAGCGACTGCATCGCCCAGGTCGACCGACCGGAGCCCGGCTCGTGCACCACGACCTCGTCGCCCATGATCCCTAGCCTCGTTCCCGGCCGCGGCCCGCGACCACGTACTCGCGAGCCCGACGCTAGGCCTGCGGTGCCGCCGACGCGTCGCCCAGACTGGGGAGTCCTCCGGCCGCTACCGAAACTCGGGTAAGCGACGCCGTCCCCGCCGGCCTCTCCGGCGACGTCGTGCGACGGTCTGCGAGGCGGTGCTCGCACCGGGGCGCCGCGGTCGGAAGGACGGGGTGGTCGTGGTCGCCAGGAACGCCGAGCTCTCCAGGCTCGCCGACGACGTGGCCGCATCGCTCGGGCCGCACGAGGCCGCCGCCCGCGTCGTCGCCTTCGTGCTCGCGCAGCTCAGCCTCACCCGCGCCGGCCCCGGTCACGCCGGCATCAGCATGCACCGACCGGGGCTCGTCCCCCGGCGCCTGGCCGCGTCGAGCCGCGACGTCCTGGTCCTCGACGAGGTCGCCCACCGGCAGGGGAGCGGCTTCGCCCTGGGGCCGCTGCCGGACGGCATCAGTGCCGTCATCCCCGACACCCGCCTCGACCAGCAGCACCCGGCTTGGAGCCGGGTCGCCGCACGGCGCGGGATCCGCTCCGCCTGGGCGGTCGGCCTGCCACCGCTCGACCACGCGACGCTGACGCTGACGCTGTTCTCGGGGGAGCCCGACGCCCTCACGGCGATCGAGTCCGCCCTGCTCACCGGTGCTCGGGCCGCCGGGCACCTGCTCGCCGCGCACCAGCACAGGCTCTTCGCCCGGGCGCAGGTGTGATCCGGGCAGGTCAGGGCGTGTGCAGGCGGCCGGACGGGTACTAGCCATCCATGGCGATCATCGGATTCCTTGTCTTCGGCCTCGTCGTCGGGGCGCTCGCGCGACTCATCAAGCCCGGACGGCAGAGCCTCGGCCTGCTCGGCACCCTCGTGCTCGGTGTCATCGGCTCGCTCATCGGCGGCATCGTCGCCTCAGCCATCGGCACGGGCGACATCTGGGAGCTCAACATCATCGGCGCGGTGGTCGCGATCATCGCCGCCGTCCTGCTCATCGGCGTCGTCGAGGGCTTCATGGGCAAGAAGAAGCCCGTCCACCGCTGACCGATCCCGGGGCGACACCTCGGCGCAACCACGAACACCACGCACACCCACGAACACCCCCGGACGTCCACGGACGCCCGGGGGTGTCCTGCCTCCGGGGGCCGCTCCGGTTGTCGTCCTCGGGTCGGATGGGTACTCCGAGTCGCATGGACGCCTTCAGCGTGGCCCTGACGGTCGTGGCGATGCTCGCCGTCGCGGCGGCGATCCTGCTCTTCGAGCGCAAGCGGGCGCGGGGCATCGAGCACGACCTGCGCGAGCAGGCCACCCTGCACGCCCACGACCGCCCCGACGGCCATCACGACCGCCATCCCGAAGACCGTTCCGAAGACCGCTGAGCCGGCACACCACCGAGGAGAGGACGACATGCCAGCGAACAAGAAGCCCGGACCGAGCGTCAAGGACGACGAGCTCTACGAGAAGCTCCGCGACGAGGGGAACAGCAAGGAGAAGTCCGCCCGGATCGCGAACGCCGCGGACAACTCGTCGCGCTCGAAGGTGGGCAGCAAGGGCGGGAAGTCCGGCTCGTACGACGACTGGTCGGTCGACGACCTGCGCAAGCGTGCGGCCGAGCTCGACATCGAGGGCCGCTCGAAGATGAACAAGTCGGACCTCGTCGACGCACTCCGCAACCACTGACCACGTCCGTCGGCGCCTCGCACGCCCGACGCAGGTGCAACGAGGGCCCCGGCGATGCCGGGGCCCTCGTGCTCGTGCGCTGGGCTCGAGCCCTACGCGCTCCTGTGGATCAGATGTCGTAGTACAGCTCGAACTCGTGCGGGTGAGGACGGGCCTGGACCGGCGCGATCTCCTGCGTCCGCTTGAAGTCGATCCAGGTCTCGATCAGGTCCGGCGTGAAGACGTTGCCGGCGGTGAGGAACTCGTGGTCGGCCTCGAGGGAGTCGAGGACCGTGTCCAGGCGCGTGGGCACCTGGGCGATGTCGGCCATCTCGTCCGGCGGGAGCTCGTAGATGTCCTTGTCGATCGGGGCCGCGGGCTCGATCTTGTTCTTGATGCCGTCGAGGCCGGCGAGCAGCAGCGCCGAGAAGGCGAGGTACGGGTTCGCCGACGGGTCGGGGCAGCGGAACTCGATGCGCTTGGCCTTCGGGTTCGAGCCGGTGATCGGGATGCGCACGCAGGCCGACCGGTTGCGCTGGGAGTAGACCAGCGAGATCGGGGCCTCGAAGCCCGGGACCAGGCGGTGGTAGGAGTTCACCGTCGGGTTCGTGAACGCGAGCAGCGACGGCGCGTGCTTGAGGATGCCGCCGATGTAGTAGCGCGCCATGTCCGAGAGGCCGGCGTACCCGGTCTCGTCGTAGAAGAGCGGCTCGCCGTTGTTCCAGATCGACTGGTGGCAGTGCATGCCCGAGCCGTTGTCACCGAAGATCGGCTTCGGCATGAAGGTCGCGGACTTGCCGTTGCGCCAGGCGACGTTCTTGACGATGTACTTGAACTTCATGACGTCGTCGGCGGCCTGGAGCAGCTCGCTGAAGCGGTAGTTGATCTCCGCCTGGCCGGCGGTGCCGACCTCGTGGTGGGCGCGCTCGACCTGCAGGCCGGCCCGCTCCATCTCGATGACCATCTCGTCGCGCAGCTCGCCGAAGTGGTCGGTCGGGGCGACCGGGAAGTAGCCGCCCTTGTACTTGACCTTGTAGCCACGGTTGTCGTTCTCGAACGCGTCACCGGTGTTCCAGGCGCCGGCCGAGGAGTTGATCTCGTAGTAGCCGGCATTGGCCTTGGTCTCGAAGCGCACGTTGTCGAAGACGTAGAACTCCGCCTCGGGAGCGAAGTACGCCGTGTCGCCGATGCCCGTGGTCGCGAGGTAGGCCATCGCCTTGCGCGCGATGTTGCGCGGGTCGCGGGAGTAGGCCTCACCGGTGAGCGGGTCGTGGATGAAGAAGTTCACGACCAGCGTCTTCGCGGTGCGGAACGGGTCGAGGTAGGCGGTGGTCGGGTCCGGGAACAGCGACATGTCGGACTCGTGGATGGCCTGGAAGCCGCGGATCGAGGAGCCGTCGAAGCTGAGGCCGTCCTCGAAGACGCTCTGGTCGAAGGCCCCGGCCGGCACGGTGAAGTGCTGCATGATGCCGGGCAGGTCGCAGAAGCGGACGTCGATCATCTCGACGCCCTCGTCCTTGATGTACGCGAGCAGCTCGTCGCTGTTCTGGAACATTCGTCCTCCTGTGGCTGCGACGTGGGCCGCCAGCCGGCGAAATCTCTCGGGTCGTGACGGCCGGGGCGGCACTGCACCGGACGACTGCCGCCACCCTCGTCGGGGGCGGTTTCTCGACCATATCCAGATTGTTTCAGCCGTGTAACAGGTGTCCCGCGGTCCAGCCCACCGCCGTCGCCACCTAGGCTCGCACCGTGACGAGCGCACCCGCGGGCATCCCGTTCGAGACCGCGTCGTGGGCGCGCCGCATCGCCGCGCTGCTGGTCGACTGGCTCGCCTCGACGCTCGTCGTCATCGCCTTCATCGGCCTCGACGACTACGCCGCCACGGGCAGCCCCGCGCCGGCGTACGTCCTGGGCGTGTACGTCGTGGAGTCGGCGCTGCTGACCTGGGCGGCGGGCGGCAGCTTCGGCAAGCTCGCGACCCGGCTGCGCGTGGTGCGTGCCGACCTGCGCACGACGCCGCTGAACCCGCTCGTGCTGCTGGCCCGCCAGGTCGGCATCGCCCTGGTGATCCCGCCGCTGGTCTACCGCGCCGACGGCCGCGGCCTGCACGACGTCCTCGCCGGCACCGCCACCGTCACGCTGCAGACCTACCGCTCGCTGGGCCGCTGACCCGGACCCGGACCCGCGATCCGCGGGCGTGACCGGGTCGTGACCCACGGGCAGGTTTGCGGGCCCGGTGCCGGGGGTCATCCTGGGAGGGACAGCTTCCCACCCGAAAGGCACCTCGTGACCCGTCGTCCCCGCACCCGCCGCCTGCTCGCCGCCGTCGCGGTGGCCCCGCTCCTCTCCGCCGCCCTCGTCGCCTGCGGCGGTGACGGCGACAGCGGCGAGGCCAGCGACCCGGCCGTCGAGAGCAGCGCCACCACCGACGCCGACGAGGCCGCCGAGACCGAGGGCGACGCCGACGCCGGCGACCTCGAGGAGGGCCAGGAGGTCACCGCCGAGGAGTTCGTCGCCATCGTCACCGCCGGCGTGGAGGAGTCCACGACCGCCACGGTGACGACGAGCACGACGTTCGGCGGCACCGAGCTCTCCGGCACCGGCGTCATCGACTACACCCAGACCCCGGTCGCCATCGAGATGGACCAGGACCTCGGCGGCAGCAGCACCAAGGTGATCTCCGTCGACGGCATTGCCTACATCAACCTCGGCGAGCTCAGCCAGGGCAAGTTCTGGAAGGTCGACCCCTCCGACCCCGACGGCCCGTTCGCGGCCCTCGGCATGGGCGAGGTGCTCCAGCAGAGCGACCCGGTCGCCTCGCTCCAGGCGATGGAGGACGGCATCGAGAAGGTCACCTACGTCGGCGAGGAGGACGTCGACGGCCGCGACCTCGACCACTTCGAGATGACCGTCGACCTCGCCTCGGCCATGAAGAACCTCGGCAGCGACATCCCGAAGTCCGCGACGAAGGGCATGCCCGAGGCCCTGACGTACGACGTGTGGCTCGACGAGGAGGGCCGCTTCGGTCGCATGGTGATGGACATGCCCGTCATGGGGCAGTCCTCGCGCACCGAGATGACCATCGACGACTGGGGCAGCGACGTCAGCATCGAGGCCCCGCCGGCCAGCGAGGTCACCGACATGCCCGACCCGAGCCAGATGATGGGCCAGATGGCGCCGTCGCCGACCGCCTGACGGCTGCGCGACGAAGGCCCTCCCGCTGGTGCGCCTGTTCGGCTTTTAGTGTGGGTTCACGGCGCGCCTGTGGCGCATCGAAGCGCCCCCCGGTCCGATCGGACCGGGGGGCGCTTTCGCGTCTGCGCCTCCGAGCCGATGGCTCCAGCCTGCACGCGATGGGCGGAGCTCGGGGGCAGGTAGCGGTCGGGCGGCGTGTCGGCGAGCGCTACTCGAGCGTGACCGGCGCGCGGAGGAGCGTTCTCCTGTCGAGGGTGACGGCGACTAGGCCCGCGCTACCTGCACGTGCTCGACCGCTGGCCAGGCGAAGCATCAGAGCCCGAAGGCTCCGCCGCTGTAGAGGATGACCAGGCCCAGGCCGATGAGGACGACCGGGAACAGGATGTGCTCCCAGCGTTCGAGGACTTCGTCGATTCCTGGTCGGGTGGCGACGAACCTGGCTGCGACCACCAAGGCGGCGACGAGGACGAGGAAGACGACGCAGTAGGCGGCTGTCGCGGCGGGGCCCACGTTCAAGAAGACGGGGACGTAGACGCCGATGTTGTCGCCGCCGTTGGCGAAGGTGACGGCGGCGACGGTCCACACTGCGACGGCCTTGCCGGCGACTTTGGCGTCGTCGTCATCATCATCATCGCGCCATGCCTGCCATGCAGCCCAGAGGCCGAGGACGAGCGGGATGAGGCCGAAGTAGGGGATCGCGGCCTCGGGCAGGAAGGCTCCGGCGCCGAGCGACACGAGCACTGCCGCGGCGAGGATGCCGGCGAACCCCAGGTACTGCCCAGCCAGGATGCGCGACGTGGTTCCGGGCCGTCCAGCTCCTCGGGCGAAGAACAGCGACAGCACGATGATGTCGTCGATGTTGGTGGCGATGAACAGGCCGATGGCCTGCGCTGCGGAGGTCAGCATCAGGCGCCGGCCCCTTGGGTGCCACACCCGGGCAGGACACATTGCTGGTCGATGCAGGGTGCGCTCTCGTCGACGGCGAGGGTGACGTCGATGAGCGCAGTGAGAGCCCGGGTGAGGTGCGGGTCAGCGACGGCGTAGCGCGTGTGTCGGCCTTCGGGTTCGGCTACGACGATGCCGCAGTCGCGCAGGCACGCGAGGTGGTTCGACACGTTGGACCGGGTCAGGTCTAGGTCGCGGGCGAGGTCGCCGGGGTAGGCGGGGCCCTCCAGAAGGGCCATGAGTAGGCGGGAGCGCGTGGGGTCGGCCATCGCCCGACCCAACCTGTTCATCACGTCAAGACGGCTAGCAGTGGTCAGCATGTGCTGAATAGTACAGCGTGCGCTGAACATTTCTTTCATCGCGGTGGGAGAACGGGGGCGCGCGCTTCAACGCCGGCTGGGATGTCCGACTGGTTCGTCCATCAGCGCGGCAGGTAGGGGTTCGGGTTCACGCGCCCTTCGGGGCGGGCGAGGCGCCGGTGGGTGATGGTGCGCGGCTGCTGGGCCCGGGCGGTGGCGACCGCGGCCTGCTCGTGCCAGGTCATCCACAGTTCGAGCTCATCGTAGGCCGGGTCGGTCGTGCGGCCGGCGAGCACCGTCCCCGCGGCCTCCTTCGCTGCGGTCAGCCCGCGGGTCTCCGCGATCGACTGGCACGCGATCCGGGCCAGCCGCGGCTCGTGCAGGTGGAGGTCCTTGCTCATCGCGGCGGCGAGGTAGTCGTTCGCGGCGAGGACCCGGTCCTCCTCGACGGTGAAGGTGAACACCATCCAAGCCATGTACGCGGTCTCGCGCGGGTGGGTCGGTGACCAGCGGTTGATGCGACGGTCCTCGCGCTTGCCGAAGAGGCGGTCTCGGATGCCGGTCTTGGTGAGCCTGCCCTGCTCGCCGAGCACCGCGATCCGGGTCACCGGCTGGTACAGCGTGTCGCGGGGGCAACCGTGACCTTCCCAGCAGTCGGGGCAGGAGGGAGACCCGGACGGCTCGCACGGGGTGGAGGCTTCGACCTGGGGCCGCTGCTTGGCCCACCAGCGCAGCGCCCGGGTGTGCGCGAGCGCGGGCGCGGCCGCGGGCGGGTCGGCACCAGGGCTGGAGGCGGTGATGAGCGCGGCGACGGCGCCGAGCAGGGTGCCTGCCTGGCCGGGCTCGGTGACGGTGGCCAGCAGCGCGACGAGTGGGTCGAACAGCGCGGCGCCGTTCTCCTGGGCGGCGAGGGTGGCTTCGGTGCGCAGGTGCGGGCAGCGCAGCCGCACGCACTCCACGGCCAGCTCCAACCACGCCTGCTGCTCGGCCGGAGTGCCCGCGTGGGTGAGCGGGGAGTCGTGGCGGACCAGGTGCTCGGTCGGGACGACGGGCGCTTCGCGGCGGCTGCGGATGTAGCCAGGAAGCTTCGGGTCGTGGGTAGTGCCCCGGGCGTGATCTTCGAGCAGCGCCTCGAGGCTGTCGTAGGCGAACGCCCCGGCGGCGTGAAGGAGCAGCTTGACCAGGGCGTCGGCGGTGGCGCGGGCGTCCGCGCGGGCGTGGTGCGCCTCGGCGTTGGCGACCCCGACGAGCTGGCACAAGGTGGCGAGGCTGACGACGCCGCGCTGACCGACGCCGGGCAGCCGGAGCAGTCGCGGCAGGAGGCTGGTGTCGATGATGGGCAGCTCGGGCAGCTGCTCGAGGCCGACGGTCACCGTCGCGTCCCCGGTTGCCCTCGCCTCGTCGAGCCGCTCCAACTCGCGGCGCAGCACCCGGATGTCGCTGCCGGTGTGGCAGACCAGCACCGCGTCGGGGACGGTGAGGGCGTCGAGCACCGCGGGCGCGTAGTAGCCGAAGCGGCGCTTGCGGGCCACGGCCTCGGTGGTGAAGCCGTGCACCGCGGTGGAGCGGGGGTCGACGGGCACGCCGGGATTCATCTCGACGTACAGCTCGCCGTCGCGAACCCGTTTCCCGCCGACAACCGGGGTGATGGCCAGGGAGATGATGCGGTCGCCATCCCCGTCGGGGTCGCGGGTGTACTCGGTGTCGAGCACGAGGAAGGTGCGGGCGGTGAGGTGCTGGAACAGCTCGAAGCCGGCGTCGGTGAGCGTCACGGTCGCCCTCCGCTCTGCTGCCCGCCCTGCTGCCGAACGGGTGGTTGGGTGAGCCGCTGCTCGGCGAGCGCGGCGACCAGCAGCGGGTTCAACAGCGAGGAGTACACCGGTGGCGGCTCACCCTCGGCGCGCGGTGGCGGTTGAGCGTCGGCGAGGGTGCGCGGGGCGGGTGCCCACCCGCCGGCGGCCTCGTTGTCTTCGCGCAGCAGCCGGGTGACCTCGTCGAGGTCGGTGAACGCGCCCTGGGCCCGGGCGACCGCGAGATCGAGCAGGAAGTTCGTCCGGGCGAGGTTGCGGTACAGCTGCTTGCGGTTGTCCAGGAACGGCTCAAGCGCGTGCCGGATCCGGTTCTCGACCGCGGCGTTGGACGCCGGCAGCTGCGGCTGTCGGGCCAGGATGGGCAGCGCGGCCGCGACCCGGGGTTCGTAGATGCGGCGCTGCTCCAGCACTCCGGTCACGGGCGCCGGCAGCGTGGCGACGGCTCCGATGAGGTCGTCCCACCACCGTGTCCAGTCGGCGGGGCCGAGGTTGAGCAGCTCGTCGCGAGCGAGCACGTCGAGGTGCTTGGCCAGTTCGGGGACCAGCACGGTGCGCCCCTCGAGCTTGGTGGTCGCCCCTGGCAGCTTCCTCAGTGCGTCGCGGAGGTTGCGCTGGATGTGGAACAGGCTCGGGACCAGTCCGACGACCCCTGCGCCGTACTGCTTCGTCACCGCGTTGCTGATGGCTTCGGCGTTGTCGGCGACGATGAAGTCCGGGCGTTCGCCGAGCTCGTCCAGCACCAGCCGCCACGCCTGTTCGTTCGCGCGCGGGTAGGCGCGCGCCAGCCGGAGCCGGTACTCCCGACGCGGGTAGCTCATCGGGTCCTCGGCCGGGTGCCAGCGGACCTCGACGACCACCAGCAAGCTCCACTGGTTCCGCTCCAGGCGCCGCTGCTGGCCGCGCCGGCGACGGCCGGACAAAATGACCGGCTGCTCGTCGAGCAGCCAGGTGATGGGGGTGGCGAGCGCGGCGTTCGGTGCAGCGGCGAGCTGCTGGTCGTTCGCGGCGCGCTGCTGCCGGTCGCGGTCGCGCATCTGCTGCTCGACGGGGCGCCACAGCAGCGGTGCGTACTGCTCCACCAGGTCGGCGGCGAGGTGCCAGGCGGACTTGCCCTGCGCGGCGGTGTACGACTGCGCGGCCCCGGTCGCCTGCCCGTCGAGCAGCGCGCCGCCGCCATGGTGCTCGAGCAGGTGGCGGCTGGCTCGGTCGCGGTACTCGCGCATCATCAGCGACACCGCCGCGTAGCTGGCGCCCATCGAGAGCTCGTTCAGCGCCCGGGCGTACAACGCGAGCGTCCACGGGGTGTGCCGGGCGCCGGTGAGCGCGCCGCGGTGCGGGGAGAGCAGTTCGTCGCAAGTCGTGCAGCTCTCGACACCGACCTCGACGGCCTCCCGTGCCAGTGGCGGGGTGAAGGTGTGTGGCGCCGTGCCGTCGGCGGGGACACAGCGGTAGCGCTGCCGCTTCGTGGCGCCGCGGCCGTACACGCCCTGCCGGGTCACCTTCGAGACCGCGTGCTCGGGGCACCCCGGCGGGCGGTCGAGCGAGGTGAGCTGGGTGCCGGCCGCCGAGGCGAGCACCTGGAAGAAGTGCGAGCTGCCGTCGGGCCGGGTGCACCGGAACCGCCGCCAGGTGCCCGCCTTCGTCGTGCGCGTGCCTCGTCCCTGGACCCGGGCGTCGGCGTGCCACGGGTCAGGGCACCGCTGCCTCGGTGAGCGTCCAGCCTCGACCGCTCCGGCGGCCGGGGTGGTGAAGAAGTGCCGCTTTCCGGTCTCGGGCAGGCACTCGAACCGCTGCCGCGTGCCGGCCGCGGAGGCCCTGAGCCCACGGCGGCGCACCCGGCTCCCCGCGTGTGACGGGTCCGGGCACTGCGGTGCTGCTGCGTCGGTCAGTTGTCCTCCTGGCGGGACGTCTCCGCCAGACAGCGTGCCGGCGCCGGTCCCACCGGCAGTGCCGTCCTCGAGGTCGCGGGCGGCAACCACCAGCGACCCCCTCCGAACGCGAACCGGCCCTCCCGGGCCCTGACCGAAGGGTCAAGGCTACCGGGAGGGCCGGACAAGGCGCGCCCAAAACCACACTAAAAGCCGAACAGGGCTGGTGCGGGAGGGCCTTTCGTCGTCGTGGGGGTCGTGCGGCCGCTGGCGCGGCGGGCACTGGCAGGTCAGCGGGTCAGCGACCGCGCAGGTTGCCGCGCATGCCCTTCATCGAGGTCGGGACCGGGCCCTTGGGCAGCGGGATGTTCGAGCGGGTGGCGTCGAGCGCCTTGAGCCGGCTGATCACGTCGGTCATCTGGGCGGGCTTGACGTTGCGGCCGAGCTTCTGGACGTGGCGCACCAGCTTCGGCAGCGGCACCTGGCCCTCGCCGTTGCCGCAGACGACCTCGTGGATCGGCACCTCGGAGGCGACGCGCTCGTGCTTGCGGTGCTCGTTGACGAGCAGCTGCTTGATCCGGGTCGGGCTGGTGCCCTCGCCGATGAGCACGATGCCCGGAGGGCCGACGACCCGGTGGACGACGTCCTGGTTCTTGTTGAACGCGATGACCGGGTCGGACTTCCAGCCGCGGCGCAGCATGCGCAGCGCGGCCGCGGCCGCGCCGGGCTGCCCCTCCATCTGGCGGTACGCCGCGGTCTGGGCGCGGCGGCCGAAGACGATCATCGCGGCGAGCGAGCCGGCGAGCAGCGAGCCGACGACGGCGAGGATCCAGCCGATGACGCCGGAGCCGGGCAGCACCCAGAAGACGAGGAAGCCGAGCGCACCGGCGACGAGCGCGGCACCGAAGGTGAGCAGCCCGACCTTCGGGTCGTTGCGCCGCGTCATCTTGTAGGTCTCGACCAGCTGCTGCCGACGGTTCATGTCGGCGGTCGCGACCGGAGCCTTCGCGGCGTCCTTTGCGGCGTTCTTGGAAGCGTCCTTGGCCATGGGGGAGGTTCGTGCCCTTTGCTGTCGTGCCGAGGTGAGGGAGCCGCCGGTCAGGCGGTCGCGACGCCTGCGCGGGCGTCCATGGCCTGACGGTACAGCCGCCCGGCGCGGTAGGACGAACGCACCAGCGGGCCCGAGAGGACGCCGGAGAAGCCGATCTCCTCGGCCTCGGCGGCCAGCTCGACGAACTCCTCGGGCTTGACCCAGCGCTCGACGGGGTGGTGGCGCACCGAGGGGCGGAGGTACTGGGTGATGGTGATCAGCTCGCAGCCCGCCGCGTGCAGGTCGCGCAGCGCCTGGCTGACCTCGTCGCGGGTCTCGCCCATGCCGAGGATGAGGTTCGACTTGGTGACCAGGCCGAAGTCGCGGGCCTGGGTGATGACGTCGAGGGAGCGCTCGTAGCGGAACGCGGGGCGGATCCGCTTGAAGATCCGCGGCACGGTCTCGACGTTGTGGGCCAGCACCTCGGGCCGCGACTCGAAGACCTCGGTCAGCAGGTCGGCCTTGCCGTTGAAGTCGGGGATGAGGTTCTCGACGCCCGTGTCGGGGTTGAGCTCGTGGATCGCGCGCACGGTCTCGGCGTACAGCCAGGCGCCGCCGTCGGGCAGGTCGTCGCGGGCGACGCCGGTGATCGTGGCGTAGCGCAGCCCCATGGTCTGGACGGACTCCGCGACGCGACGCGGCTCGTCGCGGTCGAGCGCCTGCGGCTTGCCGGTGTCGATCTGGCAGAAGTCGCAGCGGCGCGTGCACTGGTCACCGCCGATGAGGAAGGTGGCCTCGCGGTCCTCCCAGCACTCGAAGATGTTGGGGCAGCCGGCCTCCTGGCAGACCGTGTGGAGTCCCTCGGACTTCACCAGGCTCTGCAGGTGCTTGTACTCCGGGCCCATCTTCGCCCGGGTCTTGATCCACTCCGGCTTGCGCTCGATGGGGGTCTCGGCATTGCGGACCTCGAGGCGGAGGAGCTTTCTTCCTTCGGGAGCGGGAGCCTGCGTCACGTCGTTCACTGTACGCCGCGGGGGTGCGGCGCCCCGACTCGGCGGCTGGGCCCGTCCGGCACGTGCCGCGGGTGCACCATGGGGCCATGCCCACTCCCACCGGCCGCGTCGTCGGCGGCACGCTGATGCTCACCCGCCACCTCCCGTTGCCCGCCTCGCAGGTGTGGGCGGCGCTGACCGAGCCCGAGCGGCTCGAGCGGTGGATCGGGACGTGGACCGGCGACCCGGCCGAGGGTCGGGTGATGTTCACGATGACCGCCGAGGGCGAGCACGCGCCGGCCGAGCAGATGACGATCACGACCTGCGAGCCGCCGCGGCGCCTCGTGCTGGTCTCCCGGGTCGGCGACGACTGGTGGGACCTGGAGGTCGAGCTCGGGGCGGAGACCGACGGTGGCACGCTGCTGACCTTCAAGCAGCCCGGCCTCGACCCGGCCGCGGCCGCGAGCGTCGGCCCCGGCTGGGAGTACTACCTCGACCGGCTGGTCGCCTCGCTCACCGGCGGCGACGTGGCCGCGATCGACTTCGACCGCGACTACTACCCGGCGATGGCGGGGCACTACGGCGCGCTGGGCTGAGCCCCGCCCGCTCGCCCCCGCCCGCCCGCGCGCGGGTCAGGGCACGTCGCGGCGGCGGAACGAGAGCACGCTCGCGGCGCCGACGAGCACGACCGCGCCGCCGTAGTACGTCGCGCCCCGCCACAGCGGGAGCTCGCGGGTGTCGTCGCACTCGGCGCGCCCCTGGGCGTAGCGCCCGTCGTAGCACGACGGCGGGATGTCGACGTAGTACTCGGTCCCGTCGTTGAGCACCGCGGCGATGTTCTCCAGCGGTTCCCACTGCCCGCTGACCGGCAGCGAGCCACCGAGGACCAGCGTGGCGAAACCGAACGCCAGCACCACGCCCAGGGTGGCGACCGTGCTGCGCAGGAGCATGGTGAGGGCGTAGCAGCCCAGCGCGGCGGCGGCCGCGAGGCCGGCGCCCCGCAGTCCGAACCCGAGCGAGGCGGTCAGCCCGCCGTCGGCCACCGGCAGGTCGCGCGCCTGCATCACGCCCCACAGGGTCAGCCAGTACGCCGTGCTGACGGCGACGGCGGTCAGCAGCGCCACGCCCGTGACGGCGACCGCCTTCGCCGCCCAGACCCGGGCGCGGCGGGGGCGGAACAGCAGCTGGTTGCTCATCGAGCCGCTGTTCCAGTCGTGCCCGGCGAAGGTGGTGGCGGCCAGCATGAGCAGCACCACCAGCGCACCGGCGACGCCGATGCCGGAGCCGGCGCGCTCCCGCGCCAGGCTCAGGTCCTGGCGGCTGGTCTGCCACTCCACGACCAGCTCGGCGCAGCGGGTCTCCGCCCGCGCCGGGGACACGCCGTACTGTCGCGGCCTCCGCTCGCAGCGCGCGATCTCCGGCGCCGCGGTGGCCTGGATCTCCACGATCTCGGCCTCGGAGACGGGGCGCGTGTCCCAGATGGTGCCGGCCGCGATGAGCGCGGGCACGACCACGCAGGCGAGCAGCAGCAGCACGACGGCCCGGCGCCACCGCAGCCGGGTGAGCTCGACCCGGACGAGGGAGGTCATCGGGTGGCCTCCTGGTCGGCCGCGGTCAGGTCGAGGAAGAACGACTCGAGGTCGGCCCGCAGCGGGCTGAGCTCGCTGAGCCAGATGTCGCGGGCGCCCAGCAGGCGGGTGACCGCGACGGGGTCGTCGGTCTCGACGCGCAGCGCCCCGTCCTCCTCGCCCACGGTGAGCCCGGCGGCGGCCAGCGCCTCCCGGGCGGCGGCCTGGTCGGGGACGACCAGGCGGTACGCCGTGCTTCCGCCCAGCAGCTCCTCGACCGTCCCGGAGGCCAGCAGCCGCCCGTGACCGACGATGGTGGCCGAGGTGCACACCTGCTGCACCTCGGCCAGGATGTGCGAGCTGAGCAGCACGGTCACCCCGGACGCCCCGAGGCCGCGGATCGTCTCGCGGATCTCCCGGATGCCCGCCGGGTCGAGCCCGTTGGTCGGCTCGTCGAGGATCAGCAGGTCCGGCTCCTTGAGCAGGGTGGCCGCGATCGCGAGCCGCTGCTTCATGCCGAGCGAGTAGGCCTTGTAGCGGTCGCGGTCCCGGCCGCTAAGCCCGACCGTCTCGACCACCGCGTCGACCCGGGTGTCGGGGACGCCGATGGAGCGGGAGAGCAGCAGCAGGTTCTGCCGACCGGTGAGGTTGGGGGAGAACTTCGGCGACTCCACCACCGCGCCGACCCGGTCGACGACCGCCGGCAGGCGCTCGGGCACGGGTTCGCCGAGCAGTCGCATGGTGCCGCTGGTGGGCCGGGCCAGGCCGAGGAGCATCCGGATCGTCGTGGTCTTGCCCGACCCGTTGGGGCCGAGGAAGCCGTGCACCCCGCCCGCGGGGACGGCGAGGTCGAGGTCGGCCACCGCGACGCGGGTGCCGCGGCGGGTGCGGAACTCCTTGCGGAGCCCCTGGGTCTGGATGGCCAGGTCCGGCATCCGTCGATCCAAGCATCGCCGGCGGTCCCGGGACCGGGGGCGCGCCGGGCGGCTGCTAGCGGGGAGCGAGCACCTCGACGCGGGGGCCGTGGCCGGGCTCGGGCCGGGGGTCGTAGTCCGGCGTGGCGGCGTACGGCTCCCAGGCGAGGTACGTCGTCAGGTGCTGCTCGACGAGCGGCAGCACGTCGGCGGTGGTCACGCGGCGGCCCAGCTCGGCCGTGAGCGTGGTGACGCCGGCGTCGGCGATGCCGCAGGGGACGAACCGGTCGTACCAGCCGAGGTCCACGTCGCAGTTGAGCGAGAAGCCGTGCATCGTCACGCCCCGGCTGACCCGGATGCCGATGGCCGCGATCTTCCGCTCCGGGCCGCGGTCGTCGGCCCGCAGCCACACCCCGCTGCGGCCGGGCACGCGGGCGGTGGTGACGCCGAGCGCGGCGCACACCTGGATGAGCGCCTCCTCGACGCGACGGACGTAGTCGACGACCTTGACGTGGTCGGGCAGCGCGACGATCGGGTAGCCCACCAGCTGCCCGGGCCCGTGGAAAGTGATCTTGCCGCCGCGGTCGACGTCGACGACCTGCGCGCCGCCAGGGTCGAGCGGCCGCTCGTGGGGGTCGGTGCGCTTGCCGGCGGTGTAGACGGGCGGGTGCTCGAGGAGCAGGACGGTCGGCGGCAGGTCACCATCGACGACCTGGGCGTGGACCTCGCGCTGGAGGTCCCAGGCGGCCAGGTAGTCGAGCGCGTCGTCACCGAGGCCGACCGTGCGGAACGTCAGGCTGCTCACGCTCCCGACTGTACCTGCGGGCAACCGGCGCCGACCTCCCCGTGCGGGACGGGAGCGGCTCGTCACCGGGGTGGGCCGAAACTCGATTGGCGGGTGGGACGGCCGTCGTCGAGGATGGCGCCATGAGCGAGCTGCGACTGCGACCCCTGCGAGCCGACGACGAGGCCGAGGCGGTGCAGGCGCACCAGGAGCTGGCCGCGGACGACTTCGAGCTCCTGCTCGGGTGGACGCCGGAGCGGTCGTGGGCCGACCTGCTGGAGCAGTACGAGCGCGAGCGGCGCGGCGTCGACCTGCCCGAGGGGCGGGTCCCCGCGGTGTTCCTCGTCGCGGAGGTCGACGGGGCGCTCGTCGGGCGGGTGTCGATCCGGTTCGCGCTCAACGACTGGCTGGCGGCGTACGGCGGGCACGTGGGGTACGGCGTGCGCCCGGCGCACCGACGTCGCGGCCACGCCACCGAGATGCTGCGCCAGGCGCTCGTCGTCGCCCGCGCCGGCGGGGTGGACCGGGTGCTGGTGACCTGCGACGACGACAACGCGGGGTCGGCGGCGACGATCGAGCGGTGCGGGGGAGTGCTCGACGGGCTCGTCGACGAGCCCGGGCAGACGGTGCCGAAGCGCCGCTACTGGATCGACTAGCGCAGGCCGCTGGCGAGCACGGCCGCGACGTCGCGGTCGCGGAACTCGAAGCCGGCCGCCTCGAGCGCCGCCGGTCGGACGTTGAGCGAGCCGAGCAGCTCGGGTGCCATCGCGCCGGCCCCGGCCCGCAGCGCGAACGACGGCACCGGGAGCACGGCCGGGCGGTGCACGGCCCGGGCCAGGGCCCGGGTGAACTCCGCGTTGGTCGGGGTCTCCGGGCAGGTCAGGTTGACCGGGCCGCTGACCGTGTCGTGCTCGGCGAGGAAGACCACCGCGGCCAGCCAGTCGCGCAGCGAGATCATCGCCATGTGCTGTCGGCCGCTGCCCAGGCGCGCGCCGAGGCCGGCCTTGAAGAGCGGCAGCAGGGTCTTCAGCGGCGCGGCCCGCCGGTCCATCACCGGCGCGGTCCGCAGGTAGCAGACCCGCGCGCCCGCCTCGACCGCCCGCTGCGCCGCCGCCTGCCACTCCCGCGTCACCTCGGTCAGCAGCGCGTGGCCCCGGCTGTCGGAGTCCTCGGTCAGCACCTGGTCGCCGTGGTCGCCGTAGTAGGAGATGCCGTTGCCCGCGAGGTACGCCGGCGGGCTCGCCGCCGCCGCGACCGCCTCGGCGAGGACGCGGGTCGAGGTCACCCGGCTCTCCCGCAGCTCGCGGGCCCAGGCGCTCGAGTGGGGGTTGCCCAGCGTCGGCGACCCGGCCAGGTTCACCACGACGTCCGCGCCGGCGACGACCGAGGCGTCCACCTCGTCCCGCTCCGGCGCCCACGTCGACTCGTCCGGTGCCGCGGACGGCCTCCGTACCAACCGGGTGACGTCGTGACCCCGCTCCCGCAGCGCGTCGACGAGGTGGCTGCCGAGGAAGCCGGACGACCCGGCGATGACGATCCGCATGACCCGAGCCTCGCAGGACGCGCAAGGGCCCCGGACCGAGTCGGTCCGGGGCCCTCGAGGAGCGCTGGCGGTCAGACGTCGAAGACGCCGGCCTCCAGGCGCTTCTTGACGTCCTGCAGGAAGCGGCCCGCGTCGGCGCCGTCGACCAGGCGGTGGTCGTAGGTCAGCGCGAGGTAGACCATGTGGCGCACCGCGATCGTCTCGCCGAGGTTCGGGTCGTCGATGACGACCGGGCGCTTGACGACCGCACCCGGGCCGAGGATCGCGACCTGCGGCTTGTTGATGATCGGGGTGTCCCACAGCGCGCCGACGCTGCCGAGGTTGGTGATCGTGAAGGTGCCGCCGGACAGCTCGTCGGGACCGATCTTGTTGGTCCGGGTGCGCTGTGCGACGTCCGCGATCTTCTTGGCCAGGCCCGCGATCGACAGGTCGCCCGCGTCCTTGATCACCGGGGTGATCAGGCCCTTCTCGGTGTCCACCGCGATGGCGAGGTTCTCGCGGTCGTAGTAGGTGATCTCGCCCGCGTCGGTGTCGATGCCGGCGTTCAGCTTCGGGTGCTGCTTGAGGGCGTCGATGGCCGCCTTGGCGAAGAACGGCAGGTAGGACAGCTTGACGCCCTCGCGGGCCTGGAAGTCGGCCTTCGACGCGTCGCGCAGCCGCGCGATGTTGGTGACGTCGACCTCGATGACCTGGGTCAGCTGCGCACCAGTCTGGAGCGAGTCGACCATCCGCTCGGCGATGATCTTGCGCAGGCGGCTGATCTTCTCCGTCGTCCCGCGCAGCGGCGAGGGAGTGACCGACGGGGCCTGCTGCTGGCCGGCGGCGGGAGCCTGCTGGGCGGCCGGCTGGGCCGGTGCCTGCTGGGACTCCTTGGCCTTCGCGGCAGCCTCGAGCACGTCCTGCTTGCGGATGCGGCCGCCGACGCCGGTGCCCTCGACGGTCGAGAGGTCGACGTCGTGCTGCGCGGCGAGCTTGCGGACCAGCGGGGTGACGTAGCCGGAGCCGTCGGGCGTCTTCTCCGAGCGGGCCTGCTCCTTGTCGCGGCTGCCGCTGTCGCTGCTGCTGCGCTCACCGGTGCTCGGGGACTGCGAGCTGGGGGCCGGGGCGGTCTCCTCGGCCTGCTCGTGGTCCTTCTCCGGCTCGGGCTGCTCGGTCTCCGCCTCGCCCTCGTCGGTCGGCTGGGTCGGCTTGGTCGTCTCCTCGGCCGGGCTCGGCTCGGCTGCCTCGGGCTCGGCCTCGGGCTCGGCGGGCTTCTCCTCCGACGACGACGACGGGGCGGCGCCCTTGTCGCCGATGATCGCCAGCTCGGCGCCGACCTCGACGGTCTCGTCCTCGTCGGCCTTGATCTCGAGCAGGGTGCCGGCCACCGGGGAGGGGATCTCGGTGTCGACCTTGTCGGTCGAGACCTCCAGGAGCGGCTCGTCGACGGCGACCTCGTCGCCGACCGACTTCAGCCACCGGGTGACGGTGCCCTCGGTGACGGACTCGCCGAGCGCGGGCAGCGTGACCGCCGTACCGCCACCACCACCGCCACTGCTGCTGCCACCGCCGGAAGAGGCCGCGGGGGAGTCGGACTTCTCCTTCTCGGGAGTCTCGTCACCGGGAGGCAGGTCGCCGGTCTCGTCGGCGATCTCCTCCTCCTGCTCGGCCTTCTTCTCCGCCTCGGCGTCGTCCTTCGGCTGCGCCTCGGGCTCGGCGGTGTCGTCGGCCGAGTCGTCGGAGCCGCCGCCCTCGCCCTCGTCACCGATGACCGCGAGCACGGCACCGACCTCGACGGTGTCGTCCTCCTCGGCCTTGATCTCGAGCAGCGTGCCCGCGACCGGCGAGGGGATCTCGGTGTCGACCTTGTCGGTCGAGACCTCCAGCAGCGGCTCGTCGACGGCGACCGAGTCACCCACGGACTTCAGCCAGCGGGTGACGGTGCCTTCGGTGACGGATTCGCCGAGGGCCGGGAGGTTGACTTCGGTGGCCATGAGTTCCTTCGCTCTTCGGTGGTTGCGGTGGTCAGGAGTGCGTGTGGAGGGGCTTGCCGGCGAGGGCGAGGTGGGCCTCGCCGAGCGCCTCGTTCTGCGTGGGGTGGGCGTGGACGAGCGGGGCCACGTCCTCCGGGTACCCCTCCCAGCCGTAGATCAATTGGGCCTCGCCGACCAGCTCGCCGACGCGCTCGCCGACGAGGTGGATGCCGACGACCGGGCCGTCCGTGCGACGCACGAGCTTGACGAAGCCCTGCGTCCTCAGGATCTGGCTCTTGCCGTTGCCGCCGAGGTCGTAGGTGACGGTCTCGATGCCGTCCGCGCCGAACCGCTCCGCGGCGGTCCGCTCGTCCAGCCCGACCGATGCGACCTCGGGGGAGGAGTACGTCACCCGCGGGATCGCCGACTCGTCGACCGGGCGCGGGTCGAGCCCGGCGATGTCCTCTGCGACGAAGATGCCCTGCTGGAAGCCGCGGTGGGCCAGCTGCAGGCCGGGGACGATGTCGCCGACGGCGTACACGCCCTCGACGCCGGTGCGGCAGCGCTCGTCGGTGACCACGAACCCGCGGTCCATCGCGATGCCCTGCTCGTCGTAGCCCAGGCCGTCGGTGACGGGACCGCGGCCCACCGCGACGAGCAGGAGCTCGGCCTCGATGGTGTCCTGCTTCCCGTCGCCGTCCTCGACGGTCACGGCGACGCCGCCGTCGGTGTGCGCGACGGACTGGTAGCGGGTGCCGGTGCGGAAGACGATGCCGCGCTTGCGGAACGCCCGCTCGAGCGCCTTGGAGCTGGCCTCGTCCTCGGCCGCGACCAGGCGGGGAAGGGCCTCGACGATCGTCACGTCGGCACCGAAGCTGCGCCAGACGCTGGCGAACTCGCAACCGATCACGCCGCCGCCGAGCACCACGACGCTGCGCGGCACGCGGTCCAGCCGCAGGGCGTGGTCGGAGGTGAGCACCCGCTCGCCGTCGACCTCGAGTCCGGGGAGCGTGCGGGCGTAGGAGCCGGAGGCCAGCACGACGTGCCGGCCGGTGTGCGTGGTGCCGCCGACGGTGACCTCGCGCGGACCGGTCAGCCGGCCCTCGCCCTCGATCACCGTGATGCCGCGGCTCTTGACCAGACCGGTGAGGCCCTTGAAGAGGCGGCCGACCACGCCGTCCTTGTAGCTGTTGACGCCGGCCATGTCGACGCCGTCGAGCGTGGCGCGCACGCCGAACTGCTCGGCGTGGCGGGCGCTGTCGGCGACCTCGGCGGCGTGCAGCAGCGCCTTGGTCGGGATGCAGCCGACGTGCAGGCAGGTGCCGCCGACCTTGCCCTTCTCGACCAGGCCGACCGTCAGCCCCAGCTGGGCCGCGCGCAGTGCGCAGGCGTACCCACCGGAACCCGCGCCGAGGATCAGCACGTCGTAGTCGGCGTCGGCCACCGTGGTCCTTCCTGTCGCCTCGGCACCCCTGGATCGCAGGGGAGCGCCCGACCATCTTTGCACCCTTTCCGGGCGTGTCCACACCGGGTCGGGACCTCCCCGGCAGACTGGTGCCATGGCATGGACCGACCGATTCCGACGCCGCCCGCGCAGCAGCAAGCCCGCGGCCGACGGCTACCGCACCGGCTCGACGCGGGTGCGTGCGTCGGACAAGGTGGACGAGCAGCACCTGCGCACCTGGGTCGAGGCACGCCGCGGCGTCGAGGGGTTCGTCGAGCCCCGCACCGCGGTCAGCGACGTCACCCTCCTGCTCGTCGCCCACGACGGCGAGTGGACCCGCCGCCGCGTCCCCTCCATCGAGTGGGCCCACCGGTTCTGCAACAGCTACCAGATCCCCTCCTACGACGCCGCCGTCGTCGGCATCCCGCAGCGCATGCGCGACTACAACCGCCGTCGCAAGCAGCAGGGTCTGTAGCCCTTGTCCGCCACCGCCACCGCCACCGCCACCGCTTCGGCTGGTTGAGGAGCTTGCGCTGGCAAGCGTCTCGAAACCTGCCCACCGTTGGTCGAGCAGCGAAGCGCCAGCGAGCGTCGACGAGACCCCTGGCAGCCGAACTAAGGCCTGCGGACCACGGGTGGTTGCGGCTGATGAGCAGTTATGAGGACCGGTACGCCCTGGGTCGCGGTCGGCTCCCGGCTCGCTGACCGCCGCCTCGGCTGGCTCGGCTATCCATCGGCTGGTTGAGGAGCTTGCCCTGGCAAGCGTCTCGAAACCCGCCCCACCGCTGGTCGAGCAGCGAGCCCTCGCGAGCGTCGCCCGGTGACCGTGGTTGCGGCCCTGCGCCCCTTGCCGGGTCTCGTCACCGGTCGGGCCTGGCGGCCCTCCCTGCTCGACCAGCGGGGATCCGCTGGTCGAGCAGCGAGCCCTCGCGAGCGTCGACGAGACCCCCGGCGGCCGGACTTCGGCCTGCGGGCCATGGGTCGTTGCGGTGGGGGCAATTATGAGGACGAGGTACGCCGTGGGTCGCGGTCCGCTCCCGGCTCGCTGGCCGCCACCCCGGCTGGTTGAGGAGCTTGCGCTAGCAAGCGTCTCGAAACCCGCCGACGAACCCTCCCGAGAAGCGGGTCGAGACCTTCCATACGAACACGTGTTCGAGTAGAATGAGGCCATGACCCTGGCCCACCTCGCGACACCCGAGACCCCGCTGGATGACCCAGCCGAGGTCCTCGCTGCCGCGCGGGCCAGCCAGCGCGAGGCCGACGCCGCAGAAGTCCGCGTGCTGCAGGCCGCCGTCGCCTGGTGCGTGATGCACCCGACGGAGTCGCTGGACGACGCAGCCGCCTGGTCGACGCTGCGCGGGTACGGCGACAAGCCCGTCCCGCTGGCCGGTGACGGGGCACCGATGGTCACCGAGTTCGCCGTCGTCGAGCTCGCCGCCGCCCTCGGCAAGACCCTCGACGCAGGCCGTGCCTACCTCGCCGAGGCGCTCGAGCTGCGCTACCGCCTCCCCAAGACCTGGACCGCCCTGACCAGCGGGGTCCTGCCGGCGTGGAAGGCCCGCTCCATCGCCCGCCGCACCCTCCACCTCCCCGAGAAGGGCGCGGCGTTCGTCGACACCCACGTCCACCACTGCGCCGCCTCCATCGGCCCCGCCGCCCTCGAACGCGTCGTGGAGGAAGCGCTCGTGCGGTTCGACCCCGACGAAGCCGAACGCATCCGGTTCGAGCGCACCGAGACCCGCCACGTCACCATCCAGACCCGCCAGGTCTCCTTCGACGGCCACGTCGACTGCTGGGCCACCCTCGACCTCGCCGACGCCCTCGACCTCGAGGACGCCCTGACCAAGGGAGCCGACCGCCTCGCCGCCCTCGGATCCCGCGAAGCCGAAGGGTCCCGTCGGGCGACCGCGCTCGGCGACATGGCCCGCCGCCAGCTCGTCCTCGAGTTCGACACCGACCCCAAGCCGCTGGTCGTCCACGTCCACCAGACACCCGACGGCACCGTCGACCAGGTCGTCCGGGTCGAGAACACCCGCGGGTTCGTCCTGACCGGCCAGCTCGCCGACTGGTGCACCCGCGCCACCACCACCCCCACCGGCAAGATCACCATCAAGCCGGTCATCGACCTCGCCGAACGCATCCACGTCGAGGCCTACGAGGTCCCCGACCGCCTCAGCCACCAGACCCGACTCCGCGACCACCACTGCGTCTTCCCCTGGTGCACCCGACCCGCGTTCCAGCACTCCCAGGTCGACGACGACCACGTCATCCCCCACAGCCGCGGCGGACCCACCACCACCGACAACATCGGACCGTTGTGTCGCAGGCACCACCGAGCCAAGACCCACGGCGGCTGGCACCAGACCTCACCCGACCCCAGCACCTACCAGTGGACCAGCCCCTGCGGCACCACCTACACCGTCGACCACCACGGCACCGTCGACCACGACACCGGTCCACCCGAGCACTGACCACCCCGCCCCACACCCCGCCGAACCACCAGGTCGGCGGGGCACAGGCACGTCAGCCGTCGAGGTCGAGCACCACGACGCTCCAGTTGTCGGGCGCGCCCGCGGCCTCGACGGCCTGGGCCACGGCGTCGACGACGGCCTGCGGGTCGGCGTCGGCGGTGAGCAGCCCCGCGAGCTCGGCGGCGTCGAGCACCGAGTGGACGCCATCCGTGGTGAGCACGAAGCGGTCGCCCGGCTCGGCGACGCGCACCGCCAGGTCGGGGTCGGAGGACGTGCCGGCGCTGAGCGCGCGGTTGATGAGGACGCGGCGGTTGTCGAGGAGGGCCTCGTCGGCGGTGAGCCGCCCCTCGTCGACGAGCGTCTGCACGAGCGTGTGGTCGCGGGTCAGCCGTTCGAGGCGCCCTCGACGCACGAGGTGGACGCGCGAGTCGCCGAGGTGGGCCATCAGCACCTCGCGGCCGGTGACGACGAGCGCGGTGAGGGTGGTGCCGTCCTCCGGCGACGCCGAGGTCGCGACGACGGCCTCCGCGGCGCGGCGCACGGCGTCGTCGAGACCGGCGACGGATCTGGCCGGCCCGAGCGCCGCCAGGGCGGCGGACGCGACGTCGGGGGTCCGGCCGAACCCGTCCGCGACGGCAGCCAGCGGCCCGTCGAGCCGCACGGCGTCGAGCTGGGCGTCGCGGCCGCCGGTGCCGGTGCGTGCGGCACCGGTGAAGGCCCCGGCGGGTGGGACGGTGGACGGGGTGGGTGCGTGGGGCACGGCTTCCTCCTCGGGGGACAGCTCCTCGACGAGGTCCGCCACGACGCGGCGGGCGGTGGCGGTGTCGGCCTCGACCTGGCGCCAGTACGACGTCAGCTCGGCCGCCGCAGCGGGCGGCGGCAGGTCGGCGACGACCCGGATCCGGGCGAGCGGCATGCCGGCCAGCCGGAGCCGGGCGACCAGCCGGGCACGGTCGAGCTGCGCGGCGGCGTACCGCCGGTAGCCGGTGGTGGCGTCGACCTCCGCCGGCGCCAGCAGGCCCATCTCGTCGTAGAGCCGCAGCGCCTTGACGGTCAGCCCGCTGGCGCGGGCGAAGTCACCGATCGGGAGCAGCGGCTCGTCGGACATCTCGCCTCCTCGTCACCGGCGCGGGTGCGCCGGTGAGCAGCACCGTGGTGCCTGCCGCAGGGGGAGGGTCAAGGCCCGCCCGGGACGGATCAGCCGGTGACGAATCAGCCCTTCGCGACCAGGGCCCGGGCGTAGTCGACGAGGGTGGCCACCGCGACGCCGGTGCCGCCGGAGGTGACGTGGCCCGAGGGGCCGCCGGAGGCGAAGGACGGGCCGGCGATGTCGAGGTGGGCCCACGGCAGGCCGGCGGTGAACTCGCGCAGGAACGCGGCGGCGTACAGCCCGCCGCCCCAGCGGATCCAGTCGTGCTGGGCGAGGTCGGCGATCTTGCTGGAGGTGATCCGCTCGCGCATGTGCTCGGGGATCGGCATCGGCCAGAACTCCTCGCCGGCCGCGAGCGCCGCGTCGAGGACGTCCTGGACGACCGCCTCGGTGCCCATCACGCCGGCGACCTTGTCGCCGAGGGCGACGACCATGTGGCCGGTGAGGGTGGCGACGTCGAGGATGGTGTCGGGCTCCTGCTCGGTCGCGCGGACGAGCGCGTCGGCGAGCACGAGGCGGCCCTCGGCGTCGGTGTTGAGGACCTCGACGGTGGTGCCGCCGTAGATGCGGAGCACGTCGCCGGGGCGGGTGGCGTTGCCGGAGACCATGTTCTCGGCCATCGGGACGAACGTGCTGACCTTGATCGGCAGCCCGAGCGCGGCGATCGCCAGCGTCGCCTGGACGACGGCGGCGGCGCCGGCCATGTCGGACTTCATCTCGTGCATGCCCTGGGCCGGCTTGATCGAGAGGCCGCCGGAGTCGAAAGTGATGCCCTTGCCGACCAGCGCGAGGTGGTGCTTCGCGCCGCGGGGGGAGTAGGTGAGCTCGACGAGGCGCGGCGGGGCGTCCGAGCCGGCGCCGACACCGAGGATGCCGCCGCAGCCGAGCTCGGCGAGCGAGGCCTCGTCGTGGACGGTGATGCCGATCTTGGGGGCGCCGCGGCCCTTGGTGGCGGCCTTGGTCGCGGCCGCGACGGCGTCGGCGAACGCCGGCGGGCGGAGGTCTCCGGGAGGGGTGTTCACCCAGTCGCGGGTGGTGGCGACCGCGTCGGCGACGACCTGCGCCTCATCCAGCGCGGTGGCCGCGTCCTTCTTGCGGGCGGCGGGGGAGAGGACGACGACCTCGGCGGGTGCGGAGTCCTTGGGGTCCTTCGCGTCCTTCTTGTACGTCGTGAACGCGTAGCCGCCCAGGCGGTGGCCCTCGACCACGGCGCGCACGAGGTCGGGCGTCGAGGCCGGCAGCGCCAGCGCGACCGAGGCGGCGTTGGTGACCGCTCGAGCCGAGGCGCCGGCCGCGCGGCGGACGCCGGCGGGCGTGACCTCCTTGCCGAGCCCGACCAGCACGAGCAGCGGCGAGGCGACCGTGTCGCCGGTCGGCACCTTGGTGACCTCGCCGGCCTTGCCGGTCACGCCGAGCGTCGAGAGCAGCGGGCGCAGCTTGCGCCCGTAGGCCTTCGCGACGTCGTCACCGCCGTCGGCCAGCTCGGGGCCGTCACCGCCCTGCAGGACGCCGACCACCACCGCGTCGGTCTTGGTCTTGGCAGGGCTGGCGTTGCGCAGGGAGTACGACGTCACCCGAGGAAGGATAGACACGTGCTGGGGTAGGTTCCGGTCATGGCTGAGGACCCCACCCTGCTGCGGTCGCCCCTGCACGAGCGCCACGTCGCGCTGGGCGCGAAGATGGCCGAGTTCGGCGGCTGGTCGATGCCGCTGGAGTACGCCGCCGGCACGGTCAAGGAGCACACGGCCGTGCGCGAGGCGGTCGGCATCTTCGACGTCAGCCACCTGGGCAAGGCGCTCGTGTCGGGCCCCGGCGCCGCGGCGTACGTCGACAGCACCCTGAGCAACGACCTCGGCCGGATCGAGCCGGGCAAGGCGCAGTACACGCTGTGCTGCGACGAGGAGACCGGCGGCGTCGTCGACGACCTGATCGTCTACCTCCACGACGACGAGCACGTGCTGCTCGTGCCCAACGCGGCCAACACCGCCGAGGTGGTCCGCCGGCTGCAGGCGCAGGCCCCCGACGGCGTGACAGTCGAGGACCAGCACCGCGACCACGCCGTGCTGGCCGTCCAGGGCCCGCTGTCCGACGAGGTGCTGACCGCGGTGGGGCTGCCGGCGGGCCACGACTACATGTCGTTCGTCGTCGCGCCCTTCGCCGGCGCCGAGGTGGTCGTGTGCCGCACCGGCTACACCGGCGAGCGCGGCTACGAGCTGGTCGCGCCGACCGACGTCGCCGTGGCGCTGTGGGACGCGCTGGTCGAGGCGGGCGAGCCGCACGGGATGCTCGCCTGCGGCCTCGGCTCCCGCGACACGCTGCGCACCGAGATGGGCTACCCGTTGCACGGTCAGGACATCTCGCTGGACGTCACCCCCAACGAGGCGCGGCTCGGCTGGGCCGTCGGGTGGGGCAAGCCGGCCTTCTGGGGTCGGGAGGTGCTGCTCGCCGAGCGCGAGGCCGGCCCGCGCCGCGTGCTCCGCGGGCTCGTGGCCACCGGCCGCGGCATCCCGCGCCCGGGCATGAGCGTGTCGCTGACCGCCGACGTGCTGCTCGGCGAGGTCACCTCCGGCACCTTCAGCCCGACCCTGCGCAAGGGTGTCGGGCTGGCGCTGGTGCCGGCGTTCGTCGACCCCGAGGCCGAGGTGGGCGTCGACGTGCGCGGCCGCCGCGAGATCTTCCAGCTGACCAAGCCGCCGTTCGTGCGCAGCAACGTCCGGAGCAGCCAGTGAACCTCCCCGAGCAGCCCAGCACCTTCCGTCCGGCCACCCCGGCCGAGCGCCCCTGGTGGTGGCGGATGGAGAACGCCGCCGGCGAGGAGGTCACCGTCGACGGCGACCTCGGCTCCGAGCGGTTCAGCAACCAGTCCGACGCGGAGTCGTGGGTGGGCGAGGTCTTCGCCGAGCTCGCCGCCGAGGGCGTCGACGCAGTGACCCTCTTCGAGCTCGACCGCCGGGTCTACGGCCCGATGTCGCTGCACCCCTAGCAGTCGTGGCGGGGAGGACCGGGTGCGCGCGGCGGACGACTTCCCCGACTACCTCGCGGCGCGGTGGGCGCCGCTGGTCCGCGTCGTCGTGCTCCTCGGCTGGCGACGTCCGCTCGCCGAACGGGTCGTGGCCGCGACGCTGGGCTCCTGCCGCCGCGACTGGGGCGAGCTGAGCGAGACCGGCGACCTCGACGGCGAGGTGCTCGACACGCTCCTGGCGACCACGGTCGAGGCACGACGCCACGGGCTCGGACCCGACGGGCCGGAGGACCCGGCCGACCCCGACGACGACGAGGCGGTCGAGCACCACGCCGCCACGTACGCCGCCCTCGACGCGCTCCCCGAGCACACCCGCTCCCGGCTGGTGGTGGCCGCGCTGCTCGGCCGCGGACCCGTCGAGCACGCCACCCTCGCCGACGACGTACGCCGCGTGGCGACCGCCGTGCGGGTCGACCCGCCGCCGGCGGCCGCGGACCTGCCGACCCGGCTCCGGCCGCGGCGCACCGGCCTGCTGGTGCTCGTCGGGGCAGCCGTCGTCGGGGCGCTGGTGGCGGCGACGTACGCCCTGGGGGTCCTCGGCCCCGGCGACAGCGACGACCCCGACGACCCCACCCGGCCCGAGCGGCTGGCCCCGGTGGAGGTGGTGGAGGTGCCCAACCCGCTCCCGCTGTCCTGGTGGATGGGCGGCACGCTGCACCTGGCGGAGGTGTCGTTGGCGGTGCCGTCGGTGGTCGACCTGGTGGCCGTCGACGACGGGGCGGTCCTCACCGACACCGCCGGGCGGGTGGTGCACGTGCGCGCCGACGGGGAGCGGACGGTGCTCGGACGGCACGTGCCGGGGTCGGGCCTGGTCGCGCGGGCGGAGGACGCAGTCGCTGCGTGGATCGAGCCGGGCGGCACCGTGGTGGTGCGCGACCTGCTGACCGGCGCGGAGGTCGACCACCGCCGCCTCGACATCGTCGACCTCGCGTCCGTGCGCTTGGTCGCGATCGACGTCGGCGCGGTGCACCTGACCTCGTCCTATGGCGACGTCCGATGGGAGCCGGGGGACACCTCGACGACCGTCGAGCAGCCGCCCGACCTCGTCGACCGCGAGGCGGGGACGACGCTGAGCCGGGTCGACCGGACGACCCTGCGGGTCGAGCAACCGTTCTTCAGCGTCGGCTACACCCGGCCCGGGCGGGACGGGTCGGTGTCGCCGGACGGGACGTACGTGGTCGTCACCGTGGCCGACGACCGGTCGGCGTACGGGACCGTCCGCGTCCTCGACGCCCGCACGGGTGAGCGGCTCCCCACCGGCCTCGGCTCCGAGGACGTCGCGCTGGTCTCGCGGGCCGGGGCGGGCGGCACCCTGACCCACGTCGTCGTCGACCGTGACGCGCTGCCCGGCCTGGCCGCCGGGGCCGACACGGTCCAGCTCGAGCTGCGCGCCTGCCGGGTCGCCGACGGCAGCTGTCGCAGGCTGGTGTCCCTGCCCGCGGCCGCCGGGCTGCCGGTGCTCGCGGACCCGTCCTGAGAGCCGTATCTAAAATTTTGCCGATCGTCGGAAGTTCCGCCCGCCCGGCCGCTGGTCGTGGCCATCCTCGTGGTGCACAGTCGTGCACGGCCGCGCTCGGACGGCCGCCGGGGGGACCAGCGGGCCGGATGGAGGCGCATGGGCATCGACGCGCGGGACGAACCATTGAGGGTGCTCGCCGACCAAAGCGCAGTGGGGGACGCGCTCGCCGCGGCGCTCAGCATCCGGGGCCTGGCCGCCATGGCCGACGACTGCGCGGAGCACCTCGGCCCGGCGGACGGGCCGCTGGCGCCTGGCCGGCCGGGTCGCCTCGCGCCCCCGACGACGGGCGTCGTCTCGTGCACCGTCGACGACGGCCTGTCCCTGGCCAGCGTCCAGGCCTTCCTGTGCAGCTCGCCCGGGTGCTGGGTGGTCGTCACGGACCCGCCGGTCGACGCACGCTGGGGTGCGCTCCTCGTGGCGGGCGCTGCCGAGGTCGTCGGCACCGGGCGCGACCTCGACGAGCTCGTGTCGGTGCTGCGACGCGTCGACGGTGGAGCCCTCGAGGCGCCCGGGTCCCGCGAGGACACAGCCCGGGCGGCGTTCCTGTGCTGGGCCGACCTGCATCCTCCGGAGGAGGCGACCCTCGCCGCCCTGAGCCGCATCGACCGGCGCGAGCTCAGCCGGCTCCGGCGGTTGCTGCGCACCGGTGCCGACGCGGGAGGGGCGGAGGAGGGCTGCACCGCGGCGGTGCTGCACGAGCTGGGCGTGGCTGACGACCTCGCCGCGGTCGCCGCGGTCCGCGCGCTGGACACGGCGTTGCTCGAGCGCTGACCGCGCCGGGGCCGGTCACCGGTTGGGCGGCACCCACCCCACGTGGTGCGCCAGCCCGGCCGCCGCGAGCTGCGAGGAGACTTCGAGCTTGGCCAGGATCGACTTCACCTGGGTGCGGACGGTCGCCTCGGAGACGACCTTCGCCGCGGCGATCTCGCGCACCGGGTGGCCCCGGACGAGCATGGCGAGCACCTCGCGCTCGCGCTGGGTGAGGCGGTCCAGGCGCTCGCGGGCCAGCTGCTTGTCGCTGCGCTCCTGGTGCCACAGCTGCAGCAGCTCCTCGCGCTCCTTGACGTCGGTGACGGGCAGCCCCTGCACGAGGCGCCGCACGGTCGCGAGGATCTCGCTGAGGGGGCGCGACTTGCTGATGACCTTGCGGGCGCCGAGCCGCAGGCACTCGCCCCACCGGCCGCGGTCGGGGCTGGCGGTCACCACGACGACGTTGACGCCGGCGCGAGCGATCGGGCCGATCAGGCGGGTGGCGTCGCCGAGCCGGCCGAGGTCGAGGTCGAGCAGGACGATCCGGGGGTGCGCGGCGAGGATCGCCGAGAGGATGGAGGCCATCGACCCGCCCTCGTCCGGGATCGACACCCGGCGTACGTCGTAGCCCTCGACGGTGAAGACCATGTCGAGGGAGTCGGCGAAGAGCGTGTGGTCCTCGACCAGGACGATGCGGGTGGTGTGGCGCGCGGCCGCGTTCGTCATGGCCGCCGCCCGGCTCCGCGGTCGTCGGTCCTCGTCCGGTTCCTTGCCTGCATCCCCAGCCCCCTTCGGTACGGACCGCCGGGGCGGGACGGTCCCGAGATCGCAGTCGACGCGTGGGACCGGCAAAGGTCCGTCGTCGTGCCCCCGGCGGCGATCGGTGTGCTCATGTCGAGCACCGTCTTCGCGCCGGGGCGGACCCGTCCTCGGATCCGCTGCGATATACCGCAATGTGGGGAATCTAACACCTCGGACCACCCCTCGGGGGGTGCACGAGGCAGGTAAGGCCCGCCAGTCGTGACCGCGAGCGCCTGTCGCATGGGGTCGACGGGCAGCCAGCGGGGCAGGGGGCCGCCGAGCCGGGACGTCGCTGAGGACGGTCTCGGCCCCACGACTGGCGGGACGTACGCCGAGCGGCTGGGCCCGACGTCCCACCCAGGATGCGGCCGGCCCCGGCTGCTGCCCATCCCCAACATCGGTGAACCGGTGGAGACGTCCCCAATACCGGGGAAGAAGGCGGTGCGAACCCGGGGCCACCGCCGCGGGTTGCCCACGATGACGGCTCCGCCTCGAGAGGAGTCCCCTCGTGCACGACCAGGTCAACGGTGTCCCCGCCACGTCCGGCGACGCCACCCCGCGTCGCACCACCGACCCCGCTCGACGGGGCCGCCGCCTGGCCGCCCTGCTGGTGGTGGTCTGCGCGCTGGCCGGTGCCGGCGCCGGCCTGTGGTGGGGGCTGCAGCAGCAGTCGGTCCACCACGCCACGTCCGTCGTGCTGGTCAACCCGCTGGAGGGCAACCCGTTCAGCCCCAACGGCCGCGGCGACGAGCTGGTGAACCTCGAGACCGAGGCGCAGCTGGTCCGCTCCGACACCATGGGCGACCTCGTGGGCCGTGCGCTCGGCGAGGACCCGACGTCGCTGCTCGCCGACATCTCGGTCTCCGTCCCGCCCAACACCCAGCTCCTCGAGGTCTCCGCCGCGGGCGCGACCGCCGAGCAGGCCGCGCTGCGCGCCCAGGCCTTCACCGAGACCTACCTGGCGTTCCGCCGGACGCGCGCGGAGTCGACGAGCTTCCGCCGGGCCGCCGAGCTCGAGGAGCAGATCCGCGACCGCGAGGACCAGCAGGAGGCGCTGTCGAAGGAGCTGGATCGAGCGACGCCCCGCTCCTCGCGGGCCGCCGTGCTGACCCAGCAGGTCGTCAACCTCAACGTGCAGGCCGACGAGCTGCGGGCCCAGCTGGGCGCGACGCGCGTCGCCGCGCCGAACCCCGGCCAGGTGGTCACCCCGGCCGTGAGTGCGCGCGCCGGCCTGCCCGGCGGCGTACCGACCGCGGTCCTCGCCGGCCTCCTGGCCGGTGCGGCCCTCGGCTGGGTCGGCGGCTCCGGCCTCCCGCGACGTGACGGGGGCACCCGTGACGACGACGAGGACGGCGCCCCCGCACCCCGCGAGCGCCTCGCGGTCTGGCCGGCCCCGGTCCTCGGCACGCTCCCCGCGGTCGCACCGGCACGCGCGCTGACGACGGTCCGCGCCGCGCTCCTCGCCGCCGAGCACGCCCGTCCGCTCACGGTGCTCGTCTGCCACCCGGCCGACGCCCCGGGCTCGGCGAGCGCCGTCGGTCTCGCGCGGTCCCTCGCGGCGGCCCGCCTGCGCACCGTCCTCGTCGACGTGTCGCGCCCCCTCGGTCCTCCCGGACGCGGCCTGTCCGACGTGCTGCGCGGCGACGTGCGGCTCGACGACGCCGCGCTGCCGGAGGGGTCCCACCTGCGCCTGCTCGGTGCCGGCGCGCACGCCGCCGACCTCGACGACGCCCTGGCCGGCCCGGCCGCGGCACAGCTGCTCGCGCAGCTGCGCGCCGACGCCGACGTCCTGCTGCTGGTCGGCGGCGCCGCCGACGACGCACGCGCCCAGGCGCTCGCCGGCGGGGCCGACACCGTCCTGCTCGAGGCACCCGCCGAGCCCGGCAGCGGGGACCGCACGGCGGCCGCGCTCGAGGTGCTGGCGCGCGTGGGTGCGCCCACGGCCCACCTCGTGCTGCTCGAGCGACCCGCGGCGGCACCCGTCGCGCCCCCGGTGGCGGAGCCGTCCCGTGCGCCGGCCGCCGGCGCCGGCCCGCAGCCGGTGCCCGACGTCCGCGGGCTCCGGCCGCGGCCCGCCCTGCGGCTGCGGCTGCTCGCCACGCGCCTGGTGCTCGGACGCCCGGCCGCGGTCCCCGCCGTACCGGTGTGCGGGAGCCCGCACCATCGCCAGGGCGGGGTCGGGTGACCAGCGCGGCCGCGACGGGGGAGCGGACGGGGGAGCACCTCGACCACGTCGCGCGTCGGGGCGTCGTCGGTCTTGCAGGATCCGCCTTCGCAGCCGTCTGCGGCCTGGTCTCCACCGTCCTCGTCGCGCGGGGCCTCGCCGCCGGTGACGCCGGCACGTTCTTCGCCACGACGGCGCTGTTCAGCACCCTCGCCGTGGTCTCCACCCTCGGCACGGACTCGGGCCTGGCCCGCTTCCTGCTGAGGCTGGAGGCCGACGGCCGGGGAGACGACGTACGCCGCGCCGTGCGCACCGCCGCCCTGCCGGCCGCCGCCGTGGCCGCCGTCGCGGTGCTCGTGCTGCTCCTCCTCGCCGAGCCGCTCGCCTCGGGGCTGGGCCTGGGGGAGGAGGGCGCCCGCGTCCTGCGCTGCCTGGCGCCGGCCCTGCCCTGCTGCGTGCTGGCCGAGGTGATGCTGTCGGCCACCCGCGCGGTCGGGCAGATGCGCCAGACGGCCGTGGTCGACCGGGTGCTGCGCGCCGGCGCCCAGGTGGTCGCGGTGGCCGCGGTGCTCGCGGCCGGGGGAGGGCCCGCCGTCCTCGGCCTGGCGTGGGCGGCGGCGTACGTCGTCTCGTTGGTCGTCTCCGCCGTCGCGCTGCGCGCCTGCCTCCGCTCGCGGCCGCCGAGCCCGCCGCGGACCCCGGCCCGGCGCCCGGACGCACCGGGCAGCGGCTCGCTCGCCGTGGAGTTCTGGTCCTTCACCTGGCCGCGCGGCGTCGCCGGGCTGGCCCAGGTCGCGGTGCAGAAGGCCGACATCGTGCTGGTCGCGGCGTTGCTCGGCCCGGGCCCCGCCGCCCTCTACACCGCGGCCACCCGCTTCGTGGCCGTCGGGCAGCTCGCCAACCAGGCCGTCCACCAGGTCCTGCAGTCGCGCTTCACGCTGCTGCTCATCGGCGGCCAGACCGCCGAGCTGCGGCGGACCTTCGCGGTGACCACCGCGTGGGCGGTGCTCCTGGTCTGGCCCCTCTACCTCGTCGTCGCCACGGCGGCCCCGACCTACCTCGCGGTCTTCGGCGCGGACTACGTCACGACCGGCGCGATCGCGACGGTCGCGGTCATGGGCGCGGCCATGCTCCTGGCCGTCGGGTCCGGCCCGGTCGACACGCTCCTGCTGATGTCCGGGCGCAGCGGCCTGAGCATGACCAACGGCCTGGTCGCGCTCGTCGTCGACGTCGTCGCGTGCCTCGTGCTCGTGCCCCGCACGGGCATCGTGGGCGCCGCGCTCGCGTGGGCGCTCGCCCTGGCGGTCCGCTGCACGCTGGGGATCTGGCAGGTCCGCCGCGTGGTCGACCTCGGCAGCGGCGTGTGGGGCGTGCCGGCGCTCGCCGGCGGCGTCGCCCTCGCCTGCTTCGGCGTCCCCGGGCTGCTCGTCGCCCTCACCCTCGACCCGTCCCCGGCGGTCGTGCTGCTGCTCGCGGCCCTCGGCACCGTCGCGTACGTCGCCGCGCTGGCCGCCCTCGCCGACCGGCTCGCCCTCGCCACCGCGGTCGGGGCGCTCCGGCGCCGCCGGGCCGCCGCACCCACCGCCGCCCCCACCACCGCACCCACCACAGCTCCAGTGCGCGCCGCCACGACGCCGCCGGCGTCCGACGCCCACACCCGTCCGAAGGAGAGTGACGACCCGTGCTTGCTCGAGACCTGACCCGCCAGCTGGGTGAACGCCTGCCCACCCGTGCCACCGACGGTCTCCGGTCCGTCGTCCGGGGATGGGGGTGGCTGACCGCGTCGTGGCGGATGAGCCCCGACGTGATCGTCGTCGGCGCCCAGCGCGCCGGCACGACGACGATGTTCCGGCTGCTCTCGGAGCACCCGGACCTGGTGCGGCCGACGACGGCGAAGGGCACGAGCTACTTCGACGACGAGTACGGCCGCGGCGAGCGGTGGTACCGCGCCGCCTTCCCGCTGGCGCCGCTCGCCCGGCTGACCCGCCCGGGTCACCGGCCGCGGGCCTTCGAGTGCAGCGGCTACTACCTCTTCCACCCGCTGGCGGCGGGGCGGATCGCCCGTGACCTGCCCGGCGCCCACGTCGTCGTGCTCGTCCGCGACCCCGTGGAGCGGGCGCGGTCGGCCCACCGGCACGAGACGGCGCGCGGCTTCGAGTCGCTGCCGTTCGAGGAGGCCGTGCGCTGCGAGGAGGCACGGCTGGCGGGGGAGCACGAGCGGCTCGTGACGCGCCCGCACAGCACCAGCTTCGAGCACCGCCACCACGGCTACGTGGCCCGCGGGCGCTACGGCGAGCAGGTCGAGCGCTTCGTGGCCGCCCTCGGCCCGGACCGGGTGCACGTCATCGACGCCGACCGCTTCTTCGCCGACCCGGTGGCGCAGTTCGCCACGCTGCAGCGACGCCTCGGGCTGAGCCCCTGGACGCCGGCCACGGTCGAGCGCTGGAACGCCAGACCCGCGGATCCCCTGCCGCCGGACGAGCACGCGGAGCTGCTGGGCCTCTTCGCGGACTCCGACGCCGTGCTGGTCCGCTACCTCGACGAGGCGCCCTCGTGGCGGGTCGGGGCGGTGGCCCGATGAGCGCCGTCCTCACCGGTCACCGGTCCCGCGTCCGCGACCTCCGGCACCGGCTCGGTCGCCGGGTCCACGACGGCGTCGCCGCCGGGACCAAGGCGGTCGGCCAGGCCCCGATGCCGCCGACGCTGCGCAAGGCGCTGTCGGTGGCGGTCTGGCACCAGGGCACCGCGCGGATCGCGCTGCCCAAGGTGCTGGTGGGCGGCCAGAACGGCCTGCCCGCCTCCGTCATCGCCGAGGCGACCGGGGACCTGCTGTGGGGCTCGCGCAGCATCGCCGACGGGCCGCACGTGGCCCTGCTGCGCGCCGGCGCGCAGCGTCCGCTGACCGACGAGGAGATCCTGGCGTCGGCGTACGCCGACCTGGCCCGCGCGTGCATCGCGGTCTCGGGGCAGTACTTCGGCGTCACCGACGAGGCCGGGATCCTGCGGCTCTCGCGCGACTTCCTCGCCCGGGCGGCCGCCCCGGTCGGCATGACGTTACCGCAGGCGGGCCCGGTGCGGCCGCACCAGAGCGAGCCGGGCGTGCCGATCCTGCTGGCCCCGGTGCGCGACTCCGACTGCTACCAGGTCGTGGACGGCCACCACCGGCTCGCGATCCAGGTCGTGCAGGGCTCCGTCGGGGTCCGCGCCAAGGTCCGCCGCCTGTCGGTGACCACGCCGCTGCAGGACGTGCTCGACGAGATGTCGTGGATCGGCGGCGAGCGGGAGCTCTACCAGCCGGTGGACGCGCCCGAGGTGCGCCACGGCTACCGCGTGGTGCGCCGCTGCACCGACCGGCTGGCGATGATGGCGCCGCTGCTCGAGGAGGTCGCGGCCGAGGTCGACCGGCCGTCGTACCTCGACGTGGCCGCCTGCTACGGCTGGTTCGTCGACGCGGTGGGCCGCGCGGGCTACGACGCCGAGGGCGTCGAGCGGGACCCGGCGGCGCCGCGGGTGGCCGCCGCGCTGCACGGCACCGACCCCACCCGCATCCACGTCGCCGACGCCGTCGACTTCCTGGCCGGGGACCGGACCTGGGACGTGGTGTCCTGCTTCAGCCTGCTCCACCACTTCGTCCTCGGCCGCGGGCCCTGCCCGCCCGAGGAGCTGGTGCGGCTGCTGGACCGGGCCACCGGCCGGGTGCTCTTCCTCGACACCGGGCAGGCGCACGAGCGGTGGTTCCGCGACTCGCTGCCGGAGTGGGACGCCGAGCACGTGCGGTCGTTCCTCGCCGAGCACACGACCTTCGACCGGATCATCGACCTCGGCACGGACAGCGACGCGGTCGCGCCCTACGAGGAGAACTACGGGCGCCACCTCTTCGCCTGCGTGAGGGACCGGTGACCACCGTCGGCGTCCACCGCGGCGACGACCCCCTGGTCACGGCGTTCCGCTCGCTGTGGCCCGAGGCGGTCGTCGCCGAGCAGGCGGGCGGCGGCTACGCGCTGGTGCCGAGCGCCCGGCACCCGCGCCTGGTCGTGCCCGTCGCCTCGCGGCGGGCGGCCGGCCGGTCGCTGTGCCGGTTCAGCGCCGACTCCTCCTTCGGTCAGGTCGTACGCCGGGTGGCCGGCGCGGCCGTGGTCAGCGCGACCCGCGGGTCGGTGCTGGGCACCCGGGTGGCCGTCCGCGGAGGGTCGGTCGACTCCTTCGCCCGCCACCTCGGCGACCTGCTGGGCCAGCCGGTCGACTTCTCGGTCGCCGTCGGCTCGGAGCGGGTCAACCGCAAGCCGGTGCTCCAGGTCTTCGACGAGCGCGGCCGGACGGTCGCGTGGGTCAAGCTCGGCGACTCGGAGGTCTCCCGTGCCGACGTCGCCGCGGAGGGGGCGCACCTGCGCCGGCTGGCGTCGGTCCCGATGACGCACGTCGTCGCGCCGCGGGTGCTCCACGAGTCGTGCTGGCACGGCCGGGTGGTGCTGGTCCTCGAGCCGCTGGTCACCCACCACGCGGGCGTGCCGCGTCCGCGCAGCACCCGGACCGCGCCGCCGGTGGCCGCGATGGCCGAGCTCGCCCGGGCCTTCGCGGAGCCGGCCACGCCGCTGCGGGCCCTGCCGTGGTGGGCCGAGCAGCGCCGGCTGACCCGGCGGATGTCCGACCCCGCGTGGGGCGGGCGGGTCCGGGTGGCGATGGACCGCCTCGAGCGCCTGGCCGGGGGCCACCCGTGGCCGGTGGGCGCCTGGCACGGTGACTGGACGCCGTGGAACATGGCCCGCCGGGGCGACGTGGTGCACCTGTGGGACTGGGAGCGGTTCGAGACCGGCGTGCCGCAGGGGCTGGACCGCCTGCACCACGCGGTCAACGTCGCCACCGCCCGCCGCGGCACCTCGACCGCGACGATCCTGCGCGCGCTCGCCACGGAGGTCAGCGCCGTGGACCGCGTGCTGGCCGGGGCGTACCTCGTCGCGGTGACGAACCGCTACCTGCTGCTGGCCGCCACCGAGCGTGGCGCCGACATCCGCGACCGCGGGCTGTGCACGCTCGCCGCGCTGGAGGAGGTCAGCGCGTGAGGCGCGGGCTGCTGCGCAGCGTCGAGCGGAACGCCCGGCGCTTGACGGGGGTCGAGAGCTTCCAGGAGCCGTAGGCGTTGAGGTGGGTGTCGAAGTAGCTGAGCGCGACCCCGCCGTGACGCACCAGCGACCGGTAGGTCGCACGGATCCAGCCGGGGTAGGCCGCCGCGGCCTCGTGGGTCAGGCCGGTCTCGGCGATGCCCCAGGCGACGTCGTGGCGCTTGGCCCAGCGCGAGAACGGACGGAAGTACTTCGCACCCATCTTCGGCCACTCGCGGATGGTGCGGCCGTCCTTGGTGACGCCGTACTCGTTGTAGACGTCGAAGCCCGCGACGTCGACCTTCACCCCGCGCGGCCAGATCTTGCCGAGGCGGTACGCCGGGTCGCCGTAGAGCTGGTTCCAGCCGGTGGTGATGACGGTGAAGCCGACGTTGTCGGCGGTGCGGCGCACGATCGGGGCCAGCCGCTCCTGCATGCGGCGCCAGGCCTGCACGTCCCCGTCGCCCTCGGGCTCGTGGTGGAAGGCGACCCAGACCGGGCCGGGCACCTTGTCGAGGCGACGGACCAGCCCGCGGGCCCAGCCGTCACCCGCACCGGCGACCATCTGCTCCCACGAGTGCGGCAGCTTGAGGCTGATCCACGGCAGGCGGCCACGGCGGACGTCGCGGCGGGCCGTGCGCACGGCGTTGTCGACCTGCGTGGCGGTGTAGTAGGTCCGGCGGACGCCCAGCGGGCGGCCGGGCTCGAGGGTCGCGGGCTCGGTGTTGGCGCCGTGGGCCGCGCCGAAGAACGCGCCGCAGCGCGGGACGCCTCGCCGGCTCACCCGGCAGCCGTCGCTCGTGCGCCGGGCGGCGGTGGTGGCGTGGGTGGCCCGGTCGGTGGCCCGGTCCGTCGCCCGGTCCGTCACTGCGCCGACCGCCGAGCGGCTCACGGTCGCGCCGTCGGCGCGCGGGGCGTCGACGGAGACGACCAGCAGCGCGAGCGCGACCACGCCGACCAGGCCGGCGACCACCGAGGCCCAGGTGGACGCGGACGAGCGGGCGGGGGCGAGCCCCGGCACGGACGAGCGGGCAGGGGCATCGGTGGAGTGGTGGTGCACGGATCCTCGAGACGTCGCGGGATCCCCCAGGTGGGGGACGGCCGTCGAGGAACGTAGGGGCGCGCCGGACCGACCGACGCCGCGGCGTACCCCAGATGGGGGACGGGCGCCGGGATGGCGTCGGTCACGCGGACCGGGTCAGATGCCTCGTCCGCGTCGGTTGGCGAGGTCCAGCACGCGGTCGGCCGAGAGCAGGTGGAGGGCGACGGCGCCGGCCAGGTAGGACCGTCGTTCCCAGGGCCAGGTGCGCACCGCGTGGGCGGCGGCCGCGAGCGCGCCGGGGTCGCGGGAGGCGGCGAGCGCGAAGGCGCGCTGACCCTGGAGCCGGCCGAGGGCGCGCGGGTCCTCGCCGAAGGCGGCGTGCTTGGAGAGCAGGTGGTCGATCGCCGCGACGATGACCGACCACTGCCGGGCGAACTGCGAGGCGCCCCAGCGGACCAGCACGAGGCCCATCTCGACCACCGCCACGTCGCCGACGGCCGCGGCGCGCAGGATCCAGTCGTAGTCCTCGGCGTAGCTGCCGGGCAGCTCCTCGTCGACGAGCCCGATCGGACCCTCCAGGGCGGTGCGGCGGACCATGACGGTCGAGGGGTGGGCGGCCATCACCCGGTGGCGGGCCAGGGCGCGGACCGTCATCTCCTCGGGGTGCGGGATCCGGGTCGTGCGCCGGTCCTGGTAGTCGACGACGATGCCGGTGACCGAGGTCGCCGCCCCGCTCCGCTCGAGCAGGTCGACCTGGCGGCTCACCTTGTCCTCGAACCACACGTCGTCGTCGTCGCAGAACGCGACCAGGTCGCCGTCGCCGGCGAGGATGCCGGTGTTGCGGGACCCCGCGAGCCCCGGCGTGCGCGTGTTGGTCAGCACCTCGACCCGTCGTCGCCGGCCCTCGCGCACCAGGGTCGGGTCCGGCTCGCAGCGGTCGTGCACGACCAGGCAGCGCAGCACCCCGGGGTAGTCCTGGGCCATCACCGCGTCGATCGCCGTGCGCACGAGCTCGGGCCGGTCGTGGGTGGCGATCACGACGTCGACGGCGGGCAGCCGGCCGGGTCGGCGGGGGGTGGGGCTGGGTCCGGTCATGACGGCTGCTCCTGGTGCTCGGGTCGGGTGGTGGGGTTCAGGGCGGACCGCCGGCGGGCGCGGCGGGCGAGCGGGACGCCGACGAGGAGGCCGAGGCCCGCGCCGGAGGCCACCGGGACCTCGGCGCGGTCGCTGAGCCGGGTCGCCGGCTGGGCGGCGATGACCTCGCCCACGCTCGGGCGGGAGGTCTCGAGGTAGTCGATCTCGCGCAGGATCCGCTCGCGCTCGGCCCGCACGGTGGTCAGCACGGTGTCGAGCTGGGAGAGGCGTCGGGTGAGGGCGCGGACCAGGTCGTCGCGCCGCTGGACGAGGAACTCCTCCCGGGCCTGGAGGTACGACGCGGCGACGGCCCGGGCGGCGCGCTCGGCGTCGCCGCGGTCCGGCAGGTCGACGGTCAGCCGGAGCACCTGCGAGCGCGGGGCGGCCGTGACCGCGACGGCGTCGCGCAGGGTGGCGATGTCCTGGCCGGTGGCCGCGGAGGCGCGGCGCAGCGAGCGCTCGGAGACCAGCAGCGCCGCCTCGGTGTCGACGGTGATGTCGCCGGGCGGGTCGACCCGCCCGTCCGGGGTCAGCACGACCTCCTGGGCGCCGGTCGCCAGGTAGACCGGCGCGGGCGTGACGAGGATGACCGCCCCCGCGCGGTGCACCGCCTGCGCGGGGGCGGCGGCCAGGGCCCCGCCGGCGAGCGCGCCGACGAGGGTGGCGCCGGCGACGACGGGCGCGGCTCGACGCACCGTGCGGCCCAGGTCGGCCACGGCGACCCGCCGCCGGGGGCCCACCCCGGCCGCGGCCTGCTCGCGGGCCACCAGGCCGGCGGCGATCATCACGATGTAGAGCGGCAGCCCGAGGGTGTCGTAGACCGGCAGCTGGACCACGAAGAAGAGCAGGACGAAGGTGCAGGTCGTCTCGTTGGTCGTCCGGCACCGCCGGCTGCGGGACAGCGCGGCCGCCAGGAAGGCCAGGAACAGGCCCAACCCGATCCACCCCTGGGAGAACAGCACGAGCCACAGCTGGCCCTGGGTGCCGAGCGGCGGGACGCCGCAGGCCGGGCACTCCGGCGTGGCGGCGCCGCTGATCGAGGCGAAGCTGCCCTGCACGTCGCGGGTCGTGCCGAAGCCGGCGACCGGCGAGCCGGTGGTGACCGAGGTCGTCGTCGTGACGAGCAGCTGGCCGCGCCGGCTGTTGCTGTGCTGGTTGTCGAAGCGGTCGGAGTAGATGTCGGCGAGCGGGCTCGCGACGAGTGCCCCCAGCCCGACCAGCACGGCCAGGACCAGGCCGACCACCGCCCGCGGGTCGCCGCGGCGGGCCCGCAGCACGACGAGGGCGAGCAGGCCGATCGCCAGGCTGCCCCACAGGCCGCGGTTGAGCGAGTAGACCACCGGCCAGGCCGCCACCACGAGGACGGCCGGCACCAGCAGCCGCAGCCACGGCCGGCGTCGCCGGTCGAGCGCGACCAGGAAGACCAGGGCCAGCGACAGGCAGCTGCCCCACGTGTTGGTGAACGCGAACGGCGCCTTCGGCCGCGGCTCGGGGCGACCGAGCACGTCCTGGACGTCGGCGACCTGCGGGTGCACCAGCGACGCGACGAACGCGTTGCCCCGCAGCCCGGCCGGCAGCAGCGACTCGACCAGCGAGGTGACCTCGAGCTCGGGCACGAGCAGGCCGACGATGCCGCCGGCGGTGCAGAGCACGAACAGCCAGGCCAGCAGCGCGCGGACCCGGCCGTCGGGGAGGTCCTCCCGGCGGGTGTTGGCCACCCAGACCAGGACGACCCCGCACGCGGCGTACCACGCGAGGCGGAAGGCGAAGACGACCAGCCGCGAGGAGTCGCCGCCCGGCACCGCGTCGGGGGCGTCGGTCCACAGCAGCGCGGCGCCCAGCAGGACCCAGCAGCAGAAGAGCAGCCACCAGCCCAGGCCCTGCGGCAGCACCACCGTGCGGCGCTGCCGGAGCTGGCGGAGCATCGGGATCGCCAGGGCCAGCGGGAGGAAGGAGTCCACGCCGAGCAGCCACCACACCGGGTAGCCCGCGAGCAGCAGCGTCAGCGGCCAGCCCGGACCCACGCCGGAGCGGGGGAGCGGGCCGTCGGGCCGGGCGGCGGGCGCCGGTCGCGGAGGCGCGGTGAGGACGGCGTGGGACATGTCCACCACCCAAGCGGTGGGCGACCGCGGAACCCTCACCAATGTTGAGGAACTTGCCGGGCGGGCGGCCGGGGCCGACACGCCGCGCTCCTACGGTCCTGGCACGGCGGCCGACCGGCCCGCCCTCGCCGAGAGTCAGGGATCCTCATGCGTGCACGTCCCGGGGTGCTCGTCGCGACCGTGGCAGCCTGCCTGGTCACCACGGTGCTCGGCGTCCCCGCGGCCTCCGCGGACGGCCTGGGCGACCGCACCGTCGCCGAGCAGCCGGCGACGGGCACGCCGCAGGTGCTCGACGGACGGGTGTACGCCGTCGTGCAGGTCGGCGGCACGATCGTCCTCGGCGGCACGTTCAGCCGGGTCCGCGACGCGGGCACGGGGCCGGTCCTGCGCCGACGCGGGCTGCTCGCCTTCGACGCGACCACCGGCCGGATCGACCGGTCCTTCGACGCCCGCGTCGTCGGCGAGGTCCGGGCCCTCGAGGCCGCCGCCGACGGGCGCTCGGTCTACGTCGGCGGGACCTTCACCCGCGTGGCCGGCAAGCCCCGCGCCCGGCTCGCGCGGGTCCGGGTCGCCGACGGCTCGGTCGTCGGGTCGTTCCGCCCGGGCCGGGTCGCGGGCAAGGTGCGCGACCTCGCCCTGCGCGACGGCCGGCTGTGGGTCGGGGGCGCCTTCACCCACATCGGCGGGCGCCGGCAGGTCGCCCTCGCGACGCTCGCGCCGGCGACCGGCCGCGCGACGTCGTACATGTCCCTGCGCGTGCGCGGGAACCACCGGCGCGGCGTCACCCAGGTCCTCAAGCTCGACCTGACGCCCGACGGGTCGCGGCTGGTCGCCGTCGGCAACTTCGCCCGTCTCGGGGACCGCCGCTCCCACCAGCTCCTCGTGCTGCGGCTCGGCGGCTCCCGCGCCCGGCCCGCCGGCTTCCGGACCCGGTTCTTCGAGGCCCCGTGCTCGCGGGCCTACGACTCCTACCTGCGCGACGTCGACGTCTCCCCGGACGGGCGCTTCTTCGTCGTCACGACCACCGGGGCCTACGGCGGGCCGGACGGGCCGTGCGACTCCGCGAGCCGGTTCGAGACCCGTGCGCAGGGCTCCCGGGTCCAGCCGTCGTGGGTCGACCGCACCGGGGGCGACACGTCGTACGCCGTCGAGGTCACCGCCACCGCGGTCTACGTCGGCGGCCACCAGCGCTGGTGGAACAACCCCTTCGCCGGCAACCGGCCCGGACCCGGCGCGGTCCGGCGCGAGGGCATCGCCGCGCTCGACCCGCTCAACGGGCTGCCGCTGTCGTGGAACCCCGGCCGCACCCGGGGCGTGGGGGTCTTCGACTTCCTCGCCACCGACCAGGGCCTGTGGGTCGTCTCGGACACGACCTGGATCGGGGGGCTGCGACGGGCGCGGGTCGCCCTGCTGCCCGCCGCCGAGCCGGCGGTGCCGTCCTCGCGGACCACGACCGTCCCGACCGAGGTGTACGTCGCCGCGCCGGCCGGCCTGGACCGGCTCGTGCGCCGCAGCCTGACCGCGACCGCCGCAGGCGCACCGTCGGACGTGGCCACCGACCCCGCCGGCGCGCAGGACTGGCGCGCGGTGCGCGGGGCGTTCATGGTCGACGGCTGGTTGCACGTGGCGCACCGCGACGGCACCTTCACCCGGCGGACCTTCGACGGGACCACCCTGGGCCCGGAGCGGGCCGTGGCCGCCCAGGACCGGCTGCGGCCGCTGACCTCGTGGCGGGCCGACGTGCGCGCGGCGACCTCGATGGCCTACCAGGACGGCCGGCTCTACTTCACCCGCGCCGGGGCCGCCGCGTTGTACTACCGGTACTTCTCGCCCGAGAGCGGCGTCGTCGGCGCCCAGCGGCGCGTGGCCTCGAGGGGCGTGCCCGGCTTCCGGCCCGGGCGTTTGCGCGGGCTGGTCCTCACACGCGACCACGCCTACGTCGTCGGCGCCGACGGCGTGCTCCGCCGCACGGGATGGCGGAGCGGCCCGATCTCCTCGGCGCCCGTCGGCGGCACCGCCCGCCGCGTGAGCGGCTCGGGCGACGGCTGGCTGGGGCGCGCGGTGTTCGCGTTCCAGGGGCCGGACGGGGCGCCGCTGCCGGCCGCGCCGACCGCGCCGACCGGGCCGACCGAGCCGACCGAGCCGACCGGGGCGGCCGACACCGGGACCGGAGCCACTCGCGCGCCCGTGGCCGCGGCGTCGACGATCGACCGCGCCGGGTCGAGCGACCCCGACCTCCTGCTGGGCTTCGACGAGGCGACCGGCGCCATGGGCTCGGTGATCGGCTCGGTCGAGAACGCAGGCAGCCTGCCGGTCGAGGTCTCCGTGGCCACCGGCAACGGGGGCCGCGTCCGGCGCGACGTCGGCACGCTCGCCACCGGCGCCCGCTTCCCGGCGGTCGACGCCCGCACCGGCCCGGCCGCCGCGGTCGTCGTGCGGCCGGCGATGGAGGCTGCGGACGACGGCCTGAGCCCGGGCGGCGGCCGGTTCACCTTCGGCGCCGACTTCGCGATCGACGCGGAGTCCGAGGGGACGTCGACCGACAACGGCGACAACGTCGTGCAACGCGGCCTCTACCAGGACGACGCGCAGTACAAGCTGCAGGTCGACCACCGCCGTGTGTCCTGCCGGGTGGCGGGCGACCGGGGCCACGTGGTGGTCGTCGCGACCACCCGCGTCCGGCCGGGTACGTGGTACCGCGCCACCTGCTCCCGGCGCCTCCGCGTCGTCACCCTGACCCTCGCCCGCGTGCGCGCCGACGAGCTGACCTGGGCACGGTCGCGATCACGGCCGCGGAGGTGGACCGGGACCGGGCGGATCGGCCGGGTCGTCTTCGACCGGTCGGTGCCGCTCGCCGTCGGTGCGAAGGTGCTCCCCGAGGGCGCCGTCGCGGTCTCGGACTCCGACCAGCTCAACGGCGTCGTCGACAACGTCCACCTCGACAGGCCGGGCCGATGACCCGCCCGCACGCGCTCGCGCCACGGGCCCAGGAGCCCGCGACCGGGGCCGGGTCCGCTCCCGTCGAGGCGTCGACCACCCGCCGGCGCCTGGTGCTGATGGCCGAGGAGCGGCTGGTGGGCGACACGGTGCGGGTGGCGCTGCGCAGCCGCGGCTTCGACGCGGTGGCGATGCCCTGGCCGCCGCCGCACCGGCCACCCGCCGAGCACCGGCGGCAGGTGCGGCTGACCCGCTCGCGGGTCGGGGTCATCTTCGGCGACCTGGAGACGACGCGGCGCCGGTCTGAGGCCCGCGCCGTCGTCGAGGCGGCGCCGCTGCGCTGGCTGCTCGTCGTCAGCGACCCCGGCGACGCCGTGTGGGGCGGGATGGTCCACGCCGGCGCGGCGGGCGTGCTGCCCACCTCGGTCGGCCTCGACGACCTCACGCTCGCCCTCAGCATGCTCTTCGGCGGGCAGGACCTGCTCTCGGCGGGACGACGTCGCGCGATGGTCGAGGCGTGGCGCCGCAGCGAGAGCGACGACCGCCGCTCGCTCGAGCTGACCGCCCGGCTGAGCACCCGCGAGCGCGAGATCCTCGCCCTGCTCTACGAGGGGGTGACGGTCGCGGAGATCGCCGCGCGCACCGGCGTGAGCGAGCAGACCGTCCGCAGCCAGGTGAAGGCCGTGCTGCGCAAGCTCGAGGTCAACTCCCAGCTCGCCGCGGTCGCGGTCTACCGCCGGGTGGTCGACCGGCGCTGACCGGGCCGCTGCCGGGGGTGGAAATCGGCACGGGGCCGGCCACCGTCGGTGGCCGGCCCCGCGCTGAGGAGGGAGGTGCTGGTCGTCAGGGGCGCGGCAGTGCCGCGGAGCCCTGCAGACCGTTGGCGAAGTCCTGGCGCTTCGACGCGCTGCCGAGCAGCCAGGAGCCGTAGGCGTTCAGCTCGGTGTTGAAGTACGCCGCGGCGACGCCGCCGCGGGCGACGAGCTGGTCGTAGGTGCGGTCGATCCAGCGCGGGTCGAGCGCGTGGCCCTCGTCGGTCAGGGCCCACTCGGCCATGCCCCAGGCGACGTCGTGCGAGGCGGCCCAGGTCTGGATCTTGGCGAAGTAGTCGGTGTCGAAGTCGGCCATCTTGCTGATCTTCTTGCCGTTCTTCACGACGCCGTACTCGTTGTAGAGGTCGAAGCCCGCGACGTCGATCTTGGTGCCGCGCGGCCAGAGGTTGTCCAGGCGGTACTGGCTGGCGCCGTAGAACTGGTTCCAGCCGGTCAGCACGATCGTGTAGGCCACGTTGGGGGCCGCGGCGCGGACGATCGGCGCGAGGCGCTCCTGCATGCCGCGCCAGGCGTCGATGTTGCCGTCGCCCTCCGGCTCGTGGTGGAAGGCCACCCAGACCGGGCCGTCGAGCGCGGCGAACCGGGTGGCGATGTCCTTGGCCCACGCGTCGCCGGCACCGGCGACCATCTGCTCCCACGAGTGGGGCAGCTTGAAGCTGATCCAGGGCAGCCGGCCCGCGGCCAGGTCGGCCTTGGCGGTCTTCGCGGCCGAGGCCACGCCGGTGGCGGTGTAGAACGTGCGCCGCACGCCGAGCCGGCCGCCGGCCTGCTGCTCGAGCGTCGCCGGGTCGGTGTTGCCGCCGTACGCCGCGCCGAAGTACGCGCCGCAGGACGGGATGCCGCGGGCGCTGTAGGTGCACCCGTTGGTGAGCTTCCCGGCACCGGCGGGGGCCGGCGTGCTCACCGGCGGGGCGGTCGGCGCGGGGGTGGTGGGCGCGGGGGTGGTGGGCGCGGGCGTGGTGGGCGCCGGGGTGGTGGGCGCCGGGGTGGTGGGCGCCGGGGTGGTCGGTGCCGGCGCGGCGGGGGCCGACGCGGGGGTCGTCGTCATCGCGACGTCGTCGACGAGCACGTCGTGCTTGGCCGTGGCGCGGGGCAGCACGATCCGGACGCGCAGGGTGGAGCCGGCGCGCGTGGTCGTGAGCGGCACCTGGAGCGAGGTCCAGGCGCGGGCGGTCGCGGTGGTGCTCGTGCGCTGGCTCTGCACCCACGCACCGGAGGCGGTGACCTCGCGGGCGATGAGGATGACCTTCTGGCGCGCGGAGGTGCGGAACCACGCCTGGGCGCTGCCGGCGGTGCCGAGCGGCGCGCCGGTGACCGCGGCGGTGGCGTTGCTGTCGACCTGGACCTCGGCGGGGCGGTCGGTCCGGACGCGCAGCGAGCGGGCGCCGGTGCGGGCGGTCGTCGAGCTGCTGAGCCGGGCTCCGGCGCCGCCGGAGACGGTGAAGCCGGTCGTGCCGCTCTCGACGCTGCTGTTGCGCACGCCGGGGTCGGAGCTGGTGGTGGGGGCGGCCGCCGACGGGCTGCCGAGGGGGACGGTGGAGAGGAGCAGGGCCGCGGTGCTGAGTGCGGCCGCTGCTGTGGCGGTGGTACGGATGATCGTCTGCCTCTGCGTGTGGGGGGACGCCCACACCGGTGTCGGCGGGGCGCGTCACCGTAGGCCGGCGAGGACGCCGGACGCCCCGCTGTCATCCCCCATATTCGGTATCGGGTGGCATACCCCACATGAGGTACGCCCGTCCACCGAGACACGCCGAAGGCCCCGTCCGGGCGCGCCACAGCGACCGGCCGCGCGGCCGCTCAGGCGGCGGTCGGGCAGCCGGTCGCCCGGCCGACCGGAGGTCGGCCGGGCAGGCCGGTCAGTAGGCGCCGTCGTGGCGCAGGACGGCCCGGACGGTGCGGCAGAGGATCCGCAGGTCCAGGCCGAGCGACCAGTTGTCGACGTACCGCAGGTCGAGCCGGACCGTCTCCTCCCAGGAGAGGTCCGAGCGGCCGGAGACCTGCCAGAGCCCGGTGATGCCGGGGCGGACGGCGAGGCGGCGCCGGGTGTCGGCGTCGTACCGCTCCACCTCCTCGGGCAGCGGCGGCCGCGGTCCGACCAGGGACATCTGGCCCCGCACGACGTTGACCAGCTGGGGCAGCTCGTCGAGGGAGTAGCGGCGCAGGAAGGCACCGACCCTCGTGATGCGCGGGTCGGCCCGCACCTTGAACAGCACGCCGTCGGACTCGTTGAGCGCCTCGACGGTCTCGCGGCGGGTCTCGGCGTCGACGACCATGCTGCGCAGCTTGAGCATGGAGAACGCCCGGCCGTTGCGACCGACCCGGGTCTGGCGGAAGAACGCCGGGCCGGGGCTGTCGTGGCGCACGGCGAGCGCGAGCACGGCGAGGAACGGCGCGAGGAGCACGAGCGCCACAGCGGCGACCACGCGTTCGGCGCCGGCCTCGAGCAGCCGCCGGGCGCCGGTCAGCTCGGCGTGGCGGACGTGGAGCAGGGGCAGGTCGCCGGCGTAGCCGATGCGCGCCCGGGCCGCCGCCACGTCGAAGAGCCCGGACGCGACGAGCATGGAGGTCCCCGACCCCTCGAGCTGCCAGCCGAGGCGGCGCAGCGTCATCGGGTCGAGGTGGCGGCAGGGGACGACGATGACGGCCCGGGCCCCGTGCTGGACCGCGACCGTCGGCAGCCGGTCGAACCCGCACGTCTCGGGGACACCGAGGTCGCGGCCGGCGGCGGTCGGCACGCACACCCCGGCGATGCGGTAGCGGTGGCCACGGCTGCGGTCGAGCTCGGACATGACGCGGGCGACCTCGCGGCGGTGGCCGGCGACGACGACGGGGATCCGCTCCTGGGCGCCGCGGCCCCAGTGGTCGACGAGCAGGCGCTGGGCGGCGCTGATCGCCGTCGCGGTCAGCGCGAGGACGAGCAGCTGCCGCGGCCGGATCGCGGGCTCGAGCAGGGTGGCTCCGACGGCGCACGCCGCGACGAGCACGGTCCCGCAGCGGGCGACGCGGCGCACGCGGTCGAGGCGGGAGGCGACGTGCCGGTCGTAGCAGTGGTCGGCGGAGAGCAGCAGCAGCCAGGTCGCCACCAGGAGGAGCAGCACCGGGAGCCGCGGCACCCCGTGCGAGGACGCGGCGGCCGCGGCGCCGGCGGCGAGCACGTCGCCGGCCGCCAGCAGCAGGGGCGGTCGCCAGCGCTGGTCGCCGGCGCCGGTGACGTCGCGGGCCAGCAGGGCCGAGATCGGGCTGCGGGTGGGGCCCTGCGCGGGTGCGGGCGGTGCCGTGGTCGACGGCTCCGGGGTGGACGGCTCGGGCACGCCCCCGGCCGGGGCGGGCTGGGTGACGGGGGTGAGCCGGTCGGGCAGGCCGGCGGGCGCGGTGGCGGTCACTGTCCTGGGGCGTCCCGTCTCAGGCCCGGCGGACCAGGTCGTCGATGAACCGTGCGAACCGCTCGGCGGCCGGTTCCGCGGCCGCGGTGGCCAGGGGCGAGGTGGGCAGTGGCGAGGTACCTGGGCCCGCGGCGGACGAGGACGCGGGGGAGGGGGCCGAGGAGCCGAGCGCCCCGGCTCCGAGCGCCAGCGCGACGGCCCGGCGGAACGTCGCGAGCTGCGGCGCCGCCGCGACCAGGCCGCTGCCGGCGATGTGGGCGACGAACCGCAGCTGGTGGTCGTCGACGTGCTCGCCGAGCCGCGGGTCCCGCGGGACGACGACGGGGACGTGGCCCGCGACCCGCGCCTCCATGATCAGCCCCGGCCCGCCGTGGGTGACCACGACGGCCGCCCGCTCCAGCAGCGCGGAGAGCTCGGCCGAGCCCAGCATCGGCGCACCGGGCAGGTCCGCCGGCAACCGCGTGGCGCCGTGCTGGACGAAGACGTCGGCGCCGGTCGCGCGGCGTACCTCCGCGGTCCAGGTGACGAGCCGGTCGAAGGGGTGGTGGTCGGTGCCGAGCAGCACCGCGACCAGCGGCGGGGCGGTCACCAGACGCTCCCGAGGAGCACGCTGGAGCGGTAGAGCCGCTGCTGCTCGGGCCACTGCACGAGGAACAGGTCGGTCGCCGGCCGGCACAGGCGGCCGGTCAGCGTCGGCGTCTCGATCCGGTCGAAGACCTCGAGGTAGACGCTGCGCGCCCCGAAGACCCGGTGCAGCCAGAAGAACGGGACGGCCACGCCGGCGCCCGTGCTGACGACGACGTCGGGTCGGACCTCGGCGAGCAGGCGCCGGGCGAGGAGGGTGTTGCGCGCCAGGTTGCGCACGTTGCGGGTCGTCGGGTGGTGCGCCCACGTGACGTCCTCGTCCGCCAGCTTGCTGACCGCGTCGGGGGTGTCGAAGGTGACCCAGTGCCGTTCGTGCTGGCTCCACCACGGGCGCAGGCACAGCAGCTGTGCGAGGTGCCCTCCGGACGAGCTGACGAGCAACACCTTCACGGACGGCTCCTCACAGCGGTGGGTCAGGGACGACGCTCACGCTAGGAAGGGCGGCCAGGGGCGGCATGACCAAATCTGGGGACCTGGTGCCCGCAGCGGGAGGATTACCAAATTTGGGCATGTGGCCCCCGCCCGGCGAGCCGACGATTCGGGACAGGCCGCAGTCCTGCGGCCATCTCCTCCGTGGATGGGTGAGCCCGTGTCCCAGCACCTCCTCCGGCGTCGGGCGACGCCGGCCCCCGCGCCCCGCACCTCCTCGACCCGGCGCCGCACGTCCGCCGGTCGGTTGCTGGCGGCCGTCGTCACGGCCCTCGTGACGATGCTCCCCGTCCTGGCCGTGACCGCCCTGAGCGCGGCGCCCGCCCAGGCGGCCCCCGGCGTGGTCGGGTTCGTCGCCGCCGACAGCACCGCCGGCAACCGGACGGCCCACACCGTCCGCGTCCCCGCCGCCGTGCAGGCCGGCGACGCGCTGGTCATGGTGCTGACCACCAGCTCGACCACCGACACGCTCACCGACACGGTGCCGGGGTGGACGCTCCTGGAGTCGCGCAACGGCAACGGGATCCGCGGCCGGGCCTGGACCCGCACCGCGACCGCCGCCGACGCGGGCGCGAACGTGACCGTCACGTCCAGCGCGTTCGTGAAGTCGGTCATCAGCGTGGCCGCCTACCGCAGCACGGGTGCAGCGGCCGTCGTCGAGAGCACGATCGGCGGCAGCGACACCGGCGGCACGAGCCACACCACCCCGAGCGCGCCGGTCACCGGCGCCGGGTCGTGGCTGGTGAGCGTCTGGTCGGAGAAGTCCTCCTCGACGCTGGCCTGGACCGTCCCCACCGGCACGACGACGCGCACCACCGCGGCTGGCACCGGCTCGGGCAAGATCAGCGCGGTCCTCGGTGACTCCGCCGGACCGGTCGCGGTCGGCTCGCCCACCACGCGCACCGCCACCACCGACGTGTCGGCCTCGCGCACCGCGCTCTTCTCGCTGGTGGTCGGCCCCGGCGAGGTCGACGAGCCCGTCAACACCGCTCCGACCGCCGCCTTCACCTCCACCTGCGACCAGCTCACCTGCACCTTCAACGCGTCCGGCTCCGCCGACGCCGACGGCGACGACCTGACCTACGCCTGGACCTTCGGCGACGGCCAGACCGGCACGGGCGCCACCCCGTCCCACACGTACGCCGCCGACGGCACGCGCACGGTGACGCTGACCGTCAGCGACGGCACCGCCACCGGCACCGTGTCCCAGCCGGTGACCGCGTCCGCGGCCGTCGCCCAGGGCCAGGTCAGCTTCGTCGCGGCGGCCAGCACCAACGGCTCGCGCACCAACCACCGCGTGGTCGTGCCGAACGCCGTGCAGCCCGGCGACGTGCTCGTCGCGTTCCTCACCACCAACGACAGCGTCGCCACCATCGCGTCCCCGGCCGGCTGGACCCAGCTGCAGGCCCGGGACGGCAGCGGCATCCGCGCCCGCACCTGGACGAAGGTGGCCACCGCGGCCGACGCCGGGGCCGACCTGGTCCCGACGACCAGCGCGACCGTGAAGGGCGTCGTCGGCGTGGCGGCGTACCGCAGCACCGGCGGCGGCGACGTCACCGCCTCGGCCATCGGCGGCAGCAACACCACCGCCACCAGCCACACCACGCCCGCCGTCGCGGTCGCCCGCCCGAACTCCTGGCTGGTGAGCATCTGGAGCGAGAAGTCCTCCACCACCGCCACCTGGACACTGCCGGCCGGCGCCACCCAGCGCACCACCAACGCGGCGACCGGCACCGGCCGCGTCAGCGCGGTCCTCGCCGACTCCGGCGCAGCGGTCCCGGTCGGGACGGCCGCCGGCCGGACGGCCACCACGAGCGTCGGCGTCTCGCGCTCCGCGCTGTCCTCGATCGTGATCGGCCCGGAGCAGGAGGCGCCCAACCAGGCCCCGACCGCGTCGTTCACCTCGAGCTGTGACGCCCTCACCTGCACCTTCGACGCCAGCGCCAGCAGCGACCCCGACGGGGACGAGCTCACCTACGCCTGGACCTTCGGCGACGGGGCCACCGGCACCGGCCGCACCGCCCAGCACGCCTACACCGGTCCCGGCTCGCGCACCGTGCGCCTGGTCGTCAACGACGGCACCACCACCGACGACGCCGAGGGCACGGTCGACCCGCAGCCCGAGGTCGTCCAGGGCGACATCTCGTTCGTCGCCGCCGCCAGCTCGCAGGGCGCCCGGACCAACCACAGCGTCCGCATCCCGACCTCCGTGCAGGCCGGGGACGTGCTGGTCCTCTTCCTCACCACCAACGACACCGTCCCGACGGTGACCGCACCGGCCGGGTGGACCCAGCTGGGCGCGCGGGACGGCAACGGCATCCGCGGCCGCACCTGGACCAAGGTGGCGACCGCCGCCGACGCCGGGGCGAACGTCATCCCCACCACGAGCGCGACGGTCAAGGCCGTCGTGGGTGTGGCGGCGTACCGCGGCGACGACCTCTCGGTGGCCGGCTCCGCGATCGGCGGCAGCAACACCACCGGCACCAGCCACACCACGCCGTCCGTGGCGGTCCCCGCCGCGAACTCCTGGCTGGTGAGCATCTGGACCGAGAAGTCCTCGACCACCGCCACCTGGACCCTCCCCGGGACGGTCACCCAGCGCACCACCAACGCCGCCACCGGCACCGGGCGGATCAGCGCGGTGCTCGGCGACTCCGCCGGGCCTGTCGCGGTCGGGACCGCCGCGGGCCGCACCGCCACCACGAGCGTCGGGGTGTCCCGCACGATCCTCGCCTCGGTCGTCCTCAGCCCCGGCCAGGCGCCGGACAACCAGGTCCCCACCGCGGCGTTCACCTCCAGCTGCGACGCGCTGGTGTGCAGCTTCAACGCCGCCGGCTCGACCGACGCCGACGGTGACCCGCTGACCTACAGCTGGGCGTTCGGCGACGGGCAGACCGGCACCGGGCAGGCGGTCCAGCACACCTACGCCGCCGCGGGCAGCCGCACCGTCACCCTCACCGTCAGCGACGGCGAGGACACCGACACCGAGTCCGCGACCGTCGCGCCGACGGCGACCGTCGTCCAGGGCGACATCACGTTCGTGGGCTCGGCCAGCACCGCCGGCAACCGCCCCTCCCACACCGTCCGGATCCCCGCGACCGTCAAGCCGCTGGACCGGCTGGTGCTCTTCCTGACCACCAACTCCACGACCGTCGCGCTGCCGACCACCATCCCGGGCTGGACCCTGCTCCAGTCGCGGGACGGCACCGAGATCCGGGGCCGGGTCTGGACCCGCAGCGCGACGCCCGCGGACGTCGGCACCGACGTCTCGGTCACGACCGCCTCGTGGGTGAAGTCGACGATGTCCGTGGCGGCGTACCGCAGCACCGGTCCCGCGGTGGTCTCGGCCTCGGCGATCGGCGGCAGCAACACCACCGGCACGAGCCACACGACGCCCAGCGTCCCCGTCGCCCACGCGAAGTCCTGGCTGGTCAACGTCTGGAGCGAGAAGTCCTCGACCGACGGGGTCACCTGGACCCTGCCGACGGGCACGACCCAGCGGGCCGCCTCGACGGCTACCGGCTCGGGCAAGGTCAGCTCGGTGCTCGGCGACACCGCCGGCGCCGACCTGCCGGTCGGCACCGCGTCCGGGCGCACCGCGACGACGAGCTCGGCAGGTCGTTCGATGCTCTTCTCGGTGGTCATCGACCCCGGCACCGACGCGACCGGCACCAACGAGGCGCCGACCGCGACGTTCTTCGCCGGCTGCTCGGGCCTGACCTGCGAGTTCGACGCCAGCAACTCCTTCGACCCCGACGAGGACCAGCTCACCTACACGTGGGACTTCGGCGACGGCACGACCGGTGACGGCGTCGACCCGGCGCACACCTACGCGACCAACGGCTCCCGGCTGGTCCGGCTGACCGTGAGCGACGGCACCCTGTCGGACGAGGCGACCCAGACCGTCCAGACCTCCCCAGTCGGTCCCGCCCCGGGCCACACCCGGATCGTCCCGGACACCCCGCGGACCAACATGCCCTACATCGGCACCGGCGAGATCTGGGACATCGAGTTCGTCGGCAACCGCGCGTACGTCGCCGGCACCTTCACCTCGATCGCCAACCGCGCCTCGGGAAACAACACGACCTACCAGCAGAGCCAGCTCGCCGCGTTCGACGCCAACACCGGCCTGGTCGACCCGAACTTCCGCCCGGTGTTCACCAACGGCGGCGTGGAGGCGGTCGAGGCCTCGCCCGACGGCACCAAGCTCTTCATCGGTGGCAGCTTCGGCACGGTCAACGGCGTCCGCCGCGCGGCGATCGCCCGGATCAACCCCACGACCGGCGCCCCGATCGACGCCTTCGTGGCCAACGGCAACGGCAAGGTCCAGGAGCTGGCGGTCACCAACACCACGGTGTACGCCGGCGGCCGGTTCACCCTCATCAACAACGTGCCGCGCAGCGCGCTCGTCGCGCTCGACGCCACCACGGGCGAGGTCCGGTCGGACTTCGTCAACAACCTCTCCGGCGGCATCGGCACCAACGGCGACCTGACCGTCCAGCGGCTCAAGCTGACCCGTGACGAGGGCCGGCTGCTGGTCGTCCACACCGGGCGCCAGGTCAACGGCCAGGACCGCTACGGCGTCGCGATCATCAACACCCGCACCAACCAGCTCACCCCGTGGCGCAGCCGGCTGTGGGAGGACAACCTGCAGTACGTCGGCGGCATCCAGCGCATCTACGGCGGCGACATGTCGCCCGACGGCACGTGGTTCGCGGTGAGCAGCGGCTCGGGCGGCGACCGCCCGCCGATCAACGACACGATCATCGCCTACCCGATCGAGGGTGGCGACAACGTGCAGCCGATGTGGATCTCCCGTGCCTTCGACAGCGTCTACTCGGTCGCCATCTCCGAGCAGGCCGTCTACATCGGCGGGCACTTCGCCTGGAACGAGTCGCCGACCTCCCCGCAGCCGTGGCCCGGCCTCGACGACCAGGGCTACGGCACCGGCCAGGGCCTCTCCGGCTACGGCCTCGGCGACGCCGTCGTCAAGCGCGAGCACCTCGGTGCGCTCAACCCGGTCGACGGCACCTCGCTGGAGTGGAACCCGCTGTCGAACTCCTTCGAGGGCAACAAGCACATCGAGCTGACCCCGCGCGGCCTGTGGACCGGTGGTGACGCCACCACCCAGGGCGAGTACAACGTCGGCCGGCTGGCGTTCTTCGACTTCCAGTCCGTGCCCAACGGCAACGGGGTGGAGACGACGATCGTCGACCCGATCGAGGGCCGGATCAAGCCGGTCGCGGAGTCGTTCACCGTCAGCGGCACCGCCTCGGCGGCCAACGGCGTGCGCAGCGTGCAGGTCGAGATCATGGACCGGCAGTCGCGCCGCTACCTCAACGACGACCTGACGACCTGGGGCAGCACGACCAGCAACACGATCGACGCGACCCTGGCCAATCCCGGCACCCCCTCGACCGCGTGGACGCTGCCGCTGACGGTCGCCAACAACCGCGAGCTGACGATCACCGCCCGGGCGGTCTCGAGCAGCGGTGGGCAGGACCCCTCGAAGGCCACGAAGAAGTTCGAGACCTTCGGCACCGCCGACCAGGCTCCCAACACGACGGTCAGCGGCCCCTCGGGCAGCCTCATCAACACGCGGACCTTCACGATCACCGGCAGCGCGACCGACGACGTCGGGGTGAACTCGTTGACCCTGGCGATCAAGGACTCCCAGAACCGCTACCTGCAGGCCAACGGGACCGCCTCGACGACCTACAACGCTTTCCGGGTCACTCCGGACGTGGTGGGCGGCCTGTCGACCACCTGGTCCTACGAGGTCACGCTCCCGCACGAGGACACCTGGATGGTGCAGGTCCGCGCGACCGACACCGCCGGGCAGGGCGACCTCGACACCGCCGACCGGTCCTGGCTGGTGGCGGAGAACGCCGTCGCGCCGACGGTGACGATCAGCCAGCCGGTGTCGATGACGCCGCCGACCGCGGTCGGCACCGTGCAGGTGACCCCGGGCCAGCCGCTGACCTTCAGCGGGACCGCCACCGACGACGAGAACCTCGCGTTCGTCGAGATCACGCTGCGCAACTCCACGACGCGCGAGAGCCTCGCGGCCGACGGCACGTGGGGCGTGGACTCGATCGCGGGCCAGTACCGCATCTCGCCGGTCAACATCGCGGGCTCGACGTACACGTGGAGCTACACGACCCCGTTCACGCTCAAGCCGGGCTCCTACTCCTTCTCGGTCTCCGCGCAGGACGACCTGGGCCTCAGCACGTCGAGCTCGATGCAGGGCCGGCTCAACCTGGCCGCCCAGATCGCGGGCGACGCGCCGCCGAACGGACTGCTCACCACGACCGGCACGATCACGGGTGGGCAGTCGCTCCAGCTCGACCTGACCGGTACGGCGACGGACGACCTCGGGGTCGCGGAGGTGCGGATCGCCCTGGAGGACCAGGACACCAACCGGTACCTCCAGCCCAACGGCTCGATGGGCGCGGCGTTCGCGACGCGCAACGCCGTGCTGGCCACCCCGGGCGGGACGAGCACGACGTTCTCCCTCCCCGTGACGCTGCCGACCCAGGGCGACTGGGCGGTCACGGCCTTCGCCTACGACACGGCCGGCCAGCAGGACACCTCCACGTCGGGCGCGACGGCGCGCTACCGGATCTACCCCGGTGACCAGCCGCCGACCCTGACGGAGAACCTGTTCGCCCCCGTCGAGGGCGCGACCTTCCCCGACGGCAAGATCTTCATCAGCGGCCGCGCCGAGGACGACCAGGCGATGCAGCGGGTGGAGGTCGCGGTCGTCAACGCGGCCGGGCAGTACATGAGCAGCTCGGGCACCTTCACCAGCACGAACCAGAGCTGGCGCGCGGCGTTCCTCAACAGCCCGGGCACGCCGGGGTCGAACTTCTCCTACACGACCCCGGTCATCCCGGCCGGCGCCTACACGGTCCGTGCCCGCGCGATCGACCAGCACGACTTCGTCACGGCGGTGCCCACCGAGCGGCACGTGACGGTCACCGTCCCCGACGGCAACCTGCCGCCGGTGCCGAGCTTCACCGTCGCCTGCAACCAGAACGTCTGCACCTTCGACGCCCGGAGCTCGACCGACGAGAACCCGACGGCGCTGACCTACTCGTGGAACTTCGGCAACGGCAGCGGCTCGGGAGCGGTGGTGACGCGGACCTACACCGCGGCCAACACCTACACCGTGACGCTGACCGCCCGCGACGAGTGGGGCACCACCGCCACGACGACGCAGACCGTCACGATCACGGAGCCGACGACGAACCAGCCGCCGACCCCCGTGCTCAACACGCCGGCCTGCACCAACCTGTCCTGCAACTTCTCCGCCAGCGGGTCGAGCGACCCCAACACGGGGGACACGCTGGCCTACCGCTGGAACTGGGGTGACGGCACCGCGGACTCCACGTCGTCGAGCGCGACCCACGCGTTCGCAGCGGCGGGGACCTACACGGTGACCCTCACCGTGACCGACGGCTGGGGCAAGGCGACCAGCGTGACCCGCGTGGTCACGGTCGCAGCGGCAGCCGCCCTGGTCGCACCGGCGGCGAGGACGGCGGCGCCGTGACTGCGGTGAGCTAGCGCCAGGACGCGCCCGACGGACACGCCCCCGGCCCCTAGGGTCGGGGGCGTGACCCGTCCTGCTGCTGACCCTGCTGTTGATCTCGCTGCCGCGTCCCACGTGTTCCGCCAGGTCGACGTCTTCTCCACCGAGCCGCTGCTGGGCAACCCGGTCGCGGTGGTGCACGACGCCGATGACCTGACCGACGAGCAGATGGCGGCCTTCGCGCGGTGGACGAACCTGTCGGAGACGACGTTCCTGCTCGCGCCCACCGACCCGGCCGCGGACTACCGGCTGCGCATCTTCACCCCCGGCGGCGAGCTGCCGTTCGCCGGCCACCCCACGCTCGGCAGCGCCCACGCCTGGCTCGAGGCCGGTGGTGTGCCCGCGCGGGAGGGGATCGTCCAGGAGTGCGGCGCCGGCCTGGTGTCCCTGCGCCGCGGTGACGTGCTCTCCTTCGAGGGGCCGCCGCTGGTCCGCTCCGGCCCGGTCGACGACGCCGACGTGGACGCCGTGGCGGCCGCGCTGCGGGTGCGCCGCTCGGACCTGGTCGACGCGGCCTGGATCGACAATGGCCCCGGCTGGGTCGGCGTGCTGCTGCGCGACGCCGCCGCCGTGCTGGCGCTGGAGCCCGACTTCGCGGCGTTCGGGGACCTGAAGATCGGCGTGGTGGGGGAGCACCCTGCCGGCTCGGCCGTCGGCTCGGCTGCTGGTGCGGCGGTGGAGGTGCGCGCGTTCTGCCCGCAGTACGGCGTCCCGGAGGACCCGGTCACCGGCAGCCTCAACGCCGGGATCGGCCAGTGGCTCGCGGGCAGCCGCCTCCCGGCGGCGTACGTCGCGGCGCAGGGGACCGCGGTCGGCCGGCGGGGCCGCGTCCACGTCTCCCGCGACGGTGAGGCGGTGCACGTCGGCGGCGCCACCCGCACCACGATCGTCGGCACGCTGGACCTCTGACCGGAGCCTGCGCCGAGCAACTAGGCTCGCCCTCGTGCAGCAGTACCTCGACCTCCTCCGGCGCGTGCTCGACGACGGCGTGGAGAAGAGTGACCGCACCGGGACCGGCACGCTCAGCGTCTTCGGCCACCAGATGCGCTTCGACCTGCAGGCGGGCTTCCCGCTCGTGACGACGAAGAAGGTGCACACCCGCTCGGTCTTCGGCGAGCTGCTCTGGTTCCTGCGCGGCGACACCAACGTGCGCTGGTTGCAGGAGCGCGGCATCTCGATCTGGGACGAGTGGGCCGACGAGCAGGGTGAGCTCGGGCCCGTCTACGGCCACCAGTGGCGCTCGTGGCCCACACCGGACGGCCGCACCGTCGACCAGCTCGCGCAGGTGGTCGAGCAGATCCGGCGCGACCCGGACTCGCGCCGCCACATCGTCTCGGCGTGGAACGTCGCGGACATCCCCGACATGGCGTTGGCGCCGTGCCACACGATGTTCCAGTTCTACGTCGCCCCCCAGGCCGACGGCCCGGGCCGGCTCTCCTGCCAGCTCTACCAGCGCTCGGGCGACGTCTTCCTCGGCGTGCCGTTCAACATCGCCTCCTACGCGCTGCTGACCCACATGGTCGCCCAGGTGACGGGGCTGGAGGTCGGCGACTTCGTGCACACGCTCGGCGACGCGCACCTCTACCTCAACCACCTCGACCAGGCCCGCCTGCAGCTGACCCGAGAGCCGCGCCCGCTGCCGCGCCTGGTGCTCGACCCGACGGTCACTGCGATCGACGCCTTCGAGCTCGAGCACATCGAGGTCGCCGGCTACGACCCGCACCCGGGGATCAAGGCGCCGATCGCCGTATGAGCACCGGCGGTCGGCCGTGACCCCCGGCGGCAAGCGCGTCGTCCTCGTCGCCGCGGTCGCCGACAACGGCGTCATCGGCGCGGCCGGCGGCATCCCGTGGCACCTGCCCGCGGACTTCGCGCACTTCAAGCGCACGACGCTCGGCCACACGCTGCTCATGGGCCGCGCGACGTACGACTCGATCGGCCGGCCGCTCCCGGGCCGCACCACCGTGGTCCTGACCCGCGACCCCGACTGGGCGGTCGACGGGGTCCTCGTCGCGCACGACCTCGACGCCGCGATGGCGCTGGCCGACGGTCTCGACGGCGACCTGATGGTGGCCGGGGGAGCGCAGGTGTACGCCGCGGCGCTGCCGCACGCCGACGAGCAGGTGATCTCCGAGGTGCACCTCTCGCCCGACGGCGACACCCGCTACCCGGCGTTCGACCGCGCCGACTGGGAGGAGACCTCCCGCGAGCGCGGCGAGGAGTTCGACGTCGTCCGGCTGCGCCGCCTCGGCGGCTGACCCGGCTCCGGGCGTCAACGATCGTTCAATTGCGGGGTTGTGGACGGGTGGAAGCGCTGCCACCGCGACATTCCGGCGCAATTGAACGATCGTCGACCAGCCCCGGACAGGCGCCTGCGAGGCTCAGCGCGCGGAGCGGTAGACCTCCACGTCGGCGGCGTAGTGCTCCTCGAGCCGCGCCCGGGTGCGGGCGGAGACGTCGAGCGGGCGCGGCGGTGAGGCGTTGGCGCGGGCGGGTGCAGGCACGTCGACGCCGAGCCGCTCGGCCATCCAGGACGCGGCGTCCTCGAGGTGCTCGTAGCGGTAGATCCGCTCGACGATGACGGTGCCGTCGACGTCGGAGACGAAGTTCGCCGAGCTGCCGAGGTTCAGCTCGCCGGCGAGCACCTGCTCGGCGAACTCCTCGAACGCCATCCCGCCGGTGTAGCGCGGCTTGCCCTCGAAGCCCGGCCGCGCGCGGTAGCGCCACCACGAGGCGACCCAGTCGACCGGCTCGCGCACCAGGCACACCAGCTCGTAGCTCTCCCGGGGGAAGCCGTAGGCCTCCAGGGTGGGTGCGACGCGCTGCTCGAAGGTCCGCGCGCGCATGTGCTTCATCGTCGGCGGCTTGCGCACGACCAGCTGGGCGTGGGCGTCGAAGCGCCGCTGGATCGCCGTCGAGCCGGTCTTCGTCATCGAGAGGAACACGAAGCCGGCGTGCGCCATGGCGAGCATGGTGCGGACCATATCCGCCGGGCTGGCAGGCTGTGCCGCATGGAGCTGCGCATCTTCACCGAACCCCAGCAGGGCGCGACGTACGACGACCTGCTCGCCGTCGCCCGGACCGCCGAGGAGCTCGGCTTCGGCGCGTTCTTCCGGTCCGACCACTACCTCGGCATGGGCACCGAGGGGCTCCCCGGCCCGAGCGACGCGTGGATCACCCTCGCCGGCCTGGCCCGCGACACCAGCACGATCCGGCTCGGCACGATGATGACGAGCGCGACCTTCCGCCACCCCGGCCCGCTCGCGATCAGCGTCGCGAACGTCGACCAGATGAGCGGCGGCCGGGTCGAGCTCGGCATCGGTGCCGGCTGGTTCGAGGCCGAGCACACCAGGTACGGCATCCCGTTCCCCTCCACCCGCGAGCGCTTCGACCGGTTCGAGGAGCAGCTCGAGGTGATCACCGGCCTGTGGGCCACCGAGGGCGGGTACGACTTCGCCGGCGAGCACTACCAGGTCGCCGACAGCCCCGGCCTGCCGAAGCCGGTGCAGAACGACGGTCGGCGCGGTGGCCCGCCGGTGCTCATCGGCGGCCTCGGCAAGAAGCGCACGCCCGAGCTCGCGGCCCGCTTCGCCGACGAGTTCAACCTGCCCTTCGTCGACGAGGCGACCACCGAGGCTCAGTTCGGCCGGGTCCGGGCGGCCTGCGAGGCCGTCGACCGCGACCCGGCGACCATGACCTGGTCCAACGCGCTGGTGCTCTGCGTCGGCGAGGACGAGGCCGAGGTCGAGCGCCGCGCCGCCGCGATCGGGCGTGACAAGGACGAGCTGCGGGAGAACGGCCTGGCCGGCACGCCGCAGGAGGTCGTCGACAAGATCGGGCGGTACGCCGCGCTGGGCGCGGAGCGCGTCTACCTCCAGGTCCTCGACCTCGCCGACCTCGACCACCTGCGACTCGTGGCGCGCGACGTCGCGCCGCACGTCGGGCGATAACCTGGCCCCATGACCGCCTCGGCCTCCCCGACCCCTGCCGCGCCCTTCGGCCGCGTGCTCACCGCGATGGCCACGGCCATCGCCGCGGACGGGTCGGTGGACCTCGAGGCGACCCAGCGCGTCGCCCGGCACCTGGTCGAGCACGGCCACGACGGCCTCGTCGTGTCCGGGACGACCGGTGAGTCGCCCACCACCACGACCGACGAGGACGGCGAGATCCTCGTCGCCGTCCGCGACGCGGTCGGCCCCGACGTGACGCTGGTCGCCGGCGTCGGCACCAACGACACCCGCACCTCGCTCCTGCTGGCCGAGCAGGCCCGCAAGAACGGCGCCGACGGCGTGCTGCTGGTCTCGCCGTACTACAACAAGCCCGGGCAGCGCGGCATCCTCGAGCACTTCCGGCAGGTCACCGGCGCCGCCGAGCTGCCGGTGATGCTCTACGACGTGCCGGGCCGGACCGGGTCGACGATCGCGCTGGAGACCTACGAGCAGGCGATCGCCTGGGACGAGGTCGTCGCGGTCAAGGACGCCGTGGGCGACTTCGCACGCGGCGTACGCCTCCGGGAGCTGGGGTACGCCGTCTACTCCGGCGACGACGAGGCCAACCTCGGCTGGCTCGCCCACGGCGCGGCCGGCTTCGTCAGCGTCGTCGGCCACGTCGCCGGCGACCAGCTGCGGGCGATGGCCGAGAGCTACTGGGCCGGCGACCACGCCGCCGCCCTCGAGACGTACACGCGGATGCTCCCCGCGATCGACGCCGTCATGGGCGTCGCCAACTACGGAGCGACCACCGCCAAGGCAGCGCTCCAGCTCCTCGGCGTCCTCGACAACCGGCGGGTCCGGTCTCCCCTCGTGGAGCTGGACGACGACGAGGTGGCCGCGCTGCGGACCGGCCTCGAGGCCGGCGGCCTGCTGACGTGAAGGAGCGCCCCGCTTGAGCCACCCGCACCCCGAGCTGACCGCCCCGCCCGCCCTCGCGGAGGGTGGTCTGCGGGTCATCCCGCTCGGCGGCCTCGGCGAGGTCGGTCGCAACATGACCGTCTTCGAGCACGAGGGCCGCCTGCTGGTCGTCGACTGCGGCGTGCTGTTCCCCGAGGACCACCACCCCGGCGTCGACCTGATCCTCCCGGACTTCGGGCCGATCCGGGACCGGCTCGACCAGGTCGAGGCGCTGGTGCTCACCCACGGCCACGAGGACCACATCGGCGCGACGCCGTACCTCCTGCGCGAGCGCGGCGACATCCCGCTCGTCGGGTCCGAGCTGACCCTGGCGCTGCTCGACTCCAAGCTGCGCGAGCACCGGCTGCGCGAGACCGTGCACCACAAGGTCAAGGAGGGCGACCGCCTGACGTTCGGCCCCTTCGAGCTGGAGTTCGTCGCGGTCAACCACTCCATCCCCGACGCGCTCGCGGTCGCGATCCGCACGAGCGCCGGCATGGTGCTGCACACCGGCGACTTCAAGATGGACCAGCTGCCGCTCGACGGCCGGATCACCGACCTGCGGGCGTTCGCGCGGCTGGGGGAGGAGGGCGTCGACCTCTTCCTCACCGACTCCACCAACGCCGAGACGCCCGGCTTCACGCCCGCGGAGAAGTCGATCACCCCGGTCATCGACCAGGTCTTCCGCGAGTCCTCGCAGCGGATCATCGTCGCCTGCTTCGCCTCCCACGTGCACCGCGTCCAGCAGGTCCTCGACGCCGCGCACGCCCACGAGCGGCAGGTGGCGTACGTCGGCCGCTCGATGGTCCGCAACATGGCCATCGCGCGCGACCTCGGCTACCTCAAGGTCCCACCCGGCACGCTGGTCGACGCCAAGGACCTCGCCGACCTGCCGCCGCAGCACCAGGTGCTGATCTCCACCGGGTCCCAGGGCGAGCCGATGTCGGCGCTGAGCCGGATCGCCCAGCGCAACCACCACTTCGTGCACATCGAGGAGGGCGACACCGTCCTGCTCGCCTCCAGCCTGATCCCCGGCAACGAGAACGCCGTCTACCGCGTCATCAACGGCCTGGCCCGCTGGGGCGCCCGCGTCGTGCACAAGGGCAACGCGCTCGTCCACGTCTCCGGCCACGCGAGCGCCGGCGAGCTGCTCTACTGCTACAACATCGTCAAGCCGCGCAACGTGCTGCCGGTCCACGGCGAGATGCGGCACATGCTCGCCAACCGCGACCTGGCCCTGGCCACCGGCGTCGAGAACGTCGTCGTCGCCGAGGACGGTGTCGTGGTCGACCTCGTCGACGGGATCGCCTCGATCACCGGCAAGGTCGACTGCGGCTACGTCTTCGTCGACGGCTCCTCGGTCGGCGACATCACCGAGTCCGACCTCAAGGACCGTCGGATCCTCGGCGAGGAGGGCTTCATCTCGATCATCGTCGTCGTCGACTCCGTCAGCGGGAAGGTCTCCGGCGGGCCGGAGATCCACGCCCGCGGCAATGCGCTCGAGGGCGAGTCGCTCGACGAGATCCGCCAGCCGATCATCGACGCCCTCGACCGGGCCATCGCCGAGGGCAACACCGACTCCTACCAGCTCCAGCAGACCGTGCGCCGCGTGGTCGGCCGCTGGGTCTCCGGCACCCACCGCCGTCGCCCGATGATCATCCCGGTGGTCATCGAGGCCTGAGCCGGCCCGCGCAGGACCTGCCCAGGACCGTCGCGGAACCCCCGCGCTCGGCCACCGCTCGTGGCTGCGGACGGCGAGAGGCCCCGCCCGGAGGGATCCGGGCGGGGCCTCGTGCGTGGTGCGGTGGTGCGGGTGCTGACCTGGGTCAGCGGACGTCGGCGACCTCGCGGCGCGCCTGTCCACCCTTCTTCTTCTGCTTGCAGACGACGACCTTGACGTCGTCGACGTACCAGCCGTCGATGCCGCCGCAGCCGTCACGACCCAGCTCGAAGCGGATCTTGATCTTGTCGCCCTTCTTGGCGCCGGCCTTGCCGAGGTCGACGACCGAGGTGCCCCACGAGCCGTTGACGACGCCGCCGTCGGTGCCGGAGAACGCCTGCTCGCCGGCGAGCGGGTTGGTGTTCTCCTCGGCCTCGGTGGCCAGCGAGGTGTTGGGCTTGTTGAAGACGTAGGCCTTGGCCGGGACGACCTTCCACTTGGCGCCGTTGACCTTGATCTTCACGTTGCCGCCGTCGTAGCCGGCCTCGGTCGCCATGTAGTGGCGGAACTGCAGGCGGCGCTTGAGCCCCGCCCGGAGCTTGACGGCCGGGCTGGTGATGGCGTTGGCGCTGGACTTGTCACCCTCGCCCTCGGTGCACTGGCCGACGTCGCCGGAGGGGTCGTAGGCGACCTTGTTGCCCTTGCGGCCGGGGGCCGTGGAGGTGGCGCGCCAGTTGATGCCGGAGCCGCCCTTGAAGACGACCCGCTCGGACTTCTTCCACTTCTTCAGGCCCTTGCTGAAGTCGTCGCCCCAGATGACCTTCGAGCTGGTGCCCTTGCCGCAGGTGCCGGGGGCGCCCTTGGCCAGCAGCGGCTTGAAGTTGCACTGGGCCGGCGGGGTGGCCAGCTCGGTGGCCTGGGCCGCGGCGTCGACCGCGGCGCAGTCGGTGGTGGTCACCGGCTCGGCCGCCTCGGGCGTGCCGTCCGTGGCGACGCTGACCTTGCTGATCGGCTGGCCGACCAGCTCGGTGCAGGAGGCCGCCAGGCCGTCGGCGAGGTCGGCGAAGTCCGACGTCGGGCCGAGCTTGGTCGTCTGGGTGCGCCAGAAGACCGCCGCGGCCTTGTCGAGCCCGATGCCGGGCACCTCGACGTCGTTGGACGTGCCGCCGTCGACGAGGAGCGCGTAGGTGTGGTTGACCACGCCGGAGTTGCTGTGCACGCCGCCGGAGTCGTCGGTCGAGCACTTGTACTCGGCGTCGGTCACCTTGCCCGGGTCGCCGTAGCAGGTCGGGTTCCACATGTCGCGGATCGCGCCGCCGAAGGCTGCGTCGCCCTCGCCGCTGAGCCAGCGGTAGGACTCGAACCGCTCGCCGCCGGCGTCGACGATCTCGACCTCGACGGTCTCGCCGGTGGCGAGCTCCTTGCGGATGGCCTCGCGGTCGGTCAGCCCGATCGAGACGGTCGGCGGGAGGGTCCGGTCGGCGTCGGAGAAGCTGACCGGTGCGTCCTCGCGGTTGCCGATGATGACGCCGATGGCGCCGGCCGACTTCGCGTTCTGAGCCTTCTCGACGAAGGTGCACAGGCCGCGGTCGACCAGCACGATCTTGCCGGCCGCAGCGGCCACGTCGTTATACGTCGAGCAGCCGTCGGTGGCCGTGCCGCCGTCCTCGACCGCGTCGGTCGGGGCGACGACCTGGCCGGTGACGGGCTCGTCGAGCTCGCCGAGCGTGCCGCCGGTGACGCACTCCTTGGCGATGGCCTCGGGAGCGGTGATCGTCAGCACCGGGATGGCGCCGCTGAAGGCCGAGCAGAGACCGTCGGCGCGCTTCGGCGCCGGGGTCTGGTTGCCGCGGTCGTTGATGATGTCGACGGTCTCGCCCCAGATGTCGGAGAATGCCTCGTTCATCGCGCCCGGCTGCCACTGGTAGATCAGGCCGGAGGTGTACTCGGTGTAGGCGTGGCCCCACTCGTGCGCGACCGTGTCGTCGGAGGTGACGTCGGTGCAGTAGTTGGTGGTCTGGCCGTTCCAGTTGGCGTTCGGGCAGCTGATCCGGGGATCGTTGTTGACCGTCTTCATGACGGCGCCCTTGCCGTCGTAGGAGTCGCGGCCGAAGGTGTTCTTGAAGAACCAGTACGCCTCGCCGGTGCCCTCGACCAGGCTCTGCTGATCGGCGTCGAGCTCGCCGGGGAACGTGTCGCCGGTCTTCCAGATCGGGTCCTTAAGCCCACCGACGGAGTCGTCGGACTCGTCGTCGGGGGTGCCGTTGTCGTCGGTGAACGCCTCGAAGAGCTCCTGGTGCGGTCCTCCGTGGTTGCCGTGGACCAGCGAGTAGCGGTTGAGCAGCTTGCCGGTCGTGGCGTCGACGAAGACCTTGTCGCGGATGCTGCGGGTGCCGTTGGCGACCTCGACGACGTAGGCCAGGACGGTCTCGCCCGCGACGCCGCGGATGGCGCCGGTGCGGTAGACGGTCAGGTCGTTGGCGACCGCGCGGAGACCACGCAGGTCGGCGCGGCCGTCGCCGGTCTGGTCGACCTTGACGGTGGCGACCGCCCGGCGGGCGGCGTCGGCCTTGCCGATGCGCGGCGTCGTGCCGAGACGGAGGTCGGGAGCCACGTAGCCGGTGACCGCGGTCAGGTCGCCGTCCTTGTCGACGGTGGCCTTGAGCTGGGCGCCGAAGACGGGGAGCCCCTCGTAGCGCTGGGTGTAGGTGACGGTCCAGCCGAGCGGGTCGGCGGCGACGCCGGCCTCCTGGAGCTGGCCGGCCGGGGCGCCGAACGCGACGGCGTACCGGTCGAGGTAGGCGGCGGCCTTGGCGGCGGCGCCGCGGGCCGAGGTGGCCTGGACGGTCGGCAGCAGGTCGCCGTTGCGGGCGGCCCGGGCGAACCCGACCTTGCCGGTGGCCGGCTCGGTGGCGAGCCGGACCGCGCCCTGGGCCTCGCCCTTGAGGCGCTGCACCAGGGACTCGCCGGCCAGCGGGGCGGTCTGCTCCGCCGCGGTGGCCAGCTGGCTGGGCACGGCGGCGAGGCCGGCTCCCAGCAGAACGAGGCCGAGCCCCGTCGTCATGAACTTCACGTGATGACCCTCCGAGATGTGGGTGAACGCCGGCGTCGTGGTTCCCCGCCGACCCCGTGACCCTAAGGACGCCTGCTCGGCCAGGTCCATAGCCACAGGAAAAATCGTCGTGGGGAAACAGGTGTGCCGGAAGCCGTCGAGGCACGCGGAGAAGGCGTCCACGACACGCAATCTGTGGTCCCTGTGACTGGAGTGACGGGGAAGTAGGTTGACGACCATGGCGACCCGTACGTCTTCCCCGCCGGGGTCGCGGAGCAAGAGCACGTCCACGTCCAGGTCCCGCGGCAGCACCTCCGGCCGCGGGACGAGCACCAGTCGTGGGACCTCGAGCGCCCGATCCCGGAGTACGCCCACCCGACGACCAGCCGCGAGCGCGAGCAAGAAGCGCCCTGCGGCCCGCAAGCCCGCCCGCGGCACGGCCCGCCCGGCTCCCCGGGCGGTGCGCAGCGGCACCGGACCGGTCGCCCGCGCCTTCCAGGCGCTGGCCCGCGGCGTGGTCGCGGTCTGGCTCGGCATCGCCCACGGCGTCGGCGCGGTCGCTCGTGGCATCGGCCACGGCGCCCGTGACATCGACCCCGCCCACCGGCGTGACGGCGTCGGCCTCCTGCTCCTCGGCGTCTCGCTGGTCGTCGCGGCCGCGGTGTGGTTCCAGGTGCCGGGCGGCGTCATGGACCTCACCCGCACCGCTGTCTCCGGCACCGTCGGCAAGGTCGGCTGGTTCGTCCCGATGGCCGTGGCGTACGCCGGCGTCCGCACGATGCGCGACCCGGTCCGCAACGGGCCGGCCGGTCGCCAGGTCGTCGGCTGGACCGCGCTGGCCTTCGGCGTGCTCGGCATCGTCCACATCGCCAACGGCAACCCGCAGCCGGTCGCCGGCGACGCCGGCGACCTGCAGGGCGCCGGGGGAGCGGTCGGCTTCGTGGTCTCCTCGCTGCTGCTCGACCTGCTGCGCACGGCGTACGTCGTGGTGCCGCTGCTCCTGCTGGTCGCCCTCTTCGGCGTCCTGGTCATCACCTCCACCCCGGTCTACCTCGTGCCGGAGCGGCTCGCGGACCTCCGCGACCGGCTCCTGGGTCGCCACCTCGACGAGCAGGCCGACGGGGGCCGTCCGCGCCGCAGCAGCGACCTCGACGACGAGATCGACCCCGAGATGGGCGACCCGGCGTACGACACCCCGGTCCTGGAGGACCGCGAGGTCAAGAAGCGCCGCGGCCGCAAGGCGCTCGTCCCCGACGAGACCGACGCCGCCGGCGAGGTCTTCGACCCGTACGCCGACGAGGCGGCCGCGCCCGACGCGGGCCTCGACCTCGACCCCGACGCGACCGTGCTCACCGAGGCGGTCACCGACCGGGCGACCACCGGGGACATCGAGCCCCCGCCGCACACGCCGCTGCCGGACCGTGCCGAGCAGCTCGCCATCTCCGGCGACGTCGTCTACTCGCTGCCGGGCAACGACGTGCTCAAGCCCGGCTCGGTGCACAAGGCCCGCTCCAAGGCCAGCGACGCGGTCGTCGACCGGCTCACCCAGGTGATGGAGGAGTTCGCGATCGACGCCCAGGTCACGGGCTACACCCGCGGCCCCACGGTCACCCGCTACGAGGTCGAGCTCGGCCCCGCGGTCAAGGTCGAGAAGGTCACGGCGCTGTCGAAGAACATCGCCTACGCCGTCGCCTCGGCCGACGTGCGCATCCTCAGCCCGATCCCGGGCAAGTCCGCGATCGGCATCGAGATCCCCAACGTCGACAAGGAGATCGTCTCCCTCGGCGACGTGCTCCGCTCCGGCGCCGCCCGCGGCGACCACCACCCGATGGTGGCCGGGCTCGGCAAGGACGTCGAGGGCGGCTTCGTCGTCGCCAACCTCGCGAAGATGCCGCACCTGCTGGTCGCCGGCGCCACCGGCTCCGGCAAGTCGAGCTTCATCAACTCGATGATCACCTCGATCCTCATGCGGTCCACGCCCGACGAGGTCCGGATGATCATGGTCGACCCCAAGCGGGTCGAGCTGAACGCCTACGAGGGCGTCCCGCACCTGATCACCCCGATCATCACCAACCCCAAGAAGGCCGCCGAGGCGCTGGCCTGGGTCGTGCGCGAGATGGACATGCGCTACGACGACCTGGCCAACTTCGGGTTCCGCCACATCGACGACTTCAACAAGGCCGTCCGGGCGGGCAAGGTCGAGGTGCCGCCGGGCAGCGAGCGCGAGCTGACGCCGTACCCCTACCTCCTGGTCATCGTCGACGAGCTCGCCGACCTGATGATGGTCGCCCCGCGCGACGTGGAGGACGCGGTCGTCCGGATCACCCAGCTGGCCCGTGCGGCCGGCATCCACCTGGTGCTCGCCACGCAGCGCCCCTCGGTCGACGTGGTCACCGGCCTGATCAAGGCCAACGTGCCCTCGCGGCTGGCGTTCGCCACCTCCTCGCTCGCCGACAGCCGGGTCATCCTGGACCAGCCGGGCGCGGAGAAGCTGGTCGGCCAGGGTGACGGCCTGTTCCTGCCGATGGGCGCCTCCAAACCGGTCCGTGTGCAGGGCTCGTGGGTGACCGAGGCCGAGATCGCGCTGGTGGTCAAGCACTGCAAGGCACAGCTGGAGCCCACGTACCGCGAGGACGTCACCGCGCCGGCCGCGGCCAAGCGCGAGCTCGACGACGACATCGGCGACGACATGGACCTCGTGGTCCAGGCCGTCGAGCTGGTCGTCTCCACGCAGTTCGGGTCCACCTCGATGCTGCAGCGCAAGCTCCGGGTCGGGTTCGCCAAGGCGGGCCGGCTCATGGACATCCTCGAGAGCCGTGGGGTGGTGGGTCCGAGCGAGGGCTCCAAGGCCCGTGACGTGCTCGTGAAGCCCGACGAGATCGACGGCGTCATCGCGACCCTGCAGGGGGAGATGTGAACGGATCGGCCCTGAACCACCCGGCACCGCTGGACCACGAGGACCCGGGCTCCGCGCCCGAGGACCACGAGGCGTACGACGACGGCCCGGCGACCGCGCCCGAGGAGGCCCTGGTCGTGCGGCGCAACGCCGCGCTGTCCGCGGTCGTCGGCGGTCTCGCCTCGGCGGTCGCCATCGCCTACCTCGCCCGGGCGACCGGCTCGGGTGCCTGGCTCGACTGGGTGCTCTTCGTCGTCATGGGCGGCCTCGCGGCCGTCCACCTGCTCGGGCTGCTCGACTCGCGCGCCCCGCTGCTGGTGGCCGACCGCCACGGCGTGCGGACCCGCGAGGGGCGCGCGTGGCACGGCATGACCTGGGAGTCGCTGCTCTCCGTCGAGCACCTGCCGCGTCGCGGCCTGCTGCGCGACGGTCGGATCGACGTCGTCACCACCGGCCCCGGCGGTGAGGAGCAGGTGCTGTCGGTGCCGCTCTCGATGTCGACCCGCGTCACCAGCGACGAGGCCGACCTGACCTCCGCGCTGCTCGTCCTCACCGACGGCCGCACCGAGGTCGTCGAGCTCGACCCCACGCTGCCCGTGGACGAGGACCCGGTGCTCGAGGCGTTCGAGGAGCCGCTGGTCGCCGACGAGGTGGTCGCCGACGAGGTGGCCGACGACGAGCCGGCCGCGGAGCAGCCCGGCCCGCGCGTGCCTGACCCGCGCCCGACGATCGCCCGCGGCATCAGCGCGATCGCGGCCCGGCTGGCCCGCCGCGGCGACGGTGGCGAGCGGGTCGGCCTGCCGACCGAGCCGGTGCCGGTGGCGCCGTACGCGCTCGACGACCCGGCCGAGCCCGGCCCGACCGCCAGCCCCACGCCCAGCCCGCTGCGGCTGCCGGTGACGGCGGTGCGCGCCGAGACCGTCCGCGACGGCCTGGCCGCCGACGCGGTGCAGGGCGCCAACGCGCTCGACCTGGGCGACGGCGCGGCCTCGGCGTCGCGCGCCCTGCCGGAGGCCCGCGAGCTGCGCCGCCCCGGCAGCGTCGACCTGGTCGAGGACACCCAGATCTGGGGCGCCCGCAGCGACGCGCCGCGGACGCCCGTGGTCATCGACGGGTTCTCCATCGAGGCGCCCGCCCAGCCGGCCGTCGACCCGGTCGTCGGGCCGCAGCTGGCCGCCGCCCGCGAGCGGATCGGCCTGAGCGTCGACCAGCTCGCCGACCGCACCCGCATCCGCCCGCACGTCATCGAGTCGATCGAGGTCGACGACTTCGCGCCGTGCGGCGGCGACTTCTACGCCCGCGGCCACCTGCGCACGCTTGCCCGGGTGCTCGGCATCGACGTGGCGCCGCTGCTGGCGTCGTACGACGAGCGGTACGCCGACGCCCCCATCGACCCCCGTCGCGTCTTCGAGGCCGAGCTGGCCACCGGTGCCGGGGGCTCGATCCGCGGCACCCGCGGCGGCCCGAACTGGTCGGTGCTCGTCGCCGCCGTCATGGCGCTCGTGCTCGCCTGGTCGGTCGCGCGGCTGGTGATGGAGAGCCCGGTCGACCTCAACGGCGACGCGCTCGTGCTCAACGGCTCGCACGGCATCGACAACGGCGGCACCAAGGTCGGCAAGCCGGTCGCGGTGCTGCTGACCGCCGCCGGCGGCGGCACCAACGTGGTCGTGCGGGACGGGTCGAACGAGATCGTGTTCTCCGGCGACCTCGCCTTCGGCGAGTCCAAGGAGCTCAAGGTCGCCCCGCCGGTGCGGGTGCAGTCCTCCGACGGTTCCCTCGAGGTCGGCGTCGCCGGCAACGAGGCGGAGGCGGTCGGCGAGACCGGCCAGCCCGCCACCGGCACCTTCATCGCCCCGGCCGACCAGTAGCCGACCAGCACCTCACCAGCACCACACCAGCACCACACCAGCACCACACGCAGCGCAGCGGCACGCAGGCGGCGCCGGGGACCACCCCGGCGCCGTCCTGCGTCTCCGGCCCCGGTTGTCCACAGGCGCCGGCCCGTCGAGGGGGTAGTCCGTGACGTTCGGCAGGTCATCTCGACGGATCCGCCTGCGGAACGTCACGGACTACCCCGCCAGCGCACCGCAGACCTGCGAAACGTCACGGACTACCCAGCAGGACCGACGACCCCAGCCGGAACCCGCCGGACCACGTGGAGCCGGGCGGTCAGGGGTAAGGGTGGGACGACCCACCCCCACCCGGACGGGACCACCCATGGAAGTCCTCCACGCCGCCATCGCCATCGTGGCCGCGATCGTGCTCATCATCCGGTTCAAGGTCGACCCGGTCATCTCGTTGCTGGTCGCCTGCATCTACCTCGGGCTCGCCACCCAGCAGGGCGCGCAGGGCACGGTCGACGCGATCACGGGCGGCTTCGGCGAGATCATGGCCGAGGTCGGCCTGCTCATCGGGTTCGGCGTGCTCATCGGGGCGCTGCTGCACTCGATGGGGACCTTCCGCGACCTGGTGGAGCTGCTGGCGCGCAGGGTGGGCAAGCGGCTGCCGTACGCCATGGCGGCGGCGATGTCGACGATCTTCCCCTCGATCTACGTCGACGTGCAGGTGGTGCTGGCGGCGCCGATGGCCCAGGAGTCGGCGCCCGCGGTCGACCGGAGGCACGGGCTGCCGTGGCTGGCGGGTGCGATGGGCATCGGCATCTTCTCCGGCTACGTGTTCGTGGTGCCGGGGCTGGCCGCGGTCTCGGTGGCGGGCCTGATGGACGTCCCGCTGGGGACGTACCTGCTCTACGGCCTGCCGATCGGGCTGCTCACCGCGCTGATCACGACGTTCCTCTTCCGCGTGCTGCTGGGTCGCGGGCTGTGGAAGGAGGACAGCGACCTCGACGCCGACGCCGCGCTGCACCAGGAGGGGGCCGACGCGGAGGTCGAGGCGGTGCCCGGAGCCGAGCGCGCCGCCCGGCTGCCGCTGGTGGTCCGGCTGCTGCCGATCCTGCTGCCCCTCGTGCTCATCGCGACCGGCGCCATCCTCGACGTCGCCGGCACCACCAACCCGGTGCTGACCTTCCTCGGCGACGCCAACATCGCGCTCTTCCTCGGCCTGCTCGTCGCGGTCGCGATGATCCGCCCGTCGATCGGTGGCGACGGCGTGGGGAAGGTGCTGACCGCCGGCTTCCACACCACCGGCGAGATCCTGCTCGTCACCGGCGTCGGCGGCTCGCTGGGTGCGGTGATCGGCGGCAGCGGGCTCGAGAGCACGCTCGCCGACCTGTTCTCCGCCGACGAGGGCGCCCCGGTCGTGCTGAGCATCCTGCTGGCCTGGTGCATCGCGGCGGTCCTGCACTTCGCTATCGGGTCGGTCTCGGTCGCCGCGATCACCGCCGCGGGGATCATCGCCCCGGTGGTCGGCTCCCTCGGCGTCGACCCGGTGGTCATCGCGCTGGCGATCGCCTCGGGCGCGATGTTCGCGCTGCACGTGAACAGCAACTTCTTCTGGATGTTCACCACGCTGCTCGACCTCTCCACCAAGGGCAGCCTGAAGACCCTCACGCTCGCCACGTCGCTCGGCGCCGTCGTCTCGCTGCCGCTGGTGCTGGTCGCCAGCCTGGTCGCGGCCGCGACCTGAGGTCGACCGCATCGGGGGCGGTCGGCGCTACCGTCGGACCATGACGTCCGTGCGCGAGGTCCAGGTCACCTTCGACTCCGCCGAGCCGGAGCGGCTGGCCCGCTTCTGGTGCGAGGTGCTGGGGTACGTCGTCCCGCCGCCGCCCCCCGGCTTCGGGTCGTGGGAGGAGGTCGACGCCTCGCTGCCGCCCGAGCAGCAGGGGTCGGCGTACGCCTGCGTCGACCCGACCGGGCAGGGGCCGCGGCTGTTCTTCCAGCGGGTCCCCGAGGGCAAGACGGTCAAGAACCGCGTGCACCTCGACGTCCGCGCCGGCTCCGGCCTCGTCGGCGACGAGCGGCTCGCCGCCCTCGAGGCCGAGCAGCGCCGGCTCGAGGCGCTCGGCGCGACCCACGTCCGCACGATGCCCGCCGACGGGTTCGACGAGTCGTGCATCGTCATGCAGGACGTCGAGGGCAACGAGTTCTGCCTGGACTGAGCGCGACGAGCGGCTGACGACCGCCGCTGCCCGGTCCTAGCCTGGACAGGTGGACGAGACGGTGCACGAGCAGGTGGACGAGACCGCGGATGAGACGGGGGAGACCGGCCCGTTCTTCCACGGCACCAGGGCGGTGGTCGCCGTCGGCGACCTGCTGCGGCCGGGGTTCCGGTCCAACTACCGCGCCGAGGTGGTGATGAACCACGTCTACTTCACCTCGCGCCTCGAGGGCGCCGGCCTCGCGGCAGAGCTGGCCGTGGCGCTGGCGCCGGAGGGGTCCGGCGCCGAGCCGCACGTCTACGTCGTGGAGCCGACCGGCCCGTGGCACGACGACCCGAACGTCACCGACAAGAAGTTCCCCGGCAACCCCACCCGGTCCTTCCGCAGCGACGCGCCGCTGCGGGTGCTCGGCGAGGTGACCGACTGGCCGCGGCTGGCGCCCGCGGAGCTCCAGGCCTGGCGCGACCGGCTCGCGGCCATGCTCGCCGACGGCGGTGGGGAGATCCTCAACTGACGTCGACCGGAGCGGCGACGTGGTGCCGGCCGATCGGCAGCATGAGCGGCCGGCCGGAGACGGGATCGATGATCACCGAGCAGTCGAGGCCGAAGACCGCGCGGACGGTGTCCTCGGTCAGCACGGCGTGCGGGTCGCCGACCGCGTGGAGCCGGCCGCCGGCGAGGGCGACGAGGTGGTCGGCGTACCGCGCGGCGAGGTTGAGGTCGTGCAGGACCATGACGATCGTCGTCCCGCGGGTGCGGTTGAGGTCGGTGAGCAGGTCGAGCACCTCGACCTGGTGGCTGACGTCGAGGTACGTCGTCGGCTCGTCCAGCAGCAGCACGTCGGTCTGCTGCGCGAGCGCCATCGCGATCCACACCCGCTGCCGCTGACCGCCCGACAGCTCGTCGACGGGCCGGTCGGCCAGCTCGACGGTGTCGGTCGCCTCGAGCGCGGCCGCGACGGCCGCGTCGTCCTCGGCGCTCCAGCGCGACAGCAGCCGCTGGTGGGGGTTGCGGCCGCGGCCCACGAGGTCGCTGACCGTGATGCCCTCCGGCGCGGTGGGGGCCTGGGGGAGCAGGCCGAGCGCGCGGGCCAGCTCCTTGGCGGGCAGCCGGTGCACCTGCTCGCCGTCGAGCAGCACCTGGCCGGTGCGGGGACGCAGCAGGCGGGACATCGAGCGCAGCAGGGTCGACTTGCCGCAGGCGTTGGCGCCGACGATCGCGGTGACCCGGCCGGGCGGCAGCACCAGGTCGAGCGACTCGATGACGGTCCGGTCGCCGTACCCCAGGGAGAGGTCGGCGACGGTGAGCGTGTGGTCGGCGGTCACAGCGAGCCTCCGGCGCGGTTGGTGCGGACGATGAGGTAGACGAGGTACGGCGCGCCGAGCACGCCGGTGACCACGCCGACGGGGTAGCGGTGGTCGAAGAGGTTCTGCCCGGCCAGGTCGGCGACCAGCACGAGCAGCGCGCCGACCAGCGCGGACGGGACGAGCAGTGACGCCCCGGGGCCGACGATGCGCGCGGCGATCGGGCCGGCCAGGAACGCGACGAACGCGATCGGACCGGTCGCCGCGGTCGCGAAGGCCACCAGCCCCACGGCGGCGACGATGACGACGACCCGCGTGCGCTCGACACGTACGCCGAGTGCGGACGCCGCGTCGTCGCCGAGCTGCAGCATGTCGAGGTCGCCGACGCGGGTGAGCAGCAGCGGGCCGAGCACCACCAGCGCCAGCAGCGTCGGCACCACGTCGTCCCAGCCGGCGCTGTTGAGGCTGCCGGTCAGCCAGCGGGTGGCCTCCTGGAGGTCCCAGGCCGCGGCCCGGCTCAGCACGTAGGCGATGACGCTCTCGAGCATGGCCGCGATGCCGATGCCGATGAGGATCAGCCGGGTGCCGGCCACGCCGTCGCGGTAGGCCAGCACGTAGATGAGCAGGGCGACGCCGAGCCCGACGACGATCGCGAGGAACGACACCGCGGCACCCGAGAGCCCGAAGGTCACGATCGCGACCGCGGCCGCGGCGCTGGAGCCGGCGCTGATCCCGATGATGTCGGGGCTGGCCAGCGGGTTGCGCAGCATCGTCTGGAACGTCACGCCGGCCAGGCCGAAGCAGAGCCCGACCAGCAGCGCGAGCACGGCACGGGGCAGCCGCAGTCGACCCACGGTGAACGACGCACCGGGGACGTCCTCGCCGAGCACGACCCGCAGCACGTCGCCGGGCGGGTAGAACGTGCGACCGACCATCAGGCTGGCGGCGAACACGGCGACGACGAGCACCACGAGCACCACGACGACCGCGCGGCGGCGGGCCCGCCGCCGGCCGCGGCCGCGCGCGACCCGCGCGACGGTCTCCGGCGCCGGGCCGGTGGTGAGCGAGGTGGGCGTGGCGGTCACAGGGCACGCACCTTCTGCCGGCGCACGACGTGGATGAAGAACGGTGCGCCCACGAGGGCGGTGATGATGCCGACGTCGATCTCGCTGGGCCGGGCCACGACCCGGCCGAGGACGTCCGCGGCGGTCAGCAGCGCGGCTCCGGCGACGGCGGAGAACGGCAGCAGCCAGCGGTGGTCGACCCCGACGAGCATCCGGCACAGGTGCGGCACCACCAGGCCGACGAAGCCGATCGGGCCGGCGACCGCGGTCGCCGCGCCGCACAGCAGCACCGCGCCGACGGCGGCCAGGCCGCGGGTCAGCGCGACCCGCTCGCCGAGGCCGGCCGCGACGTCGTCACCGAGTGCCAGGGAGTTCAGCCCGCGGGCCGAGGCCAGGCAGACCAGCAGCCCGACGACGAGGAACGGCAGCACCAGCGTGATCGTGTCGAACGACGCGCCGCCCACGCCGCCGACCTGCCAGGACCGGACCCCGCCGGCGATGTCGTTGCGGGGGAGCACCACCGCGGTGATGAACGACGCGAACGCCGCGGAGGTGGCCGTGCCGGCCAGGGCGAGCTTCAGCGGCGTCGCGCCGCCGCGCCCGAGCGACCCCACGGCGTACACGAACACCGCGGCGAGGGAGGCGCCGAGGATCGCCGCCCACACGAAGCTCGACGCGGCGGTGAGGCCGAACCACGCGATGCCGGTGATGACCGCCAGCGAGGCGCCCATGTTGACCCCGAGGATGCCGGGGTCGGCCAGCGGGTTGCGGGTCACGCCCTGCATGACCGCACCGGCCAGGCCGAGCGCGGCACCGACCGCGATGGCGAGCAGGGTCCGCGGGATGCGCTTGGTGACCGCCGCCTCGGCGAGGGTCTCGCTGGAGCCGCCGAGCGCGGCGGTGATGTCGGACCAGCCGACCGGGCGGGAGCCGACGGCCACCGAGAGGACGGCCAAGCCGAGGAGCGCGGCGAGGGCCAGGAGCAGCCAGAGCGCGCGCGACCGCCCCGGGCGTCGTGCGGCGACGACGCCCGGGGCGGGCACGGGTGGGGCGGCGAGGGTCACGCCGCGGTCACACGGTCGGTCACTCGACGCCGGCGGCCTTCGCGAGCATGTCGACGTAGTCCTCGAGGACGTAGGAGATCGACAGCGGCGTGGGGTTCGCAGCGGTGCCCAGCGGGGTGTTGGGCAGCAGCACGATCGCGTCGTCCTGCACCGCCGGCATCTTCGAGAGCAGCGGGTCGCCCTGCAGCGCGTCGACCAGCTCCTGGTCGCCGTAGGTCACGATGACCTCGACGTCGTCGAGCTTGTCGACCTGCTCGGCGCTGAGTGTGCCGGAGAACTGGCCGGCCTCCTGCGAGGCCTCCTCGATGCTGGCCGGCGTGGCCAGGCCGAGGTCGGTGAAGAACTTCGCCCGGGTGTCCAGGGTCGTGTAGTAGCTGACCTCGCTGAGGTCGCCGGTGTCGACGTGGGTGAGGAACATCGTCTTCTTGCCGGCCAGGCCGGGGTGGGCGTCGACGGCCTCGGTGATCTCGCCCTCGAGCTCGGCGACGAGCTCCTCGCCCTCCTCGGCCATGCCCATGGCCTCGCTGCTCTGCAGGATCATGTCGCGCCACTCGGTCGACCACGGGGCCTCGGGGTAGGCCACGGTCGGGGCGATCTCGCTGAGGGTGTCGTAGTCCTCCTGGGTGAGGCCGGAGTACGACGCCAGGATCACGTCGGGCTCAGTGTCGGCCACGGCCTCGAAGTCGATGCCGTCGGTCTCGTCGAAGAGCACCGGGGTCTCCGCGCCCAGCTCCTCGAGCTCGTCGCTGACCCAGGGGAGCAGGCCGTCGCCGTCGTCGTCGCCGAAGTTGGCGGCGGCCATGCCGACCGGGACGACGCCGAGGGCCAGCGGGACCTCGTGGTTGGCCCACGCGACGGTGGCGACGCGCTCGGGCTTCTCCTCGATGGTCGTGGTGCCGAGGGCGTGCTCGATCGTGATGGGGAACTCGGCCGAGGACGAGCCGGTGCTCGTCGTGTCGTCGGCAGCGGCGGCGGCGTCGTCCTCCGACGAGCCGCAGGCGCTGAGGACGAGCGCGGCGGCTCCGAGGGAGACGGTGAGGAGGCGCAGGGAACGCACGGTGGTCCTTTCGGGCAGGGGCGCCGGCGGCGCCCGTGTCTGGTCGGGACGACGGCGATCCGCGTCCTGACCAGAGGTGAGGCTAACCTAAGTCCAGGTAGTCCTGTCGAGGAGGTCTGGTGCACGGAGAAGTGGTGTCGGCCACGTGGGTGACCCCCGCGATGGTCCGGGTGGTGCTCGGTGGCGAGGGGCTGGCGGGGTTCGAGGTGCCGGACTGCACCGATGCCTACGTCAACCTGGCGATCGCGCCCGAGGGTGCGCCGTACGGCCCGGTCTTCGAGCCGAAGCAGGTGCGCGAAGAGCACGGCGCCCAGTGGGCTCCGGCGCGCCGGCGCTACACCGTGCGGGCCTGGGACGGTGAGCGGCTGACCATCGACTTCGTCGTCCACGGCGACACCGGCGCCGCCGGTCGGTGGGCGTCCTCGGCGGCGCCCGGCGACGTGCTGGTGCTGGAGGGCCCCGGAGCGGGCTACAAGCCCGACCCGGCCGCCGACTGGCACCTCCTGGTCGGCGACGAGTCGGCGCTGCCGGCCATCGCCGCCTCCCTCGAGGCGCTGCCCGCCGGCGCGCGGGCGGTGGTGCGGCTGGTCTGCGACGACGCCGAGCACGAGCTGCCGCTCAGCACGGCGGGCGACCTCGACCTGCGCTGGCTGCACCGCGCCGGCGACGACGACCCGGCGACGCTGCTGCTCCGGTCGCTGCAGGAGCTCGACGCCCCGGCCGGCCGGGCGCACGCCTTCGTGCACGGCGAGGCGGAGGAGGTGCGCGGCATCCGCAAGCACCTGCTCCTCGACCGCGGGATGGGTCGTGCGGACATGTCGTGCTCGCCCTACTGGCGGCGCACGATGACCGACGAGGCCTGGCGCGCGGTCAAGGGCGACTTCGTCGCCGCCATGGAGGCCGACGTCCCGGCCGCCTGACGACGGGCGGCCGGCCGGGGCCTCACCCGGCGGCGACGGCCCGCCGGTCCAGCAGCGCCCAGAGCCGCAGCACGAGGGCGAGCACGGCCAGCACGCACAGGCCGACGCCCGCCCCCGCGAGCAACGGAGCCGTGGTGTCGCTCAGCGGGCCGCCACCACCCAGCAGCCGCCGTGCGGCCACGGCGGTGGCGACGAGGACGACGACGACGGCGAGCGCGATCGAAGCCTGGCGGCCCACCACGCGCCAGCGCTCGCGGCTGCTGCGGCCGCGGGCGGTGAGGTAGAGCTCGCGCAGCGGCATGAGCAGCGCGAGCAGCACGTAGAGCAGACCGCCGAGGCCCGTCCCGGGGAGTCCGGCGGTCACTCAGTGGCCCTTCTCGTAGACGAGCAGCGGCTTGCGGAGCACGACCTCGCTCCACAGCGCACGGACCATGAAGACGCCGTTGACGATGCGGAGCACGAGGAACGACGGCACGGACGCGAGCGCCCTGCCGACCTCCCCGCGGCGGCGGGCGGCGACCAGCACCGGCACGAGGATCGCCGGCACGTCGACGACGTACACCGCGAGCACCCAGGGGCTGAGCACCACGGCCAGCACCGGCAGCACGAGCAGGTAGACCAGGGACGCGACGACCGCGTCGACCATGGCCACGCCGACGGCGGTGCTCAGGAACGGCAGGGGGAGGATGCCGCGCCAGTGCAGCCGGACGTTCTGCACGAAGCCGTGCGACCAGCGCCGCAGCTGCTTGCTCATGAAGTCCAGGTCGTGCGGCTCGATCGGGTAGCAGACGGCCTCGGGCACGAACCGCACGCGGTGGCCGCGCTGGAAGAACGTCCAGGTGAGGTCCATGTCCTCGGCCCGGGTGCGCTCGGACCAGCCGCCGGCGTCGCGCAGCACGTCGGTGCGGTACGCCGAGAAGCAGCCGGACGCGATGAGCGGCGCGCCGTAGTGGTCCTGGGTGGGCTTGTAGAAGGTGAACGACAGCAGGTACTCGACGTACCGCCCGCGCTCCCAGATCGACCGCACGTGGCGGGGCACCACGAAGCCGCACGCGGCCGCGACCTGGTCGTCCGCCTCGAGCGGCGCGAGCAGCACCTCGATCGCGTCGGGCGCGAGGGTGGTGTCGGCGTCGATCGCCATCGTGTACGCCGTGTCGACCAGGCCGAGGGCGAGGTTCTGCGCGCCCGCCTTCGAGCCGGTGTTGTGGTCGGGCCGCAGCACCTCCGCGCCGGCGGCCCGGGCGGCCTCGCCGGTGCCGTCGGTCGAGCAGTCGTCGACCACGATGACGCGAGCCGGCGGGGTCGATTGGCCCAGCACGCTGCGGACGGTGTCGGCGATCGACGCCGCCTCGTCGTAGGCCGGGATGATCACCGTGAGGTCGTCGGCCGGGACCAGCGCGCGACGGTGCCGGCCCGGCCGCTGCTCGGGCCGGTCACGTCGCACGAGGGTGCGTCCTGCGGCGTCGACGTCCGGGTGGACGGTGGTCGTCACGGCTGCTCCTGCTCCTGCGTCGTGCCGGCTGCTGCGCCGCGGGGGAGTCGGCGCAGGGGCACGCACGACGCGCACCCGAGCACTACCTGTCGCGGGCGGCCGCTGCCGTTACACGGCCGTGGCCGGGCTCCCTGACGGGCGGGCGTCGGGCCCGTCGGTCAACGCGAGGGGGCGGGAACCGGGGCCGCGGGCAGCAGGCCCTCGCGGCGGGCGACCAGCACGGCGGCGGCGATCGTGAGCGCCACGGCCAGGCCGTTGAGGGTCGGCAGCGAGACCGTCTTGACGAGCACGAAGGTCTCCAGCGACCGGGACTCCAGCAGCCACAGGGTGCCCAGCGCCTTCGCCGCCGCCAGGGTCCCCCACAACAGCGTGAGCCGGGAGAAGAGCCGGCGGACGCCCGGGCGGAGCGCCAGGTCGTCGTCGAGCGGGTAGAAGTCGCCGGCCAGTCGCGCGACGACCGGCCGGGCGGTCGCGAGGGAGAGCAGGAAGAGCGCCGCGATGAGGCCGTCGGTGACGATCGGCTGGAGGAAGTAGAGGTAGGTGCTGTCGAAGACGACCGACACCGCGGTGCGCGCCGTCATCACGGCGGCGGTGAGGAGGAGCAGCCCCGACGCGCGGCGGCCGGTGCTGGCGCGCCAGGCGATCGCGCCGTAGGACCACGCCAGGGCGGCGCCCATCGCGACCCACACGTCGCCGATGCGGAAGCACACGTAGAACAGCACCGCGGGCACCACGCACGCGACCAGCAGGTTGACCCCCACCCGACGCACGACAGCCCCCAGGCGCGGGCGATCCGGGGCGCACGCGTCCGGGTCGGCACCGAACTCGGCCAGCGGGGCGGGCGCGGGGTGCGACAGCGGCATGGGCGGCCCTTCAGGCCGGTGGGCCGTGTCGTGGGGGTGCTGCGCGGGGGCACGTGGAGCGGTGCGGTGCTCGCCCGGTGGTCCCAGCGTAGGTGGCCGCCGGGCGTCCCGGGCCGGAACCGGAACTCAGGTCGACACCCAGGTCGACAGCCAGGTCGACAGCCGCTCGCGGTCAGATGGGCAGGGTCAGGGTGAAGACGCTGCCACGGCCGAGCTCGCTCTCCACCGTGATCGTGCCACCGTGCGCGTGCGCGATGGAGCTGGCGACCTCGAGGCCGAGGCCGGTGCCGGGGATGTGCTTCTCGACCGCGGCACCCCCGCGGAAGAAGCGGTCGAAGACGTCGCACAGCTCGTTCGGTGCGATGCCGATCCCGGTGTCGGCGACCCGCAGCTCGACGGCGCCGGCGACCCGGCGCAGCACGACCCGGACCGAGCCGCCCGCCTCGGTGTACTTCACGGCGTTGGAGAGCAGGTTGTCGACGACCTGGCGCACCCGCTGCTCGTCCACCCGGGCCACGAGGCCGTCGGGCAGGTCGGCGGCGAGGGACACCCCGGCGGCCTCGGCGGCGGGGCACGCGCTGTCCACGGCCTCGGCCACGACCATGGCCAGGTCGACCTCGAGGCGGTGCATCTCCAGCCCCACCTCGCCGGCCTGCGCGACCAGCAGCAGGTCCGAGACCAGCGTGCGGAGCCGGTCGGCGTTGCGGCGTACGACGTGCAGGCGCTGCACGACGTCGGCGGGGAGGTCCTCCTCGCAGAGCATCTCCAGGTGGCCGAGGACGGCGGTGAGCGGCGTCCGCAGCTCGTGGGAGACCGAGGAGACGAACTGGTCCTTGACCTCCAGGGCGCGGAGCAGGTCGGTGATCTCCTGGTAGGCCAGGACGGCCCCGAGCCGCCGGCCGGAGGGGGAGCGCACCTGGCGCGCGGTGGTGGTGAACGCCGCCCGGGTCAGCGGGTCGTCGCCGGCCCAGTAGCGGTAGTCGGTGAACTCCTCGCCCCGGGCGGCGCGGTAGGACGGCATCTCCTCGCGGGTGAGCAGCGTGCGCCCGTCGAGGCGGTAGACGTGGCCGAGCTGGCCGGCCGCGCCGGCGTGCCCGTCGGGGAAGGGGAGGTTCATCGTCTCGCGGTGCTTGCGGTTCATCCGCACGTAGCGGCCCTCGTCGTCGAGGATGAGCAGGCCGACCCCGACGGTCTCGAAGACCGTGTCGAGGGACTGCCGCTCGCGCTCGATCTCGGCGTTGGCGGCCGCGAGCCGCTGCTCGGCGTGGTGCTGCTCGGAGATGTCGAGGATCTGGGCGAGGACGTGGTGCAGCCGGCCCGCGTCGTCGCGCACGACGCCGACCGACAGGTCCGCCCACATCGGGCGGCCGTCGGCGCGGAGGTACCGCTTGCGCAGCCGGTAGGAGTCGAGCTCGCCCGCGAGGGCCTGCTGGAAGTAGCGGGTGTCCTCGGCGAGGTCCTCGTCGTGGGTGACCTCGGCGAAGTGCAGGCCGACCACCTCGTCGGCGTCGCGCCCGAGCATCTCCGCGAAGGCGGGGTTGACCAGCGTCACGCGTCCCGCGAGGTCGACCAGGGCCATGCCGACCGGGGAGTGCTGCAGGGTCAGCTGCCACAGGGCGGCGGCGTCGGCCGCGGGGCCGCCGTCGGCGGGCGCGTCCATCAGCACCTCCTTGCCGGTCCCTCGTCGAGGTGTGGTGGCCCTCACCGTAGGGGACCTGCGGGCCGCTCGGGGCCGAACCGCGCAGTCGCGTCGGTTCGCCGCCAGGGGTGCCGGACGGTCATACTCGACGACGACCATGACTGCAGCAGACACGCGCCCCGGACCGACGACCCCGCTCTCGGTGGCGCTGCTGACCCTCGGGTGCGCGCGCAACGAAGTCGACTCCGAGGAGCTGGCCGGCCGGCTCGAGGCCGACGGCTTCCGCCTCGTCGAGGACCCCGCCGAGGCCGACACGGTCGTGGTCAACACCTGCGGCTTCGTCGAGAGCGCCAAGAAGGACTCCGTCGACACGCTGCTGGAGGCCGCCGACCTCAAGCCGTCGGCCGGTGGCAGCGGCCGGGCGCAGGCCGTGGTCGCGGTCGGCTGCATGGCCGAGCGGTATGGCAAGGACCTGGCCGAGTCGCTGCCCGAGGCCGACGCCGTGCTCGGCTTCGACGACTACCCCGACATCGCCGCCCGGCTGCGCTCGATCGTGGCGGGGGAGACCCACCATCCGCACACCCCGCAGGACCGCCGCCGGCTGCTCCCGATCTCCCCGGTCGAGCGCGCCGCGTCGACGCTGGCCGTGCCCGGCCACGGGTCGTCGGTCGCCCCCGCGCCCACCGGCGAGATCGGCCTGGGTGCGCCGGCCACCGGCCCCCGCGCCGTACGCCGCCGGCTCGACGGTGGCCCTACCGCGCCGCTGAAGCTGGCGTCGGGCTGCGACCGGCGCTGCTCGTTCTGCGCGATCCCCGCCTTCCGCGGCTCCTTCGTCAGCCGGCGCCCCAGCGACGTGCTGCAGGAGGCGCAGTGGCTGGCCACCCAGGACGTGCGCGAGCTGTTCCTGGTCAGCGAGAACTCCACGTCCTACGGCAAGGACCTCGGCGACCTGCGGCTGCTGGAGACGATGCTCCCCGAGCTCGCCGCCATCGACGGCATCCAGCGGGTGCGGGTCTCCTACCTCCAGCCCGCCGAGACCCGGCCGGGCCTGGTCGAGGCGATCGCGACGACCCCGGGCGTCGTGCCCTACTTCGACCTCAGCTTCCAGCACGCGAGCGCGTCGGTGCTGCGCCGGATGCGCCGGTTCGGCGACCCGGAGAGCTTCCTCGGGCTGCTCGAGCAGGTGCGCGGCCACGCCCCGCAGGCCGGCGTGCGCTGCAACGTGATCGTCGGCTTCCCCGGCGAGACCGAGGAGGACCTGCAGACGCTGTGCGACTTCCTCGTCGCCGCGCGGCTCGACGTCACCGGCGTGTTCGGCTACTCCGACGAGGACGGCACCGAGGCGGCGTCGTACGACGGCAAGCTGGACGAGGACGAGGTCCGCGCCCGCGCCGAGCACGTGACCTCCCTGGTCGAGGAGCTCACCGCCCAGCGGGCGCTCGAGCGGCTCGGCGAGACCGTCGAGGTGCTGGTCGAGTCGGTCACCGACGAGGACGGCGAGCCCGCGATCGAGGGCCGCGCGGCCCACCAGGGCCCGGAGGTGGACGGGTCGACGTACCTCGTCGGCTGCCGGGCGGAGGTCGGCGACCTCGTCACCGCGGTCGTGGTCGACGCCGAGGGGGCCGACCTGTACGCCGAGCCGATCGTGCAGGAGGCGCACGCATGAGCGAGACCCAGCCGCAGGTGTCGAACCTCAACCTGCCCAACGTGCTCACCACGTTGCGCATCGCGATGGTGCCCTTCTTCGGCTGGGCGCTGCTGGTGGACGGCGGCGACTCGATCCTGTGGCGCTGCGTGGCCTACACGCTGTTCGTCGTCGCGATGATCACCGACAAGATCGACGGCGACATCGCGCGGGCCCGCAACCTGGTCACCGACTTCGGCAAGATCGCCGACCCGATCGCGGACAAGGCGATCACCGGCATGGCCTTCATCGGGCTGTCGGTGACAGGCGACATCTGGTGGTGGGTGACGATCGTCGTGCTCGCCCGCGAGTGGAGCGTGACGCTCCTGCGGCTCTCCATCGCCAAGCGGATCGTCATCGCCGCCGCCGACCTCGGCAAGCTCAAGACGACCGTGCAGGCGCTCGCCCTCGGCGGCCTCGTGCTGCCGCTGCGCGACCCCGACCTCCCCGGCGCGCTCGAGGCGCCCGGCGAGGTGCTGTTCTACCTCTTCCAGGCCTGCCTCGTCGTCGCCGTCGCGCTGACGCTGTGGTCGGGCTACGAGTTCTTCCGCGACACCTGGAAGCAGCGCCGCGCGCTCGGCGCCGGCTCCCGCTGAGCCATTCCGCCTCCGCCAATTCGTCACCAGATCGTCACCTTCGGGGTGGATCGAGGACGTCCGGCGTCGTACTAGGGTGACGGCGGCCTCATCGGCCGCCCGCCCCTCGTGCCGGAAGGTTTCCGCTTGCTCGCGCTCGTCTCGGGACGTCGTCTGTCGACGACGATGGCGTGCGCCGCTGCCTGCATCCGGGGCCGTCATCGGGCACGCGCCCGTCACCCCCACCAGGAGTTCCTCCACATGCCTGCCACCCCCAAGCGGTTCGTCGCCCCCCTCGGGCTCGCCGTCGCCGCCACCACGCTGGTCCTCGTGCCGGCGCCCGCCCACGCCGCCACGGTCGACATCACCCTGCTGAACATCAACGACTTCCACGGCCGCATCGACGCGAACACCACCAAGTTCGCCACCACCGTCGAGCAGATCCGGGCCGAGGCCGGGGACGACAACACCCTGCTGCTCTCCGCCGGCGACAACATCGGCGCCTCGCTGTTCGCCTCGTCGAACGCCCAGGACAAGCCCACGATCGACGTGCTCAACGCGCTCGACCTGGCCGGCTCCGCCGTCGGCAACCACGAGTTCGACCGCGGCTTCGCCGACCTCGAGGGCCGCGTCCAGGACGCCGCCGACTTCGACTACCTCGGTGCCAACGTCTACAACAAGGGCACCACCGAGCCGGCCCTCGACGAGTACGCCACCTACGAGGTCGGCGGCGTGACCGTGGGCGTCATCGGCGTCATCACCGAGGAGACCCCGACGCTGGTCAGCCCCGCGGGCATCACCTCGATCTCCTTCGGCGACCCGGTCGAGGCGGTCAACCGCGTCGCGGCCCAGCTCTCCGACGGCAACGACGCCAACGGCGAGGCCGACGTGCTGGTCGCGGAGTTCCACGAGGGCGCCGGCGCCGGCACCCCCGACGGCTCCACGCTGGAGGAGGAGGTCGCCGGCGGCGGCGTCTTCGCCGAGATCGTCGAGGACACCGCTCCCGAGGTCGACGTGATCTTCACCGGCCACACCCACAAGCAGTACGCCTGGACGGCCGGCGAGCGCCCGGTCGTGCAGACGGGGTCGTACGGCGAGAACATCGGCCGCGTCGACCTCACCGTCGACGACGCCACCGGCGAGGTCACCGCGTCCGTCGTCGAGAACGTCGCGCGCGTCGCCGAGGCCGACCTGACCCTGCCGCGCGTCGCCGCGGTCGACGAGATCACCCAGGCGGCCCTGGACGCGGCCGACGAGGTCGGCAGCAAGCCGGTCGCCAAGATCACCGGCGACATCACCACGGCGTTCAAGGACGGCAAGCGCGACGACCGCGCCTCGGAGTCCACCCTCGGTGGCCTGGTGGCCAACGCGCTGCGCGACGGCCTCGCCGAGATCGGCCAGCCCGACCTCGGCCTGACCAACTCCGGCGGCCTGCGCGCCGAGCTGCTCTTCGAGGGCGACACCACCGACAACCCGGCCAACACCGACGGCGTCGTCACCTTCGCCGAGGCCAACGCGGTGCTGCCGTTCAACAACACCGTCGCGCTGGTCGAGATGACCGGTGCCTCGATCAAGAAGGTCCTCGAGCAGCAGTGGCAGACCGACGCCGAGGGCAACGTCCCCTCGCGTCCGTACCTGCAGCTGGCGATGTCCGACAACGTGCGGGTGACCGCCGACCCGACCAAGGACGCGGGGGAGCGGATCACCTCGGTCCGCATCGACGGCGTGCTGCTCGACCCGGCGAAGACCTACACGGTCTCGACCCTGTCGTTCCTCGCCGCCGGCGGTGACAACTTCCGTGCCTTCACCGAGGGCCGCTCCACCGACACCGGCCTGCTCGACGCCGAGCTGTGGCGCGACTACCTCGCCGGCAACGACCCGATCTCCCCGGACTTCGCCCGTCAGCAGGTCCAGGCCTCGGGCCTGCCGACCTCGGTCTCCGCGGGTGACGAGGTCGCCTTCTCCCTCGCCAACCTCGACCTGACCTCGCTCGGCTCGCCGGTCAACACCTCGGTCGCCGTCTCGCTGGTCCAGGGCAGCAAGTCGGTCGGCGTGGGCAGCTTCCCGGTCACCGACGGTGCCGCCGACGTCTCCTTCAAGGCCCCGGCGAACCTGTCGGGCGCCTGGGACGTCTCGGTCGTCGCGAAGCCGTCCGGCACCGTCGTCGGCGCCCCCGCGCCGAAGGCCGTCGCCGAGGTGAAGGCCACCAAGAAGGGCAAGGCCAAGGTCGGCAAGAAGGTCGTCCTCAAGATCGCGGTCGAGGCCGGCGACGCCGCGGCCACCGGCACGGTCAAGGTCTTCCGCTCCGGCAAGGTCACCACCGTCGAGCTCAACGCCAAGGGCAAGGCCACCGTCCGCCTCCAGGCCTACGGCAAGCCGGGCCAGAAGAAGGTCCGCGTGAAGTACCTCGGCAACGAGGGCACCAAGTCCGACACCCAGGTCCTGAAGTTCTGGGTCGCCAAGAAGAAGTGATCCACCCGCGGGGCCTGCCGATCCGGCAGGCCCCGCGGTCCCTCCCCGCAGCATCCCCCGCAGCACCCCCCGCAGCACCCCCCCACCCCCCTCTCTCGGAGGTCTCGCCATGCCCGCACCCGGGCGTTCCCCCCGCAGGCTCCTCGCCTCGCTCTCCGGCCTCGCCGTCACGGCCGCCGGTCTCTCCCTCGTCGCGCTCCCCGCGCACGCCGTCAGCTCCGGCCTCGTCATCAGCGAGGTGTACGGCGGCGGCGGCAACGCCGGCGCGACGTACCGCTCGGACTTCATCGAGCTGCACAACCCCACCGGCTCGGCCATCTCGGTCGACGGCTGGTCGGTGCAGTACCGCGCGAGCGGCAACAGCGCTGCCGCCAGCGGGGTCACGCCGCTGACCGGCACCGTGCCTGCGGGCGGTTACTACCTCGTGCAGCAGGCGAGCGGCACCGGCGGGACCGTCGACCTGCCGACCCCCAACGCCACCGGTGGCATCGCGATGTCCGGCTCGGCGTTCACCGTGTGGCTCTCCGACGGCACGACGCCTCTCAACCCGCCGGTCGGCTCGGCCACGTCCGTCTCCGGCGTCGTCGACCTCGTCGGCGTCAACAGCAACACCTTTGAGACCACCAAGACCGGGGGCACCGCCAACGCCACCTCGGCCTCCCGCACCGCCCCCGACGGCGACGTCAACGCGGCCGAGTTCACCATCGGCACGCCCAACCCCCAGAGCACTGCCACGACCCCCGAGGAGCCGGAGGAGCCCGAGGAGCCGACCGCCCCGCAGGCGGCGACCATCGCGGAGGTCCAGGGCACCGGCGCCGTCAGCCCGCTGGCCGGCTCGACCGTCGTCACCACCGGCGTCGTCACCGCCGCGTGGCCGACCGGCGGGCTCAGCGGCTTCTACCTGCAGACCCCGGGCGACCCCGCCACCCCGGCCGCCTCGGACGCGGTCTTCGTCTACACCCCTGGTCTCGCGGCCGACGGCTACCCGGCGGTCGGCGAGTCGGTCGAGGTCACCGGCGCGGTCACCGAGTTCAACGGCCTGACCGAGATCACCGCCGACGCCGCCGGCCTGCGCGAGGTCGCCGACCTCGGCACGGTCGTCCCGCTGCCCGCGGTCCCCGGCACCGACTGCGCCCTGCCCGGCACCGACTGCCCGACCGGGGCCGAGCTCGACGCGCTGCGCGAGGCCCACGAGGGCGAGGCGGTCCTGCCGACCGGCCCGATCACCGTCACCGACACCTACGACGGCTCGGCCTACAACGGCGGCAGCGCCTCGTCCGGCTTCTTCGGGGAGATCGGCCTCGCGGTCGACGACCAGCCCCTTGTCACCCCGACCGAGGTCGTCGACGCACAGGACACCGCAGGCGTCGCCGCCCGCGCGGCGTACAACAACGCCCACCGGGTGATCCTCGACGACGGGTCGAGCCTCAACTACGCCAGCAACGCCAACAAGGGCCTGCCGCTGCCGTACTACACCGCCGAGCACACCGTGCGGGTGGGCGCTGCGGTGACCTTCACCGAGCCGGTCGTCCTCGACTACCGCTTCGGCTGGAAGCTGCAGCCGACCGAGCAGGTCGTGGGCGTGCCCGAGGGCATCTCCTTCGAGCAGGACCGCCCGGCCCTGCCCGAGGACGTCGGCGGCGACGTGAAGCTCGCGACGTTCAACGTGCTGAACTACTTCACGACGCTCGGCACCGACGTCGCCGGCTGCTCGTCGTACAACGACCGCGCCGGCAACCCGATCACCGTGAACTCCTGCTCGGGCAACGGCCCCCGCGGGGCTTGGGACGCCGCCAGCTTCGAGCGGCAGCAGGCCAAGATCGTCGACGCCATCACCAAGCTCGACGCCGACGTCGTCTCGCTCGAGGAGATCGAGAACTCCCTCGTCGTCGACGGCCACGACCGCGACGAGGCCGTCGCCGCGCTGGTCGAGGCGCTGAACGCCGACGCCGGCGCGACCCGCTGGGACTACGTCCGCTCGCCGGCCGAGGTCCCTGCCGACGAGGACGTCATCCGCACGGCGTTCATCTACGACCCGGCCACGGTGCGGCCGGTCGGTGCGTCGCAGATCTTCGACGACCCGGCCTTCGCCAACGCCCGCCAGCCCTTCGCGCAGGTGTTCACCGGCGTCGACGGTGACGACTCGGACGGCTTCGCGGTGGTCGCGAACCACTTCAAGTCCAAGGGCTCCGGCACCCCGGACCCCTTCGGCCAGGGCAACGCCAACGACAGCCGCGTCGCCCAGGCGCAGGCGCTCGTCGGCTTCGCGGACACCTTCGCCGCTGCGCGCGGTGTCGAGAAGATCTTCCTCGCCGGTGACTTCAACGCCTACAGCGAGGAGGACCCGGTCCAGCTCATCGAGGCCGCCGGCTACACCAGCCTGGAGTCGACGAGCGACCCCGACGAGGAGAGCTACAACTTCGACGGCGCGGTCGGCTCGCTCGACCACGTGTTCGCCAACGCTGCCGCCCGCGGTGTCGTGACCGGCGTCGACGTGTGGAACATCAACGCCGAGGAGTCGGTGTACTACGAGTACAGCCGCTTCAACTCCAACGTCACCGACCTCTACACCGTCGACCCGTTCCGCTCCTCCGACCACAACCCGGAGATCGTCGGCATCGACCTGCCCGACGCCGGCGCCAAGCTCGTCTCCAAGGTCAAGGCCAAGCACGCGCCGAACCAGGTGTACGTCGGCGAGGCCGACACCACCCTGGACGTCGAGGTCCGCACCAACGGACACCGCGCCACGCCCACCGGCACGGTGCAGGTCCTCCTCGAGGGTCGCGTGCTCGCCACCGGCCGGCTGGTCGACGGCGAGGTCACGCTGACCCTGCCGGCGTTCACCGAGGTCGGCCGCGCCGTCCTCGACGTCGTCTACAGCGGCAGCAGCACCGTCGCCGGCGACAGCGTCGAGCACGGGATCAACGTCAAGAAGCTCAAGAAGAAGTAGCCCGCAACCACACCTGCAGCACCTCCGACGGGGGTCGGCCCACCCGGGCCGGCCCCCGTCGGCGTACGTCCGGGTCCGGGGTCACCGCTCCCGGGCGTCGACCACCGCGCAGTGGCGCGGTTCCAGCGCCCGACCGGCCGCGCGGACCGCTGCAACCGCGCGATTGAACGATCGTCGACCTCGGCACGGTCGGACCGACAGATCCGTCGGTCAGGCCACCGGCTCAGGTCGCCGCCGGAGCCGCCCGCCTGTCGGCCTCGGCGAGGACGAGGGCCGCCTGGACGAGGGTGAGGTGGGAGAAGGCCTGGGGGAAGTTGCCGGTCATCCGGGAGGCGACGGGGTCGTACTCCTCCGAGAGCAGGCCGACGTCGTTGGCCAGCGAGGCGAGGTGGTCGAGCAGGGCGCGGGCGTCGTCGCGGCGGCCGGCGAGGGCGTAGGCGGAGACCAGCCAGAAGGAGCAGGCGAGGAAGGGGTGCTCGTCGCCGGTGAGGCCGTCGACGCCGGTCTCGGTGCGGTAGCGGAGCACCAGCCGGTCGCGGACCAGCTCGCGCTCGACCGCCTGGATGGTGCCGAGGATGCGCGGGTCGTCGCCGGGCAGGAAGCCCACGAGCGGCAGCACCAGCAGCGAGGCGTCGACCTCGTCGGTGTCGTAGTGCTGGGTGAAGGTCTGCTTGGCCTCGTTCCAGCCGCGGGCGAGCACCTCGGCGTGCACCTCGTCGCGGATGCGGCGCCACTCCTCGACCGGGCCGTCGAGGCCGTGCTCCTCGACCGCCCGCACGGCCCGGTCGAAGGCGACCCACACCATCGCCTTGGAGTGGGTGAAGTGGCGCGGCTCGCCGCGGATCTCCCAGATGCCGTGGTCCGGCTCGCGCCAGTGGTGCGCGAGGTCCGAGACGAGCGATCGCTGGAGCGCCCACGCGTCGGGGTCGGCGTGGCCGCGGGCGGTGCGGACCCGCTCGAGCGCGTCCATCACCTCGCCGAGCACGTCGTGCTGCTGCTGCACGGCGGCACCGTTGCCGATCCGCACCGGCAGCGAGCCCTCGTAGCCGGGCAGGTGCGGCAGCTCGTGCTCGGGCAGGCGCCGCGCGCCGTCGACGGCGTACATGATCTGCAGGTCCTCGGGGTCACCGGCGACCGAGCGGAGCAACCAGGCGCGCCACAGCATCGCCTCCTCGAGGTAGCCCGCGTCGATGAGCGAGGTGATCGTCAGCGCGGCGTCGCGCAGCCAGCAGAACCGGTAGTCCCAGTTGCGCTCGCCGCCGATCTCCTCGGGCAGCGAGGTGGTCGGGGCCGCGACGATCCCTCCGGTCGCCTCGTGGGTCATGAGCCGCAGGGTGAGCAGGGACCGCTGGACCAGGTCGGCGTGCGGCACGTCCTGCCGGCACACCGCCGCCCACTCCTCGTCGGCCGCGATGCTCGCCCCGACCCGGTCGCCGAGGTCGTGGAGGTCGTCGAGCGGGACGTGCGAGGGCAGCCAGGTCATCGTGAACACCAGGTCGTCCCCGGCGGCCACGTCGAAGGCGTCGTTGTGGCTGTGGTCGACCGCCCGGGGGAGCCGGGGACCGCTCAGCACGACCTGGTCCGGCCCGGCGATCGCGACGATCACCTCCTCGCCGCGGACGTGGTGGCGGCGCACCCACGGGTGCACGGCGCCGTAGTCGAACCGGATCTTCCACTCGTGGCGCATCCGCACCGTGCCGGAGACCCCGGTGATGCGGCGTACGACGTCGGCGCGGTCGTCGCCGGGCGGCATGTGGTCGGTCAGCCGCACGACGCCGTCGGCGGTCGTGAACGTCGTCTCGAGCACCGACGAGGCACCGAGGTAGCGCCGCTCGGTCGCGTAGACCCCGTCCGGCACGAGCTGCCAGTGCCCGTGGTCGGAGGTGCCGAGCAGCGCGGCCAGGCAGGCGGAGGAGTCGAAGCGGGGGAGGCACAACCAGTCGATCGAGCCGTCGGTGCCGACGAGCGCCGCGGTGTGGCGGTCGCCGATGAGCGCGTAGTCCTCGATCGGCAGGGCCATGCCGCGAGGCTAGCGGGGGCGCCGGCACCCGCCCCGGGCGGCGGGTGGTGCGCGCGCGGTCACCGCGGTGGTCCTAGCATCGGGCGCGTGATCGACGTCGCCGCCCGCGTCCACCTGACCCTGCGTGCCGGAGGGCACACGATCTCCTCCGCCGAGTCGCTGACCGGCGGCCGGCTGGCGGTGAAGCTGACCGAGACGCCGGGCGCCTCCGAGACCTTCCTCGGCGGGGTCGTCACCTACGCCACCGAGCTCAAGCACAACCTGCTCGAGGTGTCGCAGGACGTCATCGACGAGCACGGCGTGGTCTCCGCGGAGTGCGCGAAGGCGATGGCGGTCGGCGTGCGCAAGATGACCGGCGCGACGTACGGCGTGTCGACGACCGGCGTGGCCGGCCCCGGCGAGCAGGAGGGCAAGCCGGCGGGCACCGTGTTCGTCGGGCTGTCGGGCCCGGGACTGCTGAAGGCGATCGAGCTCGAGCTCGGCGGCGACCGCGGGACGATCCAGGAGCTCACCGTCCAGCAGGCACTGTCGGCGCTCGAGGACATGCTGGGCACGGAAGAAATCGCGATCGGGTAGCGTTGACCAACCGACCAGGAAGGGGATCCCGCATGGTGCTGTTTCGTCGGCAGCTCGGCGATGTGCTCCGCGAGCGCAGGATGCAGCGCGGGATGACCCTGCGGCAGGTCTCGGCCGAGGCTCGGGTCAGCCTCGGCTACATCTCCGAGATCGAGCGCGGCCAGAAGGAAGCCTCCTCCGAGCTCCTCGCCTCCCTGTGCAGCGCGCTCGACGTGCCGCTCAGCGACGTGCTGCGCGAGGTCTCCCACGCGGTCGCCGTCGAGGAAGCCGCCCTGGCTCCGATCCCGATCACCGTCAGCACCAAGGTCGCGGCCCACCGCGGCGCCGGCGAGGTCGTCGCCTCCGCAGCCTGAGCCCAACCGGCCGTTCGGACGGCCGACTCAGGCGGTCGGTGCAGCCGGCTGGCACGACGGGCACCAGTACGCCGCGCGCTCACGCCCGGCCGGCCCGGTCATCGCCACCGCTATCGGCGTCCGGCACCGGCGGCACGGCGACTTGTCGCGCCGGTAGACCCACATCCGCTCCCGCTCGCGCAGGTCTCCGGTCGTGGACTGGACCGCTCGCTCCTTGTTGAGCTCGAGCATCTGCTTGCCGCGCCGCACGAGCCGCACCAGGTTCCCCACCGACGCGACCGGGTCGCGGGGGTCGACGCCGGAGACGAAGCAGAGCTCGGCCATGTACATGTTGCCGATGCCGGCCAGGTTCCGTTGGTCCAGCAGCGCCTCGCCCACCGGCCGCTCGGGCTCGACGCGCAGCCGCCGCAGCGCCTCCTCCTCGTCCCAGTCAGGGCCGAGCAGGTCGGGGCCGAGGTGGCCGACGACCGAGTCCTCCTCGGCGGTGGGCAGCAGCTCGACGATGCCCAGGGTGAAGCCGACGGCGACACGGTCGTCGGTGGTGAGCACCACCCGCGCCTGGTGGGCAGGGCGCTTCCACGGCTCGCCCGGCCGGTGCACCCGCCACGCGCCCTCCATCTTCAGGTGGGTGTGCAGGGTCCAGGCGCCCTGGTCGCCGTCGATGCGGGTCAGGATGTGCTTGCCGCGCGAGAGCGACCGCACGACGGTCGAGCCGGACAGGTCGGCCGTCGCGTGCTGCGGCACCCGGAAGTCCGTGCGCTCGAGCACGTGGCCCGACAGGGTGCGGTCCAGCAGCCGCGCGGCGCGGTAGACGGTGTCGCCCTCAGGCACCGGCGCCTCGCAGCCGGAGGCCCTTGGGCGTGGAGACGAAGCCGGCCGCGGTGAGCGCCTCGCGCAGCGGCGTCGAGCCGGAGCCGAGCAGCTGCTCGCCGTCGGCGCGCTCGACGGTCAGCCGGCCCAGCGAGCCGCGGCGGGCGGCCTCGGCGAGCGCCTGGGCCGCGGGGGTCAGCCGCTCCTCCTCGTCGGACCAGGTGAGCAGGGTGCGGCCGCCGCGCTCGACGTACATCGTCAGCACCCCGTCGACCAGCACCACCATGGCGCCGGCCTTGCGGCCGGGGCGGTGGCCGGCGGCGGGCTTGCCGTCCGCTGCGTCGCTGTCGACGACCCGCTCGGGCCAGGGGAGCGCAGCACCGTAGGGGTTCGCCGGGTCCGTGGCGGCCAGGGCGACCGCGACCGGCTTGGCGTCGGGGGCGACCTCGGAGAAGGTGCGCAGCCGGTCGATGGCCCCCGACGTGCCGAACTGCGCGGCACCCAGCCCGTCGACGAAGTAGCCGCGTCGGCAGCGCCCGGAGTCCTCGAAGACCGACAACACCTTGTACGCCGCCGCGAACCCGCCCGGGAGCCGCTCGCTCACGACGGCCCCGCGGATCACCACACCGTGCCGGTCCAGCAGCCGCTCGGCGGTCGCGTGCGCGCGCCGGGTGGGATCGTCGTCGATCTCGGGCAGCACGGCCCACCGCCCGGCCGTCTCGGGCGGGCCGGTCCGGGCGGGCATTCGGCCGCGGGTGGTCTGGCTCATCCGCACCCGGGGCGCGGCGCGCTTGGTGCGGTGGCTGGCCGACCCGGTCCGCACGAGGGCGCGCAGCGGGGTGAGCGTGTCGTTGCTGATCCGCCCCGCCCAGACCAGGTCCCACAGCGCGGCCGAGACCGCGGGGTCGGGCGTGGCGCCGACGACGCCGGTGACGGTGTCGGCGAGCTGGCGGAAGAAGTAGGCGCCGCCGGGAGCGAGCGCGTCGAGGATCGCCTGGTGCAGCTCGGACTGCTCGAAGGGCTCGTGCTCGGGCAGCGTCAGGTGGGCGGAGTCGGCGAGGTGGAGCGAGACCCAGCCGTCGGAGCCGGGCAGCGCGCCGTGGCCGGCCCAGACGACCTCGCCGGAGGCGGTCAGCTCGTCGAGGTAGGACGACTCGTAGTCCCGCACGCGTGCGGAGAGCACGAGCGGCTCGAGCGCCGAGGCCGGCACCGGGCAGCCGGCGAGCTGGTCGACGACGGTCAGCACGCCGTCGACGCCGCGCGGGCCCCGGCCCGACCCGGTGTCGACGTGCTGCCAGGCGGTGAGGAAGCGACCCAGCGCGGCCGGCTCGACCGGCTCGACCTCCTTGCGCAGCCGCGCCAGCGAGCGACGGCGCAGCCGGCGCAGCACCTCGGCGTCGCACCACTCCGACCCGGAGCCGGAAGGACGGAACTCGCCGTCGAGGACGCGCCCCTGCCCGGCGAGCCGCTGGAGCGTGTGCCGGACGACGGCCTGGCCGAGGCCGAGCCGGTCGGCGCACTGCTCGGTGGTGAAGGGCCCGTGGGTCCGGGCGTAGCGGGAGACCAGGTCGGCCAGCGGGTCCTCGACGGGCTCGGTGAAGACCGACGGGGTGCCGGGTGGGACGGCGACCCCCAGCCCGTCGCGCAGCCGGCCGATGTCCTCGATCGACGTCCAGCGCTCCTCGCCGGCCATCCGCACCTCGGCCACCCGCCGGGTGTCGGCCAGCGACCGCAGCCAGGCGGCGGCGTCCGCGCCCTCGACGCTGCGGAGCGCGACCTCCTCGGTGGTCAGCGGGCCGAGCCCGCGGAGCAGGTCCGCCACCCCCTCGGCGTCGCGGGCGCGACGGTCGGGGTGCAGCCGCTGGACCTCGGCCTCGACCTCGGCCAGCACGTCGGGGTCGAGCAGCTCGCGCAGCTCGGCGCGCCCGAGGAGCTCGGCGAGCAGCCCCTGGTCGAGCGAGAGGGCCGCGGCCCGCCGCTCGGCGATCGGGGAGTCGCCCTCGTACATGAACTGCGCGACGTACCCGAAGAGCAAGCTGCGCGCGAACGGCGACGGGGCGTGGGTGGGGACGTCGACGACCTGGACCTCGCGGCGGTCGACGCTGCGCATCAGCGCGACGAGCGAGGGGAGGTCGTAGACGTCCTGGAGGCACTCGCGGACGGCCTCGAGCACGATGGGGAAGGACGGGTACTTCGAAGCGACCTCGAGCAGGGCCGCCGAGCGCTGCCGCTGCTGCCACAGCGGGGAGCGGCGGCCCGGGTCGCGGCGGGGGAGCAGCAGCGCCCGCGCCGCGCACTCGCGGAAGCGCGAGGCGAACAGCGCCGACCCGCCGACCTCGGTCGTGACGAGGTCCTCGACCTCCTCGGCCTCGAAGACCACCACGTCGCCGCCGGGCGGCTCCGCGTCGGTGTCGGGGATGCGGATGACGATGCCGTCGTCGGAGGCGACCGCCTGGCCGTCGACGCCGTAGCGCTCGCGCAGCCGGGCGTTGATCGCCAGCGCCCACGGGGCGTGCACGGGGGTACCGAACGGGGAGTGCAGCACCAGGCGCCAGTCGCCGAGCTCGTCGCGGAACCGCTCCACCACGAGGGTGCGGTCGCTGGGCAGCACGTTCGTCGCCTCGAGCTGCTCGTGCAGGTAGGTGACGAGGTTGCCGGCGGCGTACTCGTCCAGGCCGCGCTCGCGCGCGAGCTCCTGGGCCTTCGCCGGCGGCACCGCGCCCAGCTCGCGGGTGAAGGCGCCGATGGCGGCGCCGAGCTCCGCGGGACGACCGGGGGCGTCGCCCTTCCAGAAGGGCAGCCGGCCCGGGATGCCCGGGGCGGGGGTCACCAGCACGCGGTCGTGGGTGATGTCCTCGATCCGCCAGCTCGTCGCGCCCAGCGCGAAGATGTCGCCGACCCGCGACTCGTAGACCATCTCCTCGTCGAGCTCGCCGACCCGCTTGCCGGGGCCCTCGCCGCCGACGAGGAAGACGCCGAAGAGACCGCGGTCGGGGATGGTGCCGCCGCTGGTCACGGCCAGCCGCTGCGCGCCCGGCCGGCCGGTCAGGGTGCCGTTGACGCGGTCCCACACGATGCGCGGGCGGAGCTCGGCGAACTCGTCGGAGGGGTAGCGGCCGGCGAGCAGGTCCAGCACGGCGTCGTACGCCGACCGCGGCAGCTGGGCGAACGGCGCGGTGCGGCGCACCAGCTCGAAGAGGTCGTCGGCCTGCCACGGCTCCATCGCGGTGACGGCGACGACCTGCTGGGCCAGCACGTCGAGGGGGTTGGTCGGCACCCGCAGCGACTCGATCGCACCCGAGCGCATCCGCTCCACCGCCACGGCGGTCTGGGCGAGGTCGCCCCGGTGCTTGGGGAAGAGCACGCCGCGGGAGACCTCGCCGACCTGGTGGCCGGCGCGGCCGACGCGCTGCAGGGCACTGGCGACGCTCGGTGGCGACTCGATCTGGACGACGAGGTCGACCGCGCCCATGTCGATGCCGAGCTCGAGGCTGCTGGTGGCCACCACGGCCGGGATGCGCCCGCGCTTGAGGTCGTCCTCGATGAGCGCGCGCTGGTCCTTCGACACCGAGCCGTGGTGGGCCTTGGCGACGATCGTGGCGTAGGGGTCGTCGGCCGAGACCGGGCGCGAGGAGCCGGACTGGGCCATCACCTGGGCGGGCGGCCCGGTCGGGCCGCCGCCGGTCTGTCGCTCGAGCGCCTCGGGCGGCGGCGCGGCCCGCTCGGTGGCGATCTCGTTGAGGCGGGCGGTCAGCCGCTCGGCCAGCCGGCGGGAGTTGGCGAAGACGATCGTCGAGCGGTGCTGCTCGATGAGGTCGACGACGCGCTCCTCGAGGTGCGGCCAGATCGACTGCGCGCGAGCAGGATCCTCGGAGTCCTCGTCGTACCCCTCCGGCGCCGTCATGTCCTCGACCGGGACGACGACCTTCAGGTCCCACTCCTTCGAGGCCGGCGGCGCCACGATCTCGACCGGCGCGCTGCCGCCGAGGAACCGGGCCACCTCCTCCAGCGGTCGCACCGTCGCGGAGAGCCCGATGCGCTGGGCCGGCCGCTCGAGCAGCGCGTCGAGCCGCTCGAAGGTCAGCGCGAGGTGCGCGCCGCGCTTGGTGCCGGCGACCGCGTGCACCTCGTCGAGGATCACCGTCTCGACGCCGCGCAGCGACTCGCGCGCCTGCGAGGTGAGCATCAGGAACAACGACTCCGGCGTCGTGATCATGATGTCCGGCGGATGGGTGACCAGCTTGCGCCGGTCCGCCGCCGGGGTGTCGCCGGAGCGCACGCCCACGGTCACCTCGGGCACCTGCGTGCCGAGCCGGTCGGCGGTCTGGCGGATGCCGGTCAGCGGGGTGCGCAGGTTGCGCTCGACGTCGACGGCGAGGGCCTTGAGCGGGGAGACGTAGAGGACGCGGCACCGCTTCTGCTTGTCCTCGGGCCGCGGCTCGGTCAGCAGCCGGTCCAACGACCACAGGAACGCCGACAGCGTCTTGCCGGACCCGGTCGGTGCCACGACCAGCGCGTGGCGGCCCGCGCCGATCGCCTCCCACGCGCCCGCCTGCGCGGGTGTGGGGGCCGCGAAGGCAGCACCGAACCACGTGCGGGTCGCGTCGCTGAACCGCGCCAGCGGGTCGGTGGTGTCGGTCGGGTCGGGCACGTGGTCCATCCTCGCTCAGGGCACCGACAGTGCTCCTCGTCGAGCGGTCGGGGGCGCCGCAGGGCGCTTGTGCGGACCGTTGCCCGGGTACGTTCGCGAGCATGAGCCAGGAGCACCAGCACGACGAGACCGACCAGACCCGCATCGACCGCCGCGCCGAGCTCCTGCCCGAGGAGGAGACCGCCGGCAGCGCCGATCCCGAGGCCCAGGCCGAGGCGATCCTCGAGGAGTCCGACGAGCGCACCCAGGACCCCGAGGGCACCCAGGAGGCCTCCGAGCAGACCGGCCCCCGCACCTCCGAGCAGGCCAGCCACACGCCCACCGGCGCCTGATCTCCTCCGGCTGGTCGAGGAAGGCGCGCAGCGCCTGTCTCGAGACCCGCCGGCCCGGCGTGCCCCGCCTGCGTGACTGCTGTCACCACACGCCGTTGTACGACGCGTGACAAGACGTCTGGCGAGTGCGGTGGCGGCAGCGGTGGCGACGGTCGTCGCGGGGGCGGGCGCGATCGCGCCGGTGGCCGGAGGCGGGGCGGTGGCTGCTGCCGCGCCGGCCCGGTGCGCGGCCTGGATGGACCGCGGTGACACCGCAGACGAGCGCGCCGACGCCCTGGTGGCGGCGATGGACCTGGAGCAGAAGCTCCACATGCTCACCTTCGACGACCCGCCGTGGTTCCTCTACTACGGCACGGCCGGCCACGTCGGCGCGACGCCGGAGCTGTGCATCCCCGACCTGGTGCTGAGCGACGCCGGCTCGGGGGTCGCCGGTCTGCAGATCGCGACGACGACGTTCCCCTCCGGTGTCGCGCAGGCCTCGACCTGGGACCCCTCGCTCCAGCGCCGGCTGGGCCGGGCGATCGGCACGGAGGCCCACCTCAAGGGCATCAACGTGATGCTCGCGCCGGGGATGAACATCGCGCGGACGTCGTTCGGCGGCCGCAACTTCGAGTACTTCGGCGAGGACCCGCACCTCGCCGCCCGCACCGCGGTCGCGGTCATCAGGGGCATCCAGGACAACCCGGTGCTGGCCGACGCGAAGCACTTCGCGGTCAACAACCAGGAGACCGACCGGATGACCGTCGACGCCCGCGTCGGCGAGCGGGCGATGCGGGAGATCTACCTGCCGGCGTTCGAGGCCTCGGTCAAGGAGGCCCGGGTCGGGTCGGTCATGTGCGCCTACAACCGGGTGAACGGCCCCTACGCCTGCCAGAACGACGCGCTGCTCACCCGGGTGCTGCGCGACGACTGGGGCTTCGACGGCTTCGTCGTCTCCGACTGGGGCGCGGTGCACTCCACCGCCCGCTCCGCGATGGCCGGGCTGGACCTGGAGATGAATGCCGTCGCGAGCCCGCTGCCGACCGGTGGCATCTACGGCGCCGGCAACCGGTTCTTCGGTGCCGACCAGCTGCGGGCGGCGCTGCGCAGCGGCGACCTGACCCGGGCGCGCCTGGACGACATGGTGCGCAACATCGTCCGCCCGATGTTCGAGCACGGCCTCTTCGACGAGCCGGTGCGGCCCGGACTGCTGCCGTTCCTGCGGGACGTCAGCTCGCCCGCTCATCTCGCCCTCGCTCGCAGGGTCGCGGCCGAGGGCACGGTCCTGCTGAAGAACCGCCGGGGCCTGCTCCCGCTCGACCGCTCCGGCGGCCGCACCATCGCGGTCATCGGCTGGGCCGCCAACCCCGTCGGGGCCGCCAACGGCACGGCCGGCGGCGGCTCCTCCCACGGCTCGGGCCTGCCGCCGCGCGTGGTCTCGCCGCTGCAGGGGATCCTCGCGCAGGCCGCCCGCAACGGCGACCGCGTGGTGTACGTCGAGGGCTCCTCCGGCCTCGACGCCCGCCTGGCCGCGGCGGCCGCCGACGTGGCCGTCGTGGTCGCGACCGACGGCGCCACCGAGGGCTCCGACCGGCCCGACCTCGGCCTGCGGCCCAGCGTGTGCCTGACCGTCTTCTGCAGCGCGATCCCCATAGAGCAGGAGCGGATGATCGAGGCGGCGACCGCCGCCAACCCGCGGACCGTCGTGGTGCTCGACGTCGGCGGCCCGGTGCGGATGCCGTGGCTTGACAAGGCCGGCGCGGTGCTCGTGCCGTGGTACGGCGGTCTCGAGCACGGCAACGCCCTCGCCGACGTGCTCTACGGCGTCCGCGAGCCCGGCGGCCGGCTGCCCCAGACGTTCCCGACCACCGAGCGGCAGGTCCCGTTCACCCAGGCGCAGTACCCCGGCCGGGCCGGCCGGGCGACGTACTCCGAGGGGCTGCTGGTCGGCTACCGCTGGTTCGACGCCAAGCGGAAGGAGCCGATGTTCCCGTTCGGCTACGGCCTCGGCTACACCCGGTTCCGCTACTCCGACCTGGCCGTGCGGCGCGCCGGCGCCGGCGCGGTCGTGAGCTTCCGCGTCACCAACACCGGCGAGCGGGCCGGTGCCGACGTGCCGCAGGTGTACGTCGCCTCGCCGGCCGGCCGCGGGGAGCCGCCGCGCCAGCTGAAGGGCTTCCGCAAGGTGCGCCTGGCCGCGGGCCGGTCGACCCGGGTCGCCGTCCGCCTCGACCGGCGCGCGTTCGCGCACTGGGACGGCCGGCGCGACCGGTGGGAGGTCGAGCCCGGCCGGCAAGGGGTGCTCGTCGGGCCGCACTCGCGCGACCTGCGCCTGCGCGGCGCCGTGCGGATGGCACGCTGAGCCGCGGGGCCGGGCTCGGCCGGCCCGCAAGCGAGGGGAGCGGGATGACGGGACGTCGGATGACAGGGCGTCGGACGTGGGCGGCGGTGGTCGCCCTGGTCGTGGTCGCGGCGCTGGTCGCCGTGGTGTGGGTGCGCGACCACCGTCGCGACCAGGAGTGGGCGCACGGCGGCGACGACGTGCAGGTCGGCGCCCAGGTGGCGGCGGCCCGCGGCCGGGCCTTCGCGGACGCGGTGGAGGCGGCGGGCGGGCCGCGGCGGCCGGCCCTGCCGGGGCCGAAGGGCGTCGCCGTGCGGGTGGAGTGGTCGGGCTCGCCCGACACTGACGGCTGGTACGAGTTCGTCCTCCTCGACGGCCGCGTCGAGCCGGCCCGTCCGGTCCCGGCCGACAGCGCCTGGGCCCCGGGCGAGGAGACGGGTGCGGACTGGTCGGGCGCCTACCACGCGCTGTCCGAGCACTACCCGTGGCTGTCGGGGACCGCCGAGCGGCGGGTGGCCGGTGGCTGGACCTCGGACCACCAGGCGCTCGGCCTCCGGGCGCGGACCGAGGGCACCGGCACGCTCGTGTACCGCCTGCCCCGGGCAGCACCGCCCACGTCGGCCCCGGAGCGCGACCTGCGCCTGGCCATGGTCCACGTCGACGCCGACGGCGAGGTCAGGTGGGCGAAGGAGGTCCCGCTCGAGCCCCTGCCCGCGCCAGCCGCTCGGCCGTCCGTCTGACCTCGTCGCGCAGCTCCGGCGGGCCGACGACCTCGAAGTCCGCTTCGAACCGGGCCACCAGCGCGACCAGCCCGGCCCACGACCACGACCCGACGACGAGCCGGCAGCGGTCGGGTCCGAGCGCCTCGACCAGGCCGTCGGCGGCGAACGGGACGACCTCCGCCGCCGGGAGCGCGAGCACCACCTCGCCCCGGCACGGCCACCCGGCACCGGTCGTCGACCCCTGGAGCCGCCCGTTCAGGTACGCCGCCACGTCGGCGCCGCCGGGCAGGTCACGCGGCGCGAAGCGCGGACCGTTCGGCGTGCGCAGCGCGATGCGGTCGACGCGGAAGACCCGCCAGTCGTCGCGGTCGAGGTCGAAGCCGACGAGGTACCACCGGCCCGCCCGGGTCACCACGTGGTGCGGCTCGACCCGGCGGGGCTGGATGTCGGGGTCGAGCTGACCGTCCGTGCCGCCGTCGACCGGGCGGTGGTCGAAGCGCACCACCTCGCGGTCGCGCACGGCCGTGGTCAGCGCGGCGATGACCCCGGGGTCCGCTGCCGGGTCCGCCCGGTCGGTGCCGCCGCGTCCGACCGTCGACACCCGCACCGCGTCGACGCGGTGGCGCAGCCGCGACGGCATGACCTGCCGGACGGTCGCGAGCGCCCGGGCGGCGTCGTCGGCGACGGCCGCGCCGGACGCGGTCGCGGTCTGCAGCGCGACCGCGAGCGCGACCGCCTGCCCGTCGTCGAGCAGCAGCGGCGGCAGGTCGGGACCGGCGCCGAGCCGGTAGCCGCCGTCGGGTCCGCGCGCCGCCTCGATCGGGTAGCCGAGGTCGCGCAGCCGCTCGACGTCGCGGCGTACCGTCCGCTCGCTCACCTCGAGCCGCCGTGCCAGCGCCGGGCCCGGCCAGTCGCGGCGCGCCTGCAGCAGCGACAGCAGGGCGAGCAGCCGGCCGGTGGTGGACACGGGAACAGCCTGCCGCACGGAGCGGACAGGACCTGACCTGATCGCCGGGTTGAGTGCGTGCCGTCGGGCCGACCGGCCCGGCGACATCCTCGAAGGAGAACCCATGTCGATCAGCACCACCACCCACGTCAACCTCCGCGGCGAGGCCCGCGCCGCGCTCGAGCTCTACCACTCGGTCTTCGGCGGCGAGCTGACCGTCGTGACCTACCGCGACGCCTCCGCCGCCCAGGACGAGGCGGAGGCCGACCAGGTCATGTGGGGCCAGGTCGTCTCCGAGGCCGGCTTCCGCGTGATGGCCTACGACGTCCCCTCCGCGCTGCCCTGGGAGCAGGGCCAGGGGTCCTACTTCGTCTCCGTCCGCGGCGACGACGCCGACGAGGTCACCGGCCACTGGGAGCGGCTCGTCGAGCACGGGACCGTCGTCGTGCCGCTCGCGCCGGCGGGCTGGGCGCCGCTCTACGGCATGGTCCGCGACCGGTTCGGCGTCACCTGGGTGCTCGACGTCGCGGCGGCGTACCAGCCCGCCTGAGCCGTCCCCGGCCGGTCTCCTACGCTCCGGCGCATGGATGCGGTGGTCTACCGGGCGTACGGCGAGCAGCCGGTCGTCGAGCACGTGGCGGAGCCGGCCTGCCCGGCCGACGGGGTCGTGGTGCAGGTGGCAGCGACCGGGGTGTGCCGGTCGGACTGGCACGCCTGGCAGGGCCACGACCCCGTCCCGCTGCCGATGGTCCCCGGCCACGAGCTGGCCGGGACGCTCGCCGAGGTCGGGCCGGACGTCGCAGGCTGGTCGGTCGGCGACCGGGTGACGGTGCCGTTCGTCGTCGCGTGCGGGCGCTGCGCGTGGTGCGCCGCGGGGGAGCACCAGGTGTGCCCGGACCAGCAGCAGCCGGGGTTCACGTACGCCGGGTCGTGGGCCGAACGCGTCGTCGTGCCGGCCGCGGCGACCAACCTGGTCCGGGTGCCCGACGACCTCGGGCTGGACGCGGCGGCGGCGCTCGGGTGCCGGTTCGCGACGTCGTACCGCGCCCTCCGCGCCCACGGCGACCTACGCGCCGGCCAGCACCTCGCGGTGCACGGCTGCGGCGGCGTCGGGCTGTCCGCGGTGATGATCGGGGTCGCGCTCGGCGCCTCGGTCGTGGCCACCGACCTCGACCCCGCCGCCCGCGAGGCCGCCCGCGCCCTCGGTGCCGAGGTGGTCGACCCCGCCGGCGTGCCGGTCGCGGACGCCGTGCGCGACCTCACCGGCGGGGGAGCACACGTCTCGGTCGACGCCGTCGGCTCGGCGGCGACGGCGGCGGCCTCGGTCCGCTCGCTGCGGCGCCGGGGGCGGCACGTCCAGGTGGGGCTGCTGCTCGGCGAGCACGCGGCCCCGCCGCTGCCGATGGACGTCGTGGTCGCCCAGGAGCTCGCGGTGCTCGGCTCCCACGGCATGTCGGCGGCCGACTACCCCGCGATGCTCGCCCTGGTCGCCGCCGGCACGCTCGACCCGGCCGCGCTCGTCACCCGCCGGATCGGGCTGGCCGAGGCGCCCGCAGCCCTGGCGGCGCTGGGCACTCCGGGCGCCGCCGGCCCCGGCATCACCGTCGTCGTCCCCGGTCGGTCCTAGAGTCCCGCCCATGTGCTCGGAACCCGCCGCCCCCGCCTCGATGATCCGCGCGCGCGGGCTGCGCAAGTCCTTCGGCGACTTCGAGGCGGTGCGCGGGATCGACGTCGACGTGCGTCGCGGCGAGGCGTTCGGGTTCCTCGGCCCCAACGGGGCGGGCAAGTCCTCGACCATGCGGATGGTCGCGGCCGTCTCGCCGGTCAGCGGCGGCGAGCTGCGGATCCTCGGGATGGACCCGGCCGTCGACGGCCCGGCGATCCGCAGCCGGCTCGGGGTCTGCCCGCAGGAGGACACCCTCGACACCGAGCTGAACGTCCGCGACAACCTCTACATCTACGGCCGCTACTTCGGGATGCCGAAGAAGGAGGTGCGCGAGCGGGTCGACGAGCTGCTGGAGTTCGTGCAGCTGACCGACAAGGCCGACGCCAAGGTCGAGGACCTCTCCGGCGGCATGAAGCGGCGGCTCACCATCGCCCGCTCGCTGGTCAACCGACCCGACCTGCTGCTCCTCGACGAGCCGACGACCGGGCTGGACCCGCAGGCGCGGCACGTGCTCTGGGACCGCCTGTTCCGGCTCAAGCAGGCCGGCGTCACCCTCGTCATCACCACGCACTACATGGACGAGGCCGAGCAGCTCTGCGACCGGCTCGTCGTCATGGACAAGGGCGTGGTCGCGGCCGAGGGGTCGCCGCTGGACCTGATCCGCGAGCACTCCACCCGCGAGGTGGCCGAGCTGCGCTTCGGCGTCGCCGCCGAGGGCGGCTCGCACGAGGCGATCGCGGAGAAGGTCGCTGACCTCGGTGAGCGGGTCGAGGTGCTGCCCGACCGGTTGCTCGTCTACAGCGCCGACGGCGAGGAGGTCGTGGCCAAGACGGTCGAGCGCGGCCTGCGGCCGGTGGCGACGCTCGTGCGGCGCTCGACGCTGGAGGACGTGTTCCTGCGGCTCACCGGCCGGACGCTGGTGGACTGAGGTGGCCGCGACGGACCGCACCGCCCCCGACACCCGCGGCGACCTGCCGCTGTGGACCGGCATCGCGCGGCAGGCCGACTACTGGTGGACGGTCTACCGCCGCACCTGGCGCTCCTCGGTGGTCAGCTCGTTCCTCGCCCCGCTGTTCTACGTCGTCGCGATGGGCGTCATCCTCGGCGGGTTCATCGAGGGCGACCCCGACCAGCTCGAGGGCGCCTCGTCGTACCTCGCGTTCGTCGTCCCCGGCCTCATCGCGGCCCACGCCATGCAGACCGCCGTGGGGGAGACGACGTACCCCGTCATGGGGCTGATCAAGTGGCAGAAGGTCTACGACTCGATGCTCGCGACCCCGCTCCAGGTCAGCCACCTGGTCGGGGCGACGCTCGGCTTCGTGCTGTTCCGGCTGGTCACGACGTGCGCGGTCTTCACCGCGGTGCTCGCGCCGTTCGGCGTCTACGAGTCGTGGTGGGGGCCGTTCCTCGCCTTCCTCGCCCAGGTGCTGACCGGCATGGCCTTCGCCGGGCTCGTCTACGGCGTTACCGCACGGCTGCAGTCGGAGTCGGCGTTCGGGCTCCTCTTCCGGCTCGGCGTCTTCCCGCTGTTCCTCTTCTCCGGCGCGTTCTTCCCCGTCGACAACCTCGGCGGGGTCGGGTCGTGGGTCGCCCGGCTCACGCCGCTGTGGCACGGCGTCAACCTCTCGCGCATGTTCGCCCTGGACAACGTCACCTGGTGGCTCGCCGGCGTGAACGTCGCCGTGCTGCTCGTCCTGTGCGTCCTCGGCTGGTCCTGGTCGGTCACCGGCCTGCGGAAGCGGCTGGTCTCGTGAGCGACGTCTTCACCCCGCGCGAGCCGCTCCCGCCGCCGACCGCCTGGCAGGCGCTGCGGCTGCTCGTCCTGCGCAACTACATCGTCTACCGCGAGCACTGGAAGCTCTTCCTCACCGGCTTCCTCGAGCCGGTCTTCTACCTGTTCTCGATCGGCATCGGCGTCGGCCAGCTCATCGACTCCTTCACCTTCAACGGCCAGGAGGTGCCGTACGCCGCGTTCGTCGCGCCAGCGATGCTCGCCGCGTCGGCGTTCAACGGCGCGCTGCTGGACAGCACCTACAACGTCTTCTTCAAGCTGAAGTACGACAAGCTCTACGACCAGGTTCTCGCGACCCCGTTGACCACCTCCGACATCGCGCGCTCGGAGATCGTCTGGGGCCAGCTGCGCGGCGGCAGCTACTCCGCGGCGTTCCTGCTCGTCATGCTCGCGATGGGGCTCATCGATTCGTGGTGGGCGCTGCTCGCGCTGCCGGCGGCGCTGCTCATCGGCTTCGCGTTCAGCGCGGTGTGCATGGCGCTGACGACCTTCATGAAGAGCTGGCAGGACTTCGACAAGATCACCCTCGTCCAGGTGCCGCTGTTCCTCTTCTCGGCCACGTTCTTCCCGATCACCGCCTTCGACGGCTGGCTGCGCTGGGTGGTCGAGTGCACCCCGCTCTACCGCGGGGTCGTGCTGTGCCGCGAGCTCACCACCGGCGCGCTGTCGTGGGCGTCGGCCGTCTCGGTGGTCTACCTCGTCGTCATGGGGCTCGTCGGGCTGTACGTCGTCCGCCGCCGGTTGGACTCGCTGCTGCTCACCTGACCCCGCCCGGGTCGGTCGCTCGACGGGTGGGTGGTCGGCCGCGCCCGGGTAGGAGCCGACGCTGCCCGGAGCTCGGTGTCGACCCAGCGGTCGTGGTGCGGCCCACCGGGCGCAGGCATGGCGGCATCCTGACGGACGACGGCAGGAAGTCGGCGGCGCCCACGGCCCCGGGCCGCGAGGATGCGGTCATGACCACACCCGCACCCGAGGCACCTGAGCCGGACACCAAGGACTGGACGTGGGTGCTGGAGCGGCCCTGCCCCGAGTGCGGGTACGACGCCGCGTCGGTGGACCGCGAGCGGCTCGGGACGCTGGTGCGCGAGGACGCGGCCGCCTGGGCCGAGGTGCTGGCCCGGCCGCGGGCCACCGAGCGCCCGCACCCGGGGACCTGGTCGCCGACGGAGTACGCCTGCCACGTCCGCGACGTCCACAGCGTCTTCGCCGAGCGGGTCGCGCTGGTGCTGGCCGAGGACGGGCCGACCTTCGCCAACTGGGACCAGGACGCCACCGCGGTCGAGGACCGCTACGACCGGCAGCGGCCCGAGGTCGTGCTGCCGCAGCTCACCGAGGCCGCGGAGCAGGTGGCGGCGGCGTACGACGCCGTCCCCGACGACGCGTGGCAGCGGCCGGGCCTGCGCAGCAACGGCAGCGCGTTCACCCTCGACACCCTGGCCCGCTACCACCTGCACGACGTGGTCCACCACCGCTGGGACGTGCGGTTGGCCGGGCGGTGAGAATGGGCGCATGCGACACACCGAGTTCTGGGCGCGCCTGGAGAAGCAGCTGGGCCGCGGCTACTGCGAGGTGTGGGCCGACCAGTTCGTGATGTCCGAGCTCGGCGGGCGCACCGCCCGCGAGGCGCTCGACGCGGGGATGACGCCCAAGGAGGTCTGGCGGGCCGTGTGGGCCGCGTTGGAGCTGCCCGCCACCGAGAAGTGAGCCCGCAGGCGTCCTCGACCGCCCGAGCGGGCACAGTGGCGCCATGACCAGCGCAGACGTGGCCGTCATCGGCGGCACCGGGTTCTACTCGTTCCTCGACGACCCCGAGGAGGTCGCGGTCGAGACGCCGTACGGCGCGCCCTCCTCGCCGCTCGCGGTGGGGACCGTCGCCGGCCGTCGCGTCGCGTTTCTGCCGCGGCACGGTGCGGACCACGCGCACCCGCCGCACGGCATCAACTACCGCGCCAACGCCTGGGCGCTGCGCTCGCTCGGCGTGCGCCAGGTGCTCGCGCCGTGCGCGGTCGGCGGCCTGCGCGAGACCGTCGCGCCCGGTGACGTCGTCGTGCCCGACCAGCTCGTCGACCGCACCCACCGCCGGGTGGGCAGCTTCGTGGAGTCCGGTGCTGTGCACCTGCCGTTCGCCGACCCCTACTGCGACCGGCTGCGCCGGACCGTGGTGGGCGCGGGGGAGGGCATCCGCGACGGCGGGACGATGGTCGTGGTCGAGGGGCCCCGCTTCTCGACGCGCGCCGAGTCGCAGCACTACGCCGCGCAGGGCTGGGACCTGATCAACATGACCGGCGCTCCGGAGGCGGCGCTCGCGCGCGAGATGCGCCAGTGCTACACCGCGATCGCGCTGGTCACCGACATGGACGCCGGCGTCGAGCACGGGTCGGGCGTCGGCCAGGAGGAGGTCTTCGCGCTCTTCCGCGACAACCTCGAGCGGCTCAAGGGCCTCCTGGCCGACGTGGTCGCCGCGCTGCCCGACCCCGACGGGTGCTCCTGCAGCACCTGGGCCGACGGCGTCGAGCTGACCTACGAGGTGCCGTGATGCGGGTGCTGCTGACCGGCTCGGCCGGGTTCATCGGCTCGACCATCGGCCGCCAGCTCGAGGAGCGCGGCGACGAGGTCGTCCGGGTCGACGTCATGCTCGAGAACGCCCACGGCGTGGCCGAGCCGCCCGCCGGCACCCACCGGCTCGACGTCCGCGACGCGGCCGAGTGGACCGACCTGATGACCAGCGTCGACGTCGTGTGCCACCAGTCCGCGCTGGTCGGGGCCGGCGTCACCGTCTCCGACCTGCCGCACTACGCCGCCCACAACGACCTCGGGACCGCCGCGCTGCTGGCCGCCATGCACGAGGCCGGCGTCGACCGGCTCGTGCTGGCCTCCTCGATGGTCGTCTACGGCGAGGGCCGCTACGCCTGCCCCGAGCACGGCGTGCAGGTCCCGCCGCCGCGGCGCCGCGAGGCGCTCGACGCCGGCGACTTCGAGAACCACTGCGCCACCTGCGACCGTCCGCTCACCTGGGAGACCGTCGACGAGGACGCGCGGCTGGACCCGCGCAGCACGTACGCCGCCAGCAAGCTCGCCCAGGAGCACTACGCCGCCGCGTGGGTCCGCCAGGCCGACGCGGCCGCCGTGGCGCTGCGCTACCACAACGTCTACGGCCCCGGCATGCCGCGGGACACGCCGTACTCCGGCGTCGCCGCGATGTTCCGCTCCTCCCTCGAGCGGGGCGAGGCGCCGCAGGTCTTCGAGGACGGCGTGCAGGCCCGTGATTTCGTCCACGTCGACGACGTCGCCCGCGCCAACCTGGCCGCGATCGACGCGGTGGCCGACGCCTCCGGTGGCTCGTTCGCGGCGTACAACGTCTGCTCCGGTGAGCCGGTCACGATCCTCGACGTCGCGCGGCTGGTCGCGCAGGGGACCGGCGAGGCGTCCGGTCGGCGGATCGAGCCGGAGGTGACCGGGGGGTACCGGCTCGGCGACGTCCGGCACGTCGTCGCCTCGCCGGAGCGGGCCCGCGCCGAGCTCGGCTTCACCGCCCAGGTCCGCCCCCGTGATGGGCTGCCCGCGTTCGCCACGGCGCCGTTGCGGGCGTAGCCGGCGGGGTGCAGTCGGGGTGCAGGAGTCACCGGTTAACCGGTGACCCCTGCACATATCGGGGCAGATCTGCCCCGATATGTGCAGGACTGCCCCGAGATGTCGACGGCCGAGCGGGTCACCAGCTCGTGTAGAGCAGGTGCTGCACGACCAGCGCGAAGACCAGCTGCAGCGCCAGCCCCCACCGGCGCCACCGCTCGGGCAGCAGCGCGGTCGTGAGCACCAGCCACGGCACGAACGGCAGCCAGATCCGCTCCACCTCGGCCTTGCTCATCCGCGACAGGTCGGCCGCGGCGATGGCCAGCAGCGCAGCGCCGGCGAGCAGCACGACGACGCGCTCGCGGCGCCACGCGTCGCGCCCGAGCAGCGCGAGCCCCGAGCCGAGGAGGGGACCGGTGCAGACGAGGAGGGCGGCGAGGTTGCCCCACATCCAGTACGCCGCCGGGCGGTCGGCCGCGATGCCCTCCCAGTAGCGGTCGTGGAGCACCGGGTAGGCCTCCCACCACGCGAACCCGCCCGCGGCGAACCCCAGCACCACCACCAGTGCCGCGCCCGCCGCCAGCGGCAGCGGCTGCCACGCCCGGCCCAGCACCAGCACCGCGACTGCGAGGGGCGCGAGCAGGCCGAGGCCGTAGGACATCAGCACGCAGCAGCCGAGCAGCAGGCCGGCCAGCACCGACCAGCCCACGGCCGGCCACACCGACGAGCCGCCGGAGCCGGGGCGACCGCGCCACCGGGTGGCGCCCAGCGCCAGGCACAGCAGCCCGGCGGCGGCGACGGCGCCGAAGAGCGCGTCGGCGGAGACCGCCATGAAGACCGCCGCCGGGGCCAGCACGAGGAACGGCGCCGCCCGCCGCGCCGCCGACTCCGCGCCGAGCACCCGCACGGTGGCCAGCACCAGGGGAGCGGTCGCGGCGGCGAGCACCACGACGACCAGCGCCGCGGCCAGGTCGCCGCCGAGCCCGATGCGCACCAGGCCGACGAAGAACAGCAGCGCCAGCGGCGGGTGGCCGGCGACGTGGGTGGGCCAGTTGTCGGGGGCCGCGGAGTAGGGGATGCGGTCGACGTAGGTGCGCAGCAGCTCGCCGACGTCGTCGACCTCGCGGGCGGTCGGGAGGTACTCCACGTCGCTGCCCAGCACCCGGGTCAGCCCCGACTCGCCGTCCACGAGGGCGAGCGCGAGCATCCACGCCAGCGTCGCGGCGTACGCCGCCGGGAGCAGCCGCCGCCACGGCAGCCGGTCGGCCAGCCCGGCGGCGTACCGCCACCCCAGCAGGGCCAGCACGACCGCCGGGAGCGTGCCCGGACCGAACCAGGTCGGCTCCCACAACCCGTGCAGCGGCGGGATCGCCAGGTCCGACATCGAGCGGGGTGCACGCGGCCAGACCTGCCAGTCGGCCCAACGGGGTACAGCGAAGGCAACAGCGACCAGGACCGCGGCCACCATCAGGCCGAGGCCGGCGCGGCGGGTCGCGGTCATGGGGCGACCCTACGAGGAGGGGTTGAGGGTGGGCAGTGCGCCTGGGTCCGAGGACGTGTCGGTGTGCGACCTCGTCCTGCCGTGCCGCGACGAGGGGCCGGCGCTGGGCGCGCTGCTCCCGCGGGTGCCGGCGGAGTTCGCGGTGGTCGTGGTCGACAACGGCTCGAGCGACGACACCGCCGAGGTCGCGCGGCGGCTGGGGGCGCGGGTCGTGGAGGAGCCGGTGCCCGGGTACGGGTCGGCCGTGCACTCCGGCCTCCTCGCGGCGACCCACGACTACGTCGCCTTCATGGACGGCGACGGGTCCTTCGACCCCGAGGAGCTGCTGCCGCTGCTCGAGGACGTCCGGTCGGGCAGGTACGACATGGCCGTCGGCCGCCGCCGTCCGGTGCGCCGCGGCGTGTGGCCCTGGCACGCCCGCGCCGGCAACGCCCTGATCCTGGCGTGGGTGCGCCGCCGGATCGGGACCGACGTGCACGACATCGCACCCATCCGGATCTCACGCCGCGACGAACTCCTCGCGTTGGACATCCAGGACCGTCGCTTCGGCTACCCCGTCGAGCTGCTGCAGAAGGTGGCGCTCGGCGGCTGGCGCGTCTCCGAGCGCGACGTCTCCTACCACCCCCGCGCCGAGGGCACCCGCTCGAAGGTGTCCGGCTCGGTGCGCGGCACCGTGCGTGCCGCCCGCGACTTCTGGAAGGTGCTCGAGAAGTGACCCGTGTCCTCGTCGTCGCCAAGGCGCCCGTCCCAGGCCTGGTGAAGACCCGTCTGGCGGCCGACGTCGGCCCCGACCTCGCCGCGGAGGTCGCCGCCGCGTCCCTGCTCGACACCCTGGCGGCCTGCGCCGACGCCGTCGGGCCGCAGCACTGCCACCTCTCGCTCGCCGGCGACCTCGGCGACGCCGTCCACGGCGAGCGGATCCGGCGCCGGCTCGCCGACTGGTGGGTCACCCCGCAGGTCGGCGAGGGCTTCGCGGAGCGGCTCGCCCACGCGCACGCCGAGGGCCCCGGCCCGGTCGTCCAGGTCGGCATGGACACCCCGCAGGTCACGTCCGCGCTGCTGCTCGACGTCGCGGCCGCGCTGGCGGAGCACCCCGGCGTGCTCGGCCCGGCCGAGGACGGTGGCTGGTGGGTGCTGGGCCTGCGCGACCCCTCCGTCGCCCGTGTGCTGGCCGGCGTCGAGATGTCCACCCCCACGACGTACGACGACACGCGGGCCGCGCTGGCCAGCGCCGGTGTGACCACGGCGACCGCGCCGGTGCTGCGCGACGTCGACACGCTGGCCGACGCCGAGGCGGTCGCCGCGGGTGCGCCGTCCTCGCACTTCGCCCACACCTGGCGGGCGGTGCGGGCGTGACGTTGTCCGAGGAGTCCTTCTCCACCGTCTTCGCCTCGGCGCTGCGCGGGCAGCCCTGCGCCGTGGTCGGCCTGGGCGAGGAGCCCGAGCCGCTGCCGGTCGCGTCGTGGACCGCCGAGGCCGACGACGACGACCGGGCGATCCTGGCCCACTGCCACGGCCCCACGCTCGACATCGGCTGCGGCCCGGGCCGGATGGCCGCGGCGCTGTCGGACCTCGGGCACGTCGTGCTCGGGATCGACGTGGTCCACGAGGCCGTCGGCCAGACCCGCGACCGCGGGGTCGACGCGCTGCGGCGCGACGTCCTCGCCGACCGGCTGCCCGGGGAGGGGCTCTGGCTCACCGCGCTGCTCGCCGACGGCAACATCGGCATCGGCGGCGACCCCGAGGCGCTGCTCGCGCGCGCCGCGGCGCTGCTCGGCCGGGGCGGGCGCGTCGTCGTCGAGCTGGCCGGCCCGGGGGTGCGCCGCAGCTCGGCCTGGGCGCGGCTCCAGTGCGACGGGGCGCTCAGCCGGCCCTTCCGGTGGGCCGTCCTCGGCGTCGACGACGTGGCCGAGGTGGCGGCGTCCGCTGGCCTCGAGGTGCGGGAGACCGCCGAGCACGGAGGCCGCTGGGTCGCGGTCCTGACGCCGCGAGGGCCGTCGCGCCCGTGATGACCCGGTGAGGGTGCGGGTCCCGGCGCCGGAGGACTTCACCTCCCGGCTGCACGGCCCGGCGCTCGCCGCCCGGGTCGGGCCGGCGCTGGGCGTCTGCTTCGCGATCTGCTTCCTGACCGGGCTGCTCAGCCACTACGCGCAGGAGCCGTCCCAGCCGATCCCGTTCCCCACCAGCCCGGCCTGGGGCTACCGGCTGACCCAGGGGCTGCACGTCGTCACCGGCACGGCAGCGGTGCCGCTCCTCCTGGTCAAGCTGTGGACGGTCTACCCGCGCCTGCTCGACCGGCCGGGCCGGCTCGACGTGCGCCACCTGCTGGTCACCGCGCTCGAGCGTCTCTCGATCCTGGTGCTCGTCGCCTCCGCCGTCTTCCTGCTCGCGACCGGCCTGGCCAACTCCGCGCAGTGGTACCCGTGGTCCTTCTCCTTCCGCACCAGCCACTACGCCGTCGCCTGGGTCGCCGTCGGGTCGCTGGTGCTGCACGTCGGCGTGAAGCTGGCCGTGGTGCGCGAGGAGCTGCGCCGCCCGCTCGAGCGCGAGGAGCGGCCCTCGGTGCTGTCGCGCCGCGGCCTGCTGCGCTCCACCTGGCTGGCCGCGGGCGTCGCCGCGCTCGCCACGGCCGGGCAGTCCGTGCCCTGGCTGCGCGACGTCTCCGTGCTGGGCGTCCGCTCCGGCGGCGGCCCCCAGGACCTGCCGGTCAACAAGTCCGCCGCCGCCGCCCGCGTCACGCCGGCCGCGACCGCCCCCGGCTGGGCGCTGACCGTCACCCACGGCGACCGGTCGGTCCGGCTGACCCGCGAGGAGCTCCTCGCCCTGGAACAGCGCACCGAGGAGCTCCCGATCGCCTGCGTCGAGGGGTGGAGCGCCTCGGGCACGTGGACCGGGGTGCGCGTGCGCGACCTGCTCGACCGGGTCGGCGCGCCGCGGGGCAGCGACGTGGTCGTCCGCTCCCTCCAGGAGTCCGGCCCCTTCCGCACGACGGTGCTCCAGGGCGGCTTCGCCGACGACGACCGCACGCTCGTCGCGCTGGCGCTCGGCGGCGAGCCGCTGGCCCTCGACCACGGCTACCCCGCTCGCCTGATCGCCCCCAACCGCCCCGGGGTGCTCCAGACCAAGTGGCTCGACCGGCTCGAGGTGCAGGCGTGACCGCGCGGCTCGGGCTCGGCGCGCTGGGCGTCGCGATGGCGGCGTACGGCGTGTGGTTGCTGGTCACCCGCGAGTCCGACCTCGTCGACGTGGCCACCTGGCTGGTCGGCGGGGCGGTCCTGCACGACGGCGTGCTCGTGCCGGTCGTGCTGCTGCTCGGCCTGGTCTGCTCCCGGTGGCTGCCGTGGGCGGCGCGCGGGCCGGCGGCTGTCGGGCTGGTCGTGCTCGGCTCGGTCACGCTGCTGGCGGTGCCGGTGCTGGGCCGGTTCGGTGCGCGCGAGGACAACCCGACGCTGCTCGACCGTGACTACACGTCCGGCTGGCTGGTGCTGGCCGGGCTCGTGGCGGTGGGGGTGGTCGCTGCGACGCTGGTGCGGATGCGGCGTGTCGGGCGTGGTTCGAACACGCGTTCGGGCTAGGTTCTGTGCACAGGCACGACGCGGAGCGAGGTCGTCCACAGCTCGCGACACGCTGACCAGGCGTTGTCGGTGGCTCGCTCTAGCGTCGGAGACGTGCCTGCAACCCGACGAGAGACGAGGAAGACCCCCATGGCTGGTGGAGACCGCGACAAGGCGCTGGACACAGCGCTCGCCAACATCGAGCGGCAGTTCGGCAAGGGCTCGGTGATGCGCCTCGGTGACGAGACGCGCGCCCCGCTCGAGGTGATCCCGACCGGGGCCATCGCCCTGGACGTCGCCCTCGGCCTCGGCGGCCTGCCGCGCGGCCGCGTGGTGGAGATCTACGGCCCGGAGTCGTCGGGCAAGACGACCGTCGCCCTGCACGCGGTGGCCAACGCCCAGCGCGCCGGCGGCATCGTGGCGTTCATCGACGCCGAGCACGCCCTGGACCCCGAGTACGCCAAGAACCTCGGCGTCGACACCGACGCCCTCCTCGTCTCCCAGCCGGACTCCGGTGAGCAGGCGCTGGAGATCGCGGACATGCTGATCCGCTCGGGTGCGCTCGACCTGATCGTCATCGACTCGGTGGCCGCGCTCGTGCCCCGGGCCGAGATCGAGGGCGAGATGGGCGACAGCCACGTCGGTCTGCAGGCCCGCCTGATGAGCCAGGCGCTCCGGAAGATGACCGGTGCGCTGAACAACTCCAAGACCACCGCGATCTTCATCAACCAGCTGCGCGAGAAGATCGGCGTGATGTTCGGCTCGCCGGAGACCACGACCGGTGGTCGCGCGCTGAAGTTCTACTCCTCGGTCCGCCTCGACGTGCGCCGCATCGAGACCCTCAAGGACGGCACCGACATGGTCGGCAACCGGACCCGGGTCAAGGTCGTGAAGAACAAGGTGGCCCCGCCGTTCAAGCAGGCCGAGTTCGACATCATGTACGGCAAGGGCATCAGCCGTGAGGGTGGCCTCATCGACGTCGGCGTCGAGGCGGGCCTGGTCCGCAAGGCCGGCGCTTGGTACACCTACGAGGGCGACCAGCTCGGCCAGGGCAAGGAGAACGCGCGCACCTTCCTGCGCGACAACCCCGACCTCGCCAACGAGCTGGAGAAGAAGATCCTCGAGAAGCTCGGTGTCGGCCCGACCGTCGACGCCGAAGCAGATCTGCCGGCCGCGCCGGTGGGCGTCGAGGACTTCTGAGCAGCCTGCCGGCGGACCATTGAGGAGGGCTCGTGCCCGACTTCCGCGACGACCGGCCACCTCCGTCGTGGCTCGGTGACGTCTCCGACGGGGTGGACGCGTGGACCCAACGCGCGTCCACCCCGGAACCCCGGCCGAACGACGCTCCGCCGGACGACCCGTGGCTGGCGGCCCGCGAGTCCCGGCCGGTCGATGCCTGGCCGGCCGCCCGCGGGTCCCGGCCGGTTGAGGAGGGCGCGCAGCGCCCGTCTCGAAACCCGCCGGGCCAGCGTGGCAAGCGCTCCACCGGCACCCGCCGCGGCCGCGGCCGCCGCGACCCGGACGCCCCGCCGCCCGAGGACACCGTCGCGGCCGGGCCGCCGGCCGACCCGGAGGCAGTGGCCCGCAAGATCCTGCTCGACCAGCTGACCGGCCAGGCGCGCTCGCGCCAGCAGCTCGCCGACAAGCTCGAGGCCAAGGACGTGCCGACCGACCTCGCGAACCGCCTGCTCGACCGGTTCGAGGAGGTCGGGCTGATCGACGACGAGGCCTTCGCCCGGTCGTGGATCGCCAGCCGCGGCTCGGCCGGCTCCAGCGGGGGCCGCCTGCTGGCCAAGCGGGCCCTGGCGCAGGAGCTGCGCCGCAAGGGGGTCGCCGACGAGGTCGCCCGCGAGGCGCTGGACGAGATCGACCCGGCCGACGAGGAGGCCGCGGCCCGCGCGCTGGTGCGCCGCAAGCTCCGCTCGCTGGCCCGCGTCGACGACGTCACGGCCACGCGGCGGCTCGTCGGCATGCTCGCCCGCAAGGGGTACGGCGGCGGGCTGGCGTACGCCGTCGTCCGCGACGAGCTGGCGAACGCCGGCCGGGACGACGCGGACGACCTCGACGGCGTGCCCGACCTCGACTGACCCGGCGTACCGGCATGGGGGCGGGACGCCGAACGGGCCGGGCACCGGCCGGAGCCGGGTGCCCGACCCGTCAGGTCGGTGCTGTGCTGGTGCTCAGGACTGAGGACCAGCGCCGCTCAGTAGCGGTAGGTCGTGCCGGTGATCTTCGTGGCAGCGAAGCCCTTGCTGCCCTTGAAGGTGATCTGCCAGCGGAACTTCGCGCCGCGACGACCCGGCGCCGGCAGGACGACGCGGAAGCGGCCCTTGTTGTTGGAGGCGGCGGTGCGGAACTTCTTCCACTTCTTGCCGACCTTCTTCTTCACGATGATCTTGACCTTCGCCTTGGGGCTGAGCTTGCCCTCGAAGCCGGTCTTGCGGCCGCTGATGCCGTTGATGTCGACGTCGCGCTGGGCCTTGACCGAGCTCTGGGCCGACGCCGGGGCGTACTCGGCGTTGCCGGCGTAGAGGACCCGGTAGGAACCGGTGCCGAGGACCTTGACGGTGTCGTAGAGGTAGGCCGAGGTCGAGGTAGCGATGGTCTTCCAGGACTTCTCGCTCTTCAGCTTCCGCTGGACGGTCAGGCCGCCGTCGTAGACCTGCTCGCCGGCGGCGTCGGCGACGTTGATGGAGAGCGAGATGGTGTCGCTCTTGTAGACCGCGGCGCCCTTCCCGGAGTACTTGTTCACGTGGAGCCAGGAGCGGCCCTCGGAGCCGCTGACGATCTGGGTGGCGGTCGCGGCCGCTGCGGGAGCGGAGGTGGCGACGACGGCGGCGGTCGGAGCGATGAGGCCGGTCGTGACGACGGCGGCGAGGAGGCGACGTACGCGCAAGGGGGAGGTCCTGTTCTGTTCTCGTGCTGGTGAAGGGGGGCAGCGTCCCGAGCCGCCCGCCCCTCCTACCTCCTGCATCCGCCTCCCAAACCCCACCAGCCCACCTGGCCCCACGGCCGACCTCGTCGTCTACGCTGCGCCGGTGCTGCCCGTGGTCCCCGTGACGCGCTACGTCACGCCGTTGCGCGAGGGCGGGAGCCTGCCCGGCATCGTGGAGGCCGAGGACCTCGGCACCTACGTCATCAAGTTCCGCGGCGCCGGCCAGGGCGTGCGCGTCCTCGTCGCCGAGGTGGTCGTCGCCGAGATCGCCCGCCGCATCGGACTGCGGACACCCCGGCTCGTGGTGCTCGACCTGGACGCCGAGATCGCCCGCTACGAGGCCGACGAGGAGGTCCAGGACCTGCTCGTGGCCAGCGTCGGGCTCAACCTGGGCGTCGACTTCCTGCCCGGGTCGTTCGGCTTCGACGGCGAGGTGGGCGGCGCGGGCGTGGACGACGCCGCCAAGGTGCTCTGGCTCGACGCGTTCTGCGCGAACGTCGACCGCAGCTGGCGCAACCCCAACCTGCTGGTCTGGCACGGCGACCTGTGGGTCATCGACCACGGCGCGTCGCTGTACTTCCACCACGGCTGGCCCGGTGGCGCCCTCGAGAAGGAGGGCGCGGCCGAGCGGTTCGCCGTCCAGCCCTGGCGGATGGACGACCACGTCCTGTCCGCGCACGCCGACCGGCTGCCGGCCGCGGACGCCGAGATCGCCGGGCTGCTCGGTCCCGAGGACCTGCCCGAGGTGCTGGCGCTGGTGCCGGACGCCTGGCTGGAGCCGGTGCCGGGGGCCGAGACGCCCGAGCAGGTGCGGGCGGCGTACGTCGCGTTCCTCACCGCCCGGCTCGGCACGCGCGCGTGGCTCCCGGGTGCGGCGGGGGTGGACCGGTGACCCGGCTCGCCTACCAGTACGTCGTGCTGCGCTGCGTCCCGCGCGTGGACCGCGAGGAGTTCCTCAACGTCGGCGTCGTCGTCTACTGCCAGGCCCAGGACTTCCTCCAGGTCGCCTGGGACGTCGACGCCGACCGGCTGCGGGCGCTGGACGCGCGCATCGACGTCGACCAGGTGCGCGACGCCCTGCGGTTCGTCGAGGGCGTCTGCGCCGGGGACGAGCGCGGGGGAGCGGCGGGCGCCCACCCGATCGGCCAGCGCTTCGGCTTCCTCAAGGCGCCGAAGAGCACGGTGATCCAGCCCGGGCCGGTGCACGGCGGCGTCACCACCGACCCGGCCCGCCAGCTCGAGCACCTCCTGGACTGCCTCGTCGGCTGACCCGCCCTGCTCAGGCGGTGAGCGTCGTCCAGGCCCGCTCGAGCTCCGCGAGGTACGGCGCGGGGTCGAGGCCCTGGGCGAGCAGCCAGCCGTCGTCGGCGAAGGTCGAGGCGTAGCGGTCCGACCGGTCGCACATGAGCGTGACCACGCTGCCCCGGCCGCGCTCGGCCCGCACCTCGAGCGCCAGCTGGAGGGCGCCGTAGAGGTTGGTCCCGGTCGACGGGCCGGCCCGCATGCCGAAGCGCTCGGCCAGGAAGCGCATCCCGGCCGCGGAGGCGGCGTCGGGGACGCCGAGCATCCGGTCGACCACCCCCGGCACGAACGACGGCTCGACGCGCGGCCGCCCGATGCCCTCGACGCGTGAGCCGACGGCCTCGACCGAGCCGGCCGGCTCCCCGGCGTACGACGGCAGGAACGCCGACCCCTCCGGGTCGACGACCGCCACCCGCGTCGGCAGCCCGCGGTAGCGGACGTAGCGACCGATCGTCGCGCTGGTGCCGCCGGTGCCGGCCCCGACGACGATCCAGTCCGGGACGGGACGCTCCTCCTTGGCGAGCTGGGAGAAGACCGACTCGGCGATGTTGTTGTTGCCCCGCCAGTCGGTGGCCCGCTCGGCGTTGGTGAACTGGTCGAGGTAGTGCCCGTCGCACTCGTCGGCGAGCCGCTGCGCGGTGGCGTACACCTGGCCCGCGTCGGCCACGAGCTCGCAGCGACCGCCCTCGCGCTCGATCAGGGCGATCTTGCTCGGGCTGGTCGAGCGGGTCATGACGGCGACGAACGGCAGGCCGAGCAGGCGGGCGAAGTACGCCTCGCTGATCGCGGTCGACCCGCTCGAGGCGTCGACCAGCGTGGTGCGCGGGCCGATGTCGCCGTTGCACAGCCCGTAGAGCACCAGCGACCGGGCCAGCCGGTGCTTGAGGCTGCCGGTCGGGTGGGTCGACTCGTCCTTGAGGTAGACCCCGACCGGCGCGGCCGCCGGCGCCGGCAGCCGCAGCAGGTGGGTGTCCGCGCTGCGGTGCGCGTCGGCGTCCAGTCGCCCCACCGCCCAGCTGACCCACTCCCGCGCAGAGGTGTCGCAGCGGACGACGCTGTGCAGACCGGGCAAACCGGGCAGACCGGGCAGACCGGGCAGACCGGGCAGCCCGGTCAGGGAGGGGCTGTCGGCCGGCGGGGTGGCGTCCATGCCCCCGAGGGTAGGGCCGACCCCGGCCCGTCGGGTCAGACGGGGACGAGCTCGACGGCCCCGACGGCGTAGCGGGCCAGGACGGTGCGCGCGACCTCGGGGTGGGCGCCGAGCGGCTCGGAGACGGCGACGGCGCCGGCCTCGAGGGCGAGCTCGGAGACCCGGTCGGGCAGGAAGCCCGGCGCGAGGAACAGCGAGGCGACCGCGATGTGGCGGCGGCCCTCCGCACGGAACGCGCGGACGGCCTCGCCGGCGGCCGGCGGGGCGGCCGAGGCGAAGGCGGCGGTCACGGGCAGCTTGTGGTGGGCGCCCCACAGGCGGGCCAGGCGCGCGACCGACTGGTTGGCGAGCGCGTCGGAGGTGCCGGCGGCGGCCAGCACCAGCGCGTCGAGCTCGCGGACCCGGGCGGCGCGGAGCGCCTCGCGCATCCGCTCGTCGAGGACCTCGAGGAAGCGCGGCTCCAGGCCGAGGACGTCGGTCGCGCGGACCTTCAGGCCCGGGTGCCGCTCGGTGACCTCGGCGATCGCGCGGGGTACGTCGACGGTGGCGTGGTGGGCCTCGGTCAGCAGCAGCGGGACCACGACGATCTCGTCGTGACCGGCGCGCACCAGCTTGTCGACGACCTTGCCGAACGTCGGCTTGGACAGCTCCAGGAACGCCGGCTCGATCCGCAGGTCCGGTCGCATGGCCCGGACCTCGGCGACGAGCGCGGTGATGGTGGCGGCGGAGCGCGGGTCACGGCTGCCGTGAGCGAGCGCGACCAGGGCGGGAGCGGTCATGACGACGGCCTCCTTCGAGACGGTGCGGCGACGATCGGACGGCCGACGGCGCTGTCGGGGGTCCAGGGGTGGAGGGAGCGGCGGCGGGTGGTCACGTGTGGATCCCGCACTCGGTCTTGTTCGTGCCGGCCCAGCGGCCGCTGCGCGGGTCCTCGCCGGGGGCGACCCGGCGGGTGCACGGCGCGCAGCCGATCGAGGGGTAGCCGTCGTAGACGAGCGGGTTGACGAGCACGCCGTTCTCGGCGATGTAGCGCTCCATCTGCTCGTCGCTCCAGCGCGCGAGGGGGGAGACCTTGACCTTCCCCTTCTTCGCGTCCCACCCGATGACCGGCGCGATGACCCGGTTGTGGGTCTCCGCCCGGCGCAGGCCGGTCGCCCACGCGTCGTACCCCGAGAGGGCGTCGGCGAGCGGCTGGACCTTGCGCAGCTTGCAGCACAGGTCGGGGTCCGTCTTGTAGAGGTCCTTGCCGTGCACCGCGTCCTGCTCGGCCACGGTCTGCTTCGGTGTGATCGTCAGCAGGTCGACGTCCATCGTCGCGGCCACGGCGTCACGGGTGCCGATGGTCTCGACGAAGTGGTAGCCGGTGTCGAGGAAGACCACGTCGATGCCGGGCACGACCCGCGAGGCCAGGTGCGCCAGCGCGGCGTCGCCCATCGAGGAGGTGATGCAGAACCGCTCGCCGAAGGTCGCGGCGGCCCACTCGATGATCACCTCGGCCGGAGCCAGCTCGAGCTCGGCACCCCAGTGGGAGACCAGCTCGCGCAGCTCCTCGGGGGTGCGGCCCTCGGTCTGGATGCCCCGGGAGTTGCGGGCGGTGGTGGTCGTGAAGCTCACGAGACCACCCCCGGGGTGCCGGGACGGACCAGGCCGAGCATCTTCAGCGAGAAGGCGCGCAGGCAGCCGCGGCACTCCCAGGTGCCGTGCGGGCTGCTCACCTCGCCGGTCTCGGAGACCACCTCGTGCGGGCGCAGGTCCTCCTCGCCGCAGAACGGGCAGTGGTACGGCGTTCCTGCGCGCTCGCTCATGACGCGCTCGCCGCCAGCTGCCGCTCGCCGCGCAGCAGCTCTTCGTCCGCGCGGTGCACCCAGGCCGAGAAGGTCTCGCCCTCGGTGCGCTCGGCGAGGAAGTTGGTGACCACCACGGTGATGTAGTCGTCGAGCCCGGCGCTGGTGACCTTGTGGGCGCGCAGCTTGCGGCCGAAGTTGGCCTCCAGGCCGGTCGCGCCGCCCAGGTGCACCTGGAACCCCTCGACCTGCTCGCCGTCGTGCATGACCAGCTGGCCCTTGAGCCCGATGTCGCCGACCTGGGTGCGGGCGCAGGCGTTGGGGCAGCCGTTGACGTTGACCGTGATCGGGGTGTCCAGGTCGGGGAAGCGCTCCTCGAGGGAGTCGACCAGGCGGCGCGCGCGCTCCTTGGTGTCGACGATCGCGAGCTTGCAGAACTCGATGCCGGTGCAGGCCATCGTGTTGCGGCGCCAGCCCGAGGGCCGGGCCGAGAGTCCGATGACGTCGAGGGCCTCGACGACGGCCTCGACGGCGGCCGGCTCCACGCCGATGAGCACGATCTTCTGGTACGGCGTCAGGCGGGCGCCCGCGATGCCGTGGGCGTCCATGAGGTCGGCCAGCTGCACCAGCATCGTGCCGGAGACCCGGCCGGCGGTGGGCGCGACGCCGACGTACTTCTTGCCGTCCTTCTGGTCGTGCACGCCGATGTGGTCGCGGTGGCCGACCGGCGAGACCGGGGACGGGTTCGAGACGAGCTCGCGCTCGAGGTACTCGGTCTCGAGCACCTCGCGGAACTTCTCCACGCCCCAGTCGGCGACGAGGAACTTCAGCCGCGCCCGCGAGCGGAGCCGGCGGTAGCCGTAGTCGCGGAAGATCGAGGCCACGCCCTCCCACACGTCCGGGACGTCGGCGAGCGGGATCCAGACGCCGAGCTTCTGGGCGAGCATCGGGTTGGTCGAGAGGCCGCCGCCGACCCACAGGTCGAAGCCGGGGCCGTGCTCGGGGTGGACGGTGCCGACGAACGAGACGTCGTTGGTCTCCGGCGACACGTCGTGGGAGGGGTGGCCGGTGACGGCGGTCTTGAACTTGCGCGGCAGGTTCGAGAAGTCGGGGTTGCCGATGTAGCGGTGGAAGATCTCGTCGAGGGCGGGGGAGCCGTCGATGATCTCGTCGGTGGCGACGCCGGCGACCGGCGAGCCGAGGAACGGCCGCGGCGAGTCGCCGCACGCCTCGAGCGAGCTCAGGCCGGCCTCGTCGAGCCGATCCCAGATCGTCGGGACGTCCTCGACGCGGATCCAGTGGTACTGGATGTTGGCCCGGTCGGTGACGTCGGCGGTGTTGCGGGCGAAGTCCTGCCCGATGGTGCCGAGCGCGCGGACGGCGGCGGGGGAGAGCAGCTTGCCGTCGGAGCGGACCCGCAGCATGAAGTAGCGGTCGTCGAGCTCCTCCTCGGGCACTGACGCGGTCTTGCCGCCGTCGAAGCCCGGCGCGCGCTGGGTGTAGAGGCCCATCCAGCGGAAGCGGCCGCGGAGGTCGGCGGGGTCGATCGAGTCGAAGCCGCGCTTGGAGTAGATGTTGATGATCCGCCCGCGGACGTTCAGCGGGTTGTCGTCCTTCTTGGACTGCTCGTTCTTGTTGAGCGGCTCCCGGTAGCCCAGGGCCCACTGGCCCTCACCACGCTTGGGGCGGGGCTTGGGGGCAGGGCGGGTGGGGGTCTCGGTCACGGGTGTGTCCTTCGCGCTGGGGTGCGGCGCGGCCCGAGGAGGGCGGCGCGGCGGGCGGTCGTTCGGCTTCGGTGTCGTCAGCGCTGGCGACACATCGAGCTGCGCGTACGGCCGAGGTCCACGTGGCGGCGGACCACGAGGAAGGCGTGCGTTGCAGCGGAGACCATGTCAAGGAGTCTCAGTGGACGGACGGGCGTCCCACAAGGCGGATTCTCATGATGTGAGACTCCTGTTCAGGATGTGGAACGAGCGCCCCCTGTTGCCGCGGGGCGAGCGGCTCGGGTGCGTCCCACGTCACACGGTCCGCGCAGCTCGGTCGCTCGCGCGCCCCTGCGGCGACGTCACTAGGGTGGACCGCATGAGCGCCGACCACTCCCGCCTGACCAGCAGCGCGTACTCCCAGGCCCTCGAGGTGATCGCCTCGGTCGAGCCGCGGATCGCCGAGGCCACCCGGCAGGAGCTCGCCGACCAGCGTGCCTCGCTGAAGCTGATCGCCAGCGAGAACTACGCCTCGCCCGCCGTGCTGATGACGATGGGCACCTGGTTCAGCGACAAGTACGCCGAGGGCACGGTCGGCCACCGCTTCTACGCCGGCTGCCAGAACGTCGACACCGTCGAGTCGCTCGCCGCCGAGCACGCCCGCGAGCTCTTCGGCGCGGAGTACGCCTACGTGCAGCCGCACTCCGGCATCGACGCCAACCTCGTCGCCTTCTGGTCGATCCTCGCCCACCGGGTCGAGTCGCCCGCGCTGCAGAAGATCGGCGCCAAGAACGTCAGCGAGCTGACCGAGGCCGACTGGGAGTCGCTGCGCAAGGAGCTCGGCAACCAGCGGCTGCTCGGCATGTCGCTCGACGCCGGCGGTCACCTCACCCACGGCTTCCGCCCCAACATCAGCGGCAAGATGTTCCACCAGCAGCAGTACGGCACCGACCCCGAGACCGGCCTGCTCGACTACGACGCGGTCGCGGCGAAGGCGCGCGAGTTCAAGCCGCTCGTGCTGGTCGCCGGCTACTCGGCGTACCCCCGCCGCGTGGACTTCGCCACGATGCGCGAGATCGCCGACGAGGTCGGCGCGACGCTCATGGTCGACATGGCCCACTTCGCCGGTCTCGTCGCCGGCAAGGTCTTCACGGGCGACGAGGACCCGGTCCCGCACGCCCACGTCGTCACCACGACCACGCACAAGTCGCTGCGCGGCCCGCGCGGCGGCATGGTGCTCGCGACCGAGGAGTACGCCCCGAGCGTCGACCGCGGCTGCCCGATGGTGCTCGGCGGCCCGCTCTCCCACGTGATGGCCGCCAAGGCGGTCGCGCTGGCCGAGGCCCGCCAGGACTCGTTCCGGACCTACGCCCAGCAGGTCGCCGACAACGCCAAGTCGCTCGCCGACGGCTTCCTCTCCCGCGGCGCGAACCTCGTCACCGGCGGCACCGACAACCACCTCGTCCTGCTCGACGTCTCCTCCTTCGGCCTCACCGGCCGCCAGGCGGAGTCGGCGCTGCTCGACGCCGGCGTGGTCACCAACCGCAACTCGGTGCCGAACGACCCGAACGGCGCCTGGTACACCTCCGGCATCCGCCTCGGCACCCCCGCGCTGACCACCCGCGGCTTCGGCCACGACGAGTTCGACCGCGTCGCCGAGCTCATCGTCGACGTCCTCGGCCAGACCCAGCCGGGCACCACCAAGGCCGGTGGCCCCTCGAAGGCGTCGTACGCCCTGGGTGACGGCGTGGCCGACCGCGTCAAGGCCGCCTCCGCCGAGATGCTCGACAAGCACCCGCTCTACCCGGGCCTCGAGCTGTCCTGAGGCGGGATGGTGCCTGCCCGGGCCGGCGGGCGGGTGCTGGTTCATCAAGGTATGTCGGTGAACCGTCACGTCCCAGGGTGTGTTCAGCCAGGGGAGTGACGGTTCGTCCGCATACCTGGGGGAAGCGACACGACCCGCGACGACCCCCGACGACACGCGGCCGAGCGGCGCTAGACCAACCCGACGGCGGCTGCCATCACCGGCACGACCAGCACGATGAGGACCGCGCCGAGGACGTCGAAGGACACCCCGGTGCGGATCATCGTGGTGATGGGGACGGTGCCGGAGCCGTAGACGATGGCGTTCTGCGGCGTGGAGACCGGCAGCATGAAGCCGAACGATGCCGCGAACGTGGCCGCGAGTGCGGGCACGAACGGGTTGACGTCTGCGGCCATCGCGATCGGGATGATGATCGGCACGACCACTGCCGCGGACGCGGTGTTGCTGGTCGTCTCGGAGACGATGATCGCGAGCACGACCGCGAAGACGGTGATCAGCAGGACGCTGGAGAGGCCGAGCAGGTCGGACGCGCCGGTGCCGAGGGTCTCGGCGAGGCCGGTGGACTCCAGGAGGCTGCCGAAGACGATGCCGGTCCCGAAGAGCACGACGGTGCCCCAGTCGATCTTGGCCGCGTCGCTCCACCGCAGGGTGAACTCGCGGTCCTCCCACTTGGTCGGGAGCAGGAAGAGCAGCGAGGCGCCGAGGATCGCCACGATGCCCTCGTCGAGCCGGCCGCTGACGGTCTCGTAGGTGCTCGACTCGGTGCCGGTCACCAGCGCCACCACGCCGGGCAGGATCCACAGGGTCACGGTGACGGCGAAGGCGATGAGCGTGTTCCGCTCGGCCACCGAGAACTTCCCGAGCGCTGCCTTCTCCTCGCGGACGTAGTCGGCCACGCCCTCCAGCCGGCGGGTCTCGGGCCGGTTGAGCAGCAGGATCACCACCGCCAGCGCCACGAACATGAGCGCGCAGATCGGCAGCGCCATCAGGACCCAGTCGAGGAACGAGATCCGCTCGCCGGTGGCCTCCTCGATCAGGCCGCGCCCGATGAGGTTCGGCGGCGAGCCGACCGGGGTCAGCAGGCCGCCGACGCTGGCGCCGTACGCCAGCATGAGCATCAGCGCGGCGCCGACCCGCAGCCGCAGCGGGTCGAAGTCCTCGGCGACCTCGCCGCGCGACTGCAGCAGCTTCGCGATGACCGCCAGGATGCCGATGGCGGTCGGCAGCAGCATCGCCACCGTCGCGGTGTTGGAGACGAAGGCCGACAGCAGGCACGTGATGGCGCCGAACGCGACCACCACCCGCACCGTCGAGGTGCCGACACCGCGCAGGTTGAGCACGAACATCGCGAACCGCCGGGCCAGCCCGTGCTTGAGCATCGCCTGGGCGAGGATGAACGCCCCGATGAACGTGAAGACGGTCGAGGACCCGAACGGCACCAACGCCTCGTCGGCGCTGACGACACCGAGCATGACGATCGCTGCGATGCCGATGAACCCGCCGACGGGGATCGGCACCGGCTCGGTCACCCACAGGACGATGACGCCGAGCAGCACCGCGGCGAGCTTGTGCTGCTGGTCCTCCAGCCCGACCGGCAGCAGCAGGAAGACGATCGTCACCAGCGGCGCGAGCACCAGGCCGGTCGTGCGGCGGACCTTCTCGAACCGCTCCTCGCGCTCGGAGAGCTGCTGCTCGCCGAGGCTGCGGTAGGTCGCGTTGTCGAGGAACGCGCGGTCGACGTCGGTGCGTCCCGCCCCGCCGGTCCGCCCGCCGGCTCCCTCCCCGGACTGCTCGCCGGGTCGTCCCTGCTCTGTCGTCATCGCGCACCTCCGGACGGGAGGCCGGACGGGATGTGGTCACGGCCACATCCCGGGTGCCCGCCTCGGGGCGGCGGGTAACGCGAGGTGTCGGAGCGGGTCAGACGACGGGCGTCGTCCGCTCGACGATGGCGCGGAGGTCGCCGCCGGCGAGGGCGCCGTAGGTGCCGTCGTACGACGAGCCGAGGCGCGAGGCGCAGAAGACGTCGGCGACCTCGGGCGGGCCGAAGCGGACGAGCAGCGAGCCCTGGAGCACCGCCGCCATCCGGCCGGCCAGGCGTCGGGCGCCGACCTCGAGCTGGGCGGGGTCGCCCATGAGCGAGCCGAGCAGGGCGAGCACGTCGTCGATCGCGCGGTCGAGGCGGGCGTCGCCGCCGCGGGCGCGGCCGACCTCGGTGATCCAGGCGTCGAGGACCTCCGGCTCGCGGCCGAGCGCGCGCAGGACGTCGAGGGCGTTGACGTTGCCCGAGCCCTCCCAGACCGAGTTCAGCGGGGCCTCGCGGTAGAGCAGCGGCATGACCGACTCCTCGACGTAGCCGTTGCCGCCGAGGCACTCCAGGGCCTCACCGACCATGGCGGGGGCGCGCTTGCAGACCCAGAACTTCGCGAGCGGCAGCGCGATCCGGCGCAGCGCGGCCTCGTGCGGGTCGTGCAGGCGGTCGACAGCGGTGGCCAGGCGGAGGGCCAGGGCGGTCGCGGCCTCGGTCTCGACGGCGAGGTCGGCCAGCACGTTCTGCATCAGCGGCTTGTCGGCCAGGGTCGAGCCGAACGCCGAGCGGTGGGCGGCGTGCCACGACGCCTCGGAGACCGCGCGGCGCATCAGGCCGGTGGAGCCGAGCACGCAGTCCAGGCGCGTCGCGGCGACCATCTCGATGATCGTGCGGACCCCACGGCCCTCGTCGCCGAGTCGCTGGGCGACGGTCCCGTCGAGCTCGAGCTCGGAGGAGGCGTTGGACCGGTTGCCGAGCTTGTCCTTGAGCCGGACCACGTCGAGCTGGTTGCGGGTGCCGTCGGGCAGCACGCGGGGCACCACGAAGCAGGTCACGCCGCCCTCGGCCTGGGCCAGCACGAGGAAGACGTCGTTCATCGGCGCGGAGGTGAACCACTTGTGGCCGTGCAGCGTGTAGGTGCCGTCGGTCGAGGTGGGGCGGGCCTCGGTGATGTTGGCCCGCACGTCGGAGCCGCCCTGCTTCTCGGTCATCCCCATGCCGGCCAGCGCGCCGAGCTTCTCCGAGGGCGCCCGCACGCCCGGGTCGTAGGTCGTGGAGGCGAGCAGCGGCGTCCACTCCTTGGCGATCGCGTCGTCCGCGCGGAGCGCCGGCACGGCGGCGTACGTCATCGAGACGGGGCAGCCGTGGCCGGGCTCGGTGTGCGACCACGCCATGAAGCCGGCCGCACGGCGCAGGTGGGCGTGCGGGGCGCCGGCGTCCTGCTGCTCCCACGGGGTCGCGGCCAGGCCGTGGCCGACGGCGCGCTCCATCAGCCAGTGCCAGGACGGATGGAAGACGACCTCGTCGATGCGGTGGCCGTAGCGGTCGTACGGCGTCAGCCGCGGGTGGTGCTCGTTGGCGAGCTGGCCGTGCTCGCGGGCCTCGGCCGAGCCGGCCTCCGCACCGAGCGCCGCGAGGTCCTCGAGCACCTCGGGCGCACCGTGCCGGAGGACCGCCTCGGACAGCGCGCGGTCGGTCGTGACGACGTTGTGACCGACGAGCGGCGGCGCCTGGTTGGTGGTGACCCGGATCTCGGTGCGCATGCGGATACCGTAAGACCATGAGCCCGGCGTCCGGGCCCCGGTCGGCGGGGCAGCGGGAGGGCCGGACGGGACCGGACCCGGTGGCCGCGGTCCGCGCCTGGCTGGCCCGGTTCCGGCACACCGTGTGGCGGTTGATCGTCACCACCGTCGGGTCGTGCATGCGCTACCGCGTGACCGGCCTGGCTGCCGAGGGCGCTTTCTTCGCGGTGCTGTCGGTGCCGCCGCTGATCTTCGCGCTGGCCGGTGCGATCGGCTACGTCAGCGACCAGTTCAGTCCGGCCCAGGTCGAGGACGTGCGGCAGGCGGTCGTCGACCTGTCCTCGCGGCTGCTGACCGACCGGGCCGTCGACGGCGTGATCGTGCCGACGATGAACGACGTGCTGCGCGGCGGCCGCTTCGACGTCATCTCGCTCGGCTTCGTGCTCGCGCTGTGGTCCGGCTCCCGCGCGCTCAACGTCTTCGTCGACACCATCACGATCATGCACGGGCTCGGTGGCCACCGCGGGATCATCAAGACCCGTGCGCTCTCGTTCGTGCTCTACGTCCTGGCGCTGGTGACCGGGGTCTTCTCGATCCCGCTCATGGTCGCCGGGCCGTCGCTGGTGCGTGACGCGCTGCCCGACTCGCTGGACTTCCTGCTGACCTTCTACTGGCCGGCCGTCTCGATCGTGTGCATCTGCTTCCTCGCGACGCTCTACCACGTGTCGGTGCCGGTGCGGACCAACTGGAGCTTCAACCTCCCCGGCGCGACGTTCTCCCTCGTCGCGTGGATCCTCGGCTCCTACGTGCTGCGCTGGGTGCTCACCGTCACCGCGGCGGACTCCAAGTCGATCTACGGCCCGCTGGCCGCGCCGATCGCGGTGCTGCTGTGGCTCTACATCGTGGCGATCGCGGTGCTCATCGGCGCGGCGGTCAACGCGGCGTTCGACACCGTCTTCCCGCAGAGCGCCACCGCCCGGGCGCGCGTGGAGCTCGTGGCCCGGCTGCGCCACCTGGGTGGGAGGGACCGGTAGGTTCCTCGCGTGCCGACCGACGTCGACCCGAGCTCCGGGCAGCCCCTGCCGGTGCAGGGGCGCGGGCTGGTCTCGCTCCCCGAGCGGGCGCGTTCGCCGTGGTGGGAGCTGGGCCGCCGGCTGCTCGCCGCGATGGCGATCCTGGTCGGCACGGTGCTGCTGGTCTACCTCGACCGGAAGGGCTACCGCGACGGCAACGACGCGACGAACACGATCAGCCTGACCGACGCGATCTACTACACGACCGTCACGCTGTCGACGACCGGGTACGGCGACATCGCCCCGGTCACCGACGGGGCGCGGCTGGTCAACGCGTTCGTCATCACCCCCGCCCGCATCGCGTTCCTGGTGCTGCTCATCGGCACCACCCTGGAGGTCCTCGCCTCGCAGGGTCGCGAGATGTTCCGCGTCGCCCGTTGGAGGAAGCACATGGGTCACCACGTCGTCGTCGTCGGCTACGGCACCAAGGGACGCAGCGCGGTCGACACGCTCGTCAACAACGGCCTCGCCCGGGAGAGCATCGTGGTCGTCGACCCGAGCCCGGTCGCGCTGCAGGACGCGCATGCCGACGGGCTCGCGGTCGTCACCGGCGACGCCACCCGTCGCGACGTGCTCCGGCGCGCCGGCGCGGGGGAGGCCGACCAGGTCATCATCACCAGCGACAGCGACGCCTCCAACGTGCTCGCCACGCTCACCGTGCGCCAGCTCAACCCGGACTGCTGGATCGTGGTCTCGGCCCGCGAGCAGGAGAACGCGCCGCTGATGAAGCAGTCCGGCGCCAACTCGGTCATCACCTCCTCCGACGCGGTCGGCCGGCTGCTCGGGCTCTCGTCGCTGTCGCCGTCGCTCGGGTCGGTGATGGAGGACCTGCTGACCTACGGCGAGGGGCTCGAGGTGGCCGAGCGCGACCTGCTCGTCACCGAGGTCGGCAAGCAGCCGCAGTCGCTGCCCGACCAGGTCATCGCGGTCGTGCGCGACGAGAAGGTCTACCGCTACTTCGACCCGGTGGTCACGCTGCTGGCCCGGGGCGACCGCCTGGTCGTCGTCCGGCCCGCGCGCGAGCTGCCCTGGGCGCCCCGACCCGGCACGCACAACGAGGACGTCGCCGAGGCGGACTGAGCGTCTCCGGTCGCCACCACTCCCGGTCGAACACGTGTTCGATCCTGGCCTATCATCGGGCCATGACCGCTCCGTCGCGCCACTGCTGGGTCGCCGACGGCTCAGGCGGCGGCGCGAAGCGCCCGGGGCTGCTCGTGGAGTGGCGGCAGACGCCGTCGGGCTGGGAGGGCCGGGTCGTGTACGGCGCGCTGCTCCGCCCGGGCGTCTGGGGGCTGGTGGAGGAGTGGCTGCCGGCGGCGCAGCTGACGCCGCTGTGAGCGGGCGGTGCGCCGGGCCGGGCTGAACGCCCTGACGTGCCCTGGGAACGAAAAAGCCGAGCCGCTGGCGTCTCGGGTCGCCAGCGGCTCGGCGAGACCGACTCTACTCCGGTCGGCCGCGCCCGTCCCCGGATCACGCGAGAAAACCGGTCGGACCGTCGGGATAGTCCGTTCGGGCCATGCGGGGACCGGCCGGACACCCGTGGGCGGGGGTGCGGCGCGCCGCCACGATGGACGAGCAGCTCCGGTAGTCATGGGGAGGGCGGGGCCGTGGGTCCCGGGACGCCATCATCACGTGAATGGCGTCCCGGGGAACCCGCGTCGGTCCAGACCACCCGCACCCGTCGAGCGCGTCGCGGCAGGACGGCGTACCCCTCCTGCGTGCCCGTCGTTGGACCGGCAGCAGACCGCGCGTTCCATGGGGGACGGGCGGCAAGCAGCTCTGGTGAGCGGCACCGACGCAGCAGGATCCCGGACGTCCCCGGCCACGGAAACGGGGGTGTCCGAGCTGCTGCTCCGCGGTGCTGCGCGTCGCGCCGGTGGTCGCTCAACCACCTGCGCGTCATCGTTGGAGACGGGCCGACCCGGGAACGCCGCTGCTCCCGGGTCGGTTCCGTTTTGCGGCGCCCCGCGGCGGGCACTGCCCGGGCATGGCCATCTACAACTCCGACCTCCAGGCTGCCGTCGACGCGACCTCGGTCGCCAAGGACGCCGGCATCAGCGAAGACCTGGCGACCTACCTCCGCGAGCAGCTCGCCGAGCGCGAGATCGAGACCTCCGACGACGACTGGATCGCGCGGACCGTCGCCGCGATCGAGAAGGACCCCAACTACATGATCGAGGACGAGCCGTCGGACTTCGACGCGCCCGACCTGCCGCAGGACGAGTGAGCGCGGCGGTCCCGGCCGCCAGCACACAGACGAACGCCCCGACGCCGTGACGGCGTCGGGGCGTTCGTGCGTCAGGCGAGGGTCAGCGCAGGGCGGGGTAGCGGCGGACGAGGCCGGTGCGGGCCCAGGTCCTGCCGAGGCCCCAGGTGTCGCCGGCGGCGAGGGCGCCGAGGACGACGAGGGTGGCGGCGGCGAGGAGGTGGTCGTCGAGGACCGGGTGGTTCTCCGGGGGCAGGACGACGGTCCACATCAGCACGTAGAGCAGGGCGCCGGCGGCTGCGGCGACGCGCATGCCGATGCCGAGGGTGAGGGCGAGGCCGATGCCGAGGAGGCCGACCATGAAGAGGGTGTCGGCCCACCAGGCGCCGGCGATGTTGTTGTAGAGGTCCTTGAAGGGGCCGTCGGCGCCGAAGGCGAGGAAGCCCTCGGTGGGGCTGCCTCCGTTGACCCAGGCGGCGTCGCCGAAGCGGTCCACGGCGCCGGTCTCGTCGCGGCCGGTGCCGAAGCCGAGGGCGAGGAGCTTGTCGAGGAAGGCCCACAGGAAGGTGAGGCCGAAGCCGATGCGGGTCACGGCCAGGGCGCGGGCGGCGAAGGTCGTCACGACCCGGCCCTCCTGCTCCGGCGCGACGGCTCGGCGGGTGGTCGGGGTGGGTGCGGCGGTGGTCATGTCGTGACCTCCTTCTGTGGGTGTGACGCTGGCTGGTGCTGGGCGGACGGTGGTGCTGGGACTGAGCTGGTTGTTCGGGGCTGGTTGTTCGGGGCTGGTGGGTGCCGGGCTCAGACCGGGTCGGGGACGACGAGGACGGGGCAGTCGGCGTGCTCGACGACGGCGGTGCTGACCGAGCCGCGCAGCAGCGAGGTCACGGCGCCCGGGCGCTGGCGGTGGCCGACGACGACCAGGTCGCGGGCGGCGGACTCGCGGCCGAGGACCTCCTCAGCGAGGCCGCGGGCCAGCTCGACGGTGGCGTCGACGTCGGGGAACTTCTCCGACAGGCCGGCGATGCTCTCGGCGACCAGCCGGCGGACGTCGTCGAGGCCGTCGGCGGTGAGGGACACCACGTGGGGGCCGGCGGTGGCGGCGACGACGTCCCAGAAGCAGTGGACGACCGTCAGTGACAGGCCGCGCACCGAGGCGTGGCGGTACGCCGCCTCGAGGGCCGGCAGCGAGCGCTCGGTGCCGTCCACGCCGACCAGCACCCCGTGGCGTTCGGCCCCGGACCGGGCGGGCCGGACCACGACGACCGGGCCGTGCGCCTGGCGGCTCAGCGCGACGCCTACCGAGCCGAGCACCAGGCTGCCGACCGGTCCGCGCCCGTGCGAGCCGACGACGACGAGCGCCGCGTGGGCGGACGCCTCGAGGAGCGCCTCGCGCGGGTCGACGAGCCGGAGCAGCTCGACGACCTCGACCGCGGGGTGGGTGCTCCGCACCGCGGCGGCGGTGCGCCCGAGCAGGTCGCGGCCGGTGGTCTCGATGTCGTGGCGCACCGCGGTCGGGTCGACGGCCATCGAGGTCAGCCACATGCTGTTCTGGGTGCTCAGCGGGTCCGCGGCGTGCAGGAGCACGAGCCGGCGGCCCTCTGCGGCGGCCTGGTCGGCGGCCCAGGTGACGGCCTCCGCGGCGTGGGTGGAGCCGTCGACACCGACGACCACGCTGCCGGCGGGGATCTGGGTGGTGGTCTTGTCCATGGCTCCACGCTCCCGCGGGCCGCGGGGTCCCGCCCACGGGCGGAGGGCCCGACCTGCTCGGGACCAAAGGCCCGTGGAGGCCCCGCCGGAGCGCGGTGTCGGGCACCATCGGGCCATGAGGTCGGAGCAGGAGCTGGACCCGGACGAGTGCCGCACGCTGCTCGGGCGCGGGGTGGTGGGGCGGATCGCGTTCTGGGGGCACGACGGGCCCCGGCTGCACCCGGTGAACTACAGCGTGCTCGACGACGCGGTGCTGGTGCGGACCCTGCCGACCGCCGCACTGGCCCGGTTCGTCCACGACCAGCCCGGCGGCCAGGTCGCCTTCGAGGTCGACGGCCTCGACCACGCCGACCAGCGCGGGTGGAGCGTGCTCGCGCGCGGCCCGCTGCACGAGCTCACCGACCCCGACGCGCTCGCCGACCTGGAGCGCACCCGCCCGCCGCGCACCTGGGCGCCGGGTGAGCGCGCCGTCGTCGTACGCCTCGCCTGGACCGAGCTCACCGGCCGCAGCCTCGGCACCGGCTGGGACCCGGTCCGCGCCCAGGAGCACCGCCGACTCCAGTGAGGCCCGCGGCCCGCGGGACCGGCGGAGGTCGCGCTGGACCCGTGAACCTTCCCGGTCAGGCGTGGGCTCCGCCGGCCGGTCGGCTGACCTGACCCGGGCCGGCGCCCGCACCGGCCCCCAGGTCGACGACGGTGTCGACGAGGTCGAGCCCGTTGCCGTCGTGGGTGATCCACACCAGGCTCCGCTCCCGCGGACCGGTCAGGAGCTCGGTGACCAGCTCGGTGGCTGTGGCGGTGTCGAGGTGGGCGGTCGGCTCGTCGAGCACCAGCACCGGGTGGGCGGCCAGCAGCGACCGGGCGACCGCGATCCGGGCGCGCTCGCCGCCGGAGACCTGCGCGTGGCCCTCGCCGACCCAGGTGTGCAGGCCGTCGGGCAGCGAGTCGAGCCAGCGGCCGAGCCGCGCGCGCCGCAGCGCGTCCTCGACGTCGGCGTCGGTGGCGCCGGGCCGGGCGAGCCGGACGTTCTCCACGAGCGTGCTCGCGAAGACGTGCGGGTCGTCGTCGACGAGCCCCACCAGGCGGCGTACGTCGTCGGGCAGGACGTCGGTGGTGCGTGCGCCCCCGAGCCGGACCGCGCCCGCGGCCGGGTCGAGGAAGCGGAGCAGCAGCGCGGCCAGGGTGCTCTTCCCCGACCCCGAGGGCCCGACCACGCCGACCCGGTCGCCGGGCGCGACGTCGAAGGCCGTCGTGCGCAGGCCGGTGCGGGCGCCGTCCCAGCCACCGCGGACGTGGTCGACCTCGACGCGGTGCCCGTCGGGCTCGGCCGTCGCGACGGTCGCCCGCACGGCGGGGGCGCGGTGCTGGAGGTCGCGCAGCCGGGCGGCTGCCGCGGTGGTGCGCGAGGAGAGCGCACCGGCGTCGGCGAGCGGCAGCAGCACGTCGGCCAGCGCGAGGGGGAGCAGCACGAGCAGCGCGGCCATCGGCGCCGAGAGCCCGCCGCCGGCCACCGCACCGGAGGCCAGCGCGGCGGTCAGCGCGATCGAGCCGCCGGTCGCGGCGAGCACGACCGCGCGGGCCCCGCCGGTCCAGGCACCGGAGCGCACCGTCGAGCGGCCGAGCCGGTCGCTGAGCCCGCCGACACGGTCGGCGGCGCGGTCGCCGGCCTGCCACATCACCAGCTCCGGCAGGACCGAGGTGACCTCGACGGCCGCCTCGGACAGCGCTGCCCGGTGGTCGACGGCGGCGCGCTCCGCACCGTCCGCGCCGAGCCGGGCGAGGAGGAACGCCGCGGCGCCGGCCAAGGCCGCGACGGCGGCGACCACCGGCCCGGCCGCCGGGGCCAGCCAGGTCGCCACCGCGCCGGCCAGCAGGACCACGAGGGCCGCCTGGCGCACGGGCACCCGCACGCGCAGCTCGCGGTCGACCACGCCGTCGACGTCGTCGACGACCGACGCGAGCAGGTCTCCGCGACGGCGGCCGAGACGACCCGGCACCAGCGGCACCAGCGCGTCGTAAACCTCGACGCGGCGGCGGGCCAGCAGCCGCAGCGCGACGTCGTGGGAGCGCAGCCGCTCGGCGTACCGCAGCACCGGACGGGCGAGCCCGAACGCGCGCACCCCGACGACGGCGACCATCAGGGTCAGCACGGCGGGCCGGGTGGAGGCCTGCACGATGAGCCAGCCAGCGGTCGCGGTCAGCGCGACGCCCGAGGCCGAGGCGAGCGCGCCGACGAGGGTCGCGGGCCACAGGCTGCCGGCCGGCGCGGGCTCGTCGGCGCCGTCGTCCGGCCGTCCCGGGGCGGCCGGAGCGGCGTCCCGGCGCGCCGGTACGGGCTCGCCAGGTGCAGGTACGGGCGCAGGTGTAGGCGGGGGAGCGGGCAGGGCGAGGTGGTGGTCGGCGACGGCGAGGAGGGCCGGGCGGTGGGCGACCACGACGACGCCACTGGTCCGGCCGAGCTCGGCGACGGTGTCGACGATGACCCGCTCGGTCAGCTCGTCGAGGTGGGCGGTCGGCTCGTCGAGCAGCACCCACGGTCGCTCGGCCACGAGCACCCGGGCCAGCGCGAGCCGGGCACGCTCGCCGGCGGAGAGGGTCAGGCCGTCCTCGCCGAGCGGGGTGGCGAGGCCGTCGGGCAGCGCGAGCACGCGCTCCTCGAGCGCGACGCGGCGCAGCGCGGACCGGAGCCGGTCGTCGGTGGCGTCGGGGGTCCCGAGGCGGAGGTTGTCGGCGACGGTGCCGGCGACGAAGACCGGGCGCTGCGGGAGCCAGGCGACCTGCGCCTGCCAGTCGCAGCCGGTGGCGGGGCGGCCGCCGACGGTGACCGTGCCCGGCTCGTGCGTGAGCAGGTCGGCCAGGGCGGCGAGCAGCGTGGACTTCCCGCACCCGGACGGGCCGGTGACGACGGTGACCCCGCGGGCCGGGAGCGTGGTGGACAGCGCGGCGACCGCGGGCACGGTGCGGCCGGGGTGGGTGACGGCGAGGTTGCGGACCACCAGGTCGCCGGCACCTGACACAGCTGACACAGCGGACTCGGCGGGCTCGGCGGGCTCGGCGGGCACGGCGGGCACGGCGGCGGGCTCGAGGGCCGGGGCCGAGGTCACCAGCGCGTCGACCGCCTCGAACGTCGCGACGCCCTCGGCGGCGGCGTGGAACTCCGCGCCGACGCGCCGCAGCGGCCAGTACGCCTCGGGCGCGAGCAGGAGGACGAACAGCGCGGTGGTCAGGCCGAGGTCGGCCTGGGCGAGCCGCACGCCGACGGTGACCGCGACGAGCGCGACCGACAGCGTCGCGACCAGCTCGAGCACCGCGGAGGAGGCGAAGGCCAGGCGCAGCGTGCCGAGCGAGGCGCGGCGGTAGCGGTCGGTGACCTCGCCGATGGTGCGCGACTGGGCGCGCGCCCGGCGGTAGGCGACCAGGGTCGGCAGCCCGCGGACGACGTCGAGGAAATGGCCCGACAGCGTCGACATCGCGCGCCACTGCTCCTCGGCCTTGTCGCGGGTCGCGAGCCCGACCAGCGCGCCGAAGACCGGCACCAGCGGCAGGGTCGCGGCGACGATGACAGCCGAGAGCAGGTCCTCGGTCGCGATGACGGCCAGGGTCAGCAGCGGGAGGACGCCGGCGAGGACGAGCGCGGGCAGGTAGCGGGTGAGGTACGGCTCGGCGGCCGCGACCCCGCGGGTCAGCAGCACGGCGTCACCGGGCTCGGCCGCGCCCCGCCGCAGCAGGGCGCCGACGACCTGGCGGCGCAGGTGGGTGCCGACGCGCGCGGCCGCCCGGGCGGCCAGCACGTCGCCGGTCCAGCCGGTGAGGGCGCGCAGGCCGAGGACGACGGCCACGGCGAGCGCCCAGCCGCCGAGCGGCTCCTGGCGCACGACCGCCACCACGAGGCCGGTGACCACCCAGGCCTGCGCGACGACGAGCACCGCCCCGGCCAGCCCCGCCGCCAGCACGCCGCCCAGCGGCCCCCGGGCGGGGGCCAGCTGGCGGCGCAGGCGCGGGTCGGTCGGCCTCACGAGCCCTGGCCGGCGAGCACCGGCTCCGGGATGTGGTGCACGGCGATCCGCTTGCGGAAGACCCAGTAGGTCCACGCCTGGTACATCAGCACCAGCGGGGTGAAGATCGCGGCGACGACCGTCATGATCTTGAGCGTGTACGCCGTCGCCGCGGCGTTCGTCGTCGTCAGGCCCGTGCCGTCGGCCAGGGTCGTGGGCATCACGTCGGGGAACAGCGCGAGGAAGAGCCCGGCGACGCCGAGGGCGATCGCGACGAACGTGCCGAGGAAGGCCCAGCCCTCGCGACCGGCGAGCAGCGCGACCAGACCGGCGACCAGCGCGACCGCGGCCACGCCGAAGGCGACCAGCGAGGCGGCGGTGCCGGTCTCGAGCTGGGTCCAGGCGAGGAAGACGACGGTCACCGCGGCGGCGGCCACGCCGGTCCGGACCGCCAGTGCCCGGGCCTCGTGGCGGATGGGCCCGTCGGTCTTGAGCGAGACGAAGACCGCCCCGTGGGTGAGGAAGAGCAGCAGGGTCATCGCGCCGCCGAGCAGGGCGTAGGGGTTGAGCAGCTCGAGGAGGCCGCCGACGTACTCCATGTCCGCGTCGATCCGCACCCCGCGCAGGATGTTGGCGAAGGCCACGCCCCACAGGAAGGCCGGCACGAACGAGCCGACGATGATCGCGCCGTCCCAGCGGGACTTCCAGGTGGCGTCGTCGCGCTTGTGGCGGTACTCGAACGCCAGGCCGCGCACGATCAGCGCGACCAGGATGAGCAGCAGCGGCAGGTAGAAGCCACTGAACAGCGTGGCGTACCACTCCGGGAAGGCCGCGAAGGTCGCGCCGCCGGCCACGAGCAGCCAGACCTCGTTGCCGTCCCAGACCGGGCCGATGGTGTTGATGAGGACGCGGCGCTCGCGGTCGCTGCGGCCGAGGACAGGCAGCAGCATGCCGACGCCGAAGTCGAAGCCCTCGAGGGCGAAGTAGCCCATCCAGAGGATCGCGATGAGCGCGAACCAGACGGTGGTCAGTTCCATGGTGGTCTCAGGTCTCCCGTGCGAGCCGTCGGCTCAGTAGGCGAAGGCGAGGGGCTTGTCGGCGTCGTCGTCGGTGCGCACCGAGGGCAGGTCGGCCTCGGTCACCGGGTCGGCGCCCTTGCGGATATAGGTCAGCAGCAGCCGGATCTCGACGACGGCCAGGACGCCGTAGACGAGGGTCAGGGTGACCAGCGAGATGAGCATCTCGGTGGCGCTGACACCGGGGGAGACCGACGCCGCGGTCGTCATCAGGCCGAAGACGGCCCACGGCTGACGGCCGATCTCGGTGAAGATCCAGCCCATCGAGTTGGCGAACAGCGGCATGAAGGGGAGCAGCACCACGGCGACGTACAGGAGCCGTCCGGCGGGGGCCCGACCTCGGCGGGTCGCCCACAGCAGCCAGGTCGCCACGCCCATGGCGAGGAAGCCCAAGCCCATCATGAAGCGGAAGGTCCAGTACGTCGTGGGGATGTTGGGCGTGTAGTCGCCGGCGGAGTAGTACGTCGCACCCGGGTCCTGCCCGTAGGTCTCGCGGTAGGTCTCCCGCAGCTCGCGGATGCCCTTCACCTCGCCGTCGGTGGTGCCGGTGGCGAGGAACGACAGCAGCCGCGGGACGGTGATCGCGAGCTTCTCCTGCTCGCCGTCGGGCGTGCCGATCGTCAGCAGCGAGAACGACGCCGGCTGCTCGGTCTCGTAGAGCGCCTCGGCCGCCGCCATCTTCATCGGCTGCACCTCGGTCATCACCTTGCCCTGCACGTCCCCGACCGCAGCCACGCCGAGGCCGGTGACCAGCACGATCCACGCGCCGGTGCGGGTGGCCTTGCGCCACATGCCCGACTCCTCGCTGGTGGCGTCGACGGCCTGGTGGCGGCGCAGGTGCCAGAACGCGATGCCGACGACGAACGCGGCGGCGGTCATGTATGCCGCCAGCACCACGTGCGGGAAGGTCACCAGCTGGACCTTGTTGAACATCACCGCGGCGAAGTCGGTCATCTCCGCGCGACCCGTCTCCGGGTTGTAGTCGTAGCCGACCGGGTGCTGCATCCAGGAGTTGGCGGCGAGGATGAAGTACGCCGAGAACAGCGTCCCGAGGTGCACCAGCCACATGCAGGCGTTGTGCAGCCGGGCCGGCAGCCGGTCCCAGCCGAAGATCCACAGGCCGAGGAAGGTCGACTCGAGGAAGAACGCGAGCAGGCCCTCGATGGCCAGCGGGGCACCGAAGACGTCGCCGACGAAGCGGCTGTAGTCGCTCCAGTTCATGCCGAACTGGAACTCCTGGACGATGCCGGTCACGACGCCGATGGCGAAGTTGATGAGGAAGAGCTTGCCGAAGAAGCGGGTCAGCCGCAGCCACTGGGTGTTGCCGGTGCGCAGCCACGCGAGCTGGTAGCCGGCGACCATCGCCGAGAGGCCGATGCTGATCGGCACGAACATGAAGTGGTAGACGGTCGTGATGGCGAACTGCCACCGGGCGATGTCGAGCGGGTCCACGGTCCCTCTTCCTGACGTGGTTGCGGTGCCGGTGCTCCGGCGCCGACCACGCTAGGAATCCGGACCGGTCGTCCGGCACGGGCGACGGTCCCCAAGCCGACGGGACCTTGGTCCCGAGGTCCCGGGCCCTCCGGCCCGGCCGGGCCGGTCGGCTGGTCGTGGAAGGCGCGCAGCGCTGGTCCGGCTGGTTGAGGAAGGCGCGCAGCGCTGGTCCGGCTGGTTGAGGAAGGCGCGCAGCGCTGGTCCGGCCGGTTGAGGAAGGCGCGCAGCGCCGGTCCGGCCGGTTGAGGAAGGCGCGCAGCGCTGGTCCGGCTGGTTGAGGAAGGCGCGCAGCGCTGGTCCGGCCGGTTGAGGAAGGCGCGCAGCGCCTGTCTCGAAACCCGCCGGACCTCAGCCCAGCAGCACGTCGTCGAGGTCGCGCCGCGGGGTGCGCGGCAGCGTGCTGCGGGCGATCTCCTGCCACCCGATCCGCACCACCAGCTGGGGGTGCAGCCCGCCGTCGAGCACCTCGTGGCGCAGCGCCGCACGCGTCTCGGGCACCTCGACCACCTGGCTCAGCGGCACCACCGAGAGCCGGTCGGTCGTCGCGCGCAGCCACAGCGCGCTGAGCGCCTCGCCGGCACGCAGGTGGTCCAGCGGCGCGTCGTCCGCGGTGCCGATCATGAGCACGCCGTCGGTGCTCTCGACACCGGCCTCGACACCCGCCTCGACGGGCGGGGCGTCCTCGAACCGGCTCCCGCCGCCGACCGGCACGAGCGCGCCGGGCACGCCGTCGCGCGCGCCGTGGTCGACCCAGGCGCGCTGCTCGGCGTGCAGCAGCCGGTCCTCGGCCTGGCGGGTGCGGGCGCGGGAGAACAGCAGCTCGGTGCGGTGCCGCCGGGCCAGGTCGAGCAGCGCGACCACGGTCGCGCCCTCCTCCGAGCCGGTCGCGGCGAGGTGCTCGAGCCGGGTGTCCGGCACCGGCCAGGAGGTGAACCGCCGGCGGTCGGTGACCCGGCCGGCGATCGCCGCGAGGTCGCGTGCCGCGGTCTCCGCGACCTCGCCCCGCCGCAGCGCGACGCGCGCCAGCAGGTCGGGACGGCGTACGTCGGGGAGCCGGTCGACCACGGGCTGCCAACCGTGCGCGGCCGCGCCGACCCGCAGGTGGTGCAGCGCGGCGCCGCAGCTGACCAGCAGGTTGCGCCCCGCCGGGTCGGCGGCCGGTAGCCGGCGCGAGGTGTCGGCGTACAGCTCGACGACCGGCTGCTCGTCGCTGCCGTCGACACGCCAGAGCCAGGGCTGGGTGTTGTGCACGCTGGGCGCCCGGCAGGCGAGCCCGACGAGCGCGGCGAGCTCGGTGCGGGTGGCGTGGGTCAGCATGGTCGGCTCCTGGGACGAGGTGTGTCCTCCCAGCGTGCGTGCCGGGCCGGCCGGGCGGGAGGGACCAAGGTCCCGACCTGCTCGGGGCGAAGACCCTCGTTCGCGGACGCCGCTGGGCGCTAGGTTCGACGGCATGAGCGAGGAGACCACCGCCCCGATCCGGGTGTACCTGCTCGACGACCACGAGATCGTCCGCCGAGGCATCCGTGAGCTGCTCGAGAGCGAGGGCGACATCGAGGTCGTGGGGGAGTCCGGGCTCGCCGAGGAGGCCGCGCGCCGCATCCCGGCGCTGCGCCCCGACGTCGCGATCCTCGACGGCCGCCTGCCGGACGGGTCCGGCATCGACGTGTGCCGCGAGGTGCGCTCGCGCGACGCGTCGATCAAGGCGCTGATCCTGACGTCGTACGACGACGACGACGCGCTGTTCGCCGCGATCATGGCCGGGGCGGCCGGCTACCTGCTCAAGCAGGTGCGCGGCGCGGACCTGCTGGAGACGGTGCGCCGGGTGGCCGACGGCCAGTCGATGCTGGACCCGGCGGTCACCGCCCAGGTGCTCGACCGGCTGCGCAGCGGCCCGCCGACCGACGAGGGTCGCGACCGGCTCACCGGCCAGGAGCAGAAGATCCTCGACCTCATCGCCGAGGGGCTCACCAACCGGCAGATCGGCGAGCGGCTCTTCCTCGCGGAGAAGACGGTGAAGAACTACGTCTCCTCGCTGCTGGCCAAGCTCGGCCTGGAGAGCCGCACGCAGGCGGCGATCTACGCCACCAAGCACCGGCGCCAGGAGTAGGTCCCACTCAGCGGGCCGGCCCCAGCCGGCGGCCGGTGACCTCGCGCGGGTCGACGACCACCCACAGCGGCCGCGGTCCCGCCGGCCAGGTCTCGACCTCCGGCGGGGTGGCGCGGCCGTCGCGGGGGAAGCGCACGTGCGCGGTGCCGCGCACCAGCACGCTCCAGCCGGTGCGGGTGGCCTCGTCGACCAGGTCGACCTCGACGGCGACGCGGCTCTGGTCGGCCTCCCGGACGAGCGCGGAGTACGCCGACGTGCGGATCCAGACCGTCTCGCCCGCCAGGCCGTAGTTGACCGGCAGCACGACCGGTCCGTCGGCGGTGGTCCAGGCGATCCGGCCCAGCGTGCGGGTGCCGAGCAGCGTCCAGCACTCCTCGACGGACAGGTCGCGCAGCTCGTGGCGGTCGGTGGTGGTCATGGTCCGAGCGTGGCCTGCCCGTCCGGCGGGGGACAGGGGAGGACGTCCCGGCGCCAGCGGGACCAACGGCCCGGCCGCTACGGTGCCGCTCATGGACGAGGACGCACGCGACCTGCGCACGGCGGGCTTCGACGAGCTGCTGCGCGAGGTGCTCGGCCGCGTGCAGGGCGTCATCGACGAGCAGGAGCGGCTCCGGCTGCTGCTCGACGCGGTCGTGACGATGGCCGCCGACCTCTCCCTCGACGGCGTGCTGTCGCGGATCGTCGGGGTGGCCAGCCGGCTGGTCGGTGCGCGGTACGCCGCCCTCGGCGTCATCGGCGGCGGGCCGAACCGTCCCCTGAGCACCTTCGTGCACCACGGCATGGACACCGAGGTCGTCCACACGATCGGCGAGCTGCCCCGCGGCCACGGCATCCTCGGGCTGATCATCGACCGGCCCGAGCCGCTGCGCCTGCACGACCTGGCCGAGCACCCGGCGTCCTACGGCTTCCCGGCCGGACACCCGCCGATGAGCTCGTTCCTGGGCGTGCCGGTGCGGATCCGCGACCGCGTCTTCGGCAACCTCTACCTCACCGAGAAGGAGGGGGGCGTCGACTTCACCGAGACCGACGAGGAGGTCGTGGTCGCCCTCGCCGCCGCGGCCGGCGTCGCGATCGAGAACGCCCGGCTCTACGAGGAGGCCGAGGTGCGCCAGCGGTGGCTGGCCGCCACCGCCGAGGTCACCTCCCTGCTGTCGGGTGCCGACCCGCGCGGGGTGCCCGTCGACGAGGTCACCGCCGACGCGGTCCGCGCCGTGGTCGGCCTGGCCCGTGAGGCCGCCGGCGCCGACCTCGCCTGGGTGGTGGACGGGTCCGGCGACAGCCCGGTCGCCGTGGCCGTCTCCGGCACGGAGGTGGTCGTGCCCGCCGTGGTCGGGGCGCACCCGGACCTCGACGTGCCGTCGTCGGTACCCGACGCGACGGAGGCGGGGTACGCCGCCGCCGACTGGCCCCCGCTCGGCCCCGCCGTCACCGTCCCGCTGCGCACTGCCGACGAGTCCCACGGGGTGCTCGTCCTCGCCTGGACCGCCGAGCACGCTCACCGGCACCGCGAGGTCGACCTCGCCCAGCCGGCCGCCTTCGCCGAGCAGGCCGCGCTCGCGCTGCAGGTCGCCCGGGCGCGGGCCGACCAGCAGCGGCTGGCCGTCTTCGAGGACCGCGACCGGATCGGCCGCGACCTCCACGACCTGGTCATCCAGCGGCTCTTCGCCGTGGGCCTCGGCCTGCAGGGGACCGCCCGCCAGCTCCAGCAGCCCGAGCTCGCCGCCCGCGTCGAGCAGGCCGTCGACGAGCTCGACGCCACCATCAGGGACATCCGGCGCTCGATCTTCGCCCTCGGCTCGACCGACGTCCGCTCCGACCTCCAGGCCGAGGTCGAGCGGCTCGTCGACCGCGCCGCGCAGACCCTCAAGGTGCGTCCCGCCCTCCACCTCGAGGGCCCGGTCCGCACGCTCGTCCCCGCCGAGGTCGCCCCGCACCTGCTGGCCGTGCTCGGCGAGGCGCTGTCCAACGCCGGCCGCCACGCCGACGCCGACGCCGTCTCCGTGCACCTCGCCGTCGGCCGCGAGGTCGTCCTCACCGTCACCGACGACGGGCGTGGCCTGCCCCCGGACGCACGCGAGTCCGGGCTGCGGAACCTGCGCCAGCGCGCCGAGGAGCTCGGCGGTTCGTGCGACATCACCTCCGCCCCCGGCCAGGGCACCACGGTCCGCTGGGCGGTGCCCACGCGGCGTACGCCGTGAGGAGGCGGGAGCTCGGCCCCCGCGCCTGGCGGTGGGTCGCCGGGGCGTTGCTCGTGGTGATCGCCCTGGTGGGCCTGGTGATGCTCGTCGTCGGGGGCGTCCTGCGCACGGTCGGCGGGTCGGCCGCCCTCGGCACGGTGGCTGCCCTGCTGGTTGTCATGCGGCCGGGGCGCAGCGCCCGCGCGGGTGTGCGGCTGACCCCGGTGCCGGGCGGCCTCGCGCTGCCCCGCCGTCCCGGCCACCTGGCCGCGCTCGCTGCGGCCACGCTGCTGGGCGGGCTCGCGGCGTTCTGCCTGGGCGCGGCCGCCGCCCTGGACGGCGATCCCGATCGACGCGCGGGCACCGCGCTGCTGGGCTCCGTCCCCTTCATGGGCCTCGGGCTGTGGCTCGCCGTCGCGCCGCTGCTCGGCCGCGGGCGGATGCTGCTCACGCAGGACGCCCTGGTCCACCGCTCGCTCCTGGGTCGCACGCGGACCTGCCCGTGGCCCGAGCTGCGCGGGGTCCGCGCCGACCGCCGCGCCGGCGGCGGCCTCCGCCTCGCCCGCGACGACCGGCCGCCCCTCGGCGTCGGCTCGCAGGCGGTCGACCCCGACCGGCTCGCGGCCGTCCTCGACCACCTCGCCGGGGCCCGGCCCCGCCGCGACGTGCTCGTCGCACCCGACGGCCCCGACGTCGTGGCCGGGTGGCTGGCGGGGGAGCGTCCGCTGCCGCGTCGCTGACCGTCCTTCGATGCCGGCGCCGGCGCGTGCGGCCGACCCGGGCGACACTTCCGCGCAATTGCGCGGTTGTGGACCGGTCCCGGGCGTCGCGGGCCGATATCCCGGCGCAATTGCGCCGTTGTCGACCGGCGCAGCAGGAAAGCCCGGCCCGGACCAGCCCGGAAACCAGCCCGGAAACAGGCCAGGAGAAACAGCCCGAGAACCAGCGAACCCCCCGGCCGACGGCCGGGGGGTTCGATCTGGTGGGCGATACTGGGTTTGAACCAGTGACCTCTTCCGTGTCAAGGAAGCGCGCTACCACTGCGCCAATCGCCCAAGTCTGCAGTTTGTGCTCGAGGTGGGTACGGGATTTGAACCCGTGTAGACGGATTTGCAGTCCGTTGCCTCGCCTCTCGGCCAACCCACCATGCTGGTCCTTCCATGGAAGGACCGGTGGAAAGACCTCTGCGAGCGGACGACGAGGCTCGAACTCGCGACCTCAACCTTGGCAAGGTTGCGCTCTACCAACTGAGCTACGTCCGCTTGCTTCCGGCCGGGGCCGGCGTGCGAGAAGAACATTAGCCGAACGCCTGGGGGGCGCAAAATCGGGGTCCGGTCGGCGTTGCGGAGCCGTGTGGCACGCCGGTCTCCGGGCCCGTCGCGTCCCTAGAGTGGCGCCATGCACGCCTGGATGGACGGCCGTCTCCTGCCCGACGCGAGCGCCCCCGCGGTGGTGGTGAGCGACCACGGCTTCACGGTGGGTGACGGGGTCTTCGAGGCGGTGAAGGTCGTCGAGGGCCAGCCGTTCGCCCTCGGCCGCCACCTCGAGCGGCTCGAGCGCAGCGCCGCCGGCCTGGGGCTGCCGGCGCTCGACACCGACGACGTACGTCGAGGGGTGGCGGCCGTCCTCGGGGCAGAGCACCTGCCGCTCGGCCGGCTGCGCATCACCTACACCGGGGGGCCGGCGCCGCTCGGCTCCGGACGAGGGGACTCCGCGCCGACGCTGGTCGTCGTCGCCGACGGGATGGGTCCGGCCGAGCCGGCGACCCGGGTCGCGACCGTGCCCTGGCCCCGCAACGAGCGGGGGGCGCTCGCCGGCCTCAAGACCACGTCGTACGCCGAGAACGTGGTGGCGCTCGCGGAGGCGAAGCGTCGCGGGGCCAGCGAGGCGATCTTCGCCAACCTCGCCGGGCACCTGTGCGAGGGCACCGGCTCCAACGTCTTCTACGTCGTCGAGGGGGAGCTGCGGACCCCGACGCTCGCGAGCGGCTGCCTGGCCGGCGTGACCCGCGGGCTGGTGCTCGAGTGGTTCGGCGGTCGCGAGGTCGACGAGCCGATCGAGGTCGTCGAGCAGGCGAGCGAGGTCTTCCTCGTCTCCACCACGCGCGACGTCCAGGCCGTCAGCCGCTGGGACGACCGCGAGCTGCCCACGCCGGGCCCGGTCACCCGCGACGCCGCGCGCGTGTGGCGCGAGCGCGAGCCGGAGCTGCTCGGCGCCTGACCCGCTCGGCGCCGCGGGCCGGTCGTGTGCCTGCGGACGCGTGCGCGCGTGCTGAGGCACACGACCCCCGGGCGGGACGCGCCGAGGAGCGCCGGTTGGGAGCGCGCGCGAGGCATGGGCTATGGTTTCGGCCGCACCGCAGGGTGCGAGACGGGCGATTGGCGCAGTGGTAGCGCGCTTCGTTCACACCGAAGAGGTCACTGGTTCGAACCCAGTATCGCCCACCGTCACCGAGACCCCGGGCCGCGACAGCGGCGCCGGGGTCTTCTGCTTCCCGGGCCGACCCGGCGGGGCCGATATCGGGGCGAGCCACCGGGGGAGCGGTCGATAGCATCGAGCGTCCGGCCGGACGGCCGGGTGCACCCCAACCCTCCAGGAGAGATCGTGTCCGACATGAGAGTCGTCCTCGTCCACGCCGATGATCGGCAGGACCGGATGACCACGACGGGCACCAAGGCCTGGGAGCTCTTCGCCGAGGACCCGAGCGTCATCGCCGCACGCGTCAACGGCGAGCTGCGCGACCTCTCCCACGAGCTCGCCGACGGCGACGAGGTCGAGGGCGTCGCGATCGACAGCCCCGACGGTCTCGACGTGCTGCGCCACTCCACCGCGCACGTGATGGCCCAGGCCGTCCAGGAGCTCTTCCCGGAGGCGAAGCTCGGCATCGGCCCGCCGGTGACCGACGGCTTCTACTACGACTTCGACGTCGAGACCCCCTTCGTGCCGGAGGACCTGGACAAGATCGAGTCGCGGATGCGCAAGATCGTCAAGGAGGGCCAGAAGTTCTCCCGCCGGGTCACCACCGACCACGACGCGATCGCCGAGCTGAAGGACGAGCCCTACAAGATCGAGCTGATCGGCCTCAAGGGGTCCGGCAAGTCCGACGACGCCGCCCAGGAGATAGCAGAGGGCGCGAGCGTCGAGGTCGGTGCCGGCGAGCTGACGATCTACGACAACATCCGCCGCAACGGCGACGTGGCCTGGAGCGACCTGTGCCGCGGGCCGCACCTGCCGACCACCAAGCGGATCCCGGCCTTCAAGCTGATGCGCACCGCCGCGGCGTACTGGCGCGGCGACGAGAAGAACAAGCAGCTCCAGCGCGTCTACGGCACCGCCTGGCCCTCGAAGGAGGACCTCGAGGCCCACCTCCACCGCATCGAGGAGGCCGAGCGCCGCGACCACCGCAAGCTCGGGCGCGAGCTCGACCTGTTCAGCTTCCCCGACGAGCTCGGCTCCGGCCTGCCGGTCTTCCACCCGCGGGGCGGCGTGATCAAGCGGGAGATGGAGGACTACGTCCGCCGCCGGCACATCGAGGAGGGCTTCGAGTACGTCGGCACCCCGCACATCAGCAAGGACGGGCTGTTCCACACCTCGGGTCACCTGCCGTACTACGCCGACACGATGTTCCCGCCGATGGAGCTCGAGGGCGCGAAGTACCAGCTCAAGGCGATGAACTGCCCGATGCACAACCTCATCTACGCCTCGCGCGGCCGGTCCTACCGCGAGCTGCCGCTGCGGCTCTTCGAGTTCGGCCACGTCTACCGCTACGAGAAGTCCGGCGTCGTGCACGGCCTGACCCGCGTCCGCGGCTTCGCGCAGGACGACTCGCACTCCTACGTCACCCCCGAGCAGGCGCCAGGCGAGATCAAGCACCTGCTCGACTTCGTCCTCGGCCTGCTGCGTGACTTCGGGCTCGACGACTTCTACCTGGAGATGTCGACCCGCGACGACTCCAAGCCCGACAAGTTCATCGGCTCCGACGAGCAGTGGGAGACCGCGACCCGCGTGCTGCGCGAGGTCTGCGAGGAGTCCGGCCTCGAGTTGGTCCCCGACCCGGGCGGCGCCGCGTTCTACGGCCCCAAGGTGTCGGTGCAGGCGCGAGACGCGATCGGCCGGACCTGGCAGATGTCGACGATCCAGTACGACTTCAACCAGCCGCACCGCTTCGGTCTCGAGTACAACGGTGCCGACGGCCAGAAGCACGAGCCGGTGATGATCCACTCGGCGAAGTTCGGCTCGATCGAGCGGTTCCTCGGCGTGCTCGTCGAGCACTACGCCGGCGCGTTCCCCCCGTGGCTCGCCCCCGTCCAGGTGCAGGCGATCCCGATCGCCGAGCGGCACGAGGACTACCTGTGGGACGTCGCCAAGCGGATGCGCAAGGAAGGCCTGCGCGTCGACGTCGACGACTCGACCGACCGGATGCAGAAGAAGATCCGCAACGCGCAGCTGCAGAAGGTGCCGTTCATGATGATCGCCGGCGACGACGACCTCGCCGCGGGGGCTGTCTCCTTCCGCTACCGCGACGGCCGCCAGGACAACGGCGTGCCGATCGAGGAGGCGATCGCCCGCGTCCGCGAGGCCGTCGCCGCCCGCACGCAGGTCTGACGGGGCCGGCGGCGTACCGCCGCTCCGCCCGCGAGGCCCGTCCCCGCTCGTCCGGGGGCGGGCCTCGGTCGTCCTTGCCGCAGCATCGTCCGTGCCGCGCGTCGGAGCCGCTACCCGCGACACGCGTCGCACACACCTGTTTACATCGGACGTGGTGTCGCACTAACGTGCCGGCATGACCGCGACGGACCAGCACACCGCCCCCACCGGCAGCTCGTACGCCGACACCCTCCGCACGCTGTCGGAGGCCTCGGTGCACCAGCACTTCGACGCGTTCCTCGACATCGCCTGGGACGACCCGGCGTACGTCGTGGACCCGGCCGACCCGCGCTGGGTGCTGCCGACGAGCGACGTGCTGGGCCGGCACCCGTGGTACCGCGGCCTCCCGCTCGAGCGCCAGGTGGAGATCGGTCTCTACCGGCAGGCCAACGTCACCAAGGTGGGGCTGCAGTTCGAGCAGGTCCTGATCAGCGGGCTGATGACCTACGCGTTCGGCCTGCGCAACGGCAGCCCCGAGTTCCGGTACTCCACCCACGAGGCGACCGAGGAGTGCCACCACACCCAGATGTTCCAGGAGTTCGTGAACCGCTCCGGGCAGGACGTCGCGGGCGGCACGTGGGCCTTCCGGGCGGTGGCGCCGTTCCTCCCGCTGTTCGCGAAGTGGGCGCCGTTCGCCTTCTTCTACGGCGTGCTCGCCGGCGAGGAGCCGATCGACCACGTGCAGAAGGCGGTGCTGCGGGCGGGGGAGGACACCCACCCGCTGCTGCGCCGGATCATGCAGATCCACGTGGCCGAGGAGGCGCGGCACATCGGCTTCGCGCACCAGTACCTCGAGCACCGCGCCCCGCGCCTGGGCCGGGTCGAGCGGTTCGCGCTCTCGATCATCGTGCCGCTGGTGATGCGCTGGCTGGGCGACCAGATCCTCCGCCCGGGTCGCCAGGCGCGCCGCGACATGGGCATCCCGCGGTCGGTCGCGCGTGAGGTGTGGTGGCGCGACGCGGAGTCGCGGAAGTTCCTGCGCGACCTCTTCGCCGACGTGCGGATGCTCGCCGACCGCACCGGACTGCGGAACCCGGTCTCCCGCGTGCTCTGGCGGGCACTCGGCATCGACGGCCGCAGCTCGCGCTTCCGCAGCCAGCCGGCCTCGGCCGCTTCCTGACCGGCCCGGCCACCCCGCGCCCCGGACCGCCCCGAGCGACGATCCCGTGCCCTACGTCGTCACCCAGTCCTGCTGCGCCGATGCCTCCTGCGTCGTCGCGTGCCCGGTCAACTGCATCCACCCCGCGCCCGGCGAGCCCGGCTTCGCCACCGCCGAGATGCTGTACGTCGACCCGCGCTCGTGCGTGGGCTGCGGCGCGTGCACCACGGCGTGCCCGGTGGGCGCGGTCGTGCCGGACACCGCGCTGACGCCGGAGCAGGAGCCGTTCCGCGAGGTCAACGCCGCCTACTACGACGTCTTCCCCCACGCCGACCGCACGCCGCTCGCGCTGGTCCCCCCGCAGCGCCGCCTGGGTCGGCCCCGGCCGGTCCGCGTCGCCGTCGTCGGCGCCGGGCCGGCCGGGCTCTACACGGCCGACGAGCTGCTGCGCCACCCAGAGGTCACCGTCGACGTGCTCGACCGGCTGCCGACCCCGCACGGCCTGCTCCGCGCCGGCGTCGCCCCCGACCACCGGCACACCAAGGAGGCCGAGCGGCTGTTCCGCGCCATCGAGGAGCAACCCGGGTTCCGCTACCTGCTCGGCGTCGAGGTCGGTCGCGACGTCACGCGGGCCGAGCTCGACGAGCGGTACGACGCCGTGGTCTGGGCCGTGGGCGCCTCGGCCGACCGGCGGATGGAGGTGCCGGGGGAGGACCTGCCCGGGTCGTGCTCGGCGACCGCGCTCGTCGGTTGGTACAACGGCCACCCCGACCACCGGCACCTCGACGTCGACCTGTCGACCGAGCGGGTCGTGGTCGTCGGCAACGGCAACGTCGCGCTCGACGTCGCCCGGGTGCTGACCGCCGACCCGGAGGCGCTCGCGGCCACCGACGTCGCGGACCACGCGCTCGCCGCGCTGCGCACCAGCGCCGTGCGGGAGGTCGTCGTCCTCGGGCGGCGCGGCCCGGCGCAGGCGTCGTTCACCACGCCGGAGCTGATCGGCCTCGCCGGGCTGCGCGACGTCGACGTGCTCGCCGACCTGGGCGGTGCCGAGGTGGTCGGGGACGACGTCCGGTCCCGGGTGCTCCGCGAGCTGGCCGGGCGGCGCCCCGACCCGGCCCGCCGACGGATCGTGCTGCGCTTCCTCACCTCACCGGTGCGCGTCCTCGGTGACGACCGCGTCGACGGCGTCGAGCTCGTGCGCAACGAGCTGGTCCCGGACGCGGCCGGCGTGCCCCGGGCGAGGGCCACCGGCGCAACCGAGGTGCTCGAGGCCGGGCTGGTGCTCCGGTCCGTCGGCCACCGCGGCGTGCCGGTCGCGGGGCTCCCGCACGAGCCGGTCGCCGGCACCGTCCCGCACGCGGGCGGCCGCGTCGAGCCGGGGACGTACGTCGCCGGGTGGGCCAAGCGCGGGCCGACCGGGTTCCTCGGCACCAACAAGTCGTGCGCCCAGGAGACCGTCGAGGCGCTGCTCGACGACCTCGACGCCGGGCTGCTCGACGGGCTGATCGACGGTCGACCCACCGAGGCCGGCGACCTGTCCGCCCTGCTGGCGGCACGCGGCGTACCCGTCGTGGACCTGGCGGGCTGGCGCGCGATCGAGCGCGAGGAGCGGCGGCGCGGCGAGGCCGCGGGCCGTCCCCGCGTGAAGATCACCGACCCCGACGAGGCACGCGCGGTGGCGTTGCGCCCCGCCCGGAGGGGTCGGCGGTCGCTCAGCGCTTCTTCGCGTTGAGCGTCTCCATGGAGCCTGCCTGGTCGGAGGCGGCCTTGGCGCGCTTCTCGCCCCGCTTCTCCTTGATGGACTTGCCGGACTTCTTCGACATTCCTTGGCGCGGCGACTTGTCGCTCATGGGAGATCCCTCGATGGAGGGCCTGGATGGCCCCGTTCGTCGACACTACCCCTCCGGGGACCGGGGTGCCTCCGGATACCCTGAGCGTCGCCGAGCGGGGACGCGGCGCGGCGACCGGGACCGGAACGAGGGACGAGATGGCGACGAGTGGGGAGGGCCGCCCGGACGGGCGGCAGGCGCGCTGGGACCGCCACAACAAGCAGCGGCGCCAGCAGATCCTCGACGCCGCCATCGCGGTCATCGAGGACGGTGAGCCGGGTGCGGAGTTCCACGTCCAGCAGATCGCCGAGCGCGCCGGGCTGAACCGCACGGTCGTCTACCGCCACTTCGCCGACCGCTCCGACCTCGACCGCGCGGTGCAGGCGGAGATCCTCGACGGCCTGTGGGCCGCGCTGCTGCCCGAGATCGGGCTCGACGGCACGATCCCGGAGATCGTCGAGCGGATCGTGGCGACGTACGTCGGCTGGGCGGTCGCCCACCCCGCGCTGCACCGCGTCGCCGAGCAGGGCGAGGGCACCGGCCCGCTCCAGGAGGGGCTGACCCAGATCGCCGGCCAGGTCTGCGAGGTCATCACCACCGCGGTCGAGATGCTCGGCCTGGACATGGGCGACGACGAGCGCGCCGCGATCGACCCGCTGGTCTTCGGGCTGGTCGGCGCGGTCTTCGGTGCGGTGCGCCGGTGGATGGCCCGGCCGGAGCGCGTGCCGGCGGCGCCGAAGCTCGTCGAGCTGGTCACCGGCTCGGTCTGGTACATCCTCGCCGGCCACGCCCGCGCCCTCGGCTTCGAGCTCGACCCGCACCAGCGGGTCGAGGACCTGGTCGCCGCCACCCGGGCGCAGGCGACCCCGTGAGCGAGGAGGAGCAGGCCGACGTGGACACGCTGCACCAGGACGGCATCGGCCGGTCCGACGAGCTGGACCGGCTCTGGACCCCGCACCGGATGGCCTACATCCGCGGGGAGAACAAGCCGGCCGACGCGTCGTCGGGGGAGTGCCCCTTCTGCCGCATCCCGTCGATGGCCGACGACGAGGGCCTCGTGGTCCACCGCGGTCGGCTCTCCTTCGTCGTGCTCAACCTCTACCCCTACGCGCCGGGCCACCTGATGGTCTGCCCCTACCGCCACATCGCGGACTACACCGAGACCACCGACGAGGAGGCCGCCGAGATCGCCGACCTCACCCGCGACGCGATGCGGGTCGTGCGGGGCGTCTCCGGCGCGGGCGGGTTCAACATCGGCATGAACCAGGGCCACATCGCGGGTGCCGGCATCGCCGCCCACCTGCACCAGCACGTCGTGCCGCGCTGGCCCGGCGACCAGAACTTCATGCCGATCATCGGCCGCACCAAGACCCTCCCCGAGCTGCTCGGCGACACCCGCGAGCTGCTTGCCGAGGCGTGGCCGACCGCGTGAGCGCCGGCAGCCCGTCGCCGACGCTCGAGGACGACGCCCGGCTCGCCGCCGACCTGGTCCGCGAGGCCGGCACGCTGGCGCGGCGGATGCGCGCGGAGGGGCTGAGCCTGGACTACAAGACGTCGATCTCCGACGTGGTCACCGCCGCCGACCGGGCCGCGGAGGAGCTCGTGACCGGCCGGTTGCGCGCGGAGCGGCCCGGCGACGCCGTGCTCGGCGAGGAGCACGGGCACGCCGCCGCGGGCACGACCGGCCGCTCCTGGGTGGTCGACCCGGTCGACGGCACCTACAACTTCGTCAACGACCTGCCCTGGTGGTGCTCCGCGGTGGGGCTGCGCGACGCCGAGGACCTGCTGGTCGGGGCGGTCCACGACCCGATGGGCGACGCGACGTACGTCGGCGGGCCGGCGCTGCCCAGCACCTGCGACGGCCGGCCGCTGACCCCGCTGGTGGACCGGCCGCTCGCCGAGATCAGCATCGCGACGTACCTCCACCCGCCGTTCCTCGAGGGCGAGGTCGGCGCCGCGTGGCGCCGGGCGGCCGGGGGCGCGGCGACCCTGCGCTGGCTGGGGTCGATGAGCATGGACCAGGTGGCCGTGGCGACCGGACGGGTCGGGCTGGTCTTCCAGCACTCCGTCGCGCCGTGGGACGAGCTCCCGGGCGCCGCGATCGTCCGCGGGGTCGGGGGAGCGATGCGCCACGTCGAGGTCGCCGGCAAGGACTGGTACGTCGCCGGGCCGCCGACCGCCGTGGCCGAGGTCTGCGACCGGCTGCTCGACCGCTAGCCTGCTCCCGCCATGCTGGATCGTTTCCGTGCCTTCTGGACGAAGGTCGTCGCCCCCGTCGCCCACCTGCTCATCAGGCTCGGCGTCAGCGCCGACGTCGTGACCCTCGTCGGGACGCTGGGGGTGAGCGCCGGCGCGCTGGTGTTCTACCCGCAGGGGGAGCTGCTCATCGGCACGCTCGTGATCACCGCCTTCGTCTTCAGCGACCTCGTCGACGGCTACATGGCGCGCACGACCGGCCGCTCGAGCAGCTTCGGGGCGTTCCTCGACTCCACGCTCGACCGCATCGGCGACGGCGCGATCTTCGCCGGGCTGGCGCTCTACTTCGCGTGGGAGGGCGACAGTCGGCTCTACCTCGTGCTGTCCCTCGTCTGCCTGGTCATGGGCAGCGTCACCTCCTACGCCCGCTCGCGCGCCGAGGGCCTGGGCTACACCGCCAAGGTGGGCATCGCCGAGCGCGCCGACCGGCTCGTGGCGATCCTGGTGATGACGGGCCTCGGCGCGATCTTCGACCTGCCCGTCCTGATGCACGTCGCGCTGTGGGCGCTCGCGATCGCCTCGACGATCACCGTCGTGCAGCGGATCTGGGTCGTGCGCCAGCAGGCGCTGGCCGCCCTCGCGGACGGGAATCCGTCCGTCGGGTAAAGCGGCCTACGCTCCTTCCATGACCGAGAGCACCCTGACGAGCACCGGCACCACCCGCGTCAAGCGCGGCATGGCCGAGATGCTCAAGGGCGGCGTCATCATGGACGTCGTCACCGCCGAGCAGGCCAAGATCGCCGAGGACGCCGGAGCCGTCGCCGTCATGGCGCTCGAGCGGGTGCCCGCCGACATCCGGGCCCAGGGCGGCGTCTCGCGCATGTCCGACCCGGACATGATCGACGGCATCATCGAGGCCGTCTCGATCCCGGTGATGGCCAAGGCGCGCATCGGTCACTTCGCCGAGGCGCAGGTGCTGCAGTCGCTCGGTGTCGACTACGTCGACGAGTCCGAGGTGCTCACCCCCGCCGACTACGCCAACCACATCGACAAGTGGGCTTTCACGGTGCCGTTCGTGTGCGGTGCGACCAACCTGGGCGAGGCGCTGCGGCGGATCACCGAGGGCGCGGCGATGATCCGCTCCAAGGGCGAGGCCGGCACCGGCGACGTGTCCAACGCGGTCACCCACATGCGCACGATCCGCGGCGAGATCCGCCGGCTCGCGGCGCTGGAGGGCGACGAGCTGTACGTCGCGGCCAAGGAGCTCCAGGCGCCGTACGACCTGGTCAAGGAGGTCGCCGAGACCGGCAAGCTGCCCGTCGTGCTGTTCACCGCCGGCGGCATCGCGACCCCTGCGGACGCGGCGATGATGATGCAGCTCGGCGCCGAGGGCGTCTTCGTCGGCTCGGGCATCTTCAAGTCCGGCAACCCCGCCCAGCGCGCCGAGGCGATCGTCAAGGCCACCACGTTCCACGACGACCCCGACATGGTCGCCAAGGTCTCCCGCGGTCTGGGCGAGGCCATGGTCGGCATCAACGTCGAGGACATCCCGCAGCCGCACCGCCTCGCCGAGCGCGGCTGGTGACCTGCTGAACGACCTCCAGGACTCCTGGCTCGGCCAGGTGCTCGGCGTCGTCTCGCTCGTCCTGCTCCTCGCGCTGGTCGCCTGGTGGGCGCGCTGGCTGCACCGGCGCCTGGCCGTCGTCAACGGTGCCCCGCGGTGGGCGCGGCGGCTCTCGCTCGTCGTGGTCGTCGGCGGGCTGCTGCTGTTCGTGGCGTCGAACGTCGCCTACCGCACGATCGACCCCGCCCCGCTACGCCCGGTGCTGTGGATCGGGCTGGCCTGGCTCGGGCTGTCCTGGTACCTCACGGCCGGCTGCCTCCTGCTCGCGCTCCTCGCCCTGGCCCTCCGGCTGTTGCGACGGCCGGCCGCCCGTGAGCGGCTGCTGCGCGTCGGCACCCCGGTGGTCGTCGTCCTCGCGCTGGTCGTGATGACCGTCGGCGCCGTCGTGGCGCAGCGGCCCCGTGCAACGGCGTACGACGTGGGGTCGGGGGCGCTGCCCACCGGCTGGGACGGCGCCCGGGTCGTGCTGCTGACCGACCTGCACGTCGGCGTCGTCCACGGCGAGGCGTGGACCCGTCGCGCGGTCGATCTGGTCAACGAGCAGGACCCGGACCTCGTCGTCCTCGGCGGCGACCTCGTCGACGGCCGCGAGCGCTTCACCGGCCCCGACCTCGCGCCGCTGGCCGACCTCGACGCCCCACTCGGCGTCGTGGCTGTCTCGGGCAACCACGAGATCGAGTCCGGTGACGCGCCGGCGTACCTCGAACGGCTCGAGACCCTCGGCGTCGACGTGCTCCGCAACGAGCACGTCGTGCTGGAGCGCGGGGGAGACCCGCTCGTCGTCGCCGGCGTCCAGGACGAGATCGGCACCGGCGACCTCGCGCCCGACCCCGACGCCGCCCTCGCCGGCACCCGGCCCGAGGACTTCGTCGTGTACGTCGCCCACGAGCCGCGCCAGCTCGTCGACGCCGTCGTCTCCGTGGGCGTGGACCTGCAGCTCTCCGGCCACACCCACGGCGGCCAGATCTGGCCGTTCGGCTGGTTCGTGCCGCTCCAGCAGCCCACCCTCGCCGGCGTGGACGTCGTCGACGGTGTCACCGTCGTCACCTCCCGCGGCATCGGCACCTCCGGCCCGCCCGTCCGCACCGGCGCCGCCCCCGAGATCACCGTCCTCACCCTCCGCTCGACGGCTGGTTGAGGAAGGCGCGCAGCGCCTGTCTCGAAACCCGCCGCCGCCCTCGCTCCGCACCCGGGTCGTGTGCCCCAGGACGCGGCAACCCGCGACGTGGACCACACGACCCGGGCCTCGGCGACCCTTGCTCAAGCAACTTGAGGATTCCCTGCGCGGCCCTTCGGCCTGACCAGCCGTGTCCTTCAGGTTGCTGACGTGGGATGGGGTCATCGCCGGAACTCCGGCTCCTCCCTCACGAAGGAACGATCATGAACAAGACCGCCAAGGGCGCCCTCGCCGCCGGCACCGCCGCCGTCCTCCTCATGGGCGGCGCCGGCTCGCTCGCCTACTGGAACGCCACGGACACGAACGACCCCGACATCTTCGGCTCCGGCCACCTCAAGCTCGTCGAGGAGACCGGCGCCTGGACGCTCAACGGCGCCCCGGTGGCGGACCTCGCGAACGTCTTGGTCGTGCCGGGCGACGAGCTGGTGTACGCCGGCTCGTACATCGTCGACGCCGCGGGTGACAACGTCGCGGCGACCGTGTCCGTCGTCGGCGGTGCGGAGAGCGGGACCCTCGCCCCGTTCGTGGAGACGACGACCGTGTTCGAGCTCGCCGGCGAGGTCATCACGCCGACCACTGCCATCAGCGGCGCCGACGACAACGCTCCGCTGACAGTCGACATCACCGTCGACTTCCCCTTCGGTGCGAGCGTCGACAACGACTCGCAGGAGCAGGTCCTGGACCTGACGGCGATCACGACGACGCTGACCCAGACCGACGCGTCGGCCTGAGCGGCTGAGTCCAGGGGTCGTCGATGAGCACCCACGTGTGGGACGCCGCGCTCCTACGCGTCGCGCCGTCGCGACCGGGGCGCCGGCCCGGTGCGTCGGCCGACGGCACGCGGACCTCCACTGGGAAGCCGGGTCGTGGGCGGCGCTGGCGGTCCGCGCTGGGTTTCGTCGCCCGGGTCCTCAGCTGGGTGCTCATCCTGGGACTGCTCGCCGTGCTGACCGTGGCGGTGCTGGTCCCGCGCGTGGCCGGGGCGACGCCGTTCACGGTGCTGACCGGCTCCATGCAGCCCGGCCTGCCGCCAGGCACGCTGATCGTCACCCGGCCCACGCCGGCGGAGGACATCGAGATCGGTGAGGTCGTCACCTTCCAGATCGAGTCCGGCCGGCCGCAGGTCGTCACGCACCGGGTGATCGCGGTCCGCGCCGGGCAGGACGGCGAGCCGGAGTTCCTCACCCAGGGCGACGCCAACCAGACGCCCGACGACGGCTGGCGGCCGGCCGGGTCCGTGCGCGGCGTGCTCTGGTACGCCGTGCCGAAGCTCGGCTACGCCAACAACGTCCTGACCGGCGACCAGCGGCAGCTGGCCGTGTACGTCGTCGCCGGCGGACTCGTGCTCTACGCACTCGGCCTCTTCGGCAGCGACGCCCGCGACCGGCGCAGCAGCAAGCGTCAGCCGCAGCACCCCGCAGCACGCCACGCCTCGCGCTGACCGCCTGCACCCCACCGCCAGCCCGGCACCCCGAGAGGAGCGACACCATGAAGCACGCAGCCCACCGGGCCCAGCGGCAGCCCCGCCGCGGCCGCACCGCTGTAGCGATCGCGTCGCTCCTCGCCGGCGTCCTCGTCCTTGTCGGCGGGCAAGGGACCTTCGCGTTCTGGACCGATGAGGCATCGGTGGGCGGGGCGACCATCCAGGCGGGCACCATCGACCTGAAGGTGAACGGCAAGGACAGCCACATCACGACCACCCTTGGCATGGCCGCCATGGTGCCTGGAGATTCGGTTGCAGAGGTCATCACCCTTCGCAACAGCGGTTCGGCAGGTTTGACCTACACGCTCACCGGGGGCTTGTCCGGCGCCGACGCGTTGGCGTTCGCCACGCCAGGGGCACTCCGCCTGAGGATCGTCGAGAACGGCGTGCGGAGCGTCAGTGGGTCCACGGCGACCTGTTCGGGAGGTAACGAGATCCTGTCCCGGGTCCTGCAGCTGAGCGGAGCCTCGCTGTTGGGAGGTCCAAGAGGTCCGGTGGCTGCCGGTCAGGAAGCAGCCACGCTGTGCTTCGAGGTGAGCATGGCGACCTCTCTCACGGCCGCTCCGTCGTCCCTCCAGGGCAAGTCGACGACCCTGACCCTCACCTTCACCGCGTCCTCGGCCCTGTCGTGACGTGGTCGAAGCCCGACGCCGGTGTCTCGACCTCGCCTCGCAGGTCGAGGGGATCCTGGACCCTGGTCAGTCTTCTCCTCAGCGTCTCCCTGGCGGTGGCGACGATATGGGGGCTCCCAGGGACCCGTGCGGCGTGGGTCGACGCCGCCGCGGTGAGCGGTTCCGCATTCTCCGGTCGCACGATCCCGTCAGCGCAGGAGATCAGCTGCAGCGGCGGCGGCCTGACCCGCACCGTCACCCTCACCTGGAAGTATTCGGCGGATGCCACGCGGTTCGTCGTCACCGTGACCAAGATCGACGGTGAGAACCCCCGGGTGCTCGCCACCTTCGAGCTGCCGGCAGTGCCCGCCAACACTCGTTCGGCGACGCCATCGTCCCGGACGCCACCATCAGGGACCGCTACGCGATCATCTGGTCCTTCTACAGGTACCGGGTCGACATCGAGGCGGTGCACGCATCGGGTTGGATCGCGGCGGCGGCGTCCCGCGTGCAGGAGCGTCGCAACGTCACGAACCACTGCTGAGGGACGACGTCCCTACGAGGTCGTGCGACCCCGACGCGTCGGGTGTCCCTTGGCACGCGACTGGTCCCGGAGCTGGAGGGCCGGGTCCGTCCGGTGCGGAGTCCGCGGCAAGCACGTGCGGGTCGTAGCCTCCAGCCCGTGCCACTCACCATCGGCGTCCTCGCCCTGCAGGGCGACGTGCGCGAGCACGTCCGCACCCTGACCGACCTCGGCGTGGGGGCGACGACGGTCCGCCGGGCGAGCGAGCTCGAGGCGGTCGACGCGATCGTCCTGCCCGGTGGTGAGTCGACGACGATGGCCAAGCTGCTGCGCACCTTCGAGCTCCTGGACCCGCTCAGGAAGCGCATCCAGGGCGGCATGCCGGCGTTCGGCACGTGCGCAGGGATGATCCTGCTCGCCGACCACGTCCGCGACGGCGCCGAGGGGCAGGAGACGGTCGGCGGGCTGGACGTGACGGTGCGGCGCAACGCGTTCGGCCGGCAGGTCGACTCGTTCGAGACCGACCTGCCCGTGACCGGGATCGACGCGCCGGTGCACGCGGTGTTCATCCGGGCGCCGTGGGTCGAGGAGGTCGGGCCGGGCGTCGAGGTGCTCGCCGAGGCGGCGGGCCACCCCGTCGCGGTGCGCCAGGGCCACCTGCTGGCCACGAGCTTCCACCCCGAGGTGGGCGGCGACGGCCGGGTGCACGAGCTCTTCGTCGACCTGGTGCGCTGACCTCGTCGGCCACCGGGGGTGGTCGCCGCTAGGATCGACGGTCGGTGCAGGGGACTGCACCAGCACACGACCGGCGCGGGAAGAGGGACGCATGTCTGGCCACTCGAAGTGGGCGACCACCAAGCACAAGAAGGCCGCGATCGACGCCAAGCGCGGCAAGATGTTCGCCAAGCTGATCAAGAACGTCGAGGTCGCGGCCCGCATGGGCGGCGGCGACCCCTCCGGCAACCCGACGCTCTACGACGCGATCCAGAAGGCCAAGAAGTCCTCGGTCCCCAACGACAACATCGACCGCGCGGTCAAGCGCGGCTCCGGTGCCGAGACCGGCGGCGCGGACTACACGACGATCACCTACGAGGTCTACGGCGCGTCCGGCGTCGGCCTGCTGGTCGAGTGCCTCACCGACAACAAGAACCGCGCCGCGATGGAGGTCCGCACCGCGGTCACCCGCAACGGCGGCACCATGGCCGACCCCGGCTCGGTCTCGCGGCTCTTCAACCGCAAGGGCGTCGTGCTGGTCGCCAAGGCGCAAGAGGGCGGCAAGGAGGTCTCCGAGGACGACGTCCTCGAGGCCACGCTCGACGCCGGCGCCGAGGAGGTCAACGACCTCGGCGACCAGTTCCAGGTCATCTCCGAGGCCACCGACCTCGTCGCGGTCCGCACGGCGCTGCAGGCCGCCGGCATCGACTACGACTCCGCGGACATCCAGTTCGTCGCGACGATGGACATCCCGGTCGACGCGGCCGCCGCGGGCAAGGTCTTCAAGCTCGTCGACGCCCTCGAGGACCTCGACGACGTGCAGGACGTCTTCAGCAACGTCGACGTCCCCGCCGACGTGATGGCCGAGCTCGAGGCCGCCGACGCCTGAGCGAGGTACGCCGCGGGCGTGTCGTGACGGCGTACGTCCGGGCCGACGGCTAGCGTTCCTCCCGAACAGACGTTCGACGGAAGGCTGGCCATGCGCGTGCTCGGGATCGATCCCGGCCTGACCCGCTGCGGGATGGGCGTGGTCGACGGGTCGGTCGGCCGTCCGCTCACGCTCGTCGACGTCAACGTCCTGCGCACCAGCGCGGACCGGCCCGTGGCCGAGCGGCTGGTGACCATCGAGAAGGGCGTCGACGCCTGGCTCGACGAGCACCGGCCGGACGCGGTCGCGATCGAGCGGGTCTTCGCCCGCTCCGACGTCAGCACGGTCATGGGCACCGCCCAGGCCAGCGGCATCGCCATGGTCTGCGCCGCCCGTCGCGGGCTGCCGGTCGCGCTGCACACCCCCAGCGAGGTCAAGGCCGCGGTGTCCGGCAACGGCCGGGCCGACAAGGCGCAGGTGGGCGCGATGGTGACGCGCATCCTGCGGCTGGACGCGATGCCCAAGCCGGCGGACGCCGCCGACGCGCTGGCGCTCGCGATCACCCACATCTGGCGCGGGGGAGCGCAGGCGCGCATCGACCAGGCCCTCGCGGCCGCCACCGCACGAGCAAGGAGCAGACGTTGATCGCCTTCGTCCGCGGCCAGGTCGCCGGGGTCTCCCTCACCAGCGCGGTGCTCGAGGTCGGCGGGGTCGGCCTCGAGCTGATGTGCACCCCCGGCACGATCGCCGGGCTGCGCACCGGCCAGAGCGCGACGCTCGCGACCAGCATGATCGTGCGCGAGGACTCGATGACCCTCTACGGCTTCGCCGACGAGGACGAGAAGAGCATCTTCGAGCTCGTGCAGACCGCCTCGGGCGTCGGCCCGAAGGTCGCCCAGGCGATGGTCGCGGTGCTCAGCCCCGACGACGTGCGCCGCGCGATCACCAGCGACGACGTCAAGACCCTGACCCGGGTGCCCGGCATCGGGCAGAAGGGCGCGCAGCGCATCATCCTCGAGCTCAAGGACCGCATCGGCCCGCCGACCGGCACGACCACCGCGCCCGCCGCGGCCGGTGCCGAGCCGTGGCGCGAGCAGGTGCACCAGGGCCTCGTCGGGCTCGGCTGGTCGGCCAAGGAGGCCGAGAAGGCCGTCGAGGTCGTTGCTCCCGAGGCCGGCGAGCTGCCCGACGTCGCGATGCTGCTCCGCGCGGCCCTCCGCACCCTCAGCAAGGCCTGAGCCCGGTGCCCTTCCACGAGGACGAGCTCGCCGCCGCCGAGGAGACCCACCTGCGGTCGATCACCGCGGCCGAGGCCGACGGCGACGAGCGGGCCGTCGAGGCGGCGCTGCGGCCCCGCACCCTGGACGAGGTGGTCGGCCAGTCCCGCGTCCGCGACCAGCTGGGGCTGGTGCTCGAGGCCGCCCGCCGGCGCGGCCGGGCGCCGGACCACGTGCTGCTCAGCGGGCCCCCGGGGCTGGGCAAGACGACGCTGGCGATGATCATCGCGGCCGAGATGTCGGTGCCGCTGCGCCTGACGAGCGGCCCCGCCATCACCCACGCCGGCGACCTGGCCGCGATCCTCTCGGGGATGAACGAGGGCGAGGTCCTCTTCGTCGACGAGATCCACCGCATGTCCCGGCCGGCCGAGGAGATGCTCTACATGGCGATGGAGGACTTCCGGGTCGACGTCGTCATCGGCAAGGGGCCGGGCGCGACCGCGATCCCGCTCGACCTGCCGCCGTTCACCCTGGTCGGCGCCACGACGCGGGCTGGCCTGCTGCCCGGGCCGCTGCGCGACCGGTTCGGGTTCACCGCCCACCTCGAGTTCTACGAGCCCCACGAGCTGGACCTCATCGTCCACCGCTCGGCAGGGCTGCTGGGCGTGGAGCTGACCGACGACGGCAGCGCCGAGATCGCCTCCCGCTCGCGGGGCACCCCGCGCATCGCCAACCGGCTGCTGCGCCGGGTCCGTGACTACGCCCAGGTCCGCGCCGACGGCGTCGTCACCCGCACGGTCGCCGAGGCCGCGCTCGAGCTCTACGAGGTCGACCAGCTGGGGCTCGACCGGCTCGACAGAGCCGTGCTCGACGCCCTGTGCCGCCGCTTCGCCGGTGGACCGGTGGGGGTCTCCACCCTCGCGGTCGCCGTGGGGGAGGAGCGCGAGACGGTCGAGGAGGTCGCCGAGCCGTTCCTGGTCCGCAACGGCTTCCTGGCGCGTACGCCGCGTGGCCGCGTCGCGACGCCGGCCGCCTGGGAGCACCTCGGGCTGAGCGCCCCGCCTGCCGTGGAGCCGACCCTGTTCGAGGAGTGACGTGCCGGGTCCCTGGGATTCGTCCGGGCGGCCGAGCCCGTAGGTATGCTTGCCCGTCGGTCGCCCCGGGAGTCGCTCGGGTGCGCGGCCTCCCCGTCATCGCTCGAGAGGTTCGTCCGTGGAGCTCGCCTCCCTGTTGCCGCTGGTCGGCATCGCCCTCCTCTTCTGGCTCCTGATCATCAGGCCGGCTTCCCGGCGCCAGAAGGAACTCACCCGCATGCAGTCGTCGTTGGGGGTGGGTGACGAGGTCGTCCTGACCTCGGGCTTCCTCGGCACGATCCGCGAGCTCACCGACGACACCGCGCGTGTCGAGATCGCCGAGGGCGTCGTCGTGACCGTCGCTCGTGGCGCGATCGGCACCGTCGCACAGCCAAGGCCCGCCGAGCTCGGCGAGCCGGAGGAGATCTGACATGGCACGCAAGCCCCGTCCCGGGCGGACCCTGGGGGTCTTCTTCCTCGGCATGGTGCTGATCTACGGGCTGGTGGCCATGGCCGGCAGCTGGAAGCCCGAGCTCGGCCTGGACCTCCAGGGCGGCACGCGCATCACGCTGATCGCCACCGACGACGACCCGGCCGACGACAGCCTCGAGCAGGCTCGCCAGATCATCGACGACCGCGTCAACGGCTCCGGTGTCGCCGAGGCCGACGTGGTCACCGAGGGCTCCAACATCATCGTCGTCGAGGTCCCCGGCAGCTCGCGGCGCGACCTCCTCGAGACCGTCAAGCGCCAGGCGCAGCTGCGCTTCCGCCTGGTGGCCTGCTCCGACTTCGACCCAGGCCCGTGCGCCGCGGGCGGCGGCGGCCCGACGATCGACCCGAACGCCACGGGCGGCCTGCCCGGCGGCTCGGTCGAGGTCGACCCCGGCACCGGCGGTGCCGGTGACGGTGGCCAGGGCGGCGACCAGGGCAACGGCGGCCAGGGCAACGGCGGTCAGGGCGGCGACCAGGGCGACGGGGACCAGCAGGGCACCAACAACCGCCCGCCGGTCGGCTTCGCAGCCAAGAACCTCGCCACCGCCGAGGAGAGCGAGTCTCCCGACGCCCAGCCCAGCGACGACGCCAGCGACGGCGCCGGCGACGGCGCCGGCGACGGTGCGAGCGACGAGCCCAGCGACGAGCAGTCGAACGCGCCGACGCCGGCCCCCGAGGGCGGCAAGCTGGCCGACGACCCGCTCGCCTGGGCCGACGCCCCGAACGAGGCCGCGATCAGGGCCTTCAACGAGTTCACCTGCCCGCCCGACGGTTCCTCGCCCAACGTCGTGGACGACCCGGCCAAGCCGCTGGTCAGCTGCGACACCGGCGAGCGCGGCCAGGTCGTGAAGTACCTCCTCTCGCCGTCGGCGATCGAGGGCACCCAGCTGACCGACGCCTCCGCCCAGATCCCGCAGGGCACGGTGCAGTGGGTCGTCGCGCTGGAGTTCAACGGCTCCGGCACCGAGACCTTCGCCAACATCTCCCGCAAGCTGCTGGACAACGGCAAGCAGTTCGCCGTCGTCCTCGACGGCCAGGTGCTCTCCGCGCCGACCATGGAGGGCCTGATCACCAACGGCCAGGCCCAGATCTCCGGTGACTTCACCGAGGCGTCCGCGCAGAGCCTGGCGACCAGCCTGAAGTTCGGCGCGCTCCCGATCGCCTTCGAGGACGACGTGTCGTCGGAGACGATCGGCCCCTCGCTCGCCGGCGACCAGCTCTCCGCGGGCCTGTGGGCCGGCGGCTTCGGCCTCGGCCTGGTGATGCTCTACTGCCTCGTCTACTACCGCGGCCTGGGCATCGTCGTCCTCGGCTCGCTCGGGGTCGCAGCGCTCATCACCTACGCGATGGTGCTGCTGCTCAGCGAGACGGCCGGCTTCACGCTGACCCTGCCCGGCATCGCCGGTCTGATCATCGCGGTGGGTGTCACCGCCGACTCCTTCATCCTGTTCTTCGAGCGCATCCGTGACGAGATGCGCGAGGGCAAGTCGATGCGGGTCGCGGTCGAGACCGGCTGGCGGCGCGCGAAGGTGACCCGCCTGGCGGCCAACACCGTCTCGCTGCTCTCGGCCGCGGTGCTCTACATCTTCGCGACCGGCGCGGTGAAGGGCTTCGGCTTCGCGCTCGGCCTGTCCACGCTCATCGACCTCGCGGTGCTGTTCTGGTTCACCAAGCCCGCGGTGTCCTACCTCGCGCGGTACAAGTTCTTCAACGGCGGCGGCCGCCTCTCCGGCCTCAGCCCCGAGACGCTCGGCATGGACCGGGTCCCCGCTGGAGGTAACGCCTGATGGGCAAGTTCTCCCGGCTCGGCAACGAGCTCTACAACGGCCGCCGGTCGATCGACTTCGTCGGTCGCAAGCCGCTCTGGTACGCCATCTCGCTGGTCCTCGTGGGCCTCGCGATCGGTGTCGTGCTGATCAAGGGCCTCAACTTCGGCATCGAGTTCACCGGCGGAACGCAGTACCGCGTCGCCGTGGGCGCCTCCGAGGCCACCCAGGACAACGCCGACGCCCTGCGCGCGGCGGTCGCCGACGCCGGCGTCGAGGGTGCGGAGTCGCCGGTCGTCACGACCGCCGGCGAGTCCCTGCTCATCCAGGTCGAGGACCTGACCGCGGAGGAGAACGACCAGGTCGTCGCGGCCATCACCGACACGATCGCGGTCGACGATCCTCTCAACGACATCTCCCAGGACGAGATCGGCGCGAGCTGGGGCCAGCGCGTCGCCGAGCGTGCCGCCATCGGCGTCGCGGTCTTCCTCGCGCTGACGATGGTCTTCATCTGGATCTACTTCCGCGAGTGGAAGATGTCGATCGCCGCGATGGTGGCGCTGGCCCACGACATCGCGATCACCGTCGGCATCTACGCGCTGTCCGGGTTCCCGGTGACGCCGTCCGCGGTGACCGGCCTCCTGGCGATCCTAGGCTTCTCGCTCTACGACACCGTCGTCGTCTTCGACAAGGTCCGCGAGAACACCAACGAGTACCTCCAGCCGGGCCAGTCCTACTCCGACGCGGCGAACCTCGCGGTCAACCAGACCCTGGTCCGGTCGATCAACACCGGCATCGTCGCGCTGATCCCGATCGGCGCGATCCTGTGGGTCAGCGCGATCCAGCTCGGCGCGAGCTCGCTGCAGGACCTGGCGCTCTCGCAGTTCGTCGGCATGGCGGCGGGTGTCTACTCCTCGGTTGTCATCGCCCCGCGCGTCCTGGTGCACCTCAAGGGCACCGAGACCGAGGTCAAGCTGCAGGAGCGGCACGCCAAGGCCAAGGCGCGCGCCCAGGCCGACCGGTACGCCATGGTCCCGGCCGTCACCTCCGACACCCCGGCGACCGACGAGGTCTGGGACCCCGAGGCCGACCCGGAGCTGGTCGACGACGCGACGCCCGAGGTGCAGCAGCCCGCGGCGCCGACCCCCGAGCGCCGGCCCGAGGCCAGCGGCCGCGGTCGGGTCGTGCCGCAGACCAAGGGCGAGGTCCGTCCGAGCGGTGCCGCCGGCCGGCAGCAGCCCTCGCGGGTCACGCGCTCCAAGCGCGGCAAGAAGTAGCCGGGTGACCTCCACGCAGCGCGGGCCGCGCCTCGACGCGGCCCGCGAGGCGCTCGAGCGCCTGGTGGTCGACGTCCCCGACTTCCCCGAGCCCGGGGTCGTCTTCAAGGACATCACGCCGCTCCTGGCCGACCACGCCGGTCTGTCCGCGGTGGTCGAGGCGATCGCCGACGCCGGCCGCGACGCCGACGGTGCGACCGTCGTCGACAAGGTGGTCGGCATGGAGGCCCGCGGCTTCATCCTCGCGGCGCCGGTCGCGCTGGCCCTGGGCGCCGGCTTCGTGCCGGTGCGCAAGGCCGGCAAGCTGCCGCGCGGTGCGCACGCGGTCTCCTACGCCCTGGAGTACGGCGAGGCGACGCTCGAGCTGCACCACGACGCCGTGGCACCGGGGGAGCGGGTGCTGCTGGTCGACGACGTGCTCGCCACCGGCGGCACGGTCCGGGCGGCCCGCGAGCTGGTCGAGGCCTGCGGCGCGACGCCGGTCGGCGTCGCCGTGCTCCTCGAGCTCGGCTTCCTCGCCGGGCGCGACGCGGTCGGCGATCTGCCGATCCACAGCATCGCCGTCATCTGAGGTCCTCCTGACGGCCTAGACTGGGTCGTGTGACCGAGGACCGCACGCCCGCCCGGACCGGCGGCGGTCGTCCGCCCGCCCGGCCACGGCCCGCTCGCCCGACACCGGCCGGGTCGACCACGTCGCCGCCCTCGAGCACGCGGGGGATGCGCGCCCGCCTCGCGCGGATGGGCACGCGCAGCCAGCCGACCAACCCGGTCCTCGAGCCGCTCTTCCGCTCGGTGCGCGCCAACCACCCCAAGGCCGACCTGGCCCTGCTCGAGCGCGCCTACGACGTGGCCGAGAAGATGCACGGCACGCAGATGCGCAAGAGCGGCGACCCCTACATCACCCACCCGCTCGCGGTCACCACCATCCTCGCCGGCATCGGCATGACCGAGCCGACCCTGGTCGCCTCGCTGCTCCACGACACGGTCGAGGACACGCCGTACACCCTCGACCAGCTGCGCAAGGACTTCGGCGACGAGGTCGCCCAGCTCGTCGACGGCGTCACCAAGCTCGACAAGGTCGTCTACGGCGACACCGCCGAGGCCGAGACGATCCGCAAGATGATCGTCGCGATGTCGCGCGACATCCGCGTGCTCGTCATCAAGCTCGCCGACCGGCTGCACAACATGCGGACCCTGCGCTACGTCAAGCAGGAGACCCAGGAGCGCAAGGCCCGCGAGACGCTCGACATCTACGCGCCGCTGGCCCACCGGCTCGGCATGAACACCCTCAAGTGGGAGCTGGAGGACCTCGCGTTCGCGACCCTGCACCCCAAGATCTACGACGAGATCGTGCGGATGGTGGCCGAGCGCGCACCCTCGCGCGACCAGTTCCTCGCCGAGGTCATCAGCCAGGTCGAGAACGACCTGCGCGAGGCGAAGGTCAAGGCGACCGTCACCGGCCGACCCAAGCACTACTACTCGATCTACCAGAAGATGATCGTCGGCGGCCGCGAGTTCACCGACATCTACGACCTGGTCGGCATCCGGATCCTCGTCGACGAGGACCGCGACTGCTACTCCGTCCTCGGCGTGCTGCACTCGCGCTGGAACCCGGTCCTCGGCCGGTTCAAGGACTACGTCGCGATGCCGAAGTTCAACATGTACCAGTCGCTCCACACCACCGTCATCGGTCCCGCGGGCAAGCCGGTCGAGGTGCAGATCCGCACCTTCTCGATGCACCGCCGCGCGGAGTACGGCGTCGCGGCGCACTGGAAGTACAAGGAGGACGGCCGGGCCGGCCTCGACACCGACCGGCTCGCCGACGGCGACGACATGACCTGGGTCCGGCAGCTGCTGGACTGGCAGAGCGAGGTCGAGGACCCGGGGGAGTTCCTGGAGTCCCTGCGCTTCGAGATCAACCGCGCCGAGACCTACGTCTTCACCCCGCGCGGCGACGTCATCGCCCTGCCGGCCGGCTCGACCCCGGTGGACTTCGCGTACGCCGTCCACACCGAGGTCGGCCACCACACGATCGGCGCGCGGGTCAACGGGCGCCTGGTGCCGCTGGAGTCGACCCTCGAGAACGGCGACGTGGTCGAGGTCTTCACCTCCAAGTCCGAGAACGCCGGCCCCTCACGTGACTGGCTCACCTTCGTCCGGTCCCCGCGGGCCCGCTCCAAGATCCGCCAGTGGTTCTCCAAGGAGCGCCGCGAGGAGGCGATCGAGCAGGGCAAGGAGCAGATCGCCAAGCTCATGCGCAAGGAGGGCCTGCCCCTCAAGCGGCTCATGTCGCACGAGTCGCTCACGCTGGCGGCCCGGCACTTCACGATCACCGACGTCTCCGCGCTGTACGCCGCCGTCGGCGAGGGCAACCTGTCGGCTCAGGCCGTCGTCAGGCGCGTCATCGAGGAGCACGGCGGCAGCGAGGCCGCCCAGGAGGACCTCGCCGAGGCCGTCACGATCACCGGCCGGCGCGGCCGCTCGAAGGTCGCGCCGAGCGGCGGCGACGCGGGCGTCATCGTCAAAGGTGCGCCCGACGTGTGGGTCAAGCTCGCCAAGTGCTGCACCCCGGTGCCGCCCGACGACATCCTCGGCTTCGTCACCAAGGGCGGGGGCGTCTCGGTGCACCGCCAGGACTGCACCAACGCCACCTCGCTGAAGTCCCAGCCGGAGAAGCTGCTCGAGGTCGAGTGGGCGCCGACCGGGTCCTCCTCGTTCCTGGTCAACATCCAGGTCGAGGCGCTGGACCGGGCCCGGCTGCTCTCCGACATCACGATGGCGCTCTCCGACGCCCACGTGAACATCCTCAGCGCCAACCTCTCCACCACCCGTGACCGCGTCGCCAAGAGCCGCTTCACCTTCGAGATGGCCGAGGCCAAGCACCTCGACCAGGTGCTCAAGGCCGTGCGCGGCGTCCCCGGCGTCTTCGACGCCTACCGCGTCACCTCCTGACCCCACCCACCCGCAGGTCGAGCAGCGAGCCTCCGCTGGTTGAGCCGCGAAGGCGTGCAGCGCCAAGCGTGTCGAAACCCCCGGCAGATGCGCAGGGCGGCGACCGAGGGGTCACCGCCGCAGGCACGTCACCGGGTCCCGACACGCTCGGGCCTGGCGACCCTCCCGGCTCAACCAGCGGGAGGCCCCCGCAGGGATGAGGTCGAACGGGTCAGCCGGAGAAGTCCGCGGACGCCTTCCGGGCCATGTCGAGGAACTGCTGGCGGGAGGCGAGGTTCTCCTCCAGCTCGCGGACCAACTTGTCGTTGCCGGCGGCGCGGGCCTGATCGAGCTCGGCCTGCACCTGGGCGATCGCGGCCTCGAGCTTGAGGACCATGTCGCCGGCGCGGGCGGACTTCTCGGGGTCCGAGCGCTTCCACTGCTCGTCCTCGACGGCGCGGATCGCCTGCTCGACCTTGCGGATGCGGCCCTCGAGCTCCTTCATCCGGTCGCGCGGGACCTTGCCGGCGGCGTCCCAGCGGTCGGCGATGTCGCGGAAGGCGCGCTTGGCGTTCTCCACGTCGGTGACCGGCACGAGCGCCTCGGCCTCGACGAGCAGCTGCTCCTTGACATCGGCGTTCGCGGCGAACTCCTGGTCCTGCTCGGCGGCAGCGGCGTCGCGGTTGCCGAAGAACGTGTCCTGCGCGCCCCGGAACCGCTTCCAGAGCGCGTCGTCGACCTCCTTGGGGGCCGGGCCGGCGGCCTTCCAGTCGCGCATCAGGTCGCGGTAGCGCCCGGCGGTCGGGCCCCACTCGGTGGAGTCGGCGAGCTTCTCGGCCTCGACGACGAGGCGCTCCTTGACCGCGCGGGCCGCGTCACGCTTCTCGTTCTGCTCCGCGAAGTGCGCCTTGCGGCGCCGGGTGTACGCCGTGCGGGCCGACGAGAACCGCCGCCACAGGGCGTCGTCGGAGGCCCGGTCGATGCGGGGGAGCGCCTTCCACTCGTCGAGCAGCTCGCGGAGCCGGTTGGCGCCGTGGCGCCAGTCCGAGCCCTGGGCGAGCTTCTCGGCCTCGCCGACGAGCTTCTCCTTGGCGGCCTTGGCCTCGGCCGACCGGGCGGCCTTCTCGGCCTTGCGGGCCTCGCGCTGGGTGGCGATGACCGGGCCGAGCGCGTCGAGGCGGGCGCCGAGGGCCGCGAGGTCGCCGACGGCGTTGGCGTCGGTCACCTGGGCCCGCACGGTCTTCACCGACTCGGCCGCCTCCTCGGGGGACAGCACGGCGGAGCGCACCCGTTGCTCGAGCAGCTCGACCTCGAAGGACAACGCGGCGTACCGCTCGGTGAAGAAGGCCAACGCCTCCTCCGGCGTGCCCTCGGGGTACTGACCGACGGGGCGTTCCCCGTCCGCGGTCCGGACGTAGACGGTGCCGTCGTCGTCGACTCGGCCCCACTCATGGCTCGTCACTGCTGGTCCCTCGCATCGGTGGTGCGCGGCGGCTCGCTCACGCAGGCGGCAATCCTAGTCAGGTACGACGCGTCCCGGGGGCCGCGCGCGGCCGGCGGGCCGAATCCCGGTGGGGCCGCCCGGGCGACCCACGGGTAGCCTGACCCGGTGCTGATCGCCGGATTCCCCGCTGGGCCCTGGGGGACGAACTGCTACGTCGCCGCCACCGGGCCCGGCGCCGAGTGCGTCGTCATCGACCCCGGCAAGGACGCCGCCGACGGCGTGGCGCAGGTCGTCCGCGAGCACCACCTCAAGCCGGTCGCGGTGCTGGTGACCCACGGGCACGTCGACCACATGTGGTGCGTCGCCCCGGTCGCCGGGACCTACGACGCCACCGCGTGGATCCACCCCGACGACCGCCACCTGCTGACCGACCCGATGGCCGGCATGTCGCGAGAGACCACCCAGATGATGCTGGGCGGCTCCTACGAGTGGGCCGAGCCCGACGACGTCCGCGAGCTGTCGGACCGCCAGGAGCTCGAGCTCGCCGGCCTGCGGTTCGTCGTCGACCACACCCCGGGCCACACCGAGGGGTCGGTGACCTTCCGGACGCCGTACGAGCAGCAGGACGTCAGCGAGGTCATGTTCTCCGGCGACCTGCTCTTCGCCGGCTCGATCGGCCGCACCGACCTGCCGGGTGGCGACCACCCGACGATCCTGCGCAGCCTGAGGGAGAAGGTGCTGACCCTGCGCGATGACGTCGTGGTGCTGCCCGGCCACGGGGAGCAGACCTCCATCGGCCGCGAGCGGGCCACCAACCCGTTCCTGCTGGACCTCCAGGACGGCCCCGGCGGCGCAGCCGGCGGCGGCACCGCTCCCGTGACGCGGGGGCTGTGAGCATGGCCAAGCCGACCCCGCTGAGCGGGTTCCCCGAGCTGCTCCCCGAGCAGCGCTTCGTCGAGCAGCAGGTCGTCGACACCCTGCGCGAGGTCTTCGAGCTGCACGGCTTCGCCGGCATCGAGACGCGTGCGGTCGAGCCGATGGACCAGCTGCTGCGCAAGGGCGACACCTCCAAGGAGGTCTACGTCCTGCGCCGGCTCCAGGAGACCGACGCCGGCACCGACGCCGGGCTGGGCCTGCACTTCGACCTGACGGTGCCGTTCGCCCGCTTCGTGCTGGAGAACGCCGGCAAGCTGGAGTTCCCCTTCCGCCGCTACCAGGTGCAGAAGGCCTGGCGCGGCGAGCGCCCGCAGGACGGCCGCTACCGCGAGTTCACCCAGGCCGACATCGACATCGTCGGCAAGGACGAGCTGCCCTTCCACCACGACGTCGAGGTCACCCGCGTCATGGTCGACGCGCTGTCGCGGCTCGAGTTCCTGCCGCCGTTCCGGCTCCAGGTCAACAACCGCAAGCTCATCCAGGGCTTCTACACCGGCATCGGCGCCCCCGACCCGGCCGAGGTCATGCGGCTGGTCGACAAGCTCGACAAGCTCCCCGCCGACACGGTCCGGGGCATGCTCGTCGAGGAGGCCGGCCTCAGCGCCGAGCAGGCCGACCGCTGCCTGGAGCTGGCCACGATCCGCAGCGCCGACGACTCGTTCGTCGACCGGGTGCGCGCCCTCGGCGTCGAGGACCCGCTGCTGGAGGAGGGCCTGGCCGAGCTCGCCGCCCTCGTCCGCGGCTGCGCCGGCCTGACCGGCGAGAAGGTCTCGATCGAGGCCGACCTGTCGATCGCGCGCGGCCTGGACTACTACACCGGCACCGTCTTCGAGACCCGCCTGCAGGGCAGCGAGTCGCTCGGCTCGATCTGCTCCGGCGGCCGCTACGACGCGCTCGCCAGCGACGGCCGGACCACCTACCCCGGCGTCGGCATCTCCCTCGGCGTCAGCCGGGTGCTCGTGCCGCTGCTGAACCGCGGCGCGCTCGTCGCCGACCGCAAGGTCCCCTCCGTCGTCCTCGTCGCGCTGACCAGCGAGGAAACCCGCGGGGAGTCGGACGCGATCGCGACCGCCCTGCGCACCAACGGCGTGCCCTGCGAGGTCGCCGCGACCGCGCAGAAGTTCGGCAAGCAGATCCGGTACGCCGAGCGCCGGGGCATCCCCTACGTCTGGTTCACCGGCGACGCGCCGGGCGAGCACCAGGTCAAGGACATCCGCACCGGGGAGCAGGTGGCCGCGGACCCGGCCACCTGGACACCCCCCACCGACGACCTCCGACCGAAGGTCGTGTCGAGCACAGATCAGGAGCAGCAGTGATCCGCACCCATGGCGCCGGCGCCCTCCGCGCCGAGCACGTCGGCCAGACCGTCACCCTCGCCGGGTGGGTGGCCAACCGTCGCGATCACGGTGGCGTGGCCTTCATCGACCTGCGCGAGGCCAGCGGCGTCGTCCAGGTCGTCATCCGCGACGAGGACGTCGCCCACCAGCTCCGCGCGGAGTTCTGCCTGAAGGTCACCGGCGAGGTGACCGCCCGCAAGGAGGGCAACGAGAACCCCAACCTGGCCACCGGCCAGGTCGAGGTCGTCGCCACCCAGGTCGAGGTGCTCAGCACCGCCGCGCCCCTGCCGTTCCCGATCTCCGACCACGTCGACGTGGGGGAGGAGGTGCGCCTCAAGCACCGCTACCTCGACCTGCGCCGCTCGGGCCCGGCCGCGGCCATCCGCCTGCGCAGCAAGGTCAACAAGGCCGCGCGCGACGTGCTGGACCGCCACGACTTCGTCGAGGTCGAGACCCCGACGCTGACCCGCAGCACGCCCGAGGGCGCCCGCGACTTCCTCGTGCCCGCACGCCTGCACCCGGGCAGCTGGTACGCGCTGCCCCAGAGCCCGCAGCTGTTCAAGCAGCTGCTCATGGTCGGCGGCATGGAGCGCTACTACCAGATCGCGCGCTGCTACCGCGACGAGGACTTCCGCGCCGACCGCCAGCCGGAGTTCACCCAGCTCGACATCGAGATGTCCTTCGTCGAGCAGGAGGACGTCATCGCGCTGATGGAGGACGTCCTCGCGGAGATGTGGAAGCTCATCGACGTCGAGATCCCGCGCCCGATCCCGCGGATGACCTACGCCGAGGCGATGGCCAAGTACGGCTCGGACAAGCCGGACCTGCGGATGGGCAACGAGCTGGTCGAGTGCACCGACTACTTCAAGGACACCCCGTTCCGCGTCTTCCAGGCGGAGTACGTCGGCGCCGTGGTCATGCCGGGCGGCGCGAGCCAGCCGCGCAAGCAGCTCGACGCGTGGCAGGAGTGGGCCAAGCAGCGCGGCGCGCGGGGCCTGGCCTACGTCCTGGTCCAGGAGGACGGCACCCTTGGCGGCCCGGTCGCCAAGAACATCACCGACGAGGAGAAGGCCGGCCTGGCCGCCCACGTCGGCGCCCAGCCGGGCGACTGCATCTTCTTCGCCGCCGGCGCCACCAAGTCCAGCCGCGCCCTGCTGGGCGCCGCCCGCCTCGAGATCGGTCGCCGCTGCGGCCTGATCGACACCTCGGCGTTCGCCTTCACCTGGGTCGTCGACGCGCCGCTCTTCGAGCCGGCCAGCGAGGCGGTCGCCAGCGGCGACGTCGCGGTCGGCGGGGGAGCGTGGACTGCCGTCCACCACGCCTTCACCAGCCCCAAGCCGGAGTTCCTCGACACCCTCGAGGAGAGCCCGGGCGAGGCGCTCGCCTACGCCTACGACATCGTCTGCAACGGCAGCGAGCTCGGTGGCGGGTCGATCCGTATCCACCGCGAGGACGTCCAGAAGCGGGTCTTCTCGGTCATGGGCATCGGGGAGGACGAGGCGCAGGAGAAGTTCGGCTTCCTGCTCGACGCCTTCAAGTACGGCGCCCCGCCCCACGGCGGCATCGCCGTGGGCATGGACCGGATCTGCGCGATCCTCTCCGGCGCGGACTCCATCCGCGACGTCATCGCCTTCCCGAAGTCCGGTGGCGGGTTCGACCCGCTGACGGCGGCCCCTGCGCCGATCACGCCTGCCCAGCGCAAGGAGGCCGGCGTCGACGCGCCCCCGGCGAAGGCCGGCGACGCCGACCCCGATGGGCAGCAGCCCGCCTGAACCACCGGGGGACGTGCCGTCCCCCGACGCTGTGACGCACCGAGCGACCTGGTTGTCCAGATCGTTATACGCCGGTGACCGATTCCTCCTGGACGGTCGCTTAGAGTCGCTGCGGCGCCGGGGCGATCCCCCGGCCGACGTGGGCCCTGTACCCCCGTCCGGCACGACCAGCCGATCGACCACCCAACGAACGCACAAGGCGGGACATGACTGCACCGCTCACCCCGGAGAGCGCTCTCGAGAGCCACTTCGTGGACGAGGACCAGCCCGAGCCGGACGGCTCCGGGCCGATCGTCAGCAAGTCCCCGGGACAACTGGCCCGGGCCCGGTTCCTCAAGGACAAGCTCTCGATGGTCGCGCTGGTCATCGTGGTCCTCTACGTCCTGGCCGCGATCTCCGCGCCGCTGCTGGTGAAGGTCGGCTTCCTCGACCCGTACGCCACCAACCAGGACCTGCTCAACGAGTTCCAGCTGCCCATCGGCGCCTGGGGCGGCATCTCCGGCGACCACTGGCTCGGTGTCGAGCCCGGTGTGGGCCGCGACGTGCTCTCGCGAGTCTGGTACGGCATCAGCTTCTCGTTGGCCATCTCGCTGACCGCCACGGTCATCGCGGTGCTCATCGGCGTGAGCCTGGGCATCGTCTCCGGCGCCTCCGGCGGCTGGGTCGACGCGATCATCGGTCGCGCGATCGACCTGACCCTGGCCTTCCCGCAGACCCTGATGCTGCTGGCGCTCTCCACCGTCGCGGTCGCGTTCATCACCGAGACGCTGGGGGTCCCGGAGGGCAACCCCGCCCAGGCGCTGTACGTCGTCACGGTGCTCGGGCTGTTCGGCTGGACCGGTGTCGCCCGCATCGTGCGCGGCCAGGTGCTCTCGCTGCGCGAGCGCGAGTTCGTCGCGGCCTCGCAGATGATGGGTGCCTCGAAGTTCCGGCTCTACTTCCGCGAGATCCTGCCGAACCTGTGGGCGCCGATCCTGGTGACCTTCACCCTGATCATGCCGGCGTTCGTCTCCGCCGAGGCCGCCCTCGCGTTCCTGCAGGTCAGCATCAAGCAGCCGACGCCCACACTCGGCAACGTCCTCTCGGACTCCCTGCGGTTCGCCGAGAACGACCCGGTCTACTTCTTCGTGCCGGCCATCCTCATCGCCCTGATCGTCGTGAGCTTCAACCTGCTCGGCGACGGTCTGCGCGACGCGCTGGACCCGAAGGGACACCAGTGACACCCGTCGGGTGATCACGCACGCAACCCCCAGTCTCGACGGCACGGCGTCGTCGAAGCTCCCGCCGCCCCTGCGCGGCGCACCGAAGGAGGAAGTTGAATGGGTATGAAGTTGAGGAGGACGGTGGCGTCGACCGCCGCCTCGCTCCTGGGGCTGTCGCTCCTGGCCGCCTGTGGTGGTGACAGCGACGACAGCAGCTCCGGGAACAACTCCGGGAGCAACGCTGCCGTCGCCGGCGAGAAGGGCGGCACCCTCAAGGTGCTGCAGCACTTCCCGTACGAGTCCGCCGACCCGCAGCGCATCTACTACGGCGTGCAGCTCGCCTGGTACCGCCGCCTGATCTACCGCGGCCTGCTCGCGTTCCCGATGTCCGAGGACCCCGAGGTCGCCACGACCCCGGTGCCCGACCTCGCGACCGACACCGGCACCTCGTCCGAGGGCGGCAAGGTCTGGGAGTTCACCCTCAAGGACGGCGTCAAGTGGGAGGACGGCAGCGACATCACGTGTGAGGACGTCCAGTACGGCACCTCGCGCGTCTTCGCCAACGACCTGATCACCGGTGGCCCGAACTACACGCTCAGCTACATCGACGTGGAGGACTACCCCGGTCCGTACAAGGCGACGCCGGAGCAGCAGGCCGCCTTCGACGAGGCCGTGAGCTGTGACGGCAAGACCATCACCTTCCGCTTCAACAAGCCGTGGGCGGACTTCCCCCAGGCCATCGCGGGCATGATGATGACCGACCCGTACAAGGAGGAGTTCGACGAGGGCGCCAAGTCCCAGTGGAAGGTCCTCTCCAACGGCCCGTACAAGGTCGAGGGCGGTGAGTGGAGCAAGAACAAGGGCGCCACGCTGGTCCGCAACGAGAACTACGACCCGGCCACCGACGACCCGGAGGCCCTGCGCCTCGCGCTGCCGGACCAGATCGACTACCAGATCGACCCGTCCGACACCGCCGGTGAGCTCTTCAACGACCGCCTCATCCAGGACGCCGCGGACGTGAAGAACGCGATCACGACCGCGCGCGTCGCGCCGACCCAGTTCCCGCAGATCACCGGGCCGGTCGAGGAGCGCTACGTCAACGTGCTCTCGCCGTACAACCAGTACCTCTCGCCGAACTTCAACAGCGAGGTCATGAAGGACGTCAACGTCCGTCGTGCGCTGGCTGCGTCGCTGGACCTCAACGGCTACGTCAAGGCCCTCGGTGGGGAGGTCGCGTCGGCCCCGGCCGAGACGATCATCAACCCGGGCGTCTCGGGCTCGACCGAGAACCCGGCCTTCGCCGAGGACAACAGCAACGACGGCGACCCCGACGCCGCCCGGGCCATGCTCGAGGAGGCCGGCGTGAAGATGCCGGTCGAGATCAGCCTCGCGTACCCGACCTCGCCCACCGCCGACAAGGCGATGGCCGTCGTCCAGGAGGGCTGGAACGCTGCCGGCTTCGACGTCACGCTCGAGCCGCAGGGTGACACCTACTACGACGTCATCTCGCGTCCCGACGACGAGTTCGACATCACCTGGGGTGGTTGGGGTGCTGACTGGCCGTCGGCCATGACCGTCATCCCGCCGCTGTTCGACAGCCGCCCGAACTTCTCGCCCACCACGTGTGGCCAGAACTACGGCTGCTACCAGGACGAGGACTTCGAGGCCCTGGTCGACGAGGCCGCCAACGCCTCGGACATCGACTCGCAGGTCGAGACCCTCGTCGAGGCCGACGCCAAGCTCGGCGAGGACGTCGCCTACATCCCGCTGGACGTCAGCAAGTTCAACTGGCTGTACGGCTCGCAGGTCACCGGCTTCACGACGACCGCCGCGTCGTCGTCCTACCCGGAGATCGGCCTCATCGGCGTCACGCAGTGACCACTGCCTGACCCGGCACAGCTGAACCCCGAGGTGCCGGGTGCGCGAACACCGCGCACCCGGCACCTCACCGGGTCCTGGCACAGGACCCCCGGCCCGACCCACCCCGCGTCGGGCCACGACACGCACGCACCCCCACCCGGGGTGCTCCCCGACGACCTCGATTGAGGTGAGACCCGACCGATGTGGGCATACATCGTCCGCCGGTTGTTCATCGGCGTCGCGCTGCTGCTGGCGCTGACCCTGGTGACCTTCGTCCTCTTCTTCGCCTCGCCCGTCGACCCGGCGCGCTACGCCTGCGGCAAGAACTGCAGCGAGCAGCAGCGCGACCAGGCCCGGGCCGCTCTCGGCTACGACAAGCCGGTCTACGAGCAGTGGGGCCTGTTCATGAAGGGCGTCGTCGCCGGCCGTGACTTCCCCGCCGACGAGGAGCTGCGCGCAGCGGCACCCGAGGTGGTCACGCACTGCGCTGCCCCCTGCCTGGGCTACTCCCACCTCAACTCCTCGACGGTCAACGACCTCGTCAAGGAGGCCGCTCCCGTCTCGATCTCCCTGGCGCTCGTCGCCCTGGTGATGTGGCTGGTCGGCGGCGTGCTCTTCGGCATCCTCGCGGCGGTCTTCAAGGGCTCCTTCATCGACCGCGGCATCGTCGGCCTGACCCTGGTGGCCTACGCGTTCCCCACCTTCTTCATCGCGGTCTTCTTCCTGAAGTACTTCGCGGTCAAGTGGGAGCTGTGGCCCTACCCGACCTACGTGTCGCTGGCGGACGGCGGACTGGCCTCCTGGCTGGGCAACCTGATCGTCCCGGCGTTCACCCTGGCCCTGGTCTTCATGGCCGGCTACGTGCGCATGACGCGCGCGTTCATGCTGGAGTCGATGACCGAGGACTACATCCGCACGGCGAAGGCCAAGGGCCTCAAGCAGCGCAAGGTGCTCTTCAAGCACGGCCTGCGCGCGGCGCTGACCCCGCTGGTGACGATGACCGGCCTGGACTTCGCGACCCTGCTGGGCGGCGCGATCATCACCGAGTCCGTCTTCGCCTACCCGGGCCTCGGCCTGCTGACGGTGCAGGCGAGCGACGCGTGGGACCTGCCCACCGTCATCGGCGTCGTGGTGCTGGCCGGCTCGTTCGTGATCCTCATGAACATCATCGTGGACATCTCCTACGCCTTCATCGATCCCCGAGTCCGGCTCGGGTAGGAAGAGACTCAGACGGTGGACAACTTCCTCAGCGTGCGAGACCTTCGCGTGCACTTCCCGACGCCCGACGGCGTCGTCAAGGCGACCGACGGCCTCTCGTACGACCTGGCCCGAGGCAAGACCCTCGGCATCGTGGGTGAGTCCGGCTCGGGCAAGTCCGTGTCCAGCTCGGCCATCCTCGGCCTGCACCGCGGGACGAACGCGCAGGTCAGCGGCGAGATCCTGCTCGACGGCACCAACCTGCTCACCATCACCGACGAGGAGATGCGGCAGCGCCGGGGCAAGGAGGTCGCGATGATCTTCCAGGACCCGCTCTCCGCGATGCACCCCTACTACACGGTCGGCAACCAGATCGCCGAGGCCTACCGGGTGCACCACGACGTGAACAAGAAGGCGGCCCGCACCCGGGTCGTCGAGATGCTCGAGCTCGTGGGCATCCCGCAGCCCGACCGCCGGGTGGACGACTACCCGCACCAGTTCTCGGGCGGCATGCGCCAGCGCGCGATGATCGCGATGGCGCTCATCAACGACCCGAGCCTGGTGATCGCCGACGAGCCGACGACCGCGCTCGACGTGACGGTGCAGGCGCAGATCCTCGACCTCCTGCAGAAGCTCCAGCGGGAGTTCAACACCGGCATCATCATCATCACCCACGACCTCGGCGTCGTGGCCGAGATGGCGGACGACGTGCTGGTGATGTACGCCGGCAAGGCCGTCGAGTACGGCCCGACCAAGGAGCTGCTCACCCACCCGGAGATGCCCTACACCTGGGGCCTGCTCTCCAGCGTCCCGGACCTCACCGCGGACGTGGACGAGAAGCTCGTGCCGATCCCGGGCACGCCGCCCAGCCTGCTCAGCCCGCCCAAGGGCTGTGCCTTCCACCCGCGCTGCCGCTACAAGGACCAGGTCGCCGGCGACCTGTGCGTCACGCAGCAGCCGGATCTCACCCCCGGCTCGCGCGGTCCGGGGCACCTCAAGCGGTGCCACCTGACCGACCCGACCGTCCCGAACGAGGAGGAGGTGGCCCGGTCATGACCATGACCGACGCGGCCCCCACAGGCCCTTCGACCGCCACGGACGGGAGCGCACCCCTGCTCGACGTCCGTGACCTGCAGATGTACTTCCCGGTGAAGTCTTCCGGGCTCATCCGACGCACCGTCGGGCACGTCCAGGCCGTCGACGGCATCAGCTTCCAGATCGAGTCCGGCGGTTCGCTGGGCCTGGTCGGGGAGTCCGGCTGTGGCAAGTCCACGACCGGCCGGCTCGTCACGCGGCTCTACAAGCCGACCGACGGCAGCATCCACTTCGAGGGCCGCGACATCGCCGGCCTGGGTCCGCGCCAGCTCAAGCCCCTGCGCCGCGACATCCAGATGATCTTCCAGGACCCGTACGGCTCGCTGAACCCCCGCCACACCGTGGGCCGGATCATCGGGACGCCGCTGGAGATCCACGACGTCGTGCCCAAGAAGCAGGTGCTGCCCCGGGTCCAGGAGCTGCTGGAGATCGTCGGCCTCAACCCCGAGCACTACAACCGCTACCCGCACGAGTTCTCCGGCGGCCAGCGCCAGCGCATCGGCATCGCCCGGGCGCTCACGTTGCAGCCCAAGCTGCTCGTCGCCGACGAGCCGGTCTCTGCGCTCGACGTGTCGATCCAGGCGCAGGTGATCAACCTGCTCCAGGACATCCAGCGCGAGTTCAACATCGGCTTCCTGTTCGTGGCCCACGACCTCGCGGTGGTCCGGCACTTCTGCCCGGAGATCGCGGTCATGTACCTCGGCAAGATCGTCGAGATCGGCGAGCGGGACGCGATCTACCAGCACGCCAACCACCCCTACACCCAGGCGCTGCTCTCCGCGGCTCCCGACGTGAAGCAGGCGGCGATCGGCGGCCGGCGCGAGCGCATCCAGCTGCAGGGCGACGTGCCCAGCCCGATCAACCCGCCCTCGGGCTGCCGGTTCCGGACCCGGTGCTCCTACGCCCAGGACATCTGCGCCGCGGTGGAGCCGCCGCTGCTGCAGATCGGTCGCCGGCACAAGGTGGCCTGCCACTTCGCCGGCGAGATCGGCCACCACCCGGCTGAGCCCGTCACCGCGCCCCTGCTCGGGGTGGACCGGCACGGCGACCGCGTCCCGGGCACCGACCCGACGCCGGGCCTCGGCACGGACTCGGGCTACAGCGACACCTGGTACGACTTCCCGGGCCGGCGGATGGTCCGGGACGAGAGCGCCTGAGCCCCACCTCGTGGAAGGGCTGTTCGACGCGGAGGAGCCGCGGCCGGTCACCGGCCGCGGCTCCTTGTCGTCGGCGGCCCACGCGTCCAGCCCCCTCGCGGTGCGGATGCGTCCGCGGACCCTCGACGAGCTCGTCGGCCAGGAGCAGCTGCGCGCCCCCGGTGCGCCGCTGCGCCAGCTGATCGAGAACGAGCAGTCGATGTCGTTGCTGCTGTGGGGCCCGCCCGGCACCGGAAAGACCACGATCGCCTCGATCGTGAGCCAGCAGACCGACCGGCGCTTCGTCGAGGTCTCCGCGGTCTCGGCCGGGGTGAAAGAGGTGCGCGCGGCCATCGACACCGCCCGCGCGGAGCTGGTGGCGACCGGGCGGGAGACCGTGCTCTTCGTCGACGAGGTGCACCGGTTCAGCAAGGCCCAGCAGGACGCGCTGCTCCCAGGCGTGGAGAACCGCTGGGTGACGCTGGTGGCGGCCACCACCGAGAACCCGTTCTTCAGCGTCATATCCCCGCTGCTCTCCCGCAGCCTGCTTCTGCGGCTGGAGTCGCTGACCGACGACCACATCCGCGGGGTGCTCGACCAGGCGCTGGTCGACGAGCGCGGGCTCGACGGACGCTTCACCGTCGAGGAGGAGGCGCTCGAGCACCTGGTCCGTCTCGCGGGCGGCGACGCCCGGCGGTCGCTGACCTACCTCGAGGCCGCGGCCGGGGCCGCCTCGGCCCGCGGGTCCGACGTGGTGACCCTCGAGATGGCCGAGACCGCCGTCGACCAGGCCGCGGTCCGCTACGACCGCCAGGGCGACCAGCACTACGACGTGACCAGCGCCTTCATCAAGTCCGTGCGCGGCTCCGACGCCGACGCCGCGCTGCACTACCTCGCCCGGATGATGGAGGCGGGGGAGGACCCCCGCTTCATCGCGCGCCGGCTGATGATCCTCGCCAGCGAGGACATCGGCCTCGCGGACCCGACCGCCCTGCCGACCGCGGTGGCCGCGGCCCAGACGGTGCAGCTGATCGGCATGCCCGAGGCACAGCTGACCCTCGCGCACGCGACGATCGCCCTGGCGGTCGCGCCGAAGTCGAACGCCGTCACGACCGCCATCGGCGCCGCCGTCGCCGACGTGCGTGCGGGCAAGATCGGTCCGGTCCCCGCGCACCTGCGCGACGCGCACTACTCCGGGGCCAAGAAGCTCGGCCACGGGTCGACGTACAAGTACAGCCACGACGAGCCCTTCGGCGTCGCCGAGCAGCAGTACGCACCCGACGTCGTGCTCGACCGCGAGTACTACCAGCCGACCTCGCTGGGCGCCGAGGCCGCGGTCAAGGAGCGGTGGCAGCGGGTACGCCGCCTGGTGCGCGGCGCGGGCGGTCCGGCCGCGAAGGGCAAGCGGTCCGGACGGTAGGGTCGGGCACCATGGTCGAGGAGTGGAGCCTGCCGGTCTGGGCGGTGGTCGCGGCAGCCGTGGCGCTGCTGGTCCTGCTCGCGGTCACGCTCGTCCTCGGGGTGACCGCCGCACGCGGCCGGCGCCGCGCCGAGCAGGCCGCCGCCCGCGCGCGGGTCGAGGCCGAGGAGCTCCGGGCCCGCGTCGAGGCCGTCGAGCAGCGCCTGCTCGCGAGCGACGCGCCCCCGGCCACCCGCCCCGCGGAGGAGTACGTGATCACCCGCGTCGGGGACCTCGACGCCCCCGACGGCGCCGGGCCCGCGGCGGCCGACCGGGCACCCGTCGTACCCGCACCGCTCTTCGCGGACGTCGTGCTGCGCGAGTCCGTCGTGCAGGTCGGCTCGCTGGCTGCCGGGCTGCGCCGGGCCCTGGCGCCGGAGACCCGCAACCGCGTCCGCTTCGAGGTCAGGCGCGAGGTCCGCCGCTCGCGCAAGCAGCGGCGCGCGGACCAGCGCGCCGCACGCCGCGACTGGGAGGCCCGGCGGCGCGCCGCCGAGCCCAGCCCCGAGGCTGGCGCGGCATGAGCCGCGGCCTCTGGTTCGTCGCCGGGGCCGGAACGGGGGTCTACGCCATGGTGCGTGGCCGCCGCGCCGCCGAGGCGCTCACCGCCGACGGGCTCCGCGACCGGTGGAACGGCCTCACGCACGGCGCCCGGCTGCTCCGCGACGAGGTCGCCCAGGGCAAGGCCGACGCCGAGGTCGACCTGCGCGCCCGGCTCGGGCTCACCCCCGCCGGGACGCCCGAGCTGGCGGCTCCGGCGGCCCCGGCCACCCCCACCAGCACCACCACCGCGACCACCACGACCACCCCGGCGGGTCTCGGGACGGGCGCTGCCCGCCCTCCTCGACCAGCCGGTCACACCACCCACGAAGCACACGAGGAAGGCACCACCTGATGGAGACCGCGGAGATCCGCCGGCGGTTCGTGGCCCACTTCGAGGCCAACGCGCACACGGTCGTCCCGTCCGCGTCGCTGCTGCTCGACGACCCCAACCTGCTGTTCGTCAACGCCGGCATGGTGCCGTTCAAGCCGTACTTCCTCGGCCAGGAGAGCGCGCCCTACGACCGCGCCGTGAGCGTGCAGAAGTGCGTGCGCACCCTCGACATCGAGGAGGTCGGCAAGACCACGCGGCACGGCACGTTCTTCCAGATGTGCGGCAACTTCTCCTTCGGCGACTACTTCAAGGAGGGGGCGATCCGCTTCGCCTGGAGCCTGATCACCGGCTCCGTCGAGGAGGGCGGCCTCGGCTTCGACCCCGAGAAGATCTGGGTCACGGTGCTGCCGAGCGACGACGAGGCGCGCGAGCTGTGGCGCTCGATCGCCGGCCTGCCCGAGGAGCGCATCCAGGAGCGCGGGCTCAAGGACAACTATTGGTCGATGGGCGTGCCCGGGCCGGGCGGTCCGTGCTCGGAGATCTACGTCGACCGCGGGCCGGAATTCGGCCCCGACGGGGGCCCGAACGCCGACGAGGACCGGTTCCTGGAGATCTGGAACCTCGTCTTCATGCAGGAGTCGCTCAGCGCCGTGCGGGCCAAGGACGACTTCGACGTCGAGGGCCCGCTGCCGGCGAAGAACATCGACACCGGCATGGGCCTGGAGCGGGTCGCCTACCTGCTCCAGGGCAAGCAGAACATGTACGAGATCGACGAGGTCTTCCCCGTCATCGAGCGGGCCAGCGAGCTGACCGGCCGGGCCTACGGCGCCAGCGCCGAGGACGACGTCCGGTTCCGCGTCGTCGCCGACCACGTGCGCAGCGCGCTGATGCTCATCGGTGACGGCGTCACGCCGGGCAACGAGGCGCGCGGCTACGTGCTGCGCCGGCTGCTGCGCCGCGCGGTGCGCTCGATGCGGCTGCTGGGCTACGAGGACCGCTCCCTGCCCGAGCTGCTCCCGGTCAGCATGAGCCGGATGAAGGCGTCCTACCCCGAGCTCGAGGCCGACTTCGAGCGCATCAGCCGGGTGGCGTACGCCGAGGAGGACGCCTTCCGCAAGACCCTCCAGGCCGGCACGCAGATCTTCGACCAGGCCGCCCAGCAGGTGAAGGCGTCGGGGGAGACCCGGCTGACCGGCGACAAGGCGTTCGCCCTGCACGACACGTATGGCTTCCCGATCGACCTCACCCTCGAGATGGCCTCCGAGGCCGGGCTGAGCGTCGACGAGGACGGCTTCCGCGCGCTCATGACCGAGCAGCGCGAGCGGGCGAAGGCCGACGCCCGCTCCAAGAAGGGCCAGCACGCCGACACCGGCGTCTACCGCGGCATCCTCGACGCGCACGGCCCCACCGAGTGGCTGGCCTACGAGACGCTCGAGACCGAGTCGCGCCCGCTGGCGCTGCTCTCCGGTGGCGCGCCGGCGCGCTCGCTGGCCGCCGGCGAGGTCGGCGAGCTGGTGCTCGACCGCACCCCGTTCTACGCCGAGTCCGGCGGCCAGGCGGCCGACGCGGGCATCATCGAGTTCGACGGCGGCCGGCTCGAGGTGCTGGACGTCCAGCGGCCGGTCCGCGGCCTGGTGGTGCACCAGGTCCGCGTGGTCGACGGCGAGCTCGACGCCGGCGCCGCGGCGCTGCACGCCCGCGTCGACCCCGAGTGGCGGACCGGCGCGCGGCAGGCGCACTCGGGCACCCACGTGGTCCACGCGGCGCTGCGCGAGGTGCTCGGCCCCACCGCGCTGCAGTCCGGCTCCTACAACCGCCCGGGATACCTCCGCCTCGACTTCGGCTGGACGACCGGGCTGAGCGCGGAGCAGGTCCGCGACATCGAGCAGGTCTCCAACCACGCGCTGCGCGCCGACCTGCCGGTCTCCTGGCAGTACATGACGCTCCCCGAGGCCAAGGACTGGGGCGCGATCGCGCTCTTCGGCGAGACGTATGACGACTCCCAGGTGCGCGTGGTCGAGATCGGCGGCCCGTGGTCGCGCGAGCTCTGCGGCGGCACGCACGTCGACCACTCCTCGCAGATCGGGACGGTCGTCGTCACCGGCGAGTCGTCGGTCGGCTCCGGCAACCGCCGCATCGAGGCCTTCACCGGCGTCGAGGGCTTCGCCTACCTCGCCCGCGAGCGCGACGTCGTCAGCCAGCTCACCGGCCTGCTCAAGACGCAGCCCGACGACCTCGTCGGCCGGGTCTCCGAGCTCGTCGACCGCCTGCGGGCGGTCGAGAAGGAGGCCGAGAAGGCCCGGGTGGCCCAGCTGCTCGCCGCGGGCGGCCAGCTCGCGGCCGCGGCCGAGGTCGTCGGCGGCGTCCACGTGGTGGCGCACCGCGCCGACGGTGCCGCCGGCGGCGACGTGCGCACGCTCGCGATGGACGTCCGCGGCCGGCTGCCCCAGGGCGAGCCCGGCGTCGTGGTCGTCGTCGGCGTGGCCGACGGCAAGGTCTCGGTCGTCGCGGCGGTCAACGACGCCGGCCGCGAGCGGGGCCTCTCGGCCAACGCCCTGGTCCGCGCGGTCGGCCCGCTGGTCGGCGGCAAGGGCGGCGGCAAGGACGACGTGGCCCAGGGCGGCGGCACCGACGCGACGCGGGTCGACGAGGCGCTCGCGCTGGTGACCACCGAGGTCGCGCGGACGGCACGCGCTTGAGGCACGGCGTACGGCTCGGCATCGACCCGGGCGACGCCCGGATCGGCGTGGCGCGCAGCGACCCGACCGGGTTCCTCGCCACGCCCGTCGAGACCGTGCGCCGCGGCAAGGGCGACCTCGCGCGGATCGCGCGGATCCTGCGCGACATCGCTGCGGAGTCCGAGGTCGCCGAGGTCGTCGTCGGGCTGCCGCGCAGCCTGTCCGGCGGCGAGGGGCCGGCGGCGGTCAAGACGCGTGAGTTCGCCGACCGGCTGGCGCAGCGGGTCGCACCGACCCCGGTGCGGCTCGTCGACGAGCGGCTGACCACCGTGTCGGCGGAGGCTATGCTCCGCGACCGTGGTCGGTCCGGCAGCAAGCGCCGGGCCGTCGTCGACCAGGCCGCAGCAGTCCTGATCCTGCAGCACGCGCTCGACACCGAGCGTGCGACGGGGACCGCCCCCGGCGAGATCGTCCGGGCAGCGCCCGAGGAGCCCGAGGAGACCCAGTGAGCGACCCGAGCCAGCCGAGCGAGCCCCTGCTGCCCGGCGAGCGACCCGTCGAGGGCGGGCGCCGGCGCCGCAAGCGCCGCAACCTGCCCGGCTGCCTGGCGGTCCTGGTCGCGCTGGCGATCGTCGCCGGCGGCCTGTGGTTCGCGGTGACCAAGGGGATCGGCTGGGTCGAGGACCAGTTCGCCGACCCCGACGACTTCGCCGGCCCCGGAACCGGCAAGGTGGCCTTCGAGGTCGTCGAGGGCGACTCCAGCGCCGCGATCTGCCGCGGGCTCAAGGCCGACGAGGTCGTTGCGTCGGTCCAGGCCTGCATCGACGCCGCGAGCGCCAACCCCGACTCCTCGGGGATCCAGGTCGGGTTCTACCCGCTCAGGCGGGAGATGGCGGCCGAGGACGCGATCGACGTGCTCGTCGACCCCGCCAACATCGTCACCAACGCCGTGACGGTCCCCGAGGGGCTCAACGTCGACCAGGTCGTCGCGATCCTCGCCGAGCGGACCGAGTTCGGCGCCGCGGCGTTCGAGAAGGTGCTCGCCCAGCCCGACCGCATCGGCCTGCCCGACTACGCCGACGGCAACCCCGAGGGCTACCTGTTCCCCTCGACCTACTCCTTCGGCCCCAACGCCAAGCCGGTCGACATGGTCTCCGCCATGGTGGAGCGGTGGCGCCAGGCCGCCGACGAGGCCGGTCTCGAGGAGGCCGCCGACCGGCTCGGCTACACCCCCCACGAGCTGATGACGGTCGCCAGCCTGGTCGAGGCCGAGGGCCGCGGCGACGACATGCCCAAGGTCGCGCGGGTCATCTACAACCGCCTCGAGAACCCCGACAACGGCGTCACCAACGGGCTGCTGCAGATCGACGCGGCGGTCAACTACGCCCTCGACAAGAGCCCGATCGCCCGGCTGACGACCGCCGAGATCGACTCGGTCGCGGACTCGCCGTACAACACCTACAAGCAGCCGGGCCTGCCGCCGGGGCCGATCGAGGCGCCGGGCGACGCGGCGATCAAGGCCGCCACGACGCCGGCCGACGGGCCGTGGCTGTTCTACGTGACGGTGAACCTCGAGACCGGCGAGACCAAGTTCACCGAGTCCTACGACGAGTTCCTGTCCTTCCGCGGGGAGCTCGACGACTACTGCGCCAACGAGTCCGACCGCTGCTGATGCGCTGCGCCGTCCTCGGCGACCCGATCGCCCACTCGCTCTCGCCGGTGCTGCACCGGGCGGCGTACGCCGAGCTCGGCCTGGACTGGACCTACGACGCCGTCCGGGTGCCCGCCGGTGGGCTCGCCGACTTCCTCACCGGGCTCGACGACACCTGGCGCGGCCTGTCGCTGACCATGCCGCTCAAGCGCGAGCTGATGGGGCTGGCCGACGAGGTGACCGACCGCGCGACCCTGGTCGGCGCGGCCAACACCCTCGTGCTGGGCGGTGCGGGCGGGACCGGCGGCAGGCTCGCCGACAACACCGACCTGCCCGGCGCGGTCGCCGCGGTCCGCGAGCGGCACGCCGGCCCGGTCACCACCGGTGCCGTGCTGGGCGGGGGAGCCACCGCCGCCTCGACCGGCCTCGCCCTGTGCGACCTGGGCGCGGAGCGGCTGACGCTGCACGTCAGGTCGGCCGCCCGGGGCGCCGAGGCCGCCGAGGCCGTACGCCGCCACCCCGCCGCGCCCGAGGTCGTGCTCGCGTCGCTGGACGACGCGCCCGTGGCCGACGTCGTCGTGTCCACGATCCCGGCCGCGGCGCAGACCGACGTGCTGGTCGACGGCTGCCGCGGCGTCCCGGTGGTCTTCGAGGTCGTCTACGACCCCTGGCCGACCCCGCTGGCCGCCTCGGTCCTCGACGACCGGACCGGTGCGGGTCGGGTGCTGGTCGCCGGGCTCGACCTGCTGGTACACCAGGCGGCGCTCCAGGTGGAGCTGTTCACCGGCCGGCTGCCGTCGGTGGCGGCGATGCGTGCCGCCGGTGAGGCCGCCCTGCGCCGGGCGACCGGATCGGCGACCGGATCGGGGACGGGCGCGGGGTGAGCGACCAGGTCGTCGCCACCGTCGCGCTGGCGCTCCTCTGCGGCGGCCTCGGGCTGCTCGTGCCGGCGCTCATCGCCCGGGTGCCCGAGCCGGAGCCGGTCACCACCGACGACGCGGTCGCCGAGCAGGACGTGCCGCTGCCGACCGTGCTGCCGGCCGCGCCGTCCGGGTCGTCGCCCTCGACCCCGGCTGCACCGACGGTCGACGACGAGGGACCCAAGGAGCCCTACGTCGACATCGCCCGGCTGCCCGGGCTGGTGTGGCGGGCGGCGCTCGCCTCCGCGGCGGCCGGCGCGCTCGTCGGGTGGTCGGTCGGGGCCACGTGGGACCTGCTCCCGCTGGTGCCGCTCGTGCCGGTCTCGGTCGCGCTCGCGGTCGTCGACTGGCGGACGCGGCTGCTGCCGACGAAGGTCATCGCGCCGACGTACCTCGTCACGATCGCGCTGACGCTGGTGACCTGGCTGGTGACCGGCGGGACCGACGACCTGGTGCGCGCCTTCTGGGGCTGGTTGGTCGCGGGCGGCATCTTCTTCGTGCTGTGGTTCGTCCACCCCCGCGGCCTGGGCTACGGCGACGTCCGCCTGGCCGGCCTGCTCGGCATCGCGCTGGGCCACCTCGGGTGGGGCGAGCTGCTCGTCGGGGTCTACGGCGGGTTCCTGCTCGGCGGGGTCGGCGGCGGCCTGCTGTCGCTGCTGCGGGTGGTGGAGCGCAAGGCGTTCCCCTTCGGCCCGTTCATGCTGGTGGCGGCGCTGATGGGCGTGTGGATCGGGGAGCCGGTGCTCGACGGTCTCGTGACCGGGTGAGCGTCCGGTCGCGCCGGAGCCTCGTGGGAGACTGACGCCCATGCTGCGTTGGCTCACCGCGGGCGAGTCCCACGGCCCCTCCCTGGTCGCGATCCTCGAGGGCCTCCCCGCCCACGTCGAGGTCACCTCCTCCGACATCCAGGACTCCCTGGCCCGCCGCCGGCTCGGCTACGGCCGCGGCGCGCGGATGAAGTTCGAGCAGGACCAGGTCACGCTCGTCGGCGGCGTCCGCCACGGCCGGACCCAGGGCGGCCCGGTCGCGATCGAGGTCGGCAACACCGAGTGGCCCAAGTGGGACAAGGTGATGGCCGCCGACCCGGTCGACCCCGAGGAGCTGGCGACGATGGCGCGCAACGCGCCGCTGACCCGGCCCCGCCCGGGCCACGCCGACCTCGCCGGCATGCAGAAGTACGACTTCGAGGACGCCCGGCCGATCCTCGAGCGCGCGTCGGCCCGTGAGACCGCCGCCCGTGTCGCGCTGGGCCGGGTGGCCAGCAACTTCCTCGAGCAGGCCGTCGGCGCCCGCATCGTCTCCCACGTCATCGAGCTGGGCGGGGTCCGCGCCCCCGACGGGCTGTGGCCGCAGGCCGACGACGTCGCGCGGCTCGACGAGGACCCGGTGCGCTGCCTGGACGGCGACACGTCCCAGCGGATGGTCGAGCGCATCGACGCCGCCCACAAGGACGGCGACACCCTCGGCGGCGTCGTGGAGGTCGTCGTGCACGGCCTGCCGCCGGGCCTGGGCTCCCACGTCCACTGGGACCGCCGCCTCGACTCGCGGCTCGCCGGCGCTCTCATGGGCATCCAGGCGATCAAGGGCGTCGAGGTCGGCGACGGCTTCGAGCTCGCCGCCACCCCCGGCTCGCTCGCCCACGACGAGATCGTCCCGACCGACGAGGGCATCCGCCGCGTCTCCGGCCGCTCCGGCGGCACCGAGGGCGGCATGACCACCGGCGAGGTGCTGCGCGTGCGGGCCGCGATGAAGCCCATCGCGACCGTGCCCCGCGCGCTGCGCACCGTCGACGTCGCGACCGGCGAGGAGGCCGTCGCCCACCACCAGCGCTCCGACGTGTGCGCGGTCCCCGCGGCCGGCATCGTCGCCGAGGCGATGGTCGCGCTGGTGCTCGCGGACGCGGTGACCGAGAAGTTCGGCGGCGACTCGGTGGGGGAGACCCGGCGCAACGCCGAGTCCTACCTCGCCACCCTGCGCTACCGGTGAGCGCCGCGACGCACGGCCCGCGGGCGGTGCTCGTCGGCCCGATGGGGGCCGGCAAGACCACCGTGGCCGGGCTGCTCGCCGACGCCTGGGGCACGACCGCGCGGGACACCGACCAGGACGTCGAGGCGGCCGAGGGCCGCTCGGTCTCCGACATCTTCGTCGACTCCGGCGAGGCGCACTTCCGGCGGCTCGAGGCCGACGCCGTCGCCACCGCGCTCGCCGAGCACGACGGCGTCCTGGCGCTCGGCGGGGGAGCGGTCCTCGACCCGGCGACCCGCGAGCGGCTCGCCGGCCACCGCGTGGTCTTCCTGCGCGTGGGCCTGGCCGACGCCGTCAAGCGGGTCGGCCTCGGCACGACGCGGCCGCTGCTGCTCGGTGGCGTACGGTCGCGGGTCAAGGCGCTGCTCGACGAGCGGACGCCGGTGTACGAGTCGGTGGCCACCCTGGTCGTCGACACCGACGGGCGCACCCCCCAGCAGGTCGCCGACGAGATCCTGGAGGCCCTCTCCCGATGACTGACCCCACCCCCGTGAGCACCACCGCGACCACCCTGCACGTCGGCGGCGCGTCGCCGTACGACGTCGTGGTCGGCACCGACCTGGCCGGCCACCTGCCGGCGCTGGTCGGCGACGCCGCCGAGCGGGTCGCGCTCGTGGTGGACACCCGCCTCCAGCCCTACGCCGACGCCCTCGTCGAGACCCTGGGCGAGCGCGAGGTGCTGGTCTTCGCGGTGCCCGAGGGCGAGGAGTGCAAGTCCGTCGAGGTCGCGGCCGAGATCTGGAACGCGCTCGGCGAGGAGGGCTTCACCCGCTCCGACGCCGTCGTCACCCTCGGTGGCGGCGCGACGACCGACCTCGGCGGCTTCGTCGCCGCGACCTGGCTGCGCGGCGTCCGCGTCGTGCACGTGCCCACCACGCTGCTGGCGATGGTCGACGCCGCGGTCGGCGGCAAGACGGCCGTCAACACCGACGCGGGCAAGAACCTCGTCGGCGCCTTCCACGAGCCGGCCGGCGTGCTGTGCGACCTGTCCTACCTGCGCACCCTCGCCGGCGAGGAGCTCGTCTCCGGGCTCGCCGAGGTCATCAAGTGCGGCTTCATCGCCGATCCCGAGATCCTCCGTCTCGCCGAGTCGGTCGAGCCCGGCACCCTCGACGTCGACGACCCGGTGCTGCGCGAGCTGGTCGAGCGGGCCATCCGCGTCAAGATCGACGTCGTCGTCGACGACCTGCGCGAGACCGGCGGCCGCGACGGCCACCCGGGCCGCGAGGTGCTCAACTACGGCCACACCCTGGGCCACGCGATCGAGGCGGTCAGCGGCTACTCCATCCGCCACGGCGAGGCCGTCTCCCTCGGCTGCGTGTACGTCGCCGAGCTGGCGCGGCTCGAGGGCCGGATCGGTCCCGAGCTCGTGCAGCGCCACCGCGACGTGCTGGGCCGCTTCGGGCTGCCGACCGGCATGACCGGGCCGTCCTTCGAGGACGTGCTCGCGGTCATGCGCGTGGACAAGAAGACCCGCGGCTCGCAGCTGCGGTTCGTGGTGCTCGACGACGTCGCACGGCCGGCCGTGCTGGCCGGGCCGTCGGAGGACAACCTGCGCGCGGCGTACGCCGCCCTCGAGCTCGGGGACGAGGCACCGGACCAGCCGTGAGGGTCCTCGTCCTCAACGGGCCGAACCTCGGCCGGCTCGGCCGTCGCCAGCCCGAGATCTACGGCACCACGACCCACGCGGAGCTCGTCGAGCTCTGCGTGGCGTGGGGCGCCGACCTCGGCCTCGAGGTCGAGGTGCGCCAGACCAACCACGAGGGCGTGATGGTCGACTGGCTCAACGAGGCGGCCGACGACCGCACGCCGGTGGTGCTCAACGCCGCGGCCTGGACGCACTACTCCTACGCCGTGCTCGACGCGTGCGCCCAGCTCGAGGCGCCGCTGGTCGAGGTGCACCTCTCGGACCCGAAGCAGCGGCCCGAGGAGTTCCGGCACCACTCGGTCGTGACGGCGTACGCCGTGGAGGTCGTCGCGGGCCACGGCGTCGACGGCTACCGCATGGCCCTCGAGGTGCTCGCACGCGGCTGACCCCCTGCGGCCTCGTGCTGCCCACCGTGCGCCCTGGCGCTCGCCGGGCAGCACGAGGCCCGTATTCGGGGGAAGGAGCGCCGCGCCGGTAGACTCGTGCGCCGTGCCCGGAGGCGCCCAGCGGGCGGCCACGAGCACCTCCGCCCACCGGACGACGACGAAGGCTGACAACGCGCGCATGGCAACGACGAACGACCTCAAGAACGGCATGGTCCTCAACATCGACGGGCAGCTCTGGTCCGTGGTGGAGTTCCAGCACGTCAAGCCGGGCAAGGGCCCCGCCTTCGTGCGGACCAAGCTCCGCAACGTCGAGTCGGGCAAGAACGTCGACAAGACCTTCAACGCCGGCACCAAGGTCGAGACCGCCACGGTCGACCGTCGCACCATGCAGTACCTCTACAACGACGGCACCTCGTTCGTCTTCATGGACGTCCAGTCCTACGACCAGCTCGAGGTCGCCCCCGAGATCGTCGGCGACGCTCAGAACTTCCTCCTGGAGAACCAGGAGGTCATCGTGGCCACCAACGAGGGCCGCGTCCTGTTCATCGAGATGCCGGCCTCGGTCGAGCTCGTCATCACCTTCACCGAGCCCGGCCTCGCCGGCGACTCCGCGACCGGCCGCACCAAGCCGGCGACGCTGGAGACCGGTCACGAGATCCAGGTGCCGCTCTTCATCAACCAGGGCGAGAAGGTCAAGGTCGACACCCGCGACTCCTCCTACCTGGGACGCGTCAAGTCCTGATGGCGGCTCGTTCGACGGCCCGCTCCAAGGCCCGCAAGCGCGCGCTCGACGTGCTCTACGCCTCCGACATGCGGGGCGAGTCGCCGGTCGAGGCGCTCGACCGGGCGATCGCGGAGGGCGAGGGCCCGACCAACGACTACACCGCGACGCTGGTGCGCGGCGTGGTCGAGCACCAGGACCGCATCGACGGCCTGCTGCGCGACTACTCCGAGGGCTGGACCCTGGAGCGGATGCCGGCGGTCGACCGCAACGTCCTGCGCCTGGGCCTGTGGGAGCTGCTCTACGCCGAGGACGTCCCTGACTCGGTCGCGATCAGCGAGGCGATGGCCCTCGTGCGCGACCTGTCGACCGACGAGTCGCCGCAGTTCGTCAACGGCGTGCTGGGCAACCTCTCGCGCAACAAGGCGAGCCTGGACTGACGCCCCCGGCGGGCGGCCCCTGCATCGTCAGCGGGGGCCGGGCTTGACCCGTCGCGCCATGCTGGCGCGATGAGCAACGAGCAGCACGAGCACGAGGTGGACCTCGTCGTCGTCGGCCTGGGGCCCGGCGGCGAGGCCCTCGCCACCGGAGCGGCGCAGGCCGGGCTCTCGGTGGTCGCGGTCGACAAGCACCTGGTGGGCGGTGAGTGCCCCTACTACGGGTGCATCCCGTCCAAGATGATGCTCCGCGCCGCCGGCACCCTCGCCGAGGCCCGCCGCGCGGGGACGCTCGCCGGCGACGTCGACGTCACGCCGTCCTGGGCGCCGGTGGCCCGCCGGATCCGCGAGGAGGCGACCGACGACTGGGACGACACCGTCGCGGTCCGCCGGCTCGAGGACGCCGGCGCGACCGTCCACCACGGCACCGCCCGCCTCGACGGGGTACGCCGCGTGCTCGTCGAGCTGCGCGACGGCTCGACCCGCGCCTACACGGCCCGCCGCGGCGTCGTGGTCAACCCCGGCACCCGTCCCGCGGCGCCGCCGGTGCCCGGCCTGGAGGGCACGCCCTACTGGACCAACCGCGAGGCGCTGCAGGCCACCGAGGTGCCGGCGTCGCTGGTGGTGCTCGGCGGCGGCCCGATCGGCTGCGAGCTGGCCCAGGTCTTCGCGCGGTTCGGCTCCCGGGTCACCGTGCTCCAGCACAACGAGCGGCTGCTGCCGCACGACGAGCCCGAGGCGTCGGCCGCCCTCGAGCGGGTGCTCGCCGAGGAGGGCGTGCGGGTGGTCACCGGCGCGGAGACCAGCGAGGTCCGGTGGGCCGACGGCGGCTTCACGGTGATGGTGGGGGAGGAGCGGGTCACCGGCGACCGGCTGCTCGTCGCCACCGGCCGCACCCCGAACCTCGACGGGCTCGGCCTCGACACCGTCGGGCTCGACCCGTCCGCGCGGAGCGTCGAGGTCGACGAGCGGCTGCGGGCGGCCGAGGGCCTCTGGGTCGTCGGCGACGTGACCGGGCACGGCGCCTACACGCACGTGTCGATGTACCAGTCCGCCATCGCGCTGCGCGACGTGCTCGAGCAGGACGGTCCGTCGGCGGCGTACTCCGCGGTGCCGCACGTGACCTTCACCGACCCCGAGGTCGCCGGCGTCGGGATGACCGAGCAGCAGGCGCGCGACGCCGGGCTGCGGGTGCGGACCGGGTCGACGCCGATGGAGTCCTCCTCGCGCGGCTTCGTGCACGGCCCCGGGGCGGCGGGCCTGGTCAAGCTCGTCGAGGACGCCGACCGCGGCGTGCTCGTCGGGGCGACCGTCGTCGGCCCGGCGGGCGGCGAGGTGCTGCACGCGCTCGCGGTCGCCGTCCACGCGGAGGTCCCCGTCGACCGGCTGCGCACGATGATCTGGGCCTACCCGACGTTCTCCCGGGCGATCGAGTCCGCGCTGGCAGACCTGGGTAACTGACGCGTGTGACCGCCCTCCAGCAGCAAGCCCGCCGCGCCGACGCCAGCCCCTGGTTCGACCGGGCGGTGCGGGTGGGGCTCGTCGCCTACGGCACGGTCTACGTCGTCATCGCCTGGCTCGCCGTCCAGCTCGCGCTCGGTGACCGCGAGGGCGAGGCCTCGACCAGCGGGGCGGTGCGGGAGCTCGCGCAGCAGCCGTTCGGCGAGGTGCTCGTCTGGCTGGTCGCGATCGGCATGTTCCTGCTCGTGCTGTGGCGGCTCTTCGAGGCCGCCGTCGGTCACCGCGACGAGGACGGTGCGAAGCGCGTGCGCAAGCGGCTGACCTCGGCCGGCAAGGCGGTCATCTACGCCGCCATCGGCACCAGCGCGGTCCGCGTCGCCAGCGGCTCGGGCGGCGGTTCCGGTGGCTCCGGCGGGGGCGGCGGCGGTGGAGGTGGCGGCGGGAAGTCGTCGGAGGAGACCCTCACCGCGACGCTGATGGACCTGCCGCTCGGCCAGGCGATCGTCTTCCTCGTCGGCCTGGCGATCATCGGCTACGGCGTCGCGCTGGTCGTGCGTGCCTGCACCCACAAGCTCGAGGAGGACCTCAGCGCCGAGGGCCGCAGCGGCGACACCGGGACGGCGTACGTCTGGCTCGGTCGGATCGGCCACGTCGCCAAGGGCATCGCGCTCGGCATCGTCGGCGGGCTCTTCTGCTACGCCGCGGCGACCCACGAGGCCAAGAAGTCCGGCGGCCTCGACGAGGCGCTGCGCGAGGTGCTCGACCAGCCGTTCGGCCCGGTGCTGCTCGTGCTCGTCGGGCTCGGGATCGGCTGCTACGGGCTGTTCACCTTCGCCCAGGCCCGGCACCTGTCGCGATGAGCGCACCCGTCGAGGTCGACGTCGTCGTCCTGGGTCTCGGCGCCGGCGGCGAGCACGCCGGCATCAAGCTGGCCCGCGCCGGGCTCGAGGTCGTCGGCGTCGAGAAGGACCTGGTGGGCGGGGAGTGCCCGTTCTGGGGCTGCACCCCGTCGAAGCTGATGATCCGCGGCGCCCACGTGCTCGCCGAGGCGCGGCACGTCGACGAGCTCGCCGGCCGCGCCGTGGTCGAGCCCGACCTCGGGCCCACCGCGCGCCGCATCCGCGAGGCCAACCACGACTGGAGCGACGACGGGCACAGCCTGCCGCTGCAGGAGGCCGGCGTCCGGCTGGTCCGCGGCCGCGGCCGGCTCGACGGGCCCGGACGCGTCGTCGTCGAGACCACCTCCGGCACGCAGACGTACGTCGCCCGGCGCGGTGTCGTGCTCGCGACCGGGACCGAGGCGTCCGCCCCGCCGGTCCCCGGCCTGGTCGGCACGCCGTACTGGACCAACAAGGAGGTCGTGCACGCCACCGCCGCCCCCGCCCGGCTCGGCGTCCTCGGCGGCGGGCCGATCGGCGCGGAGCTGGCGCAGGCCTTCGGCCGGTTCGGCTCCGCGGTCACCCTGCTGGAGGCCGGCCCCCGGCTGCTCGGCGCGGAGGAGCCGGAGGCGAGCGCGGCGGTGGCCGCGGCGTTCACCCGCGAGGGCGTCGACGTCCGCACCGGCGCCGAGGTCGAGCAGGTCGAGCACCGCGACGGGGAGTTCCACCTGCAGCTAGCCGACGGCGAGGTCGTCGTCGACGAGCTGCTCGTCGCCACCGGCCGCCGGCCCACCCTGCACGGCATCGGCCTCGAGACCGTCGGGCTCGACCCGGACGCCGACCGGGTCGCGGTCGATGACCGGCTCCGCGCCGGCGAGCGGCTGTGGGCCGTCGGCGACATCACGGGGGAGGGTCCCTACACCCACGTCGCGAAGTACCAGGCCGTCGGCGTCGTCGCCGACGTGCTCGGCCGCGACGTGCGACCGGCCGACTACCGCGGGCTGACCCGCGTCACGTTCACCGACCCCGAGGTCGGCGCGGTGGGGCTCACCCAGCAGCAGGCGCGCGACACCGGGGTCGACGTCCGCACCGGGCACGCCGACGTCCCGCGCTCCAGCCGCGGCTGGATGCACGGACCGGGCAACGAGGGCGTGGTCAAGGTGGTCGCCGACGCCGCGCGTGGGGTGCTGGTCGGCGGCACCGTCGTCGCGCCGTACGGCGGCGAGGTCATGGGGCTGCTCTCGACCGCCGTCCACGCGGAGGTGCCGGTCGAGGTGCTGCTCGGCATGCACTTCCCGTTCCCGACGTTTCAGCGCGCGATCGAGACGGCGCTGCGCGACCTCGACCTGTGACGCGACCTGTGACGGGGCCGGACACCCGCGCCTGTGACCTGGGCCTGGTCCGGACCGGCCGGGGGGACGTGTGGCCTGCGGGTATCGGGGGAAGGACCACCCCGAGCACCCACCAGCTCGAGCACCGACGAGCGCCGACGCCCACGAGGCGGCGCACCCCGATCGCCCCGACGGAGGAGCACCCGCATGAGCCAGCCGCAGGACCCGTACCAGCGGAGTGACCAGCACGACCTCTCCGACACCAGCGACCGGCTCTACACGCCCGAGGAGCTGGGGGCGTACGCCGCCGGCCAGCGCGCCACGCCGGACCCGCTCGGCGACCCGTTGACCGACCCGCTCGGCGACCCCCTGGCCGACCCGCTCGCCGACCAGCGGCACAACACCCGCGAGGTCCCGCAGATCCACCCGCAGCAGGCCGCCCCGCCCACGGCGCCGCCGCCGAGCGCCCCGCCCGCCGGCCCGCCCCAGGCGAACCCGTGGCCGAGCACCCCGCCTGCCGCTGCCCCGCCTGCCGCAGCCCCGCCTGCTGCTGCCCCGCCTGCTGCTGCCCCGCCCGCGGCGGCCCCGTCCGCCGCGCCGCCGGCTGCTCCGCCGGCCGCGCCGCCCGCTCCGGCCGTCGAGCACACCCCGGCCGAGCAGCCCGGCGGGGACCACCAGGCCGAGCCGCGGCGGTTCATGACCGCGACCGACTTCCTCGACCGACGCGCCGACGAGGTCGACCACGGCCCGGCGACCTGGGGTTGGCGCGGCAAGGTGCGCCGCTGGAGCGGTGGCCTGATCTCGCCGCGGATGGGTCCGGCCGAGACCGACCACGAGAACGACCGGCGCACCATCCAGCGCGACTTCGAGGGCCCGCGCACGATCGCCTTCATCAACCCCAAGGGCGGCGCGGCCAAGACGACCGGCGTCCTCGCGGCCGGCTACACCTTCGGCACGGTCCGTGGCGGCGGCGTGGTTGCGTGGGACAACAACGAGACCCGCGGGACGCTCGGCATCCGGGGCACCCGCAGCACACACCGCAACACCACGCGCGAGCTGCTGGAGGACCTCAACCGGTTCAGCGACGTCTACCAGTCGCGGATCGGCGACCTGGGCGCGTTCGTCCGCTCCCAGGGCGACGCCCACTTCGACGTGCTGGCCTCCGACGAGCGGCCCGACGTCACCGGCATGATCCGCGCGCAGGACTTCCAGGCGGTGCACGCGCTGCTGGAGCGGTTCTACCGGGTGATCCTCGTCGACACCGGCAACAACATGCGCGCCGAGAACTGGCTGGCCGCCGCCGACGCCGCCGACCTGCTCGTCGTCACCAGCACCGTCCGCGAGGACACCGGCTACTCCGGCCTGTGGATGCTCGACGCCCTCCAGGACGCCGGCTACCAGAACCTCAAGCACAAGACGGTCACCGTGCTCTCCGACCCCTCCGCCCAGGTGGACAGCAAGCTCGCCCACGACCTGGTGCAGGTCTACGAGCAGCGGACCCGTGGGGTCTACCGGGTGCCGTACGACCCGGCCCTGGTCTCCGGCTCGGTCGTGCCGTACGCCTCGCTCTCCGAGGCCACCCGCCGCCAGTGGCTCAAGGCCTGCGCCGGGATGGCCGCCGCCCTCTGAGGTGGGCGGACGAGCGAAAGTTTCAGCGGCCAGCCGATGTATCTCCCGGTTGGCCGCTGAAACTTCATCGGCCAACCGGGAGTTCCAGCGGCCAGCCGATGAATCTGCCCCCCGGCTGGAGCGCCACCCCGGTGCGGATCAGTCCTTCGCCGCACCCCATCCGTGCCAGCGGTCGATGCTCATCCAGGCGCTGACGCGGGGCGACTCGCGGTCGGGGTAGGGCTGCCCGCCGTAGTGAGTGCTGCACCGGTCGATGTCGACCAGCCCCTCGTCGTCGCGCATCTCGGTGACGCGGCCGATGAGGGAGACGTGGGTGTACCAGCTCGCCTCGTCGAGCACGGTCAGCGAGACGCGTGGGTCGCGGCGCAGGTGCTTCAGCCGCACCCGCGTGGCGTCCATGTTGAGCAGGACGCGGTCGTCGTTCTCGAGGACGTACCACGTCGCCACCGACACCGGCGTCCCGTCGGAGCGCAGGGTGGTGACGACGGCGGGGTTGGGCTTGCGCAGCAGCGCGCGGACGTCGTCGGGGAAGGGGAGCTCGGGCATGGATCCTCCTGGTCGCGGGTTACCGGTCGTGAGCAGTCCCGTACCCACCGACCACCATCGAGGAAGTGCCACCCCATGCGCGCAGTCGTCTACCGCCGGACCGGCCCGTCGAGCGTCCTGGAGGTGGTCGACCGCGACGTGCCGGAGCCGGGGCCCGGCGAGGTGCGCGTCCGGCTGGTCCGGGCGGGGGTCAACCCGACGGACTGGAAGTTCCGCGCGGGGATGATGAGCGGGTACGACGAGGTGACGCCCGGCATGGACGGCGCCGGCGTGGTCGACGCGGTCGGCCCGCACGTCGTCGGGTACGCCGAGGAGGACCGGGTCTGGGTGTTCCTGGCCCAGCACGGCCGGCCCCACGGCACGGCCGCCGAGCACGTCGTCCTGCCCGCGACGCAGGTCGTGCACCTGCCGGTGGGGGTGTCGTACGACGTCGGCGCGGCCCTCGGCGTACCGGCCATCACCGCGCACCGGGCGCTCACCAGCGGCGAGGACGTCGACCGGCTGCGGCCGGGGGCACTCGCCGGGCGGACCGTGCTGGTCGCCGGGGGAGCGGGCGCCGTCGGGAACGCGGCGATCCAGCTGGCGCGCTGGGCCGGGGCCACCGTGGTCGCGACGGTCAGCAGCGACGAGAAGGGCGCGCTGGCGATCGCCGCGGGCGCCTCCCAGACGGTCAACTACACGGTCGGCGACCCGGTCGCCGAGATCCGGGAGCTCGCCCCCGACGGGGTCGATCTCGTGGTCGAGGTGGCGCCCGCGCAGAACAACGACCTGGACCGCGCGGTCACCCGGGTCCGCGGCACGATCGCGATCTACGCCAACAACGGTGGCGACGAGTTCTCGATCCCGGTGCGGGAGACGTTCTCGAGGAACCTGCGCTACCAGTTCGTGCTGCTCTACACCCTCGGCGAGGACCTGCTGCGGGCCGCGGCCGAGGACGTGACCGCGGCCCTGGAGGACGGCGCGTTCGCGGTCGGGGAGGACGCCGGCCTGCCGCTGCACCGCTACGGCCTGGAGCAGACCGCCGCCGCCCACGACGCCGTCGAGGGCGGCGCCGTCGGCAAGGTGCTGCTCGACATCGGCGAGGAGTGACGCGAGGAGGGACCCGCGCCCGCTGGTAGGGTCAGCGCCGTTCGACATCCTTTAACGAGCCGTCCCGTGAGGCGGAGAAGGAGGTCCAGCGCACTGATGTGTGCCCAGCCTGCCCCCGAGGACACCACCGGCCGTGTGGTGCTCGACGCCCGCGACATCGCCCGGGCCCTGACCCGCATCTCCCACGAGATCCTCGAGCGCAACAAGGGTGCCGGCGACCTCGTCCTCCTCGGCATCCCGAGCCGGGGTGTCCCGCTGGCCGAGCGGATCGCCGAGCGGATCGCCGCGGTCGAGGGGTACGACGTGCCGACGGGCTCGCTCGACGTCACGATGTACCGCGACGACCTGCGCCTGAAGCCGGCCCGTGCCCTGCTGCACACCGAGATCCCCGAGGAGGGGATCGACGGACGCACCGTCGTGCTCGTCGACGACGTGCTCTTCTCCGGCCGCACGATCCGGGCGGCGCTCGACGCCCTCAACGACCTCGGCCGGCCCCGCGCCGTGCGTCTCGCGGTGCTGGTCGACCGCGGGCACCGCGAGCTGCCGATCCGCGCGGACTTCGTCGGCAAGAACCTCCCCACCTCGCTGGTCGAGCGGGTCAAGGTGACGCTCGCGGGCATCGACGACGTCGACGCGGTCACCATCCACGGCGAGGCCGGCGCGCCGGTGGGGGAGGCCCGGTGAAGCGGCACCTGCTCAGCGCGGCGGACCTGACCCGCGACGACGCCGAGCTGGTGCTGAGCACCGCGGCCGAGCTGCGGTCGCTCGCCGACCGGCCGATCAAGAAGCTGCCCGCCCTGCGCGGCCGCACGGTGGTGAACCTTTTCTTCGAGGACTCCACCCGCACCCGGATCTCCTTCGAGGCCGCGGCCAAGCGGCTCAGCGCCGACGTCATCAACTTCTCCGCCAAGGGCTCGAGCCTGTCCAAGGGCGAGAGCCTCAAGGACACCGCGCTCACCCTCGAGGCGATGGGCGCCGACGCGGTCGTCGTGCGCCACGGCGCCAGCGGCGCGCCGCACCGGCTCGCGCACTCCGGGTGGGTCCGCTCCAGCGTGGTCAACGCCGGCGACGGCACCCACGAGCACCCCACCCAGGCGCTGCTCGACGCGTTCACGATGAGCCGCCACCTCGGCCAGGGGAAGACCGGCAGCCTGGACGGCCGCCGGGTCGCGATCGTCGGCGACGTGCTGCACAGCCGGGTCGCCCGCTCCAACGCGCTGCTGCTCGCGACCCTCGGCGCCGAGGTCACGCTCGTCGCCCCGCCCACGCTCCTCCCGGTCGGCGTCGACAGCTGGCCGGTGGAGACGTCGTACGACCTCGACGCGGTGCTGCCGAAGGCGGACGCCGTGATGATGCTGCGGGTCCAGCGCGAGCGGATGCACGGCGGGTTCTTCCCGACCGCGCGGGAGTACTCCCGCCGCTACGGTCTCGACGGGCGCCGGATGGCGACCCTGCAGGACCACACGATCGTGATGCATCCCGGCCCGATGGTCCGCGGCATGGAGATCAGCGCCGAGGTCGCCGACTCCGACCGCTCCGTGATCGTCGAGCAGGTCACCAACGGCGTCGCCGTGCGGATGGCCGTCCTGTACCTCCTCCTCGGGGGAGCCCAGCCCGGAGGAGAAGAGTGAGCACGAGCTACCTGATCAGGAACGTCTCGGTCCTCGGCGGCGAGCCGACCGACCTGCACCTGCGCGACGGGGTGGTCGTGGCGGTCGGCGCCGTGTCCGACCCGGGCGACGGGGGCGTCGAGACGATCGACGCCACCGGTCTGGTCGCGCTCCCCGGCCTGGTCGACCTGCACACCCACCTGCGCGAGCCCGGCCGCGAGGACGCCGAGACCGTCGAGTCCGGCACCCGCGCCGCGGCCCGGGGCGGCTTCACGGCCGTCCACGCCATGGCCAACACCGAGCCCGTCGCCGACACCGCGGGCGTCGTCGAGCAGGTCTGGCGGCTCGGCCGCGAGGCCGGCCACTGCGACGTCTACCCGGTCGGTGCCGTGACCGTCGGCCTGCAGGGCGAGCGGCTCGCCGAGCTCGGCGCGATGGCCGACTCCGCCGCCCGCGTGCGGGTCTTCTCCGACGACGGCAAGTGCGTGAGCGACGCGGTGCTGATGCGCCGGGCGCTGGAGTACGTCAAGGCGTTCGACGGCGTCGTCGCCCAGCACGCGCAGGAGCCGCGGCTGACCGAGGGCGCGCAGATGAACGAGGGCGAGCTGTCCGGCAAGCTCGGGCTCGCCGGCTGGCCGGCCGTCGCCGAGGAGGCGGTCATCGCCCGCGACTGCCTGCTCGCCGAGCACGTCGGCTCGCGGCTGCACGTGTGCCACGTGTCGACCGCGGGCTCGGTGCAGATCGTCCGCGAGGCCAAGGCGCGCGGCGTCGACGTCACCGCCGAGGCCTGCCCGCACCACCTGATCCTCACCGACGAGCTCGCGGCGACCTACGACCCGATCTACAAGGTCAACCCGCCGCTGCGCACCCGCGCCGACGTCGAGGCGCTCCGGGCGGGCCTGGCCGACGGCACCATCGACATCGTCGCCACCGACCACGCGCCGCACCCGCACGAGGACAAGGACTGCGAGTGGTCCGCGGCCGCCTTCGGCATGCTCGGCCTCGAGACCGCGCTGTCGATCGTGCAGGAGACGATGGTCGACCCCGGCCTGCTCGACTGGGCCGGCGTCGCGGAGCGGATGTCCTACGCCCCGGCCCGCATCGGCCGCGTCGCCGACCACGGCCGGCCGATCGAGGTCGGTGCGCCGGCCAACGTCGTGCTCTACGACCCGTCGGTGCGCCGCACGGTCGACCCGACGGAGTCGGCCAGCCTGAGCCGCAACACGCCGTACCGCGGGATGGAGCTGCCCGGCCGTGTCGTCGCCACCTTCCTGCGCGGGCGGCCGACGGTGCTGGCCGGTGCGCTGGTCTGAGCTCGACCTCCCCGACCTCCCGGTCGGCGCCGGCCTCCCGGCGCTGACCGAGGCGCTGCGCGAGCGCTCGGCGGCCGTCCTGTGGGCGCCGCCGGGCAGCGGCAAGACCACCCTGGTGCCGCCGGCCGTCGCCGGGCTCGGCCCCGGACGCGTCGTGGTCACCCAGCCGCGCCGGATCGCGGCCCGGGCCGCGGCCCGCCGGCTGGCGAGCCTGATCGGGGAGGAGGTCGGCGGGACGGTGGGGTACGCCGTGCGCGGCGACCGCCGCTCGTCGCCGAGCACCCGGGTCGAGATGGTCACGACCGGCGTGCTGCTGCGCCGGCTGCAGCGCGACCCCGACCTGCCGGGTGTGGCCGCGGTCGTCGTCGACGAGGTGCACGAGCGCGCCCTGGACGCCGACCTGCTGCTCGCGCTGCTCGTCGACGTGCGGGCCCACCTGCGCGAGGACCTCCGGCTCGTCGCGATGTCGGCGACCATCGAGGCCGAGCGCACCGCCGCGCTGCTCGGCTCGCCGCCCGTGCCGGTGGTGGAGGTGCCCGGTGCGCTGCACCCCGTCACCACGACGTACGCCGCTGTCCCGCCCGGCCTGCGTCGCAGCGACGACCGCGGCGTGACGCCGGCGTTCCTCGACCACGTGGCCGCGACCGTCCGACGGGCGCTCGCCGAGCAGACCGGCGACGTGCTGGCCTTCCTGCCCGGGGTCGCCGAGGTCGACGGCGTGGTGCGCAGGCTGGCCGGCGACCCCGCGCTGGCCGCCGACGTCCGCCCGCTGCACGGCCGGCTCCCCGCCGCCGAGCAGGACCTCGCCCTGGCCGCCGGCCCGCGCCGGCGGGTCGTGGTGGCGACGTCGGTGGCGGAGTCGTCGCTGACCGTCCCGGGCGTCCGCACCGTCGTCGACGCCGGGCTGGTGCGCCAGCCCCGCACCGACCACCGGCGCGGCCTCGCGGGGCTGGTCACCGTGCGGGTCAGCCGCGCTGCCGCCGACCAGCGGGCCGGCCGGGCCGGGCGCGAGGGACCGGGAGCGGCCTACCGCTGCTGGGCCGAGGCCGAGCACCCCCACCTGCCGGCCCACCCCGAGCCGGAGATCGCCGTCGCCGACCTGACCGGCCTCGCGCTCGAGCTGGCGGTGTGGGGGAGCCCCGACGGGGCCGGGCTGGCGCTGCTGGACCCGCCGCCGGCCGCCGCGCTCGCGACCGCGCGGAGCACCCTGGTCGACCTCGGCGCTGTCGACGCCGACGGCGGGGTCACCGAGCGGGGCCGGGGGATCGCCCGGGTGCCGGCGGACCCGCGGCTGGCCCGGGCGCTGCTCGACGGCGCCCCGCTCGTCGGCGCACGCCGGGCCGCCGAGGTCGTCGCCCTGCTCGCGGAGGACACCCGCGCGCCCGGCGGCGACCTGGTGGCCGCGCTGCGACAGGCGCGCCGCGAGCGGCCGGGCGCCTGGCGTCGCGTCGTCGACGACCTCCACCGGCACGTGTCGGGCACGGCTGCCGAGGCGGGTCGGGGGATGACCGACGACCTGGCCGTCGGCGCCGTGGTCGCGCTCGCCCACCCCGACCGGGTCGCGCGGCGGCGGCCCGGCGCGGCCGGCACCGCGGCGTACCTCATGGTCGGCGGCACGGGCGCGGTGCTGCCGCGTGGCTCGGGGCTGGCCGGGACGCCGTGGCTGGCGGTCGGCGACGTCGACCGCAGGCCGGGGGACCGGGACGCGACGGTCCGCGCCGCCGCCCCGATCGACGAGGACCTCGCGCTCGAGGCCGCCGGTGCCCGGTGGCGCGAGGACGACGAGGTCGGCTGGGCAGGCGGCCGCGTCACGGCCCGCCGGGTGACCCGGCTCGGAGCGATCGAGCTGACATCGGCGCCGCTGGCGGAGCCGCCGGTCGAGGGCGTGGCCGCGGCCGTCCGGGAGGGCCTGCGCCAGGAGGGGCTCGCCGTGCTGCCCTGGACCGACGCCGCCCGGTCGCTGCGCGAGCGGGTGGCGTTCCTCCACCGCACCCTCGGCGAGCCGTGGCCCGACCTCTCCGACGAGGCGCTGACCGCCGGGGTCGAGACGTGGCTGGGTCCGGAGCTGGCGCGGGTCCGAGGCACCCGCGACCTGGCCCGCGTCGACGTCCTCGTCGGCCTGCGCCGACTGCTGCCCTGGCCCGAGGCCGGCCGCCTCGACGAGCTCGCGCCCGAGCGGCTGGCGGTGCCGAGCGGGTCGAGCGTGCGGGTCGACTACTCCGGCGAGCACGGCGAGCAGCCGGTGCTCGCGGTGCGGCTGCAGGAGACGTTCGGCTGGGCCGCCACGCCGCGGGTCGCCGACGGCCGGGTGCCGGTGCTGCTGCACCTGCTCTCGCCCGCCCGACGGCCGGTCGCCGTCACCGCCGACCTCGCGTCGTTCTGGGAGAACGCCTACCCGCAGGTGCGCGCCGAGCTGCGCGGCCGCTACCCCAAGCACGCCTGGCCGGAGGACCCGTGGACCGCGCCGCCGACCCGGGGCACGGGCCGGGGGACGGGCCTGGGGACGGGAAGGAACCGCGGCTCCTGAGCGTTGCGCCGGACATGACCGTCCCGCTCTCGATCCTCGACCTCGCCCCCATCGCCGACGGAGAGACCGTCACCAGCAGCATCGCCGCCAGCGTCGCGCTCGCGCAGCGCGCGGAGGAGCACGGCTACGAGCGGGTCTGGTACGCCGAGCACCACAACATGCCGCGCATCGCCTCCTCGGCGACCAGCGTGCTGATCTCCCACGTCGGCGCGCACACCTCGACGATCCGCCTCGGGGCCGGCGGCGTCATGCTGCCCAACCACGCGCCGCTGACGATCGCCGAGCAGTTCGGCACGCTCGAGGCGATGTACCCCGGACGCATCGACCTGGGGCTCGGCCGCGCGCCGGGCTCGGACCAGAACACCATGTACGCCCTGCGCCGCGACCCGCGCTCCTCCGAGCGGTTCCCCGAGGACGTGCTCGAGCTGCAGGCCTTCCTCGCCGGCGACTCGCGGGTGCCCGGCGTGCAGGCCGTGCCGGGCCGCGGCTCGCACGTCCCGCTCTTCATCCTCGGCTCCTCCATGTTCGGCGCCCACCTCGCCGCTCGGCTCGGGCTGCCGTACGCCTTCGCGAGCCACTTCGCGCCGCAGGCGCTCGAGGGGGCGGTCGAGGCCTACCGCCGCGAGTTCCGTCCCTCGGCGCAGCAGGAGCAGCCCTACGTCATCGCGGGCGTCAACGTCATCGCCGCCGACACCACCGAGCAGGCCCACGAGCACCACGCCGCCGTGCGTCGCACCCTCGCGATCGGTCTCTTCGGCAACGGCCAGGAGCTCTCCGACGTCGAGGCCGACGTGCTGCTGCGCCGCGGCGCTGCCACCCACGTCGACTCCATGCTCACCTACTCCGCCGTCGGTGCCCCCGCGGAGGTCGGCGACTACCTGCGGGCCTTCGCCGCCCGGGTCGGTGCCGACGAGCTGATCACCGCCCACCAGGCGCCCACCACCGAGGCCCGGCTGCGCTCGGTCACCCTCGCCGCCGAGGCCATGGAGCGCCTGGCCGCCTGATCCCCGAGTCCCGGGACAGCCCCGGGACAGCCCCGCGACGGCCCGGCGTGACGGGCGCCTCGCGGGGCCGGTCCACCGCGAGGCGTGCGCCGCCGCGGGCCCGTCCGCGCTGCTAGGGTCGGGCCCGTTCGACATCCTTTAACGATCCGTCCCGTGAGGCGGAGAAGGAGGTGCGGCGTGCCGACGCATGCCCCCGCGATCCTGGTCCTCGAGGACGGTCGCAGCTTCACCGGCGAGGCTTTCGGAGCCCCCGGCGAGACGTTCGGAGAAGCGGTCTTCAACACCGGCATGACCGGCTACCAGGAGACGCTCACCGACCCGTCCTACCACCGCCAGGTGGTCGTCATGACCGCCCCGCACGTCGGCAACACCGGCATCAACGACGAGGACCCCGAGTCCCGCCGGATCTGGGTGGCCGGGTACGTCGTCCGCGACCCCGCCCGGGTCCCCTCGAGCTGGCGCAGCCGCCGCACCCTCGACGAGGAGCTGCGCGAGCAGGGCGTCGTCGGCATCAGCGGTGTCGACACCCGCGCCCTGACCCGCCACCTGCGCGAGCGGGGCGCGATGCGCGTCGGGATCTCCACCACCGAGAGCGACCCCACCGCCCTCCTGGAGCGCGTGCGCGCCTCGGCCGAGATGACCGGGCTCGAGCTGGCCGACGAGGTGACCACCCAGGAGGCCTACGTCGTCCCGGCGCAGGGTGGGAAGCGCTTCACCGTCGCTGCCCTCGACCTCGGCATCAAGACGATGACGCCGCTGCGGATGGCCGAGCGCGGGATCGAGGTCCACGTCCTGCCGGCCACCTCCACCCTCGACGACGTGCTGGCCGTGGAGCCGGACGGGCTCTTCTACTCCAACGGCCCCGGCGACCCGGCGGCCACGACCCAGCAGGTCGAGGTGCTCCAGGGGGCCCTCGAGCGGGACCTGCCCTACTTCGGCATCTGCTTCGGCAACCAGCTCTTCGGGCGCGCCCTCGGCTTCGACACCTACAAGCTGACCTACGGCCACCGCGGCATCAACCAGCCGGTCATGGACCGCACGACCGGCAAGGTCGAGGTCACCGCGCACAACCACGGGTTCGCCGTGGACGCGCCGCTCGAGGGGAGCACCACGACGGCGTACGGCGACGCCACCGTCAGCCACGTCTGCCTCAACGACGACGTGGTCGAGGGCCTCGAGCTGCGCGACACGGACGGGTCGCTGAAGAGCTTCTCGGTGCAGTACCACCCGGAGGCCGCGGCCGGGCCGCACGACGCGGCGTACCTCTTCGACCGGTTCGTGGACCTCATGGCCGACCGCTCGACCGACACGAAGGGTGCCTGACATGCCCAAGCGCACCGACATCTCGTCCGTCCTGGTCATCGGCTCCGGGCCGATCGTCATCGGCCAGGCGGCCGAGTTCGACTACTCCGGCACCCAGGCGTGCCGCGTGCTGCGCGAGGAGGGCCTGCGGGTCGTCCTGGTCAACTCCAACCCGGCGACGATCATGACCGACCCGGAGTTCGCCGACGCCACCTACGTCGAGCCGATCACCCCGGAGTTCGTCGAGAAGGTCATCGCCAAGGAGCGCCCCGACGCGCTGCTGGCGACCCTCGGCGGGCAGACCGCGCTCAACACCGCCATGGCGCTGGACCGCGACGGCGTGCTGGAGAAGTACGGCGTGGAGCTGATCGGCGCCAACATCGAGGCGATCGACCGCGGCGAGAACCGCCAGGTGTTCAAGAAGATCGTCGAGGACCTCGGCGGCGAGTCCGCCCGCTCGGTCATCTGCCACTCGATGGAGGACTGCCTCGCGGCCGTCGACCAGCTCGGCTACCCGGTCGTGGTCCGCCCGTCGTTCACCATGGGCGGCACCGGCTCGGGCATGGCCTACGACGAGACCGACCTGCACCGCATCGCCGGCGCCGGCCTCGACGCGAGCCCGACCACCGAGGTGCTGCTGGAGGAGTCGATCCTCGGGTGGAAGGAGTACGAGCTCGAGGTCATGCGTGACACCGCGGACAACGTGGTGATCATCTGCTCGATCGAGAACCTCGACCCGATGGGCGTCCACACCGGCGACTCGATCACCGTCGCGCCGGCGATGACGCTGACCGACCGCGAGTACCAGAAGATGCGCGACCTCGCGATCGGCATCATCCGCTCGGTCGGCGTCGACACCGGCGGCTGCAACATCCAGTACGCCGTCAACCCGGCCGACGGCCGCCTCGTCGTGATCGAGATGAACCCGCGGGTCAGCCGCTCGAGCGCCCTGGCCTCCAAGGCGACCGGCTTCCCGATCGCCAAGATCGCGGCCAAGGTCGCGATCGGCTACACCCTCGACGAGATCCCCAACGACATCACCACCCGCCCCGACGGGCACTCCACGCCGGCCAGCTTCGAGCCGACGCTGGACTACGTCGTGGTGAAGGTGCCGCGCTTCGCCTTCGAGAAGTTCCCCGGCGCCGACCCGGTGCTGACCACCCACATGAAGTCGGTGGGCGAGGCGATGGCGATCGGTCGCAGCTTCACCGAGGCGCTGCAGAAGGCGCTGCGCTCGCTGGAGAGCCCGAACGCGGTCTTCGACTGGCACCAGGAGTGGGTCGAGCTCGACAAGGCCGCGATCCTCGAGTCGATCCGCACCCCGCACGACGGGCGGCTGCGCGAGGTCATGGACGCGATCCGCGCCGGCGCGACGCCCGAGGAGATCTTCGACGCCACCGGCATCGACCCGTGGTTCCTCGACCAGCTGGCGCTCATCAACGAGGTCGCCACCGAGGTGACCGAGGCCGACGAGCTGACGCCGGGCCTGCTGCGGCGCGCCAAGCGGCACGGGTTCTCCGACGCCCAGATCGGCAAGATCCGCGGCATGTCGGCCGACGTGGTCCGCGGCGTGCGGCACGCGCTGGGCATCCGCCCGGTCTACAAGACCGTCGACACGTGCGCGGCGGAGTTCGCGGCGGCGACGCCGTACCACTACTCCTCCTACGACGAGGAGACCGAGGTCGCGCCGCGCGAGACCCCGGCGGTCATCATCCTCGGCTCGGGTCCCAACCGGATCGGCCAGGGCATCGAGTTCGACTACTCCTGCGTGCACGCCTCGCTGGCGCTCGGGAAGGGCGAGGGCGGCGCGGGCTACGAGACCGTGATGGTCAACTGCAACCCCGAGACCGTCTCGACCGACTACGACACCTCCGACCGGCTCTACTTCGAGCCGCTGACGCTCGAGGACGTCCTCGAGGTCGTCCACGCCGAGCAGGCGGCCGGGCCGGTGGCCGGGGTCATCTGCCAGCTCGGCGGGCAGACCCCGCTGAGCCTGGCCCAGGGGCTGGCCCGGGCCGGCGTGCCGGTCGTGGGCACCTCCCCGGATGCCATCGACCTCGCCGAGGAGCGCGGCGCGTTCGGTCGGGTGCTCGCCGAGGCCGGGCTCACCGCCCCCAAGCACGGCACCGCGACGTCGTACCCCGAGGCGCAGCGGATCGCCGGCGAGATCGGCTACCCGGTGCTCGTGCGGCCCTCCTACGTCCTCGGCGGCCGGGGCATGGAGATCGTCTACGGCGACGAGGCGCTCGAGACCTACCTGGAGAAGTACGTCGCCGCGGGGCTGATCTCGCGGGAGGCGCCGGTGCTGGTCGACCGGTTCCTCGACGACGCGGTCGAGATCGACGTCGACGCGCTCTTCGACGGCGAGGAGCTCTTCCTCGGCGGCGTGATGGAGCACATCGAGGAGGCCGGCATCCACTCCGGCGACTCCTCGTGCGCGCTGCCGCCGATCACGCTCGGCGCCCACGAGATCGCGCGGATCCGCGAGGCGACCGAGGCGATCGCCCGCGGCGTCGGCGTGCTCGGCCTGCTCAACATCCAGTTCGCGCTCGGCTCGGACATCCTCTACGTGCTCGAGGCCAACCCGCGGGCGTCGCGGACGGTGCCGTTCGTGTCCAAGGCGACCGCCACGCCGCTGGCCAAGGCCGCGGCGCGGATCATGCTGGGGGAGAGCATCGCCGAGCTGCGCGGGGCCGGCCTGCTGCCCGCGACCGGCGACGGCGGCACGCTGCCCGCCGACCAGCCGATCGCGGTCAAGGAGGCGGTGATGCCGTTCAACCGGTTCCGCACCCCCGACGGCGCGCAGGTCGACACCGTCCTCGGCCCGGAGATGAAGTCCACCGGCGAGGTCATGGGCTTCGACCGCGACTTCGGCACGGCGTTCGCCAAGTCGCAGGCCGCGGCGTTCGGCCCGCTGCCGACCGAGGGCCGGATCTTCGTGTCGATGGCCAACCGCGACAAGCGGTCGATGATCTTCCCGGTCAAGGTCCTCGCCGACCTCGGCTTCGAGATCCTCGCGACCGCCGGCACCGCCGAGGTCCTGCGCCGCAACGGCGTCGCCGCGACGGTCGTGCGCAAGCACTTCGAGGGCACCGGCCCGGACGGGGAGAAGACCACCGTTCAGCTCATCCTCGACGGCGAGGTGCAGATGGTGGTCAACACGCCGTACGGCGCCGGCGAGGGCCACGCGCGCCTCGACGGCTACGAGATCCGCACCGCGGCGATCCGGGCCAACGTCCCGTGCATCACCACGGTGCAGGGGCTCGGCGCGGCCGTCCAGGGCATCGAGGCGGCGCGGCGCGGCGACATCGGCGTGCGGTCGCTGCAGGAGTGGGCGAGCCGGTGACGGCGTACTCGCTGCTCTTCGACCACGTCGCCACCCGGATCGACGCCGAGCGGGCCCACGACCTCGGCTTCCGCGCCGTCCGGGCGGGCGCCCCGCTCACCGGTCGGCTGCCGCGGCCGGGGCGGCCCGTGGAGGCGATGGGGCTGAGCTTCCCCAACGTGCTGGGCGTCGCCGCCGGCTTCGACAAGAACGCCGTCGGCATCGACGCGCTGGCCGCGCTCGGCTTCGGCCACGTCGAGGTCGGCACGGTCACCGGCGAGGGCCAGCCCGGCAACCCCAAGCCGCGGCTGTTCCGGCTCCCCGCGGACCGCGCGGTCGTCAACCGGATGGGCTTCAACAACGACGGTGCCGAGGTGGTCGCCCGCCGGCTGGCGGCCCGCGCCGCGGGCCTGCCCGACGGTGGGCCGGAGCCGCGGCCGGTCCTCGGCGTCAACATCGGCAAGACCAAGGTCGTGCCCGACGACGACCAGGCCGCGGTGGAGGCGGACTACGCCAAGAGCACGCGGCTGCTCGCGCCGCACGCCGACTACCTCGTGGTCAACGTCAGCTCGCCGAACACGCCCGGGCTGCGCAACCTCCAGGCCGTCGAGAAGCTCCAGCCGCTGCTCGAGCACGTGCGCCGCACCGCCGACACCGTGACCAGCCGGCGGGTGCCGCTGGTGGTCAAGATCGCCCCCGACCTCGCCGATGACGACGTGCTGGCGGTCGCCGACATGGCGCTGACGATCGGGCTGGACGGCATCATCGCGACCAACACGACGACCTCCCGCGCGGGGCTGGCCAGCCCCGACGCCGAGGTCGAGGCGATCGGCGACGGCGGGCTCTCGGGCCGCCCCGTCCGCGAGCGGGCGCTCGAGGTGACGCGCCTGCTGCGCGGCCGCCTCGGCTCCGGCACGACGATCATCGGGGTCGGTGGCATCACGACGCCCGAGGACGCCCGCGAGCGGCTCGCGGCCGGCGCCGACCTGCTCCAGGGCTACTCCGCGTTCGTCTACGAGGGCCCGCTGTGGCCGCGCCGCGTGCTCGCCGGGACCGGGTCGCCGGTGACGCCGGGGTGAAGTCGCCCTTCCACACCACCGGTGAGGTGCTGGCCAGCAAGCGGGTCGGTGCCTTCCAGCACCTGACCGTCGTCGCGCCCGGCGTGGCCGAGCGGTTCCGTCCCGGGACGTTCGTCGCGGTCTCGGTCGACGGCACCCGCCTGGCCCGGCGGGCGCTGTGGATCCACGGGGTCCGCCCCGTCGGCGGCCACGGCCCGGCCCTGCAGCTGGTCGTCGAGCCGGTCGGCCCCGGCACCCGCTGGCTCGCCGAGCGCCCCGTCGGCACCCGGCTCGAGGTGACCGGTCCGCTCGGTCGCGCGTTCGCCCTGCCCAAGGAGCCGGTCGCCACCCTCCTGGTGGGCGAGGGGTACGCCGCCGCGCCGCTCTTCCCGCTCGCCGAGCGGCTGCGCGAGCGCGGCTGCCAGGTCAACCTGCTGCTCGCCGCCCCCGACGAGCGGCGCCTGCTCTCCGCGCTCGAGGCGCGGCGCTCGGCCCGCGCGGCGACGGTGGTGACCGCGGACGGGTCGGTGGGACGCCGCGGCTCGGTCGCCGACGTGGTCGCGGGCGTGCTCGCCCAGTCCGCGGCCGAGGTCGTGTACGCCGCCGGGCCGGTGCCGACGCTGCACGCGGTCGCGGCGGCGGCCGAGCAGGCGGGCGCCTGGAGCCAGACGGCCGTCGAGCAGCCGCTCGCCTGCGGCACCGGCCTGTGCCACGGCTGCCCGCTGCCCGTCGTCGGCGAGGACGGCGTCGCCCGGGTCGTCCGGGCCTGCACCGAGGGGCCCGTCGTCCGCGGCGACCGGGTCCGCTGGGCCGAGCTGGCCGGTGCCCGGCCGGCGCACGGGGAGCCGGCGTGATCGACCTGGCCAACCCCGTGGTGGTCGCCGCCGGCTGTGGCGGCACCGGTCGCGAGCTCGACGCGCTGGGGGCGCTCGACGGCATCGGCGCGTTCACCACCCGCTCGCTCACGCTCAACGCGCGTACCGGCGGGCCGGTGCCGCGGTTCGCCGAGACGCCGTCCGGGCTGGTGCACAGCACCGGCCTGCCCGGGCCGGGGCTCGAGATCTTCCTCGCCACCGAGCTGCCGTGGCTGGTGGCCCGGGGCATGCGCGTGGTCGTGTCGGTCACCGGCGCCTCGGTCGCCGAGCACGCCGAGGTCGCGCGCCGGCTGGCGCAGGCACCGGGCGTGCGGGGCATCGAGGTCGACCTGGCCGTCCCCGACGCCCGCGCCCACGGGCTGCTCGACGTGCGCGAGCCGTTCCACGCCGCCAACGTCGTCGCCGCCGTGGTCCGCGAGGCGCAGGACCTGCCGGTGCTCGCCAAGGTCCGGTCCGACGTGCTCCGGGTCGCCGAGTCCGCCCGCGTCGTCACCGACGCCGGGGCGGTCGCGGTCGTGGTCGGCGGCCCGCAGGCCGCCGCCCTGCCCGACGGCCGGCCCGCCGGGCTCAGCGGTCCCGCGGTGCTGCCCCTCGCCCTGCGGTGCGTGACCGAGGTGCGGGCCGCGCTGCCCGGCGTACCCGTCGTCGGCTGCGGTGGCATCACCACCACCGCCGACGCCCGGTCCTTCCTCGACGCCGGGGCCGTCGCGGTCCAGGTCGGCGCCGCCCTGCTCCACGACCCCACCACCGCCGCCCGGATCGCGGCCGACCTCGCGGGAGGACCGTCATGACCACCACCCCGCCCACCACGTTCGGGGCGCGGCTGCGCTCGGCCATGGACGAGCGCGGGCCGCTCTGCGTCGGCATCGACCCGCACGCCGGCCTGCTGGCCGAGTGGGGCCTGGCCGACGACGTGGAGGGCCTGCGCCGCTTCGCGCTCACCGCCGTCGAGGCCGTCGCGCCGCACGTGGCCGCGGTCAAGCCGCAGTCGGCGTTCTACGAGCGGTTCGGCAGCCGCGGGGTCGCGGTGCTGGAGGAGGTCGTCGCGGCCGCTCGGGCCGCCGGGACGCTGGTGGTCATCGACGCCAAGCGGGGCGACATCGGCTCGACCTCGCAGGCCTACGCCGAGGCCTACCTCGACCCCGCCTCGCCGCTCGGCTCCGACGCGGTGACGGTCAGCCCGTTCCTCGGCTTCGGATCCCTCGACCCGTTCGTCGAGACCGCGCGCCGCCACGGCGGCGGGCTGTTCGTCCTCGCGCTGACGTCCAACAAGGAGGGGCCCGAGGTGCAGCACGCCCGCCTCGACGACGGCTCCACCGTCGCCGGCCGCGTGCTGGACCACCTGCGCCGGCTCAACGCCGGCGCCGAGCCGCTCGGCTCCTTCGGGGCGGTCGTCGGCGCCACGATCGGGGAGACCGACGAGGACCTCGCGTTCAACGGTCCGGTGCTCGCGCCGGGGTACGGCGCGCAGGGCGGCACCACCGCCGACGTGCGCCGCATCTTCGGGGCCACCGCCGCGAACGTCCTGGCCAGCTCCTCGCGCGACGTGCTCCGCCGCGGCCCCGACGCCGCCGCCATGCGCGACGCGGTCCGGGCCGCGACCGACGAGCTCGCGGCGCTGCGCCGGTGACCGGCGTGCGGCGCCTGCTCGCCTGCGGGCTGCTCCTGCTGCCGCTCGCGGTCGGCTGCTCCGAGGACCCCTTCGACGCCTACTGCGAGGTGGTCGAGGAGGAGCGGCCAGACCTCTCCGACGCGGTCGCCGCCGGCTCGCCCACCGCGCTCATCGAGGCGCTGCCCAGCCTCGAGGCGCTCGAGGACGCCGCGCCCCGCGACCTGCGCGACGAGTGGGACCTCGTCGTCGGCCGGGTGCGCGAGCTGCGCGACGCGCTCGAGGACGCCGACGTCGACCCCGCGGCGTACGACGCGGAGCGCCGGCCCGCCGGCGTCACCGACGCCGAGGACGCCCGCATCGACGCCGCCGCCCGCCAGCTGGTCGCGCCCGCGACCGTCCGCGCGCTGGCCGGCGTGCAGCAGCAGGCCCGCGACGTCTGCGGCACCCCGCTGACGCTCTGACCGCGCGGGTCGCCCGCGGGGCGCGGACCTGACGACCTGCGTTGCCGGGGGCAAAGGGTTCTGACTAGATTGACCCTGCCCTCCGTAGCCCGATCCAAAGGACATGCCCCGTGGCGCTCCCGCCCCTCACGCCGGAACAACGCCAGGCGGCGCTGGACAAGGCCGCCGCGTCCCGCCGGGAGCGGGCCGAGATCAAGAACCGGCTGAAGAACTCCGGCGCCTCGATCGTCGACGTGCTCCGCGAGGGCCAGGAGAACGAGGTCGTCGGCAAGATGCGGGTCGTCGACCTGCTCCAGTCGATGCCGGGCCTGGGGAAGGTGCGGGCGCGCCAGGTGATGGAACGCCTCGGCATCGCCGAGAGCAGGCGTGTCCGCGGGCTCGGGACCAAGCAGGTCGCCGCGCTCGAGAAGGAGTTCGGCTCCCGCGGTCAGGCGTGAGCGAGCCCGAGCGCCGTTCGCGTCTCGTCGTCCTCGCCGGCCCCACGGCCGTCGGCAAGGGCACGGTCGCCGCGCACATCCGCGAGCACCACCCCGAGGTCTGGATCTCGGTCTCCGCGACGACCCGTCCGCCGCGTCCCGGCGAGGTCAACGGCGTGCACTACTGGTTCGTCTCCGACGAGGAGTTCGACCGGATGATCGCGGAGGACGACCTGCTCGAGTGGGCGGTCGTCCACAAGGCCGCGCGCTACGGCACGCCCCGCCAGCCCGTCGACCTCGCGCTGGCCTCCGGCCGGCCCGCCATGCTCGAGATCGACCTGCAGGGCGCGCGCCAGGTGCGGACGACCATGCCCGAGGCGCTCTTCGTCTTCCTCAAGCCCCCGTCGTGGGAGGAGCTGGTGCGCCGGCTCGTCGGCCGCGGCACCGAGACCGAGGAGGAGCGTGAGCGCCGGCTGACCACCGCCCGCGCCGAGCTCGAGGCCGAGGCGGAGTTCGACCGCACCATCGTCAACCACGAAGTTCACGCTGCCGCGGACGAGTTGGTAGCCTTGATGGTGCTCGACTGATCCGCGCTGCGCTCTGCGCCGGCTGCGCCGTCGGGCACCCATCCACCGATCAGTGAGGCTTCACGCGTGTCTGCCCCCAACATCGACGCCCAGGGTGTCACCAACCCCTCGATCGACGACCTGCTCACCAAGACCGACAGCAAGTACAAGCTGGTCCTCTACAGCGCCAAGCGCGCCCGGCAGATCAACGCCTACTACTCCCAGCTCGGCGAGGGCCTGCTGGAGTACGTCGGCCCGCTCGTGGACACCCACGTCCAGGAGAAGCCGCTGTCCATCGCGCTGCGCGAGATCAACGAGGACCTGCTGACCTGCGAGGACGTCGACCCCGCCGAGCTCGCAGCCGAGGAGGCCGCCGCCAAGGCCGCCGCCATCGACGCGTCGTTCAACCCCGGCGAGTGATCCACTGAGCACCAGCTCCGACCACGCGGCCGCGCCCCCTCCGGGGACGCGGCCCGTTGTCGTCCTCGGGGTGACCGGCGGGATCGCGGCGTACAAGGCGTGCGAGCTGCTGCGCCGGTTCACCGAGTCCGGCCACGACGTCACCGTCGTGCCCACCGAGTCCGCGCTGGAGTTCGTCGGCGCCCCCACCTGGGCGGCGCTGTCGGGCAAGCCGGTCGCGACCGACGTGTGGACCGACGTCCACCAGGTGCCGCACGTGCGGCTGGGCCAGTCCGCCGACCTCGTCGTCGTCGCGCCGGCCACCGCCGACACGATCGCCCGCGCCGCCCACGGCCTGGCCGACGACCTGCTGACCAACACCCTGCTCACCGCCCGGTGCCCGGTGGTGCTGGCCCCGGCCATGCACACCGAGATGTGGGAGCACCCGGCCACCCAGGCCAACGTCGCGACGCTGCGCGAGCGCGGCGTGCTCGTCGTCGAGCCCGCGGAGGGCCGGCTGACCGGCAAGGACACCGGCAAGGGCCGGCTGCCCGAGCCGGGCGAGATCTTCGAGCTGTGCACCCAGGTGCTCGCCCGGGGTGCCGGCACCGCCCAGGACCTCGCCGGGCGGCACGTCGTCGTCTCCGCCGGCGGCACCCGGGAGTACCTCGACCCCGTCCGCTTCCTGGGCAACCGCTCCTCGGGCCTGCAGGGCTACGCGCTCGCCCGCGCCGCCGCCGCCCGCGGCGCCGAGGTCACGCTCGTCGCGGCCAACACCTCCCTGCCCGACCCGGCCGGGGTGAAGGTCGTGCGCGTGGAGACGACCGGCCAGCTGCGCGACGTCGTCGTGCCGGCCGCCGCCTCCGCCGACGCCGTCGTCATGGCCGCGGCCCCCGCGGACTTCCGGCCGCTCGCGGTCAGCGACGCCAAGATCAAGAAGGCGTCCGACGGCTCGGCTCCGGCGATCGAGCTCCAGCAGAACCCCGACATCCTCCACGAGATCAGCACCTCCCGCCCCCGGGCCGGGACGGTGGTCGTCGGCTTCGCCGCCGAGACCGGCGACGAGACCGGGTCGGTGCTCGACCTGGCCCGCGCCAAGCTGGCGCGCAAGGGCTGTGACCTGCTCGTCGTCAACGACGTGAGCGGCGGAGCGGTCTTCGGCAGCCCCGACAACGAGGCGGTCATCCTCGGCGCCGACGGGACCGCCACCGACGTGCCGCGCGGGTCCAAGTCGGCCCTGGCCCATGCCATTTGGGACCAGGTCGCGCGTCGCCTGCAGGATTGACCCCGGTCGTTCCCCAGAATGGGGGATCCGACCGTGAGACGGCCGTCCCACGACCTGGGACGCCCCCTACCGTGAGCACCACCCGATCGACAGGAGCTGCACCGTGGCTGGACGACTCTTCACCTCCGAGTCCGTGACCGAGGGACACCCGGACAAGATCGCCGACCGCATCAGCGACACGGTGCTCGACTACCTGATGGCCAACGACGGCGACAAGGAGAACCTCCGGGTCGCCGTGGAGACGCTCCTGACCACCGGCCTGGTCGTCGTGGCCGGCGAGGTCCGGACCAACGCCTACGCCCCGGTCGCCGAGCTGGTCCGCGAGGCCATCCTCGACATCGGCTACGACTCCTCGGAGAAGGGCTTCGACGGCACCACCTGCGGCGTCCAGGTCGCCATCGGCGGCCAGTCGGTCGACATCGCCCAGGGCGTGGACCACGGCCACGAGTCCCGCGTCGGCACCTCCGAGGACGAGCTGGACCGTCGCGGCGCCGGCGACCAGGGCCTGATGTTCGGCTACGCGTGCGACGACACCGAGGTGCTGATGCCGCTGCCGATCGTCATCGCCCAGCGCCTCTCCGAGCGGCTCACCGAGGTCCGCAAGACCGGCGTCATGGATAACCTCCGTCCCGACGGCAAGACCCAGGTCACCATCGAGTACGACGCCGAGGACCGCCCCGTCCGCGTCGACACCGTCGTGCTGTCCACCCAGCACTCGGAGGAGACCGACCTCGCCAAGCTCGAGATCGAGATCAAGCAGAACGTCATCGACCCCGTCCTCGCGACCTTCTCCATCCCGTCGGAGGACTACCGCCTGCTGGTCAACCCGACCGGGCGCTTCGTCGTCGGCGGCCCCATGGGCGACGCCGGGCTGACCGGCCGCAAGATCATCGTCGACACCTACGGCGGCATGGCCCGCCACGGCGGCGGTGCCTTCTCCGGCAAGGACCCGTCGAAGGTCGACCGCTCCGCCGCCTACGCCATGCGCTGGGTCGCCAAGAACGTCGTCGCCGCCGGCCTCGCCCGCCGCTGCGAGGTGCAGGTCGCTTACGCGATCGGCAAGGCCCAGCCGGTCGGCGTCTTCGTCCAGACCTTCGGCACCGGCGTGGTCTCCGACGAGGAGATCCAGAAGGCCGTCCTCGAGGTCTTCGACCTCCGCCCCGCCGCGATCCTGCGCGACCTCGACCTGCTCCGCCCGATCTACGCCAAGACCTCCGCCTACGGCCACTTCGGCCGCGAGCTGCCGGAGTTCACCTGGGAGCGCACCGACCGCGCCGACGCCCTCAAGGCCGCCGCCGGCCTCTGAGGCCGGTTGCCTCCGGCCGGTTGAGGCAGGCGCCCTGGCGCCTGTCTCGAGACCTGGTGAGAGACCCAGGGCCGCCACCACGGTCGCTGGGTTTCGAGACGGTTGCTGCGCAACCTCCTCAACCAACGGGGGATCCGCTGGTTGAGGAAGGCGCGCTGGCGCCTGTCTCGAGACCCGGTGAGAGACCCAGGGCCGCCACCACGGTCGCTGGGTTTCGAGACGGTTGCTGCGCAACCTCCTCAACCAGCGGGGGATCCGCTGGTTGAGGAAGGCGCCCTGGCGCCTGTCTCGAAACCCCGTGAGCGGCGCAGGGCCGCCACCACGGTCGCTGGGTTTCGAGACGGTTGCTGCGCAACCTCCTCGACCAGCGGGGGATCCGCTGGTTGAGGAAGGCGCCCTGGCGCCTGTCTCGAAACCCCGTGAGGGGCTCAAGGCCGCAACCAGGGTGGCCGGGTCTCGAGACGGTTGCTGCGCAACCTCCTCGACCAGCGGGGAGCGGCGGGCCTCCCGAGCGCACCGTCGGTGGTCGCTGGGAGACTTCGGCTCGTGAGCGGACCGGAGGAGCAGCCCGAGCTGCTGACCGGTCTGCTGCGGGCGACGGTCCAGGAGTCGCAGGCCAAGGCCCGGGCGACGCGCGCCCGCAAGGTCGCCGAGGCCGAGCTGGCCGAGGTCGACCCGGTGGCGCGGGTGCTGGTCGACGTCGGCCTGGCCCACCTCGACCGCCCCTTCGACTACGCCGTGCCCGCGTCGATGGCCGAGGCGGCGCGGCCGGGGGTGCGCGTCAAGGTGCGGTTCGCCGGCCAGGACGTCGACGGCTACCTGGTCGAGCGGGTCGCGACCTCCGATCACACCGGCCGGCTGGCCCCGTTGCGCCGGGTGGTGAGCGACGAGCGGGTGCTCAGCCCGGCCGTCGCCGACCTGGTCGCCGCCGTCGCCGAGCGGTACGCCGGCACCCGCTCCGACGTGCTGCGGCTGGCCGTCCCCCCGCGGCACGCGACGACCGAGAAGCAGCCGTCCGCGGCGGAGCCGCCGGTGCCGCCCGCCTGGCCGGACGAGGCCGCGGGCTGGACCACCTACGAGCACGCGGCGGCGTACCTCTCCCGCCTCGCCGGTGGCGGCGCCCCGCGCGCGGTCTGGTCGGTCGCGCCGGGCGAGGACTGGCCCCGCCGGCTGGCCGAGGCGGCCGCGGCGACCCGCCGCTCGGGCCGCGGGACGCTGATCTGCGTGCCCGACGGCAAGGACGTCGACCGGGTCGACCGGGCGCTCACCGACCTGCTCGGCGGCGACCACCACGTGACGCTGACCGCCGACGCCGGGCCGGCGCGGCGCTACCGGGACTTCCTCGCCGTCAGCCGCGGGACCCGGCGGATCGTGGTCGGCACGCGGGCGGCGTCGTTCGCGCCCGTCCACGACCTCGGCCTGGTCGTGGTCTGGGACGACGGCGACGACCTCCACGCCGAGCCGCGGGCGCCGTACCCCCACACCCGCGAGACCCTGCTGCTCCGCGCCGAGCGCGAGGGGGCGGCGGCGCTGGTGGGCGGGTTCGCCCGCAGCGTGGAGGCGGAGTACCTCCTGCGGACCGGTTGGGCCCACGAGCTCGCGGCCCCGCGACCGGTCGTGCGCGAGCGCGTGCGCACGGTCGTCGCCGGCGCGAGCGACCACGACCTGCGCCGCGACCCGCTGGCCCGTGCCGCCCGGCTGCCGCACCAGGCGCTCGAGGCGATCCGTGCGGCCGTCGCCGACGGGCCGGTGCTGGTGCAGAACCCGCGCCTGGGGTACGTCGCCGCGCTGGCCTGCGAGCGCTGCCGCACCCCTGCCCGGTGCGACGTCTGCCGCGGACCGCTCGCGCTGACCGGCCCGACCACGCCTCCGGCCTGCCGCTGGTGCGGCACGGAGGTCCCCGGCTGGAGCTGCGGCGAGTGCGGCCACCGCGGGCTGCGGGCGCCGGTCATCGGCGACGCCCGCACCGCCGAGGAGCTCGGCCGGGCGCTGCCGAGCGTGCGCGTGCTGACCAGCTCGCGCGACCGGGTGCTGGCGACCGTCGACGCCCGCCCGGGGGTGGTGGTGGCGACTCCGGGGGCCGAGCCGGTGGCCGAGGGCGGGTACGCCGCCGTCGTGCTGCTCGACGCGTGGCTGCTGCTCGGGCGCACCGACCTGCGCACCGAGGAGGAGGCGCTGCGGCGCTGGTGCGACGCGGTCGGGCTGGTCCGCCCCGGCGGACGGGCGCTCGTCGTCGGCGACCCGGCCCACCCGGCCGTGCAGGCGCTCGTGCGCTGGGACCCGGGGGGCTTCGCGGCCCGCGAGACCGCGGAGCGGCAGGAGGCGCACCTGCCGCCGGCCAGTCGGCTGGCGACGATCACCGGCGAGCCGGGCGCGGTGGACGATGCGCTGACGCTGCTGACCCTGCCCGACGTGGGGGAGGTGCTCGGCCCGGTGCCCACCTCGCTGGAGGAGCAGGCCGAGCCCGAGGTCCGCGCCGTCGTCCGCGTCCCCCGCGCCCACGGCGCCGCCCTCGGGCGCGCCCTCGGCGAGCTCCAGCGAGTCCGCTCCGCCCGCAAGCTCGACCCCGTCCGCATCCAGGTCGACCCCTACTCGCTGTAGGGGTCCCGCCCGCTACTCCACCCGCCGCTCGGGGTCGTGTGCCCGAGGACGCGAGCACGCACGTGCTGGGGCACACGACCCACGATCCCCGCACGAGGCCGGCCCACTAGAGTGGACCGCTGCGCCGCGACCCGCGGCGTGACCTGCCCAGACCTCCCGAGACCGCCAGGAGAACCGTGGCCATCCAGCCGATCCGACTCTTCGGGGACCCGGTGCTGCGCAAGCCCGCGGTGGAGGTCGTGGACTTCGACAAGGAGCTGCGCCAGCTGGTCTCCGACCTCACCGACACCATGCTCGACGCCCCCGGCGCGGGGCTCGCGGCGCCGCAGATCGGGGTCGGGCTGCGCGTCTTCACGTGGTACGTCGACGGCGAGGTCGGCCACCTGGTCAACCCCCGCCTCGAGCTGTCCGAGGAGGTGCAGGACGGCCTCGAGGGCTGCCTGTCGCTCCCGGAGCTGACCTACGAGTGCCGCCGCGCGATGTCGGTCGTGGCGCAGGGGTTCGACATGCACGGCGAGCCGCTGACGATCCACGGCTCGGAGCTGCTCGCGCGCGCCATCCAGCACGAGACCGACCACCTCGACGGCGTCCTCTTCATCGACCGGCTCGACGCGGCCGCGCGCAAGGCGGCGATGAAGGAGATCCGCGAGTCCGAGTGGTTCGGCCTCGAGAAGCCCCAGGTCAAGATCAGTCCCCATCCCACGAACGGTTTCGGTCTCTAGCCCATGCGCCTCGTCTTCGCCGGCACCCCCGAGGTGGCCGTCCCCTCCCTCGACGCGATCGCCGCGTCCGACCACGAGCTGGTCGGCGTCGTCACGCGTCCCGACGCCCCGGCCGGCCGCGGCCGCAAGCTGGTCGCGAGCCCGGTCGCGCAGCGTGCCGAGGAGCTCGGTGTGCCGGTGCTCAAGCCCGACCACCCGCGCGACCCGGAGTTCCAGGAGCAGCTGCGGGCGCTGCGCCCCGACTGCTGCCCGGTGGTGGCGTACGGCGCCCTCCTGCCGCAGTCGGCCCTCGACATCCCCCCGCACGGCTGGGTCAACCTGCACTTCTCCTGCCTGCCCGCGTGGCGCGGCGCCGCCCCCGTGCAGCACGCGATCTGGGCCGGCGACGAGGTCACCGGCGCGACGACGTTCCGCATCGTCAAGGCGATGGACGCCGGCCCGACGTTCGGCGTGATGACCGAGCGGATCCGCCCCACCGACACCGCCGGGGACCTGCTCGGTCGGCTCGCCGAGGGCGGGGCCGGCCTGCTGGTCGCCACCCTCGACGGCATCGAGGACGGCTCGCTGGTCGCCCGCGAGCAGCCCGAGGACGGCCTCAGCATCGCGCCGAAGATCCTCGTCGAGGACGCCGAGGTCGACTGGACCGAGCCCGCGGTCGCGGTCGACCGCCGCATCCGCGCCTGCACGCCCGGCCCCGGCGCCTGGTCGACCCTCGCCGGCGAGCGGCTCAAGGTCGGCCCGGTGACGATCGAGGAGGGCACCCGGCTCGAGCCCGGCGTCCTCGAGGTCCGCAAGAACGCCGTGCTCGTCGGCACCGGCACCGACGCGGTGCTGCTCGGCGAGGTCAAGGCGTTCGGCAAGAAGCAGATGGGTGCCGCCGACTGGGCCCGCGGCGTACGACTGGAGTCCGGCACCCGCCTGGGTGCCTGAGCGCATGGGCCGCCCCGCGACACCCGACGACGTCGACACGATCTGCCGGTCGCTGCCCGAGGTCGAGCTCGGCGTGACATGGGGCGACCGGCCGACGTACGTCGTGCGCGGCCGCGGCTTCGTGCTCTTCCGCGCGCCTGACCGGCACGCGGTGGACCCGGCGACGGGTGAGCCGTACGACGACCTGCTCGTGGTCACGACCCCGTCGATGGAGGCCAAGGAGGCGCTCGTCGCCGACCCCTCGCTGCCGTTCTTCACCATCGACCACTTCCGGCGCACCAGCGCGGTGCTGGTCTCCCAGTCCCGGCTCGGCGAGCTCGACGTCGAGGAGCTGCGCGAGGTCATCACCGACGCCTGGGCGGCGCGGGCGCCGAAGCGGCTGGTCCGCGAGCACCTGGGGGACACCGATGGCTGACCGGCGTCGACCCGTGTCGCGGCAGAAGGCGAGCCCGACGCAGAAGCAGAAGCCGAGGCTCGACGTCCCGCGCCTGGCGGCGTGGGAGGTGCTCAAGGCGGTCCGCGTCGACGACGCCTACACCAACCTGGTGCTGCCCTCGGTGCTCGCGCAGCACGGACTGACCGGCCGCGACGCGGCGTTCGTCACCGAGCTGGTCTCCGGCACGATCCGCCGGCAGGGGACGTACGACGCCGTGCTGGCCGCGTGCGTCGACCGGTCGCTGGCGAAGGTCGAGGCGAAGGTGCTCGACGCGCTGCGGCTCGGCACCCACCAGCTGCTCGCGATGCGGGTGCCGGCCCACGCGGCGATCAGCACGACCGTCGACCTGGTCCGCAGCAAGGTCGGTCCGGGGGCGGCCGGCTTCGCCAACGCCGTGCTCCGCAAGGTGACCGCGCACGACCTCGACGCGTGGGTCGCCGAGGTCGCGCCCGCCCGCGACGCCGACCCGACCGGCCACGCGTCGGTGGCGGCCAGCCACCCGCGCTGGGTCGTCGAGGAGCTGCGCCGCGCCGTCGGGGCCGACGAGCTGGACGCGCTGCTCGCCGCCGACAACGAGCCGCCGCGGGTGACCCTCGTGGCGCGGCCCGGCCGATCCACCCGCGAGGAGCTGCCGGGCGAGCCGACCCCGTGGTCGCCGTACGGCGTGGTGCTCGAGTCCGGCGACCCCGGCGCCGTGCCGGCGGTCGCCGAGGGACGTGCCGGCGTGCAGGACGAGGGCTCCCAGCTGGTCGGCGACGTGGCCGCGGCCGCACGCGTCGACGGTCGCGACGAGCGGTGGCTCGACCTGTGCGCCGGGCCGGGCGGGAAGTCCGCGCTGCTGGCCGCCGTGGCGGCCGGCCGCGGCGCCCGGCTCGTCGCGGGGGAGCGCCAGCCCCACCGCGCCCGGCTCGTCGCGCGCAACCTCCGCGGTCCCGGTGGTGTCGTCGACGGGGTTGCGGGCGTGCTCGCGGCCGACGGCACGCGTCCGCCGTTCCGGCCCGGCACCTTCGACCGGGTCCTGGTCGACGCGCCCTGCACCGGCCTCGGCGCGCTGCGCCGCAGGCCCGAGGCGCGGTGGCGCCGCCGGCCGCAGGACCTCACCGACCTGGCGGCGCTGCAGCGGGCGCTGGTCGGCTCGGCGCTCGACCTCGTCCGGCCCGGGGGCGTGGTGCTCTACGCGACCTGCTCGCCGGTGCTGGCCGAGACCGCGGAGGTCGTCGAGGCCGTGGTCGGCTCGCGCAGCGACGTACGGCTGGAGGACGCGAGCGGCCTGCTGCCCCACGTCCCGGACGCCGCAGGCCCGCTCGACGGCACACTCCAGCTGTGGCCGCACCGGCACGGCACCGACGCGATGTTCCTCGCGCTCCTGCGCCGCACCTGACACGAGCTCGGAGCCTGCGGGACGGCGCGCGGCGGATAGGCTCGGTCGTTCCGTCGGACCGGAAGGGTGGGTGGAGCCAGGTGTTCTCGAGGGCATCGGACCCCGCGGGCGTGCTGCGGTGGTCCGGGGTGCGGTACCGCTTCCGGGAGAGCCTCTTCCAGCTGCCGGCCCTGCTGGTGGTCGCCGGGATCGTGCTCGCCGAGGTCACCGCCCGGCTCGACGAGGCCTGGCCCGGCGCGGCCGACGGGCCGTGGACGCTGTCGATCGGCAGCACGGCGGCCACCTGGCTGCTGAGCACCGTCGCCGGCGCGATGATCACCACCGCCGGGGTCGTCTTCTCGCTGACCGTGGTGAGCCTCCAGCTGGCCAGCAGCCAGTTCTCCCCTCGGGTGATGCGCTCGTTCATCCGCGACCGGCTCAGCCAGGTCGTCATCGGCCTGCTCGTGGCGACCTTCACCTACTGCGTGCTGACGCTGCGCCACGTCGACGAGGAGTCGGCGAGGGACGCGCCGGCGCTCTCGCTCACGACCGCGGTCGTGCTCACCGTGGTGACGGTGCTGCTGATCATCGCCCACCTGAACCACCTGGCCGGGCGGCTCCAGGTGGGCCAGGTCGTGCGTGCGATCGCGGAAGAGGGCGAGGAGACGCTCGCGGCGATGGCGCGGCAGACCGCGTGGGAGCGGTCCTCGGGTGCGATGGTCGACACCGAGGACGCCGCGGAGCACGACGTCACCTCGCTCGACCCGCAGGCGCTGCACGTGCTGGCCGAGCGGGACGGGTGGGTGACCCAGGCGTCGACCCGGCTGCTGCTCCGCGCCGTGCCGCCCGGGAGCACGGTCCGGCTCGAGACGCGGACGGGCGCCTACGTCCACGAGGGCGAGGTGCTGGCCTCCGTGACGCCCCGGCCCGACGACGTACGCCGCGTGACCCGCGCCGTCGCCGCCACCGTCACCGTCGACGAGGTCCGCACCATGCAGCAGGACGTCGACTTCGCGCTGCGCCAGCTCGTCGACGTCGGGCTGCGGGCGCTCAGCCCGGCGGTGAACGACCCGACCACCGCCGTGGAGGTCGTGCTGCGCGTCGGCGGGCTGGTGCGCCGGCTGCTGGCCGTCGACCCGCCGGCCACGGCGGTGCGCGGTGACGGGGACCGGCTGCTGCTGCGTCCGTGGGTGCTGACCCACGAGGAGTACGTCGGGCACGCCTTCGACCAGCTGCGCCAGAGCGCCGGCTCGCAGACCCAGGTGCTGGCGGCGCTCATGCGGACGCTGCGGATGCTCGTCGCCCATGCCGAGCAGGTCGACCGGACCGACCGGGTGCCCGCGTTGGAGGAGCAGCTGCGCCTGGTCACGGAGTCGGTCGAGCGGGCCGACCTCGCCCCGGCCGACCGGGAGCGGCTGCTGGCGGTGCGCGCCGACCGCACCGACCCGGCGGAGCACGTCACCGCGCGACAGCCGCCCGGTCGGTAGCGCTCGGGACGACCGTCAGTCCAGCACGTGGCGCAGGTAGCGCCCCGGGTCGGCGAGGTAGCGCCGCCAGTGCTCGACCAGCTCCAGGTCCTCCCACGTCGTGCGGCGCAGGCCCCACGGGCCGACCTCGAGCACCGTCGCCCCGGGCATCGCGGCGAGCACGGGGGAGTGGGTCGCGCAGAGCACTTGCCCGCCCTTCGCCACCACCTCGGCGAGCGCCGAGACCAGCGCGAGGGTGGACGAGAACGACAGCGCCGCCTCCGGCTCGTCGAGGCAGTAGAACCCGGGGGAGTCGAAGCGGGTCCGCAGCACCTCGAGGAACGACTCCCCGTGGCTCATCTCGTGCAGCGGCGGGCCGCCGTGCTGCTCCTGGTGCGTGTACCAGCCGTGCATCGTCTCGGCGCGCAGGAAGAACCCCCACCGGCCCGAGCCGATGCCCCGCTGGAGGGTGAGCGCGGCACCCAGCGGCGACTCGGTCACCCGGGTGGAGTGGCGGGAGTTGCGGGTGCCGCCCTCGGGGGACAGTCCGTAGGCCTCGGCCACCGCCTCGACGATCGTCGACTTGCCCGAGCCGTTCTCGCCGACGAGGAAGGTGACGCCGGGGGCCAGGTCGAGCCCGCGGCGCACGACGTGCTCGACGGCCGGCACGGTCATCGGCCACTGCCGCAGCGGCAGCTTCTCCGCGCGGCCCTCCCGCGGCACCGAGACCCGGACGACGGGCGGCTGGTCGAGTCCCACCAGGGAGACGGTACGGCTCGCTACGGTGGGCGCGTGGCCGCCTCGAAGTCCCCGTCCGTCGAGATCGAGGTCGACGACCGCGTCGTGCGCGTCAGCAACCCCGACCGCGTCTACTTCCCGGAGTCCGGGGCCACCAAGCTCGACCTGGTCGAGTACTACCTCGCCGTCGGCCCGGGCATCGTCACCGCGCTGGAGGAGCGGCCGTGCATGCTGCACCGCTTCCCCAAGGGCCTGGCCGGCGACAAGGTCCACCAGAAGCGGCTGCCCCAGGGTGCGCCGCCGTGGGTGGAGACCGTGCGGCTGCACTTCCCGCGGTGGGACCGCACCGCCGACGAGCTCTGCGTCACCGAGCTGGCCAGCGTCATCTGGGCGGTGCAGATGTCGACGGTCGAGTTCCACCCCTGGAACAGCCGCCGCGCCGACACCGAGAAGCCCGACGAGTGGCGCATCGACCTCGACCCGGGGCCGGACTGCGACTTCGACCGCGTACGCCGCGTGGCCGGCGTCGTCCACGAGGTGCTCGACGAGCTCGGCGTGACCGGCTACCCGAAGACGAGCGGCAGCAAGGGCATCCACGTCTACGTGCGGATCCGTCCCGACCACGGATTCAAGGAGGTGCGCAGGGCCGCGCTGGCGTTCGCCCGCGAGGTCGAGCGGCGCGCGCCCGACGAGGTCGACCTGACGTGGTGGCGCAAGGACCGCGACCCGGCCACGGTCTTCGTCGACTACAACCAGAACGCGCGCGACCACACCATCGCCGCGGCGTACTCCGTGCGCGGCCTGCCCGACGCCCGCGTCTCCACCCCGATCCGCTGGGACGAGGTCGCCGACGTCGACCCGCGCGACTTCACGATCTTCACCGTCCCGCAGCGCTTCGCCGAGCTCGGTGACCTGCACGCCGACATCGACGCCGACCCGTGGGACATCGCGCCGCTGCTGGAGTGGGCCGAGCGCGACGAGGCCGAGGGCGCCGAGGGCCCGGCGGACCCCGACGACGCACCGGAGGCGTGACGAGCGTCCCCCGGAGGGGTGAGGTCCCGGCCGGGACGGCTGGGTAACGGCTCGCGGTGACCTCGCGCGAGCAGCTCCTGACCAGGGTCGAGAAGGCCGCCCGTGGGGTCTTCGGCCACGAGCACCTGCTGGGTGGGCAGGCCGAGGCGATGACCGCGCTGCTCGACGGGCACGACGTGCTGCTGGTCTCGCCGACCGGCTCGGGCAAGTCGCTGGTCTACCAGGTGGCCGGGGTGCTGACCGAGGGCTGCACGCTCGTGATCTCGCCGCTGCTCGCGCTCCAGCAGGACCAGGTCGAGAGCATCCGTTCGGCGCCGGGCGGCCTCACCGCGTGCCGGATCAGCTCCGCGGAGTCCGACGCGGAGAAGCGCGAGGTCGTCGAGCGGGCCACCGCCGGCGAGGTCGACTTCCTCTTCTGCTCGCCCGAGCAGCTGGCCAACGACGAGGTCCGCGCGGCCATCGGCGCCGCCGGCATCCGGCTGGTGGCGGTCGACGAGGCGCACTGCGTCTCGGCCTGGGGCCACGACTTCCGCCCCGACTACTTCCGCCTCGGCGACCTGCTCGCCGACCTGGCCGACGAGCAGGGCGCCGCGCCGCGGGTGGTCGCGATGACCGCGACCGCAGCGCCGCCGGTGCAGGAGGACATCGTCGACCGCCTCGACCTGCGCGAGCCGCGCACGGTGCTGACCGGCTTCGCCCGCGACAACCTCGCCCTCGACGTGGTCCGCGTCAACGAGGAGCCCGACCAGCACCTCACGGTCGTCGAGCTGGTCGCCGCTGAGCAGGGCTCGGGCATCGTCTACTGTCGCACCCGCCCCAAGGCCGAGGAGTACGCCGCCGCGCTGGCCGAGGCGGGTCGGCGCACCGCGGTCTACCACGCGGGCCTGTCCCACCGCCGCCGCGAGCAGACCCACGAGGCGTTCATGGCCGACGAGGTCGACGTGGTCGTGGCGACCTCCGCCTTCGGCATGGGGATCGACAAGCCCGACGTGCGCTTCGTGGTGCACGCGCAGATCCCCGAGTCGCCGGACACCTACTACCAGGAGGTCGGCCGCGCCGGCCGCGACGGCGAGCCCGCCACGGCGACCCTGGTCTACCGGCCCGAGGACCTCGCGTTGGGTAAGTTCTTCTCCGGCGGCATCCCGAAGAAGAAGGACGTGCACGCCGTGCTCCGGGCCGCCGGCGAGGTGGGCACCGAGCCCAAGGACGTCGCCGGGGCGGCCGGTTTCGGGCCGCGCAAGACCGGCCGGATCCTCAACCTGCTGGCGCTGGTCCACGAGACCCGGCCCGAGGCCAACGAGGCCGGCGCCGCGGTCGACGCGGTGGTGGAGGTGGCCGAGTCGCACCGCCAGCTGGAGCGGTCGCGCGTGGACATGATGCGCGGCTACGCCGAGACCGACCGGTGCCGCGCGGCGTACCTCCAGGGCTACTTCGGCGAGCAGGCCGAGCACCGCTGCGGCCGGTGCGACAACTGCCGCGACGGGCTCGCGGAGGACCCGGCGGTCGAGCAGGACGCGGCGTACCCGGTGCAGTCCGACGTCGTCCACGTCGAGTTCGGCCCGGGCGTCGTCACCGACGTCGAGGACGACCGGGTGACGGTGCTCTTCGAGTCGGTGGGCTACCGGACGCTGTCGCTGGTCGTGGTCGAGGAGCAGGACCTGCTCGCGCTCACCTGAGGCGTCCCTAGACTGACGGCCCGTGGGCCACCTCCAGATCACGCCGAGCATCCTCAACGCCGACTTCGCGAACCTCGGGGCGGAGGTGGCGCGCATCCCGGGCGCGGACTGGGTCCACGTCGACGTGATGGACAACCACTTCGTCCCCAACCTCACCTTCGGCCCGACGATGGTCGAGGCGCTCGCCCGCAGCACCGACACCCCGCTCGACGCGCACCTGATGATCGAGGACCCCGACCGCAACGCCGTGACGTACGTCGAGGCCGGCTGCGGCTCGGTCACCTTCCACGCCGAGGCCGCTCGGGCACCGGTGCGGCTCGCCCGCGAGATCCGCTCGCACGGCGCCCGCGCGTCGATGGCGCTGCGCCCGGCGACGCCGATCGAGCCCTACGCCGACCTGCTGCCCGAGCTCGACATGGTGCTGCTGATGACCGTCGAGCCGGGCTTCGGCGGCCAGAAGTTCCTCGACCTCGTGCTGCCCAAGATCCGTCGCACCCGCGCCCTCCTCGACGCCCACGGCGTCGAGACCTGGCTCCAGGTCGACGGCGGCGTCTCGCTGGAGACCATCGGCCGCTGCGCCGAGGCCGGAGCCGACGTCTTCGTCGCCGGGTCGGCCGTCTACTCCGCCGACGACCCCGACGCCATGGTCGCCTCACTGCGGGAGGCCGCAGCAGCTGCCGGGGGCCGTGACTGATCCACCGGTCAACCGGTGAACCCGTCGGCTTGACCGACGGAACTCGCACGTGACCGACGAAGGTTCGTCGGTCAAGCAGGAGGTTCATCGGTCACGTCGTGTCCGGTGGCCACCGGCCGGCCGCCGACGACCGTCCCACCCTGTGGGCCGCCTCACGGCGCCCGCGGGGTGCCCCTGTGGCAGACTCGGCCGCAGACGAGCAGATGCTCGCGTGCTCTGGGGTCGGTGTAATTCCGAGCCGGCGGTGACTGGAGGAATCCAGAAGTCCGCGACCCGGTCACAGCCAGTGACCGGTTGACCAGGTGAGAGTCCTGGACCGACGGTGAAAGTCCGGATGGGAAGCGCACGCAGGCGGCTCGGCACGCCACGCACGTGCCCGCGCCGCCGTCAGGCCCCGGAGTCCGCGACGACAACGGACACGAGGGGCCGAGCGATGAGCACCACCGACGCGGAACGGCGCGCGATGCGCCGCGCGCTCGAGCTCGCCGCGAGCCCCGGCGTACCGCTCGGGCCGAACCCGCGCGTCGGGTGCGTGCTGCTGGCCGACGACGGCACCACCGTGGCCGAGGGGTTCCACCGCGGCGCTGGCACCGCCCACGCCGAGGCCGACGCGCTGGCGCAGGCGGGGGAGCGGGCCCGCGGCACGACCGCGGTCGTCACCCTCGAGCCCTGCAACCACACCGGCCGGACCGGCCCGTGCGTCCGCGCCCTCCTCGAGGCGGGGGTACGCCGCGTGGTGTTCGCCCAGTCCGACACCAACCCGGTGGCCGTCGGCGGCGCGCAGACGCTCCGCGAGGCCGGGGTCGAGGTGGAGCCCGGGCTGCTGGTCGACGAGGCCCGCGAGCTGAACCGGACCTGGACCTTCGCCGTCGAGCACGGCCGGCCGTTCGTCACCTGGAAGCTCGCCACCACCCTCGACGGGCGCAGCGCGGCGGCTGACGGCACGAGCCGCTGGGTCTCCAGCCGCGCCGCCCGGCTCGACACCCACCGCCTGCGCGGGCTGGCCGACACGATGCTCGTCGGCACCGGCACGGTGGCCGTCGACGACCCGGCGCTGACCGTCCGCGACGAGCACGACGTGCCGCTGCCCCGGCAGCCGCTGCGGGCGGTCATGGGCCTGCGCGACCTCGACCCCGGCCGCCGCGTGCTCGACGACCGGGCCGAGACCGTGCTGCTGCGCACGCGCGACCCGCACGAGGCGCTCGCCGAGCTGCGGGCACGCGACCGGCAGCACGTCTTCCTCGAGGGCGGACCGACGCTGGCGGCGGCGTTCCTGCGCGCGGGCGTGGTCGACGAGGTCGTCGCCTACGTCGCCCCCATGTTCCTCGGTGCCGGCCTCGCAGCCGTCGCCGACCTCGGAATCACCACGATCGCCGACGCGTTCCGGCCCACGGTCACCGACGTGGCCGTGCTCGACCCGGTCGAGGCCGGTGAGCAGCCCAACGTGCGGCTGACCATGACCCCGGCGCCCACCACGGCAACGGTGCAGCACAACGAGGAGAGCTGAGGAATGTTCACAGGGATCGTCGAGGAGCTCGGCACCGTCGCGGCCGTCGAGGACCAGGGCGACGCCATCCGGCTCACCATCCGCGCCGCGACCGTGCTGGAGGACGCCGCGCTCGGTGACTCGATCGCCGTCAACGGCTGCTGCCTGACCGTCGCCGCGCGCCAGGACGACACCTGGACCGCCGACGTCATGCAGGAGACGCTCGACAAGACCAGCCTGCGCGGCGTGCAGCCGGGCGACGTGGTCAACCTCGAGCGCGCGGTCACCGCGGCGACCCGGCTCGGCGGCCACATCGTCCAGGGCCACGTCGACGGCGTCGGCGAGGTGCTCGGCCGCACGCCGAGCGAGCACTGGGAGGTCGTCGAGGTCTCGCTGCCGGCCGAGCTGGCGCGCTACCTCGTCGACAAGGGCTCGATCACCGTCGACGGGGTCAGCCTGACCGTCGTGGAGGCGGGGGAGACCTCGTTCACCGTCAGCCTCATCCCCGAGACCCTCGCCCGCACCACGCTCGGCACCCGCCAAGTGGGCGACCGGGTCAACCTCGAGGCCGACGTCATCGCCAAGCACGTGGAGAAGCTGCTCGCCGGCCACCTGCCGAGCAGCACCGGCGGGGAGGCCTGATGCTCGACTGGCTCCTGCACGGCACGATCGCCGTCGGTGACGGCTCGCTGGCGGTCCGCGAGGTCGTCGGCAACGGCTTCGGCCTGGCGAGCGCGCTGCTCGGCATGCGCCGGCTGGTGTGGGCGTGGCCGATCGGCCTGGTCGGCAACGTCCTGCTCTTCACGGTCTTCGTCAGCGGCGAGCTCAGCGGCGCCACGTCCGAACCGCTGTGGGGCCAGGCCGGCCGGCAGATCATGTTCGCCACGGTCGGCCTCTACGGCTGGTGGCGCTGGCGCGCGGCCGGCCGCACGCCCGACGCCGAGCCGGTCACGCCACGCTGGGCGACCGGCCGGGAACGGCTGGCGCTGCTCGCCCTGGCCGCGGTCGGGTACGCCGCGGCGTACGCGCTGCTCGTCCGGATCGGCTCGTGGGGCCCCGCCACCGAGGCCTGGATCCTCGCCGGCTCGCTCATCGCGACCTACGGCATGGCGCGCGGCTGGGTGGAGTTCTGGCTGGTGTGGATCGCCGTCGACGTCGTCGGCGTGACCACCCTGGTGCGGGCGGGCTACTACCCGACCGCCGGCATGTACCTGTTCTACGGCGCGTTCTGCGTCCTCGGCCTGATCACCTGGTGGCGCGTCGAGCGCGCCTCCCACCAGCCGGCGGCGGCCCCGCTGCCGGTCGACGAAGGAGTCCCCGCATGAGCGCCCCGCGCCCGCCCGCCCAGCAGCCCGCCGGCCAGCCAGCCGGCCGGCCCGGCAGCCAGCACGACAAGGTCCGCCTCGACGACGTCGAGCGCGCGATCGCCGACATCGCGGCGGGCAAGGCCGTCATCGTCGTCGACGACGAGGACCGCGAGAACGAGGGCGACATCATCTTCGCCGCCAGCAGGGCGACCCCGGAGCTGATGGCCTGGACGATCCGGCACAGCAGCGGGGTGATCTGCGTGCCGATGCCGGCCGACATGCTCGACCGGCTCGAGATCCCGCTGATGACGCCGCACAACAAGGACAAGCTGCGCACGGCGTACACGATCTCCGTCGACGCCCGCGACGGCGTCAGCACCGGCATCTCCGCCGCCGACCGGGCCCACACCGTCCGCGTCCTGGCCGACTCCGCGACCGAGCCGTGGGAGGTCACCCGGCCCGGCCACGTCTTCCCGCTGCGCTACCGCGAGGGCGGGGTGCTCGTGCGTCGCGGCCACACCGAGGCCGCCGTCGACCTGGCCCGGCTCGCCGGGCTCACCCCGGCCGGCGTGCTCGTGGAGGTCGTCAACGACGACGGCACGATGAAGCGGGCGCCCGAGCTGCGCGCGTTCGCCGACGAGCACGGCCTGGCGATGATCTCGATCGAGCAGCTGGTCAAGCACCGCCGCCGCCACGAGACGCTCGTCGAGCGGGTCGCGGAGACCCGGCTGCCGACCCGGCACGGGGACTTCACCGCCTACGGCTACCGGATCACCGTCGACGGCTCCGAGCACATCGCCCTCGTCCACGGCGACCCGGCGACCCTCTCCGACGAGGAGCCGGTGCTGACCCGCGTGCACTCCGAGTGCCTCACCGGCGACGTCTTCGGCAGCCACCGCTGCGACTGCGGCCCGCAGCTCGACGAGGCGCTCGAGCGGATCGTCGCCGAGGGGCGCGGCGTGGTCGTCTACCTGCGCGGCCACGAGGGCCGGGGCATCGGCCTGGTCGCCAAGCTGCAGGCCTACCAGCTCCAGGACGGCGGCCGCGACACCGTCGACGCCAACCTCGACCTGGGCCTGCCCGCCGACGCCCGCCACTACGGGACGGCCACCCAGGTCCTGCGCGACCTCGGCGTCCGCAGCGTCCGGCTGCTCACCAACAACCCCGAGAAGGTCAGCAGCCTCGAGGACTTCGGCGTCCCTGTCGCCGAGCGGGTCCCGCTCACCCCGCACCCCAACGACCACAACCTGGCCTACCTGCGCACCAAGCGCGACCGGATGGGCCACGTCCTCCCCGGGCTGACCTCGGTCGAGCCGGCCCCGAGCACGGCCGTCACCGACCCGAGCACGGCCGTCACCGACCCGAGCCAGACCACCGACCAGCAGGAGATCGACGCATGAGCGGACACGGCGCCCCCACCCTCCAGCCCGTCGACTGCAGCGACCTGCGGGTCGCCGTGGTCGCGGCCAGCTGGCACACCGAGGTCATGGACGGCCTGCTCGCCGGCACCGAGCGCGCGCTGGACGACCACCGCGTGGGTGAGTCGACGGTGGTCCGCGTGCCCGGCACGTTCGAGCTGCCGGTCGTCGCCGCGGCCCTGGCCGAGGAGGGGTACGACGCCGTGGTCGCCCTCGGCGTCGTGGTGCGGGGCGGCACGCCGCACTTCGAGTACGTCTGCTCCGCTGCCACAGACGGCCTGACCCGCGTCGCGCTGGACCACCGCACGCCGGTCGGCTTCGGCGTCCTGACCTGCGACACCGACGAGCAGGCGCTCGACCGCGCCGGTCTGCCGGGGTCGAAGGAGGACAAGGGCTACGAGGCGACCGCCGCCGCCCTGCAGACCGCCCGCACGCTGCGCGGCATCACCGGCCGCTGATCAGTCCCAGCCGAGCATCGTCGAGATCTCGCCGGCGAGCGTCATCGGGTCGAACGGCTTGGAGATGACGCCGGCGACGGCCATCTCGTCCCACAGCTGACGGTCACCGACCTGCACCTTCGCGGTCAGGAGCACGACGGGGATTCCGGCGGTGGACTCCTGCGCCTGCAGGTGCTGGAAGGTCGTGAGGCCGTCCATCTCCGGCATCATCAGGTCCAGCACGACGACGTCGGGCTGGTGCAGGGCGGCGAGGTCGATGGCTTGCGCGCCGCTCTCGGCGGTGACGACCTCCCACCCGGCGACGACCTCCAGGGCGATCTGGGTGATCTCGCGGATGGAGTCGTCGTCGTCGACGACGAGGGCGCGCGGCATCAGCTCTGCCGCGGTCCGGCGAAGAGCGCGCGGTAGTACGTCTGCGTGTCCGCGGCGACCACCTCCACGTCGGCGATCCGGTGCAGCAGGGCCTCGGTGCCCGGGCCGAGGCCGAGCACCTGGTCGTTGTACAGGCAGTAGTCGTACCCGCAGACCGCCCGCTCCTCCACGAGCATCTCCACGATGGTGGAGATCATGGACCACATCACGTTGGTCTGTCGTTGGTCGTGGCGCACCAGGGTGAAGCCGAGGTAGTAGACCGCGTCGCGGGCGGTGTGCTCGGGGTAGTGGTGCGCCCACCAGCCGGGGCTGATCCAGGGCACGGTCACCAGGTCGCGGGTCAGCGTGGACAGGCCGACCACCTCGCCGTCGGCGTTGCGGGCGACGTACTTCATCACCCGCTCGTCCTTCATCTCCTCCACGAACTCGTGCTCGTGCAGGAGGTGGCGCGCCATGGCGCGGACCTCGAGCTCGGCGAAGGTCGCGCGATAGAGGTCCCAGTAGTCCGCGATCGTCGCGTCGTCGAGCTCGCGCTCGACCGTGATCGCCAGTGCCGGCGTCGAGGTCTCAGCCACGGTGGGGCTCCTTCGGCGACCAGTCCTCCACCGAGTACGCCGCCACGACGAGCGCGCAGACCGGCCGGTCGGTGCAGTGGGCCGACGCGGTCGCGGACTCCACGGGCCCGTAGCCGCCGCCGCGGTTCTCGTCCATGTCGTGCAGGCTCAGCGTGATCTGCTCCAGCAGTGACTCCTCACTGCCGCCGTGGTGCTCGACGAAGAGCCCGCCGGTGGTGTGGTCGCGGGTCCAGCCCAGGCCGGCCCAGACCGTCTCGCCGCTGTGCTCGGCGAAGACCGCCGACTCCACGCAGTAGAGCTTGTCGCCGTGCCCGCCGGCCAGCACCTCCGCCGCGCCGTCCTCCAGCACCCGGACGGTGCTGTGCGGCGGGATCACCGAGGAGAGCTTGATCAGGTTCAGGTTGCCGATCCCGGCGTTGAGCAGGGCGTGGTCGTACGCCGCCAGCTTCGTGCGTCCGACGCCCGTGGCTGCTCGGACGGTGATGTCGAGGCGGGTGGTCAACGTTCCTCCTGGGAAGGGGTGGGTGCCGGTGTGGTCACGGGCGTGGTGGTCGGCGGTGTGGTCACGGACTGGTCTGTCGACGGGGTGGTCGGCGGGGAGATCAGGTCGGGGGCGGGCCGCGCGGCCGCGGTCGCGCCGGCGGGGCGGGCGCGGTGCGCGACGGGCAGCGTGAACTGGACGGTCGTCCCCTCGCCGGGCTGGCTCTCGGCCCAGATGCGGCCGCCGTGCCGCTCGACGATCCCGCGGCTGATCGCGAGGCCGAGCCCGGTGCCGCCCTTCTGGCGGGCGTCGGAGGAGTCGACCTGGTGGAACCGGTCGAAGATGGTGGCGATCTGGTCCTCGGGGATGCCGCGGCCCTCGTCGCGCACCCGGAACAGGACGGCCTTGCCGTTGGGCTGCAGGACGGCGTCGAGGACGACCCGGCCACCGGCGGGGGAGAACTTGATCGCGTTGTTGAGCAGGTTGGTGAGTGTCTGGACGATGCGGTCGGCGTCGACGAGCACCTCGCCGGCGGCGTCCCCGACCTCGAGGCGCACGTCGGCGCCGCGGGCCATCGCGTCCATCTCGGCGGCCGCCGCCTCGACGACGGTCCGGGCCTCGGCGGGCGCGAGCTCCATCGGGCGCGTGCCCGACTCGATCCGCTCCAGGTCGAGGATGTCGTTGATGAGCCGGGTCAGCCGCTCGCTGCTCTCCAGCGCGATCCGGGCCATCGAGGTCGCCCGCGGGGTGAGCTCGCCCAGCTGGCCGCCGGCGAGCAGGCCCAGCGACCCGCGGATCGAGGTGAGCGGCGTCCGCAGCTCGTGGCTGACCACGGAGAGGAACTCGTTCTTCATCCGGTCGACCTCGCGGCGCTGCGTGACGTCGCGGAAGACGACCACGGCACCGGTGACGGTCTCGTCGTCGACCAGCGGGCTGGCGGTGATCTCGACGGGGAACGTGTCGCCGTCGGCGCGGACGTAGACGTCCTCCTCCGCGCTGGTCACCGTGCGGGACGAGATCGCCTCGGCGATGTAGCAGCCCTCGTAGGGGAAGGCCGTCCCGTCCACCCCCGGGGCGTGGAAGAGGTCGTGCGCGCGCTGGCCGACCAGCTCGTCGAGGGGGTGGCCCAGAGCCCGGGCGCCGGAGGGATTGACCCAGGTGATGCGACCGGCGGGGTCCACGCCGTAGATGCCGTCCCCGACGGAGGTCAACAGGGTCTCGGTACGCCGCGCCATGCGCCGCAGGTCGGCCGTCTGCTCCTCGACCCGCAGCTCCAGGCCCCGGCGCAGCTGGGTGTTGTCCAGGGTCAGCAGCACCTGGCGGAGACCGGCGGCGAGGCCGAGGACCAGCCAGAGCACCACCTGGGCGCGCTGCATGCCCCCACCGGAGCTGAACGCGGTCTGCACGACGACCGCCACGCCCACCGCGCCGAACACCAGGATCGTGTCGCGGGCGTCCGCGACGGCGCGGCTGCCCTCGACCTCCTCGAAGTCGGGTCGGGCGGGGTACCACGCGGCGACGCCGATGATGAGGTAGCCGGCGATCCAGCCGAGGTCGGGGACGTCGCCCCAGGCGAAGGTGCCCTGGCTGACCCGCACCGCGTAGGTGAGGTCGGCGACGGCGTACAGCAGGAAGCCGAGCGCGACCAGCGCCAGCGCCGGACGGCCCTCGCCGCGGCTGCGCAGGACGAGGAAGAGACCGACGGTCACCAGCGCGACGTCGAGGAACGGGATGAGCACGTTGCTGACCAGCGGCTGCCCGAAGGAGCTGTCGACCGACCCGAGCAGCTCGTCGTAGACCAGCACCGTGGCGATGATGACCACCGCCGTGCCGCCGACGATGCCGTCCAGGGCCAGGAGCACGAGGTCGCGCCCCCGTCGCCGGGCGGTCGGGAACGAGAGCAGGCCGATGATCGAGAGCGCGAGCGCCACGGAGATGCTGAGGTCGACGACGGCGCTGGGCTCGGTGACCGGGTCGTTGCCGACGATCGTGCCCCAGACGTTGCCGAGCACCGCGACCGTCGAGGCGGCGGTCAACCAGCACCAGGCCATCCGCCGGCGGCCGGTCGACGAACGGGCGCGGACGGCGAGCGCGAGCGTCGTGGTGGTTCCGGCCATCATCAGGCCCAGCCCGCTTGCCGCCTCGCGAGTGGCCCGGGAAAGGATCGGCGCGAGCAGCACGGCGTAGACCGCCAGGAAGGCGACCGCTGCGGGGACCGCGGCACGGAAGCGACGTCGCTGCGCGCCGAGCGACAGCGATGTGCTCATACCCGGCACGGTATCAGCAGGTCACGGGCGTCCGAGGATCGCTCCCGACAGGCGTCAACTGCCCGCCGTCACCTAGGCTGGTCGCTCGTGAAGACGTTCGACGAGCTGTGGGCCGAGCTGCAGGAGAAGGCGCGCACGCGTCCGGCGGGCTCCGGCACCGTCGCCGAGCTCGACGCGGGTGTCCATGCGATCGGCAAGAAGCTGGTCGAGGAGGCCGCCGAGTCCTGGATGGCCGCCGAGCACGAGGGCAAGGACCGCACGGCCGAGGAGATCAGCCAGCTGCTCTACCACGCCCAGTGCCTCATGCTCGCCAGCGGCATCGAGCTCGACGACGTCTACGCCCACCTCTGACCCGAACAGGACTCCTGTGTCCCTCCTCCGCGTCGCCGTCCCCAACAAGGGGTCCCTCTCCTCCTCCGCCTCGGAGATCCTGCGCGAGTCCGGCTACCGCCAGCGCGACGACAGCAAGCAGCTGACGCTGATCGACGACGAGAACGGCGTCGAGTTCTTCTACCTCCGGCCGCGCGACATCGCGCTGTACGTCGGCGAGGGCACCCTCGACGTCGGCATCACCGGCCGCGACCTGCTCCGCGACTCCGGCGCGCAGGCCGACGAGGTCCGCTCGCTCGGCTTCGGGCGCAGCCGCTTCCGGTTCGCCGGGCCCGCCGGGCGCTACACCGACCTGTCCGAGCTGGAGGGGCTGCGGATCGCGACGTCGTACGTCGGGGTCGTGCGCGCCTTCCTGGCCGAGCGTGGCATCGAGGCCTCGGTCGTGCGGCTCGACGGCGCGGTCGAGACCAGCATCCAGCTCGGTGTCGCCGACGTCGTCGCCGACGTCGTCGAGACCGGCAGCACGCTGCGCCAGGCCGGCCTGGAGGTCTTCGGCGAGACGATCCTCGACTCCGAGGCGGTCCTCATCCGCCGCGCGACCGGCGACCCGCCCAGCGGCTTCGAGGTCTTCAAGCGTCGCCTTGACGGGGTCCTGGTCGCGCGCAGCTACGTGATGATGGACTACGACATCGAGAGCCAGCACGTCTCCGCGGCCGTCGCGCTGACGCCCGGCATCGAGAGCCCGACGGTCTCCCCGCTCCACAAGGACGGCTGGGTCGCGGTGCGCGCGATGGTGCCGCGCCAGGGCGCCCAGCGGCTGATGGACGAGCTGTGGGAGCTCGGTGCGCGCGGCATCCTGCTCACCGAGATCAATGCCTGCCGGCTCTGAGCCCGCGCCCGCCCCGCGGGTGCCGGAGCTGCCGCGGACCTGGCGACCGCTGGGCCCGCGGATCGTCGCGACCGTCCTGAGCAGCGGGATGCTCGTCATCCTCGCCACGGCGTGGATCTCCCTCGGCGCGGAGACCCGCGCGAAGTTCACGCCGTTCCAGATCGGCACGATCGTCTGCTTCATCATCCTCGGCGGCGTCGTCCTGCACGCGCTGACCCGCTCCCGGGTCACCGCGACGCGCGACGGCCTCACCGTCGTCAACGGCTACCGCGCCCGCACCTTCGCCTGGGCCGAGGTCGTCGCCGTCCACCTCCCGCCGGGTGCCCCCTGGGTCACCCTCGACCTCTCCGACGGTCGCACCGTCTCGGCCATGGGCATCCAGGGCTCCGACGGCGAGCGCTCCCGCGCCGCCGCCCGCGACCTGCGCCGCCTCGCCGACGAGCTCACCCGCTGACCGACCCCTGCCTGACCACACCCCCGCCACTCGCCGAGTCGCCACTTCTGACGTGTCGAGTGGTCACTTCTGGTCGACTGCGGAGACCAGAAGCGACCACTCGAGGGACCCGAAGTGGCGACTCGGCGGGCGGGGGTCAGTCCTCGAGCGCGCGGATGCCCCAGACGACGGAGACGGTCTCGTCGGGGGCGAGGGTGAAGAGGTCCTCGCCGGAGCGCAGCGCGTCCGGGGGAGCGGTCATCGGCTCGACGGCCAGCGAGCGCCGGGCGGTCGCCGCGACGTCGTCGGCGGTGTAGAGCAGCAGCCACGGGTGGTGGCCGTCGACCCACAGCGTGACGCCGTCGCCGCTGGCGGGGTCGCGCAGCACGGCGGTCGTGTTGCCCTCGGGGTCGCGCCCGAGGTCGGTGAAGCAGTCGTTGAGCGCGAGGTCGCGCAGCGGCCGCGCGACCCGGAAGTCGTACGGCGTGCCCTCCACCGCCTCCCGTCCCCCGGGCAGCAGCCGCTCGTCGTCGACGAGCAGGCGGGTGGCGGCGGGCAGCGTGAGCTCCCAGCCGTCGACCGGGCCCTCGCCGACGCGGAGGTAGGGGTGCGCGCCCGAGGCGTACGGCGCCGGGCGGCCCGAGTCGTTGGTCGCGGTCTGGGTGACGGTCAGCCCGTCGGCGGAGAGGTCGTAGGCGACGTGCAGGTCGAGGGTCCAGGGGTAGCCGGTCTGCGCCATGAGGCGGTACTGCAGCGACACCGAGTGCCCGGTGTGCTCCTCGACGCTCCAGGCGACCCAGCGGGCGAGGCCGTGGGAGGAGTTGTGCCGCGCCGGCTCGGTCAGCGGCAGCTGCAGGTCGCGCCCCTCGAAGGTGTACCGCCCGTCGCGGACCCGGTTGGGCCACGGCACGAGCAGCTGCCCGCGGCCGCCCGACGACATCTCGTCCTCGCCGAACCCGTCCACGAGGTCGCGTCCGCGGAAGGACAGCGCGCGCAGCGCTGCGCCGCTCTCGGTCACGACGGCCTGGTAGCCGCCGCCCTCGATCTCGAACTGTTCGCCGCTCGGAGGTAGCACCGGTTCACCCTAGGTGCAGCGGTGGACGTCGCCCGGTGCCGTCCACGAGCAGGTCGGCCCGCTCGCGGGTGCGGTCGACGGCGAAGTGCTCGGCCTCCGCGACCGTCCAGCGGCGCCAGTGCGGCTCGACCGCGGCGCCGTCGCGGGCGAGCCCGCGCTCCAGCCGCAGCGCGGCCGGTGCCTCGACCCAGACCAGCACCCCCACCAGCGAGGAGTACGCCGCCAGGCCGGCCCCGACGCCCTCGAGCACCAGCAGCGGGGCGGGCGCCACGGTGACCGTGCCGGCGTACGCCCCCGCGTCCCAGTCGTAGCGCCGGTAGGTGCCGGCCTCCCCGCGGGCGAGCGGGGTCAGCAGGGTGGCGAGCTGGTCGCCGACGCGGGGGAGCCCGTCCCACCCGTCGTAGAGGTCGTCCAGGTGCACGACCGGCGCGTCGGCGAGGGCGCCGATCCGACCGGCGAGCGTGGTCTTGCCGGAGCCGGCGGGCCCGTCGACGCAGAGCAGCCGGCCCTCGCCGAGCGTCGGCCGTCGCGAGCGCACGAGCGCCAGGGCGGCCTCGGCCGGGTCAGGAGACGAGGCCGTGGCCACGGTAGGTCGGGACCTCCTCGACGAACCGCTCGCCCTGCAGCAGGTGCACCCGGTCGGTGTGCTCGAAGAGCTCGCCGGACTTGGCGTGGCGGAACCACACCAGGTCGCCGACCGCGAGCCGCCCCGCGGCGGGGCCGGTGAGCGGGGTCTGCACCTCGCCGGCGCCCTCGAGCGAGGTCAGCCGAAGCCCGGCGGGGGCCCAGGGGGTGGGGAGCCGGTCGGGGCCGGCGGCGCCGGACGCCACGAAGCCGCCGCCGTGGACGGTCGCGACGTCGGGGGAGGGCCGGCGGACGACCGGCACGCCGAAGAAGGCCGCCGGTCGAGCGTCGAAGGAGCGGTAGTGGTCGAAGAGCGTGGGGACCAGCAGGCCGGAGCCGGCGGCGACCTCGGTGACGACGGGGTCGGCGACGGTGGTCTCGATCGAGCCGGAGCCGCCGCCGTTCCACAGCTCGAGGTCGACCAGGGGGCGCAGGGCGTCGGCGACGGCCCGTCGGCGCTGGGAGAGCTGGCTGAGCGAGGCCGCCTTGAGCCCCCGCACGACCGCCGAGCGCGCACGCTGGGTCGGCACGGCGTCGGGCAGGCCGGCGACCTGCCCCTCGTAGGTCATCACGCCGACCAGCCGGAAGCCGGGGCGGCCGAGGACCTCGCGGGCCAGCGCGGCCACGCGGTCGGGCTCGTGCAGCGGGCTGCGCTTGGGGCCGACGTGCTGGCCCCGCACCCGCAGGCCGGCGTCGACCTCGAGGGCCACCCGCACCGGGACGGCCGCGGAGGACCGGACGGAGTCGACCACGTCGAGGTGGGCGACGTCGTCGACCATGAGCGTCACGTGGGCGGCGGCCGAGGGCGAGGCGACGAGGCGGGCCAGCGCCGCCCGGTCGACGGTGGGGTAGGCGACCAGTACGTCGTCAGTGACGCCCTGCTCCTCCAGCCACAGCGCCTCGCGCAGCGTGTAGCCCAGCACCCCCGCGAACCCGGGGGTGGCCAGCGCCCGCCGCAGCAGCGCGGGGACCCGGATCGACTTCGACGCGACGCGCACCGGCTTACCGCCGGCACGACGCACCAGGTCGGCGGCGTTGGCGTCGAAGGCGTCGAGGTCGACCACCGCCACGGGCGTGGGCAGGTCGCCGCCGGCGGCCGCGACGGCACCGCTCAGTCGCGTCCAGAGGCGGTTGCGGGCGACGTCGTCGTGGTGGGGCACGCCAGGACTCTAGGAGACGCGGGCTCCGCGGTCAGGCGGACGCCCGGGGAGGTCTCAGGTGATGCCGCGCTTGCGCAGCAGCGCCTCGATGTCGGCGAGGTCGTCGTCGCCGTCCGCGCCGCCGATGGCGGGTTCCCCCTTGCGCTCGCCCTTGCGTTCGCCGCGGCCGCTGCTTACGGCCCGGTCGGGCGCGGCCGGCGTGCCGTCGACCGCACGCGCGCGCTCGCGGTCCCGCAGGATGCCGGAGACCACCAGCAGCACGGCCGCGACGCCGGCGACGGCGATCCCCGCCCACACCGAGGGGCTGAGCACCAGGCCGGAGACCCAGTCGCCGACCGCGGTGCCGATGCGGGTGAACATCCGCAGGGTGTCGGTGAGGTACGCCGCGACCGGCAGCAGGGTGAGCCCCGCACCGCGCAGGCCGGAGGCCACGCCCCGCTTGCGGAACGCGTGCCAGGTCCACACCGCCCCGAGCACGGTCAGGGTGAGTGCGAGGGCGGCCCACGTCGCGTCGTCCACGGGGTCCAGCCTGCCACGCCGCCGGGCGGCTCAGGCCGAGGCGCGCGCCGGCTCGGGCAGGTCGTCGAGCAGCCCGCGTCGCCGCAGGTGCGGCATCACGCCCTCGGCGAACCACGACGCCTCCTCGACGTGCGGGTAGCCCGAGAGCACCAGCTCGTCGATGCCGACCCGGTGGTAGGCCTCGATGAGGTCGGCGACCTCCTCGTGGCTGCCGACCAGCGAGGTGCCGGCGCCGCCGCGGACCAGGCCGACGCCGGACCACAGGCCGGGGGAGACCTCCAGCTCGCGGGCGGAGGAGTACGCCGTCCCGGCGCGGCGCAGCGCGTTCATCCGCTGCTGGCCGGTCGACTCGCTGCGCGCCTGGGCGGCCTGCGCCGCCTCGACCGTGGCGGGGTCGACCCCGTCGAGCAGCCACTGCGCGTGCCGCCACGCCTCCTCGGAGGTGTCCCGCGACAGGGTGTGCACGCGCAGGCCGAACCGGAGGGTGCGCCCCTGCTCGGCGGCCAGGCCGCGGATCCAGGCGACCTTCTCGGCCACCTGCTCCGGCGGCTCGCCCCAGGTCAGGTAGACGTCGGCGTGACGCGCCGCCACCGGACCGGCCGCTGCGGACGAGCCGCCGAAGTAGATCGGGGGCAGCGGGTCGATGCCGCCGCTCACGAGCGCGCCCTCGGCGCGGTAATGGGTGCCGTCGAAGTCGAAGGGGGCCTGCCCCCACGTGCCACGGACGACCTCGAGGAACTCGTCGGTGCGGGCGTACCGCTCGTCCTTGGGCGCGGTGTCGCCGAAGCGCGCCTGCTCGACCGGCTCGCCGCCGGTGACGACGTTGAGCATCAGGCGTCCGTCGGAGATCCGCTGGTAGGTCGCGGCCATCTGCGCCGCGAGCACCGGGTTGACCACGCCGGGCCGGAAGGCGACGAGGAACCTCAGCCGCGTCGTCTCCCGGACCAGCGCGGCGGTGGTCAGCCAGGCGTCCTCGCAGAAGGTCCCGGTCGGCGTCAGCACCCCGGTGAAGCCCAGCCGCTCGGCGGTCCGGGCGACCTCGGCGAGGTAGTCGATCGTCGGCGGCCGGAACAGCTCCCGCACCGATCCCTCGCCCCTCCCCGGGCCGAGAGTCTCGGCGAGCCCGCTGGTGACGTCCTTCGGGACGCCCTGTCCGGCCCCCACCAACCCCCGGCTGTCGCCGGAGGTCGGCAGGAACCAGTGCAGGGTGAGCGGGGCGGTCACCGGACGGCGTCCCCGGTGGTGGCCTCGGCGAACTGGTCACTGAAGAAGTCGGTCACGTCGACCTCCTCGGGGATCAGCCCGTTGGCGGTGAACGTGTCGGCCATCTGCTGCTCGGAGGCGACGACCTCGTCGTTGATGGGCTGCGGGGTCACCGGGCGGTTCCCGGCGGCCGCGAGCGTGACCTCCTCGGACAGGCCGGTCTGCTCGGCCCACACCTTCGCCCAGTCCTCCCGGTTCTCCGCGGACCACATCTGCGCCTTGGTGATGCGGGTCAGGTAGTCCTCGAGCGCGGCCGTGGTGGCCTCGTCCTCGAGCGCGGACTGCGAGGCGACCTGGAAGTTCAGGCCGTTGACCAGGCCGTCGCCGTCGACGAGCACGCGGGCGCCCTCGTCCACGACGGCCTGCGACGTGTAGGGGTCCCAGACCGCCCACGCGTCGACGTGGCCGTTGGCGAAGGCGGCGAGCGCGTCGGCCGGCTGCAGGTTCTGCACCTCGATGTCGTCGTAGGTGAGGCCGGCCTCCTCGAGCTGCGCGAGCAGGTTGTAGTTGGCCGAGCTGCCCTCGGCGACCGCGACCTTCTTCCCCTTCAGCTCCGCCACGCTCTGCACCGGGGAGCCCTTCGGCACGAGGATCGTGTCGCCCTTCCCGGTGTACGACGCGGTCGCCACCATCTTGAACGTCCCGCCCGCGGCCGCCGCGAAGATCGGCGGGGTGTTGCCGACCATGCCGACGTGGATGGCGTCGGAGTTGAGCGCCTCGAGGATCGGCGGACCAGAGGTGAACTCCTTCCACTCGATCGTGTACTCGGTGTCCGCCAGGCCGGCGGCGGTCAGCAGGGCCTTGGCGCTGGTGCCCTTCTGGTCGCCGACGATGAGCGTGACCTTCGAGAGGTCGACCTCGCCGTCGTCGCCGACCGCGCCCTCGTTGCCGGTGGCGGACCCGCCGCAGGCGGCGAGCGCGAGCAGGCTGGTCGCGAGCACGGCGCCGAGGGTGGCGCGCAGGCCTCGGCGGCCGGACCGCGGGGACGTCGGGTTGGTGGGGCGGCTCATGCTGCTCCTCGCTTCGTGGGCTGGTGGTGGGTGGGACCGAGCTCGCCGGTGACCGGGTCGCGTCGGGGGTTGCGGGGCGTGGGCCGCACGCCGAGGGCGGCGAGCACCTCGGCGCGCGTCCGGGCGATGTCGGGCTGGGAGGGCGCGCGCTCCGAGCGCGGCAGGGTGATCTCCCAGGTCCGGCCGATGCGGCCGGCGTCCATCACCACGAGACGGTCGGCGAGGGCCAGTGCCTCGTCGACGTCGTGGGTGACGAGCAGGATCGCCATCGAGTGGCGCCGCCACAGCTCGATCACCAGCTGGTGCATCTCGATGCGGGTCAGCGCGTCCAGCGCGCTGAACGGCTCGTCGAGCAGGAGCAGCGCGGGGTTGCTCACCAGCGCCCGGGCCAGCGAGACGCGCTGGGCCTGGCCGCCGGAGAGCTCGAGGGGCCAGGCGTCGAGCTTCTCGCCCAGGCCGACCTCGGCGAGCGCGGCCTCGGCGAGGCCGAGCCGCTGCTTGCGCTCGGGGCTGTTGAGCAGGGCCAGCGCGACGTTCTGGTGGACGGTGCGCCAGTTGAGCAGCCGCGGCTCCTGGAAGGCGACGCCGGTGCGTCCGGAGACCTCGACCTCGCCGGCCGGCACCGGGTCGAGGGCGGCCAGGCTGCGCAGCAGCGTCGACTTGCCGCAGCCGCTGCGGCCGAGCAGGGCGACGATCTCGCCGTGCCGGACGTCGAGGTCGATGGCCCGCAGCACGTGGGTGTCGCCGAAGGAGCGGTGGTGGCCGCGGACACGGGCGACGTGCTCGCCGGTGGGGCGCGAGGCGTCGTCGCGGTCGGTGGTGGACTGGGGGGTCAGGAGCGCCATGCGAGGGCCTTCCTCTCGAGGTGACGGACGACGGCGTCGGTCGCGAGACCGAGCAGGCTGTAGACCGCGAGGCCGACGACGATCACGTCGGTCTGGAGGAAGTCCTTGGCGTGGTTGATCATGTGGCCGAGGCCGGACTGCGACGCGATGGTCTCCGCGACGATCAGCGACAGCCAGGCGATGCCCAGGCTCTGCCGCAGGCCGACGAGCGTCTGGGGCAGCGCGCCAGGGATGACGACGTGGCGGATGCGCTGGGCCCAGGTCAGGTGCAGGGCCTTGGCTGCCTCAAGGGTCTTGCGCTCGATGCCGCGGATCCCGCCGAGGGTGTTGAGGTAGAGCGGGAAGGTGGCGCCCAGCGCGATGAGCGCGACCTTGGGCGTCTCGCCGATGCCGAACCAGATGATGAAGAGCGTCACCAGACCGAAGTGCGGCAGCGTGCGCAGCATCTGCATCGGCGGGTCGATCGCGTCCTCGCCGATGCGCGAGAGGCCGGCCACGACGGCGAGCGCGAGGCCGATGCTCGCGCCGATCGCGAAGCCGAGGCCGACCCGCTGCAGCGAGATGAGGGTCTGGGTGCCGAGCGTCCCGGCCTGCACCAGGTCGACCGCGGTGGCGGCGACCTGGGCAGGGGAGGCGAGCTTGCGCTCGTCCAGCACCCCGGTGGAGGAGGCGAGCTGCCAGAGCCCCACGAGGGCCACGGGGGAGACCCAGCGGCGCAGCAGGTGGACGGGCGGTCGCCGGCGGCGTACGGCGGGTGGCCGGCCGAGCGGCGCGGCGTCGGTCCCGACGCCGACGCCGGTGCCGACGCCGACCGGGGCGGGTGCGGTGGTCGTGTCCATGGGGCGTATGTCTACGGATCTTGGGCACTTAAATCAAGTGACTCGCTCGACTTTGGGCGTGTCGCGGGTCGGCCGCATCCGTCTGAGATCATCGCCCGCGTGAGCGAACGTCCCGAGCGACCCGACCAGAAGCGCCTGCTCGGCCCGGGTTTTCCCGACGACACCGGCGAGGCGCCGCCCGGCCTGGTCGCGGCGGCGACGGCGTACGCCTCCGACCGCCGGCGGTACGTCGACGTGCTGGCCGCCCTGGCCGAGTGCCGCCTGCTCGTGCCCGTCGTCGCGGTGCTCGGCGAGGTCGAGGTCGACGAGCAGGGCCTGGCGCACGACAAGACCTCCGACATGGCGGCGGTGCTGCTGACCGGCGCCGACGGTCGCCTGGCGCTCCTGGCCTTCTCGGGCACGAGCGCGATGGCCGCGTGGGACCCCGCGGCCCGGCCCGTGCCCGTCCCGGCCCGGGTCGCCGCCCAGTCGACGGTCCAGGAGGGCGCTGCCGCCCTCCTGGTCGACGTGGCCGGCCCCGTCCGGCTCGTCGTCGAGGGCGAGGACCTCCACGCGCTGGCCGCGGGCTGGACCCTCGCGCGCGTGGGGGAGCAGCGGGCGTGGATCCGGCCCGGGGATTCGGCCGACCCGGAATGATCGGCTAGTCTCCTGTGTTGACCGATCAGTGAACTGGCCCGGGCGTGTCCTGGGGCAGGGATCAGATCCACAAGCGGGGACCAGCACCATCCGTCTCCCACCCGCATCGACCGCGAGGTCGTCGGGTCCGGTCCTGCATGGCTCCGGCCGTGGCGTGCACGTTCGTCGTGCGTGCCGTGGCGACAGGTAGTGACAGGCCTCCGCTTGCGTCAGCGGAGGCCTTTCGTCTTTCCCGGGACCGATCCGGTGCAGGCGGTGGGACTCCGGCCACGTAGCCACCAGGAGGACACATCAGCACCGAGCTTCGTATCAACGACCGGATCCGGGTTTCCGAGGTCCGCCTCGTTGGACCCAATGGCGAGACCGTCGGCATCGTCCCGACGGCGGACGCCCTTCGCCTCGCGCAGGAGGCCGACCTCGACCTGGTCGAGGTCGCCCCGATGGCGCGCCCGCCGGTCTGCAAGCTCATGGACTACGGCAAGTTCAAGTACGAGAACGCCCAGAAGGCCCGCGAGGCCCGTCGGAACCAGACGAACGTGATCATCAAGGAGATGAAGCTTCGTCCGAAGATCGACGCGCACGACTACGAGACCAAGAAGGGTCACGTCGTGCGGTTCCTCAAGGCCGGGGACAAGGTCAAGATCACGATCATGTTCCGTGGTCGTGAGCAGCACCGGCCCGAGCTCGGTTTCCGCCTGCTGCAGCGCCTGGCCGAGGACGTCACCGACCTCGGGTTCGTCGAGTCCTCGCCCAAGCAGGACGGCCGCAACATGGTCATGGTCCTGGGCCCGCACAAGAAGAAGGCCGACGCCAAGGTCGACGTGCAGGCGGCCAAGGACGCCCGCACCGCCGAGCGCGCCGCGGCCGAGGCCGAGGAGCAGGCCGAGCGCGAGGCCGCGCACGCCGCAGGTCCGGTCGCGCAGAAGAAGGAGCGCGGCCGCTCCGAGAACCTCGACCCCGAGATCGACGCCTGACGCCACGCGGACGGGGGCCCCGCCCCCGCTCGCCCGACAGACTTCCGCCGCAGCACCACCGTGCCGTCGGCAGGACGACGAGAGAGAGACAGAGATGCCGAAGAACAAGACGCACTCCGGTGCCAGCAAGCGCTTCAAGGTGACCGGCTCCGGCAAGATCCTTCGCGAGAAGGCCGGCAAGCGCCACAACCTCGAGAAGAAGCCCTCGAAGGTCACCCGCCGGATGACCGGCACGGTCGAGCTGGCCAAGGCCGACGTCAAGCGCGCGAAGAAGATGCTGGGTCTCTGACCTCGCCCCACCCCGATCCACGGTGGGTCGTCGGCAGCAGCCGATGAGCCCGTCGAGACCCTGAGCACCAAGGAGCAACACAGATGGCACGCGTCAAGCGGGCGGTCAACGCCCAGAAGAAGCGCCGTACGACCCTCGAGCGCGCCAGCGGCTACCGCGGCCAGCGCTCGCGCCTGTACCGCAAGGCCAAGGAGCAGGTCACCCACTCGCTGGTCTACAGCTACAACGACCGGCGCAAGAACAAGGGCAACTTCCGCAAGCTGTGGATCCAGCGCATCAACGCTGCGGCCCGCGCCCAGGGGATGACCTACAACCGCTTCATCCAGGGCCTCAACCTGGCCGGTGTCGAGGTCGACCGCAAGATCCTCGCGGACCTCGCCGTCAACGACATCGCCGCGTTCAACGCGATCGTCGAGGTCGCCAAGGCGGCCCTGCCGGCGGACGTCAACGCCCCCAAGGCGGAGGCCTCGGCCTGACGACCACCCCGCCCCTCGCCGCGAGCAACGCTCGCGTCAAGGACGCACGCAGGCTCAGCCGCCGCTCGGTCCGTTCCGAGCGGCGGCTGTTCCTCGCTGACGGCCCGAAGGCCGTCGAGGGCGCCCTCGCCTCGCCCGGCACCGTCGTCGAGGTCTTCGCGACGGTCGCCGCCACCGGGTCGTACGCCGCGCTGGCGGCCGCCGCGGACGCCGCCGGGGTCCGCTGGTCCCTGGTCGAGGACAAGGCGCTCGCCTCGCTGAGCGACTCGGTCACCCCGGCCGGCGTGGTCGCGGTCTGCCGCCACCTCGACCGGCCGCTGGACGACCTGCTCTCGCCCGAGCGCAGCCACCGGTTGGTGGCGATCTGCGCCGACGTGCGCGACCCCGGCAACGCCGGCACGGTCGTGCGCTGCGCCGACGCCGCAGGCGCCGACCTCGTGGTGCTCGCCGGCAGCTCCGTCGACGCCCACAACCCCAAGACCGTGCGCGCCAGCGTCGGCAGCGTCTTCCACCTGCCGCTGGCCGTCGAGGACGACGCCGCGGCGGCCGTCCGGGCCGCGCAGGCAGCCGGCCTCGTCGTGCTCGCCGCCGACGGTGCCGGCGAGGTCGACCTCCACGACCCGTCGGCGGAGCCGCTCCTGGCCCGCCCCACGGCCTGGCTGTTCGGCAACGAGGCCTGGGGCCTCCCGCCCGAGCTCGCCGCCCTGGCCGACCACCGGGTGCGCATCCCCATCCACGGCCGCGCCGAGAGCCTCAACCTCTCCACCGCCGCCGCCCTCTGCCTCTACGCCTCGGCGCGCGCCCAGCGCGCCTGACCCCGCCCCTCCGGTCGAGCAGGGAGGCGCCGCAGCGCCGACCGTCGACGAGACCCGGTGACGGACGCAGGGGCCCGGCCGCGGCCCGGGCCGCCCCGGTCAGCCGAGGCGACCGGTGATCAGGTCGAGCACGGTCGCTCCCGAGGTGTCGGCCGTGTCGTACTCGTCGGCGGTGCGCCCCAGGCCGGTCGACGCCCCGGTCGCGGCGTCCACGCCTGCGTCGAGGGCCAGTCCGGTCCTGTCGACCTCGGTCGTGACGGCGGTGGCGAACGGGTCCGCGGCCGGCACCTCGCCCAGCAGCCGGGCGGGGAGCTCCAGCCGGCGTACTGCTCCGGTGATGCGCTCCAGCGAGTCGGTGGCGCGGGCGAACTCCCGCTGCGCCTCCCGCAGCGTGGGCGGCTCGACGTCCACCTCCCCGGTCACCAGCCCGGCGGGCAGCGAGAGCAGGTGGGTCTGCGCCCACAGGTCCTCGGGGTCCTTCGTGCCGTCGTCGAGCGGGGAGTAGGGCTGGGCGCCGGACTCGTTGAGCGCGTAGATCCGGCCGTCGAGCAGGTGGATCTCCTCGACCAGGTTGCCGACGTCGAAGGTGTTGACCTCGTTGCCGTCGCGGTCGGTGGTGACGAGCTGCGACTCCTCGTGCCGGCCGTTGTTGACCGCGAAGACCAGCCGGTCGCCCTGCACGACCACCCCGTTGGACCCCTCGGGTGCGGGGAGGTGGTCCGGCGGGTCGGGCCGCGACCCGTTCGCGGCCGACCGCACGTCGGAGAGGTCGTAGGGGTAGAGCTCGCCGTTCTTCCAGTTGCCGAGCCAGAGCTTGCCCTCGGCCACCGTGGCGTACGACGACCCGGCCACCGCGATCTTGGCGTCGGCGTCGACCTGCTGGCCCGGCCGGGCGTCGCGCAGGGTCTGGAGGTCGTAGCGGTAGACGTAGGACCCGGACTCCTCGCTGGAGACGACGTAGGCCCAACGACCGTCGACGGCGACGCCGCCGGAGTGGTGCGGGGACCCGGACCCGCCGGGGCCGGACAGCCGCACCTCTCCGGTCTTCTCCCCGGTCCGCTCGTCGAGGACGGTGAGCTGGCTCTCGCTGTCGTCGGGCCCGGCGTAGCTGGTCATCAGCCAGCTGCCGCTGCCCGGGTCGTGGGCGAGGCCCTGGGGGGCGAAGCCGTCGTCGTCGCCGCTGAGCAGGACGTCGGGGATGCGGGGACCGCGGCCGGCGCCGGTCCGCACGTAGTACCAGTAGTCCTGGACGGCGCCGTCCTCGAACCAGCGCTCCAGCTCGGGATCGGTGTCGTCGAGGTCGCTGCGGGCGGCCAGCAGGCGCAGGGACCACAGCAGCGTCAGCAGGCGCAGGCTGCGGGAGACCGCGTCGCGCAGCGCGTCGACCTCCTCGGGCGTGAGCGAGCCGTCGCGCCGACGCCAGGGCCGGATCAGCGAGTCGGCCTGCGCGCACACCTGGGCGTACTGGTCGCCGACGGTCGTGACCACGTGGGAGGTGCGGTAGAGCCGCCAGGACGCGGTGCAGGCGGCGAGGAAGGCCTGCTGGCCACGGATGAGGAAGCCGATCCGCGCCAGGCCCGCGTGCCAGACGGGGGTGTGCATCCCGGCTGTCAGCACGGCCGTCGCCGCGTCGACCGCACGCGACTGGTCGCCGAGGTCCGAGCCGAGGGCGACCACCCGCGCCGCGTCGCCGCTCGTCAGACGGCTGTGCAGCTGCTCCGGGTCGTCGCTCACGCAGCCGTGATGCCCCAGCGCACCGGCACGGCAAACCTCGGTCACCGCGCGGTGCGCGCCGGGCCCGGGTGTGTACCGCGTGGTCGCGGCGGGTAGACCGGCAGGCGTGCGACGTACCCGTTCGGCCGCGGCCCTCCTCCTGGCGACCGTGCTGGCCGTCCTGGCGGTGCTGGTGACCGGCTGCGGCCAGGACGGCGGCGGCACGGGCGGGGGCACGGGCGGGGGCACGGGCGGGGCCCAGGACTCCCTGGCTGCGGAGCTGGCCGCGCTCGACGGCGTCGACGACGTCCGGGTGGGCGAGGAGGAGGTCGAGGCGGACCTGTTCGTCCGGCAGGTGGTCGTGGACCTCGCCCCGGACGCCAGCACCGCTCAGGTGGCCGAGGTCCTGCGCGCCCTCGCGGGCGCCGACACCGATCGCGCGGAGGTGCACCTGGGGTCCGGGACGACCGAGTCGCTGCCCGGCCCGAGCGGCGCCGAGGTCGACGGCATCTGGGACGTGCCGGAGCCCGAGGCGGCCGACCGGTGGGCCGGGCTGCTCGTCGCGGGGGCCGCCGCCGTCGAGGACGGCGCGGTCGCCGTCACGACAGCCGACGACCCGGGTGCAGCCACGTCCGGGCCGCGGCTGGTGGTGTCGCTGGGCGACCCGGCCCCCGACCCCGAGGCGGTCGGGCGGGTGCTCGACGCGCTGGCGGCCGACCCGGTGCTCGCGGACGTCGACCAGGTCTCGGTCCGCGCCTCCGACGGCGGGTTGCTCCCTGCCGAGGACGGCGGCCCGGGCCGGCTCGAGGTGACCCTCGCCGACGGCATCGACGCCGCCGCGACGGAGGCATGGGACGCGCTCGCGGACGCGGTCGACGCCTGGCCGCGGACGGGGGCCGTGCTCCCGTCCGGGCTCGCCCTCACCCGGGACGACGGTCCTCCGCGCGTCGTGCTGGACCTCGCGCTGTCCCCGCACCCGGCCCCCCGGCGGCTCACCACGCAGGCCTGGGGTGACCGCGTCTGGCCGCTGGTGCGCCCGGTGCTCGACGCGGTCCGCGACCTGCCGGACGGCACCCGGGTGGCCGTCACGGACGGCCGCGGGGACGACCTCGTGGCGGTCGCGGTCGGTGGCCGCGCGCCCGGCCCGGACCGGCTGGGGCGCACGTGGTCGGCCGAGTCCGCGGCGTACCTCGCGCGGTGAGGTGAGCCGCTCGGCGGTATGCCGCCGCCGCGGCCCGGGCACCCGCCGGTCATGCGCACGATGGTGGCGGCGACGGACTCCTGGACCGATCCCGACGGCTTCCGCACGCCCGCCGGCGAGGTGCACGCGTGGCTTCTGGGCACCAACCAGACGCTGTGCGGCGTGCCGGTCGAGAAGGCCCGGCTCGGCCGGTTCTCCCACGTGGAGTGGGCCGACGTGCAGCCGGCGACCGGTCGCGACGCCGACCGGGTGACCTCGGTGTGCCGCCGCTGCCTGGCCGCCACCGGGCACCGGCGGGACGAGAAGCGCTGGACGCGGACCGACCCGCGGCCCTGATCCGCTGCGCGGGCCTAGGGTGGCGGGCGTGGACGCCCAGGAGCTCGCCGACTCCCTGCCCGACGGCGTCGTGGTCGCCGACGCCGACCAGCGCGTGGTGCTCGTCTCCGCGCCGGCCGGTCGGATGCTCGGCGTCGCGCCCGACGACGCGGTGGGGCGCCCGCTCGCCGAGGTGCTCGCGCTGCGCGACCAGGACGGCCGGGCGTGGGCGGCCTGCACGACGCCGTACGCCGGCATCGCCACGCGCAGCGCGGTGCCCGAGCAGTCCTGGCTGCTCCCGGACGGCACGGAGGTGCTCGTCGCCGCCCGGCTGCACCGTGACGTGCGCTCGGGGCCGGTGCGTCGGGTGGCGGTCACGCTGCGGTCCGGTCGCGGCCGCGCCCGGCTCGACCGGGAGCGGTCCGACCTGGTCGCGACCGTCGCCCACGAGCTGCGCTCGCCGCTGACCGGCGTCAAGGGCTTCGTCCAGGCCCTGCTGAACCGCTGGGACAAGCTCACCGACGAGCAGAAGAAGCTGATGCTGACCACCGTCAGCGCCGACTCCGACCGGCTGACCCGGCTCATCGCCGAGCTGCTGGACGTGGCCCGGATCGACACCGGCCGGCTCCAGCTCTACCCGCGTCCCTCGGACGCCGCCGTGCTGGTCACCCGGATCGTGGAGTCGGTGCGTGCCGGCACCGCCCGCACGATCGAGCTCGACCTCGGGGCCGACGGTGGGGCCGCCCTGCCACCGGTGCTCGTCGACCCCGACAAGTTCACCCAGGTCGTCACCAACCTGGTCGAGAACGGTGTGCGCCACGGCGACGGCACCGTCCGGGTGCTCCTCGAGGCGGTCCCCGAGGGGCACGAGACCGACCCGCCGGGGGTGCGGATCACCGTCGAGGACGAGGGCACGGGCATCCCCGAGGAGATGCGCCGGCGGGTGTTCACGAAGTTCTGGAAGGGCGGCGCCCGCGGCGGCTCCGGGCTCGGGCTCTACCTCGTCCACGGGCTGGTCCGCGCCCACGGCGGCACCGTCACCATCGGCGACGCCCCGGGCGGCGGCGCGTGCCTGGTCACCACCTGGCCCGGCGAGGGCTGAGACCAGGAGCGGCGCCAGGGCGCGACTACCCGGTGAGGGCGCCGATCGTCCACGCGGCGACGTGCTCCTCGCCGGGCGCGAGCACCACGAGGTCCTCGCCGCTGTTGAACGCGTCGGGCGGGCAGGTCATCGGCTCGACGGCGAGGCCGCGGCGGTGGTTGTCCGGCTCGAGCGGCAGGTCCCCGGTGTGTACCTGCAGCCACGGCAGGACGGCCGGGTCCCAGGTGCACACGACGCCCGCGCCGGCGTCGTCGTGCAGCTCGACCCGCGCGCGGCCGTCGTCGTCGGCGACGACGCCGGTGAAGGCGTGGTCGAGCTCGGTGCCGGCGATCGGCCGGGCGGTGCGGAAGTCGCGGTCGGTCCCGACGACGGGGGAGCGGTCCAGCGGCAGCAGCCGGTCGGGGGTCACCTCCAGCACCTCGGCGACGGGCAGCCGCAGCGTCCAGCCGTCCACCGGGCCGGGCCCGGCGACGAGGTACGGGTGCGGCGCGACGCCGTACGGCGCGTCCGTCGCCCCGGTGTTCCGCGTGGTGACGGTGGTCGTCAGGCCGTCGTCGGCGAGCGCGTGGCGGACCCGCACGTCGAGCTCGAACGGGTAGCCCTGCTGGGGCACGAGCGCGTGGGCGAAGGTGATCGACGAGGGGGACTGCTCGACGACCTCGAAGCGGACCCAACAGACCAGCCCGTGCAGGGCGTTCCCGCGCTCGGGCTCGGTGAGCGGCAGCTGGTGCTCCTCGCCGCCGGAGCGGTAGCGGCCGTCGGCGACCCGGTTGGGCCAGGGGAGCAGCACCGAGCCGCGGAAGCGCGGGCGCACCTCGTCCGCGGCGTACGGCCGGACCAGGTCGCGGTCGTGGTGGCGCAGCGTGCGCAGCCCGCCGCCGATCGTGGTCGCGACGGCGCGGTAGTCGCCGTGGCTCAGGACGTGCTCCGCCCCACCCCGGCTCACGAGACGCCCGCCGCGTCGCGGGCCCGGCCCGGCTCGACGCCGGTGACCGGGGCGACGACGAGCTCGACCCCGAGCTCGCGGACCGTGGCGCGCCCGTCCTCGTGGAGCCCGTCGTCGGTCACGACGACGTCGGCCCGGTCCAGCGGGGCGATGGTGCTGATCCCGATCATCCCCCACTTGGTGTGGTCGGCCAGCACCACGAGCCGCTGGCCCGCGGCGACCAGCGCCTGGTCGGTGTCGGCCTCGAGGAGGTTCGGCGTGGTGAAGCCCGCCCGCGGGTGGATCCCGTGCACGCCGAGGAAGACGAGGTCGAGGTGGAGCAGCCGCAGCGACGAGACGGCGACCGGGCCGACGAGGGCGTCGGAGGGGGTGCGCACCCCGCCGGTGAGCACGACGTTCGGTGCGCCGCCGGGCGTCTTGTGCAGGACGTCGGCGACCCGCATGGAGTTGGTGACGACCGTGAGCCCCGGGATCGAGCGCAGGTGGTGGGCCAGCGTCCAGGTGGTGGTGCCGGCGGAGAGCCCCACCGCGGAGCCCGGGCGCACCATCGCGGCGGCCGCGGCGGCGATCGCCTCCTTCTCGGCCGTCTCCTGCGCCCACTTCGCCTCGAACCCGGGCTCGTCGGTGCTCGGCCGGGTGCCGCCCGCGACCGTGGCGCCGCCGTGGACCTTCTCGATGCTGCCCTTGGCGGCCAGGTTGTCCAGGTCGCGGCGGATGGTCATCTCGGAGACCTCGAGGAGCCGCGCCAGCTGGCTCACGCGGACGGCCCCGAGGTGCTCGACCTCCTGCAGGATGCGCGCTTGGCGCTCGGCGGCAAGCATGGAGCCCCTCTCGAGCCGTCCCGGGTGCTGCGGACGGCGGGTCGGCAGTTTGGATGTCGCGATGTTCGAATGTGGTGTGCGTTCGCACGTGTGCGGATCACCGGTGTGCTGGTGTGTCGCAGCCCACTTTCCAGGCGGGACGTTACGCCATGACGCACGATCGCGTCGAGCGGTGCGGCGCGTTCGGTGTGCGTTCGGGTGAACTTGGCTCAGGCCGTTGCGCTTTCGTGTGCGGTCATGTTTGCTTGTCCGAGGCTGTGACGGCGATCTCACGCGATCCCGCGCAGGCCGCACCGACCACTTCGAGGAGCAGTTATGACGAGCAAGAAGTCCACCGCCGCGTGGAGGTCCCTCGCTGCGGTCGCCGCAGCCGGCCTGGCGCTGTCGGGGTGCACCAACTCCGGCGACGACACCGCCTCGGACCCGGGCAGCGGCAACGACGAGCAGGTCGTCAAGGAGACCGAGAACTCGGGTCCCGGCTGCACGCTGGAGAAGTACGGCGCCGAGAAGCTGGACCTGAAGAACGCCGTCGTCGGCTTCTCCCAGTCCGAGCCGGACACTGCCGCCTTCCGCGCCGCGGAGACCGAGTCGATCAAGGCCGCCGCGCAGGAGGTGGGCGTCAAGAAGCTCATCACCACCAACGCCAACGCCGAGCTGCCCAAGCAGATCGCCGACATCCAGGACATGCTCAACCAGGGCGCCCAGTTCCTCATCGTCGCGCCGGTCAACTCCGACGGCCTCGACCCGGCGCTCGCCGCGGCGAAGAAGAAGGGCGTCCCGGTCCTCACCATCGACCGCAAGGTCACCAACGAGCCCTGCTCGGACTACGTCGCCTTCCTCGGCTCGGACTTCTACGACCAGGGCCAGCGCGCGGCCGACGAGCTCGCCACCGCCACGGACGGCGAGGCCAAGGTCGCGGTCCTGCTCGGCTCCTCGGGCAACAACGTCACCGACGAGCGCAACGCGGGCTTCAAGGACCGGGTCGAGGAGAAGTACCCCGACCTCGAGATCATCGCCGAGCAGACCGCGAACTTCGCCCGCGACGAGGGCCAGTCGGTCACCGAGCAGCTGCTGCAGTCCAACCCGGAGATCACCGCCATCTACGCCCACAACGACGAGATGGCGCTCGGCGCGGTCACGGCCGTCCGGGCCGCGGGCAAGGACCCGGGCGAGGACATCAAGATCGTCTCCATCGACGGCACCCGCAACGCGGTCCAGGCGATCGTCGACGGCGACATCAACGCCGTCATCGAGTCCAACCCGCGCTTCGGCCCGCTGGCCTTCCAGACCGCCGAGGACTTCTTCGCCGGTGAGGAGATCCCCGAGGACGTCATCATCGAGGACGACTCCTACACCACCGAGAACGCCGAGCAGGACCTCGGCAAGGCGTTCTGAGCGACTCGTGACCCAGCACTCCAGCGCGGCCCCCGCGGCCGCCGTGGGCGTCGGTGACCCCGTCCTGCAGACGGTCGGGGTCACCAAGTCCTTCGGCGGCGTCCACGCCCTCAAGGGCGTCGACTTCGAGCTCCGGGCCGGCGAGATCCACACGCTCGTCGGCGAGAACGGCGCGGGCAAGTCGACCCTCATCAAGGTCCTCACCGGCGTCTACACCCCCGACGGGGGCGAGGTCCGGTACGCCGGCGAGACGGTGCACTTCCGCCGTCCTTCCGACGCCCAGCACGTCGGCATCTCGACGATCTACCAGGAGGTCAACCTCGTCCCGCTGCTCAGCGTGGCGCGCAACATCTTCCTGGGTCGCGAGCCGCGGCGGTTCGGCCTGATCGACGTCGGCGCGATGAACAGGCGCGCCCGCGAGCTGATGGCCGAGCTGGGCATCGACATCGACGTGACCGCCGAGCTGGGCCGGCTGGGCCTGGGCGCGCAGCAGATGGTCGCGCTGGCCCGCGCGATGTCGGTCGACAGCCGCGTGGTGATCATGGACGAGCCGACGTCCTCGCTGGAGTCCGCGGAGGTCGACACGCTCTTCCGCGTCGCCCGCGGCCTGCGTGACCGCGGTGTCGGCCTGGTCTTCGTCTCCCACCGGCTCGACGAGCTGTGGGAGCTGTGCGACCGGGTCACGATCCTGCGTGACGGCGAGTGGGTCCACACCGGTCCCATGACCGAGATGACCCGCCTCGACCTGGTCGCGAAGATGCTGGGCCGCGACATCGAGGAGGTGCGCGCCGAGGGCGCCACCGAGTTCGGGTCGTCCCACCTTCAGGGCGGCGAGCCGGCCCTGCTGGTCTCCGGGCTGGAGGTCGCCAACCGCCTGCACGGCGTCGACCTGACCGTGCGTCCCGGCGAGGTCGTCGGCCTGGCGGGCCTGCTCGGCTCGGGCCGCAGCGAGACGGTCAAGGCGGTGTACGGCGCGCTCAAGGCCCGCTCGGGCGAGGTCACGGTCGCGGGGCGCAAGGTGCGGACCGGTTCCGTGCGCGGTGCGCTCGCCTCGGGCATCGCGCTGCTCTCGGAGGACCGCAAGGCCGAGGGGATCGTCCCGGACCTCTCGGTCCGCGACAACATCGCCCTGGCCGTCCTGCCGCGCATGTCGCGGGCGGGCGTCGTCTCCGAGGCGCGCATCGACGCGCTCGTCGACACCTTCATGAAGCGCCTGCGGATCAAGGCCTCGAGCCCGGACCAGAAGGTCCGCGAGCTCTCCGGCGGCAACCAGCAGAAGGTCCTCATCGCCCGGTGGCTGGCCACCGAGCCGACGGTCTTCCTGCTCGACGAGCCGACCCGGGGCATCGACGTCGGCGCCAAGGCCGAGGTCCAGGGGCTCATCGACGAGCTGGCCGAGCAGGGCCTCGCGGTCGTGCTCATCTCCAGCGAGATGGACGAGCTCGTCGAGGGCGCCGACCGGATCGTCGTGCTGCACGACGGCCACGTCCAGGCCGAGCTCGACAGCACCGACCTCAGCAGCAGCGAGCTGCTGGCGGCTCTCGCGGGCGACCGCGAGACCGACTCCCAGACATCCACCCAGGCAGAGGGGCAGCACGCGTGAGTGACGGCACCGCGACGGCCACCGTGGCCGACCGCTCCGAGCGGTCCGGGACGAGGTTCGACATCGACTGGGTGCGCCGCAACGGCGTGTTCGTCGCCCTCGGCCTCCTCCTGCTCGCCAACGTCTTCCTGACCGAGAACTTCGTCAGCACCGGCACCCTGCGGCTGCAGCTGGTGCAGGTCGCCCCGGTCGTCATCGTGGCGCTCGGCATGGCGCTCGTGATCGGCACCGAGGGCATCGACCTCTCGGTCGGCGCCGTGATGGCCCTGGCCGCCGCGCTGATCCCGCTGTACGTCGGCTACGGCTCGGTCGGAGCCATCGCCATCGGCCTGGTCGCCGGCGTCGTGGTGGGCCTCATCGCCGGGGTGCTCGTCGGGGTGGTGGGTGTCCAACCCATCGTCGCGACGCTCGGCCTGATGGTGGCGATCCGCGGCGTGGCCAACCTGTTCGGCGGCGAGATCAAGAGCATCCGCGAGCCCGGGCTGGTCTCGCTCGGCACCGGCGACGTCGCGGGCGTGCCCTACGTCGTGGTCATCGCCGCCGTCGTCTCGCTGGTGGTCTGGCTCGTCGTGCGGCGCTCGACCTACGGGCGCCAGCTCGTGGCGATCGGCGGCAACAAGCTGGCCGCGCGCCTGGCCGGGCTGCCGGTGCGACGCGTGCTCGTGACGACGTACGTCGTCTCCGGGCTGCTCGCCGCGATGGCCGGCATCCTGCTGGCCGCCCGGTCGCAGGCCAGCGACCCGACCAAGCTCGGCCAGCTCATGGAGCTCTCCGCCATCACCGCCGTGGTCATCGGCGGCACCCCGCTCTCCGGCGGGCAGGTGCGGATCCTCGGCACGATCGCGGGTGCGCTGCTGATGCAGCTGATCACCGCGACGCTCATCTTCCACGACATCCCCGACTCGACCGCGCAGATCGTCCAGGCGGTCATCGTCATCGGCGCGGTCTACGTCCAGCTCGGGCGAGGAAAGGCACGGCGCTCATGAGCACGACCATGGTCGACCCCGCGACCTCCAACGCGCCCGAGTCGGCGCTGGCCAACCGCGCCCGCTTCGCGTCGCTCGTCCAGCGGCAGGGGGCCCTGGCGATCTTCGTGGTCGTCGTCGCGGTCGCGAGCGTCAGCTTCGACAGCTTCGCCAGCCAGGGCAACATCACCGGCATCGCGGTCCAGGCGTCGTTCCTGGCCATGCTCGCGCTCGGCATGACCTTCGTGATCATGACCGGCGGCATCGACCTCTCGGTCGGCAGCGTCTTCGCGCTCGGCGGGGTGCTCGCCGCGTGGGGCGCCCAGCACGGCACGCTCGTCGCGTTCGTCCTGCCGCTCGCGGTCTGCGGCGCGATCGGGCTCGTCCAGGGCCTGGTCATCGCCCGCGGCGCGCTGCCGCCGTTCATCGTGACCTTGGCCGGCCTGCTGTTCGCCCGCGGCCTCCTCCTGCTGCTCAGCGACGAGGGCGCGACGACGTACAAGGTCCCGCGCGGCTCCTCGTTCCGCGAGCTCGCGCAGGGCGAGCTGCTCGGCATCCCGTACCCGGTGATCCTGGTCGTGGTGTTCTTCGCGATCGGGGGACTGGTGCTGCACCGCACCTCCTACGGCGCGTCGGTGCTCGCCATCGGCGGCCAGGAGGACGCGGCGGACCTGATGGGCCTGCCGGTCGTGCGCACCAAGGTGCTGACGTACGTCGCCTCCGCGCTGCTCGCCGGATTCGGCGGCGTGATGATCGCCAGCTACACCTCCTCGGGCGTCACCATCCTGGGCGTCGGCACCGAGCTCGAGGCGATCGCCGCGGTCGTGCTCGGCGGCACCCTGCTCACCGGCGGCGCCGGCACCGTGCTCGGCACGCTGGTCGGCGTCCTGCTGCTGCAGGTCATCAAGAACGTCATCAACCAGATCGGCTCGCTCGACTCCGACTGGCAGTCGGTCGTCAGCGGCACGATCCTGCTGCTCGTCGTCACCCTGCAGCGGGTGCTCACGCGCGGCGACCGCACCTAGCGCTGCCCACCGCCCCGCGACCGCCCCGCGACCGCCGCCGGCGCCCGGAGGTTCACCACTATCGGTGACGCCGGACGCCGGTGGCGTTCCCTAGCGTCGCGGCCATGAGCACCGGTCGGCGGGCATGCGTGGCGTTCCTCGTGGTCGGGGCGGCGGTGGTCGGCTCCGGTCCGGCGGTCGCCGACCCGCCGGCGGTCCACCCGTCGGCCGGGGCCGAGGGCCCCGCGGCGCCGGCGGTCAAGAACGGTGACCTCGTCTTCGTCAGCAACGGCGCGACGGTGGCGACCCAGGCACCTCGCGCCGCGACGTACGACCGGCTCACCGACGGCGAGGTGCCGGCGTACTCCCCGGACGGTCGCTGGATCGCCTTCGTCCGGGACGGCGTCCGGGTCCGCTCGGTCGCGGACGGCACCGAGCGCCTGGTCAGCGAGCTGGACCCGCCGGGGATGCCGGCAGGGCTGACCTGGTCCCCGGACGCGAGCCGGATCGCCGTCGCCGCCGGAGCCGACCTCGTCGAGGTCGACGTCGCGACCGGTGCGACCCGCGTCATCCACACCTCCACCGACGGGCCGGTGCAGGAGCCGGCCTGGTCACCGGACGGCACCCGCATCGCCTACAGCACCGGCTCGGTGATCCGCCTGGTGCGGCCCGACGGCACGGGCCTGCGGAAGCTCACGAAGGGCGGTGCGATCAACAGCGACCCTGACTGGTCCCCGGACTCCCGTCGCGTCGCCTTCATCACCAACCGGTACGCCGCGCCGGACGCGCACCCGCGCGCCGCCACCGAATTGGTCGTCCTGCCGCGGAGCGGCCAGGGGGAGCCCGTGCGGGTCAGCCACCTCGCCCGGCCGCAGGGCATCTTCTTCATCGACGTCGCCTGGTCGCCGGACGGCCGCAAGATCGCCGCGCTGCAGTTCAACGCCGACCACCTGCCGACCCCCGAGGACACCGACGAGCGGTTCAAGGTGCGCGCCTACCTGCCCGACGGGTCGCACAGCTACTCCCTGACCGGTCCGATCGTCGGCGACGACGGGCCCGAGGGGCTGGACTGGGCGCCGCTGCTCCGGTGAGCCGGACCTCCGGTCGGGTGGTCCTGGGGTGCCTGGCGGTGCTCGTGCTCGCGACGGTCCTCCAGGCCGTCGCCCTCCTCGCCGGCGCGGGGCCGTCCACGGCGACGTCCGCGGCGACCGCGGTCGACGGCCACCCGCAGCGGATCGGGTTCGTCCGGCCCGCGCCGACGCTGCCGGACCGGCCCGGACCGCTGGCCGGCACCTTCTACGACAACGACTTCGGCAACCGTCGCAACCTGGGCCTCGGGCCGGAGGGGCAGGTGTGGGCGCTGCCGGCCGGCGGCGAACCGTCCCTCTCGCCCGACGGTCGGCTGCTGCTCACGGCCACCGCCGGCGAGCCGAGCGGACGGCTGCAGCTCCACGACCTGGTCACCGGCGTGCGGGTGGCCTTCGACCACATCGGGGTCTCGCCGGACAGGCGGGAGCTGCGCGGCGCGGCGTACCGCCTCGGCTCGCGGGGTGTGCGCTGGTCCGCCGACGGCCGCGCGGTCCTGGCGCTGCTCGGCGCACGACCGCGCTTCGGTCGGGACGTCCCGGCCGCCATCGACCTCGACACGGGCCGGGTCCGCCTCGTCGCCGACGGGGCGGCGGCGGGCTTCGACCGTGCGGGACGTGCGGTGACGGTCCAGGTCGGGCGGGGAGCCGTGTCGGAGCAGGACTGGACGGCGACGTCGACCGACGTCCGCACCGGTGAGGCCGAGCGCCTCGTCCTCCGCCCGCACGGGCCCTGGCGCGGGCTCTCCGAGCCGCAGCCCGGAGCGAGCGTGTCGCCCGACGGCGGGACCCTGCTGCTGGTCGAGGCCGGCCTCGGGAGCACGCCGGACGTCACGGTGCGGCGCTTCTCGCTCGACGACGGTCGCGAGCTGGACGCCCGGGAGGTGGCGGACTGGGACCACTGCGAGCCCACCTGGTCCGGCGTCGATCCGGTCGTGCCGACGAGGACCGACACGGCCCACAGCGTCCTGCTCACCGCGGACGGCCCGCGCTCGCTGGTCGCCGTGCACCACCGGATGCAGTCGTTCTGCCTCGTCCTGGCCGCCGACGCCGTCGCGGCCGGCCCGCACCCGTCGTTCCTCGGCACCCGCGACGCCCTGTGGACCTGGTACTGGCGCGAGCTGCTGCTCGGCCTCACCGTCGCCGCGGCCGTCGCGGTCCTCGTCGGGCTGCGGCTCCTGCGCCGCCGCCGGCCGGACATCTCGGGGTAGTCCTGCACATCTCGGGGGAGATCTGCCCCGAGATGTGCAGGGGTCACCGGTGAACCGGTGACTCCTGCACCCGCCCGTACCCAACCGCACCAACGACGAACGGCCCGGCACCCGAGGAACGGGGAGCCGGGCCGTCGTACGGACCGAGAGCGGGGGAGGCTCAGGCCTCACCCATCACCAGGCCCTCGATCGTGTGCTTCTGGGTGATCGGGGTGAGCTCGTCGACGACCGGGCACGACAGGTGGTCGCGGACCCGCTGGGGGAGGTTCTCCCAGTAGGTGCGAGTCACCGCGAGGTCGTGGTGCTCGTCGTTGCCGGCGCCGGGGGCGTCGACGCCGAGGACCAGCACGGGGCGGGACTTGGTCGACTCGTTCTTGGTGCCGCGGTGGACGGTGAGCGCGGAGCGGGCGGAGATGTCACCCATCTGCGGGTACTTCCGCACGGCGCGCTCCTCGAAGCGGCCGTACTCCTTCTTCAGCGGGAACATCCCGTGGTTGAACTCCTCGCCCTTGTCCCAGTGCGTGCCGGGGGCGACCTCGAAGGGACCCATGTCCTCCTCGGTGTCGACGCAGGTCACGTTGAAGGCGAGCGAGGTCAGGCGGCCCTCCTCGGTGGTCTCCTTCGGGCTGGGGAAGTCCCGGTGCCAGGGCTGGTTCTTCGCGCCCTCGAAGGGGATGTCGAAGCCGACCTCGACGATCTTGTAGTCGGGGCCGAGGATCGCCTCGCACGTGGCGCGGACCCACGGGTGGTCGACGAGGTCGACGAAGCCGCGCAGCGCCTCGGGGTGGATCTCCACGTAGTAGCGGTTCGGGCCGCGACCGACCGAGCCACCCTCGCGGGACTGGGCCTCCTCGAAGGCCGCCTCGACGTCCTCGCGCAGCTGCTCGACCCACTCACGGGAGAAGGCGCCCTTGCAGCCGATGATCCCGTCCTCGTGGATCGTCTTGCGGATCGTCTCGGTGTCGATCGGTACGTCGAGTGCTGCGGTGGTCATGGGTCCTCCCGGGATGGCGGTGGTCGGTCGTCGTGCTCGGCGGTGTGATCTCCGGTACCCAGTTTGCAACGTTGCAATGCCACGTTGCAATACCCTGCACCGAAGAACTTCGCGAACCACCCGGAAGGAGGAGCGCATGAGCCGGGCCAACCTGCGCGACGTCGCCGAGCGGGCGGGCGTCAGCGTGCGCACGGTCTCCAACGTGGTGAACACCCCTGACGTCGTCGCGACCACGACGCGGGAGCGCGTCCAGCGGGCCATCGAGGAGCTCGGCTACCGGCCCAACATCGCGGCCCGCCAGCTGCGCCGGGGGCGTGGCGACGTCATCGGGCTGGTCGTGCCCGAGATCGACTCGCCCTACTTCGCCGAGCTGGCCGCACACGTCGTCCGGGCGGCCGAGGAGCTCGGCTGGACGGTCCTGGTCGAGCAGACCGACGGCGATCCTGCCCGCGAGCGCGACCTGCTCGACGGGGCGCGGGGGCACGGCGTCGACGGTGTGGTCTTCAGCCCGTGGTCGCTGACCCCGGCCGAGGTGTCGCGACGCGCCGGCGCGCCCCCGGTGGTGATGCTGGGGGAGCAGGCCGGTTTCGGCCACGTGGACCGCGTCGCCATCGACAACCAGGCCGCCGCCCGCGAAGCGACCACCCACCTGGTCGCGTCCGGCCGCCGCAGGATCGCCGCCGTCGGACTGCAACCCCACCTGAGCAACGAGACGGCCCGCCACCGCCGGGCCGGCTACCGGGAGGCCCTCGCGGCCGGCGGCCTGGCCGTGGACACCGCCCTCGAGGTGCCGGTCGACCGGCTGCACCACGCCGACGGGGTGCGCGCCATGGAGGCGCTGCTCGACCTCGCCGAGCCCCCCGACGCGGTCTTCTGCTTCACCGACCAGCTCGCGCTCGGGGCGCTGCGCGCGTGCGCCACCCGGGGCCTGCGGGTGCCCGAGGACGTCGCGCTCGTCGGCTTCGACGACATCGAGGCCGGGCGCTACTCCGTGCCGGCCCTCACCACGGTCGCGCCGGACAAGCAGCGGCTCGCCGAGCTCGCGCTGGCCACCCTGGCCGAGCGGATCGCCGACCGGTCGCTGCCCGGTCGCGACCTGGTCGTCCCGCACACCTTGGTCGTGCGGGAGAGCGCCCCCGCGTGAGCGCCGGCACCGGTCGGCGCGCGACGCCGGAACCGGTTCGCGGGCGGCGTACGCCCCTTCCTAGACTGACCGCTTGACCGGGCCAGCCCGTCGACACCCCGGCCACCAGCTTCGAGAGGCGCCCCATGTCCGGACCCAACACCGACTACGACCCCGTGGAGGTCACTCCCTTGAAGCCCGAGGAGGTCGAGTCGGCGCGTGACGCCGCGCTCGCCGCCATCGCCGCCGCGACCGACCTCGCCGAGCTCAAGCAGGTCCGCATCGACCACACGGGCGACCGGTCGCCGCTGGCGCTGGCCAACCGCGAGATCGGCGCGCTGCCGCCGCAGGCCCGCAAGGAGGCCGGCCAGCGCATCGGCCAGGCGCGCGGCGCGGTCGCGAAGGCGCTGGGGGAGCGGCAGGCCGTGCTCGAGGTCGAGCACGAGGAGCGGATGCTGGTCGAGGAGACCGTCGACGTCACGCTGCCCACCGACCGCGTGCCCGCCGGTGCGCGGCACCCGCTGACGACCGGCGCCGAGCTGATCGCCGACATCTTCGTGGCGATGGGCTGGGAGGTCGCCGAGGGGCCGGTCATCGAGGCGGAGTGGCTAAACTTCGACGCGCTCAACCTCGGCCCGGACCACCCGGCGCGCACCATGCAGGACACGTTCTGGACCGACCCGCAGGACAACGGCGTCGTCCTGCGCACCCACACCTCCCCGGTCCAGGCGCGCACGATGCTGACCCGCACGCCCCCGATCTACGTCGTCTGCCCCGGCCGCGTCTTCCGCACCGACGAGTACGACGCCACGCACAGCCCGATGTTCCACCAGGTCGAGGGCCTCGCCATCGACGAGGGCATCACGATGGCGCACCTCAAGGGCACCCTGGACCACTTCGCCACCGCCATGTTCGGCGAGGGCATCACGACGCGCTTCCGCCCGTCGTTCTTCCCCTTCACCGAGCCCTCGGCCGAGGTCGACCTGCTCTGCTTCGTGTGCCGCGGCGCCGGCGAGCTCGACGGCGCGCGCTGCCGCACCTGCCGGGGCGAGGGTTGGATCGAGTGGGGCGGCTGCGGCGTCGTCAACCCCCGCGTGCTGACCGCCTGCGGCGTCGACGCGGAGCGCTACACCGGCTTCGCGTTCGGCATGGGCATCGACCGCACCCTGATGTTCCGCCACGGCGTGGAGGACCTCCGCGGGTTCTTCGAGGGCGACGTCCGGTTCACCACCGCTTTCGGAAGCGAGCTCTGAGCACCCGATGAAGACCCCTGTCTCCTGGATCCGCGAGTACGTCGACCTCCCGACCGACCTCACCACCGAGGCCCTCGCCGCCGAGCTGACCGACCTCGGCCTGAAGCTCGAGGCGATCGAGAAGCCCGGCGACCAGATCACCGGCCCGCTCGTCGTCGGCCGCGTGCTCACGATGGACCCCGAGCCGCAGAAGAACGGCAAGACGATCAACTGGTGCACCGTCGACGTCGGCGACGCCAACGGCACCGGCGAGCCCCAGGGGATCGTCTGCGGCGCGCACAACTTCGCGCCCGGCGACCTCGTCGTGGTGGTCCTGCCCGGTGGCGTGCTGCCCGGCGGCTTCGCGATCTCCGCGCGCAAGACCTACGGCCATGTCTCGGCCGGCATGATCTGCTCGGCCCGCGAGCTCGGCCTCGGCGAGGACCACGACGGGATCATCGTGCTCCCGCAGGACGCCGGAAAGCCGGGGGAGAGCGCCTTCGGCGTGCTCGGCCTCGACGAGGAGGTCATCGAGTTCGAGATCAACCCCGACCGGGCCTATGCGCTGTCGCTGCGCGGCGTCGCCCGCGAGGCGGCCCTGGCGTACGACGCGTGGTACACCGACCCGACGCAGCGCGACGTCCCGCCCGCCGATGACCAGGGGTACCCGGTCGTCGTCGAGGACCCGGCCGGCTGCCCGGTGTTCGTCGCGCGCACCGTCTCCGGCTTCGACCCGGCCGCGCCGACCCCGGACTGGATGGTCCAGCGGATCCAGCTGGCCGGCATGCGGCCGATCTCGTTGGCGGTCGACGTCACCAACTACGTGATGCTCGAGACCGGCCGGCCGATCCACGGCTACGACGCCGACAAGCTGCAGGGCACGGTCCGCGTGCGTCGTGCCCGTGAGGGCGAGCGGCTGACCACGCTGGACGGCACCGACCGGGCGCTGTCGACCGAGGACCTGGTCGTCACCGACGACTCGGGGATCATCGGTCTCGGCGGCGTCATGGGCGGCGAGGCGACCGAGATGTCGGCGACCACCACCCGGGTGCTGGTCGAGGCTGCGCACTGGGACGCGGTCGCGATGTTCCGCACCGGCAAGCGCCACAAGATCTCCTCCGAGGCCGGCAAGCGCAACGAGCGCGGCGTCGACCCGACGATCTGCGAGGCCGCGGCCGACCGGGTGGTCGAGCTGCTGACGACGTACGGCGGCGGGATGGCCGAGCCCGGCGTCACCGTCGTCGGCACGCCGCCGGAGCCGACCACGATCACGATCGAGGCCGACCTCCCCGCCCGGGTGACCGGCATGGAGATCGACCCGGCCACGACGATCCGCCACCTGCGCGCCGTCGGCTGCGAGGTGGCCGAGGACGGCACCCGTCTGACCGCGACCGTCCCGCCGTGGCGGCCCGACCTCGTGGACCCCTTCGACCTGGTCGAGGAGGTCGCGCGGGTCGTCGGCTACGGCAACGTCCCCTCGGTCCTGCCGACGCCGGGCGCCGGTCGCGGCCTGACCCGCGCACAGCGGCTGCGCCGCCGCGTGGGCCGCACGCTCGCCGGCGCGGGCTGCGTGGAGGTCGTGAGCTTCCCCTTCGTTGGCGAGGCCGCCTTCGACCAGCTCGGCCTGCCGGCCGACGACCCGCTGCGCCACACCGTGCGGCTGGCCAACCCGCTCTCGAACGAGGAGCCGGCCTACACCACGACCCTCCTCCCCGGCCTGCTCAAGGCCGCCGCGCGCAACGTCGGGCGGGGCGCGACCGGGGTCGCGCTCTTCGAGACCGGCACCGTCGCGTTCCCCTCCGACCGGGGAGCGGCGCCGATCTACGGCGTCGACCGCCGCCCGACGGTCGAGGAGCTGGCCGCGCTGCTCGACGCGCTGCCGGCGCAGCCGCTGCACCTCGCGGTCGTCCTCGCCGGTGAGCGTGAGCGCGCCGGCTGGTGGGGCGAGGGCCGCGAGGCCGGCTGGGCCGACGCGATCGCGGTCGTCCGCCGCCTCGCCGCCGACCTCGGTGTCGCGGTGACGGTCGAGGCCGATGCCCGGATGCCGTGGCACCCGGGCCGCTGCGCCCGCGTGCTCGTCGACGGCACCGAGATCGGCCGAGCCGGCGAGCTGCACCCGAAGGTCTGTGCGTCCTTCGGCCTGCCGAAGCGCTCCGCCGCCGTCGAGCTCGACCTCGACGCGCTGCTGGCGCGTGCCGTCGACGTCGTCCCCGCGCCGGAGTTCTCCACCTACCCGGTCGCCAAGGAGGACGTCGCGCTCGTCGTCGACGACTCCGTCCGCGCCGCCGACGTGGAGGCCGCCCTGCGCGAGGGCGCCGGTGAGCTGCTCGAGTCGCTGCGGCTCTTCGACGTCTACACCGGCGAGCAGGTCGGTGAGGGACGCACGTCCCTCGCCTTCGCTCTGCGCTTCCGCGCACCGGACCGCACCCTCACCGAGGAGGAGACCGCCGCGGCCCGCGAGGCCGCCGTGGCCCGTGCGGCCGAGCTCACCGGAGCCCAGCAGCGCGCCTGACGGGGCCTGCTGGGCCGTTGGTGAGGGAGGCGCGCCAGCGCCTCCCGGGTGGTTGAGGAGCGCGCGCTGGCGTCTCCCGGCTGGTTGAGGAGCGCGCGCCAGCGTCTCCCGGCTGGTTGAGGAGCGCGCGCCAGCGTCTCCCGGGTGGTTGAGGAGCGCGCGCCAGCGTCTCCCGGGTGGTTGAGGAGCGCGCGCTGGCGCGCGTCTCGAAACCTGCCGGCCTACGTCCGCAGGTGGAAGGTGACCTGGTTGTCCGGGTGGATCGTGGCCTCGAACCGCGGGTCGTGGATGCGGGCGTGATGGCGAGGACACAGCAGCCGGGCGTTGTCCATGTTGGTCTTGCCGCCGGAGAGCCAGCTCTCGTCGTGGTGGGCGTGGCACAGGTGGGCGGGCCAGTCGCAGCCGACAGCAGTGCAGGTCTTCTGGGTGATCGCGAGCCCGCGGCGCTGGGCGCCGGAGAACAACCGGGCGGTGCGGCCGAGGTCGAGGAGCTCTGACGTCCTGCCGAGGACGGCGGGGATGAGGCCGGCTTCGCAGGCCATCCGCCGCGTCATCGAGGCCGAGATCGGCTCCCCGGACTCGAGCGTGGCTCGGCCGACGTCGCTCTCAAGGTCGGTGTAGTCGATGAGGACGACGACGGAGGCGTTGAGGCCGCCGAGCTGGGGGAGCTTGTCGGCGGGGAGGCGTTCGAGGAGCTCGCAGAACGCGTCCCCCATCCCGTCCGGGGACGGCCGTCGCTCGACCTCGGGCTCGCTCTCGTTCTTGGCCGCGGCTTGGTGCTTCGGCGCCGCGAAGGCGAGCAGCATCTTCCTGAGCATCTCTCCGTGCAGGGTCGGGATGGCGAACTTGCCGCGGTAGCTGCCTCGCCCGTCGGGACACATCGTCAACCACGCCGTGGCGCGCGCTTCGCGTTCCTCGCGTTCGAGGGCGCGGGCGTCGTGTTCCTCGCCGATCTCCGGGGCGACGACGGTGAGGACGTGCTTGGCGAGGATGGCCAGTGACTTGGGGTCGCGGTCGAGCGCCTCGTTGAGCAAGTGCTTCTCGGCCCGCTCCGGGATCGTCGGGTCGGGCAGGTCGTCGGGGAGCTTGTCGACGCACTCGGTGATCACCCGGGCGTGGTCAACGCTGATCGCGCCCTCCGCCAGCGCGCTGGCAGTGGGGGCGTGGCGGTCCAATGACTCGGCCAGCCGCATCCGCCGCTTCGCAGCCGGCCGGTCTTGGCGGGTCTCGTGGCCCCACCAGGACGCGGTGTCGGTCGCGCCGACCTTGTCCCCGACCGCGCGACGTTCGGCCTCGGCCGCGAGCCTGAGCTCGAGGGCCTCGACCTGCGCACGGAGGCGAGTCGCCTCCAGCAGCGCGGACGAGACCTCCGTGTCGGACATCTGCCACAGCTGAGAGCTGCACGCCGAACGGGCCTTCTTCCGAGACTTCGCGACCGCGCGGCACACCGGGTGCGCGGTGGGTCGGGAATCCTTGGCCATGGGTCTACTCAAGCAGCGACCACCGACAGTCACGGCGCTGTTTCCCCAGGTCAGACCACCATTTGGACAACAATCTGAGGAAATTCTCGGCGGGTTTCGAGACGGGCCTGGCGGCCCTCCTAACCAGCCGGTACACCCACCGCGAGCCGGGAAGCAGCCGCGACCCACGGCGCCCCTCTCCCGCATAATTGCGCCTACCCCAGCCACCACGGCCCGCAAGCCGGAGGTCGGCTGCAGGCGCTCCCGCAGCGCTCAGTCGAGCGGCTGGGACACCGCCGCCCGGAAGGCGTCGTACGCCGCGGGGTCACCGGAGACGGTGACCCCGGTGACGTCGCGGCGGTTCCACAGCCAGGCGTCGAGGTCGGCGGCGGTGCCGGCGACGACGGCCGACGGGTCGGTGCCGGGGTCGTCGACGACCTGCAGGTGTGGCCCGTCGTGCTTCGTCCCGGTCTCCGGGTCGGTGCCGAGCAGCGTCCCGGGGCGGACCCAGATCGAGGCGTCGCGGTCGACCAGGTCGACCCGCACCGCGTGCCCCGAGGCGTCGAAGCGTCCCCAGGGCGGCGCGTCACCGCCGTACATCACGTCGAGCAGCTCGAGCACGCCGTCGGCCGCGAGCGCAGGATCGAGCGGCGTCACACAACGGGCGGTCTGCTCGGCGTCGAGACGGTGGACGAGCGCCTCGTGCGCCTGGCGGCGGTAGCTCGTGCCGACCGTCTGCACGGGCGCCCAGTGCCACGCCTCGGCGTCGGGCCCGGCCGCCTCGAGCTCGGCGACCAGCGACGCGGAGTGCTCGTCGAACGCCGCCAGCAGCCCGTCGTACGTCGCCGGGCGCTCCGGCTCGAGGGCGGACTCGCTCGGCGGGGCCGGCCGGGTGCGCACCGTCCGCGCCCAGAACCACTGGACCCCGGCGAGGTGCCAGAGCAGGTCCGCCGCGGTCCAGTCGGGGCACGCAGGCACCCGTGCGTCCGGGTCGCACGTGGCCAGCACCTCACGGAACCGGCGCGACTCGATGCGGATGTGGTCGAGGTAGACCGGGTACGGAAGGGCCAGTGAGAGCGTCATGCCCGCACGCTAGGCACGGGCACCGACGGTCCGCGACGTAGTTGGCGGGGCAGTTCGCGGCAGCAGCTCGCACCACCAGACCGCAGGGCGGGAACAGCGGGCCCGTGACCGACGCCACGCCGCCGGCCCGGACCCGCCGTCGTATATTCATCCGGAGTTCGGTATGGTCATGCACATGACCAGGAAGCGCGTCGCTGTCGCCGGAGCCAGCGGGTACGCCGGCGGGGAGCTGCTGAGGCACCTCCTCGCCCACCCGGACGTCGAGATCGGTGCCCTGACGGGCGCCTCCAACGCGGGGGAGCGCCTCGGTGTGCTCCAACCGCACCTGGTGCCACTCGCCGACCGGGTGCTCGACGAGACCAACCTCGGGACTCTCGGCGGCCACGACGTCGTCTTCCTCGCCCTCCCGCACGGCCAGTCCGGCGCGCTCGCCAACGAGCTCCAGGCGCAGGACGCCAGCACCGTCGTCATCGACTGCGGCGCCGACTTCCGCCTCGAGGACGCCGAGGAGTGGACCAAGTTCTACGGCGGCGACCACGCCGGCACCTGGCCCTACGGCCTCCCCGAGCTCCCCGGCCAGCGCGAGGTGCTGCGCGGCGCGACCCGGGTCGCGGTGCCCGGCTGCTACCCGACGGTCTCCACCCTGACGCTGGCCCCGGCGGTCGCCGCCGGCATCGTCGAGCCCGACGTCGTCGTGGTCGCCGCCTCGGGCACCAGCGGCGCCGGCAAGGCCGCCAAGCCGCACCTGCTCGGCAGCGAGGTGATGGGCAACGCCAGCGCCTACGGCGTCGGCGGCACCCACCGCCACACCCCCGAGATCACCCAGAACCTCACCGGCGTCCTCGCCGAGGCGACCGGGCGGAAGGTGACGGTCAGCTTCACCCCGCTGCTGGTCCCGATGCCGCGCGGCATCCTCGCGACCTGCTCGGCCCGCGTGGTCGACGGCGTCACCGCCGAGGACGTGCGCGAGACCTACGTCAAGGCCTACGCCGACGAGCCGTTCGTCCACGTGCTGCCCGAGGGTCTGTGGCCGCAGACGAAGTCGGTCATCGGCTCGAACGCCGTGCACGTGCAGGCCACGCTCGACGAGGCGGCCGGCCGGCTGGTCGCGGTCGGCGCGGTCGACAACCTCGCCAAGGGCACGGCCGGCGCCGCCGTCCAGTGCATGAACCTCGCCCTCGGGCTCGACGAGTCCACCGGCCTCACCACGATCGGAGTCGCGCCGTGAGTGTGACCACCCCCCAGGGCTTCCGCGCCGCCGGTGTCGAGGCCGGGCTGAAGAACAGCGGCGGCAAGGACGTCGCGCTCGTCGTCAATGACGGCCCCACCTACGACTCCGCCACGGTCTTCACCGCCAACCGCTGCAAGGCCAACCCGGTGCTGTGGAGCCAGGAGGTCGTCAAGGACGGCACCGTCCGCGCGGTCGTCCTCAACTCCGGTGGAGCCAACTGCTACACCGGCCCCGAGGGCTTCCAGACCACCCACGCGGTCGCCGAGCAGGTCGCCGGCCACCTCGGCTTCGGCGCTGTCGACGTCGTCGTCTGCTCGACCGGCCTGATCGGTCTCACCAACGACCGCCAGCAGCTGCTCGACGGTGTCGACGCGGCGTACGCCGGGTTGTCGGCCGACGGCGGACAGGACGCCGCCGAGGCGATCATGACCACCGACTCGGTCAGCAAGCAGGTCGTGGTCGAGGGCGCCGGGTGGTCGATCGGCGGGATGGCCAAGGGCGCCGGCATGCTCGCGCCGCAGCTGGCCACGATGCTGGTCGTGCTGACGACCGACGCGGTCGTGCCGGCCGCCGACCTCGACACCGCGCTGCGTGCCGCGACCCGCGTCTCGTTCGACCGGCTCGACTCCGACGGCTGCATGTCGACCAACGACACCGTGACGGTGATGGCCAGCGGTGCCAGCGGGATCACCCCGAGCCTGGACGACTTCACCCAGGCCCTGACCCAGGCGTGCACCGACCTCGCGATGCAGCTGCTCAAGGACGCCGAGGGCGCCGACCACGAGATCGCGATCACGACGCTCAACGCCGCCACCGAGGACGAGGCCGTCGAGGTCAGCCGGAGCGTGGCGCGCAGCAACCTGTTCAAGGCCGCGATCTTCGGCAACGACCCCAACTGGGGCCGCGTGCTGGCCAGCATCGGCACGACCACCGCCCAATTCGACCCCGCGGACCTCGACGTCGCGATGAACGGCGTCTGGGTCTGCAAGCAGTCCACGCCGCACGCCGACCCGACCGCCGTCGACCTGACGGCCCGCGAGGTCAGCGTCACGATCGACCTCAAGACCGGGTCCGAGCGGGCGACCGTCTGGACCAACGACCTCACCCACGCCTACGTCCACGAGAACAGCGCCTACTCCTCATGAACGACTCCAGCAGCCCGACGGGCGCCTTCGACACCAGCAAGCCCGACCAGGCCAAGGCCCGCACGCTCGCGGCCGCGCTGCCGTGGCTGAAGCAGTACCACGGCAAGATCGTGGTGGTGAAGTACGGCGGCAACGCCATGACCGACGACAGCCTCAAGCGCGCGTTCGCCGAGGACATCGCGTTCCTCCGCTTCGCCGGCTTCAAGCCCGTCGTCGTGCACGGCGGCGGCCCGCAGATCTCCGCGATGCTCGACAAGCTCGGGATCGAGTCGGAGTTCCGCGGCGGTCTCCGCGTCACCACCCCCGAGGCGATGGACGTGGTCCGGATGGTCCTCGTCGGCCAGGTCCAGCGCGAGCTGGTCGGCCTGATCAACGAGCACGGCCCGCTCGCGGTCGGCTGCTCGGGCGAGGACGCCGGCCTGTTCACCGCCGTCCCGGCCAGCACGGTCGTCGAGGGCGAGGAGGTCGACCTCGGCCTCGTCGGCGAGGTCACCAAGGTGCGGCCGGAGTCGGTGCTCGACCTGATCGAGGCCGGCCGGATCCCGGTCGTCTCCAGCGTCGCGCCCGACGTCCACGGCACCGTGCACAACGTCAACGCCGACACCGCGGCCGCCGCGCTCGCGGTCGCGCTCGGCGCCGAGAAGCTCCTCGTCCTCACCGACGTCGAGGGGCTCTACCTCGACTGGCCCGACCCCACCGACGTCATCGGCGAGATCGGCCCCGACGCGCTCGAGGAGATGATGCCGAGCCTCGCGTCCGGCATGGTCCCGAAGATGGGCGCCTGCCTCAAGGCGGTGCGCGGCGGCGTGCCCCGCGCCACCGTCGTCGACGGCCGCGAGCCGCACGCCGTCATCCTCGAGCTCTTCACCAAGGAGGGCGTCGGCACCCAGGTCCTCCCGGGTGTCGAGACCAAGACCCGGAAGGTGAGGGACGCCCAGTGAGCACCCTGGACCAGGCCCAGCAGCGGTACGCCGCCAGCCTGATGAACACCTTCGGCCCGCCCAAGCTGCAGCTGGTCCGCGGCGCGGGCGCCCACGTGTGGGACGCCGACGGCAACGAGTACGTCGACTACCTCGGTGGCATCGCCGTCAACGCCCTCGGCCACGCCCACCCGGCGCTGGTCGAGGCGGTCACCACCCAGCTGCAGACCCTCGGTCACGTGTCGAACTTCTTCACCACGGAGCCGCAGGTCGAGCTCGCCGAGAAGCTGCTCGAGCTGGTCGGCGGCGGCACCGCTGCCGACGGCCGGGTCTTCTTCACCAGCTCCGGCACCGAGGCCAACGAGGCGGCGTTCAAGCTGACCCGCCGCACCGGCCGCACCCACGTCGTCGCCACCGAGGGCGGCTTCCACGGCCGCACGATGGGCGCGCTCGCGCTGACCTCCAAGGAGGCCTACCGCACGCCGTTCGCGCCGCTGCCCGGCGACGTCACCTTCGTGCCGTACGGCGACGCCGACGCGCTCGCCGCGGCCGTCACCGACGAGACCGCCGCCGTCCTGGTCGAGCCGATCCAGGGCGAGGCCGGCGTCGTGGTGCCGCCCGCGGGCTACCTGGCCGCGGCCCGGAGCATCGCCGACGAGCACGGCGCCCTGCTGTGGATCGACGAGGTGCAGACCGGCATGGGCCGCACCGGTCGCTGGTTCGCCAGCGAGGGCGTGCGTCCGGACGTCCTCACCGTGGCCAAGGGCCTCGGCGGCGGCTTCCCGATCGGCGCCTGCATCGGTCTCGGCGAGGCCGGCGCGCTGCTCCAGCCCGGCAACCACGGCACGACCTTCGGCGGCAACCCGGTGGCCTGCGCGGCCGGCCTGGCCGTCATCCGCACCATCGAGGCCGAGGGGCTGCTCGAGCGCGCGACCGTGCTCGGCGAGCGCCTCCGGTCCGGCCTGGCCGCCGACGACCGCGTCACCGAGGTGCGCGGCGCCGGCCTGATGATCGGGCTCGACCTGTCCGCCGACGCCGCCGCCGAGGTGGTCGCCGCCGGCCTGCGCCACGGCTTCGTGCTCAACAACACCACCCCGGCACGGATCCGCCTGGTCCCGCCGCTCGTGCTCACCGACGCCGACGTCGACGCGCTGCTGGCCGCCTGGCCGGCGATCCTCGACGACGCGTACGCCGCCTCCGACGCCTCCGACGCCTCCGACATAGCAGCAGGGAAGGACTCCTGATGCGCCACCTCCTGCGCGACGACGACCTCACCCCGGCCGAGCAGGCCGAGGTGCTCGAGCTCGCCGCGACCATGAAGGCCGCGCCGTTCGAGCACCGCCCGCTCGGGGGCCCGCAGACCGTCGCGATGGTCTTCGACAAGCCCACGCTGCGCACCCAGGCCTCCTTCGCGGCCGGGGTCGCCGAGCTGGGCGGCTTCCCGATGGTCGTCGACGGCCGCCTGGCCGGCATCGGCGAGCGCGAGTCGGTCGCCGACGTCGCCCGCATCCTGGGGCGCCAGGCCTCGGTGGTCGCCTGGCGCACCTTCGCCCAGACCGACCTGGAGGACATGGCCGAGCACGCCGGCGTACCCGTCGTCAACGCGCTCACCGACGACTTCCACCCCTGCCAGCTGCTGGCCGACCTGATGACGATCCGCGAGCACAAGCCGGAGCTCGCCGGGCTGACCGCGACGTTCTTCGGCGACGGTGCCTGCAACATGGGCAACTCGTGGCTGCTCGCGGGCACCACCGCCGGGATGCACGTGCGGATCAGCGCACCGGAGGGCTACACCCCGCCGCAGGACATCTTCGACCGGGCCCGCGAGATCGGTGAGCAGACCGGCGGCACCGCGACCTGGGTCGAGGACCCCCGCGAGGCCGCCGAGGGCAGCGACGTGGTCATCACCGACACGTGGGTCTCGATGGGCAAGGAGGAGGAGGCCGCGGCGCGCACCGAGGTGTTCGCGCCCTACTCCGTCACCCAGGCGCTCTTCGAGACCGCCAAGCCTGACGCGATCGCGATGCACTGCCTGCCGGCCTACCGCGGCAAGGAGATCGCCGCCGAGGTCCTCGACGGCATCCAGAGCGTCGTGTGGGACGAGGCGGAGAACCGCCGCCACGCCCAGAAGGCCGTCCTCGCCTGGCTGCTCGAGAAGGCCGCGGCGGGGGAGCGGTGATGACCGAGCACGCGCTGCGCCCGGCCACCAAGAACGCCCGGCACCGCCGGATCGTCGAGCTGGTCACGCACCGCGAGATCCGCTCGCAGTCCGAGCTGGCCGAGGCGCTGGCCGAGAGCGGCATGCGCGTCACCCAGGCGACGCTCTCGCGCGACCTGGTCGAGCTCGACGCGGTCAAGGTGCGTGCCTCCTCCGGCGCGCTCGTGTACGCCGTGCCCGCGGAGGGTGGCGACCGGCGACCGGCCGCCCCCACCGACACCGCCGCCGCCTCCCAGCGCCTGGCCCGCCTCCTCGGCGAGCTGCTGGTCTCGGCGGAGGCCAGCGCCAACCTGGTCGTCCTGCGCACCCCGCCGGGCGCCGCCCAGTTCCTCGGCTCCGCCTTCGACGGCGCCGGCCTGCCCGAGATCCTCGGCACCATCGCCGGGGACGACACGATCCTCGTCATCGGGCGCGACCCGGCCGGGGGCGACGCGCTCGCGCAGCGCTTCCTCGCCCTGGCCGACTCGTCCGCCCCCACCAGCCCCCTCAAGGAGTTCTGAACCGTGAGCAAGGTCCTCACCACCCTGCCGAAGGGCGAGCGCGTCGGCATCGCGTTCTCCGGCGGCCTCGACACGTCCGTCGCCGTCGCCTGGATGCGCGACAAGGGCGCCGTGCCCTGCACCTACACCGCCGACATCGGGCAGTACGACGAGCCCGACATCTCCGGCGTCCCCGACCGGGCGATGCAGTACGGCGCCGAGCTCGCGCGCGCCGTCGACTGCCGCGGCCCGTTGGTCGAGGAGGGCCTGGCCGCCCTCGCGTGCGGCGCGTTCCACATCCGCTCCGGCGGCCGCGCCTACTTCAACACCACCCCGCTGGGCCGCGCCGTCACCGGCACGATGCTGGTCCGCGCGATGCAGGCCGACGGCGTCGACATCTGGGGCGACGGCTCGACCTTCAAGGGCAACGACATCGAGCGGTTCTACCGCTACGGCCTGCTGGCCAACCCCGACCTGCGCATCTACAAGCCGTGGCTCGACCACGAGTTCGTCACCGAGCTCGGCGGCCGCGCGGAGATGAGCCAGTGGCTCACCGAGCACGGCCTGCCCTACCGCGACAGCAAGGAGAAGGCCTACTCCACCGACGCTAACATCTGGGGCGCGACGCACGAGGCCAAGACCCTCGAGCACCTCGACGTCTCGCTGGAGACCGTCGAGCCGATCATGGGCGTGAAGTTCTGGGACCCCACGGTCGACATCGCGACCGAGGACGTCTCGATCCGCTTCGAGGCGGGCCGTCCGGTGGCGATCAACGGCACGACGTACGACGACGCGGTGGCGCTGGTCCACGAGGCCAACACCATCGGCGGCCGCCACGGCCTCGGCATGTCGGACCAGATCGAGAACCGGATCATCGAGGCCAAGTCGCGCGGCATCTACGAGGCGCCGGGCATGGCGCTGCTGTGGATCGCCTACGAGCGGCTGGTCAACGCCGTCCACAACGAGGACACCATCGCCAGCTACCACAGCGAGGGCCGCCGCCTCGGCCGGCTGCTCTACGAGGGCCGGTGGCTGGACCCGCAGGCGCTGATGATCCGCGAGTCCATCCAGCGCTGGATCGCCTCGCTGGTCACCGGCGAGGTCGTCGTCCGGCTGCGCCGCGGCGAGGACTACACCGTGCTGAGCACCGACGGCCCGGCGTTCTCCTACCACCCCGACAAGCTGTCGATGGAGCGCACCGAGAACGCCGCGTTCGGCCCGACCGACCGGATCGGCCAGCTGACGATGCGCAACCTCGACATCGCCGACTCCCGCGCCAAGCTCGAGCAGTACGCCGGGCAGCCGCTCGACCAGGGCCAGGTGCTCGTCGAGAACGGCACGCTCTTCGGCGAGCTGCCCGCGGGCGGCTACGACCGGATCACCGACAACCCGGCGTACGCCACCGGCACCGAGGAGGACGCGCTCGACGCGGCGGCGATGGAGTTCGGCACCGACTGATGGAGCGGCCTGACGCGACGACGGGGGCGGCCTCGACCCGGCCGGTCCGCGAGCGCACCTGCGCCCGCGTGCTGCCGGTCAACGCCGCCGGCGAGGTCCTGCTGCTGCACGGGTGGGACCCCGTCGACCCCGGCTCGCCGTACTGGTTCTCCATCGGTGGCGGGGCCGACCCGGGCGAGCCCCTGGTCGAGGCCGCCGCGCGCGAGATGCACGAGGAGACCGGGCTGGTCGTGGCCGCGTCCGACCTGGTCGGGCCGGTCCACCACGAGGTCGTCGCGTTCGACTGGGGGCTGTGGCACCTGGTGCAGGACCAGACCTACTTCGCCGTCCGGCTCGACCTCGCGCCGGGGGAGGAGGTCCACTTCGGCGGCCTGGAGCCGCTCGAGGTGGGCACGATCGACCGGGCCGCGTGGTGGACGCCCGAGGCGCTGGACGAGGATGGCACCGCCGTGAGCGAGGACCTCACGACGATCATGCGGGCCGCGGTCGACGCGGTCGGAGGAGGCAGGTAAGTGAGCACCACCAACGAGGGCAAGCTCTGGGGCGGACGGTTCGCCGGCGGTCCCTCGCCCGAGCTCGACGCGCTCTCGCGCTCGACGCACTTCGACTGGCGGCTCACCCCCTACGACCTGGCCGGGTCCCGCGCGCACGCCAACGCGCTGCACCGCGCGGGCCTGCTCTCCGACGCCGACCTGGCCGAGCTCCAGCGCGGGCTCGACGTGCTGGGGGAGCGGTACGCCGCCGGCGAGCTCCACCCGGACCACTCCGACGAGGACGTCCACGGCGCGCTCGAGCGGCTCCTCCTCGAGGAGGTCGGCCCCGAGGTCGGCGGGCGCCTGCGCGCCGGCCGCAGCCGCAACGACCAGATCGCCACCCTGTTCAAGGTCTTCCTGCGCGACCACGCCCGCGTCGTCGCCGGCCAGGTCCTCGACCTCGTCGACGTGCTGGCCGGGCAGGCCCGGGAGCACCTCGAGCCGGAGCCGACGATCATGCCCGGCCGCACCCACCTCCAGCACGCCCAGCCGGTGCTGCTGTCCCACCACCTGATGGCGCACGCGTGGCCGCTGCTGCGCGACGTCGACCGGCTGCTCGACTGGGACGCGCGGGTCGCCGCCGACTCGCCGTACGGCTCCGGGGCGCTGGCCGGCCAGTCCCTCGGCCTCGACCCGACCGGGGTGGCCGCCGAGCTCGGCTTCACCGGCTCCACCGCCAACTCCATCGACGGCACCGCCTCGCGCGACTTCGTCGCCGAGCTCGCCTTCGTGGCCGCCCAGGTCGGCGTGGACGTCAGCCGGATGGCCGAGGAGGTCATCCTCTGGGCCACCAAGGAGTTCGGCTTCGTCACGCTGCACGACTCCTGGTCGACGGGGTCGAGCATCATGCCGCAGAAGAAGAACCCCGACATCGCCGAGCTCGCCCGCGGCAAGGCCGGCCGCGTCATCGGCAACCTGTCCGGGCTGATGGCCACGCTCAAGGCGCTGCCGCTGGCCTACAACCGCGACCTCCAGGAGGACAAGGAGCCGGTCTTCGACTCCGTCGACACCCTCGAGGTGCTCCTGCCCGCCTTCACCGGCATGGTCGCGACGCTCGTCTTCGACCGCGAGCGGCTGGCCGAGCTCGCCCCGCAGGGGTTCTCGCTGGCGACCGACGTCGCGGAGTGGCTGGTCCGCCAGGACGTGCCGTTCCGGGTCGCGCACGAGCTCGCCGGCGCCTGCGTGCGCGAGTGCGAGCAGCACGGCATCGAGCTGCACGAGCTGAGCGACGAGCAGCTCGCCGCCATCTCGCCCCACCTGACCCCGGCGGTGCGCGAGGTGCTGACCGCCGGGGGCTCGGTCGCCTCCCGCGACGGGCGCGGCGGGACCGCTCCGGTGCGGGTGCGCGAGCAGCTGGTCGAGCTCACCGAGCGCGCGGCGTCGTACCGTGCCCGGCTCGCCTGAGGCCCACGACTCACTGGCCGGCTTCCTCGCGGGGCCGGTCGACCAGGTCGCGCCCAGGCTGCTGGGGGCGGTCGTCCGCCACGGCGGGGTCGCCGTCCGGCTCACCGAGGTCGAGGCGTATGCCGGCCCGGCCGATCCCGGCTCGCACGCGTACCGGGGGATGACCCGGCGCAACGCGACGATGTTCGGCCCGCCGGTGCACCTCTACTGCTACTTCACCTACGGCATGCACGTGTGCTGCAACGTGGTCACCGGGCCCGAGGGCGACCCCAGCGCCGTGCTGCTGCGCGCCGGGGAGGTCGTCGAGGGGATCGAGCTCGCCCGCGAGCGACGACCCGGGTCGACCGACCGCGACCTGGCTCGCGGGCCCGCGCGGCTGTGCCGGGCGCTGGGCATCACCCTCGACCACGACGGCACCGACCTGGCCGCCGGGCCGATCCTGCTCGAGCCCGGTACGTCGCCGGCGGAGGTCTCCACCGGACCGCGGGTCGGCCTGCGGGGTGCACCCGAGCGGCCCTGGCGGTTCTGGCAGACCGGGCACCCGACGGTCTCGGCGTACCGTCCCGCGAAGCCCCGCTGACCTGCGCTCGAGCGGGCGCGCGCAGACGATTTGGCGTCCGCCGGGGTCGCATGTAATGTTCTCTCTCGCCGCAGGACGCGGTTCCCGCCCCGGCCGACAGGCTGGTGGCTCACGGGGATCGTTGTTTCCGGCTCGGATCCTCCGGATCGCCCAGCTCTCGGAGTTGCGCAGGAGGATCGGAACCGGTAAGTTTCTGCAGGTTGCCTCCGGGCCGGCCCGCAAGGGTCTGGACGGAGTGTGCGTGATCCTTGAGAACTCAACAGTGTGTCATAGTCGACGAATTAGTTTGTTATGCCCCGTCGACTGCATGTCGCCTTTGGTGGTGTGTGGTTGATGGTTTCTTTGACAATGATTCTGACAATTGATTTGTCAGTGTCGTCTGTCAGGGCATCTCTTTTTCTGACACGCCTGTATGGGTGTGTTGGTGTTGTTTTTCAACGGAGAGTTTGATCCTGGCTCAGGACGAACGCTGGCGGCGTGCTTAACACATGCAAGTCGAGCGGTAAGGCTCCTTCGGGGGTACACGA
>NZ_JAUHJR010000345.1 GCF_030412915.1 Nocardioides abyssi | reverse complement strand
ACCGTCGTCCGCGCCGTCCTGCCCGTCGAGCCGACCCACCCGGAGGAGCGCCATGACTGAGCCCACCACCCGCCCCATCCGGGTCGCGGGCGTCGACGACCACCCCGTCTTCCGGCTCGGCATGGCCGGGCTGCTCGGCTCGCTCGACGGCCTCGAGGTGGTCGCCCTGGCCGAGGACGCCGCTCGCGCCGTCGAGCGGGGGCCC
>NZ_JAUHJR010000344.1 GCF_030412915.1 Nocardioides abyssi | reverse complement strand
TCCACGCCAGCGACTGCTGGCCGGCGGCGAGGTAGGCGATCCACCGCGCCAGGCCCGCGAGCCCGAAGAGCGGGTGCACGAACCGCGCCAGCGGCGGCAGCTTCGAGGGAAGCGGCCCGGGCTCGGCGGTCGCGCGCGACCGGGCCGCGCCGAGGGTGAAGCTGAACATGTAGGCCCCGCCGAACGCGGTCACCGCCCACAGTCC
>NZ_JAUHJR010000343.1 GCF_030412915.1 Nocardioides abyssi | reverse complement strand
CCCCGACGCCGTCCGCCCCGCTGCCCAGCCCGACCGGCACGCCCTGACCGCGAGCGGGTCGCATCCGGGCTGTCGGGTACCCGAGGCGGCATGAGCCACCGCGACCCCGCCCGCGTGCTGCTCGAGCAGCACGGCACGACGTACGCCGAGGACGCCGGCATCACGGTCGACGACAAGCCGGCCGCCCTGTGGCAGCTGCTGGTGC
>NZ_JAUHJR010000342.1 GCF_030412915.1 Nocardioides abyssi | reverse complement strand
CCCGCCCGGGGGCGGCGCGGGGGGGGGGGGGGGGGGGGGGGGGGGGGGGGGGGGGGGGGGGGGGGGGGGGGGGGCCCCCCCCCCCTACACAGGGCGTGTGCCGGAGGGGGACAGCGTCTACAAGCTCGCGCGGCGGCTGGACCGGCCGCTGCGGGGGCGGACCGTCGTGCGCAGCGACCTGCGCCTGCCCCGGCTGGCCACGCGG
>NZ_JAUHJR010000341.1 GCF_030412915.1 Nocardioides abyssi | reverse complement strand
GGCGGCCGCGCTCATGCTCGACGACAAGGTGCTCGACGCCGCCGTCGACCCGACGGGCAAGGTGGAGTTCGCGCTCGGCATCCAGGCCTGAGCCACCCGCTCCACCCGACCGGGCCCCGACCGGATCCGGTCGGGGCCCTGTCGCGTCTCGTCCTGTCCTGTCCTGTCCCGGCCAGTCGCGTCCCCGGCCGGGCGCGGCCACCAC
>NZ_JAUHJR010000340.1 GCF_030412915.1 Nocardioides abyssi | reverse complement strand
GGCGACGACGACGGCGACGTCCCGGGCGCCACGCCGCTGGACCCCGCCGCCGGCCCCGCACGACGTACGCCGGCCTCCCGGCCGCGCCGCCGCCGCACCCAGCTCGTCGCAGCCGCCGCCGTGGTGGCGGGCGGCGTCGGCGGCACGGTGGTGGCCCAGCAGCCGTGGGCCGACGACACGAGCGAGGCCCCGCGCCTCTCCGCGGT
>NZ_JAUHJR010000339.1 GCF_030412915.1 Nocardioides abyssi | reverse complement strand
AGGCGGCCGCGCTCATGCTCGACGACAAGGTGCTCGACGCCGCCGTCGACCCGACGGGCAAGGTGGAGTTCGCGCTCGGCATCCCGGCCTGAGCCACCCGCTCCACCCGACCGGGCCCCGACCGGATCCGGTCGGGGCCCTGTCGCGTCTCGTCCTGTCCTGTCCTGTCCCGGCCAGTCGCGTCCCCGGCCGGGCGCGGCCACCAC
>NZ_JAUHJR010000338.1 GCF_030412915.1 Nocardioides abyssi | reverse complement strand
CCGGTGCCCGGTGCGCTCGAACCTCACCTGCATCCCGGTGACGCTAACAACCCGGTGCCGTCCGTCTCGACCGGCTTTCACGCGAGTGCTGGTCACGGGCGTGGATCGGGTCCGCCGCCAGCGTGGTGCTACCCCCCCCCCCCCCGCCCGACTTCCCCCGAAGCGGCCTCGTCGTCGCAGGTCATCGTCACCAGGTAGCCCCGCCC
>NZ_JAUHJR010000337.1 GCF_030412915.1 Nocardioides abyssi | reverse complement strand
CGCTCGCACGACGCCGCCCATCCCCTCGACCGCGGCGTGCCGGCGACGTCGTTGGCCGACCGCCTGGGCGTGCCGCCCGCGGTCGTCGCGGCCGGGGTGCCGCGGGTCGAGGGGGCCCGCCAGCAGGGCGGGCGGGTCGTCGTCGGGGACGCGGGTCCGGCCCTGCCGGCCGAGGTGGAGCGGGCGCTGGCCGAGCTGGCCGACGAT
>NZ_JAUHJR010000336.1 GCF_030412915.1 Nocardioides abyssi | reverse complement strand
CCAGGTACGCGGCGATCGAGGTGTCCTCGGCGTGCCACTCCGTGCGGTGCGTGCTCACAGGAGCGCCTCCCTCAGCTCGAGCCGCGCGCGGCTCATCCGGCTCTTCACGGTCCCGCGCGGGCTCCCGAGCAGCGCGGCGGCCTCCCTCGTCGAGAGCCCGGCGAGGACGGTCGCCTGGACGACCGCCAGCAGCTCCGGCGGCAACCC
>NZ_JAUHJR010000335.1 GCF_030412915.1 Nocardioides abyssi | reverse complement strand
CGTCGCCGAGCAGCTGATCAGGAAGGCGCTGCACCCGTACGCCGACGACCTGGTCGTCGCGACGAAGGCCGGTCTGACCCGGCAGGGCCCGGACGTGTGGACGCCGGGCGGCCGACCGGCGGACCTGCGCCAGCAGGCCGAGCTCTCGCTGCGGAACCACGGCGTCGAGCGGATCGACCAGATGCAGCGGCCCCGCGTCGCCCCCCC
>NZ_JAUHJR010000334.1 GCF_030412915.1 Nocardioides abyssi | reverse complement strand
GGGCTCCTCGGTGGTGGGCTCCTCCGTGGGCTCCTCGACAGGCGGGTCGCCCCAGTACTGCACGGTCACCCGCTCGCCCTCGTCGCGCCGGCCGGCCGGGTCGACGGAGGTCACCAGGCCGGCGGTCTCGCCGCCGGGGTTGGCGACCTCCTCGGTGGTCACCCGCAGCCCGGCGCGGGCCAGCTCGCGGCGCACCTCGCCCACGGG
>NZ_JAUHJR010000333.1 GCF_030412915.1 Nocardioides abyssi | reverse complement strand
CTCGGTGACCCGCTCGACGGCGCGAGCGGCGTCCTCGGCCAGGGCGACCACCTCGAGGCCGTCGAGCGAGCCGAGCAGCCCGGCCAGGCCGAGCCGGAAGACGGGGTGGTCGTCGACGCCCGCGACCCGGATGGGGCGGGTGGTGGGCTCAGTCATGGCGCTCCTCCGGGTGGGTCGGCTCGACGGGCAGGACGGCGCGGACGACGGT
>NZ_JAUHJR010000332.1 GCF_030412915.1 Nocardioides abyssi | reverse complement strand
CCCCGAGTGCACGTGGTGCCCGGTGTGCCGCGCGGTGCATGCCGTGCGCCGGACCAGCCCCGAGGTGCGCGCGCACCTGGCCGCGGCGGCGTCCGCGCTGCTGCAGGCCGCCGCGGAGGCCATGGCGACCGCGGTGCCCGACGACCGGCGGCCCCCGGAGGGCGCCGCCGGGGTGGAACGGATCGACCTGGACCCCGACGACGGGGTC
>NZ_JAUHJR010000331.1 GCF_030412915.1 Nocardioides abyssi | reverse complement strand
GCTGCCCGCCAACGGCATCCTCTCGCCCTACCCGGGCCTGCCCGCGCCCGTCGTCGTCACCGTCTGGGGTCGCCAGCTGCGGCTCGGCGGCGCCGCCGACCCGCGCCTCGGCCTGTTCGTCGAGCAGCTCGGCGGCGGACAGACCGCGCCCGAGCCGTTCGCGTCCTGCGCGGGCGGCGTACCCGATCCGCAGGGCGGCGAGGGCACG
>NZ_JAUHJR010000330.1 GCF_030412915.1 Nocardioides abyssi | reverse complement strand
GCGCCGCCTGGTGCGCCCGCCGGCCGCGGACGGCTGGGCGGCGGTGCTGGGGTGGTACTCACTGATCCACCTCGCACCCGGCGAGCGGGCGGAGGCCGTGTCCGCGCGGGCCCGGCCGCTCGCCGCCGACGGGCTACTGGTGCTCGCGCTGCACACCGGTGGGCCGCAGCGGGTGCGGCACCTCGACGAGTGGTTCGGCCACGAGGTG
>NZ_JAUHJR010000329.1 GCF_030412915.1 Nocardioides abyssi | reverse complement strand
GGGGGGGCCGGGGGCCCGCGCCCTGTGCGCCCGGGGGCCCCGCGGGGGGGGGGGGGGGGGGGGGGGGGGGGGGGGGGGGGGGGGGCAACCCCCCCCCCCCCCGACCCGACGCCCCCGCCGCCCACCGAGCCCCCGCCGCCCCCGCCGCCGGGCTCCTGAGGCGGGCCCGGCCCGCGGGCGGTGCGAGACGCGCGTCACGCGATTCCCGC
>NZ_JAUHJR010000328.1 GCF_030412915.1 Nocardioides abyssi | reverse complement strand
ACGTCCGGCCCGCCCGGACCGTTGACGCCGCGGTCGAGGACCTGCTGGACGGCGATCGGGACGACGACCGGGCCGGCCGAGGCCAGCACCGCGAGCGCGCGCGTGCCCCGGATGCCCTCCTTCAGCTCGGGCGAGAAGTGCACGCCGCGGCGGATGGTGCGGATCGCGCCGATCTCCTCGCCGGAGTCCATCACCGTGCTCATGCGTTC
>NZ_JAUHJR010000327.1 GCF_030412915.1 Nocardioides abyssi | reverse complement strand
CAGGTCCTCGATCGGGAGCACCGCGCCACCGGCGATGTTGTGGGTGCACTCCACCGAGATCGCCGCGGTCCGCACGAAGAACGGGCCGTGGTCGGGCGCGTGCATCTGCCGCAGCATCGCCAGGTCGACCTGGCCGCGCGGGTGGAACCAGGTGCGCATCGTGATGCCGGAGTACGCCGCGTGGGCGCCGAGCTCGGCGCGCGCGATGT
>NZ_JAUHJR010000326.1 GCF_030412915.1 Nocardioides abyssi | reverse complement strand
CTAGGGGGGGGGCGCCCCCCCCCCCCCTCGACGCCGTCGACGGGCGTCGAGACCCACTCGGCGGGTGACGGGGCCTGCTGCACGCTCATGGGCGAGACCCTCGGCGAGCCCACGGACAGTCGCGTCGTGACCGCCCCGATACGCTGAGGTGGTGGCCGACCCCGAACCTCCCGGCGACGGCCGGGCCACCCGAGACAGCCGCCCGACCG
>NZ_JAUHJR010000029.1 GCF_030412915.1 Nocardioides abyssi | reverse complement strand
CCCGTCCAGTCCCAGTCGCTGTTTCAGTACCCAGACCAATTGACGTTCCACGTCCTGTTCCTGTTGATGTTCCTGCTCCATATCCTGTTGACGTTCCACGTCCAGTACCTGTTGATATACCAAGACCTTATGCCGTACCTAGACCTATCGCTATCCCAGTTGATCGTCCAAGACCCGTCAGTGTTCCGGTACCTTCTCCCGTACCTGTTGACGTGCCAGTTCCCGCACCTGTAGCAGTACCAACTCCTGTTGCCGTCGGAACAGTTGCCGTTTCTACCGGAGCGGGCATTGGTGGAGGGCTTGGCGGAGCTGGATTTGGTGGAGCTGGAATAGGACTTGGTGGAGCCGGGTTTGGACTTGGTGACGCCGGACTCGGTGGTGCTGGTATCGGAATTGCTGGAGCAGGAGCCGGTTTAGGCGCTGGTGCCGGACTCGGAGGGGCCGGAGTTGGATATGGAGGTGGATTAGGATACGGAGGTGGTTTAGGATATGGAGGCGGCTTAGCTAGAGGTGGTCTTGGTGTAGGATACGGC
>NZ_JAUHJR010000325.1 GCF_030412915.1 Nocardioides abyssi | reverse complement strand
GCGTCGAGGTGGGCCGGGGCCAGCACCGAGCGCGGCACGACCACGTCGGCGACCGCGGGCTGCTCGTCGAGGCCGAAGACCGCCTCCACCCGGCCGCGCGCGGCCTCGGGGAGGGCGGTCGCGCGGGCGGGGTCGCCCCAGCGGCTGGGGTGCATCTCGCCCGCGACGGCGGTCGGCTCGAGCGGCAGGTGGTCGGTGCTCATGCGTTA
>NZ_JAUHJR010000324.1 GCF_030412915.1 Nocardioides abyssi | reverse complement strand
CCTCGCGCTCGGCCTGCGCGCGGCCGGCCAGCTCACGGACGACACCGTCGTGGCGACCGTGATGAGCAACCTCGGCTTCGTCAACGCGTTGCGCGCCGCCGGCGTCGCGGTGCGCCAGACCGCGGTCGGCGACCGCTACGTGCTCGAGGAGATGAACGCCCACCACTACTCGCTGGGCGGCGAGCAGTCGGGCCACGTGATCATGCGCGA
>NZ_JAUHJR010000323.1 GCF_030412915.1 Nocardioides abyssi | reverse complement strand
GGGCCGTCGAGGTCGCGCTCTGCCGCTCCTGACCCTCGACGCCGGCCCCGCCGACGCACCACCCGGGCCCCGCGGCCGGTGCCACCTGACCCCGGCCGCGGGGCAGCGTGGCAGGAGTTGCCATTCAGCCGCCGGAGCCCTGGAAGTAGCGTCGGGCCCATGTCCGCGATGCTCGACGACGTCCTGGTGCTCGACCTCACCCGCGCCCTG
>NZ_JAUHJR010000322.1 GCF_030412915.1 Nocardioides abyssi | reverse complement strand
GTCGGCCGGCCCGCCCCGTCCACGACGACCAACCCGCCCGGCACGTCGGTCGGGGCGTCGGCCAGGCCGAGGTCGGCGAGCACGGCGGAGGAGACGACGCACATGTGGCCCGTGGTGTGCTTGAGCCAGACCCGGCGGCCGCCGGCGGCCCGGTCGAGCGCGTCGCGGTCGGGGTGGGCGCCGATCTTGTTCTCGTCGTAGCCCGCGCCG
>NZ_JAUHJR010000321.1 GCF_030412915.1 Nocardioides abyssi | reverse complement strand
ACGCGGTGGCCGACCGCACCGCCTCGGCGACCCACGCCGCGGTGGAGGTCGCCCGGTCCGGCACCGGCAGCCCGTGCCGGGCCTGGACGGTGTGCGGCGGCGCGCCGGCCGAGGCGGCGCCGACGGGCGCGACGAGCGCGACGCCGCAGGCGGCGAGCACCACGGTGCGCAGCACCCGCGGCACGCCCCGGCCGACGGTCTCGACGGCAC
>NZ_JAUHJR010000320.1 GCF_030412915.1 Nocardioides abyssi | reverse complement strand
AGCGGGCAGTCGATCCTGGAAATGATGCGCGAGACCACGCGCCGCGGGGACTGGGGCCTGCCCACGATCCCGGCGACCAACCGGGCCTGACGCACGACCGGCCCGGGCCGTGGGGCCCGGGCCGGTCGCGTGGGTGCGTCGGTCGTTACTTGCCCTTGCGGGCGCGCGAGGCGATCTTCGCGCGCTCGTTGGCGTCCAGGATGACCTTGCG
>NZ_JAUHJR010000319.1 GCF_030412915.1 Nocardioides abyssi | reverse complement strand
GCGGCGTCCGCTGCCACCGGTTCCTCACGGGCGAGGACGCCCTGGTGCTCGCCTGGGTGGGCACCGCGCCGGCCCGAGCGGCCGCCGACCGCGGCGCGCCGGTCGAGCTGCCGCCGGCCACCGGCCGGCGGGACGGGTCCGGCGTGCCGGCTCCCCAGCCGATCGCCGCGGTCGCCGGCCCGGTCGCTGCCCGTCTCGGCGGCGGCCCGGC
>NZ_JAUHJR010000318.1 GCF_030412915.1 Nocardioides abyssi | reverse complement strand
CCGAATCTGCACGTGTCGGAGGCAGTCAGGGATTCGGCTATGCCCGGCCGGAGAGCGCGGTCGGTCGTCACGGTCGTGTGCCTCAGAACGCGCCGCGGCGCGCCGGTGAGCACACGACCCCAGCGCGCGGTGCCGACGGGCTGTCGCGTCATGGTCGAGGATGGCGACATGCGACGCTGCCGGCTGCACGTGGTGGGGGCGAGCGGGTCGG
>NZ_JAUHJR010000317.1 GCF_030412915.1 Nocardioides abyssi | reverse complement strand
CAGCAGCGTGCCGCCGAGGACGACGGCCGCGATCGACATCAGGTCGTAGTCGCCCTGGCTGCCGATCGTCGGGCTGCCGACGCGGAGCCGGGCCAGCAGGAGCAGGCCGGCGAGCGCCGCCCGCACCGAGGAGAGGGTGTGGGCGACCAGGACCGGCACCGACGTGCGGATGCCGGACAGGCGGGCGACCTCGCGGTTGCCGCCGACGGCG
>NZ_JAUHJR010000316.1 GCF_030412915.1 Nocardioides abyssi | reverse complement strand
GACGTCGGGGTCGACGCGGTGCAGCTGCATCAGGTCGATCCGCTCGACGCCGTGGTTCCGCAGCGAGAGCTCGGCCTGCTGGCGCAGGTACGCCGGTCGGCCGCCCGGCGTCCACACGTCCGGGCCCTGCCGGGTCAGACCGGCCTTCGTCGCGACGACCAGGTCGTCGGCGTACGGGTGCAGCGCCTTCCTGATCAGCTGCTCGGCGACG
>NZ_JAUHJR010000028.1 GCF_030412915.1 Nocardioides abyssi | reverse complement strand
CCCGGTTTAAATGTTAATTTTTATTTTGAATAAATCCCACTGAAAAAGTCGCCCTTTTAAACGTACCAGCCCCTAAATAAAATTCCTTTAACGCCTGTAAGAAGTGGACTTACCAGGCCTGTATCTGTCCAAGGATCCAAAATTGTGTGGGTAGATTGGTCTAGGCGAGTATCCGTAAGTGTCACGGTGGAGTGGATCATAACGGTATCCAGGAACGTGGATACGTTCAGAGGCGGCGCTGGGATCGTCGTAGATGGACTTGCCGAAAGGCCAGCCAGTTGAAAGCTCTGGAAGGTTGTTGAGAGGTCTGAAGATACCCCTGGGCCTGGCAGAGTATGAGTCGGATGCCCTTAAGTCATCGGATCCTTTTAGAGATCTTACAAAGGACTGCCAGAATTTGGCCTTTTTCGAGGGAGTCTCGTTGAGACTGATCATTTCAAGGTGGTTTTTAAACATTTTGTCGTTTTTTGTGTCTTCGGCTACTTTTCTACTGGTTTAGTTCGTCGTTCGTCTACTAAGTTGGCGGTATAGCGAGTCGAGATCTACG
>NZ_JAUHJR010000315.1 GCF_030412915.1 Nocardioides abyssi | reverse complement strand
GCGCGCCCCGCGCAGCCGCTGGTCGCAGGTCAACGTCGAGATCATCGCCCGGCTCGAGGCGGAGGGCCGGATGGCGCCCGCCGGCCGGGCCGCGGGGGAGGCGGCCCGGGCCGACGGGCGGGGGGAGGCGGCGTACGCACCGCCCACGCGGCTCGAGGTGCCCGAGGACCTGCGGGCCGCCGTGGCGGCGGACCCGCGGGCGCAGGCGATG
>NZ_JAUHJR010000314.1 GCF_030412915.1 Nocardioides abyssi | reverse complement strand
GGGTCCCCCCGCGCCGCGCCTGCGAGGACCGCGCCGTCGACGAGCAGCCGCGCCAGCACGAGCGTCGCGGACCCCTCGTGACCGACCACGCGCGTGGTGCGGGCGGCCGGCGCGTCGAGCCGGGCGGCCACGGCGAGCACGGCCGACCGCAGCGCCGGCGCGACGTCGCCGGGAAGCGCGGGGCTCGAGGTCCGGGCGGTGCTGCGCGGGCT
>NZ_JAUHJR010000313.1 GCF_030412915.1 Nocardioides abyssi | reverse complement strand
AGGTCGAGCTGGCGCAGCTGACCTACCTCAAGCAGCGCCTGCGTGGCTGGGGTGGCAACCTGTCGCGCCAGGTCGGCGGTCGCGCCGCCGGCGGCGGCGGCATCGGTGGCCGCGGTCCCGGTGAGACCAAGATCGAGACCGACCGGCGCCGGATCAACACCCGGATCGCCAAGCTCCGCCGCGAGCTGCGCGAGATGAAGGGCACCCGCGAC
>NZ_JAUHJR010000312.1 GCF_030412915.1 Nocardioides abyssi | reverse complement strand
CCCAGGAGATCACCTCCTGGGCCTTCTGCTTTTCCGGGCAGCTCAGCCGCAGAGACCGTTGGCCTCGGCGTCCGCACCGGAGCCGCCGGGCCGGCTGCCGCTGATCGCGCCGCGGCCCTGGTCGCCGCGCGGCCGGTCGGCGACCACACGCGCCCACAGCTCCTCGGCGTCCTCGGTCAGCCGCACGCGCCCCCAGTCGGGGTCGTCGCGGGG
>NZ_JAUHJR010000311.1 GCF_030412915.1 Nocardioides abyssi | reverse complement strand
CGACCCCGCCCGCGCGGCGGAGGTGCAGCGCAGCGCCGAGGCGGTGGCCGAGCTGTTCCGCGCCGTGGGATTCGCGACCGTCGACATCGTCAGCGCCGCCGGCGGCGCGCCGGCCGTGATCGCGCACAAGCCGGGCCCGGAGGGCGCGCCGACGGTGCTGCTCTACGCCCACCACGACGTCCAGCCGGAGAACGACCACGCCGACTGGGACTC
>NZ_JAUHJR010000310.1 GCF_030412915.1 Nocardioides abyssi | reverse complement strand
GCCGGCCAGCTCGCGGGCCCGGCCGCCCTGTGCCGCCGGCGGGGGCTCGTGCTCACCGGCCTCGACGTCGCGCTGCGTGACCTCGACGACCGGGCCGGCACCGCCCGCGGGGTCGCCGCGGCCGTCGACGCGGCCCGCGCCGAGGGCGTGCTCGACGACGACGTGCCCGTCCACGTCGAGCTGCCGCAGTCGGAGGCGACGTACGCCTGGCTG
>NZ_JAUHJR010000309.1 GCF_030412915.1 Nocardioides abyssi | reverse complement strand
CCACACGCAGGGGCCGGTCGGCGCGCAGCTCACCGCCAAGGCGGATGCCGTCGTCGACCTCATCGGCGGCGACGCCCTCGAGGACGCGCCGAACCAGGTCCGCGACACGGCCCGCGGCGCCGCCGTCGTCGACGCCGAGACGGTGCTGGGCATGGGCGGTCACTACGTGTTCGTCCGGCCCGAGCGCGACCACCACGACGCGCGGCGCGCGAT
>NZ_JAUHJR010000308.1 GCF_030412915.1 Nocardioides abyssi | reverse complement strand
GCACGACGTCGAACCGGCTGAGCAGCAGCGCGGCCAGCGCCACCCGGGCCGCCTGCCCGCCGGAGAGCGAGGTCATCCGCGCGGCCGGCCCCCCCTCGGGCGCGAGGTCGGCGCGGACCGGGCCGCGCCGGTCGTCGAGGTCGGCGGCGCCGCTGGCCATCCAGTGGTCGAACGCCACGGCGTACGCGTCGTCCGCGCCCGGCTCCCCCGAGCC
>NZ_JAUHJR010000307.1 GCF_030412915.1 Nocardioides abyssi | reverse complement strand
CGTCTCCAACGACAACCTCCGCAAGGGCGCGGCGCTCAACACCGTGCAGCTGGCCGAGCTGGTCGTCGCGGCCCGCCGCTGATCCCTCGCTGACCCTTCGCTGAGCCGGGCCGGCCCCACCCGGGCCGGCTCAGGCGTCGTCGCCGGCGTCGGCCCCCAGCGTGGTGACCCAGTGCGACGCGGCGAAGCAGCCGACCGCGAGCAGCCGGAATAC
>NZ_JAUHJR010000306.1 GCF_030412915.1 Nocardioides abyssi | reverse complement strand
CGCTCGCACGACGCCGCCCATCCCCTCGACCGCGGCGTGCCGGCGACGTCGTTGGCCGACCGCCTGGGCGTGCCGCCCGCGGTCGTCGCGGCCGGGGTGCCGCGGGTCGAGGGGGCCCGCCTGCAGGGCGGGCGGGTCGTCGTCGGGGACGCGGGTCCGGCCCTGCCGGCCGAGGTGGAGCGGGCGCTGGCCGAGCTGGCCGACGATCTCGCGG
>NZ_JAUHJR010000305.1 GCF_030412915.1 Nocardioides abyssi | reverse complement strand
CCGGCTCGGCCTCGACGATCTCCTCGTGGACCGTCGCGCCCTTCATCGCGACGAGCGCGCCGCGGGCGTCGACCTGGGGCATGGACCACTCGAGCCGGCGCCCGTGGGGCGCCACCGCACGGGAGGTGACGACGTCGAACCGTCGCGTGCCGTGCAGCGCATCGGCCCGACCGCGGACCACCTCGACCCGGTCGAGGCCGAGCGTCTCGACCAC
>NZ_JAUHJR010000304.1 GCF_030412915.1 Nocardioides abyssi | reverse complement strand
GCGCCGCCGCGCGCAGGCCCGACTCGGCCAGCATGGGGTCGGTCGGCTCGAGGTCGCGCACGGCGTCCTCGTCGAGGGTCGGGTCGAGCCACGGGCTGAGCGCGACGGCCCGGTCGGGCGGCGGGGCCCCCCCCGCCCCCCCGCCCCCCGCCCCCCCCCCCCCCACCCCCCCCCCCGCCCCCCCCCCCCACACCACGAGCCGGAGGTCGGCGGC
>NZ_JAUHJR010000303.1 GCF_030412915.1 Nocardioides abyssi | reverse complement strand
TGCAGCGTGCCTACAGAGTGGGTAGCTGCGCGTTACAGCTGACGCCGGCCGCCAGGACGGACGGCCCGAGGAACGCCGACGGCCCGCCCGGGTGGACCGGGCGGGCCGGGGGGTGGAGCGGGGGAGCGGAGCCGGGGCTCAGCGGGAGGAGGTCACTCCTCGCCGGCGATGAAGGCCTCGACGCGGCGGCGACCCTCGTCGTCGGGCAGCTGCAC
>NZ_JAUHJR010000302.1 GCF_030412915.1 Nocardioides abyssi | reverse complement strand
GCGACGCGGCCGAGCACGCCTCGCTCACGGGGTACGCCGCCGGGCCCGGCGCGGACGGCGTCGTCGCCGTGGACCCGGCGTACGTCGCCTCGCAGCGGCCGCGGCTCGCCTCGCTGCGCGCGCTGCTCGCCGCCACCGCGGGCCGGGCCGCGAACTTCGGGTGCTTCGGGCTGCACGAGTGGGCGATGGTCTACCGGCTCTCCGAGGACGAGACC
>NZ_JAUHJR010000301.1 GCF_030412915.1 Nocardioides abyssi | reverse complement strand
TCGGGGGAGTGGATGGAGGGAGCGACGAGCCCTTACCCTCGCCGGGTCCAGACCATGCGTTTCCGCAGGTCCGAGGCCGGGTAGACCCGTCTCGGGCGGCCGGACCGGCCACCCCACCACCAGGGATCGCTCCCCCCACCCACCGAGGGAGTAGATGCGCAGAACCGTCATCGGCGCCGTCGGCGCCGTCACCCACGCCCTCACCGCGTTGCCCG
>NZ_JAUHJR010000300.1 GCF_030412915.1 Nocardioides abyssi | reverse complement strand
GAAGTGCACCTGGTGGGCGAGCACGGCGTCGAACCAGTCCTTGCCGGCGTAGACGTCGAAGTGGTCGCACGGGTAGTGCCGCACCTCGCCGCGGCCGGCGCCGGCCGCCGTGAGCGCGGCGTGCGGCGGCGCGCTCCGGTCGTGGTCGGCGATCTGCACGAGCAGCGGGCAGCGCAGGTCGGCCGCGTGCTTGACCCGCCCGTGGCCGCCGAGCA
>NZ_JAUHJR010000299.1 GCF_030412915.1 Nocardioides abyssi | reverse complement strand
GCGAGCTGGTGCTCGACCGCACCCCGTTCTACGCCGAGTCCGGCGGCCTGGCGGCCGACGCGGGCATCATCGAGTTCGACGGCGGCCGGCTCGTGGTGCTGGACGTCCCGCGGCCGGTCCGCGGCCTGGTGGTGCACCAGGTCCGCGTGGTCGACGGCGAGCTCGACGCCGGCGCCGCGGCGCTGCACGCCCGCGTCGACCCCGAGTGGCGGACC
>NZ_JAUHJR010000298.1 GCF_030412915.1 Nocardioides abyssi | reverse complement strand
CGCGAGGCCGTCGAGACCCGCACGTCGGTCGTCATCTCCTACGTCGACAACCACGGCACCTCCACCGAGCGGGTCGTCCACCCGGTCTCGGTCGAGGGCGGGCCGCTGACCGCCCACGACCCGCGCAGCGACGACGTCCGCACCTTCGCCGTGCACCGGATCACGTCGGTCGGGCCCGTTGCGGCTTCTCCGTAGACTCGTGCGGTGGACTTCCTG
>NZ_JAUHJR010000297.1 GCF_030412915.1 Nocardioides abyssi | reverse complement strand
TTCGTCACGGCACCGGTCGTCGAGCCGCCCCGCGACGACCCCGACTGGGGGCGCGTGCGGCTGACCGAGGACGCCGAGGAGCTGTGGGCGCGTGTGGTCGCCGACCGGCCGCGCGGCGACCTGGGCCGCGGCGCGATCAGCGGCAGCCGGCCCGGCGGCTCCGGTGCGGACGCCGAGGCCAACGGTCTCTGCGGCTGAGCTGCCCGGAAAAGCAGA
>NZ_JAUHJR010000296.1 GCF_030412915.1 Nocardioides abyssi | reverse complement strand
CAGGACCGACGACCCCAGCCGGAACCCGCCGGACCACGTGGAGCCGGGCGGTCAGGGGTAAGGGTGGGACGACCCACCCCCACCCGGACGGGACCACCCAAGGAAGTCCTCCACGCCGCCATCGCCATCGTGGCCGCGATCGTGCTCATCATCCGGTTCAAGGTCGACCCGGTCATCTCGTTGCTGGTCGCCTGCATCTACCTCGGGCTCGCCACCC
>NZ_JAUHJR010000027.1 GCF_030412915.1 Nocardioides abyssi | reverse complement strand
TAAAGATTAGCAGAATCGCGAGGTACGTAATTAGCAGGCTAACATCCACTACGGCCTTGAGTTGAAGTACTACGTAAACAACCACTTCGAGCAAAGAGGAACCTCCGGAAACTACTCCGACAATCAGCTTGTTGATGATAACGGAAATATTGACTCCACCAATAACTAGTTTTCCTTCGATTAGTTTTTCAACAATCGACACAAGACCGCTGAGTGAAGAAGAAGCGTTGATCCGTTTTACAACGGACAAAAATCCTTTGAGTGTTTCGTTAAGGGCAACAGTGAAATCGGCGGTAACAAGTATGCTGGAGTAAGCTACATACTGAATGATGGCATTAATCACGACTTCCACAGTAGCGTTCCCGTTGATTAGAGCTACGATATCGGCAACAATCAAAAACACGCCACTGATTCCATAAGATACGTTTCCTCCCAGCTGAGCGATGAGTCTAAATAAGCTTTCCGCGTTATTAAGAATTCCACCAAGAGCAGCTCCTATGTCAATCACAGCTCCAATTTGCAGGATTATATCGATCAGGACTTCTAAGCCATTGGAGGCCCCCAGTATAACTATCAAATCAAAGACGACTCCTGCTTCAATTAAGGCCGTCAGGGATCCTGA
>NZ_JAUHJR010000295.1 GCF_030412915.1 Nocardioides abyssi | reverse complement strand
CAGGACCGACGACCCCAGCCGGAACCCGCCGGACCACGTGGAGCCGGGCGGTCAGGGGTAAGGGTGGGACGACCCACCCCCACCCGGACGGGACCACCCAAGGAAGTCCTCCACGCCGCCAACGCCCTCGTGGCCGCGATCGTGCTCATCATCCGGTTCAAGGTCGACCCGGTCATCTCGTTGCTGGTCGCCTGCATCTACCTCGGGCGCGCCCCCC
>NZ_JAUHJR010000294.1 GCF_030412915.1 Nocardioides abyssi | reverse complement strand
CCGGACCAGCGCTGCGCGCCTTCCTCAACCAGCCGGACCAGCGCTGCGCGCCTTCCACGACCAGCCGACCGGCCCGGCCGGGCCGGAGGGCCCGGGACCGCGGGACCAAGGTCCCGTCGGCTTGGGGACCGTCGCCCGTGCCGGACGACCGGTCCGGATTCCTAGCGTGGTCGGCGCCGGAGCACCGGCACCGCAACCACGTCAGGAAGAGGGACCG
>NZ_JAUHJR010000293.1 GCF_030412915.1 Nocardioides abyssi | reverse complement strand
CGTGCTGCGCAAGCTCGAGGTCAACTCCCAGCTCGCCGCGGTCGCGGTCTACCGCCGGGTGGTCGACCGGCGCTGACCGGGCCGCTGCCGGGGGTGGAAATCGGCACGGGGCCGGCCCCCGGCGGTGGCCGGCCCCGCGCTGAGGAGGGAGGTGCTGGTCGTCAGGGGCGCGGCAGTGCCGCGGAGCCCTGCAGACCGTTGGCGAAGTCCTGGCGCT
>NZ_JAUHJR010000292.1 GCF_030412915.1 Nocardioides abyssi | reverse complement strand
CTCGCCCGCCGTGCTGATGACGATGGGCACCTGGTTCAGCGACAAGTACGCCGAGGGCACGGTCGGCCACCGCTTCTACGCCGGCTGCCAGAACGTCGACACCGTCGAGTCGCGCGCCGCCGAGCACGCCCGCGAGCTCTTCGGCGCGGAGTACGCCAACGTGCAGCCGCACTCCGGCATCGACGCCAACCTCGTCGCCTTCTGGTCGATCCTCGCC
>NZ_JAUHJR010000291.1 GCF_030412915.1 Nocardioides abyssi | reverse complement strand
CGAGCCCAAGCCGCAGCAGTCGCAGGAGGAGACCCGCACCGCCGCGCAGGCGCTCGCGGCCGGTCGCCTGGCGGCGCCGCGCCAGGAGCAGCGCGCGCCGGGGGCCGCGGCCACCCGCCCGCAGGGGGCCCCGAGCCAGCAGGGGTACCAGGGCCAGCAGGGCCAGGCCCAGCCCCAGCAGGCGCAGCGCCCGGCGCCGCGGCAGGTGCAGTTCGAC
>NZ_JAUHJR010000290.1 GCF_030412915.1 Nocardioides abyssi | reverse complement strand
GCGGCGGGTGTGCGGGGGACCGTGCTGCGGTTCCTCGCGGGCGTGCGACCGACCCTCTGAGCCGGTCGGCCGGCCCCCGGCCCGAGGCCCGGCCGTAGCGTCGGGGGCCGGCCGCAGTCCCGGCCGCGCCGCCGGAGGTGACCGCCGCCGTAGAGCGCCCAGAGCACCAGCAGCGGCTGGAAGAACAGCCGGCCGAACCGCTTGGCGTCGGTGTCGA
>NZ_JAUHJR010000289.1 GCF_030412915.1 Nocardioides abyssi | reverse complement strand
GGCGGGCGCACGGGCCGCTCCGAGCGGCTGGGCGCACGCAGCCCCCCCCCGGGGGCGGGGTCGGCCTGGGGCGCGACCGGGCGGCCGTGGACGTCGAGCTCGGCGAGCAGCCGCAGCCGCCGCGCGGCCGCGCGGCGCAGGGCCTCGGGCTCGCCGGGGTCGGCGACGGTGCGGCGCAGCTCGGAGACCAGCCCGGCCATCGACAGCGGCCGCCGGGG
>NZ_JAUHJR010000288.1 GCF_030412915.1 Nocardioides abyssi | reverse complement strand
CGCTGCACCGTGGGGGGGTGGGAGACCGCGATGTGGGTCGGCCGCTGCGGCGAGTGCCAGGCCTGGGGCTCGGTCGCCGCGGCCGCCCTCGCCCCCCCGCCGCGCCCGGCGGCGACGCCGGTGACCACCGCCGCCGTGCCGATCGGCCAGGTCGCGGTCGAGGACGCCGCCCACCGCTCCAGCGGTGTGCCCGAGCTCGACCGCGTGCTCGGCGGGGG
>NZ_JAUHJR010000287.1 GCF_030412915.1 Nocardioides abyssi | reverse complement strand
TGGCCTTCAAGTCGATGTCTGTCCATCGGATCGCGAGTACTTCCCCGATCCGGCACCCTGTGGCGAGCAGCATGTCGACGATGTCTGGCATGTCCTGGTTCGGCTTCGGACCTGGCCGCGTCTTGTTTATCCAGGCGTCGACAGCGGAGCGGACCGCATTGAGATCGTCCACGGAGAGCGCTTGGACCTCCGTCTTTTGGCCCCGCAGTCGGGACGTG
>NZ_JAUHJR010000286.1 GCF_030412915.1 Nocardioides abyssi | reverse complement strand
CGCGGCTCGTGGCGGGGGGCACCCGGTGTCACCGGCGCGGCGGGGGAGCCGGGACAGGCGCACGACAGGTCCACGACGAACGGACGCCCCCGGCCGGGGGCGGGGGGCGTCCGCGCGTGCGCTCGGGGTGGGTCAGCCGGTGTACGGCGTGGCGTCGACGATGACGACCTCGAGGGTCTTGCCGTTGGGCGCCTCGTAGGCGACGGTGTCGCCCTTCTT
>NZ_JAUHJR010000285.1 GCF_030412915.1 Nocardioides abyssi | reverse complement strand
GCCGTCGAGCAGCCGCGTCATCGCCGCCACGTCGACCTGGGGCTGCCGGTAGCCGGACCTCGACTCGACGTGGGCGTCGGTGTCGCTCTGCGGGGTGCCGCCGGGCTCGGTGGGGACGTCCGCGGCCGAGGACGGGGGCACGGTGTCGGTCGCCATGTCCCCCTCGTTACCCGCGGGTCGGGGCCGTCAACCCGGGTGCGAGCCGGGTCACGGCACCGG
>NZ_JAUHJR010000284.1 GCF_030412915.1 Nocardioides abyssi | reverse complement strand
GTGGCGGTCCTTGAAGGCGCCGCGCACGTCCATCGAGTCATTGGCGTGGACCAGGCGCAGCCGGCCCTCGCCCGCCACCTCGACGAGCCGGTCGAGGGTCGCGGTCGCGCCGCCCGGCGCGGCGAGCGGCGCCCCGGCGGCGAAGACGTGGCAGGTGTCGAGGCAGACGCCGACCCTGGGGTGGCGGTCGAGCGCGTCGAGGTACGCCGCGAGGTCGTCC
>NZ_JAUHJR010000283.1 GCF_030412915.1 Nocardioides abyssi | reverse complement strand
GCTGTCTGCTCCTCCATCCTCCCCTGGCGCTCCTGCGGCACCCGGGATCCCTGGGTCGGCGCCACGAGCGCCGAGCGGACCACCGCCGCGGTCGCGGCGGTCGAGGCCAGCGCCCCCACCAACTGGGGCGGCGACTGGAACCACGCGTTGTCCGGCCGTGAGTGGACCGGTTCCGTCGCGGGGCGACGGTCCCTCCTCGCCGCCATCGAGCGTCTGGGCCT
>NZ_JAUHJR010000282.1 GCF_030412915.1 Nocardioides abyssi | reverse complement strand
GGCCGAGCTCGGCCTCGCGCACTGACCTGCGACCGACTCACTCGCTGGCCCCACGAACACGTCCGCCTCGTGCTGCCCAGCGTGCGCAGGAGCGCTCGCGGGGCCGCACGTGGCGGGAGGCGGGGGTGGGCCGTGACCGGCCCGGGGGTCAGCTGCGGAAGCCGACCTGGCCGACGACGCCGCCGCCGATCTCGACGTAGGCGATCTTGGCCGCGGGGACG
>NZ_JAUHJR010000281.1 GCF_030412915.1 Nocardioides abyssi | reverse complement strand
CGGACGCTCCGGTGATCGCGATGCGCATGCGCGCTCGGTGCCCCTCCCGCGGGGGACTCACACGGCGTGCGGGCGGCTCCACCACGCGGTCGTGTGCCTGCGGACGCGCCCGGCCGCGGCGTGGGGCACACGACCGACCGCCCGCCTGGCGCTCAGCCGGCGGGGGCGCGGGTCACAGGTAGCGACCGCAGTGCGGCCACGGCGACCGGCCGCGCTGCTGG
>NZ_JAUHJR010000280.1 GCF_030412915.1 Nocardioides abyssi | reverse complement strand
CACCTCGTGGCCGAACCACTCGTCGAGGTGCCGCACCCGCTGCGGCCCACCGGTGTGCAGCGCGAGCACCAGTAGCCCGTCGGCGGCGAGCGGCCGGGCCCGCGCGGACACGGCCTCCGCCAGCTCGCCGGGTGCGAGGTGGATCAGTGAGTACCACCCCAGCACCGCCGCCCAGCCGTCCGCGGCCGGCGGTCGCACCAGGCGGCGCAGGTCGCCGACGG
>NZ_JAUHJR010000279.1 GCF_030412915.1 Nocardioides abyssi | reverse complement strand
CTGGACGATCGGGTCTCGCACTTGATCCTGGTGGGCGCCGGCGGGAACGGAAAGAGCGAGGAGTTGCGCCAAATTGCCCGGCGCTGCGCGGGCCCCGCGCGCGTTCAAGCTTTGCGGCACCTCGACCCGGACCCGAAATGGACTGACGCTGGTGCCCAGTTCGTCGCGCGGATGATGTCAGCGCGAGCGGGTCGACCGGGTTCTCCGCGTCTGACGCTGAC
>NZ_JAUHJR010000278.1 GCF_030412915.1 Nocardioides abyssi | reverse complement strand
GGTCAGCGTCAGACGCGGAGAACCCGGTCGACCCGCTCGCGCTGACATCATCCGCGCGACGAACTGGGCACCAGCGTCAGTCCATTTCGGGTCCGGGTCGTGGTGCCGCAAAGCTTGAACGAGCGCGGGGCCCGCGCAGCGCCGGGCAATTTGGCGCAACTCCTCGCTCTTTCCGTTCCCGCCGGCGCCCACCAGGATCAAGTGCGAGACCCGATCGTCCA
>NZ_JAUHJR010000277.1 GCF_030412915.1 Nocardioides abyssi | reverse complement strand
GGTCAGCCGCTCGCTGGCGCGGGCGATGGCGAGGGCGTCGAGGATCGCGACCGGGGTCTCGATCATCGCCCAGAGCGTGGTGTGGTCGGGGGCGCCGGCCCGCTCGAGGGCCGCGACGAGCTGGTGGACCTCGTCGGCGGAGCCGACCTTGGGCACGACGACCGCGTCGGGGCCGGCCTGGGCGATGGCCGCGATGTCGGCGTCGTGCCACTGGGTGCCGAT
>NZ_JAUHJR010000276.1 GCF_030412915.1 Nocardioides abyssi | reverse complement strand
CTGGACGATCGGGTCTCGCACTTGATCCTGGTGGGCGCCGGCGGGAACGGAAAGAGCGAGGAGTTGCGCCAAATTGCCCGGCGCTGCGCGGGCCCCGCGCGCGTTCAAGCTTTGCGGCACCACGACCCGGACCCGAAATGGACTGACGCTGGTGCCCAGTTCGTCGCGCGGATGATGTCAGCGCGAGCGGGTCGACCGGGTTCTCCGCGTCTGACGCTGACC
>NZ_JAUHJR010000026.1 GCF_030412915.1 Nocardioides abyssi | reverse complement strand
TGAAGTGCCCCCGGTAGCCCGGACACCTTGAGTGAGGCGACGATGGTCGTCCGAGAGGAGTGCGTATGCCGGCACCGAAGAGTCCTGAGTTCCGTCGTCGAGCCGTGGAGCTGGCCCGGCTGCGGGAGAAGCCGATCGCGCAGATCGCGAAGGATCTCGGCATCGCCGAGTCCGGTCTGCGGCGGTGGATGAAGCAGGCCGACGTCGACGAAGGCGTCCAAGAGGGCTTGACCTCTGATGAGCGGGCCGAGCTGGTCCAGCTCCGTCGTGACAAGCGGGTGCTGGAGATGGAAGTCGAGATCCTCAAGCGGGCCAGCGCCTACTTCGCCCGGGAGAACGTCCTCCCAAAATAGTGTTCCCGGTGGTCTGTGAGCTCGCCGCGGACGGGGTTCCCGTCGCGGTGACCTGCCGGGTCCTGAACGTCTCGACGTCGGGCTACTACGAGTGGCGCCGTCGGCCCGCCAGTGCGCGGGCGTGGGAGCAGGCGCACCTGATGGAGACCATCCGCCAGGTCCACGCCGCCTCGTACGGCACCTACGGCCACCGCCGCGTGCATGCCGAGCTGGTGTTGGGCAAGGGCATCGCGGTCAGCCGTGGGCGGGTGGAGCGGCTGATGCGCCACACCGGCGTGCAGGGCGTGCACCGGCGCCGG
>NZ_JAUHJR010000275.1 GCF_030412915.1 Nocardioides abyssi | reverse complement strand
GCGGGTCGGTCATCCCCTCGCGGGACCCGGTCCTGGTCGTGGAGTTCACCGACGCGTGACCCGGACGCCTGACATGCTGCGCGCGTGAGCGAGAGCCAGCAGGGGCTGGTCGGCGAGGAGCTCGTCCGGCTCGCGTCGGCCGACAACTTCCGCGACGTCGCGGGCGACGGCCACCCGACGACGGACGGGGGACGGGTACGCCGCGGCGTGCTGTTCCGCTCC
>NZ_JAUHJR010000274.1 GCF_030412915.1 Nocardioides abyssi | reverse complement strand
CCAGGGGATCGAGTCGATGTCGCTGAACCCCGACACCGTCGTGGACACCTGGCTGCACCTGGCCAAGGCCCAGGACTGACCTGGGCGCCCCGCGGCGCGTCCCGTGGCGCGCCCCGTGGCCGGGGGGTCACGGGGCGCCGCGGGGCTCCTCGTGGGCGTCGCCGTCGCTGAGCTCGTCGACGACCAGCAGGTCGTCGCGGACCTGGCCGGCGCGGAACGACG
>NZ_JAUHJR010000273.1 GCF_030412915.1 Nocardioides abyssi | reverse complement strand
GCTCGAGTTCGACGTCTCGGCGATCAAGAACGCCTGACCCCCGGCGTCCACCCGGACGCCCCGCAGCACCCCGGACGGGGCCGCCCTCGAGAGACCCTCGATAAAACGGGCGGCCCCGTCCGTCGTCCCCGTGGTCTCATCCTCCGCATGAGCGCCCCCGACGAGAGCGACCACCCGGCGCTGCCCGGCCTGCCGGCCGGCCTCACCGCCCGCCCGCTGACCA
>NZ_JAUHJR010000272.1 GCF_030412915.1 Nocardioides abyssi | reverse complement strand
GCTGGCCCTGACGCTCGATGGCGGCGAGGAGGGACCGTCGCCCCGCGACGGAACCGGTCCACTCACGGCCGGACAACGCGTGGTTCCAGTCGCCGCCCCAGATGGTGGGGGCGCTGGCCTCGACCGCCGCGACCGCGGCGGTGGTCCGCTCGGCGCTCGTGGCGCCGACCCAGGGATCCCGGGTGCCGCAGGAGCGCCAGGGGAGGATGGAGGAGCAGACAGC
>NZ_JAUHJR010000271.1 GCF_030412915.1 Nocardioides abyssi | reverse complement strand
CTCGAACTGCGCCGCGCTCCGTCGCACCAGCGCCTCCGTCGCCGCCGGGTCGGCGTCGTAGGTCGCCAGGAAGACCCGCGCGCCCGCCGCCAGCGCGTCGTCGCCGACCACGGGGGCCGGGTCGGCGGCGAGCAGGGCGGACTGGAGCGCGTTGCGCACGGCCTGGCGGCCGACGACCAGGCGCCGCTCCCCCGCCCCGGCGCGCGGCCGGACCCCGAGCGCG
>NZ_JAUHJR010000270.1 GCF_030412915.1 Nocardioides abyssi | reverse complement strand
CGCGCACCTGCCCGCCACCGGCACCCTCTCGCCCTCCCCGGGCCTGCCCGCGCCCGTCGTCGTCACCGTCTGGGGTCGCCAGCTGCGGCTCGTCGGCGCCGCCGACCCGCGCCTCGGCCTGTTCGTCGAGCAGCTCGGCGGCGGACAGACCGCGCCCGAGCCGTTCGCGTCCTGCGCGGGCGGCGTACCCGATCCGCAGGGCGGCGAGGGCACGGGCTCCGGC
>NZ_JAUHJR010000269.1 GCF_030412915.1 Nocardioides abyssi | reverse complement strand
GGTGCCGATGACGAACGCGGTCAGCCGCTCGCTGGCGCGGGCGATGGCGAGGGCGTCGAGGATCGCGACCGGGGTCTCGATCATCGCCCAGAGCGTGGTGTGGTCGGGGGCGCCGGCCCGCGCGAGGGCCGCGACGAGCTGGTGGACCTCGTCGGCGGAGCCGACCGTGGGCACGACGACCGCGTCGGGGCCGGCCGGGGCGATGGCCGCGATGTCGGCGTCG
>NZ_JAUHJR010000268.1 GCF_030412915.1 Nocardioides abyssi | reverse complement strand
CGCGTGCGGCATCGTCTTCATCAGCGCCGTGGTGCCGTTGCTCAGCCGCAGCTTGGTCGCGGTGGCGGTGTCGCCGCCGGCGACGGGCGCCGTGGCCACCACCGCGGCGCCGCGGAGCTCCGCGGCGCGGCGGGCGACCAGCGGCGGACGGGCCATGTCAGGGGCGCCCCAGCAGGCGCTGGAGGGCCGCGGTGATCGCGGCGGAGGTCCGCTCCACCATCTCC
>NZ_JAUHJR010000267.1 GCF_030412915.1 Nocardioides abyssi | reverse complement strand
CGCGAGGCCGTCGAGACCCGCACGTCGGTCGTCATCTCCTACGTCGACAACCACGGCACCTCCACCGAGCGGGTCGTCCACCCGGTCTCGGTCGAGGGCGGGCCGCTGACCGCCCACGACCAGCGCAGCGACGACGTCCGCACCTTCGCCGTGCACCGGATCACGTCGGTCGGGCCCGTTGCGGCTTCTCCGTAGACTCGTGCGGTGGACTTCCTGAGGTACGC
>NZ_JAUHJR010000266.1 GCF_030412915.1 Nocardioides abyssi | reverse complement strand
AAGAAGGGCGACACCGTCGCCTACGAGGCGCCCAACGGCAAGACCCTCGAGGTCGTCATCGTCGACGCCACGCCGTACACCGGCTGACCCACCCCGAGCGCACGCGCGGACGCCCCCCGCCACCGGCCGGGGGCGTCCGTTCGTCGTGGACCTGTCGTGCGCCTGTCCCGGCTCAGCCGCGGCGCGTGTCCACGCGGTAGCCGCGCTCCTCGAGCCGCGCGCGC
>NZ_JAUHJR010000265.1 GCF_030412915.1 Nocardioides abyssi | reverse complement strand
CGGGGCGTCGTCCGTGCTCGTCGAGGAGGCCCCGTGGCCCGCATCCTGATCGTGGAGGACGAGGCGCGCATCGCCTCGTTCCTGGCCATGGGGCTGCGTGCCGCCGGCCACCAGACCACCGTCGTCGACGCCGGACGCCGCGGTCTCGACGAGGCGCTCTCCGGCGGGCACGACCTGATGGTGCTCGACCTCGGGCTGCCGGGCATGGACGGCCAGGAGGTCCTC
>NZ_JAUHJR010000264.1 GCF_030412915.1 Nocardioides abyssi | reverse complement strand
GGCGACGACGACGGCGACGTCCCGGGCGCCACGCCGCTGGACCCCGCCGCCGGCCCCGCACGACGTACGCCGGCCTCCCGGCCGCGCCGCCGCCGCACCCAGCTCGTCGCAGCCGCCGCCGGGGTGGCGGTCGGCGTCGGCGGCACGGTGGTGGCCCAGCAGCCGTGGGCCGACGACACGAGCGAGGCCCCGCGCCTCTCCGCGGTCGACCCCCACAAGCACGCCA
>NZ_JAUHJR010000263.1 GCF_030412915.1 Nocardioides abyssi | reverse complement strand
CTCGGCGAACTTCTGGTCAGCACTATCGGCTTCACCGGAGCGTGGTACGGCGCCGCCGCGCTCCTGGTGATCGCAGCTGCTGTGGTCTCGAGCATGGGTGAGACCCGCGCGCCGAGCGCGGCGCCCGAGGCGAAGGCCCCGCTGATTCACCGTCCAGCGCTTCCCGCCGCCCTGGGTCTGCTCACGTCGATCCTCCCTGTGGGCGGCTTCCTCGCGTTCGCCGCTC
>NZ_JAUHJR010000262.1 GCF_030412915.1 Nocardioides abyssi | reverse complement strand
GCCGGACCCGGAGCCCAACCCGGAGCCCGAGGTCGAGCCCGAGCCGGAGCCGGAGCCGGAGCCCGAGCCCGAGCCGACCACCACCCTGGTCCACCCGCCGGTCGAGCCGCCGGCGCCCGACCCCGTCGAGGACGGCCGCCACCTGGCCGCGTCCGTGGTCGAGGTGGCCGCCCAGGCCCTGGCGCGCATCCGCGCCACCGAGGAGGCGAGCCGGCTGCACGTCGCC
>NZ_JAUHJR010000261.1 GCF_030412915.1 Nocardioides abyssi | reverse complement strand
CCCGACCTGCGCAAGGACGACCAGAAGGGCTGACCCGGCCCTCCGGGCAGGACGGCGCCACCCGCGCCACCAGGACCACCCGCGCCATCCCTCAGCAATGCGAACGGCCCGCGACCCCCGGTCGCGGGCCTCTTGCGTGCGGGCGCGTCACACGCAGTCGCGGCAGATCATCTTCTTCTCGTCTGCCAGCTGGCTGCGGTGGTGGACCAGGAAGCAGCTCATGCAG
>NZ_JAUHJR010000260.1 GCF_030412915.1 Nocardioides abyssi | reverse complement strand
GGTCCGCCACTCGGGGTCGACGCGGGCGTGCAGCGCCGCGGCGCCGGCGTCGAGCTCGCCGTCGACCACGCGGACCTGGTGCACCACCAGGCCGCGGACCGGCCGCGGGACGTCCAGCACCTCGAGCCGGCCGCCGTCGAACTCGATGATGCCCGCGTCGGCCGCCTGGCCGCCGGACTCGGCGTAGAACGGGGTGCGGTCGAGCACCAGCTCGCCGACCTCGCCGG
>NZ_JAUHJR010000259.1 GCF_030412915.1 Nocardioides abyssi | reverse complement strand
CCCGTCCATCGCGGAGTTGTCGAAGCCCGGCAGCTGCAGCGTGGCGACGACGTCCTCGGCGGCCGCGAGCCCGCGGGCGTCCATCCGCGGCTGCGGGGACGGGGCCTGGGGCTCGACCGCGGCCAGCACCTCGGCGTGGTGCTGGTCGACCGTGCGCGGCGCCGGGTCGGCCACGGTCACCCGTCCGCGGACGCGGAGGGCTCGCCGAGCACGGTGCCGGCGTCGATG
>NZ_JAUHJR010000258.1 GCF_030412915.1 Nocardioides abyssi | reverse complement strand
CAACGGCATCGGCACCCAGTGGCACGACGCCGACATCGCGGCCATCGCCCCGGCCGGCCCCGACGCGGTCGTCGTGCCCACGGTCGGCTCCGCCGACGAGGTCCACCCGCTCGTCGCGGCCCTCGAGCGGGCCGGCGCCCCCGACCACACCACGCTCTGGGCGATGATCGAGACCCCGGTCGCGATCCTCGACGCCCTCGCCATCGCCCGCGCCAGCGAGCGGCTGACC
>NZ_JAUHJR010000257.1 GCF_030412915.1 Nocardioides abyssi | reverse complement strand
CGCAAGGACGACCAGAAGGGCTGACCCGGCCCTCCGGGCAGGACGGCGCCACCCGCGCCACCAGGACCACCCGCGCCATCCCTCAGCAATGCGAAAGGCCCGCGACCCCCGGTCGCGGGCCTCTTGCGTGCGGGCGCGTCACACGCAGTCGCGGCAGATCATCTTCTTCTCGTCTGCCAGCTGGCTGCGGTGGTGGACCAGGAAGCAGCTCATGCAGGTGAACTCGTCG
>NZ_JAUHJR010000256.1 GCF_030412915.1 Nocardioides abyssi | reverse complement strand
TCACCCCCGCCGGGACGCCCGAGCTGGCGGCTCCGGCGGCCCCGGCCACCCCCACCAGCACCACCACCGCGACCACCACGACCACCCCGGCGGGTCTCGGGACGGGCGCTGCCCGCCCACCACGACCAGCCGGTCACACCACCCACGAAGCACACGAGGAAGGCACCACCTGATGGAGACCGCGGAGATCCGCCGGCGGTTCGTGGCCCACTTCGAGGCCAACGCGCCC
>NZ_JAUHJR010000255.1 GCF_030412915.1 Nocardioides abyssi | reverse complement strand
CCGGCCCAGACGGTGAAGGACACGTCCGGCCCGCCCGGACCGTTGACGCCGCGGTCGAGGACCTGCTGGACGGCGATCGGGACGACGACCGGGCCGGCCGAGGCCAGCCCCGCGAGCGCGCGCGTGCCCCGGATGCCCTCCTTCAGCTCGGGCGAGAAGTGCACGCCGCGGCGGATGGTGCGGATCGCGCCGATCTCCTCGCCGGAGTCCATCACCGTGCTCATGCGTTC
>NZ_JAUHJR010000254.1 GCF_030412915.1 Nocardioides abyssi | reverse complement strand
GTCGAGCTCGGGCACACCGCTGGAGCGGTGGGCGGCGTCCTCGACCGCGACCTGGCCGATCGGCACGGCGGCGGTGGTCACCGGCGTCGCCGCCGGGCGCGGCGTGGGGGCGAGGGCGGCCGCGGCGACCGAGCCCCAGGCCTGGCACTCGCCGCAGCGGCCGACCCACATCGCGGTCTCCCACCCGCACACGGTGCCGCGGTAGGGCGGACGCGGTGGCTTCGGCATGG
>NZ_JAUHJR010000253.1 GCF_030412915.1 Nocardioides abyssi | reverse complement strand
TCCTCGGCCCCCCCGAGGAGGGCACCCGCTCCGCCGGCCGCGCCACGCTGTGCGCCGGCCCCGACGACCGGGCCCGGCACGAGCTGGTGTTCGCGGCGTACTTCGACCACCGCACCGGCCTGCCGCGGCCGCGCCCCGCCGCACCGGCCACGACGTCGTACGCCGCGATGCCGCTGACCGAGGCGACCGGCGCCGCCGAGGGCCCCGAGGAGCCCGACGTCGTGCGCGCG
>NZ_JAUHJR010000252.1 GCF_030412915.1 Nocardioides abyssi | reverse complement strand
CCGTGTGCGCGTTGGCCTCGAAGTGGGCCACGAACCGCCGGCGGATCTCCGCGGTCTCCATCAGGTGGTGCCTTCCTCGTGTGCTTCGTGGGTGGTGTGACCGGCTGGTCGAGGTGGGCGGGCAGCGCCCGTCCCGAGACCCGCCGGGGTGGTCGTGGTGGTCGCGGTGGTGGTGCTGGTGGGGGTGGCCGGGGCCGCCGGAGCCGCCAGCTCGGGCGTCCCGGCGGGGGTGA
>NZ_JAUHJR010000251.1 GCF_030412915.1 Nocardioides abyssi | reverse complement strand
CCGGCAAGGGTGCCGACGACGTTGCCCTTGCCGCCGGCCAGCAGCGTGCCGCCGAGGACGACGGCCGCGATCGACATCAGGTCGTAGTCGCCCTGGCTGCCGATCGTCGGGCTGCCGACGCGGAGCCGGGCCAGCAGGAGCAGGCCGGCGAGCGCCGCCAGCACCGAGGAGAGGGTGTGGGCGACCAGGACCGGCACCGACGTGCGGATGCCGGACAGGCGGGCGACCTCGCG
>NZ_JAUHJR010000250.1 GCF_030412915.1 Nocardioides abyssi | reverse complement strand
CCGATGCCAGTCGCAGGCGAAACGGTCCACGTAAGACGCGACCCGGGTCCGCCCGGGTCCGTCGATCACGGTGCGGCTTAGTAGTAAGACCTGCCTCGCCCCGGCCACCAGAGGGGGCCGACGGCGGGAGAGGGCCGGTAGTGGCGGAGAAGCTGCGGAAGCCCCAGCAGGCGGTTGTGGGGTCGAAGACCAGGTCGGCCGGACGGACTCCTCCCACTCGTGCCACGCACGGTG
>NZ_JAUHJR010000249.1 GCF_030412915.1 Nocardioides abyssi | reverse complement strand
GCCGCCGAGGCGGTCGCGGCCGAGCGGGTCGCGGGGGAGGACTCCCTGGGCGTGGTCATCGGCGGCTCCGGCAACGGCGAGCAGATGGCGGCCAACAAGGTCCAGGGCGTGCGCGGCGCGCTGGTGTGGTCGGAGGAGACGGCCGTGCTGGCCCGCGAGCACAACGACGCCAACGTCGTCTCGGTCGGCGGGCGGATGCACTCGGTCGAGGACATGACGCGCTTCGTCGAGGTCT
>NZ_JAUHJR010000248.1 GCF_030412915.1 Nocardioides abyssi | reverse complement strand
GCGTCGTCGTACGCCCAGGCGGTCGCCAACGAGCTGCGCCGCCTGCTCGGCCTCCCCGGCGGCGACCCGCCGCTCGCGGTCGACGCCGACCTGCGCCCGGAGGGCAAGCAGGGGCCGCGCGTGCGCACGATCGGCTCCTACGCGGCGTACTACGCGAAGTGGTCGAAGGTATGGGAGGCCCAGGCGCTCCTGCGTGCCGACGCGGTCGTGGGCGACCTCGACCAGCGCCGTCGCT
>NZ_JAUHJR010000247.1 GCF_030412915.1 Nocardioides abyssi | reverse complement strand
ACGGTCGAGTGGTCGCTCGGCGACGTCACCTCGCCGGTGCTGCCCCGGTCGTGCAACAAGCCGGTCCAGGCGCTCGCGATGGTGCGGCACGGGCTGGACCTGCCGCCGGACCTGCGCGCCCTCGGCTGCGGGTCGCACTCGGGCGAGCAGCTGCACGTCGACGGCGTACGACGGATCCTGGCCTCCGCCGGCCTGGACGAGTCCGCGCTGCAGACGCCGGAGGACCACCCGCTCGA
>NZ_JAUHJR010000246.1 GCF_030412915.1 Nocardioides abyssi | reverse complement strand
CCGGCCCGGCAGCGCTGCGAAGCCCCAGCCCTCCGCCAACGGTCGGCAGGGCTCCGCGGCACTGCCGCGCCCCTGACGACCAGCACCTCCCTCCTCAGCGCGGGGCCGGCCACCGACGGGGGCCGGCCCCGTGCCGATTTCCACCCCCGGCAGCGGCCCGGTCAGCGCCGGTCGACCACCCGGCGGTAGACCGCGACCGCGGCGAGCTGGGAGTTGACCTCGAGCTTGCGCAGCACG